>NC_016751.1:0-1200000 GCF_000255135.1 Marinitoga piezophila KA3
TAAATCTCAACAAAGTTCATGAAATTTTTTCTTGATTAAGTATGTTAAATCTGATATCCTATATAGTGCACCTCGTTTTATTATTTTTATTTTTTGGTCAGGGGGTAATTGTTGTGTCGAAGGAAGAACTGTTGGAGCAATTGAAATCGAAAATAAATAGACTTACCTGGGATCAATGGTTTACCTCTGCCAAGATTCTCGATATACAGGGAGATAGGGTAATAATAGGAATGGGAAATCTTTTTATAAAAGATTTCGTAGCAAAGAAATATGGTAATCTTGTGTCGGATACGCTTTCTGAAATTCTTTCTAAAAAAGTAAAGGTTGAATTTACATTTATACCAGCTGACCAAAATAAGAATAAACCAGCTGGAAAATTAATCAAGGAAAGACCTTTAAAATTATCCGACTTTAATCCTGAATATACATTTGAAAATTTTGTTGTTGGAGAATCTAACAGAGTGGCATATTATTCTGCGTTAGAGGTAGCGAATAATCCAGGGAAATACAATCCATTGTTTATATATGGCGATGTTGCCTTAGGAAAAACGCATTTATTACATGCTATTGGTAATAAAGTTATGGAAACATCTCCAAATTTAAAGGTTATGTATGTAACAGCAGAAGAGTTTATGAATGATATGATGCGTTCTTTAAGAGAAGAACAGATGGATGATTTTAGAGAACGTTATAGAAAAAAGGTTGATATCTTATTAATTGATGATGTTCAATTTTTAATAGGAAAGGACATGGCTCAGGGAGAACTCTTCCATACATTTAATACATTATTTAATCTTGGAAAACAAATTATTATCTGTTCTGATAGAACGCCTGAAGAATTGGCAACCTTTCATCCAAGGTTAATAAGTAGATTTGAAATGGGATTGGTTGTTAATGTAAATGAGCCTGATAAAAAAACAAAGTTAAGAATTGCTAAGAAAATGGCAGAGATGAGTTCTTTATATATTTCCGATGATGTTGTTACATATTTGGTAGATAACATAGATAATAATTTAAGAAAATTAAGAGGTTTAATTTTAAATCTCTTTTTCCATAGCAAGGTTACTGGGGAGCCTATAAATGTTGAAACTGTGAAGAAATTGTATAGCTCATTAAAAAGACATAAGAAAATTGCTATGGAAAATAAAGAGAGTTTAGCTGTATTAAAGAAAAATCTTATTTTGGAGTCTGTATTAAAAGAATATAATCTTACAAGAGATCAATTGTTTAGCACTACCAGAAAGAAGGAAATTTCTGAAGCGCGTCAGGTTTTAACCTTTTTATTAAAAAATTATGGAAAGATGAAAGTAAAGGAAATTTCGTCTTTTGTTGGTAAGAATCATTCCACTGTAAGTCAGGCTATAAAGAAAATAGAAAAGGAATTAACTACAGGGAATCTTGTCTTAAAAAGAAGAATTGATGATATAAGAAGAGTTTTTGAAGAAGCAGAAAAGATTCATGATCAAACAGCAAGTTAAACTGTACCCTTATATTTCAGGGTACAGTTTTTTATTATAAAGAAATAAAAAATTTTGTAATTTCTTCTCTTCTGTAATGGCAGTAAGGTTTTTTTCCTGTTTTTTCATAATAGTCCTGATGATAATCTTCAGCAGAATAAAATTCTTTCGCCTGTTCTATTTTTGTAGCTACATCATATTTTGACTGTAAAATAGATATAATTTTTTCAGCCAATTCCCTTTGCTCATCTTCGGTGTAAAATATAACACTTCTATATTGTGTTCCGATGTCAGGTCCCTGTCTATTTATTTCAGTGAAATCATGTATTTCAAAAAAATATTTTAATAATTCTTCTGTTGAGATAATTTCATTATCATATATAACTTTTACAGTTTCTGCATGTCCTGTTCTTCCTGTACATACTTCTTCATATGTGGGATTTTCTGTTTTTCCACCCATATATCCAACCTCAGTATCCATTACACCATCTAATTTTTTAAATAAATCTTCTACTCCCCAAAAGCAACCAGCAGCAAGATAAATTGTTTTTTTCATATTTTCACCTCCAGAAAATGTATATATATTATTTTACCATAAAATTAGGAAAACAAACAACTTTTTTATATTATAATAATCTGATATAATATAAATAACAACAATGAATTTGTTAAGGGAGGGAAGAAAGATGAAATGCGGAAGAGAGGTTTTAAAATCGAATTGGAAGAATCTTGAAGTGGATTTGCCAGATAGAAAAAAGGGAATTAAAAATCCTCCATATATAAAACCATATCCTCAGGATACGGAATTAATAAATTTACCAGACATAAAAGGTTTTAAACCGATAAATAATGATTTCATTTCTTTATTGTTTAATAGGCAGAGTCGCAGAAGATATAAAGATAAACCTATTAGTCTGGAAGAATTATCCTATATGTTGTTTTATACGCAAGGTGTAAAAAAAGTGGTAAAGGATAAAGTAACCTTTAGAACTGTTCCATCTGCAGGAGCTACACATCCTCTTGAAACATATATTGTTGTGTTTAATGTTAAAGGATTGGAAAAAGGAATTTATAGATATATATCCACAGAACATAAATTACTCCCAATAAAATTTGAAAACTTAAGAGAAGAGATTATAGAAGCTACATTAGGCCAAAGGTTTATAGGAGAGAGTGCTGTTGTATTTGTTTGGAGTGCAATCCCTTATAGAACAGAATGGAAGTACAAAAACGAGGCTCATAAGACAATTTCTATTGATGCAGGACATGTATGTCAAAATTTATATTTACTTGCTGAATCAATAAATTGTGGGACATGTGCAGTTGCTGCGTATGATCAGGATTTAATGGATAAATTAATTGAAGTAGATGGTAAAGATGAGTTTGTGGTTTATCTTGCACCAATAGGTAAAATTTAATAAAAATAGCAGCCTGAAATGGCTGCTATTTTACTATTACATTTATTTTTTCTTTAAAGAAGTCTTTATCTTCTTCGGTAAATACATTGGTTGGATATAAATAGATATAAGTCCATACTGTATCAATAGGGTCTATAACCATTTTTTTATCAGTTCCATTTATATAATTCACAATTTCTTTTAAAGCAGAAATTGACTCTTTATCGTCAGTATTAACTTTGAATTTCCATGTTTCAATTTTTTCACCTTTTACTTCAAGCACTTCAAGTTCAAATTTTTCCATTTGCATTCCTCCTTGGAAAGATTTCATTTTTAATTTTTTGAGAGTAATAATGTGCTAATCTTGTTGGTTCAGGGAGTTTATACCTTGTAGAAAATTTTAAAGCAAAATATCTGGCTTCATCTATTGTAATGAAATTCCCCGGTGAAACAAAAACAGGTTTTGTTTTTTCACGCGTTCTAATAACACAGCCAATTTTTTTGTCTTTTTTATCATAAATATATGAATAATCACCTTTATTATTTCCAGGTTCATCAAAGTTACCATATAATTTTGATTTTGCTATACCAATAGTCGGAATTTCTATAAAAAATGAAGCGTGAGTAGCAATTCCCATTTTTCTTGGATGAGCAATTCCATGACCGTCAAAAAAAACAATATCAGGTCTTATAGTGACTTTTTTCCATGCGTTTAAAAAGACAGGTAATTCTCTAAAAGCCAATAATCCAGGTATATATGGAAATTCAATTTCCTGATAATGATATTTTACTTCTAACTCATTGAAATTTTTATCTATTATTACTATAATTGCCAATCCAAATTCTTTATAAAACGAAAGATCGACTCCTGCAACCACATTAACTTCCTTTGACAAAGGAATTAGTGAAATTTGATTTATTAAAGATTTTTGTATATTTATGCACTTTTTATAATCTAAATCTATAAAATCATGAATATGATTATAATCCAATTTATTCACCACACTCAATTAATACAACACAATAAGCTTCTATACCTTCATTTTTGCCGCCGATTCCAAGCGAATTTCCTGATTTTCCTTTTATATTAACTTGGGAAGGTGAAATTCTCATTAATTTTGATAAAAGCTCTTTCATTTCCGTTTTATATTTGTTTATCTTTACATAAGAAGTAACAACGGTGGTATCTATATTGATTATTTTGATATTTGAAAGTTTTTCCATAGTTTTTTTTAATAGAATTTTGCTGTCTATATTTTTATATTCTTCAGTTTCAGGGAAAAGCTCTCCTATATTTTCATATCCACATGCCCCAAGTAATGCATCAATTATAGAATGAATAAGGACATCCCCATCGGAATGCCCTTTTAATCCTAAATCAGAATTTACCTCAATGCCGCCAAGATATAATTTTTTGCCTTTTTCAAAAGGATGTACATCATATCCAAAACCAACTCTGAACATTATTGTAACCTCACTGGCATAACTATATACATGTATGAATCATCGCCAACAGGTTTTATCATTGTTTGTGAGCTTTCACTTGTAATATTAAATTCAACCTCAGCGGTTGCAATATGGTCAATAGCCTCTCTTAGATATTTTGGAGAATAAGCTATTAATATATCTTCACCTTCTTTATCAACTTCTAATTCTTCAACAGCAAGACCTACATCAGGTGATTTCGCTGATAATTCCATAATACTATCTTTTATTTCTATTTTTACCTGATCATTTTTTGCAGCAATTGAAACTCTTTTTAAAACATTAAGGAATAAATCTGTTGACGCAATAACTTTTGTTTTAAATGCCTGAGGAATTATATTTATATAATCCGGGAAAGGTGCATCAACGACATTTAAGATTATTTCTACCTTATCGTCTTCTAGGAATATTAGAACCCTGGAACCATCAAAGAAAAGTTCTATGTTTTCGGTTTTTGAGCTCTTTAAAACATTTACGAGTTCTTCCATACTTTTTAGAGATAATAAAAATGATGGTGGCATATTTACTGTATCTAATGAAAGTTCAGCAAGTGCTAATCTATAACCATCTGCAGCAACAAGAGTTAAATAACCACCTTCTCTAAAGTCCCAATAAACACCATTTAAATTTTTTGAAATATTTTCAGAGCTTTTTAATGCACAAAAAATAACCTTTTCAATCATAGCTAATAATTTAGTTTTTTCAAATGTAAATATTCCTTCTTCAACTTTATTTGGTACTATTTCCGGAAAATCTTCAGGATCCATTGTTGGAACTACAAATTCAGATTTTCCAGCAATAATTTTAATGTTTTTTCCTTCAATATAGATATTAATATTTTCATAATTTAAATTTCTTATAATATCTACAAAGTTTGTAGCATCAACTACAAATTCAGGTTTTAAAGAAGTTGAATCAGTCTTTATTTCTTCAGGGGAAAATAATGTGTTGTTTTCTTCTTCGGTTTCAATAACTTCAAAATTTTCATTTTCAACAGCATCAGCTGAAACGCTTTCTTCTCCGAATAATTCATTGTCTATTTTTTCAACCTCTTCAAATAATATGTTACTTAAAACACCATGAAAAGAAGTTTGTAAATCTGTTGCGTAAAGGTGTAAATTGTTATCCTTAACAGAAAACTTAAATCCAGATAATACAGGGTTTGTTGTTTTTTTAGCCACAGCTTTTGATGCCATATCCATAAGGTTTAAGAGCTTGTTTCTTGTAACTTCTAGCTTATAAATCATTTTTATTCCTCCTCAATCTATTTTATTTGATTATTTCATATAAAAATATTTATATATTCTATTTTACAATAAATCTTCATTAAAAATCAAGTAATATATAGTATAATATATATGAGGATGTGAAATTGTGAGATTTTTAAAGATCATAACTATTGTTTTTTCTATAATTATTTCATTATCAATGGTATATGATAAATTTAACGATGAAATTAATTATAATAAAATATTTTCAGATATTGAAAAATATAAAGCAACACATAAAATTAAAGGAGGAAGAAAGATGAAAGATAGACCTGTAATACTTGGTCATAGAGGATATAGGAGTAAATATCCAGAAAACACAATTTTAGCTTATTTAAAAGCTATAGAATATGGTGGAGATGGTGTGGAGCTTGATGTTCACCTTTCTTCAGATAATGTTTTAATAATTCATCATGATGATAACTTTGAAAAGATCACAGGTGATAAAAGAAAAATTAGAGAAATGACTTCGAAAGAAATAATGAAAATAAAAATAGACGGAGAGCCAGTTCCTACGCTTGAAGAGGTTTTTGTAAAATTACCAGAATATGCATATATTAATGTTGAAATAAAAGATCCAGATGCCTCTGAGCTTGCATATAATGTTGTTAAAAGTTTTAATGCGTTTGATAGAGTTCTATTTTCTTCATTTGAAATTGAAAGTTTGAGACGTTTAAGAAATCTTGATAAAGATATAGATCTTGGACTATTAATTGAAGATAAAGAGAGAATAGAAAAAATAATGGGCTTACACAAAGAGCTTAATTTTTATTCTTTAAACCTTCCAGTTGAAGGAATTGAAATGTTGGGGTTAGATAATTTTAAAACATTAATATCAAAATATTCTGAGATTGGGTTGCATATTGTAATATGGACATTAAATGATATTAAAACATTAGAAAATTTAGATGGTTATATAGATGCTGTAATTACAGATGATATTGAAAAAATAGTGAATTATTATAAATGATTTTTATAGAAAAATCTATGGGTTATTACATGATGGGGGGGATAATATGCCTGAATTTGCAAATCCATTTTCTGGATTAAAAAAGGATAAGAAATTATCTCATGAAGAATTGGTAAGGGCTATTAGATTCATGGTTGCAGCAGAATATGAGGCAGTTCAAATGTATATGCAACTTGCAGAATCTACGGATAACAAATTGGCAAAAGAAGTTCTTATTGATATTGCCAATGAAGAAAGAGTACACGCAGGAGAATTTTTAAGGTTATTGAAAGAACTTGCACCTGATGAAGAAAAGTATTATGAAGAGGGTGCCAAAGAGGTTGAAGAGGAAATTGAAAAGTTAAAAGAATAATAAAATGGCTAATCTCGTCTGAGATTAGCCATTTTTATATGAAAAATATATGGTATAATATGTACTGTATATGGAAAATGGGAGGTGTTGGTATGAAAAGAAGATTATATTTTATTCTGGCATTATTTATTATAGTAATTACATTTAATTCATGTGGAGCTACAAATAGTGGTATATTTGCTCAACCTGATATGGAAAAGAATACTTCATATCATGATTTTAAAGGATTTGGAATTATTGATTACAAAACTTTTCCTCATGAAGCACAGGCAAAACTTGCAGCTCTTGAGGCTGCAAGGCAGGATGCATATACAAAAGCAGTGGAATATGTTTATGGGACATATATTGATTCCAGTACAACTGTAAAAGATTTCGTTATGCAAAACAAAGAAATTGAATCAAAATTATATGGTTTAATAAAAGGTGCCCAGGAAATAAATCAGGGATTTGATATGAATGAAGGAATGGCATGGGTTGTTATAAGAATATATAAAAAGGATATAGAAAATATTATTGGAAAAAGAATAAAGTACTTCTAAAAAAGGAGGAATTCTTTTGAAAATCCTGTTTTTGCATCAATTTAATAGTTACTGGGATGAAAAATTGAAAGAATTAAAAAAGGAATTCCCGGAAATAGAAATAATATTTCCTCAAAAAAATAAAGAAATATCATTAAAAAATGCTGAAGCAATAATAGGTGGATTTATAAATGAAACAGAATTAGAAATAGCAGAAAAGCTTAAAATAATTTTTGTTCCTTTTGCTGGTGTTGAACAATTACCTTTGGAAATATTAAAAGAAAAGAATATTATTGTTTCAAATGCTCATGGGAATGGGAAATATGTCGCTGAAAGAGCTGTAGCCTTAGCTTTAGCTCTTCTTGGAAAAGTTATTCCATTTCATGAAGATTTAAAAAATGGAGTATGGCATGGTTTTACAGTTGGAGAATCGATTTTTGAATCATGGCACTCAATTCAAGGAATGAAAATAGGAATACTTGGATTTGGAGAAATTGGTAAAAATATAGCCAGGTTTTTAAAACCTTTTGATACTGAAATTCATATATTAAAAAACAAAAAGATTGATTATATTCCAGAAAATGTTGATAAAGTTTATTATGATGTTGATGAAATAATTGAACAAAGCGAAATGTTGTTTTTAACTCTTCCGTTAACTGAAAAAACATTTAATATTTTGAGCAAGGAACGGATTATGAAAATGAAAGATAAGTATATAATAAATATTGGAAGAGGGAAATTAATTGATGAAGAAGGGTTATATTTATCTCTTAAAGAAGGAATTTTAAAAGGTGTAGCTTTGGATGTATGGTTTAATTATCCAACAAAAGAAAATAAAAATGTGTATCCTTCAAAATATCCTATATGGGAATTTGATAATGTTGTTTTATCTCCGCATGTAGGTGGCTATTCATTTCATGCAACAACAGCAGGTATAGATTATACTATTGAAAGTATTAAATCATATTTGAAAACAGGAAAACCATTGTCAATAGTTGATTATGAACATAAATATTAAGCTAATTGTGAGGTGATATTTTATTAAAGAGTTTATTAATATACCGGATGACATAGAAATTATAGAACTTTTCGGTACTTATAATAATAGGGTAAAATATTTAAAGAACAAATTTGATGTTGAGATTAGCTATTTAAATAATCGAATTGTTATAGTAGGAAATAAAAAAAACAATATTGAAAGGGTAAAAAGCATTTTAAAGGAAATAATAGATATAACCTCAAATGGACATTTGCTTGATTGGACAGAATTTCAATATATAACTTCATTATATGAAAATAATAAAAATACAATTCAAAAAAATGAATCTAAATCATATAAAAGTGTTGTAAATACTACAGTAAGTGGAATGAGAGTTCAGGCAAAAACACACGGACAGTCGTTATATATAAACACAATGAAAAAAAATGATATAGTCTTTTGTATAGGACCAGCCGGAACGGGGAAAACATATCTTGCAGTAGCTATGGCGGTTGAATTTTTAAAAACAGGTCAAATACAGAGAATTATATTAACAAGACCTGCAGTTGAAGCAGGTGAAAAATTAGGTTTTTTGCCAGGAACGTTATACGAAAAAGTTGATCCTTATTTAAGGCCGCTTTATGATTCGTTAATGGATTTTATGCCAGCAGATAGAATAGTTGAATATAAAGAAAAAGGAATTATAGAAGTGGTACCATTGGCATATATGAGAGGAAGAACTTTGAATAATGCATATATTATTCTTGATGAAGCGCAGAATACTACATATTATCAAATGAAAATGTTTTTGACCAGGATAGGATTTAATTCAAAAACTGTTATTACAGGAGATATTACACAAATAGATCTTGAAAACAAAAAGGATTCAGGACTTTTAGCTGTTCAAAAAATATTAAAAAATATAAATGGGATTTCATTTATAGAATTAACTGAAAATGATGTTGTTAGAAATCCATTGGTTAAAGAAATTATAAAAGCCTATGATAATTTTGAGAAAATCAAGGTGAAGAAAAATGAAAAAATTTAATAAGTTAAAAATAGTGATAATAGTACTTAATTTTTCAATATTATCTATATTTTCTGAAATATTTTTATGGAAAAATGTAACCATAGAATTTTTGTATAATTCCCTTTTGATACTTATCCCTTTCTGGTTTGGGATAATAGAGTTTTTTATGAATAAAAATAAAAAATTCAAATTACATCCTAAAAATTATTGGGCAACATTTTTAACTGTACTTGATATAGGTATAGTGTTAAATATAATAGCTTTAAAATATTATTCGGATCCGGCAATTTCACCTGTTTTTGTTACTGTAATGATAACCTTGATGATGGATTTTTATATGGGATTATTAATATCTTTAGGCTTTTCTTTTTATTTTGCACTTTTACTTGGTTCATCGTTTAAGTTATTTATTATTCTATTTATTACAGGGAATGTAGCAGCATATTTTAGCAAAAATCTTTATTCGAGGGTAAGGATTATAATTCCCGCTTTTTCGGCTATAATAGTCCAGATCATTTCTTATCTGTTATATTATCAATTTGACTATGAGGCTATTCCTGTAATAAGTTTTTCTAATTTTATACAAATGTTATTAATTCTTGGAGTGTTGCCATATCTTGAATATATAACAAGAATATATTCCGATATTGGATTGTTGGAATTGGGGAATTTGAATCATCCATTATTAAGAAAATTATCATTTAATGCGTCAGGAACATATTATCATAGTTTGATTATTGCAAATCTTGTTGAAAGTGCTTCTGAATCGATAAATGCAAATCCTGTTTTGTTAAGAGTTGGATCATATTTTCACGATATAGGTAAATCTTTAAGACCATTGTTTTTTACCGAAAATCAAAAAGGTATAAACCCGCATGATAAAATAAATCCGAAACTTAGTGCTATTATCTTGAATAAACATGTTACAGATGGAATTGAACTGGCAAGAAAATATAGATTACCTATACTCATTGAAGATTTAATAGCACAACATCACGGAACAAGAATAAAAAGATATTTCTTCCATAAGAATCTTGAACAGGAATTGAATATTCCAGCAGAGGAGTTCAGATATCCAGGACCAATTCCACAATTTAAAGAATCTGCTATTTTAATGATTGCGGATAATATAGAAGCAATTACAAGAAGCATGAAAGAGTTAAATAAAAAGACTTTATCGGAAAGGTTTGATAAACTGATACAGGACCTCTTTTTTGAAGGGCAACTTGATGATTGCGGTTTAACCTTGTCTGAAATAAACAAAATAAAGGACTCAATGATAGAAACAATACTGAATATGAATCATTCCAGAATTAGTTATCCGGAAATTCCGCAGGAATTATTGAAGGAAGGGAATAAAAATGAAAATTAATGTAATTAACAATCAAGATTTAAAAAAAATTGATGAAAAAAAAGTTGAAGAAGTGTCAAAATATGTATTATTAAAGGAAATAGGCGAAGGAGATTATGAATTAAATATAGTAATTACAGATAATAATGAAATTGCTAAGTATAATGAAGAATATAGAAACAAGAAAGGACCAACAGATGTATTATCCTTTGAATATGGATTAGATGAAGAAATAATTGGAGATATAATGATATCTGTTGAAAGGATTGAAGAACAGGCTCCAGACTTTAATAATACCTTTGAAGAAGAATTTTTTTATATTTTAGTTCATGGAATATTACACATATGTGGATATGATCATATAAATGAAGAAGATAAAAAAATAATGTTTCCAAAACAGGATAAATATTTTCAAGAGTTGAAAGAAAAAGGAATTATCTAATTGAAAAATTTTTCATACTTATGCAACTGAAAGATTTTAGTTAATAATTCCCCATATTCCTTCTTTAAAATAGCGTTTTTTAAAATAATCAGGTTGTTTATAATCATTAGAATTGTTATAATAAAGACGATTTTAAAACAAAATTTATTAAAGGAGGAGTCAAAATGTCAGTGATTAGACCATTTAAAGGTTTAAGACCTGTAGAAAATATGGTAGAGGAATTTTCCTGTCCCCCATATGATGTTTTAGAAGAAGAAGAAGTAAAAGAAATAGTTTCAAAACATCCAAACAGTTTTTTAAGAGTTACAAGGGCAGAAGTAGAATTCAATGAAGATATAGATCCACACAGTGAAGTTGTGTATAAAAAAGCAAAAGAAAATCTTGATAAATTTAAAGAAACAGGAGTTTTAATGGAAGAAGAAAAACCTGCATTATATTTATACAGAGAAACATGGCAGGGGCATTCTCAAACAGGAATTTTTGCAACATTTTCTGTTGATGAATATCAAAAAGGTTTAATTAAAAAGCATGAATTAACAAGACAGGATAAAGAAGACGATAGAACAAAGCACATAATGATTTTAGAAGCACAAACAGGTCCAGTATTCCTTACATTTAAATCAAAAGAAGAAATAAAGGATTTAATAAACAAAGGGATTGAAGCAGCAAGAAAAATATATGACTTTACAGATGAAAAGGAAGTTCATCATGAATTATGGGTATTAACAGATGAAGAATTAATAGAAAAATTACAAAAAGCATTTGAAAGCGTTGAAGCATTATATATTGCTGACGGTCATCACAGAGCAGCTGCAGCTTCAAGAACAAAGGAAATATTAAAATCAAAAAATCCTGCGCATACAGGAAATGAAGAATACAACTTCTTTATGGCTGTTGTATTCCCGCATGACGAATTAAAAATCCTTGATTATAATAGAGTAGTTAAAGATTTGAACGGATTAAATGACGAAGAATTTATGAAAAAAGTAGAAGAAAAATTCGAAATTTCAGAAGCACCAGAATCACCATATAAACCAAAATCAAGACACGAATTTGGAATGTATATTAATAAAAAATGGTATGTATTAAAAGCAAAACCAGAAATAGTTAATGAAAATGATCCTGTGGAACAGTTAGATGTTTATATTCTTCAAAATTATTTATTAGATCCAATACTTGGAATTGAAAATCCAAGAAAAGATCCAAGAATTCACTTCCTTGGTGGAATTAGAGGAGTAAAAGCTTTAGAAGATTGGATTGACGGTAAAAATTGGAAAGTTGCATTCTCCATGTATCCAACATCAATAGAAGAATTAATGGCTGTTGCTGATGATAATAAAACAATGCCACCCAAATCAACATGGTTTGAACCAAAACTAAGATCAGGATTATTAATTCACGAAATATAATAAAAAAAACGGGCAATTCGTTATGAATTGCCCGTTTTTTTATTCAATAAATTAAAGAAAGTTGCAAACCAGAAAAATACTAAAAGGAAATAAATAATAAATCCAAAATAATCTATAAATTTAATTTTAAATATTAATGATATTGTATGAGTTGCTGTTATGTAAGCCCCAGTAGGGAAGATAAAAGCAAACCAGGATAAAGTAAAAGGTATCTTCATTTTTTTAGAATAATATATAGTTAAAGAAATAGCCATTAGCAACCACCAGATACCGTAACCCCACAATAAAAATGAAAATCCATAAAAAACATCTTTTGAAATAATAAAATTAGATGCTTTTGTTAGTTTAATTAACGCTGTTGTTCCAGCACCGATAGGACCAAGATTAACCCATATAGTTGGTGCCATAATATTTGGTAATGGATGATGTAAAATAAATCTGTACATTGAAATTGCAGACATTATTAAAAATAGAAAAAAACCTGTTCCCCAGCTAAAGTAATTGATAAAAATAATAAAATCATTTACCCAACCCTGAAAATGATTAATAAAAAAACTTCCTGGAATTGGAATAACAATAAAAGCAACTGGCGGAATAAAAAACGCTGGACAAATGTGATCAAGTTTTATATGGTTTTCTTTAAACATAATAAATGGAGTTATGATGCCGAATAAAATAGTAAAAAATGTACCTGCAATCCAGAATCCAAACGAAAATGAAAAAGAATTATTAAACAACATTTGTATATTTGCTGATATAACAAGCATTGCAGCACCAAAAGCTGAGAAAAAGTTGGAAACAAGCGGATGATAAAAATCTTTTAAAAAATCCTTTTTAAAAATAAAAAATTTCACAATCCATAAAGATAAAAAAATGATAAACAAGAGAATATTGAGATAGAAAAGGAAATAAGAAAACGATCTTAGAAAGGAAAAGTATTGTGAAAAAATCAAAGAAGTGATAGAAAAAATACCTGTTCCCATAATGCCAGCAAACCATGATGGTTGAAATTCTTTAGCATTCATATAACTACCTCCTTGAAATATTAAAGATTGCAATTATTATCTAAGACAACATATTCTTTACTTCTTTCTATATCTTCAGAGTATTCGTTAAAAAGATCATGTTTTAAGTAATTAAAAAAAATGAATTTATTTGCTATTTTATCATTAATAGAATACTTTGTAAGAGTTCCCATTTTTTTTGGCATAATAATTCCAATTAGTCGCATCTTTGAAATATGCCTTGAAACAGTAGATTGAGGTAAATCAAGAATTTTAGTTAATTCACAAACGCAATGTGGCCTATAAAATA
The DNA here is from genome assembly GCF_000255135.1 of Marinitoga piezophila KA3. Classification (NCBI taxonomy): domain Bacteria; kingdom Thermotogati; phylum Thermotogota; class Thermotogae; order Petrotogales; family Petrotogaceae; genus Marinitoga; species Marinitoga piezophila. The sequence continues at coordinate 13,973 of NC_016751.1, forward strand.
AAAGATTTAAAATACGTAAACGGGTTTTATCGGCAAGAATTTTCATTAACTCTTCTAACATTAAAACACCTCTTTCTAAATATCCGGATATCCGGATATATTATAAATTAATAATGTTAATGTAAAATGAAGGAAAAATAAAAATAAAAAATTAGGAAGGATAAATAAGATATCTAAATAATATTTTTCATTATTACCAACTTGTAAAAAAATAGAAATTTTTATTTAACAATAAATAGATATAATAAATGTGAAAAAAGTAATTTTAAAATTTGGTAAAAAATGAAAGTGTATTTTATATATAAAGTGAATAAAATCACTAAAAATAAGGAGGGAGTTACTATGGCAAATTATGAAGTAACAAAAACAATTGATGTAAGAGGAGAAGTTTGTCCGGTGCCAGATGTAGAAACAAAAAGGGCATTAAAAAAAATGAAATCAGGTGAAATTTTAGAGGTTTTAATTGATTATGCAATGTCAGTTGAAAGGATTCCGGAAACTGTGAAAAAACTAGGGCATGAAGTATTAGAGGTTAAAGAAGCTGGTAATAGCGAATGGAAAATTTACATAAAAGTGAAATAATTCCTTATAGGAGGATGATTAAAAATGGACGGATTCCTTGATATTCTTTATCAATATGAAATTTATTTTGGATTGGGAGTAGGACTTTTATTTGGTTATATTTTACAAAGAGGGCGTTTATGTTTTAACTCAGCAATTAGAGATGTTAAGTTTTTTGGTGACAATTATTTGATGAAAGCTATTTTTTTGGCAATTTCTATTAATTCACTTGTGTTTGTTGCAATGGCTCAATTTGGTTTAATACAATTACATCCGCTCGCATTTGCACCACTTGGAAATATACTTGGAGGTTTAATTTTTGGGTTTGGAATGGTTTTAGCAGGTGGATGTGCAAGTGGTGTTACATATAGAACCGGAGAAGGAATGATAAGCGCGTGGATTGCTGCATTATTTTATGCAATATTTGCATCAGCATCTAAAGCAAGCTTTTTAAAACCTTTAATTTCGTTATTAAAAGGTCCGGTATATACTGTTGAAGGTGATGGGAAATATTATGCATATGACGCTGTTGGACCAACAATTGCAACTGTTTTAAAGGTAAATCCATGGATACCAGCAATAATTTTTGCGGTAATTGTATGGTATATTCTCTGGAAAACAAAAACTACTGAAAGGCCAGATTCAGCATGGAACTGGAAATTGTTGGGTATCCTTACAGTAATTGTTTCTGCATTAGGATATTTAACAAAACAAACATATGGTCTTGGAATTACTGGTGGCTGGGTAAGTTTAATGAATTATCTTATAGGCGGTAAATATATAGGCTGGTCTGGAATGTTTATTCTTGGAATTATTTTTGGTTCTTTAGTAAGCGCATTAATTCGCAAAGAATTCAAATTTAGAGCACCAAGAGATCCAAAAGTGTTTGGACAGGTAGCTCTTGGTGGAATTTTAATGGGATTTGGAGCTGTTTTGGCAGGTGGCTGTAATATTGGACATTTCCTTACAGGATTTTCACACCTTGCTATAGGTTCTATTTTAACAACAATATTCTTTTTTCTTGGAAACTGGGCTGGTTATTACTGGCTTTATGAAAGGGATTAATTATTTTTATAAATTATTATAAATCTATGGAGGTGGAATTATGAAATTAAGAAAGGGTTTATTGGCATTATTGGTATTGATATTATTGATAACAACATTAACAGCAGAAATTAAGGTAAAAACAGCTAAAGATTTTATTGCTGATGCAAAAGCTGTTGTAAAGGAAATAAGTGTTGAAGAAGCATTTAAGATATATAAATCAAAAGATTCAAAATATATATTCCTTGATGTTAGAGAAGCAAATGAAGTTGAAGCTGGACATATTCCAAATGCACATTGGATACCTAGAGGATTATTGGAATTTAAAATTGCATCGCTTGTGAAAAATACAGAAGATAAGATTATAGTTGTATATTGTAAATCCGGAGGAAGGTCAATTTTAGCAGCTAAAACATTGAAAGAAATGGGATACAATGTATTAAGCGTTTCAGGTGGATTTACTGCATGGAAAAACAAAAGATATCCAATTAGAAGAGGATTACCTGGAACAACTGGTGGAGGCTGCTCTTGATTATAAGAATATAGATATAGGAGGCAATAATATGAAAATAGCTATACAGGTTATGGTTCAACCATATACTTATCAGGATATAGATTCTGCTATAAATATAGCAAAAGCTGCTTTGAATAAAGGGCATGAGGTGACAATTTTCTTATTCTGTGATTCTGCAATAGCTTCAAACGATAAAATAAAACCCGTTAGAAGTGATAGGAAAATACCTTCATTATTAAAAGAAGTTGTAGATATGGGTGGAAGAGTTGAAATTTGTGGAATTTGTATGGATTATAGAGGCATTACAAAGGATATGATTGTTGAAGGTTCTAATCCAAGTGGATTGCCAGAACTTGCTGAATTAATATATGAAAGCGATAGATTCATAAGCTTTATGGCGTGAGGTGAAAATAATGGATAAAAAAGTATTGTTTGTAGTCTATCAATCTCCTGTAGGAAGTATATGGATAAACGAAGCATTTAGAACAGCATTTGGTATGTATGGTGAAGATATAGAACCAGCTGTAATGGTTATGAAAGAAGCAGTAACAGGTATATCTGCCGACACTAAACCAGAATCACTGGGGTTATTGCCAATAAAAATTGTTCAACGATTTATAAAAAGATATGAAACACCTGTATATGCATTAAAAGAAGATGTTGAAAGATATCATGTGAAAAATATAGATGAAAATTATCAGGTTCAAATGATATCAGAAGAAGATTTATCTGATTTCCTTCATGATTTTGATTACGTAATATTTATGTGAGGTGGTTATTGTGGCCTTAATTATGGTTAAATATGGTATAGATCATCCTGTAGAAAGACTTAAGATTCAAAGTGCAAAAAACGATGATACAATAGTTTTAATACAAAACGGAATATACTGGAATTTTGAAAATTTAAAAAAATTAACAGATGCAGAAGTAGTATTATTAAAAGAAGATTTTAATGCGAGAGGATATTCTGATGAAGATGCAAATGTAAAGCTGGTAGATTATAACGGTTTGATTGAAGTTATAGAAAAACAGGAAAAGTTTATTGGATAAGTAAAGTAATTTTTGGGGAGCTAATAACTCCCCTATTTTTTTAAGAGTTTATTTTTTGTTAATCTAAAGGTTAATAAGTATTTTTTTTAAAAGGATAAAATTATATCTGAATATAAAAGGTTAGGAGGGGTAAGGATGTATGATGCAATTGTAATAGGTGGAGGACCAGGAGGATATGTTGCAGCAATTAGATTGGCACAACTTGAGAAAAAGGTTGCCCTTATTGAGAAAAATAATCTTGGGGGAACATGTACAAATCAGGGGTGTATTCCTACAAAAGCTATATTGACTGCTGCACATCTTTATTCAGATATTATAGGTAAATCAAAAAAGTTTGGTATAAAAGTAGATAATGTGTCTTATGATCTTGCAGGAATTCTAAAACACATGAATAAATCCATTACAATGTCAAGAAAAGGTATAGAATATCTTATGAAAAAGAATAATATAGATGTAATGAAAGGAAATGCTATTATAAAAGATAAAAATCATGTAGAAATCGAAGAAAGTGGAGAAGTTATTGAAGGAAAAAATTTAGTATTAGCCCATGGTTCAGTACCAGCTATATTTCCACCATTTAGCGAAGTTGAAGGAATATGGACAAGTGATGATGTATTTAATAATATGAAAGAATTGCCAGAAAGTATAGTTATTGTTGGTGGAGGAGTCATTGGTGTTGAATTTGCTACATTCTTCTCTTCGCTTGGAAAAAAGGTATATATTGTTGAACTTGCAGACCATATATTGCCATTTGAAGATGCAGATATTGCACAGGAAGTAAAAAAAGCTTTAACCAAAAAAGGTGTAAAAGTTCTTGAAAAGACAAAGGTAAAGGGAGTTTCAAAAGAAGAAATATATAAAGTAACAATAGAATCAGAAAAAGGCGAGGAAATCATCGAAGGTGAAAAAGTATTACTTGCAGTTGGAAGAAGACCATATATTCCAGAAGATGTAAAAGCACTTGGAGTTAAAATAGAAAAAGGTGTTGTTACAGACAAAAGAATGAGAACAAATATAGAAAATGTATATGCAATTGGAGATATAAGAGCACAGATAATGCTTGCACATGTTGCAATGTTTGAAGGAATTGTTGCTGCTCATAATATAGCTGGCGAAGAAATGAAAATGGATTATTCAGCAGTTCCATCAATAATTTTCTCATCACCAGAAGTAGCCTCAACAGGTTTAAAAGAAAAAGATCTCGATCCAGAAAAAATCGTTATAGGGAAATTTCCTGTTTCTGCAAATGGAAGAGCAAGAACAATGGAAGAAAGGGAAGGATTTGCAAAGGTTATTGCTGATAAAGAAACAGGTAAAGTACTTGGTTTTGCAGTAGTATCACCATCGGCAACCGATATGATAATGGAAGGAGTACTTGCTGTTAAACATGGATTGACTGTTGAAGAAATTGCAAATGATATACATCCACATCCAACTTTGACAGAAACAATACTTGGAGCATTTGAAGACGCTGAAGGAATGGCTTTACATATTTAAAGATATCCAATAATAAAAAGTCCTGACATATATTTAAAGGTTGTCAGGACTTTTTTATATATATCTTTATTTCACCAGGAAATTCACTAATTTTTCCCAAAACAGTATTGCCCTCTTTAGTTACCGAAATAGGAATCCTTTCTGCAGATAATGGATAATCTACAATTACCAATAAGATTTTATCTTTATCCATATTTTCAAGCACTTTTCTTGTTTTTATGTCAGGGATAGGGCATATTTCTCCACGCATATCAAGAATAATATCAGGTTTTATATTTAATTTATTTTGATCAAATGGACATATTGTAGAATCAGAACAATCAATTATTCCCGTTCCATTTATTTCGGAAACAAATTCAATGGCATACTCTAAAATACGAAATATTTTAGTTGATGCAAAATCAAAATATTCAATACCTTTTTTTCTTGAAGAAGTTAGAATTCCAATTTTTTTCATATGTGTGAGATGTCTATACACTGTCGAAATATCATAGCCTAACCTATTGGCTATATCTGAAGTAGTTAAATGATTATCAAGGATAGATATTAATATTTCAATTCTTGTTTGATTTGAAATAGTTTTAAAGAGTTCGTGAAGAGTTAATTTTTTAGACATTTTTAATCATCTCACTTTCTATATGTTTTCATATTCATTCTACAATAATAATAAAAAAATTTCTTTTCTTGATTATTAATAAAATAGTGTTTTTTTATTAATATGAATATATTAATTTTGGACAAAAATATTTTCTTGATATAATATTATAAAAAGCGGTTAGGAGGAATTTATGAAAGTAATAAAAATAGAAAGTCTTCAAACAGGAACTTTTATTGACAGACCAAATAGGTATCTTGCAAAAATTGAAATTAACAATGAAATTCATGAAGTTCACGTTCATGATCCAGGAAGATTAAAGGAGTTATTATATTCTGGAAATGAGGTTTTGATAAAATCTGTCTCAAATAAAAAAAGAAAAACAAAGTGGGATTTAATTGCTGCTAAAAAAGATAATAAATATGTACTTGTTAATTCAATGTATCATAGATATATTGCTCAAAAAATGCTTGAAAAAAGGTTTGAGAAATTACAGGCAGAAGTAAAGTACAATAATAGCAGAATAGATTTTTTAGGTAATGAGAAAACATGGATTGAAGTAAAAGGATGTACTTTATCTATAAATGGAATTGCATTATTCCCAGATGCTCCAACAAAAAGAGGAACTAAACATCTAAATGAATTAATTGAATTAAAAGAAAAAGGTTATGAAACAGAAGTTTATATTTTAGTATTTTCAAAAGCAGAAGTTTTTTCTCCAAATTTTAAAACCGATAAATTATTTGCTAAAACATTCTATAAAGCAATTAATAAAGGGGTAAAAGTTCATCCGTTATTGTTTGAATTTCAAGATGAATGGATAATCTATAAAAAAGAGTTAGATATTATGGAGGAAGATAAATGGATTATATAAAAAAGATATATGAATATGTATTAAACTTAGAGCACGAACATTCGCATGATTTTGGGCATATATTAAGGGTAACGAAAAATGCTGAAATTATAGCAGAAAATGAAAATGCCAATAAAGAAATTGTGATAATTTCTGCTCTTTTACATGATATTGCAAGAGCAGATGAATTAAAAGGATTAATTGAAGATCATGCAATAGAAGGGGCCTTGAGGGCAGAAAGATTTTTAAAAGAAATAAATTATCCATATGTTAATGAAGTGAAATATTGTATAGAAGTTCACAGATTTAGCAAGGGTTTAATTCCTGAAACACTTGAAGCAAAGATTTTACAGGATGCAGATAGGCTTGACGCTTTAGGAAATATTGGAATAGCAAGGGTATTTATGCATAAAAATGGTGGTGATATAAAAGAAAGACTAAACCATTTTTATGAAAAAATACTGAAATTAGGAGATTTAATGCATACGAAAACCGCTAAAAAAATGGCAGAAGAAAAAAATAAAATTATTAAAAATTTTGTGGAAGGACTGGAAAGGGAATTAAACTTAATATTTAAAATTTAATAATTCTGGCTGAGAATTCAGCTGGAATTTCTTATATAATTGTAATTCCTTTTTCTATCCATAATTTTGCAAGGTTTAGCATTTGCCCCCAACCTAATGCACAACCATATTTTATTTGTAATTCATCGAGAGTATATACCTGTGTATAATCAATTATTTTAAGCCAGGTTCCGTTATTTTCGTCTTTAGAAAAAGACATTTCAACCTTTGAACGATATCCTCTTTCTTCTTTATACCACCAGAATATTATTAACCGCTTATCTATTATTTCTTCAATATATCCTTCATCTTCCACAATTTCACCAAGGGTTAATTGCTTCCATAAAAATGTGATTTTACCTTCATTTCTTAATTCCATATACATTTTATCAGTAAACCATGGACTCCAACCATTTTCATTAACAAAAACATTCCATACTTTTTCTATTGGAGCATTAAAATATTCAATTATTTCAATTGGCGGTGTTTCGACCATAATCCATTACCTCCATTTTTTGACATTTCAATAAGAATTATAGTATAATTTAGTTAATCATTTATAACTTTGAGGGGGAATTTTTGTGAAGTTTATAGATTTAAGGAGCGATACAGTAACTGAACCAACAGAAGAAATGAGAGAAGCAATGTGTAAAGCTGAGGTTGGTGACGATGTTTACGAAGAAGATCCTACAATAAAAAAATTAGAAGAAATGGCAGCGCATATATTAGGAAAAGAAGCAGGGCTTTTTGTGCCAAGCGGTACTTTTGGAAATCAACTTTCTTTATTTACACATTGTGAACGCGGTAATGAAGTAATTGTTGGTGATGATTGTCATATTGTTCAGCACGAAGCAGGTGCAGCATCTATAATAGCAGGAGTTCAGTTAAGAACTGTGAATTCTGATAAAGGTGCTTTACCACCTGAAGAGGTTTTAAGAAAGATTAGAAAAGAAGAAGATATACATTATCCAAAAACGGGTTTAATATGTCTTGAGAATGCACATTCCAATGGAAGAGTAATACTTCTGGAAAATTTTAAAGAAATAAGGAAAATAGCTGATGAATATAGTATTCCCATTCATCTTGATGGTGCAAGGATTTTTAATGCAGCGACCTATTTAAAAGTCGAAGCGTCAGAAATTGCCAAATATGCCGATTCTGTTAGCTTTTGCCTTTCTAAAGGATTATGTGCTCCAGTTGGATCTGTAGTAGTTGGAAGCAAAGATTTTATTGAAAAAGCTAAAAAAAGAAGAAAAATTATGGGTGGTGGATTAAGACAGGCGGGGATTCTTGCTGCAGCAGGAATTGTTGCACTTGAAAAAATGCGATTAAGACTGGATGAAGATCATGAAAATGCCAAATATTTAAAATCAAAGCTTGAAGAATTTGATTTTATCAATATAGTTGAAGAGGTTCATATTAACATGGTCTTTTTTAAAATTAACAGGGATTTTGAAAATATAGATTTTATTGATTATATGAGAAAAAACGGTATAAAAATTAATCCTCCAGAAGAGGGAATATGGAGGTTTGTAACCCATTATTGGATTAAAAAAGAGGATATAGATAAAACTATAGATATAATAAATAAATATTTTAAGGGGTTATGATAGTATGAGTACAATAATTAGTGGTGGAATTTTTGTTTTATTTGTTATGGGGTTATATATTTCTTTATTGAGGAAAAATGAAAAACAAAAGTTTAAAAAGGCATTGAAGAAAGGTAAGAAGAACTTAATTCAAAATGTTTTAAGGTTATTCATAATATTTTTGATTATAGGAATGTTGCAGAATTTTCTTGCTCCAGACAAAGTTGGACAATTTTTATTGAATTTTTCAGGTATAAAAGGAGTAGTAGCAGGATTAATTACAGGTTCAATTATGATGGGGCCACCTGCCAGCGGCTATCCAATAGCCCAATATCTTTTCCAGAATAATGCAACTGTATCTCTTGTAACAGCGTTTTTATTATCCTGGGTTATGCTTGGGATAATGTTTATAACTTATGAATTTCAATATTTGGGTAAAAAATTTACATTGATTAGAAATACTCTTGCAGTTATTTCTATTATTATAATTTCCATTATTATGGAGATGATAATATGAAGCAATTTATAAAAAATTTCATGATGGAATTTATTCTTTTAATAATTGCAATTGTTCTTATAATAATTAATCCAGATAAAGCGATAAATGGAGTTATTTATGCATTAAAAACATTATTAAATCTTTCATTGGTAATAATTGGTGTTGCATTTTTAACTGGATACATTTCAGAAGTAGTAACCAAGAAAACTATATCAAAGTTTATTGGCCATGAAAGTGGATTAAAAGGAATGTCATTAGGAGTAGTTTTTGGAACAATGATGGTTGGACCAGCATTTGCATTTTATCCTTTCTTTGCTGAACTAATAAGAGAAGGAGCAAGTGTTGGGGTAGTTGCAGCAACAATTGCTGCATGGTCAGTTAAGATTCAATGGATGCCGCTTGCATTGAGCTTATTAGATGTAAAATATGTCTTGTTGTTAAACTTCTTTATAATATTATTTGCGTTTTTTAGCGGGATAATAATGAATTATTTATTTAAAAAATATGGAAAATAAAAAAAAAGCCTTATTCCAGAGCTAAGGAGAATAAGGCTTTTTTATTTCCTGAATATTTATTATTTGAGCTTTTTTATTTTCATCATAATTGATTTCAAAGAAATAAATAAAGTCTTTTTCATCATAAAGATATGGAATAATCTTTTTATCTATATCCGTTAAGTTTTCTTTTTGAAAATGCTTTTTATTTATCCATTTTAAAATACCTTCATTACATTCTGGCAGAGGTTCTTTCTTTATTTTCGCTAAAAATATAAATAATATCCAGTTATAATGTTCTGGACCTTCTTCGGAAGTAAATGCTTTTAGTTCAATATTTTCTAAATTAAAACCTGTTTCTTCCATATACTCTCTTTTCATTGCTTCAATAATCTCTTCATTATCCTTTACTTTTCCACCAGGCGGAACTAATTTTCCTGCAAATGGTTCTTTATATCTTTCAAGCATTAAAACTTCACCATATTCATTTTCAGCATAACACATTACAGCTATTTTTTGATTTTCATTTTTAAGTAATCTATTAATGTCAAAGTTAATTTTTATAGTGTTAAAAAATTTTTCGATATTTTTCATATTATCCCCCTTCAATATAATATTCTAAAAATAAAGCCTCCCGTTAGGGAGACTTGAGATTATTTTTCAAATGTTGGATACGATAAAATCAAGTTGAAATTTTTAATCCATAAATCGGCAACCAAATCCTTTTTATTACTACTACAATATGTCCAGAATACAATTCTCATTTTATCAGCTTTTTCATTTGCAAATTTAGATACATCAAAGTTTAATTCAAATGGCGTATACATTGTAGCATATAATCGATTAATCCATTTATGTTTTTCAAAAGGATAGGAATTATTTCCCCATACATATGATGTTTTTCCAACTTCATATCCATCTTTATCCATAAAAACAATTAATAATCCTGCTAAAGAATATTCTTTTTCATCAGTACTTTTTGTACTTGAAGTGAATCCCATCATATCAACAGATAAATTAACATGTGTTCTATTTCCATATGGAAGTTTAAAATCTTTATATAAATTGTTTTCAGAAAAACCGTCTTTATGTATTCTTAACCATTTTTTACCATCCACAGTATCTACATATATTAAGCTACCGCCCTGTCTTCTTCCTCCTATTTTCCATTCATTTGATTTTTCAATAAAAGGATAAACATATTTTTCAATGTGCTTTGGAATTATAATTTTTACGATATCTTTCTCATTAAGTTGAATTAAAGAATCTTTCAATTGCACATCGTATATACCATTGTAATAGTGTACTAATTTACCTTCAATAACTTTACCATTTAAAAGATAGAATTTTTCGGAAAATACTAATAACGATAATACAAAAACAAGAAATAAGAAAAGAAATTTTTTCATAATTTCGCCCCCTGATAGAATTTTTATTATATTTATATTATATCAGGGTATTTGCGTTTTTTCAATCAATATTAAAAAATTCTATATCTTCTTTTAATATATTAATAGCAATTTCTTTGTCAATAGTTGAAATTACTCCAATAGGAGCGAAAATATAATTTTTATCATAACCAATTTTTTTGATTTCTTTTGGCAACAATTCATCAGGATGATGTTTATGTTGGCCGATAATTGATTTTATTATAGTTTTATTGAATTTTGATCTTGTAAGAACACCACCAGTTCCAAAAATATATTTTATAGCTGTTAAATCCTTTCCCTGAGCAATAGTTTTTCTCCCTAAAGGTGTATAGATATGTTTTTTCCTTCCAGCGTGTCTTCTTATTCCTTCAACAAAACAATATTCAGCTAATGCTGCCATAAACTTTTCATTTTCAATGGTTTTGGGGTATGGAGAAATTTCTTCAACAAGTTTATCAAAATTTTCAAATCTTTTTCTTAATTCTTTTTCGCCAATAAGTTCTATTACTGTATGTGCATTCACAAATACTCCCATATCCCCTTCTACGGTTCTTTTGGCAACTGGTTCAGGATTAATCATAATACTTTGAATTTCTGGATCGCCTTCAGTAACAGAGTCAACGTCTGTAGTTGCTCCTCCAATATCTACTGTTAAAACATCTTTATATAATTCACTTAATAGTTGTGTAGTTCTCATTACAGCTGCAGGTGTAGGAATAATTTTTTCATCAACATATTCTTCTATTTTTTCCATTCCTGGCGCGTGGATAATATGTTCAGAAAAAACCTCTTGAATTACCTTTCTTGCCGGTTCAACATTTAATTGATCAACCTTTGGATATACGTTTTCGGTAATATATAATTTTTTTCCACTATCTTCAAAAATTTCTCTAATTTCATCAACAACAGCAACATTTCCTGCGTAAATTACAGGAACATTTATAGGTAAATTCCTTAATAATTCGGCATTATGTAATACAGTTTCTTCTTCACCATAATCAACACCACCAGCAAGAAAAATTACATTTGGTTTTATTTCAAGAATCTTTTTTAAATGGGATTTTCTCATTTTGCCAGCGGTGATATATTTTATTACACCACCAGCGCCAAGAGCAGCTTCTCTTGAAGCTTTTACAGTCATATCATATACAAGTCCATGAACAGTCATCTTCAAACCGCCGGCGGCTGAGGACGTTGCAAGGAATTTATTCCATTCAACCTTTTCTCCTAAACGCTCCTCGGCAATTTTCAATGCTCGTTCTATACCTATTGTTATATCCCCTTCATTAATAGTTGTGTAATGTTCTCCTTGAGAAAGAATAATAGGCTTTTTAGTATCTATTTTATCAAATAAGGTTACTATAGTTGTTGTACTGCCAATTTCTGCAGTAACTAAATCAATTTTCATTATCTCACCTCATTGATATATTCAATAAGTCTATTGATTCCTTTTTCAAGATTTTCTATAGAGTTTGCATAAGAAATTCTTATGAACCCTTTAGCTCCAAAACCACTACCAGGTATAACAGCTAATTTTTTTGTTTTTAATAGTTGATTACAGAAATTTAAGTCATTAGTATCGTATTTTGAAACATCTATAAATAGATAAAATGCTCCTTTTGGATAAACATAAGGTAAATCTGTTTGATTGAATTTGTTCAAAACAAATTTTCTTCTTTCATCAAATTTTTCTATATAATAATCAATATCTACATCAAATGCTGATAATGCACCATATTGAGCAGGAGTATTGATATTTGAAGAAAGATGACTCTGTATTTTCTTAATTTCTTTTGAAATTTCTTTTGGAGCTACTGAGTAACCAACTCTCCACCCTGTCATTGACCATGTTTTTGAAAAAGCATTAATTATTATAGTTCTTTCTCTTAATTCTTCTAATTGTGTAGGTGAGAAAAAATCACCTTCAAATACTAATTTTTCATATACTTCATCACTTATAATATAAATTTCTCTATCTTTTATTAATTCATAAATTTCTTTAAATGTTTCTTCGGGATATACGGCGCCAGTTGGATTATTTGGAGAATTAATAATTATAGCTTTTGTTCTTTCGCTTAAATAAGGTTCTATATCAGAAGCTTTTGGAATAAAATTATTTTTGAATTTTAATGGAACATGAACAGGAATTCCACGGGCCATTTTTATTTGAGCTTCATAACTTACCCATGCAGGATCAAGCATTATAACTTCATCTGCAGGGTTTAATAATGCCAATAACGTATTGTACAATGCCTGTTTTCCGCCATTGGATACTACAATATTATCTGGAGTATATGTTGTGTTTCTTCTACTATTAATAAAATCAGCAATTTTTTCTCTCAATTCCAAAATACCAGCTGAGTCAGTATATTTTGTTTTTCCTTCAAGCATAGCTTTATAAGCACTTTCAATAATTTCTTTAGGAGTTATAAAATCCGGTTCTCCAGCAGTTAATTTAACTACATCTTCTCCACTTTTTTCAAGCTCTATAGCTTTTGCATTTAATTCTAGAGTAATAGATGGTTGAATACTTTTTATAATTTTTGATATCAAAATAATCCCTCCAAAATAAAATATTGTGTCATTTGTATTCTAACGCTTTATGAAAAAAATTTCAATATCAATTATGCTGTATTTATGTTAAGAAAATGGCAAGATGATAATTATACTCATTTATTTTCCATTAATCTTATAAATTAAAAATAAGGCAGTTCTTTAAAAGAACTGCCTTATTCAAAGTATTCAACACTTAAATTTAGTTTTTCTAATTTGTCAAATAATTTTTCATATCCTCTAAATATATGATCAACGTTATTAATTACAGTTTCCCCTTCAGCTGCTAACGCAGCAATTAATAATGCTGCTGATGCTCTTAAATCTGTTGCTTCAAGTGGAGCGCCTGATAACTTTGTTACTCCTGTAATAATTGCCGTATTACTTTCAACAAAAATTTTTGCACCCATTCTGTTAAGTTCATCAACATGATTAAATCTTGTTTTAAAAACATTTTCTGTTATAGATGATCTTCCAGGAATTAAGCTAAGCAATACCATTAGTTGAGGTTGTAAATCTGTTGGAAATCCAGGGAATGTCGAGGTTTCAACATCAACAGGAGTTAATTCCATTTTTGAAATACCGCTAACAATTAACGTATTATTTTTAAATTCATAATGAATTCCGAGTTTTTCAAAAATATCAAGTAAGGAGAAAAGATGATCTTCTATTACATTGTTTAAAGTAACTTTTCCCCCGAGTATAGCTCCTAATATAGCATAAGTTCCAGCTTCAATTCTATCTGGAATAATAGTATATTCTGTTCCGTATAATCTATCGGTGCCATAAATTTTGATATTAGATGATCCCTGACCTTCGATTCTAGCTCCCATTGAAATTAGGAAATTACATAAATCTACAATTTCGGGTTCTTGGGCACAATTGGTCAATATTGTTTCAGTATCTTTTAACATTACTGCTGTTGTAATTAAATGTTCAGTTGCACCAACACTTGGGAAAGGCAATGAAATATGTATTTTTTTCTGATGATTATTTTCTGTAAATTTTGAATTTGTATAACCATGTTCGATTTTTGATTCAATTCCTAATTTTTTTAAACCTTCTAAATGAAAATTAACAGGTCTTACACCTATTGAACAACCTCCAGGTAATGCAACTTTTGCATAACCATTTCTTATGGTAAGTGGGCCAAGTACGTTAAATGAAGCTCGCATTTTTCTTACAGGACCATAGGGTAAAATAGAATTGATTTTTTCTTCGCCTTTTTCTATAACTAATGTTGAGTTTTCCCACGTAACCTTTTTACCTGTGTTTTCTAATATTTCAATCATTGTATTAACGTCAGCAAGATTTGGTATATTATGCAATATAACCTTTTCATCGGTTAGAATTGTTGCAGCTAATATAGGTAATGCCGAATTTTTTGAACCGGATATGGTGATTTCACCGTTTGCATATTGAGGTCCGGCAACTTTCATTTTACCCATGGTTTCAATCTCCAATCTATGTTTCATTCTATTTCCTCCATTCATATGAATAGCGCTATTCAAAATATTTTATTAAATCTCCCGTAGATGTTAAATCTTGAGGTAAATAAAATTTGTATATCTCTAAATTGTTTATAAAATCAAGTTTTTCAATTTGACTTTTTATTCTGTCGGAAACTTTAAACAATACATCTTCTGTAATGTCTGGTATAATTATGGCAAATGTTGTTTTTGAATATCTCAACACTAAGTCCAACGGCAATCTTACATTGCTTCTTAATATTTTTCCTATTTCCATTTCAGGACCTTTATACAATTCACCTTCGTATTTTATTTCAGCTAATTCCGGTAATTTTAGAATAATAAGACCATAATTTTTCTGGCTTTCGAAAGCCTTTTCAAGTAACAGGTAAAAAATCTTATCAAAAAATTTTCTTGAATATACCCTTGTTGATGGATCAATAAAATCACGTGTGATAATATCATCTACAAAATCACTATATGCATCTATCTCTTCTTTAGTAAAAGTATTATATTCTTCAATAAGTTTATTCATATTATCAATTGTACTTTCAAGTTGATCAACTTTTTCCTTCAATTGATTATTCTCTTTTTCTAATTGATTTACCTTATTTTCAAAATCCATTTTATTCCCCCCTTATTTTTTACCAACTCCAATTTTTCTTTGCAGAATATATAGGAGTTTTATTGTTGATAAAATCGTTTATAAGATTTTCAACGCTTTTTGAAAAATAAACTATACTTTTTTCTTTACTGTTTTCAGGAAGTTTTCTATAGTATTTTTTATAGTTTTTTCCTATCCAGCCTGTAACAATAATAGAATTTTCATATATTTCTTTTATTATTTCTTTATAATTTTCAGAATTAAAAATTTCCCAGTTTAATTCTGGATAAATATCATTATTTAAAAATACCTTTTTTTCTATTTTATCATAAAACATAAAGGTTTTATCATATGTATTAGAATAATAAAAAACTTTTCCAGCCTTTTGTTCTAAGGAATTCTTTACATCTGAATCAAAATCCTGTCTGAGGTAGATAACAGGAAAAATGCCTGATGTTTCAAACCCGCGTATCATAGTATAAAGAACCTGGGATACTATATATGGGGAGCTTGCAATATATTCTAAAAAATTTTCTGTTCCTTTTTTTAATGTGGCTAAATTACCAAATACAACAAAATCATATCCTTTTCTTTTTAAAAAAGAGCCTATACTTTTTGAAAATTCAAATATCAAGTCATAAGAGTTTAATGTGCCTAAAACAAAATAATCCAATTCTTTATCCAATTCATGTAAATTTAGCAAATAACCATAAAAAGCCTCTTTATTGACTGAATCTTCTAAAGAGGTATTTAAATAACCTATTATTACTTTTTCTTTTTCAATTGGTATTTTTTCAGAAAAAACATAAATAAAATTAATTACTATTACTAAAATTAGAAATAATCTTTTCAAGGACAATAGCAACACCCTCTTCATCATTTGATAGGGTTATATTTCTTGCAGATTCTTTAACATGTTCATTTGCATTGGCCATTGCATAAGAATTCTTTGACAGAGAAAGCATAGATATATCATTTTCACTATCTCCGAATATATATGCTTCTTCCAGATTAAATCTGTAAATTTCCTTTAATTTCTTTAAAGCAAGACCTTTGGATGAATCCTTATTTAAAAAATCAAGATAAATACTAAATGATCTAACTATATTTAAGGTATTTCCATATTTTTCTGTCATGGATTTTTGAATAATATCAAGTTTCTCTGGTTGATTTATAGCGAGAATTTTTGTTGGTTCTCCATGTTGTTTTATATGCTCAACAATATCTTTTACAATCTTATATTCAACACCTGAATGTTTGGCATATTGTTTTATTTCATCATTGTCTTTATCGGTAATTAAATCATCATTTAAATATATTTGCACATGTGTATCGTGTTTTTTTAAATCCTCAATAACCTTAATAGCTAAATCCTTTAAAATATCAGATTCAAAAACAACTTCCCCTGTATGACTTACAACATATGCACCATTATATGAAACAATAGGGATGTTATTATGTAAAAAAGGCATATATTTTTCTACAATTAATCTTGTAGATTTATACATTCGACCACTTGCAATAATTATAAAACTTCCCATTTCAAATATTTTTTTAATACTTTCAACAGTTCTTTGGGAAATGGACTCATTTGAATTTAATAATGTTCCATCAAGATCGAAGATAAATGTTTTATTATGCAAGTTTCTCACCCCTTAAATTATATCATACATTTAACAAAAAAACAAAAAAATGGGGATAAATTCCCCATTTTCTGGTGGAGTCGATGGGACTTGAACCCACGACCTCTACCGTGCCATGGTAGCGCGCTCCCAGCTGCGCCACGACCCCACATCACAAATTATTATATAATATAAAGTTTAAATTGTCAAGAAATCCATTTTAAATTTTGTTCTTTTCCCTCATTTCCTTATATGCAGGACATATTTCTTTGAAATTACACCATTTACAATTATTTATAGATGGATTTGCTACAAAATATTCTTCATCTTTTGGAATATTTAAATATGAATCCTTAAGATAACCTTCTAAAACCTTTATCTGTTCTTTTATAAACTCTTCAACTTCTATAATATCCTCATTTTTAAATACTCTTTCTTCTGCATAACCATAAAGAAGATATTCATTAATCAAGATAATGTCCTCAAGTGGGAATCCATACTTTAAAGAAGCATATAATGCATATAACCTTAATTGAAATTCATCATCTTTAGAAGGTTTTCCTGTTTTCCAATCAACAATATAAATCTTTCCATTTTGTTCGAACATTAAATCGATAATGCTGTAAATCTTATAATCATTTATAAAAAAATGAGGGAAATTAGTTTCATCAACTTCATATTTAATATGTTCCTCTTTTAATCGCTGATAAGTATCAGAAGAAAAGTAATTATTAATTATTTTTTCAGTTTTTTCTTTTAAATTTCTTCCAAAATTATCATCAAATAATTTTCTCGTGTTATAATAAACAGAATGGAACATAACATAATCCTTAGGTCTTTCAAACCATTGCTTTTTATGTTTATACGAATCTTTTATGGCAATATTAAATTTATTTCCTATGAAATTAACAGCATCTCTTTTGTTATTTAAAGAAGATGTAGTAATATTTATTGTGATAAAATCATGAACTACATTACCAAGATATTTTTCAATTGTAGTGATTTTATCCAGCCTATACGCAAGTTTTTTTCTGTACTCAACAGTATCTTCCCAACCACGCCATTTATAAAACTTTGTGAAGTAGAATTCACGAGGGCATTTATTCAAAATTTTATGTTTTGAAAGAGACCATGACTTTTCAGGATATTCACCAATCAAAATTTCAACTCCTTTATTTTTTTCAGAAATATTATAACATAAAATTTAAATATATAATCAATTATGAGGTGATGCGATGAACTTTTTTGAAAAACTGTATGAAGCAATAGAACTGGAAAAAGAAGCAGAAATACAGGCTATGAAAAATGAAATAAAATTGTACAAAAAAGAAAGGGAAAAAATGGGAAGGGCTATAACAGGCCTTTCTGGAAAATATCTTGGAAGGGAAATAGGTAACTTATACATAGTAAAATTTGGCAGAAAAAAGGATATAAAAACAGAGATTTCTTCTGGAGATATTGTATTGGTAAGTAAAGGCGATCCATTAAAAAGTGATTTAACAGCGACGGTTACAGAAGTTGGGAAAAAGTATATTATCGTATCCTTTTCTGAAAAAATTCCTGTTTGGGTATATAAAAGCAAAAACATAAGACTTGATTTATTCTTAAATGAAATAACCTTTAAAAGAATGCAAAAAGCCATTTTAAAAATGAATTATGCTGAAAATGAATTAAAAATATTAAAAAACATATTTACCGGGAAATATAAACCAACACCCATTAAAAAAGAAAAAATAAAGTTTTTTGATAACTCATTGAACAAATCTCAGAAAGAAGCAGTAGAAAAAGCAATTGGAAGCAAAGAAATATTTTTAATTCATGGACCACCTGGAACAGGAAAAACAAGAACATTAACAGAAATTATAATCCAGGAAGCTAAAAAAGAAAAGAAAGTGCTTGTAACTGCTGACTCAAACGCTGCAACAGATAATATACTTGGAAATCTAATAAAATATGAAACCTTTAAAATCTGCCGGCTTGGACATCCTGGGCGTGTAGACGAAGACTTAAAAAAACATTCATTATATTACATAGCAGAAAACCATGAAGAATACAAAGAAATTGTAAAAATCAGAGATGAAGCCATGCAGTTATCTGAAAAAAGAGACAAAATAGGAATAAAGCCAACCCCGCAAAATAGAAGAGGGTTAACAGACGAACAAATTGAAAAATATGCTTTAAAAGACAGAGGAACAAGAGGAATATTCCCAGATGTAATGAAAAAAATGTATGAATGGATAAAAATAAACAATGAAGTTCAAAAACTCTTTGACAAAGCCAGGGAAATGGAAGAAGAGTTAATAAAAAAAATAATTGAAGAATATCAAATTATAGTAAGCACAAACAGTACATCAGGAATAGATGAGTTAGAAAATATAACCTTTGATGTTGTGGTAATAGATGAAGCATCCCAATCGACAGAACCTTCATGTTATATACCAATTACACATGGCAAAAAGATAATTATGGGTGGAGACCACAGACAATTGCCACCAACAATATTAAATAAAGATGTAGAAAATATTCTTTCAAAAACGCTTTTTGAAAGAATGATTAACAAATATCCATCGCATTCCGCAATATTAAAGGTTCAATATAGGATGAATGACAAAATAATGCAATTCTCAAATCAAAAGTTCTACAACGGAATATTAAGAAGTGCAGATAATGTCTATAATCAAACCTTAACTCTTGATCTTTCAGAAGTAAATGACGAAAAAACAAAGGAAATTCTTGATACAACACCAATTGTTTTTGTAGATACCTCAGCAAATCCAGAAAGGTTTGAAATATACAAAAAAGGTTCAAAATCAAAATACAATCCATTGGAAGCAAAAATAGTAATTGAACTGGCAACCATATTAAAAGAACAAAATGTCGATTTTGGAATAATCACACCTTACAAAGACCAGATGAAATATTTAAAAGAAAAGACAGATTTTTATGTCAATACCGTCGATGGTTTTCAGGGAAGAGAAAATGACGTAATAATCCTTTCGTTAACCAGAAGCAACGATGAAGGAACAATAGGATTCTTAAAAGACGAAAGAAGATTAAATGTAGCAATAACCAGAGCCCGTAAAAAACTGATAATAATAGGTGATATCTCAACACTGAAAAATTATCCACTATTTGATGAACTTATAAACTACATTTCCTTACATGGGAAAATAATTAGTATATGAACAAATCCCTTCCGAATTTTTCGGAAGGGATTTGTTTATAAAAGGGTATAAGATTTGTATATGTTTTATATAGTTTATGTATTCAGGGTATAAAAATTTTTAAAACTGCAAACAAATGTTCGTATAAAAATAAGTTGGCACGGTGTTGCTAATAATAATAATGGAATAAAAAATACAGTGGGAGGTATGAAAATGAGAAAAGTAGCAGTAACAGGATTAGGAACTATTAATTCAATAGCAAAAAACACAAAGGAATTTAAGGAAGAATTAAAAAAGATGACTATAGGTATTGATCACATAACTCAATTTGACACAACAGATCATAAGGTAAAGATTGCAGCAGAGGTTAAAGATTTTGAACCAACGTTATATATGGATAAAAAGCTTGCAAGAAGATATGACAGATTTTTACAGTTTGCAATTGCAGCAACAAAAGAAGCATTGGAAGATAGTAATCTTGAAGGAGAAGATTGGAAGGAAAATGCAGCAGTAATTGTTGCATCAGGAATAGGTGGATTTAAAACATTATATAAGGAATTTTTGAAAATGGAAAAGAAAGGTCCAAGAGTTGTTAGTCCTTTCTTGATACCAATGATGATTTCTGATATGGCTTCAGGTGTTGTTTCAATAGAATTTGGATTAAAAGGTCCTAATTTTAATACAGTAAGTGCCTGTGCATCATCATTACATGCAATAATTATGGGAAGTATGTTAATAAGACATGGTTATGTAGATGTTGCAATAGTTGGAGGAACTGAAGCAACAATAGATCCAATGCCAATAGCTGCATTTGCTAATATGATGGCATTATCAACAAGAAATGATGATCCTAAGACTGCATCAAGACCATTTGATAAAGATAGAGATGGTTTTGTAATGGCTGAAGGTGCAGGGGTTATTGTGCTTGAATCTGAAGAACACGCTAAAAAGAGAAATGCAAATATTTATGGATATGTAGAAGGATTTGGTATGACAGGTGATGCTTATCATATAAGTGCTCCTGATGAAAATGGGACTGGTGCAGCTAAAGCTGTGGAATTAGCTCTTGAAGATGCAAAGGTTGATCCAGAAAAGGTAAAACTTGCAAATTGTCATGCTACTTCAACACCTGCTGGAGATATTGCTGAAACACGAGCTCTAAGAAGTGCATTTGGAGAACATGCTAAAAAAATATATATCCAGGGAACAAAATCATTGGTAGGACATGGATTAGGTGCAGCAGCAGCAATAGAATTTATAGGTATGGTATTGCAGATGAAAGAAGGATTTATTCATGGAATGCCAAGTTTATTTGAACCCAATGATGAATTAAAAGATTTGAATTTCCCAAAAGAAACTATAGAAGAAAAGGTAGAATATGCCATAAAGAATTCATTTGGATTTGGAGGACATAATGCATCGATAGTGTATAAAAGTTTGTAAGAGGAGTGATTTTATATGAAAATAGGTATAGTTACCGATAATACGTGTAATTTAACACAGGAATTTATGGAAAAAAACGATATTGGATATGCTTCATTATATATTTTAAGAAACGGAAATCATGTAAAAGCAATTGATTTATGCCAGACAACTTTTTATGAGGACTTAAAAGTTGGATCATACGTACCTTTAACCTCTCAACCTTCTGTAAAGGATTTTGAAGAGGTATACAGGGATATGCTAAAAAGATATGATTATCTTATTACAGTTACAATTTCTGAAAAATTAAGCGGGACATTAAATTCTGCAAGATTAGCAGCTTCTATGGTTGATGAAAAAAGAATATTTTTACTGGATTCAAAATTAACCAGTTACGGTTTAGGTTTTCTTGTTTTGGAATTAATGGAAAGAATAAAAAGTGGAATGTATAGCGTCGAACAACTTGTTGAATATGCAAGGGAATTTTACAAGTCTACAAGAATATATTTTAGCGTTACCAATTTAGATTATTTATACAAGGGTGGTAGAATTGGTAAAGCAAAGGCATTAATGGGTGGATTGCTTAATATGAAGCCAGTCCTTTCATTGACTGAAGGGGAAATTATACCTGTAAAAAATGTGAGAGGTATTGGTAAGATGGTAAAGGAATTGGCAAATTTAGGACTTGAAAGAATTGATTCCATGAGATTAAAGAGATTGGCAGTGATTCATACTGGCAATTTAAAATATGGTGGCCAATTGTTAGAAGAATTAAGAAGTAGAGGAATAAAAGATGAAGATATAGTTTATTCAATGTTGGATACAGTAATAGGAACTCATTTAGGACCTGAAGCGGTAGGGGTGATAACACAATGGGAGTAATGAATATTGATGAAATAATGAAAATATTACCACATAGATATCCTTTTTTGTTGGTTGATGGTGTGGAAGAAGTTTCAGAAAATAAAATAATTGCATATAAAAATGTGTCGGTAAATGAACCGTTTTTTCAGGGGCATTTTCCACAATATCCAATAATGCCGGGGGTACTTATTATAGAAGGCCTCGCACAAACTGCCGGATTATTATTGATGAAGGATTTAAAAGATGATGCAATACCATTGTTTTTAGGTATAGACAAGGCAAGATTTAAAAAAGAGGTTCGTCCTGGAGATAAGCTTGTATATGAAGTTGAATTGATTCAGGAGAAAATGGGTATGTATAAATTAAGTGGAAAAGGAAAGGTGAATGGAAAAGTAGTAACAAGTGCTGAAATACTTGTTGGAATAAAGAAGGGATAACATGAAAATTAAAGAAATTAATGCATATATTCCTGAAAGAGTGTTGGATAATAAAGAACTTGCAGAAAGGTTTAATGTTTCTGAAGAATGGATATATAAAAGAACAGGAATAAAAAAAAGGTTTGTATCCGAACTGGATATATTTCAAATGGGAATGAAGGCAACAGAAGGTTTAAATTTAAATGGTGTTGATACTGTATTATTTGTATCTTCAGTAGGAGCACATTATGTTCCTTATTATGTAAGAGCATTTGAAGAATTGAAAATAGCAACGCCAAGATACGGAATAGATATATCAAACGGATTTGTTGGTTTCATTACTTCTTTGCATATTGCAAATTCAATGTTTAGAGAAAATATAGCCAATAAAATATTGATGATTATATCGGAAAAATTATCGGATCTTGTTGAACCTGATGATATAAATACTGCTATCTTATTTTCTGATGCGGCTGTAGCCATGATTTTGGAAAATCATGACAATTGTGTATGTGATCATAGGGTTCATTATGATCCAGAATATCTTGATGCATTAAATATAAATGAAAATAAAAAGATAAAAATGGATGGTAAAAGGGTATATAAATTTGCAGTCAATAATATGAGAAAAATGATAGATGCGTATTTTAAGGAATATGGAGAAAAGATAGTAGTTCCTCATCAGGCAAACAAAAGGATACTGGAAAGTGTAAAAAAATATTATAAAAACACTGAATTTATAGATATAATAGAAGGTTATGGAAATACGGGAGCAGCCAGTATACCGGTATCTTTATTTGTAAAATATGGCAATAATGAAATATCGTTAAAGGATTATTTATTTATATCGGTTGGTGGTGGGATGACGGCATCAGGAATTGCATGGAGGTGTGGTAATGAATAGAGTTACAGAAATACTAAATATAAAATATCCAATTTTTGAAGGCGGTATGGCCTGGGTAGGAACGCCAAAACTTGCAGCAGCTGTATCAAATGCAGGTGGTTTGGGAACTATTGGTGCAGGAAGTATGACACCGGAAATATTGGAAAAAGCAATAGATGAAATAAATACATTAACCGATAAAACATATGCGGTTAATATAATTCTCGTTAATCCATATGCTGATCAATTAGTTGAAATAGCAATAAAAAAGAAAGTACCTGTATTGGTTTTCGGTGCTGGAAATCCAGGGAAATATATTCCAGAATTAAAAGAAAACAATATAAAGGTTATGGCTGTAGTTTCTTCTGAAAACCTCGCTTTGAGACTTCAAAAAGCTGGTGTGGACATAATAATTGGAGAAGGAATGGAATGTGGTGGCCATATAGGTGATGTTACTACGATGGTTCTTATACCAAAATTAGTTGAAGTTCTTGATATTCCTGTAGTTGCAGCTGGCGGAATAGCGGATATTAGGGGAATGAAGGCCGTAATAGAACTTGGTGCCGAAGGAATACAAATGGGGACACGTTTTGTCGCTACTCATGAATGTGAGGCACATGAAAATTACAAAAATCTTATTTTAAAAGCTGGAATTAGAGATGCTATTGTAACAGGTGCGACAATGGGACATCCAGCAAGAGTTTTAAAAACAAAGTTTGCAAAGAAAATAAAGAAACTTGAAGTTGCATCACCGGAGGAAGCAGAAGAATTGATGGTTGGTAGTTTAAGAAAAGCATTTGTTGATGGTGATTTAGAAAATGGTTCTTTCATGGCTGGGCAAAGTGCTGGATTAATAAATGAAATAAGAAGTGTAAAAGAAATTGTAGAAGAATTTGGTATGGAATTTGAGAAAATTTTAAAAGAGAGAGGTGCTGAAAAATGATAGCATTTGTATTTCCTGGCCAGGGTTCACAAACACTTGGAATGGGAAAAGAAATACTTGAAAAATATCCTGAATATGAGAAATATTTAGATATAGCATCAGAAAGCATAAGTGTTGATTTAAAAGGGATAATATTTGGTGATGATGAACAATTATTAACTTTGACAGAAAATACTCAACCTTCATTATTAACTATATCTTATATAATGTATTTATATGCAATTGAAAAATTAAATATTGTTCCAGATGTAGTAGCTGGACATTCGTTAGGGGAATGGACAGCGTTAGCAGGAGCTGGAGTATTATCTTTTGAAGATGCAGTAAAATTGGTTAGGTTGAGAGGAAAATACATGAGTGAAGCATGTCCTCCAGGTGTAGGAGGTATGGGGGCAATAATAGGACTTGATATAGAAAAAATAAATGAAGTTTTAAAGGAATTTGAAAATATAAATGTAGCAAATCATAATTCTCCTGAACAGATAGTAATAAGCGGAGATAAAAAGGAAGTACAAAAGGCTTTAGAAGTAATGAAAGAAAAAGGTGCGAAAAAGGTAGTTGAATTAAATGTTAGTGGCCCTTTCCATTCAAAATTAGTTGCACCAGCCCAGGAAAAAATGGCAGATGAATTGGCAAAAATAGAGTTCAAAACACCAAAGTATAAGGTGATTCAGAATTATTCCGCAGAGGTTGAGGAAGATCCGGAAAAAATAAAGGAGAATCTCATAAAACAGATAACCGGTACTGTAAGATGGGTTGAATCAATAAAGAAGATGAAGGAAATAGGTGTTGAAAAAGTATATGAAGTTGGACCTGGAAAGGTTTTGACAGGCCTTGTAAAAAGAATAGACAAAACATTACAACCTCAAAGTATATTAAAGGTAAAATAAATATTTAAAATACCACAAGACAGCCATTTTTAGTTAATATCCCCTTCCGTTTTTCTGGAAGGGGATATTGTTATGATATAATTTAATGAATAATTTAAAGGAAGGGTGAAATAATGAAAGTATTAGTGACAGGTTTTGAACCATTTGATGGTGAAAAGATTAATCCATCTTTTGAAGCGGTAAAGCGATTATCAAGCAGTATTTATGGTGGTGAGATAATAAGGTTAGAAATCCCAACGGTATTTTATAAATCCATAGAAACATTAAGAAGTAAAATGTGTGAGGAGCAACCGGATATAGTAATATGTGTTGGTCAAGCTGGTGGAAGGGCAAGAATATCAATAGAAAGAGTGGCAATAAATATCGATGATGCCAAAATTCCGGATAATGAAGGGCAAAAACCAGAGGATAAGCCTATATTCTTTGATGGTGAAAATGCATATTTTTCCAATCTTCCTATAAAAAAGATAAAAAAGGAGTTGGAAGGTATAGGTATTCCAGCAGAGATATCAAACAGCGCAGGAACCTTTGTTTGCAACCATTTATTGTATGGATTGATGTATTATATTGAAAGGGATTTTAAAAAAACTTTAGGTGGATTTATTCATGTTCCTTATCTTCCTGAACAAATTATTGATAAAAAAGGAAATCTTCCAAGTATGTCATTGGAAAATATAGTAAAGGCACTTGAACAAATTATAAAAACAAGCATTAAGGAATCTATAACATAATAAATTTAATCCAAAAATCTGATTATGATATAATATATATGAAAGAATAAGGGGGAAAAGGAAAGATGGGAATATACGATCAATTATTCAAGGAAATATTTTCCGATAAAGAAATGGTACTTGAATTTATAAATATGTTTATTCCTAAATTAAAAAGTTATGGGATTTCAGCAGAAGATATAACAATAGAACATACAAAATTTACAGATATAAAATATGGAGATAAGGAAAGTGATTTACTATTTAAAGTAAAATATTTTGAAAATGAAGTATATCTATATTTATTGATAGAACATCAATCAACTGTAGATTATTTAATGCAATTTAGAATACTCGAATATATGGTACGAATATGGAAAAATTATATAAATGAACATAAAAAAGAATCGAGAACAAAAGGGTTTAAATTAATACCAATAATGCCGATAGTATTTTATACAGGAAAAAGAAAATGGACGGCTGAAAATTGGTTTATGAAAAAAGTAGAAAATTGGGAAATGTTTGATGAATATACACCAAAATTTAAATATGAAGTAATTGATTTAAGCCAAATTTCTGAGGAACAATTAATAAATATAAAAAATGCATTAGGTTTATTATTAGCTTTAAATAAAGCAGAACGAAATAAAATTCAGAAAATAATATATGAAATAAAAGAAGAGTTGGAAAAATTGCCTGATAAAGAAAAGGAAAAATTTAGAAATTATGTGAACGGAGTGATAAAAACTCTCGTCAAAAGGAATGGGGAATTGGAACTTCCTGAAGAAGTTTTTGAAGAGGAGGTGGAAAATATGTTTGAGAATTTTGTAAAAGCGGTAAATGAAGCGATTCATGATGCTCTAGAAAAGGGATATAAAGAAGGAATGGAAAAAGGTAAAAAAGATGGATTTCAACAAGGAATTCAAGAAGGAATTCAAGAAGGAATTCAACAGGGAATTCAACAGGGAATATTAGAAGGTGAAAGAAGAAAAGCGATAACGCTATTACGGGTTCAATTGTTAAAAAAATTTGGAGAAGATATAAAAATTTATCTGGATAAACTTGAAAACATGAATCTAGATGAATTAAATAATCTGGCTGAAAATATATTTGATATAACATTAGATGAAGTAATTGATATTCTCAAAAATAAGTAAAGGGCATTTAAATATGCCCTTTTTTAAATTAATATATTAAGTATTATGAAAGATTTTTAATACGCAATATATCAGAAAATTCAACAAAAAATGTTATAATTAATTATAAGCAGTATTAAATAGATTCCAGGAGGAAGATATGGACATAAAAATAATTTCAAAAGAGAATATCTTGGATGATTATAAAGTAAATATATCAGAAGATGTATTTTTTGGAAAAGGTTATTTTACAATAATTGCTGGACCATGTTCTGTAGAAAGCAAGGAGATTGTTGAAGAAACTGCGCATTTCCTTTCAGAACTGGAAATAAAAATAATGCGTGGAGGAGTTTTCAAACCAAGGACTTCTCCATATTCTTTTCAGGGGCTTGGCAAAAAAGGATTGGAATATTTAAAGTCTGCCTCTGAAAAATATAATTTGAAAATAATAACAGAAGCTCTTGAGGAAGAGAGTCTTGAAATTGTAAATAAATGCGCAGATATAATTCAAATAGGCTCAAGAAATTCTCAGAATTATGGACTTTTAAAAAAAGTTGGTCAAATGTCTAAGCCGGTGTTGTTAAAACGTGGTTTTATGATGACAATTAAAGAGTTTCTATATTCTGCGGAATATATAGCCCTTGAAGGAAATAAAAATATAATATTGTGCGAAAGAGGTATTAGAACCTTTGAAACACAGACAAGAAATACTCTGGATATATCTGCTGTGCCAGTATTGAAAAACGAAACTTTTTTACCAATTATAATTGATCCAAGCCATGCGGCTGGAAGAAGGGATATAATTCCTGATCTCATAAGAGCTTCACTTGCTGTTGGAGCAATGGGAATAATGGTTGAAGTACATCCTAAACCAGAAAAAGCCCTTTCCGATGGGAAGCAAAGTTTAACTTTCAAAGAATTTGAAGAGGTTGTGAAAGAATTAAGAGAATTATCAAAGGCTTTCGGAGTTGAAATTATATGAGGATAATGCCAATAAAAAAGATAAGGGCTAAATTGAGTATGCCAGCTGATAAGTCCATTACACATAGAGCGTTGATATTATCTTCACTGGCAAAAGATGAAAGTATTATCAATAATTTATTATTATCAGAGGATACAAAAAGGACATTTGAAATATTGAAGAAAATAGGAATGCGTTTTTCAGGAGATTTTAATAAACTTAAGATAATACCTCAAAAAATAAAAGAAGATAAATATGAATTATATTGTGGTAATTCAGGAACAACAGCCCGTTTGCTGAGTGGATACTTTACGTCAAAAAACGGGCTGTTTTTGTTAACTGGGGATCAATCCCTTTCCAAAAGGCCTATGAAACGAGTTGTAGAACCATTAAGACAAATGGGAGCGAATATTGAGACTCGGAATAATAAATTGCCATTAAAAATAATAGGAGGAAAATTAAAAGGGATAGATTATACTTTACCTATTTCAAGCGCTCAGGTTAAATCAGCGATAATAATAGCAGGATTAGATGCGGAAGGAAAAACAATAATTAGAGGAGATAAGAGTTCAAGGGATCATACTGAAAGAATGTTAGAATATATGGGAGCTAATATAAAGGTTAGTAAGAATTATGTAGAAATTCAAAAATCGGAATTATATCCATTAAAAAATTTTTATATTCCTGGTGATATATCTTCAGCAGCATTTTTTATAACCCTTGGAATATTGCATGAAAATGCTAAAATCACAATAGAAAATGTTGGATTAAATAATACAAGAATGGGATATATTGAAATATTAAAATCAATGGGGGCTAATATTGAATATGAAATTATTGAAAATGAACCGGAACCATATGGAAATATTTATGTTGAAACATCAAAAGATTTACATGGAATTGAGATTCCTGAGAATCTAATTCCTGCGGCAATAGATGAATTGCCACTTTTAGCTTTAGTTGGAACAAATGTTGATGGGAAAATAATTTTAAGAAATGCAACAGAGTTGAGGGTAAAAGAAAGCGATAGGATAAAATCAATAGTTGATAATTTCAAGAATTTAGGAATTAGAATTAAAGAATATCCTGACGGTTTTGAAATATCTGGAAAACAGAGAATAAAAGGTGGAAAGATTGAAACATTTGGCGACCACAGAATAGCTATGATGTTTGGTATAGCGGGATTAATTAGCGAAGAGGGTATATACATTGAAAATGAAAAAGATGTTGAAATATCTTTTCCAGAATTTTTTCAACTTATAAATCAATTAAGCAAAGAGTTTTAGGGGGAATGGAATATGAAAATATTACACACAGCTGATTGGCATCTTGGAAGAAGACCGGCAGGAGGAATTGGAAATTTTTCAAAGGTTAGGTATGATGATTATTTTAAAGCAGCAGAATATATAATAGAACAGGGAATAGAAAAAAATGTTGATGTATTTATAATAGCTGGAGATATTTTTGATAGAAGTTCTTTATTACCGGATATTTTATATAGAACTGAAAAGTTATTAGAAAAATTGAAAGAAAATAATATAGTTACTTTTTTAATAGAGGGTAATCACGACAGGATATATTCCGATAATGATTCATGGATAAAATATTTTGAAAAGAGAAAATTGGTAAAAATTCCGGAATTTGAAAGAAAAGATGGAGAATGTATATGTAATCCCATAACAATTGAAGATATTAATTTTTATGGTATTCCATATCAAGGAGTTATAATAGATGAAATTTTAGATGATTTAGCCCAAAAGCTTGATAGCAACAAAAAAAATATAGTGATTGTTCATACTGGAATAGGTGGAGAGATACTTCCTGGTTGTGTAAAAGCTGAAACAATAGAAAAGTTTAAAGGAAAAGTATTGTATATGGCTGGTGGGCATTTGCATACATATAGAAAGTTTCCAAAAGAAAATCCATATTTCTTTGTTCCTGGTTCACCAGAATACTGGGATTTTGGAGAAGGAGATGAAAAAGGATTTATTATATTTGATACTGAAACAAATAAATATGAATTTTTTCCTTCCAATAAGCGTGAAGTTAAAACATATGCATTTGATATGTCAGATGAAATATATGATGAATTAGAAAATATTCAAATAAATGAGGGAGATATTGTAAAATTAAAGATCAAGAATTTGAACAATAAAATAGTGGATACCGAAAAAATAGAGAAAATACTTGAAAACAAGGGCGTTTTAAAGGTATTTATAAATGTTGAATATACATCTTATATCAGTGGAGTAAATAATATAAAAAATATAAACAAAGAGGAAATAGAAAAAAGGGTTATAGAATCCTGGGGGAATATTTTTTCTTCAAATAGCGATAAGGTGATTAAAAATATAGGTTTAATGAAAGAAAATTTAGGTAATCCGGAATTTATAAACGAAATATTTGATAATTTTTTAAGTGGTATTTTAGAAGGTGAAAATAATGAAAATAAATAGAATACAATTAAAAAATTATAGAAATCATAGAGAAAAAATCGTTGAGTTCAGGGAAGGAATAAATCTATTGTTGGGTAAAAATGGAACGGGAAAAAGTTCAATATTTGAAGCATTGGGAATAGCTA
Source organism: Marinitoga piezophila KA3 (assembly GCF_000255135.1). NCBI lineage: Bacteria > Thermotogati > Thermotogota > Thermotogae > Petrotogales > Petrotogaceae > Marinitoga > Marinitoga piezophila. The sequence continues at coordinate 44,877 of NC_016751.1, forward strand.
TGTTTGATATAGAACCGAGGGATAAAAGTCTTAAAAATGCGGTAAATAAAGGGGCTAAAACAGCTACAATTACAGTTGAATTTATTGGTAATGATGATAATGAATATATTGTAGAACGCAAGATAGGCGGACAAAGCAAAGTGATTTTGAAAGAGAAAAATGGGACGGTTCTTTCGGAAAGAAAAGATGATGTAATTAGAAAAATAGGTGTTCTTGCAGGAATAAAAGGTAAAAATATAAAAGAGATATTCAGAAATGTAATTAGTGCAAATCAAAATGATATTATAGGAGTTTTTAATGAAACACCATCATCGAGAAAGGAGTTGTTTAATAAAATCTTTGATACGGAAGTTTATGAGCAATTGTATTCGATTTTGCAGCTTTCAGAAAAAAAATATAATGAACAAATATTGTCTTTTGAAAGTAAAGTAGAAATATTGGAAAAGCAAATAGAAGAATATGCAGGAAAAGATTTGGAATTGGAAAAAGTAAAAAAGGAAATAGAAAATTTGGAAAATGAATTATCAAAATTGAAAGAAAAAGCGGCTCGATATGACGAAAAAAAGAAATCTCTTGAAGAAAAAATCAACAGACTGAAAGAATATGAACATAAGTTAGATTCATTAAAATTAAAAGAAGAAGTTTTGCAAGAAAAAATTTTAAAGTTGGAAAAAGATATTGATCAATCTTTAAAAGCAAAGGAAATAGTAATGAAAAGTGAAGAAGGCTATAGGAAGTATAAAGAATTAGAATATGAAATAGAAAATAACTCACAAAAGGAAAAAGAGTTAATACTGAGAGAAAAGAAAAAAAGAGAAATTCAAGAGAAAATAAAAAGGTTGGAAAGTTCTGAAGAGCTGTTATCTGAAAAATTAAAAACTGCAGAAAAAAGAGTTGGAGAAGAAAAAGAGATCATTAATAATAAAAAAGATGAATTAGAAAAATTAAATGAAATATATCAAAAGATAAATGTTGAGTTGGTAGAAACAGAGAAACAATTAAAGGAACAAATGAACATAAAGGAAAAAATAGATAATGAATATGATAGTTACAATATATTATTGGAAAAAAGAAAGAATAATTTAGAAATTATTACTGAGAAGGAAAAGAAATTACAAAAATTAGAAGAGTTAAAAGTAAAATTATTAGAATATGAAAAAAATAAAGAATATCTGTCAAATAAGCTAAAAGAAAAGGAAGAACTAAAAAATAAAATTAGGGAAATTCAAATAAAAATTGAAAATCTAAAAAATTCAAAAGAAGAATTGAAAGATGGAATTTGTCCAATATTAAATGAAAAGTGTCTAAATTTGGAACAAAAAAAAGAAGGTAATAATTATTTTGATGTTGAAATTGAAAGATTAAATAAAACAGTGAATGAATATGTTAAACAATTAGAATTACATAAAAATATAGAAAATGAAATAGCTGAAAATGATGGTAATGTAATAGAAATAAAATCGAATATTTCTGCAATAAAAAAAGAGATTGAAAATATTGAAAATATTGAATTAGAAAACAAAACAATAGAAAATCAGATAAATGAAATAAAGGAAAAATATGGCGATATACGTGAAAAAAGAGGAAAAATTACTGCTGAAATAAATGAAATTTCAGCTAAAAATGCGGAATTAAAAAATGAACTCAATAACATTTTTAAAAATATAAAAAAATATAGAAATGAAATTAATGAAAAACAGAATTTTATACTGGAAATAACTAGAAAAACAGAAGAGTATAAAAGTAAAATATTAAATATAAAATCAAAAAGGATTTCATTGATAGACGAATTGAAAGCATATGGTGATATTGAAATAGAAATAGAAGAAATTAGGGAAATAATAGAGAGATTAAAAACAGAGAGAAAAAGATACAAAATAGATTATGATAATTATTTGAAGAATAAAGAATTATCAAATAAAATTGAAGAATTAAAAGTAGCAAAACAAATAGAAGAAGAAAATTTAGAAAATTTAAAAAATACAATACAAGAAGTAAAAGAAAAAATACTATCTTTTGAAAAAGATGAGAAGTTAGAAGCGGAATTAAAAGAGTTAAATCAAAAAATAAAAATATTATATACTGATATATCGGAAATGAATAAAATACTTGGTGGAAAAAGAAATGAAAGAGAAAATCTAATAAATATTTTAAACGAGTTGAATAAAAAAGAAAAAGAAAGAAAGGAATATATAGATAAAGTTCAGTATTTTAAGAAAAAATTAAAATTAACAAAGGAATTTAGAGAAAATATAAAAGCTATGGGAAAGTATGTTAGTGAGAGGGTTACAAATATTATCTCTACATATGCAACTAATAACTATAGAGAAATTACTGGAAAAAATGAAGTAATAATCTGGGATTCATCGAGGGATTATTTAGTCATATTACGTGACGAGATAAAAGGAGATAGAGATTTTTCAATATTATCAGGCGGAGAACAGGTAAGTGTAGCTATTTCAATCAGGATAGCATTGGCAACCTTTTTGTCAAATGCAAATTTCTATATATTAGACGAACCTACAAGTAATTTAGATGAGGAAAGAAAAAATCTATTAGCAGAGAATTTGAAGAAAATGTTAAAAAATATTGAGCAAGCTTTTATAGTTACACATGATGGCACTTTTTCTGAAATGGCAGAAAATATTATTAATTTGTAAATACAAAAGCCCTGAAAATCAGGGCTTTTAATTATTTTATATAAGGATTATTAGTATGTTTGCAAGAAAACTTGTATTGTGAAATTATATCTTCATTTAAATATAAAATTGCAATAACTCCATTTGAACCGGCAAAGAAAATATTATTATTATCATCAGAACATAGCATTTTTGAATACCCTAAATGATATTTTTTAATAATATTTCCTGTTTTTTTGTCAATAAAATATACATTATGATCAAGAGCATTTAGAATAATCATATTTTTTGTTAGAATTCCTGTTCCGGGAATATAACCAATATATTTCTTCCATAAAATTTTTCCATTTTTTAAAGCATATAAATATTTTCCTTTACTTGAAACATAAACGGTTTTATCTTTATCAATTAATGGATATGAATAAGGTAAATCATCCAAATCAACTTTCCATAAAATATTGCCGTTTTTGTCAAATACAGTAAAAGTGACATATGGACCGTTAACATAAATATTATTATCTTTATCAATATTAAAATATGTTGTTAATGCTTCGTCGCCAAATTGTTTTGAAAAAAGGATATTAAAACCTTTATCCAATTTCATAATATTAGAATAAGCATCAAGAAAAATAATATTTCCTTCATGATCAATAATAGATGAAAATTTTGACATTTTAGTATCAAAAGATTTTAACACTTTGAGATTTTGATCCAATATAAAAAAACCTCTGTACCACGTTGGTAATAATAATGTATTTTGAGATTTTATAGATACTCCTGCACTAATTGTATCAAAATCAAATTTAGTTATGGTTGAATCATTGGATATAACATACAAACTTTTTCTAATTGTTGAAACAAAAACCTTATTTTTATAGATTACTGGAGGATCAACTGCAAAGGATTTTAAAGAAAATTTCTTAATTAAATTACCATAAAAATCGAAAATATAAAATAAACCTGATTGTGCAGAAACATAAATCCTGTTATTGTTTACTGAAATACCACCAATAAAAGAATCTTCTGAAACAAATAAATTAACTATAGACCTGGAAATAAAATCAATCTTTGGATTTTTAAAAGAATAATTATCAAAAACCAGAGAATTATTCACTATCTTAAAGCTTTTTGTGTAAAACTCTTTTTCATTAATAGTTAATTTATACATCTCTTTAAAAGAATCAATTTGAGGAATGTAATTCTTAGATTTTAGAAAAATAATATCTTCTGCAGAGGCATAAAAAGAAAAATCAAGAGCTTTAAAAATGAAAAGACCATTTTTTATTTCTATATTTTCATAAAAAAGAAAATCCCCGTTTTTAAAATATACAATATTTTTATTTTTGCTACTTAAATTGGGTCTGAAATAAGAAAGAATATAATTTGAAGGAATTTCAATAATTCCATAATTTGTAGAAACCTTCCATAATTTATCAGAAATGATCTTTATAGAATTAAATCTAAATTCACCGAATATCGTGGCAACATAAGAAGATAAAACTCTTTTTTTAACGACGACGATTTTTAAATCGCTGTTCTTTATATAAAAAATAGCATTATCATTTTTAAAAATAAAATAATCCCCATCGATTCTTTCAAAAGCACCCTTAAAAGTATAGGTGTTATTAAGGGAAAAATACATATTTTCTTTTTCTTCGCGTGTGAAATTCATATCTTTAATCATGGATAATGAAATTTTTTGAATCTTATTATTATGATCTTTTATAAAAACAAGAGCCCGATTCATAGAAAGAAATGTACCTGTATAATTTTGATTATCAAGTGTATCAATTGTAATGGAAAATATCAGGGAATAAAACATAAGAAATAAAAAAGTTAACATTTTTTTCATAAAAACACCTCATTCTATTAATATATCAAGTGATACATTAATTATTATATCATAAAAGTACTCATTACAAAAAATAAAAAATATCAAAAAAGTGAAAAGAAAATGATAAGAATTCATTAACAAAAAGTAACGTTCTGGAACGATGTATATAAAAGAAAATTGGAAGATTAAAAAATTAACCTGAAAAACAAAAAAACTTGACAAAAAAAATAAAATATATTAAAATTAATATAGGTATAAAAAAAAGCGAGGTTAAAAACCTCGCATCTGGTGGGCTCGGGTGGATTCGAACCACCGACCTCCCGGTTATGAGCCGGAAGCTCTCACCAACTGAGCTACGAGCCCTTCTCACTTAATGCGTTTAGATTATAACATCTAAAATTATTTTTGTCAAGTATTTTTTTTGAAGGGAGTGATAAAAAAATGAAAACATTAGATGTTGAAAGTAAAAAAAACTTTAAAATTGTTGACCCGATTAAGGTCACTTTAGATAAATATCCAAGAATTCTTGTAATAAAAGCGGCGTTTGAAACTCTAAAAGAAGGAAATAAAGTTACTTTGATAGAATTAGAAAAGAAAATATCAATATTATTAAATTATTCATATAAATATAATAGTAGGTATAAACAATAATCATGCCCCATAAAAGGGGCATGATTAATTTTATATAAAAAATGATGTTGTATTTTAAAAAAAATATGGTAAAATAATGCTGTCAATATTTTATATTAATTAAGGAGGAATTGATTATGAACTTTGAAAAATTTATTAGAGACATTCCAGATTTTCCAAAGCCGGGGATAATTTTTAAAGATATTACACCATTATTGGCAGACCCAGAAGCTTTTAAAGGTGTAATAGATGAAATGGCTGAAAAAGTTAAAGATATAGAATTTGATGCAATTCTTGTTCCAGAAGCAAGAGGATTTTTATTTGGTTCAGCATTAGCATATAAATTAGGAAAAAAATTAGTTCCTGTTAGAAAACCTGGGAAATTACCTTATGAAGTAGTTGAAGTTTCATATGCGTTAGAATATGGTGAAGCTAAGATTCAAATGCATAAAGATGCACTTGAAAAAGGAGAAAAGGTTTTAATTGTTGATGATGTTTTAGCAACTGGCGGAACAATAAAAGCAATTCAAACATTGGTAGAAAAATTAGAAGCTGAAGTTTCAGGGATTATTTGTTTAATTGAATTAGAATTTTTAAATCCAAGAGAAAAGTTAGATAATGTTAGAGTAGAAAGTATTTTGAAATATTAAAATCTTTATAAATTTTATTATGGGAGGGGTAAAATGAAAGGATTAAAATTTGATTTTACAAATATGTTTTTTCCTAATATTGAAAAAGGTATAAAACAAGAAGAGTTGATTGAATATGAGGGAAAAATAGCTGAAATCATAGATGAGATATTAAATGAAAAGCCAGGGTTTGTAAAACTTCCTCAGGATACCAAATTTCTTGATAAAATTCTTGATTTACAGGATTGGATACAATCATTTGAAAGTTTTGTGGTTCTTGGGATAGGTGGTTCAGCATTAGGAAATATTGCTTTACAAACAACATTAAATCCATTAAATTATAATTATATGAAAAATAGAAAAACACCAAAAATATTTATTATTGATAATGTAGATCCCGATTTTGTTGCATCTATTTTAGATCAAATAGATCCTCATACAACATTATTTAATGTTATATCAAAATCCGGAACAACAGCTGAAGCAATGTCAAATTATCTTATAGCAAGAGGAATAATAGAGAGTTATGGGCTTGATCCTAAAGAACATATAATATTTACAACAGATCCTGAAAATGGAATTTTAAGAAAAATTTCCAAAGAAGAAGGTATAAAAACATTGGAAATTCCACCGGAAGTTGGCGGAAGATTTAGTGTATTAACACCAGTTGGATTGCTTTCAGCATTAGCGGGTGGTATTGATATTATAGATTTATTAAATGGTGCAAAATCCATGCTGGATAAAGTGATAAATAAAAATTTAAAAGAAAATCCAGCAGCGTTAAATGCACTTTTACACTTCTTATATTATAAAAAAGGATATAATATTTCTGTTATGATGCCATATTCAAATAAACTACTATTACTTGCTGATTGGTATAGACAGCTCTGGGCAGAAAGTTTGGGAAAGAAATATAATATAAATGGGGAAATTGTAAATGTTGGTCAAACTCCTGTAAAGGCATTGGGAGCAACTGATCAGCATTCACAGGTTCAATTATATAATGAAGGCCCAGATGATAAAGTAGTAACATTCTTAAAACTTGAAAAGTTTGAAAGAGATATAAAAATACCAAAAGTGCATGAAGAATATTCCGCATTATCCTATTTAGGTGGGAAAACATTATCAGAATTGTTGAATACAGAATTATTTGGAACTGAATATGCGTTAACAGAACATGGAAAACCAAATATGAAGGTTATATTCCCTGAAATAAATTCATTTAATGTTGGTGAATTCTTCTTCCTTTATGAATTCCAAACAGCAATTATGGCAAAATTACTTGAAATAAACGCATATGATCAACCAGGGGTTGAACTTGGTAAGAAGGTTACATACGCATTAATGGGTAGAGAAGGATATGAAGAATTTGCAAAAGAAGTAAATGAAAAAGTTTCAAAAAAGGAAAAATTCGAATTATGAAAATAATAGGAATTACAGGATTGGCTGGCAGTGGTAAAAGTACCATTGCCAGTCTTTTAAAGGAAAAGGGATATCCAATAATTGATCTTGACAAGCTTGGTCATAAAGCGTTGTTTGAAAAAGATATAAAAGAAAAACTGGTAAAAAAATTTGGTGATAAAATTTTAGAAAATAATGAAATTCAAAGGAGCAAATTAGCTCAAATAGTTTTTACAAATAAAAAAAATTTAGATTATTTAAATTCTGTGGTTCATCCAAAAATTAAAGAATTTGTTTCAGAATTAATAGAGAAATATAAAAAGGATAAGTATGAATATGTAATAATAGATGGTGCTTTAATTGATCAAATAGGTTTAAATGAAATATGTGATATAATTTTATTAGTAGAAGCTTCTGATAAAGAACGCTTTAAAAGATTAACTGAATTTCGAAAAATGGATCCAGAAAAAGCTAAAAATATTATTAATGCTCAAAAAAGTTTAAAATTAAATTATCATTACAAAATCAACACAGAAAAGGAACTAAATGCAATTAAAGACGAATTATTTCAAATACTTAAAATTTTTTAATTTGATTTTTCTAAGTGAATTATAGTATAATGTAATGCTGAAGTTTTTTAATAATCTTAATGGGAGGTGTCTTTTGTGAAAAAGCTTTTATTAGTATTATTGGTATTATCACTTATGGTTTTTTCTTTTGGTGAAAAGATCAAAGTTGAATTCTGGCATGCTATGGGTGGGGGCCATGGAAAGGCATTAGAAGAATTAGTAGCTGCATTTAACAGGGAAAATCCCGAAATTGAAGTAGTTCCTGTATATGTAGGTAATTATGGTGCATTATCAAGAAAATTATTGAGTACAGTTGTTGCATACAACGAAGGTACAAGAGATAATCTTCCTGTATTAGCACAGGCATACTCAAACTGGACATCAAAGTACTTACAGAGTGAGGGAATAGTTGAACCTTTAAACAAATTTATCTACGGTGATCCAGAATTTAAAAATGTTTGGGATAATCAAATATATGATGTTTTCAAGAAATTATGTACATGGGGAGATAAAATTTACTCAATTCCTTTCAACAAAAGTGTATATACAACATATTACAATGTAGATATATTTGATTTATACGGTGTAGAACCACCAAAAACATTAGATGAATTATCAGAAGTAGCAAAAGAATTAACAGATGATATTGATGGTGACGGTCAGATTGATCAGTATGGATTGGGTTATAGAACTACAGTAGATGATTTCCAGGTATTCTTATATGCAATGAATGGTAAAATTCTTGATTATGCTGGAAATGGAAAATGGAAAATTGTTCTCGACAAAGATTTAACAATAAAAACTTTAGAATATATGCATAAATTAAAATCAGATGAAGTTGCATTTGTTCAGGGTGGATACTTAAATGATCCATTTGGAAATGGACAAATTGCAATGTATATGGGAACAATTGCAGGAAAACCATATGTAGAAAAATCAATTAAAGGAAAATATGAATGGTCATGGGCTCCATTACCTTCAGTAGATGGTGTTCCACATTCACCAATTGCTGGTACTGATTTAATTATGTTTGCTTGGGCATCACCAGCACAAAAGCAGGCAGCATGGATGTTCATGAACTTCTTATTAACAAAAGTAAATCAGGCATATTGGGCAGTAAATACAGGATATGTACCTGTTAGAAAAGACGTAGTTGAAACAGCACAATGGAAAGCATATGTTGCAAATGATGATAAACCGGCAATTGCATTAGATTCATTAAAAACAGCTGTTCCTGATCCAAAACCAGCAGCATGGTATGATATAAGAAAAGCATTAGGAACTATAACAGCTGATTTCTTATACGATAAAATAACAGCAGAAGAAGCATATAATAGAATGGTTAATGAAATGAAAAATCTCTTAATGGAAAATGAAGAATATTCAAAATAATTAAAATTTTAAGGGTGGGTGATTTAAAATCGCCCACCTTTTTTATACACAAATGTGCTTTACAAAAAATTAACCTTTTTATTATATCAATGATTTGACAATAAGGTAAAATGATGATATAATTCAAGTATGAGTTGATAAAAAGGAGGTTAAATTTTATGGCAAGAAGACCGAATCCAACCTTAAGAGCAAAAAGAAAAGAAAATTTAATGGATTCTATAATAAAAATAATTAATGAAGAATCTATTTCTGAAGCAACAACAAGACATATATGTGAAATGTCAAATTTAACTATTGCTTCTTTGCATTATTACTTTGGATCTAAAGATGAAGCGCTTGTTGCTACAGGCGAAGGGATATTGGAAGAATGGATAAATGAAATATTTAAAAAGAAAACAATGACTGCAGAAGAAAAAATAAGAAAAATTTTTACACCTCCAAAATATATGATAGCCTTTTCACAGATTTTGACATATCCGTATAGACAAAAAGAGGTATCAAAAAAAGCTAGATTTTTGGATATGCAGTTTACCAATACTATAAAAGAATTTCTTAAATTGCACGAAATTGGAATGAATAATATTGATAACACTGCAGAATTAATGAAAACATTCTTAATAGGATTAAGTTTTAAAGTTGCTGCAAATCCCGATGTTATAGACAGCGAATTAAGAAATTTAAAAGAATTTTTCAATAGAAAAGAAGATCTTCCGGATATAAAAGGTTTTTAAAAGAGGATTTAAATCCTCTTTTTTTTAATTTAAAGCAATAATAGAAAGTAATTAAATCTATTACAATTTAATTATTTTAGATTACATATTATTGAATTTTAAAAAAGACGTATTTTGTAGTACAATCAATGATACGTCTTTTTTATTATATTATAGTAGTGGAGGGGTTATATGTTTATATACTTGTTGCCAGCTATATTCTTTGGGTGGTCTCTTGGTGCAAATGATGCTGCTAATATTTTTGGTACTGCTGTTTCAAATAGGATAGTAAAATACAGAACCGCGACAATTATTTCAGCTATTTTCATTTTAATAGGTGCTTTAACTGGTGGAGCAAAAGGAATTGAGACTATAAGTAGCGTAACTGCGCAAAGTTTAATTTCAGGTTCTATTTCCGTTTTTTCAGCGGCTTTAACAATGACTGTTATGACATATTTAGGAGTTCCGGTATCTTCTTCGCAGGCCATAGTTGGTTCAATTATGGCTGTGGGATTAATAGAAGGGGGAGTTAATTGGGCAATAATTTTAAAATTAGTTTTAGCATGGGTTGGAACGCCTATTGGCGGTGCAATATTTGGCTTTTTATCTTATAAATTGTTAGCAATACCTTTTAATAAAATTAATTCTATTTATGCAAAAGAAAGAACGGTCCAAATTGCAACGCTTTTAATTGGAGCTTATGGAGCTTATTCATTAGGAGCAAATAATGTTGCAAATATTACAGGAGTATTTGCAAGTACAATAGGAGTAAATACAGCGGCATTGGTTGGAGGATTGGCCATATCATTTGGTGTATTAACATATAGTTATAAGGTTATGATGACTGTTGGTACTCAAATAATGGAATTAGATTATTTTTCAGCTGCAATTGCTGTTTTAGGTGAATCTATAACAGTATGGATTTATGCAATATTAGGAATTCCTGTTTCTACATCTCAGGCTATAGTTGGAGCGGTTATAGGGGCAGGATATGCAAGAGGCTCAAGATTAACTAATAAAAAAATTTTATTTAAAATAGTTGGCGCATGGGTAAACACCCCTGTTTCCTCAGGAATAATAACAGCTTTAATATATTTTATTTTAAAGGGGATATTTAAAATAAATCTTTAAAAATAATAATAATTTTATAGTATAATTAATATAATGGGGGTGAAAATATGGGTCTTTTTTTTGGAAGAAAAGAAAAGAAAATAATAGAATTATTTAATCAACATCTGGATGCTGTGGATACAACTATCCAGAAACTAAAAGAATTAATAAAAAATCTTGATAAAGATACATCAATTGTTTTAAAATTGGCAGATGATGTAAGAAATTCAGAATCTTATGCAGACAACATAAGAAGAAATGTTGAATCCGAAATGTATTCAGGAGCTTTTTTACCAAATTTTAGAGGTGATTTATTGGGAACGGTAGAAGCTATGGATAGAATAGCAAACAAAGCGGAAAGTGTAGCTGATGAAATTGAATTGCAGCGTCTTGAAGTGCCAGAAGAAATAAGAGAAAATCTTGTTAGATTATGTGAAAAGGCATATAATACCTATCTTGCTGTAAAAGGTGCAGCAAAAGAAATGTTTGAAAATTTTGAAAAGGCCAATGATTTAATAATTCAAACAGAGCATTTTGAGCATGAAACTGATGAAATAGAAAGAGATACAATAAGGAAGATTTATGATCTTGATATTAGCCTAGCGCATAAAATGCAGTTAAAAAAATTAGTTCACAGAATAGCTGATATATCCGATACATCCGAAGATGTTTCCGATAGAATACAAATAATTATATATAAAAGACGGGTATAGTCATCAAACATAAAACTCCCTTCAATTCTTGAAGGGAGTTTTTATTAACATAGTTGTTTGTTTATTATTAATTTGGTTGTAAAAAATGATGAAAATATGTTATAATTAAACTATAAATAAACTATTTTTATGAAGGTGATTAATACAATGAAAAAAATAAAAATAAGAATTACCTTTTTATTAGTACTGTTTTTTCTGGCGATATATTTTATTACATACAGTTTAAACAATCCCTGGATAGAAATTTTTGAACTAAAAACATTAGATTTAAGATATAGAATAAGAGGAATTGAAAAAACAACTCCAAAGGTTGTTGTAATAGCTATAGATGAAAATTCTCTTGTAAATATGTCTACAAGATTTAATGATGAATGGCCCTGGAATAGAGAACATTATGCAAGAATGATAGCTAAACTTTTTAAACTTGGAATAAAAACTATAGGATTTGATGTGTCTTTTACTACTCCTTCAGAAAGTAATATAATGAGTAATGGAAAATCTAAGGACGATATGTTGCTTGCAGCAATCTTAAGAAGATACAATAAAGTTGTTTTAGGAACGTATTTAACGGTAGAAAAAAGCAATTTTGATGAATATAATCCTGAATTTAAAAAGCAATTAGAAGAAAATAAATTTTATTTAAAATATTCATTTAAATTAAAAAATCCAGAGTATTTATCATTGTTTTTTCCGTTAACTGCATATAAGATAATACCTCCTATTCCAGAATTTTCTTCATTGGTACCTGCTTCAACATATGAAATTGGGCAGCTCGATCCTGACGGAGTTGCAAGAAGTCTTCCATTATTATTTAAAGAAGAATGGGCTGCAGATAATGGGTTTAATACAGGATTATTTCCGCATATGGATCTAATGTTGTACGCAAATTATAAAGGTTATAATCTTCAAAATTTTATTTATGATCCAAAAAATTATACAATTGAAATTGAAAATGAAAAGATTAAAACAGATAAAAATGGTTTTTTTCTTTTAAGTTTTTATGGAAAAGGTCCTCAAGTTTTTGATACTATTTCTTTTTATGATTTAGTGTATACCAATAAATATGACAATTATGATTTTAAAGATAAGGTTGCCATTTTAGGTTATTCAGCCACTGCAAAAGGATTATATGATTTGCGAGTTACACCATTTTCCAACGATGAACCAGGTGTATATTTACATGCGACTGCTGTTCAAAATTTGATAAACAATGAAAGAATGACAAGAGTTAATTATTTTTATACTTTGATTATTTTGACTTCTATTTTATTAGTAACCCTAATATTATTATCTTTTAATAAGATATACACCAAGTTATTATCCTTTATGATTCCAATTGCTTATATATTTATCTCGTATTACTTATTTAAACAGCATATATGGGTTGATACATTTTATCCAGTAATGTCGAGTTTGATTATAGCGGTTGTAGATAATGCACAATCATTCTTAAAAGAATCAAGAGAAAAGAAAAAAATAAAATCATTCTTCTTTAAATATGTACCAGATTTTGTTGCACAGAAATTATTAGAACAGGGAAAAACGGAGCTTGGTGGAGAGAAAAAGAATGTAGTTTTAATAATGTCTGATATAGTAGGATTTACTGAAAAATCAGAAAAGCTTTCTCCAGAAGAAGTTGTTAAGTTTCTCAATTTTTATTTATCACAAATGGCAGATATCATAAGAAATAAATATTATGGAACAATTGATAAATTCATTGGTGATTTAATTATGGCAATTTTTGGTGCTCCTATTGAATTTGGCGATGAAGTTGATAGGGCTATAGCCTGTGCAATAGATATGAGAAGAAAATTAAAAGATATAAATAAAGAATTAAAAAATATGGGATTTGATTTTGAAGTAAATGCAGGTATTGGTATGCATTATGGTGAAGTAGTTATCGGAAATATAGGAGCGGATTTCAGGATGGATTATACATGTATTGGAGATACTGTAAATACAACCTCGCGTATAGAACATTTAACAAGAGATTTAAATGAATGGTTAATAGTAACAGAAGAAATAGTAAAGCGATCTAAAAAATATAAATTTGAATACATTGGAGATTTTAAAGTAAAAGGTAAGGAAAAACCTTTAAAATTATACAAGATTAAGGAAGGAGATTTAGATGACGTCAATAAAGAATCTGATTCTTGAGAATATTAATTTTTTGAAAACAAGAAATATTAATTATAAAATAAAAATAGACAATGATATATTTGAAAATTTAAATAATAAAAATGCAAAAAAGATTTTTGAAGTTCATTATGGAAGTGATATCTTAATAGAATTTTATGATAATATAGATAATTTAAAAGATACTTTTTTAATTAGTTTTGATAAATTGTTAAGGGAATATACAGGAATACCTTCTAAAGATAGTGAAGAAATAATATTTGAAATCTTAAAATATGTAAAAACCGAGATAGATTTAAAAGATACTATAGAGGAATTAAAAAGAATATTTGAAAATATATTCCAGTTAAAAAAAACCGAGATTTATTTATTCAAAGATAATAATAATGTAGATGAATTAAAAAGAGCATTAAATATAAAATATATTGAAGAATTTAAAGAAGATGGAATCATAATAAATAATAATATAATGAATATTCCATTTAAAGTCGATGGGAAGAACTTTTTGTTATTTGAATTGATAAAATCCAGAGAAAAATCTTATGATATTATCGATTACATTGTTGTAAAGAATATAAATGAATATATATCAAAAACCATAGAAACCTCATATTTAGAAACCAGATTTGAAAAAATATTGGATAAATCTTTAAAGGTTTTAACGAGGATTTTAGAGGCAAGAGTGCCTGGTGCAGAAAAACATTGTGAAAGTGTTTATAAAGCTGCAATAAAAATTGGCGAAAAATTGAATTTAACCACCAAAGAACTCAAAGATTTAAAATTTGGTAGTATGATTTTTGATATAGGAAAAATAGGTATTCCTGAAAAAATATTGTTAAAAAAAGAAGAATTAACCAATTCTGAAAAAGAAGAAATAAGAAAACATGTAATATATGGGTACGAATTAGTTTCTAAAATTCCAACAATTCCTGATGGAGTAAAAGAAATAGTTTTATATCATCATGAAAAATGGAATGGAGAAGGGTATCCGTATGGGTTAAAAGGAGATGAAATACCTATTCTAGCACAGATAATAGGACTTTTAGATGCGTATTATTCGATGTTAGAGGATAGACCGTATAGAACTAAAATTCCGAAATCCAAAGCTATTGAATTAATTGAAGATTATAGTGGCGTATTTTTTAATTCACAATTGGTCGAGCTATTAAAAGAGGTGGAATCATATGAATAAAGAGATATTTTTCTATTTTTTGCTGACGCATCTTGTAGGCGATTATGTTTTTCAAAATGGATATATTGCAAAATATAAAAATTCTAAACTTAAAGTTTTAATACTTCATGTTTGTATAATATTCTTATCAATGATTATTCTAATGTATCCAAGTTCATTGAAAATAAATAATTTGATAGTAATTATAACCTTGACAATAATTCATTTTGCTATTGATACAATAAAATTTAAAAATAGAACTAAAAAAGTATTTAATACCCATACATATTATATTATAGATCAAGTTATGCATTTTTCTTCCTTATTAATGGCGAGTTTTTTTTACGAAACTGATCATTTTCTCATCTCTCAACAATATGTAAAACTCATAGCTGTAGGATTATTTAATGCATATTTTGTTAGTTTATTGTTCTATATGATTGATGGATTTTCAAAACCTTATACAAGAGATTATCTTGGATACTTTTTTCGGTTTTCGTTACCCTTTATAAAATATTATGGGGATATGTACTTCTTAATAGCTTCAATTATATTTATAACGTTTTCCATAGTAATATTTTTAAGAAATAATACAGAAAATATAAAATCAGAGAGTGGACCTTTAGCTTTAAGTATAATTATAACTTATTTATCCATATGGAGGTGATGTTATGTTTAAAAAGTGGGGAGTATTTCTTTTGTTTATGTTGTTGTCAATTACATTCTTTTCTGAAATTACTGTAACAACAGAAACACAAACTATTTATGTTGGTGAAAGTGTTAACATTACAGTAAGTGTAGATGATTCAGCAGTAACTCATTTATATGTAGATGTAACCAATGGTGGTTTTGATGATCCTTTTATTCTTTTTGATGGTTTTGATTTAGTGGATGGAACAGCAAATCTTGTGTTTTTAGCTCCATTAATGCCTGGAAAAGCAGAATTAGTATTTTATAATGAAGATAAAACACTTGAGAAAAAGATAGAATTTGACATTTTAGAAGAAAAAATAGAAATGCCAGAAACATCGCTTATAATTCTTGAAAAAGAAGGTAATGTTCTTTATAAAGAAGCAGATTCAGATGTTTGGGATTCTATAAACAGTGATACGGTTATAAAAGAAAATTCGGAATTATTAACTTTAAAAGATGGATATATACATCTAAAAGAACCTGAATTAAATATAGAAATAAAAGTTTCACCTGAAACACAGTTATACATAAAAAAGTTAAGAGCTTCAGAAAGTGGAGATATTGATATTGAATATGAACTTAAAAAAGGTGCAACAGTAAATAAAATAAACGAAATTTTAGCTCCAGGTTCCAAATATTTAGTGGGTTCTGGTTCAGTAGTTGCTGGTGTAAGAGGTACAGAATTTGGTTTTGAAAAAAAGGGTAACAATACAAATATAAGAACATTTGAAGGTACAGTTTACACAATGGTAAATAATAAACTATTCCCTGTAAAAGCTGGAAATATGTTTAATTATTCTCCACAAAATCCAAATCCACAACTTGAAAAATTAGACATGCCTATAGAAGATTATGAGAAAAATTTAATGCCTGAAAAAAAGCAGGAAGAACAGAAACCTGAAACCAAAGTTGAAGAGAAAAAAGAAGAAAAAGTTGCTGAAGAAAAAAGGGAAACACCTGTTGCAGAAGAACCTGCTGCCGCACCTGTAAAAACAAAAGCAAATTTAGGAAACATATCCTTCGGGAAACAAACAAAGGGTAATAGTACATATTTAGTATATTCATTTGCACCTAATTTTGATATAGGTCCATTTGGAATAGGAATAGGTTTCAATGCATACCAGGAAAGCATAGACGGTCCATTATATTATGGAATACCTTCAAAAGAAGCAACTTCCCAGGATTTATGGAGTGCAATATCAATTAATTATTTAAAACTTGATTTCCCAATGTTTTATATAAGATACGGTGTAAGTCCTTCATATACAAAGGGATTAGGGTTATTTATGAATAATTATTCAATACCTTATTCAAGAGTTTTTGATACTGAATTAAGATTTGGAGGATTAAAGTTAGGAATGCATATTCCTTATGAAGTTACATCATTAATGCCATTTAATTATCAAAAAACATCAAATCTTATGTTTGGCTATGTTGATATGGATTTGGGATTATTTAATACAGAAATAACAGGTATTTATAATATGTCAGAAGAAGATCTTAAAGACAATGAATTAAAACAAGCTATATTAGCAACATTATATAAAAAGATATTCTTTATAAAATTTGGTGTAGAAACTGATGTTGTTTATTCAGGTGATGATACACTAACTTATGGATTGCTTATAGGTCCTATGATAGATTTTCCTCCATATTTCCAGTTTATGTTTGGATTTGATTACTTATCAGATGGTTTTAATATGGAATATGTCGGACCATATTACGAATATAATGTTGCAAATGGGAAATATATGGACTTAAATCAGGAAAAATCTATGGGTTTAATAGGAAAATCATATTTAACAATAGCTCCATATTTAAATATTACTCTTGATTATAATAGGCCGTTTAGCAATGCAAGAGATGGATTGTTAAAAGGGAATATGACTGTTAAAATCCCGGCATTAGGAGGACTTCCCGAATTAACGGCAGGATTTAGTTATATCCAGTGGAAATTCCTTGAAGATGATACAGTTGATAGTATATTCCTCAATAAAAATACATGGGTTCAAGGATTCATATATTATCCAGTATTAGAAAATTCAGGAATTATTTATTCAATAAGTTATGATGTAGAAAAAGATGAATTTGAATATACAATTAACTTTGAAACGATTGAATTCTAAGGTGATTGTATGATCAACTGTTTAATGAAAGAAATGAAAATTGTAGGACTACAAATAAAACAAGAAGTATATGGAGAAAAAAATGAAAAAGCTATAACCATAGATGATAATATAAAAATATATACAGAAATAGAAATAAAAGATTTAGAAAAAATTTTAACTTTGAAAAATATGTTTTATAATATTTCTCAAGATAAAGCTGAAGAAATATTTAGTACAAAATGTCATAATAAAAATATTTTGGAATCTGTTAATCTAATTACTGAAAACTTTAAATTAGAAAGCATATTAAAATCAATAGAAGAAACTATAAGGAATCTCTTAAACTCAGATGGAGCAGCTATATTATTGTATAATGAAGAAAAAGATGTCTTAAATTTCTATGTAACTTCTGGTGGCGCAAGTGGTAAAATTGAAACCATTGACGTTCCAATAGATGATTCAATAGCCGGAGAATGTTTTTTAAAGAAAGAAACAATTATAATTAATGACACAACCAAAAGCAAAAAACATTTTAAAAAAACAGATGAAAAATCAAAATATCATACAAGAAACTTAATTGCAACACCATTATTTTTTGAAAACGAAGTAATAGGAGTTTTAGAAGCTGTAAATAAGAAAAAAGGGAAATATACAGATCAAGATAAAGAAATTATGGAAATATTTTCATCATTAATATCAAATAAGTTAAAAAACTCAAAAGTATATGATGATTTAAGTAGCACAATAAAAGGATTAATTCAGGCTGTTGCAACTGCAATTGATTTGAGGGATAATTATACCCATACACATTCAAAAAATGTTTCTGTTTTGGCAGTTGAAATAGCTAAAAAGCTTGGATATAATGACTCATTTATTGAAGAGCTTGAAATTGCTGGATTATTACATGATGTTGGAAAAATTGGAATTCCGGATAATATTTTAAATAAACCATCTAAATTAACAGATGAAGAGTATGAAATTATAAAATCTCACACAATAATAGGTGCCAATCTATTATCTGATATAGACTTTTTATCTAAAAATATACCTTTAGGAGCACTGGAACATCATGAAAAAAATGATGGAAGTGGTTATCCAACTGGTAAGAAAGGTAATGAAATTTCGTTATTTGGTAAAATATTAGCTGTAGTTGATATATATGACGCATTAACAGCAAAAAGAATATATAAAGAACCATGGCCTAAAGAAAAGGTATTAAAAATCTTAGAAAAAGATTGTCCAAAAAAATTTGATTGTGAAATAGTAGAAGCTTTAAAAGAAACTGTAATGGCATAAAAAGGGGGATTTTCCCCCTTTTTATTTTTATAGTGATATGGTATAATTGAAGAGATAGAATTTTATAATAATACGTTTTTGGGAGGTATTTTTATTTATGATAACCTTGTATAGGAAATATAGACCTTTAACCTTTGATGAGCTAATAGGTCAGGAACATATAAAAAAATATTTCAAAAATACAGTGCGTAATAATGAATTTTCACATGCATATATATTCTCTGGTCCAAGGGGAACTGGAAAAACAACTACAGCACGTATTCTTAGTAAAATTTTAAATTGTTCAAATCCGGTTGATGATAATCCGTGTAATAAATGTGATAATTGTATAGCCATAAATGAAGGAAGATTTATGGATGTTATAGAGCTTGATGCGGCTTCAAATAGAGGGATAGATGAAATTAGAAAAATAAGAGATTCAGCTAATTTTAGGCCTGTCCATGGAAAATATAAAGTATATATTATAGATGAATTTCATATGCTTACTAAAGAAGCTTTTAATGCGTTATTGAAAACTTTAGAAGAACCACCGGAACATGTAATATTTATTTTAGCTACAACAAATCTTGAAAAAGTTCCTGAAACTATTGTTTCGAGAGCTCAAGTATTGCAGTTTAAAAATATCACAGAAAAAGATTTAAAAAAACATATAATTTCAATAGCAGAAAAAGAAAATAAAAAAATTACAGAAGAAGCGGCAGGGATTATAGCTAAAAAAGCAAAGGGTGGAGTTAGGGATTCTTTATCACTGCTTGAACAAGTATTAAAATTTTCATCTGAAGAAGTAATAACTGAGCAGATTGTGATAGATGTTTTAGGATTATTTGATAAAAGTATTTTGGATAAATTCATAAATGCAATATTAAAAGGTGATTCTGAATTATTACTTCAAATATCTCGAGAGATATTTGAAGAAGGAAAAGAAATAGAGGTATTTCTTGAAGAAGTACTTGAATATATTTTAGATGAAAAGATTGAAGATAAAAAGAGATTAAATATCTATATAAAACTAACCAGAAAACTTTCAGATTTATTAAAAGAATTAAAATATTCAGAGAATAAAAAAATCTTATTTGATATACATATTTTAAATATTGGATATGAATTAAATATGAAAACAGAAGTTAAAGATGAAAAAGTTGAAATTTTGGATCACGATGAAACAAGAGATGTAATTACAGAAGATTCAAAAATAAATAAAGTGTTAAATATATTATTAAATTCAAAGGAAAAAATGGATCTTTCCATGTATTTTGCTTTAAAACATGCTGAAATAACAGAATCGGAAGATTATATAAAAATAGAGTTTAACGAAAACAATTTATTGGAATATCAAATTTTAAAATTAAAAGCAACAAAATTGGAATTATTGCTTTCAAATGAATCAAAACATTTAATAAAAATTGATATTATATATAAAGGAAATGAAAATAGCGAAGCTAAAAAAAATAACATTATAAAACTCTTTTAAAATTATGGGGGGATTATATGAAAAAAGGATTAATAAGTGCATGTATAATGGCAAAAAACGAAGAACAAAATATTACCAGATGTCTTGAAAGTATAAAAGATTTTTGTGATGAGATAATATTTGTAGATACTGGCTCAACAGATAATACAGTTGAAATAGCAAAAAAATACACAGATAAAATATATTTCTTTCCATGGAATGGTAATTTTTCTGATGCAAGAAATGAAACTTTGAAATATGCTACATCAGAATGGGTGTTTATAGTAGATGCAGATGAAGAAGCTTCTGAAAAGTTAAAAAATAACATAAGAAGTTTTTTGGAAAACTTAGAAAAAGATATTGTAGCTGTATATATACCTACAATTAATTATATGGATTTTGATAAAAAAACTACGGAAATAGCAAGTACAGCAAGATTTTTCAGAAATGGAAAAGTGAAATATGAAAATATAGTACATAATCAACCAATTTATAAAGGAAAACAGGTAAAAGTCGATTTCCCATTATATCATTATGGTTATATATGGACTAGATTAAGAAGAAAACAAAAAACAGAAAGAACTTTAGCTCTAATTGAAAAATATCTTAAAGAAAATCCAAATGATATATACTACTTAATACAATACATGAAAACACTTTCCATTGCCAATAAATATATTGAAAAAATGAAAATAGGAAAAAAAGTGGCAGAAATGCTATCTGAAAAATTAAGAAAAGGAAATTATAAACCAATTCCCATGGAAGTAGAGTTTATGTTTCTATGGGGAGTAGAATTAATGAATAAAGGGTATTGGGAAGATGCGATAAAATGGTTTAATATTGGAACCAAATGGAATCTGGATTGTTATTATGGTCTGATGAATGTTTATTATAATAAAAGGGATTGGAAAAATTTAAAGCAAGTTTCTTTAGAATTTATAAAATACTTAAATATTTTTGAAAATAGAAAAAGTGAAATAACCTGGTCAATGCAGTCATTATTTAAGAAAAACGAAGGAATTATATACTTAGCTTTATCTAAAATAAAAGAAAGTGATTTTAATAAAATAGAAAAAATTATAGAAGAAATAGATTATCAAAAAAATACAAACAAAATTTTGACGTTATTGGAAATTACGTTTGACACCTTCATATCTGCAAAAACTATGAAAGAAAAGGAAATAATATTATATATACTTGAAAAATTAATAGAGGGAATTCCCAATAACATTCAATACTATCCTGAAAATCATATTAAATGGATAAAAAGAATAAAAACATTTTTTGATAATCTAAAAAATGATCCATATGAATTTTTGATATTTTTAGTTGAAAATTTTGAAAATGAAAAAAATATAGTAGGGTTACTCCTTTCATATGGAGACAATTTATTTGAACTAAGGGATTATGAAAAAGTATTAAAAACATTTTTAAAAATTAGAAGATTGAGACGTGAAGCATCTGACAAAGAAAAAGGTGTGATAGAATTATTAATTGGTGATGCTCTTGTAAAGATGGGAAGGTTTAATGAAGCGAAAAATAAATACAAAAAAGCTGTAGAATTTGAAAAATCATTGGCAAAATTTGTGCAGGTTTTAATAGAAGATATATTAACTCAAATGAATCCAGAAGAAATAATTCCAGCATATATAGATTTAAGAGATGAAATGAATCAAAAAATAGAAATGATATTTGAATTAAAAAGTTTCAATAAAAATGAATTATCCATATATGATTATTATCTTGGAAAAGTGTTTATACCTTTAAAATTTAATTATGCACTAAAAATTAGTTATAACAAAGAATTTGATGAAGCCTACGAAAAAATACTATTACAAATTTTTGATTCTATAAAAGATAATAAAAAATTTAAAGCTTTTATAGGATTAAGACTATATCATTATTATAGAAAAAATAAAAAATTTAAAAATGCAAAAAAATATCTACTTAGTGCATTGGAATTAAATCCTATAATTGCTGATTTAAAAGGAGGTCATTATAATTATACAGGTTTCTATTATGAGAAAAATATAGAAGAAACAGAAGATAAAATTATTGATGTAGTAAATCTTGGTGAAATAATGTCATTATTACCTGTGGTTAATCCGGTTAGATGTTGGTATGAATCAGAAAATAAAGGTATTTTTTATGTTTCTCCTCAACCAGAATACAATTCTATTTATGCGCTTGACAAATTCTTAAAGAAATTTACAAATTATTTTGATACAATTTTTCAGAATCCGCTCAATTCTAATGAATTAAAATATAATATTTCCAGAGCTATCAAAGGAAAAACTCTTGAAATAAATACAAAAGAAAAAATATTTGTTGGTGAAAGAATAACAATAGAAAACAATGAATATATAGAAGATAGAAAGATAAAAGAGATATATGATAGTATCATATATTTAAATCCGGAATATTCAAGAAATATATTTGAAGATATAAAATATTTAAAAGAAAAATTTAAAGAAAATTTGATACTTGTATTCAATCTTGATAAAAATCTATTAGATCGAGATCCGCGTGTTTTAAACATAATAAATATAATGAAATTAGATAAATTTATCGAAACAATTGGTAAACCATATGAATCAAAAATAATAGCTGATAAATACCTTTATATTCATTATAAAAAATGATATAATAAAATAAGAAAATAAAAAATTAATTGGAGGTGGATGTAGTGTCATTAAAAGATCCTATTTTAAAAGAAGCTAAAAACAAAATGGATAAAACAGTAAAACATCTTGAAGATGAATATAAAAAATTAAGAACAGGAAGACCTTCTCCTGCTATGTTTGAAGAAATAATGGTTGACTATTATGGAACTCCTACGCCAATAAATCAAACTGCGACATTAACAGTTGGGGAAGATAGAACAGTTGTAATTACTCCATGGGATAAGAGTTTGTGTGCAAAAATTGAAAAAGCCATAAATGCAGCGAATTTAGGTATGATGGCATCTACAGATGGAAATGTCGTAAGAGTTAAATTTCCAAATCCAACTGTAGAAGATAGAAAAAAATGGGTAAAACATGCTAAAGAATTGGCAGAAGAATTTAAAATCGCATTAAGGAATATAAGAAGAGAAGATATGAAAATAGTAAAAGAAAAACAGAAAAATGGAGAAATTCCAGAAGATGATGCAAGGAAATTAGAAGATGAAATACAAAAAATATTAAAAGAACATGAAGGAAAAATAGATGAAGTATTCCATAAAAAAGAAAAGGAGATAATGGACTCTTGACAGCAATAAGAAAAATCCCCACTCATGTGGGGATTATTATGGATGGTAATGGAAGATGGGCTAAACAACGCGGGTTAAAAAGAACAATGGGGCATGAAAAAGGTGCTAAAGTTGCAGAAGATGTAATACAATGGGCTTCTGATTTTGGCATTAAATATTTAACCTTATACTCATTTTCCACTGAAAATTGGAAAAGACCTCCTGAAGAAGTAAAATATCTTTTTTCTTTAATGGTTAGATATTTAGAATCTCGATTAAATAAAATAGTTAGGGAAAATGTTAGAGTGAGATTTCTCGGAAGAATTGAAGAATTACCTGAAAATGTATATAAAGTCTGTAAAAAAATAGAAGAAAAAAGCAAAAACAATACAAAAATTCAGGTAATTCTTGCAGTTAATTATGGTGGAAGACAGGAAATAGTTGATTCTGTCAACAAATTAATATCTTCAGGAAAAAAAGAAATATCAATAGATGATATTTCAACTAACTTATATTTGCCTGATGTTCCTGATCCTGAATTAATAATAAGAACATCTGGTGAAATAAGAATAAGTAATTTTTTATTATGGCAATTAGCGTATTCAGAACTATATTTTACAGATATTCTCTGGCCGGATTTTACCAAAAATGATTTAGAAAAGGCATTAATAGATTATTCTAATAGGGATAGAAGATTTGGTGGTATTTCATCAGATGAGGGAAGTGGCAATATTGGCAGTAAATAAGAAAAATTTATTTATCAGAACTCTATCTGGCTTCATACTTGGTCCGGTAGTAGTTTTTTCTGTATTTACTTTTCCAACAACAATTGGTTTAGTAACAACCATAGTATTATTAACAGCTATGGAATATTTTGAAATGACTCTGGATAATATTGATCATAAAATTAAGATCTTTTTATCTTTAATGGCAGCTTTTACAAGTGCGGTATACGGATTTACATTAAGAACATATTATGCAGGATTGATATTTTTTGATCCAATTACAATATACGTAATGTCAATAGTAATAGTTGCATTAATTAGTTTATTTATTTTAAAAGATAATATTAAATATAAAAATGTAATAACCAGCTATACATATGCATTAATGGCAATATCATTATTTTTATCGTATTTTTATCATATTATTTTAAATTACGGTTTTACTACAGGATTATTAGCCCT
Source organism: Marinitoga piezophila KA3 (assembly GCF_000255135.1). NCBI lineage: Bacteria > Thermotogati > Thermotogota > Thermotogae > Petrotogales > Petrotogaceae > Marinitoga > Marinitoga piezophila. Next base: position 69,774 of record NC_016751.1, read on the forward strand.
AACCTCTGTTTGGGTATATGACATAGGAGCATATTTTGTTGGGTTAAATATAGGAAAACATAAATTAGCACCTGTATATTCACCTAAAAAAAGTATAGAAGGATTCATTGGAGGAATAATTTTTACGTACGTATATATAATAATATTTGAATATATTAGAGAAATTTTTGATTTAAATATGATAGACCCGTTAAGAGCGATAATATTTGCAATTGCTATAGGTATAGTTGATACTGTTGGCGATTTGACAGAATCAGCTCTAAAAAGAACATATAATTTAAAAGATTCAGGAGAAATTTTACCTGGACATGGTGGAATGTATGATAGAATAGATGGAGTATTATACCTTGCACCTACGTTTTATTTTTTAATGAAAATATTAAGAGTATAATGGAGGTATAAATATATGACATCAGAAGAGATTAGAAAATCATTTTTGGAATATTTCGAAAAAAATGGTCATAAAGTAATGAAAAGTTTTCCATTAATTCCTTCAGATCCGCAATTATTGTTTACAGTTGCAGGTATGGTACCATTTAAACCAATATTTTGGGGAAAAGTGGAACCAACTTATACGAGGATAGCTACGTGTCAAAAATGTATTAGAACCAATGATATTGAAAACGTTGGAAGAACCGCAAGACATCAAACATTTTTTGAAATGCTTGGTAATTTTTCTTTTGGAGATTATTTTAAAGAAGGTGCAATTAAATATGCATGGGAATTTTTAACAAAAGTATTAAAACTTCCAGAAGAAAAATTATGGGTTTCTGTTTATAAAGACGATGAAGAAGCTTATAATATCTGGAAAGATATAATAGGTGTACCAGAAAACAAAATATTAAAAATGGGTAAAGAGGATAATTGGTGGGGTCCTGTTGGCCCAACCGGTCCATGTGGTCCATCCTCCGAAATATATTTTGATACAGGAATGGTTGAACTTTGTCCAAATCCTGATAATTGCACTCCATATGATGATTGTGGAAGATATGTTGAAATATGGAATCTTGTATTTACAGAATATTACCAGGATGAAAAGGGAAATCTTGAACCATTACCAAGAAAAAATATTGATACCGGTGCAGGTCTTGAAAGGGTTGTTGCAGCTGTACAAGGGGTATATCAGAATTTTGAAACAGATTTATTTATGCCTATTATTAATAAAATAGAATCTGTATTTAATGTAAAATTTAAAGAAAATGAAAAAACAGACGTTTCAATAAAAGTAATTGCTGATCATTCGAGAGCAGTTACATTCCTTGTATCAGAAGGAATACTACCTTCAAATGAAGGTAGAGGTTATGTATTAAGAAGAATATTAAGAAGGGCTTTAAGACATGGGGCATTACTTGGGAAGAAAGAACCATTTATTAATAAAATAATAGATGCTGTATTTGAAAAGTATGGCGATATATATCCAGAGATTATAGAGAAAAAAGATTTCATAAAGAAAATAGTTGAAACTGAAGAAAAAAGATTCCTTGAAACATTGGATAAAGGAACAGAAAAATTAATAAATTACATGAAAAATACTGAAAATAAAATAATAGATGGTGAGTTTGCATTTGAATTATATGATACATATGGTTTCCCGCTTGATATAACGAAAGAAATAGCCGAAGAAAATGGTTTTGGAATTGATGAAGAAGGATTTAATAAGCAAATGGAGCTTCAGAAAAAACGTGCAAGAGAAGCCGCTGGTGAAAAGGAATATGCGAAAATGAATCCGGCATATAAATTTGTTGGTGATGAAATAAAAACTACAGATTTTACAGGTTATGAAAAAATAGAAGATGAAGGAGAAATATTATATATTATAAAAGAAGAAGAAATAATCGATAGTGCTGGTGAAGGTGAAGAAGTAGTAGTAATTACAAATAAAACACCATTTTATGCTGAAAAAGGCGGACAAATTGGAGATACAGGAATAATAAAAGGGGCTGGATTTGAATTTGAAGTAAAAGATACTAAAATAATAAATAATGAAGTAATAGGACACTTTGGTGTTGTAAAATTAGGGATTATTAAACGCAATGAAAAAGCTAAATTGATAATTAATAAAGAAAGACGACAAAATATAAAAAGAAACCATACAGCTACACATTTATTACATAAAGCATTAAGAGAAGTATTAGGAACACATGTAAAACAGGCTGGTTCGTTGGTAACAGACGAAAAACTTAGATTTGACTTTTCACATTACGAAGCAATGAAACCAGAAGAAATAAAAGCAGTAGAAAAGCTTGTAAATGAAAAAATACTTGAAAATATAAAGGTTATTACAGAAATAAAGAGTCTTGATGAAGCAAAAAGTGAAAATGCAATGGCATTATTTGAAGAAAAATACGGTGATAAAGTAAGAGTTGTAAAGATTTCAGACTTTAGTTCTGAATTGTGTGGAGGAACACATGTTTCTTACACAGGAGAAATAGGATTATTTAAAATAACAACAGAAACAGCAGTTTCTGCAGGTGTAAGAAGAATAGAAGCTATTACCGGAATGAAATCACTTGAATATTTAAATGATCTAGAAGATAAAATAAATGTAATTTCAGAACATCTGGAAGCTGCGCAGGAAATTGTGGTTCCAAGAATATTGGGACTTCTTGAAAAAATCAGGGAACAGGAAAAAGAAATCAAAAGGCTTCAAGAAAAAATGACTTCACAATCTATAGATGCATTTAATGTAAAAGAATTTGAAGATACAAAGATCTACATGAAAGTATTTGAAAAGGTTGACAATGATGTTTTGAGAAATGTTACTGATATTGCTGTAAATAAAGTTGGAAGCGGAATAATAATATTATTCAACAAAAATGGTGAAAAAGTAAATTTTGTTGTTAAAGTAACAAAAGATATAGTTGGAAAATATCATGCAGGAAATATCGCAAGAAAAATAGCGAAAGAACTTGGTGGTGGCGGTGGTGGAAGACCAGACTTTGCACAAGCTGGAGGTAAAAATGCCGTTAAAATTAACGAAGTGATGAATAACATTCAAAATTATATAAAGTAAGCTGGTGTTCTTAAATGGATAGAATTATAGCCCTCATTATATTTCTTTTTTCATATACATTACTTATTACCGAAAAAGTAAATAGAACGATAGTGGCGATTCTTGGCGCCACTATCATGATGATATTTGGAATATTTGATAATCATATCGAAGCAATAAAAAATTATGTTGATGTAAATACTATATATCTTTTAATGGGTATGATGATCTTTGTTTCGGTTATAAGAAAGAAGGGATTATTTGAATATCTTGGAATAGTAACCCTGAAAATATTTAAGAAAAATGGATTTTTGCTCTATTTTGGTTTAACGTTTATGGTTGCATTGATGTCTGCTATTATTGATAACGTTACTACTGTATTGGTATTTATACCGATTACCTTAGCAATTACAGATTCATTAGATGTAGATCCGTTACCTTTTATATTTGGTGAAATAATGGCATCTAATATTGGAGGTACTGCAACCATTATTGGTGATCCACCGAATATTATGATTGCAAGTGCAGCCGGATTAAATTTCACAGAATTTTTTCTAACAAATGGTCCAATATCTTTTATAAACCTATTTACAATGCAAATAATAACAATGATAATGTTTAAAAAAACATTGAATTTTAAAATTGATCAGGAAAAAGTAAAATCATTTGATCCACATTCTGCAATAGGAAATAAAAAGGATTTTATAATATCATGGTTTTTACTTATATTAACGCTTTTAATGTTTATTTTTCAGCATCAACTTGAAATGGAAAGTTCGACAATTGCTTTATTCATAGGTTTCTTAGCACTTTTGATACTGGATAAAGATGAAGTTGAAGAAATATTGAAAGAAGTAGAATGGGGAACAATTTTGTTCTTTTTTGGACTATTTATAATTACGGGAGGTCTTGTAGAAACAGGAATTTTAAAAGACTTTACTTATTTTCTTGCAAAAATTGCAGGAGATTCTATGAGAAGCTTTGCGATGATGCTTATAGGTGTTTCAGGTACAGTATCAGGTGTTGTAGATAATATTCCATTTACGGCGACAATGATCCCTGTAATAAAAAATCTTCAAAATATTAATCCGGAAACATTTGGGAATTTAAACCCATTGTGGTATGCATTATCTCTTGGAGCATGTTTAGGTGGAAATTTTACACCTATAGGTGCATCGGCAAATATTATAGCTCTTGCAATGCTAAAACAATTTAAAAATGAAGAGATTAGTTTTATAAATTTCTTTAAATATGCAGCTTTAATAGTGTCTGTTAATTTAATAATTTCAGCAATATATATAGAATTTATATTAATATGAGGTGAGAGAATGAAAATAGAAGTAAATGATGAATTAATTACCAAATTAGAAAAATTATCAATGATAAAATTAAGTGAAGAAGAAAAAGAGATAATAAAAAAAGATTTAGAGGAAATATTAAATTATATGAATCAAATAGATGAAGTAATTACAGAAAATATTGAACCCATGTTTTCACCTGTTGAAAATATATTAAAAAATGTATTTCATGAAGATAAAGAAAAAGTTTCTGAATATATAGAAAATATAATAAAAGAATATCCAAATAAAAAGGATAATCTCTTGAAGGTGCCTGGAATTCAGAATTAATCATGAACAACAAAGGAAAAATATATGAAGATATTGCTGTAAAATTTCTTAAAAAGAAAGGTTTTAAGATTTTAAAAAGAAATTTTACTACCCGTATAGGCGAAATAGATATAATTGCAAAAGATGGAAATACATTGGTTTTTGTTGAAGTAAAAGGCGGGAAGGATTATTATGGAAATCCTGCCTATAGGGTTAATATTTCTAAAATAAACAAAATAATTAGAGTAGCAAATATATATATTAATAAGTTTAAACCAAACTTTGAAGAAACAAGGATAGATGTAATTGGGATTAACGATAAATTTGAAATCTCATATTTTCCTGACCAAAGATTAATATAAGGGCGTAATGCCCTTTTTTTATTTGTTTATATTATGGTATAATATATGTGGAAAGCTCGCAGTAAAAGGAGGAGAAGATAATGGATTTAAAAGAAATTTCATATAAAAAATTAAATATATGGCTTGAAAAAAGCGATAAAATGCTAAAAAAAGAACTTGAAGAAATTAAGGATAATGAAGATGAAATAATAGATAGATTCTTTAAGGATCTTGAGTTTGGAACAGGAGGATTAAGAGGGAAGATAGGAGCTGGTACAAATAGAATAAATATTCATACTATATCCAAAGCAACACAGGGATTTGCAAATTATTTGAAAAGCATATGCAGATTTCCATCAGTAGTAATTGCATATGATACAAGAAAATTTTCATTTGAATTTGCTAAAGCAGCAGCTTCTGTTCTTGCTGCAAATAATATAAATGTTTATATATTTAAAGAAGTTACAGCTACGCCTATTCTTTCATTTGCAGTGAGACAATTAAAAGCTACAGGTGGAATAGTAATTACAGCAAGTCATAATCCACCGCAATATAATGGTTATAAAATATACACCTCAGATGGTACTCAAGCAGTACCTCATATAGCAGAAAAAGTAATTGAAGAAATAAAAAAATTGGACTATTTTGAAGGCATAAAAACTATGAAATTTGAAGATGGTCTGGAAGAAGGAATAATAAATTGGGTATCTGATGAATTATTTGATGATTACATAGATACGCTTGAAAGCTTTTTAAGATCTCTTGAACCTTCACTTGAAAATAATTTAAAGATAGTATATACACCTTTACATGGAACAGGTTTAAAACCAGTAAAAGAATTATTGGGAAGATTAGGATTTGAAACAATTATAGTTGAAAAACAGGCAGTTCCTGATTCAAATTTTTCCACTGTGAAAGTCCCTAATCCAGAAGAAAAAGATGCATTTAAATTAGCTATAGAAGCGGCTAAACAAAATGATGCTGATCTTATAATGGCAACAGATCCTGATTCAGATAGATTGGGAATATACGCTAAAGAGAATGGAGAATATATAACTTTTACAGGTAATCAAATAGGAGTTATGCTTGCCCACTTTATTTTGACAAGATTGCAGGCATTAAATATGTTACCAGATAATGGATTAATAGTAAAAACAATAGTTACAACAGACATGATAAAACCCATTATAAAAGAGTTTAATGTTTCATTGGAAGAAACTTTAACAGGATTTAAATTCATTGGTGAAAAAATAGAATATTATACTGAAAATGGTCAAAAAAAGTTTATTTTTGGATTTGAAGAAAGTTATGGTTATCTTGCAAATGATCATGCACGAGATAAAGATGCTGTGATTGCAGCTGGATTAGTTTCTGTTTTATTTTCTCATTTACAAAAAGAAAATAAATCTTTAAAAAAATATTTAAATGAATTGTATGAAAGATATGGCTATTATCTTGAAGAAAATGTTTCATATACCTTAGAAGGAATAAAAGGAATGCAAAAGATAAACGATACTATGGAAAAATTAAGAAATGAACCACCAGTAAAAATAGGAGAATATAACTTAATAGAAACTATAGATTATAAAAAAGGGATAAATAATTTACCTAAATCAAATGTTGTAGAATTGAATTATGATAATAAAATAAAGATTATAGGTAGACCTTCAGGTACAGAACCTAAAATCAAGTTTTATTTGATGGCAAAGGGAGAAAATTTAAACGAAGTAGAAAGTTTGATAAAAATGGCAAAAGATGCAGTGAATTTAATAATGGAATAATTATTTGAGGTGAAATTATGGAACCTAATCTTTTATTAGTGTGTAATAATGGAGATTTTTATGTTCCAAAAAAATGTGAATTTATTGATTTAAAAACATTAAAAATAGAACTATATGGTGAAGAGGATATTGAAAATATAAAACAAAAAAACGATGGAATACTCGGATACTTTGTAATAAAAGAAAAAGTAGGGAATCTTGTTGGAATGAAAAGATTCCTGAAAATAGATAAGAGAATTAATAATTACTTAAAAGTAACCTTTGTTGATTTTATACCTGATGAAATAAGGGAACTATACGGTGATTATATTGAAGTAATTTCTGAATTTGTAGGATTATATAATATAATTCATGAATTAAATAGATTAATAAACCTTGGGAATATTCGTGAAAATTATGAACAGTGGCTTGACAATCAATTAAAAGATGTTCCTGATGAACATATTGATACGCTTGGAATGCACATTTCAAAATTTGCAAACCTTTATTTAATTCGTGTTTATGAAAATATGTTTTCAAAAAATCTAGAATTACTTGAAAAAGAAGAAAAGGAGATTGCTTATAAAATATTGGAAACAGGTGTTTTGAAAGAAAAGGGAGTATTTAAATAATGGAGGTAAATAAATGAGAGTAGCAGCAATAGTAGCGTATGACGGAACAAAATTCAATGGATTTCAAGGACAACCAAAAGTAAGAACAGTTCAAGGAGAATTTGAAAAAGTTTTAAAAAGAATATTTAAACAAAAAGTAATTTCATGGGGAGCAGGAAGAACAGATACAGGTGTTCATGGATATGGACAGGTTATAGCTTTTGATGTTCCAAATGAAAGAATGACACTTGAAAATATAAAAGATGCTTTAAATGCAAATCTACCAGAAGATATATATGTTAGAAAAGTTCTTAAAGTAAGAGATAAATTTTCTCCAAGGCATGAAGCAACAAAAAGAATATATCATTATTTTATATATCAAAATGATGAACCAAACATCTTTTTAAGAGATAGAGTTTGGTGGTTTCCATATGATTTAAATATTGAAAAAATGAGAAAAGCTGCAAAATATCTTGAAGGAGAACATGATTTTACGACATTTAAAACTGGAAACGATGATAGAAATCCAGTAAGAACAATATATAGAATAAGAATTTTAAAAATGAGAAATAATATTATATTAATAAGGGTAGAAGGCCATTCGTTCTTAAGAAGAATGGTCAGGAATATAGTAGGAGCACTTGTAAAGGTAGGGACAGAAAATTGGGAACCAGAATATATAAAAGAGATATTAGAGGCCAAAAGCAGGTCAAAGGCACCGGCTTCAGCACCACCACAAGGATTATACTTTTATTCAGTATTATTTTAATAATATCCTCAAATATATTTGCTAAAGAAAAAATAGGGCTTATTTATAAAGGCCCTACTTCTTTATTTTCTAAAATATATTATGAAATATATAAATATGCTGATATTGAAACGCCACCGTCTACTCTATCTGAAAGAATGGAGGTTGTTGTCAATCTTCCAGAAATAAAAATCGATTTTAAAGGAAATGAATATATCGATAAGTTTGATAATTATAAAATATTAATAAGAAAAATATTAAAAGATTATTATCCAAGAAGAATATATGTTATGGCTAATGATTGTGAAATAGTATTGAACGATGGAGATAGGGTAAAATCAACATTTATAAATTGGGAAAATGAAGTATATATAAACATATACAAAAATGGTAATATTTTTAATGTACCTGTATCTATGCCGATAGGGGAAAGTATAAAAAGAGTTCCTGATAAATGGGTAAATTTAAAAATTGTTGGATATACGGGTCCAGCTACTTTAAATAACATACCTATTCAGTTGGATGAAAATATGGAAATCCCACCTGCGAAATATGAATTAATAACTCCATACGAAAAAGTAAATTTTGATACGACAGAAAGTGAAAATAATTATACTCTTTCTCTTATAAAAGAGGTTGTAGAAAAAGAAATTAAAATGGAAAATATTTATGCAATTTTTGAATTGGAATCTGGTATATCGATACTTGGAGAAAAAAGAAGCATATGGATACCGAAAAATGGGGATAAAATTCTTGATGTTGAAAATGTGGATTTTATATCGCCATATGGGATGCTTGATAAAAAACATGGTATTCAATATCATGGAAAGCCCATATTTTTATATGAATATAATTACACAGTTTACATAATAACCTCATACGGAGAAATTTTAACTGTTGGATTAAGAAATATAATTAGAGATATGGAAAGAAGTCCAGCAAGTATAAAAGTAAAAAATAATATTATAGAAATTACAACATTTGGCGGGAAAATGTATAGTATAGATCTAAAAACAGGAGGATTGTATTATAAAGGAATTACTTCAAAAATTATGTATAATATAAATTTAAATACTTCAGGAGTGTTTGAAATAAAAGATAAGAAAGTAATAATAAAGAATAATGCAATAAAAATAATAAAGATAAAAGAAAAAACATATAACAAATAAAAAAATTCCCTGGTATTTAGCCCAGGGAATTTTTTATAATAACAATTTTTTTTCAATATTTTTTCCTATAGCCTGTATTAATTGTGTAATAGATATTAAAATAATAATATCATAAATTAAAACATCAAATCTAAATCGTTGATAGCCGTAATTTATAGCCATAGCACCAAGACCTCCAGCACCAACAGCACCGGCAATTGCGGTATAGGTTATAAGATTAATTAATAATAAAGTTATATCAGAAACTATTTTTGGTAAAGTTTCAGGCAACAACATTTTTAATATAAATTCTGTATTATTCATTCCAAGAGTATGTGCGGTATCAAGCATTTCTTTAGGAAGAGAATTAAATGTATTTTCACTTAATCTGGCCATAAAAGGAATAGCAGCTATAGTTAGTGAAACAACTGCTGATTTTGGACCTATAATTGTTCCGGCTATTAATTTAGTTAAAGGAATAACAAGCACAATTAAAATTATAAAAGGTATAGATCTAAAAATATTTATAAATCCATCAAGAATTCTATAAATAATTCTTGAAATTGTATCATTATTAATAGAAGTTAAATACAATAATATTCCAATTGGAATTCCAAAAACAACGCTTAGAAAACCTGAAAAAAATGTCATATAAAGGGTTTCTAACGTAGCTTTTAGTAATTCATTATAAATATGCATCTTATAACACCTCCAGGGAATAAACGTGTTTTTGTAAATCATATATAAATTCCTTTGCTCCGTTTCCCTCAATTTCAATTATAAGTTTTCCAAAAGGTGCATTTTTAAATTCTTCTATTTTTCCGTATAAAATATTAAAAGTAATATTATATTTTTTTGCAATGTTATAAAGAATAGGTTTTTCAACATTGTTTCCATAAAAGATAATTTTTATAATCTTGCCAGTTCTTTCTTTTAATTTATTATAATTAAAATTAACATCCTTATAGAATTCATTATTTAATTCATTTTCAAATTCTGAGAAGAATTTATAAACTTCTCCATAATAATAAACTCTTCCGTTTTTCAAATATAGTATTTTATCGCAAATTCTTTTTATTACATCCATTTCATGAGTGATAATAATAGTTGAAATGGCCATTTCTATATTTATTTTTAATATTAATTCAAGTATTTTTTCAGTAGTTTTTGGATCAAGCGCAGATGTAGGTTCATCAAGGAACAAAATATCAGGATTTGAGACAATTGCTCTTGCAATTGACACTCTTTGTTTTTCTCCACCTGATAATTGTGATGGAAAAGCTTTAATTCGGTGATCAAGACCAATTTTTTTTATAATATCAATGACTCTTTTTTCAATATTTCTTTCTTTATTAAGAATAAGAGGCAAAGCAATATTATCAAAAACATTTTTTCTTGATAACAAATTATAATGTTGAAATGCAACGCCTATTTTTTTTCGAATTTTTCTTAAATCTCTACCTGATAATGAGGTTAAATCAATATTGTTAAATAGAATTTTTCCCTCAGGTCTTTTTAAAAGAGTTAAAGCTCTCAATAAGGAGGACTTTCCGGCTCCGGAAAGTCCTATTATCCCAACGATTTCGCCTTTTTTTATATTAAAATTAATATCTTTTAAAATGTAATTTAATCCATCATATGTAAGATTCAAGTTTTTAACTTCAAGCAAAACATTCACACTCCTTAAAATACTGGAACAACAGCCCCATTATATTTTTCTAATATAAACTCCTTTACCTTCTGACTTTGCAATAATTCAATTAACTTTTTTAATTGTTTATTATTTTTATTTTTTTCTTTTACTGCAATAATATTTGCATATGGTGAATTTGCATCTTCAATAAAAATAGCATCCTGCAAAGGATTTAAACCATTTTCAATAGCATAATTTGTATTAATAACTGCACCAACAACAGTATTATCTTCTTTGTAAGTTCTTGGAAGATATGCAGCGTCCAATTCTACAAAATTTAAATTATATTTATTATCTTTAATATCCGTTATTGTTACTTTCAATGAATTTGTTGATTTAAGGGTGATTAAACCATTTTTTGCAAGTAATAATAAAGCTCTTCCTTCATTAGTTGCATCATTAGGAATAACAACCTTATCACCGGATTTAAATTCTGATAATTGTTTTTTAGAATAAAAACCCATTGGTTCAACATGAATTTTAGCAACGGCAATTAAATCGGTATATCCTTTATTTTTTGAAAATTCTTCTAAATAGGGAATATGTTGAAAATAATTAGCATCAATCTGTTCTTCTTCTAACGCGATATTAGGCTGTACATAATCATTAAAAACAACAATATCTAATTTATATCCCGTTTCCTTTTCAAAATCATTTTTAACAAATTCTAGAATTTCAGCGTGCGGAATAGCTGTAGCTCCGATTTTAAAAACTTTCTCTTTTTCACTACATCCCATCAATACCAATAAAATTCCTACCAGAATAAATACCACTTTTTTCATAAAAAACCACCTCCATAAAAAATATTAAAAAAAAGAAGGCCGATTATTTCTAATCGGCCTTCTCAATTAAAACCACTCAGCACGAAAACAGTGTGGCATTAATCTTCATTAGAGAAGACCGCAAATGCCACATCATCATCATATTTACTTTATATAAAAATTCAAATGTTGAAAAATTTTTCATAAAATCACCTCTGTAATTTTTTACGATTTTAACATAAATAAAGTCAAATGTCAAGACTTTTTTTAATACAAAAATAAAAACTCCCGACATAAGTCGGGAGTTTTTTGGAGGCAACGGTGGGATTTGAACCCACGAATAGCGATTTTGCAGACCGCCGCCTTAGACCCCTTGGCTACGTTGCCTTAACCGTGAATAATTATACCACAAATATTATTAAGTTATATAGAAGAAAACATAAAATTTACTTAAATTTATTTTTCTCTGTTTCTATAAAACATTTGAATTCCTATTTCGTCCATCATTCTATTTTCTTCCCTTTGAAATTCAACCTTAAATTCTTCAAATTTCCTTTCTTTCAGTTTTTCGAGGATTATCCTATCTTTTCTTTTTTCTAAATAAATCTGTCTTTTTTCTTCTTCAAGTGCAACTTTTTGTCTGTAAATTTCTCCTAATTTTATTTTTTCTTCTTCAAGTGCTTCTAAATAACTTCTCCATTGTATTACCTCTTGAATAGTTAAAGTTTTCTCTGAAAGCATTTTTATGAATTTTTCGTTTTCATTTTTTATTTTTTCATTTATAGCAATCAAATCTTCTTCTGCCTTTATTCGATTGGCAGTTGCTTCAAGGAATATTCTTTTTGCATCTTCTTCAAGTCTTTCTCTTAAATTTTTAAGTCTTTCAAGATTAAATCTAAACCTCATTTAAATCAACTACTTTATTCCGAGTTTTTCAAGTTTATAATATAAATTTCTCACGGTTAAACCCAATTTTTTAGCCGCAGCTGTTTTATTTCCCTGACAACTTTTTAATGTTTCTATTATAATATATTTTTCATATTCTGAGAGTAACTCTTTTAAAGTGCCATCTAATTTCTTTTCAAGGTCTTCATTTTTTAATTCTGGTAGATGCATGGAGGTTATCATGGTTTCAGTTTGTGTCATATTCATTAAAGCTCTATCAAGCACATTTTCAAGTTCTCTAATATTTCCAGGCCAATCATAACTTTTTAAAATATTAACGGCATCTTCTGACAATCCATAAACAACTTTTTCATGTTTTTGATTTAAAATATGCAAAATCTGTTTTGCCATTTTTGGAATATCTTCTTTTCTTTCTCTAAGAGGAGGTACGTCAATAGTCACTACAGAGATTTTGTAGTATAATCTTCTTGAAAATTTTCCAAGTGACATAAGCTCTTTTAAATTTTCCGGTGTAGCAAATATAATTCTTACATCAGATTTAATCTCTTTATCGTTAAAAATAACCTTTCCAGTATTTAAAAATTCGAAAAATAATTCCTGAACATCTGGACCCATTAAATGTGTATTATCTATAAACAAAGTTCCCTTGTGTGCCTTTTCAAAAAAGTTATTTTCATTTCCGAAAAATATTTCTAATTGTTTCTTTTCATCATATAATAATAGATTAGTTGCAACAAATGAATAATTTCTTCTTTCGCTGAAATTATGTATAGCTTGAGCTAATATTTCTTTGCCAACGCCTGGTTCTCCGTTTAATAATACATTAACTTTTGTATTTGCAGCCTTTTTAGCTTGAGTAACTACATTTTTCATTATTTCTGATTCGCTAACAATATCTTCAAAGGTATATCTTGCTTCTTCCTTTTTTAATAATCTCTTAGTTGCTTCTAATTCTCTCAATAATCTTTCAATTTCTGAAATATCATGAATAACACCAACGCTACCTTTAAATTCTCCTTTTACAAAAATTGGATTAACGTTTATTATAACTTCTTTCTTATTAGTAGCAAGCTTAGTTCTAACATTTAATATAGGTTTTTGTTCTCTTGAACATTTAATATGCATACTTTCCTGCCCTTCAGCAATATCGTAAGTAGCCAATTTTCCAATAACTTCTTTTGCTGAAAGACCAGTTACTTTTGTATAAGCTTTATTAACCATTACAATTCTACCTTCTTCATCGGCAACAGAAATTGCATCATATGTAGAATCAATTATGGCTCGTAACAAAGAATCTAATTCCCTTAAATTTGTAACTTCTTCAGCTAATTTTTGAATACTCGTTACATCTCTAAATACTGCTGCAGCACCAATGATTTCCCCATTTTCATCTCTTATTGGAAATCTTGAGGTAACAATAATCTTTTTACCGAGATTCTGTATTCTATCAAGTTCTGGAATGCCAGTTTTTAAAACGATATGAAGTCTTGTATCAGTTATACTATCAGTAACCTTTGTATGTAATACCTTTTCTTTTGGAACACTGAGTATTTTAGCAGCAGAATTATTTAAAAATATAATTTCTTCTTTATCATTAATTAAAATAACTGCTTCTTGAATATCTTCTAAAATACTCATAATCATCTCTGCATTAGTCATGTCACAATTCCCCCTCTAACAATTTATGTTCCTGAATCCATCCGTCCAAATCCAATTCAACCATTGTATCAATAACTTTGTTATATTCTGAGTATTTTAATATACGATTTATTTCCGGGTATTCTTTGGTTTTATATACAGGAACATATTGATCCATCAAACTAACCAATATATTTTTATCCAGTTTTGCAACAAATTTAAGAGCCCCCTGTGCCTCATCAATGTTATTAGGTAATACAAGTATTCTTATAATCAATCCTCTTTTTAAAAGGTTATTTTCAAAGATATAATTACTTCCAACTTGTCTATACATTTCTTTTACAGCATCTTGTGCAAATTTCCAGTAATCTGGAGTTTTAGAATATCGATTAGCAGCATATTCAGTTGTATATCTAATATCTGCAAGGTAAATATCTATAACGCCGTCTAAAAATTTTAAAGTTTCAACTGTTTCATAAGACGAAGTGTTCCATAATAAAGGAATATTTAATCCATTTTCAATAGCGATGATTAATGCGTCAAAAATAAACGGGAGATAGGGCGTGGCGGTAACTAAATCTATATTTTTAACCTTTTTTTCGTTTTGTAACCAGAGAAATTTTTCTGCCAATTCTTCAACGTTAAATTCTTTACCAAAGCCTTTTTGAGAAAAATTAAAATTCTGACAATAAACACATTTCATTACACAATTACTAAAGAAAACGCCTCCTGCACCAGTATCTCCAACCAAAGGAGGTTCTTCTCCTTTGTAAAGTACAAATTCAGAAACTTTAATCTTATTACTTACACCACATACACCAACATGCTTATGTCGATTTATTTGACATTGCTTTGGACATAAATTACATGAAAAAAGTTTTTCATATAAAATATCTCGTCTCTTTTGTAATTCGCCTGATTCATAAAGTTTTATGTAAGAAGGAACATATGCCATTACAGTGCAATACCTCCATCAACTCGTATAACCTGTCCTGTAATATATGATGAATCATCTGATGCAAGGAATAAAACGACTTTTGCGACTTCTTCTGCGCTTCCCATTCTTTTTAATAATATTCTTTCAAGAGCAGCTTTTTTAAAGTCTTCATTTAATTCTTTAGTCATATCTGTTTCGATAAATCCTGGAGCCACAGCATTTACTCTAATTTGTTCTCCTTTCATTGTCAATTCTTTTGCCCATGTTTTTGTCATTCCAATAACTCCTGCTTTACTTGCAGAATAATTGGTTTGTCCAATATTACCTTCAAGCCCAACAACACTGGAAATATTTATTATAGATCCTTCTTTTTGTTTTCTCATAACTTTTGCAACCGCTTTGGTAACAAGAAATACACCTTTTAAGTTTACATTGATAACAAAATCAAAATCTTCTTCCTTCATTAATAATAACAACATATCTTTAGTTACACCTGCATTATTGACAAGAACATCAATTCTTTTAAATTCTTTAGCAATTGTCTTAACTGTATTATTAATTTCATCACTATTTGAAACATCGACTTTGTATCCGATGAACTTTCCAGGCCCTTTTTCATTTAATTCTTCTTCTACTTTTTTCAAAGCATCCAGGTTTCTTGCAAACCCCAAAACGGTAGCTCCTTCGCTTACAAAAACTTCACTTATTTTTTTGCCAATACCTCTGTTTGCACCAGTTACTACACATATTTTATTTTCTAATTTCATTCTTTTTCCTCCTTTGAACTTTTTAATAAAAATCAAATCACATTATATTATAGCATATTTTTTGTAATACAATCTATTGTATGATATAATTTACATATGAAAGGGAGTGGATAAATGGAACAGGAATTCAGGGAATATATTACTGAAATAGAGAATATTCTTGAAAAAAAACTACCTGATGAATCAATCGAAATATTGAGGAAAGCATATTATCTTGCTAAGGAAGCTCATAATGGTCAGATGAGAGCTTCTGGGGAGCCTTTTTTCGAACATCCTAAAGCTGTATCTAAAATTCTTGCTGAATTGAAGATGGATGTTGAAAGTATAGCTTCTGCCTTATTGCATGATGTTGTTGAAGATTGTGATGTTCCTATTGAAAAGATTACCAATGAATTTGGACCGGAAATAAGTAGAATAGTTGATGGAGTTACCAAAATTAGTAATTTAAAATTAAATGAAAAATTAAATAAAGTAGATATGAAATCGCTTGAGAAAATAGAGACTATCAGGAAAATGTTGTTAGCAATGTCAAATGATATAAGGGTTATTATTGTTAAATTAGCAGATAGACTACATAATATGAGAACTTTACAGTATGTTCCATATAAAAAACAGGTGATAAAGTCTCAAGAAACATTAAAAATTTATGCCCCGATTGCCCATAGACTTGGTATTCATAAAATAAAAGCAGAATTAGAGGATTTATCTTTTAAATATCTGTATCCAGAAGCCTATGAAGATTTAAAAAGAAAGTTGGAAGAACGTGTATCAAATGTTCATGACAGGATGGAAGAATATAAAACAACAATAAAAGAACAATTAGAAAAACACAATATAAAAGCTACGTTGCAAGGAAGAACAAAACATCTATATAGTATATGGGAAAAAATGCTAAGAAAAAACAAAAGTTTTGAAGATATTTATGATTTTATTGCTTTAAGAATTATAACGGAGTCTCCTACAGCATGTTATGCAGCTTTAGGTGTTGTTCATTCTGTTTGGAGACCTGTGCCCGGAAGAATAAAAGATTATATAGCCGTTCCAAAATCAAATGGTTATAGGTCAATTCACACTACTGTTATTACAAATAAAGGTGAAACGCTTGAAATTCAAATTAGAGATTGGGAAATGCATGAAGAAAGTGAATATGGTCTTGCAGCACATTGGGCATACAAACAGGGTGTAGACGCTAAAAAAATGTATTTCGTAAAAAGATTAATGGATTTACATAAAGAAATAGCCCAATCTGCATTTAATATGAGTGAAATAGAAGAGGAACTTCAGGCGCATGAAGTTTTTGTATTTACACCAAAAGGTGAGATTTTGCATTTGCCATATGGCGCAACTCCAATTGATTTTGCATACGCCATTCATACTAACGTTGGAAATCATTTTGCCGGTGCAAAGGTTAATGGAAGAATAGTTCCTATAAGTTATGAGCTTCAAAATGGAGATATTGTAGAAATAATAGTTAACAGAAACTCTTCTGGTCCAAGTATAGATTGGTTGAAATATGCAAAATCTTCAAGAACAAAGCATAAAATAAAAAGATATTACAGATTAAAAAATGAAAAGAATCTTGAAGAAAAAGGAAGAGACAAGATTCGTGAAATTGCTAAAGACCTTGATATGTCCATAGATAATCTAATTCACGAAATAAGAAATAATGAGATTTTTTGTGAAAAACACAAGATAAAAAATGAAGAAGAATTATATATTCGTCTTGGTTTTGGAGATTTAAACCCAAGGGAGATATACAAATTATTTGAGAAGAAAGAAGAACCAAGAATAGAAGAAAAGAAAGAAGAAGTACATCACATTACCTATAAGCGAAAAGGAGTAGGAGTTATAGTAGATGGTCAGGAAGGTATAGATGTTTATTTTGCAAAATGTTGTAATCCTGTTCTTGGTGATGACATTATAGGTATTGTTAGTAGAAGAGGTATAGGTATTCATAGAAGAAATTGTATGAATATACGTGAAGTTCCACCAAATAGAGTAATAAAAGTTAGTTGGGTAACAGAAGATGCAGAAAATACAAAATTCGTTACACATCTTTTAATAGAAATGGAAAACAAATCTGTTCTTGATGATATAAGAAGAAAAATAAAAAATGAAAAAGCTAATATAGAAATGTATGAAACCACAAGAAAAACTGATAGAATAGATCTAAAGATGCGATTAGCTGTAAAAGATGTACAACATCTAATGAGAGTGTTAACGGCAATAAAAAATATAAAGGGAGTATATAGTGTAAGGAGGAGTTAAAGTTGAGAGCTGTATTGCAAAGAGTAAAAAAAGCTTCTGTGGTAGTTGAAAATGAAATAGTTGGAAAAATTGGAAAGGGAATTTTAGTTCTACTTGGAGTAGGGCATAACGATACAGAAAACGATATAAAGTGGTTAGCAGATAAAATAATGAATTTAAGGATTTTTGAAGATGAAAATGATAAGATGAATTTGTCCTTGCTTGATATAAAGGGAGAAATACTTGTTGTATCTCAATTTACATTATATGGAGATTGTAGAAAAGGCAGAAGACCTTCGTATTCAAATGCAGCGAAACCCGATAAAGC
The DNA here is from genome assembly GCF_000255135.1 of Marinitoga piezophila KA3. NCBI lineage: Bacteria > Thermotogati > Thermotogota > Thermotogae > Petrotogales > Petrotogaceae > Marinitoga > Marinitoga piezophila. The sequence continues at coordinate 88,258 of NC_016751.1, forward strand.
TAATGAATATTATGAGAAGTTTATGAAATATATTGAAGACAATTATAATATAAAGGTTGAAAGAGGGATTTTTCAAGCAGAAATGGAAGTTGAGTTAATAAATGACGGCCCAGTAACTTTGTTATTAGATTCAGAAAAAACATTTTAAAAAAAATTTGGAGGTGTTATTATGAAAGAAGTTGAAATTACAGTATTCGTATATTCTGAACAACCTTTTGATGTACATATTAGCAGTGAAGGAGCTCAATATGGAGTAACTCCTCAAAATGTGCATAAAATATATAGAGGTGAAGAAAAACCTGCTAAAGGTGTTGTTGTGAAATTTAAATTACCAGATGGAACAAAAAAATATGTAAGAGGGGAATAAAGAAAATATGAGTAATTTATATCTTATAGATGGAAGCGGAGTAGCATATAGAGCATTTTTTGCATTGGATCAGGAATTGCAAACATCAACAGGAATTCCAACTAATGCAATCTATGGTGTTACCAAAATGCTTATAAAAATCTTAAAAAAATATATAAAAACAAATGAAGATGCAGTTATTTTCGTAATGGATAAAAAAACTGTAACCTATAGGCACAAATTATTAGAACAGTATAAAGCTAACAGACCTGAAACACCTAAAATATTCAAAGAGCAAATACCTTATATACTTGAAATGGTTAATGCACTTGGAATAAAGACAATTGCTGAAGAAGGTGTTGAGGCAGATGATGTTATAGCAACATTGGCTTTAAAAGGAAAGGAAAAATTTAAAAATATTTATATTCTTTCTTCCGATAAAGATTTAATGCAGTTAATAGATGAGAAAATAAAAATGTTAAGAATTGGCAGAGGTATTACCGATTTAATAGAATATGATATAGAAAAAGTTAAAGAGAGATATGGATTTGAACCTAAAAAAATTCAAGATTTTCTTGCATTAACTGGAGACACTGCGGATAATATTCCTGGTGTAAAAGGAATTGGAGAAAAAACGGCTACAAAGCTTATAAAAGAGTATGGGACTCTTGAAGAAATATATAAAAATGTTAGAAATACAACTAAATCCATACAGAAAAAATTAACAGAAGGAAAAGATATGGCATTTTTAAGTAAAAAATTGGTTCAATTAATTACAGATGTTGAGTTGGATATAAATTGGGAAGATTATATATATAGGGGTTATACAGAGGAACTTGAGAAATTATTAAATGAATTTGAATTTAAATCAATAATTAGAGAATTAGGATTAAAGGAAGAAAAAAAAGTAATAGTCTCACCTGAAATCCCGGAATTTGAAGATCTATCTAAAAAGGGAAAATATCATTTAATAAGTCCTGATAAAATCGATGAAATAATATCGAAAATAAAGGATGCAAATCCTGTATCATTTGATTTAGAGACAACCGCAGTAGATCCGTATCGTGCAGAAATTCTTGGCATAGCTTTATCTACAGAACCAGGGATAGGGTATTACATCGATATATCAAAACTTGAAAAAAAAGAAAAACTTGAAATATTAAAAAAAATATGGTTAATTCTCAAAGAAAAAGATTTAATTGGACAAAATCTTAAATACGATTTATCAATAATGAAGGTTAATGGGTTTGAGATAAAGAATCCTTATTTTGATACAATGATTGCTGCATATCTTGTTTTTCCAGATTCTCGACGATTCAATATGGATGATTTAGCTAAAAAATATCTCGATTATGAAACAATAAAATATGATGATATAGTAAAAAAAGATACCTTATTTGCCAATACATTAAAAGATGTAGATCCTGAAAAGGTTGCGGAATATTCAGGTGAAGATGCAGATATAACTTTACGTCTTTTTTATGTATTAAAACCTCGAATCTATGAATTTCAACTTGAAAAGGTAATGGAAGAAATAGAAAATCCCCTAATTCCTGTTCTAGCCAAAATGGAATTAAATGGAGTTTTCTTTGATATTCCATATTTGAAAGAGCTTGAAAAAGAGTATAAAAATATTACCAAAAATATTTTAAATGAAATTCAGGAAATTGCAGGATATAGTGTTAATCCAAATTCTCCAAAACAAATCCGTGAATTGTTATTTGAAAAACTTGGAATAAAGCCGAAAAAGAAAACAAAAGGCGGTCAATATTCAACAAATGCACAGGTTCTGGAAGAGTTGAAAAATGAACATCCTGTAATTAAGCTTATATTAGAATATAGAAAATACCAAAAGCTTTTATCAACATATATTCAAGCAATACCAAAATTAGTAAATCCAGTAACGGGAAGAGTTCATACATCATTTAATCAAACAGGGGCAGCCACGGGAAGATTAAGCAGCAGTGATCCAAATCTACAAAATCTACCAATTAGAGAAGTGGAAGGGGAAAAGATAAGAAAAGCTGTCAAAGCTGAAAAAGAAAATTATGTTTTAATGAGTGCGGATTACTCTCAAATAGAATTACGTGTTTTAGCTCATATGAGTCAGGATCCAATTTTAATAGATTCATTCAATAAAAACCTTGATATTCATAAAATTACAGCAGCGAAATTGTTTGATGTTCCTGAAGAAAATGTTGATAATAAAATGAGGCAAATTGGAAAAATGATAAACTTTTCTATAATATATGGTGTTTCCTCATATGGTTTAGCTGAAAGAACAGGGATTTCTATAGAAGAAGCAGGAATATTCATAAAAAAGTATTTTGAGCTATATAAGAATGTAGAAAAATATCAGAAAGAAATATTATCCAATTTAAATAAAAATGGATATGTCGAAACATTATTTGGAAGAAAAAGATTTTTAAGTAAGTTGAATCTTAACAAAAATGATTTAAGAAGAATTGCAGTAAATACTCCAATTCAAGGAACAGCGTCAGATATTATGAAATTGGCAATGATAAAATTAGATAAAGTTTTGCCAGAATATGCTAAGATGATTCTTCAGGTTCATGATGAAATTGTAATAGAATTACCTGAAGATAGGATTGAAGAAGTTAGTTTAATTGTAAAGGAAACTATGGAAAATGCTGTTAAGTTAGATGTGCCTCTAAAAGTGGATATTGCAGTATCCGAAAGGTGGTCAAAGTGAGGCGATTATAGTGAGAAAATTAATAGTATTATTATGTATACTTTTATTAAGTATTTCTTTATTCGCATATACAAAGATAAATTTTAGTTTTTTAATTACTATTGGAAGTACTGGAACCAGTTATGAAAACACAGTAAAAATAAAATATATAGAAGATTCTATTATCTCCACAGTTACTTTTTTATTAAGTAAATATCCAGAAGAAGTTATAATAGACGGGGAAAAGATTAGAGTATATTCTCCTGAACAAAAATTTATAGTTCCTTCTGGTAAAAATAAAATAATATATCATGAAAAAGAATATGAGTTCTATTTTAATAAAGAAAACATTCAAATATCTTTTGAGAAAGAAATTCAGCCAAGAGTGATTATTCATAAATATACAAAAGAAATATCTCCAAATAATGACTGGTATAATGATGATTTAGAAATAATCCTGTATTCCAATACTAAAGCGAGTTTGAAAATAGGATTTTTAAATATAATAAAACAAATTAATCCAGGAAAAAATGTTATATATATAAATTTGAAAGAATTAAAAGATGGGTTATATAATTTACCATTAACTATTTTTAATGGAGAAGGTATTCAAACTAAGAAAATAAATATAAAAATTGATAGAACTAAAAAAACATTGACTAAATATATAGTAATTTCAATATTTACAGCAGTTATAAGTATAATAATACTCAATTCAATAAAATAATCAATATAAAGGGCTATTTATCTATAAGCCCTTTATATCTTTATAGTATGTTATAATAACTAAGGAAATTATTTATATTTTTGAAAATAAAATGTTTTATTATGATATAATTAAATGTTATATTCTTTCAAAACTCTCCATCGAAGCTTCGGTAGAAACTTCAAAAATCTTTCAAAAGAGGTGTGAAAATGAGTGAAAACAATAAAGAGGCATCAAAGCAAAAAGATGAAATTATCCCTGTCGAAATAGATATGGGGAAACTTAATCAAATGAGCCGGAGACAATTATACAATCTTGCAAGAAAATACGGAATTGAAAATTATTCCACTCTTACAGATCACGAATTAAAGTTTAAAATTTTGAGCAAACAAACGGAATCTTTCGGATATTTCTTCCACGAAGGAATCCTTGAAATTCTTCCAGATGGATATGGATTTTTAAGAAATACCCATAATTCTTTGCTTACAGGGAATGACGATGTATATGTTTCACAATCGCAAATTAGAAGATTTAACCTTTCTACAGGTGATGTAGTTGCAGGTCAGGTTAGGCCTCCAAAAGAAGGAGAAAAATTCTTTGCATTATTACGTGTTGAAGCTGTAAACTACCAGGATCCTGAAACAGCAAAAGATAGGGTTTCATTTGAGAATTTAACACCAGTTTATCCAAATGAACGATTGATATTAGAATATGAAAATGGTCCTTTAAGTTCCAGAATAATAGATATTTTTTCACCAATTGGTAAAGGTCAAAGGGGATTAATTGTTGCACCACCTAAGGCAGGTAAAACAACATTATTAAAAGATATGGCTAATTCAATTGCTAAAAATAATCCGGAAACCAAAAGGATAGTTTTATTAATAGATGAGAGACCTGAAGAAGTAACAGATATTAGAGAAACGGTTGATGCAGAAGTAATAGCTGCACCTTTTGATATGGATCCGCAAAACCAAATAAAAGTTGCAGAAATGACATTAAATATGGCAAAAAGGCTCGTTGAATTTGGACATGATGTAATAATCTTAATGGATTCATTAACAAGATTGGCCAGAGCATATAATTTGTATGTTCCCCCAAGCGGAAAATTATTAAGCGGTGGTGTTGATCCATCGGCATTAACCTTTCCTAAAAAATTCTTTGGAGCAGCTAGAAGAATTAGAGAAGGCGGAAGTTTAACAATAATTGCAACGGCCTTAGTTGAAACAGGTTCAAAAATGGATGAGGTAATATTTGAAGAATTTAAGGGAACAGGAAATATGGAATTGATTCTATCAAGAGAATTAGCAAATAAACGAATATTCCCGTCTATAGACATAAAGCTTTCAGGAACAAGAAAAGAAGAATTATTATTCTCAAAAGAAGAATTAAAATATTCATGGATTTTAAGAAATTGGCTAAATAACCTTACTAAAGAAGAAGCAATAATGGAGATATTCAGATTAATGAGAAAGTATGAAACAAATAAAAAAATGTTCAAAGAAATTGAAAAGCAAAAATTTATAAATTAGTTTAATTTCAGGGGGGATAATATGTATTTAAAGAGATTTATAAAGGATTCTAAGCCAAAAGCTACATTTGTTATTGTACATGGACTTGGAGAACATTCAGGAAGGTATAAACCATTTATAGAAATGTTGTTAGAAAGAAATTTTCAGGTAATTACATTTGATTTACCGGGTCATGGTTTAAGCGAAGGTAAAAGAGGGCATATAAAGGATTTTTATAAAATTTATGAATATATAGAAGAAATAACACCTGATAAATTTATATTATTTGGACATAGCTTAGGAGGGCTTATATCTTTAAGATATGCAGAAGTTTCAGAGAAAAAACCAGAAAAATTAATATTATCTTCACCTGCAGTTGGGAAATTATATAATTCTTTTCATAAAATTTTATTATCAACAGTAGGTATTTTTGGAAGTTTAACAATAAGTAACGGAATATCTCCATCAGCATTATGTTATAGCGAAGAAGCAGTTGAAAAATATATAAATGATCCGTTAGTACACAATAGAATTTCAATGAAAACTGCCAAACAACTTTTTTCTGAAGCAGAAAAAGCCTTGAATAGTGCTGAAAAATTGGATATTCCAGTATTACTTCAATATGGTGAAGAAGATAAAATTGTGAATATCAATGAGCTTGAAAAATTATCTCAAAAAATAAATACCTTATACTTAAAAAAACATAAATATGCCAAACATGAAGTATTTAATGAACCAAAATACAAAGATAAATTTTATGAAGCCATCTTTGAATTTATTGAATAAAAAATATTAAAAAAATTTTTGGGGGGAGATAATATGAAAATAAAATCCAAAATATTGATTTTGACATTTTCTTTGTTGTTTATATCATTTCTGGTATTTTTTATGATAAGTTTAACGCAATCTCAGGATTCCTTAAAAAAGAGTTTTGTTAATAAATTAATAGTAGCCCGGGACTCAAAAATAATGTTGTTACAAAAGACATTGATGGAAGTTTCAAATGATTTAGATTACTTTAGCGATATGAATGCTATAGTTGAAAATTTAAAAGGATTTTATGACGAAGAAGATTTTTATAAAAGCTTAGATGACTTTGATACATTATTAAAAGATTTAAAACTTATATATTATGAGAATAATCCTTATAAAGAAAAAGAAAAACTTGACAATTTCTTTTATGATGACAATTTTGATCAAAATAAAATATCCTCAGATGTTTTAGATGAAGTATATCAATATAATTCAGTTCATGAGAAAATAAATCCATTGTTGAGAAAATTGATAAATACTAAAAATTTATATTATGATATTTATTACATATCTTCAGATGGATACGTACTATATTCCGTTAAGAAAAACGATGATTTTGCAGAAAGTATTAATTCGTCAAAATTAAAAAATACCAGTTTGGCGAAGATATATAAAATTTTAAGTGAAGATAAAGAAAATAAAGTTCATTTTTCAGATATCGAAGAATATAATATAGGCGACAGCAAATATGCTTTTTTTGCCGGTAAGAAATTAATATATGACAATCAAAACATAGGTTATTTAATAATTAGATTAAATGTGGAAAATTTTGAAAAAATCTTTATGGATAGAAGTGGAATGGGGAAAACTGGAATTACATACATAGTAGGTAAAGATAAAATAATGAGAAGTAATTTGCCAGACAAAAATACATTATTAAAACAAAAAGTTGATACAGACTATATTGTAGAAGCTTTAAAAGGAAATTCTGGATGGGAGATTTCTAAAAACATAAACAATGAAGATGTGATTGTAGCCTATTCATTGTTTAATTTTAAAGATATAAACTGGATATTTGTGGCAGAAGTTTCATTAAAAGAGGCTTATGAAGATTCAGTTAAAATCAGAAATATATTATCTATAACCTCTGTAATTATATTAATAATTTCAATAGTCATATCAATATTCTTTTCACAAAAAATATCAAGTCCACTAATTGAATTGAGTAAAAAAGTTGATAAATTTGCACTTGGCGACTTTACAGTAGATTTTAAAGTAAAAAGTAAAGATGAAACAGCATTAATAGCAAAATCATTGCAAAATATGGCAAATAATCTTAAAGATACAATAAAATGGATACTAATAGCAGGAGATAAGATTGAAAATTCAGCAGAAACACTAACGGAAATATCAAACAAAACAATGCGAGCAAATGAAGAATCATTATCAAAAGCCATGGATATAGAAGAAAATGCTGAAAATGCAGCATCATATACAGAAATGCTAACTACAGGTGTAAATGAAGTTTCAATTGCTGCTCAAAAGGTTTCAAGCGATACATCAGAAATATCAAAAGAAGTAAATGAAGCTACAGAAATAACTGAAAAAGGTGAAAAATCAATAATTCAAATTAATGAAATAATACAAAAAGCAGTAGAAAAATCAACTGAAACAGAAAAAGCAGTTGAAACCTTATCAGAAAAAGCTGAAAATATTGGTGAAATTGTTGATACAATAACAACAATTACAGAACAGACCAATTTACTTGCATTAAATGCAGCAATAGAGGCGGCAAGGGCTGGAGAAGCCGGGAAAGGATTTGCTGTAGTTGCAGATGAAATAAGAAAATTAGCAGAAGAAAGTAAAAATGCAACAGAAGAAATTGCTAAAATCTTAACAGAAATAAAAAATGGTACGATTCAGGCAAATAAAGCTACAGAGGAAACTGTAGAAGTAATAAATGAAGTTGAAAATCAGGCTAATGATGTAAAAGAAAAATTTGGAGTAATCCTTGAAAAAATAGAAAATATAAATAAACGAGTCGAAGGGTTAACCTCAAGTGCTGAAGAGCAAAGTGCTTCAACAGAAGAGATGGCGGCAGCAGCTGAAAAAACTTCACAAATGGTAAATCAAATTTCTGAAGAAATATCCGAAATAACAAGAGATATCCAGATAGAAAGCGAAGAAATAAGCAATGTAAATGAAAAAGCAGAAGAATTAAAAAAATTAGTAGAAGAGTTGAACAATAAATTGGATAATTTCAAAATATAATGTCAATAGTATAGAGGTGAAAAAATGAAAAAAATATTAAAAAATGCATATGTGTTAATGAGTGCGGATGCAGAAATAAAAAAAATGGACATTTTAATTGAAAATGGAATTATAATAGAAATTGAAGAAAATATAGAAAATGAAGACAATACTGTGGAATTAATAGATTTAAAAGATAAACTCATACTTCCTGGATTTATAAATACACATACACATCTTGCAATGAGTTTGTTCAGAGGAATAGGTGATGATTTAACCTTAAAAGAATGGCTGTTTGACGTTATGTTTCCTCGAGAAGAATTATTAACAGATGAACTCACATATTATGGTTCTTTAATATCAACAATGGAAATGTTATCCAAAGGAACAACAACAATTGTAGATATGTATTTATTTATGAATGGAACAGCAGAAGCAGTAAAGGATTTAGGAGTAAGAGCGTATTTAACAAGAGGATTGGGATATGATAATGATGAAGGATGGAAAAGAAGAATAGATGAAACAATAGAGCTATTTGAAAAATATCATAACAAATATAATATAAAAGTGGGATTTGGACCACATGCTCCATATACATGTCCAATGAATAAACTTGAAGAAATAGCTGAATTAACGGAAAAATACGATACGTTTGCTACAATCCATTTATATGAGGCGAAACATGAAAGGGATATGTATTCCTTTGAAGACTTAGAAAAAACTGGATTATTTAAAAATAACGTAATTGCTGCACATTGTGTTCATGTAGACGATAAAGATATGAAAATTCTGGCAAGAAACGAGATAACAGTTGCGCATAACCCTTCAAGTAATTTAAAGTTAGGTAATGGAATTGCTCCTATAATAAAAATGCTGGAACATGAAATCAATGTAACTCTTGGAACAGATGGGGCAGCAAGTAATAATACTTTAAATCTCTGGGAAGAAATGAGATTAGCAGCATTATTACAAAAATCATATGGTCCTGAAAAGTTTAAAACAGAAGAAGCATTAAGAATGGTATGGGAAAATGGAGGATATGCACTAAACGAAAAAATTGGAAGAATAGAAGAAGGTTACAAAGCGGATTTTGCAGTTATTGATATAAATAACATAGAATTCTATCCTGTAGATTTAAATAGATTAAAATCTCATATAGTATATTCAGCACCATCCAATAGAGTCTATGCAACTATGGTAAATGGCGAATGGGTTTATTACAATGGTGAATTTCCAAAATTAAAAGAAAATAATTATTACGAAAAATTTCATGAATTATACACTAATCTCGAAAATAAAATTAAAGAAAAAGAATAAATAAACGTTTATAATATTAGAGAAACGAAAAGATAAAAAAGGAGCAGAGAAGGTGTTATACAATAAATTAAGTGATTACTTAAAAAAAAGATATGGAGAAAGAGTCCAGCGTTTACCTATAAACGCTGGTTTTACCTGTCCAAATAAAACCGGTGTAAGAGGAACTGGTGGATGTATCTACTGTGAAGAAAGTGGGAGCGGGTTTGCAGCATTATCTCCTAAAACACCTATTGCAGAACAGATACAAATAATGATGAAAAGATATGAAGGTAGAGCAAACAAATTTATGGCATATTTTCAATCAAATACAAATACATATGCACCGGCACATGTTTTAAAAAAAATTTATGATTCGGCGTTAATAGATGAAAGAATAATAATTCTTGATATTTCAACACGACCTGATACAGTGCCAGACGATGTTTTGGATTTAATTGCATCGTATAAAGAAAAAATGGATGTTTATATAGAATATGGACTTCAAAGCGTTAATATAAACACATTAAAAATTTTAAATAGAGGCCATTCACTTGCAGAGTTTATAGATGCTGTTAATAGAGCAAAACAAAGAAACCTTGAAGTGATAGTACATATGATAGTGGATTTGCCCTGGGATAGTGAAGAAGATATTATTGAAGGAGCAAAAATATTATCAGCATTAAAAGTAGATGGTGTAAAATTGCATTCCCTTTATATAACTGAAGATACTGTACTTGGAAAAATGTATAAAAATGGTGAAGTAAAGCCTTTAAGTTTAGAAGAATTTATTAATAGAAATATATTATTTTTAGAATATCTTGATCCAGAAATTGTAATTCATCGTTTAGCAGCTGATCCACCAAGAGAAGGTGTTTTGCATGGGAATTGGGGAATGTCCAAAATTAAAATAATAAATTTACTTGAAAAAGAAATGAAAAATAGAAATACCTATCAGGGAAGATTATTTAATTACTTAAATAGATAATATATTATAAAGTGGGACGATCGGTCGCGTGGCAGCATACTCGCATGCCATGAGGAAAGTCCGGACTCTGAGGGCGGGATGCCGGTTAACTGCCGGGAGGAGTGATCCTCGGAAAGGGCCATAGAAACGAAAACCGCCGAATATGGCAAGGGTGGAAAGGTGAGGTAAGAGCTCACCGGCATCAGGGTAACCTGATGGCCTGGTAACCCCCATCCTGAGCAAGGTCAAATAGGAAGGTTAAGCTTGCCCGGCTTGCCTTTTATGGCGCCTTCCAGGTAGACCGCTTAGATAAATGACCGACAAAACAGAATCCGGCTTACCGTCCCACTTTTTTTGTTAGCTAATCAAACTGTAAAAATTTTGTAATTTTTAAGTAAAATAAACGGTATAGAATATATTTGTAATTATTTTAAATTTGTTTTTATTTGAAAATTTAACTATAAGGGGGATGTAATTATGGTAAAAAAAGAAATGACAAGAAAATTTTTAGAAGATGCTTTTTGTGGTGAATCAAAAGCTCATATGAAGTATACAATTTATGCTGAAGATGCTGAAGCTCAGGGCAAAAAAAATCTTGCAAGATTATGGAGAGCAATTGCATATGCAGAGTTTGTACATGCTCGAAATCATTTTAAAGCATTGGGCTATTTAGGAAGCGTAGGAGATAATTTAGAAGATTCAGCGGCTGGAGAACACTTTGAAATTGAAGAAATGTATCCAGTATATAAAAATGCTTCAGAATTCCAGGAAGAAAAAGAAGCTGTAAGAAGTGCTCATTATGCATTAGAAGCTGAAAAAATACATGAAGAAATGTATAAAGAAGCAAAAAAGCATCTTGAAACCAATGAAGATTTAGAAGATAAAAAGGTTTATGTATGTAAGATTTGTGGATATACAACATTTGATGAAATACCAGAAAAATGTCCAGTTTGTGGTGCAACCTCATCACAATTTGAAGAGTTTTAAGGAGGGGAAAAAATGAAATTAGGAGATGTAATTAAATCAGCAGATTTCAAAAATGAAAAGCATGTACCAGTTATAGATGCACCTGAAAAGGTAAAGGCAGGAGAGACATTTAAAGTTGAGGTACAGGTTGGAAAAGATATAGCTCATCCAAATACAGTGGAACATCATATTGCGTGGATAGATTTATATGTTCATTATGAGGATAATCCAAATACCATTCATCTTGGAAGATTTGAATTTGGTGCAGGAGTAACTGAACCACATGTATTAACACATATAAAATTAGATAAAAAAGGAACTTTAATAGCACATTCATATTGTAACCTCCATGGTTTATGGGAATCAGAAAAGGTTATAGAAGTAGAATAAGGAGCTTTATGCTCCTTATTTTTTTAATATGTTAATATTTATGTAAAAAAAGTATGTTATAATTTTCTCGAAATATAAAAGTGAAATTTTTCTCCTGAGATGAAGGGAGTATTCCTGACATCAAGGGAGGGGAAATAAGGGATACAATATTCCCCTTCCTTGGTGTATAGAAAATACCAAAGGAAGGGGTGTTTTTTTATGGAAAAGAAGATAAGCACATTGTCCATAATAATTTATAACCGTGACTTAGCTTATCAAAAAGTAAGTGATTTATTACACAATTATGGTGAAAAAATTCTTTTGAGAGTGGGTTATCCAATGAAGGAAAAAGGAATAGCGATAATATTTCTTGTGGTGGAAATGACAACAGATGAGCTTGGTGCATTATCTGGAAAATTAGGGCAAATTGATTCTGTAAAGGTTAAAAGTACAACTTTAAAAATTTAAATTATCTGGAGGTGTTTATAATGTTATATATAAAAGATAGAGACAATTTAAAATCCTTTATTCCAGAAGAAAAAATCTTTGAATATTTAGAAACTACAAAAAATCCTGACAAATTTAAAGTTCGTGAAATAATTCAAAAATCACTTAATAAAAATCGATTAGATCCGGAGGAAATGGCAACATTATTAAATGTTGAAGATGAAGAGTTGCTTGAAGAAATATTTGAAGGTGCAAGAGAATTAAAAAGAAGAATATATGGAAATAGAATAGTATTATTTGCACCTTTGTATATTGGAAATGAGTGTATAAACAATTGTCAGTATTGTGGATTTAGAGTAACTAATAAAAATATTGTAAGACGTTCTTTAAGTATTGAAGAAGTAAAAAAAGAAGTAGAAGCTCTTGAAGATAAAGGACATAAACGATTAATAGTAGTTTTTGGTGAACATCCGAAGTATAATGCAAAATTTATGACAGAAACTATTAGAACAATATATAATACAAAAAAAGGAAAAGGTGAAATAAGAAGAGTAAACGTAAATGCAGCTCCACAGACTGTTGAAGATTATAAATTATTTAAAGAGGTTGGAATTGGAACTTTTCAGATATTTCAGGAAACCTATCATAGAGAAACATATAAAAAATATCATATAAGTGGTCCAAAATCCAATTATTTATGGCGATTATATGGTCTTGACAGAGCATTTCAAGCAGGATTAGATGATGTTGGAATTGGTGCATTATTTGGATTATATGATTGGAAATTTGAAGCAATGGGATTATTATATCATACTATACATTTTGAAGAAAGATTTAATGTTGGGCCTCATACAATATCATTTCCTCGAATAGAACCAGCACTTGATACACCAATTGCAGAAAGACCGCCATATGCACTGGATGATAAAAATTTTAAAAAGCTGGTAGCTATTTTAAGATTAGCAGTACCATATACAGGATTAATACTAACAGCAAGAGAACCTGTGGAAATAAGAAATGAAGTATTAAAGTTTGGAGTTTCCCAAATAGATGGTGGTTCAAGTATAGGCGTAGGAAGTTATTCTGAAACCGATGAAGAAAAGATAAAGAAAAGTCAATTCCTGCTTGGAGATAATAGAACATTAGATCAAATTATTGAAGAACTTTGTGAAGAAGGTTACTTGCCTTCATTCTGTACAGGATGCTATAGATTGGGAAGAACAGGAGAACATTTTATGGAATTTGCTATACCGGGATTTGTAAAGAGATTTTGTACTCCTAATGCTGTTTTGACATTTCTTGAATATTTAGAAGACTATGCACCAGAATCAACAAAGAAAATTGGTGCAAAAAGAATAGAAGAAGAAATTAAAAATATGCAAGATTCCCCGTTAAAAAAAGAATTACTTCAAAAAATAGAAAAAATAAAAGCTGGAGAAAGAGATTTATATTTCTAAGGGGTGATTTATATTTCAAAACGGTTTGAAAGATTAATTGAGAAATTAAAAAAAATTCAAAATGATGTTTCTTCAGAAGTAAGTGAAATAATAAACTATTTTTTGAAATACTTCACATTGGATTATGAAAAAATATTATGGATTTTAAGGTTAGAAAACGAAAATAAAAAAGAAGAAATATATAAAGTAGCAGATATAGTAACAAGAACATTGACTACAGACTTTATTACATTAAAAGGAATAATTGAATTTACCAATTATTGTAATAAAAGTTGTAATTATTGTGGAATTAGAGTACAAAATAATTGTATAAAAAGATATAGAATACCAGAAGAAGAAATATTAAAAATAGCAAAAAACGGAGTAGATATGGGTTTAACAACCATAATTTTACAGGGAGGAGAAGATGAGTATTTTTCTGATGAAACACTGGAAAGAATAATATATAAAATTCATCATGAATATAAAACATCTGTTTCCCTTTCAATTGGTGAAAGAAGCAAGGAAGCATATAAAAGATTTAAAGAAGCTGGTGCTTCAAAGGTTTTACTAAAACATGAAACAATAAACAAAAAAATATTTAATGAGATACATCCAGATAAAGATTATGAATATAGAATAGAATTGTTAGATTATCTTGTATACCTGGGATATATTACAGGTTCAGGTAATATAATTGGTCTTCCAGGGCAAACAGAAAAAGACATAGCTGATGACATCATATTTATGAGAGATCATAGAATAAAAATGATTGGCATGGGACCATTTATATCAACGCATAATACGCCATTAGAAGGATATCCAGATGGTTCTGCTGATTTAACGTTAAATGCATATGCAGCAACAAGATTAACAATTCCATATGCATTAATGCCTGCAACAACAGCTTTGGGAACTTTAAAAAGAGATTATCAATTTAAGGCTTTGAGAAGTGGTTGTAATGTAATAATGGTAAACATTACTCCTGATAAATATAGGAAAAATTACAATATATATGATGAAAAAATAAAAGTTGAGTTTTATGAAACTGCGGAAAGAATTCTTGAAGAAGGTTTAAAATTAAGTCCGTATACATATAGAAGGATTTTGGAGGCGAAAAGAAATGGCTACTCCTATGAAAGGATATAGAAAATATATAGCAATTGCTGGTAGAAGAAATGCTGGTAAATCTACGCTTATTAATGCACTTTTTGATCAAGAAATTGCTATTACGAGCGATATTCCCGGTACCACTACTGATCCTGTATTCAAAACAATGGAATTGCAGCCAATAGGTCCTGTTACTATTATTGATACACCTGGAATAGATGATGAAGGTAAAATAGGAGAATTTAGGGTAAAAAAAGCGTATAAAGCATTATATAAAGCGGACATTGGATTAATAGTAACAAATGATAAAGTTAGCAAATATGAAAAAAAACTTATTGAGATATTTAAAGATTTAAAAATTCCATTTATCGTTGTAATAAACAAAAAGGATATAATAAAAAATATAATAGAAATAGAAAATAGTTATAAACAATACACAAAAAATGTAATTTCAATTTCAGCATTAAAAAAAGAAGGGATTGAAGATTTAAAAGAATTAATAGCGAAAGTATTACCGAAAGAAGAGGAAATACCTTTAATAGCAGATTTAATAGAACCAGGACAATTAATAGTTTTAGTTGTTCCCATAGATCTTGGCGCACCAAAAGGACGCTTAATAATGCCACAGGTTACAGCCATTAGAGAAATTCTTGATCGTGAAGCAATAGCTATAGTAACAAAAGAAAGAGAATTAAAACATACCTTAGAAAATTTGCAAAGGAAACCTGATCTTGTAGTTACAGATTCTCAAAGTGTAATGAAAGTTGTTTCGGATATAGATAGCGATATTCCTCTTACAACATTTTCCATTTTAGAAGCTCGTCATAAAGGAGATCTTGAAATATTATCAAAAAGCGTGGAAGCCATTGAAAAATTAAAAGATGGAGATACTGTGATAATAATGGAAGGTTGTTCTCATAGACCACTTACAGAGGATATAGGAAGAGTGAAAATTCCACGTTGGCTTACAAATCATCTTGGTATAAATATAAATTTTGAATTTATTGCTGGAACAGAATTTCCTGAATATGAAAAAGTTAAAAATGCAAAGCTTATTATTCATTGTGGAGGTTGTACATTAACGAGAAAAGCAATGTTAAGACGTATAAATATTGCCACTATGTATAATATACCAATAGTAAATTATGGTGTATTAATTTCATATTTACATGGAGCAATAGATAGAGCGTTGGAAATATTCCCCGAAATATCAAGAAATAAACATAAAGGATATGAATCATTGTTATTGGATTAATATGAGGTGGTCAAATGCGTGTTGAAAGAGATTTTATTGGCGAGTTGGAAATACCTGATAATGTTTATTATGGTATACACACAGCAAGAGCATTAAAAAATTTTCCGATTACAGGTGAAAAATACAATGAGAATTTTATCTGGGCTTTTTTCATGATAAAAAAAGCCGCTGCAATTTTAAATTATGAACTTGGATATTTAGAAAAAGATATTGCAAAGGCAATTGTAAAAGCCTGCGATGAATGGAAAAACCTTAAAAATTATATAGTTGTTGAACCTCTATCCGGAGGAGCTGGAACATCTATTAATATGAATTTTAATGAAGTAATTGCTAATCGAGCAACAGAGATATTAAATGGAGAAAAGGGAGAATATATAGTAAATCCATTGAATCATGTAAATCTACATCAATCAACCAATGATGTGTTTCCAACAGCAGGAAAAATAGCTATAATTAAAGAATTGAGAGAAGTTGTAAGTAATGTAATAAAATTACAGGATATAATTCAAAATAAAGAAAAAGAGTTTATGAAAATAAAAAAAATAGGGAGAACTCAATTAATGGATGCTGTACCAATAATGCTTGGACAGGAATTTGGTGCATGGGCTGATGCATTGAGTAGAGACAGGTGGCGATTGTACAAAGTTGAAGAGAGAATAAGAAGTGTCAACATTGGAGGAACCGCAATAGGAACAGGAATAGCGGCACCAAAAGAGTATGTTTTAAAAATAGTAAATGTAGTAAGAGAAATAACAAAAATAGGAATTGCAAAAGCGGAAAACCTTATTGACGCCACTCAAAATTGGGATGTATTTTCGGAAATTAGTGGATTATTAAAATCATTAGCTGTAAATTTAATAAAAATATCAAATGATATAAGATTATTGGGATCAGGAAGATCAGGGTATAACGAATTAATTTTACCCAAAATTCAAGCTGGAAGCTCAATAATGCCTGGTAAAGTTAATCCAGTAATTCCAGAATATGTAATTCAATTATCACTAAGCGTTATCTCGTTTGACAACCTCATTACAACAGCAACTTATAATGGTAATCTTGAATTAAACCACCTTGCTCCTTTAATAATTCATTATACATTGAAGTCAATGGAATATCTTAATAATTCTCTTACAGCTTTGAAAGGATATATAGAACTAATAGAAGCCAATGAAAAGCAATGTCAAAAAAATTTGATAAATTCTTATACCTTTATTACTCCATTAATAGAATTATTTGGATATGAAATAGTATCAGAAGCACTTGAAAAAAACGATTATGAAGTTGAAAACGTCATTAAATACCTCTCTGAAAAATACAACAAAAATATTAAAGAACTAAAAAAAATGATAAATCCAGAAAAAATGACAGGGCTTGGATACAACCTAAAATGATATATAAAATTATTTCTTTTGAAATAAAAAGAAATAATAATTTAAAAAAGAATTTATATAATTTATTAGCAGAAAGATGAACTTTTTGAAAATCAGGGAGGTATTAAAATGCAGGTATCATTAGATCAATTAATAAACATCATTATGGCAAGACTTGAAGCTATTGAAATGTCAATGGAAGATTTAAAATTTAGAACAAATATTGCTTTAAGGGTATTATACAAAAATGAAATCTTAACAGAGGAAAACTTAGTAGAAGCAATTAAGGATGAATTTAAAGCACACACAGAATTAGAAGGTAAAAAAGTTGAGCTTCCAGATGACAAAGCAAAAGAAATGTCAAATGACATATTAAACTGGGTAAAAAATGATTTAGAAGAAATGAAAAAGAAAATGCAGGAATATGAAGAACAATTAAAGAGTTTAATGCAGCAAGAAGCTATGAATACACCAGATATTAGTGTTGCACCAGCAGACTTGCTTAATCAGCTTGACCAGATGAAAAAAACACCAAAAGGCGGAAACAATGGAGGATTAATTTTTTAAGAATAACATCAATCCCCGACATGAAAATGTCGGGGATTTTTTTACAAAATAGTGATATAATTATATATGTAATATATATATAATTATAAGGAGATGAAAATATGGGTAATGTATTTGGTCCAGTACCTTCAAGAAGATTGGGAAATTCTCTTGGAATTAATCTAACACCATTAAAAACCTGTAATTATGCATGTATCTATTGTCAATTAGGAAAAACAACAAACTTTACAAATCAAAGGAAAGAATATATAAAAACCGAAGAAATTATCAAAGAACTTAAATATGCAATAGAAAATACAGAATTGCCAATTGACTATATTACCTTTATTGGTGACGGAGAACCAACATTACATTCGGGATTAGGTGAAATAATAAAATGGATAAAGGAACAACATAAAGAAAAATTTAAAATAGCTGTAGTAACAAATGGATTTTTAATGTATGATGAAAAAGTAAGAGAAGAATTAAAACTTGCTGATCTTATTTTGCCGAGTATTGATGCTCCAGATGAAAAAAAATTTAAGTTAATAAATAGGCCTATTGAAAATATCTCATATGGAAAAATCATTGAAGGATTAAAGATATTTGCAAAAGAGTATACAGGAAAAATATGGATAGAAATAATGTTAATGAAAGAAATAAACGATAGCAGAAAAGATATAGATAAATTAGCTGAAATAATAGGTTCTATTAATCCATTGCCGGAAAGGGTATATATAAATACACCTGTTAGACCGCCGGTTGAAAAATGGGTGAAAATACCTTCTGAAGAAGCAATAAAATATGCTCAATCTGTAATACCAAATGCATACTCAATTGCATATAGGGAAGATGGCGATTTTGATGTAAGTAGATATACCAATTCATTAGATGCGATACTGGATATCACAGAAAAACATCCTTTGAGATATGATCAGGCTGAAAAAATAATAAATCATTTTAACGATGAAAAAGAAAAGGTGTTTCAGGAGTTAGAAAAAAGCATAAAAATAGTAGAATATGATGGATATAAATATTTGTTGAAAAAACTAAAAAAATAGTCATAATAACAATGAAAAAAATTTCATACAAAAAATGAGAATTTTTAATTTATTTAAACATAATCATTAAAATTTGAGATTTATGGTATAATATAACTGATAATTCAGCATAAAGAATAATAGAGTGACAAAGGAGGTTATTATGGCTAAAAAAATCAGAGGACTTGGTGGAAGAAGCTTAAAATCATCAGGTGGAAAGAAAAACGATTTAATGAAATTAATGCAGGAAGCTCAAAAAACTCAGGAATTAATGGAACAGGAACTTAAAAATTTTGAAAATGAATTAGCTATAAAGGAATTTGAAGCAACAAGTGGTGGAGGAGTTGTAAAAGTAATAGTTACTGGAGATTTAAGGGTAAAAGATATTGAAATATCAGAAGAATTAGCAGATGAAGAATTTGAAATTATAAAAGATATGATTATTGCTGCTACAAATGAAGCTATTGATAAAGCAAAACAATTTAAAGAAGAAGAAACAGAAAAAATTACTCAAAAATACATCGGTGGATTAAATTTAGGAATGTAATTAACATTAATTAAATATAATCAACTTCAAAAATTTATAATTGCAAAATATAAATTTTAAAAATAAGGGATATAATGATATTAGAGAAAAAAATAACAAAGTAAATTCACATTACATATCAGGAGGTGTTTATTAATGGCTATTAAGATTGCTATTAACGGTTTTGGGAGAATTGGGAGAGTTGTATTTAGAGAAATGATGAAAAGGGATAATTTTGAAGTTGTTGCTATCAACGATTTAACAGATCCAAAAACATTAGCTCACTTATTAAAATACGATAGTGTACATGGAAAATTTGACGGTACAGTAGAAGTTGTAGAAGATGGATTTGTAGTAAATGGTAAAAAAATAAAGGTATTTGCTGAAAAGAATCCTGCAAACTTACCTTGGGGAGATTTAGGAGTAGATATTGTTATTGAATCAACAGGTGTATTTAGAAGCAAAGAAAAAGCTATGCCACACATTGAAGCAGGTGCAAAAAAGGTTATAATCACTGCACCAGCAAAAGGTGAAGTTGATTTAACAGTTGTTTTAGGTGTAAACGATGAATTATTAAAGAAAGAACATGTTGTAGTTTCAAACGCATCATGTACAACAAACTCAATTGCACCAGTAATTAAAGTATTAAACGATAAATTTGGTGTAAAAACAGGATTATTAACAACTGTACATTCATTTACAAATGACCAGAGAGTATTAGACTTACCACATAGCGATTTAAGAAGGGCAAGAGCAGCTGCAGTTAATATTATTCCAACAACAACAGGTGCTGCAAAAGCTGTTGGGGTAGTTATTCCTGAATTAAAAGGTAAATTAGATGGTATTGCAATGAGAGTTCCAACACCAGATGGATCAATTACAGACTTAACAGTTGTTGTTGAAAAAGCTACAACTGCAGAAGAAGTAAATGCTGTTATGAAAGAAGCAGCAGAAACATATTTAAAAGGCATTTTAGGATACAATGAAGATATGATTGTTTCTTCAGATATAATCGGAACAACATTCTCAGGAATCTTTGATGCAACATTAACAAAGGTTATGGACGGCACATTAGTTAAAGTTGCTTCATGGTATGACAACGAATACGGTTACTCAACAAGAGTTGTAGATTTAGCAGAAAGAATGGCAGAATTAATATAATATAAGTTTAATAGGGGGACTTTAATTAGTCCCCTTTACTGATTATACACAAGGGAGGGAGAATAAATGGATAAAATGACAATTAAAGATATTGAATTAAAAGGTAAAAAGGTTATTATGAGAGTTGATTTTAACGTTCCAATGAAAGATGGAGTAATTACAAACGATAAAAGAATAAAAGCTGCATTGCCAACAATAAAACATGCTTTAAATGAAGGCGCAAAAGTGATATTATTATCACATTTAGGAAGACCAAAGGGAGAACCAAAACCAGAATTCTCATTAAAACCAGTAGCAGAAAGATTGGCAGAATTATTAGGGCAGGAAGTAAAATTTGTTCCAGAAGTAGTAGGAGACGAAGTTAAAAAAGCTGTTGATGAATTAAAAGAAGGTGAAGTATTAGTTCTTGAAAATACAAGATATATGAAAGGCGAAACAAAAAATGATCCTGAACTTGCAAAACAATGGGCAGAATTAGCAGATATTCATGTTAATGATGCATTTGGAACAGCACATAGAGCACATGCTTCAAATGTTGGAATTGCACAATATATACCAAGTGTAGCAGGATTCTTAATGGAAAAAGAAATAAAATTCCTTTCAAAAGCTACAGCTAATCCTGAAAAGCCATATGTAGTGATACTTGGCGGAGCTAAAGTTTCAGATAAAATAGGCGTTATTACAAACTTACTTGAAGTTGCAGATAAAATATTAATTGGTGGAGCTATGATGTTTACATTCCTCAAGGCATTAGGTAAAGAAATAGGTTCATCAAAATTTGAAGAAGATAAAGTTGACTTAGCAAAAGAATTATTGGAAAAAGCAAATGAAAAAGGTGTAGAATTAGTATTGCCAGTTGATGCAGTTATTGCACAGAAATTAGAAGCTGGTGTTGAAAAGAAAGTAGTAAAAATTGAAGACGGCATTGAAGATGGCTGGATGGGACTTGACATTGGACCTGAAAGCATAGAATTATTCAAGTCAAAATTAGCTGGAGCAAAAACTGTTGTATGGAATGGACCAATGGGTGTATTTGAAATAGATGATTTTGCAACAGGAACAAAAGAAGTTGCAAATATGGTTGCTGAAATCACAGATGAAGGTGCAATAACAATTATTGGTGGTGGAGACAGTGCAGCAGCCATAGAAAAATTCGGTCTTGAAAGAAAGGTTTCACATGTTTCAACAGGTGGAGGAGCTTCATTGGAATTCCTCGAAGGAAAAGAATTACCAGGTATAGCAAGTATTGCATCTAAAAAAAAAATAAATAAAAGAAAATATATTCTTGCTGGAAACTGGAAAATGAATAAAACAAATCTTGAAGCAGCAGAATTCATTTCCAAATTAACAGCAAAAATAGGTAAGGAAAAGAAATTTGAAGTTGTAATAGCTCCAACATTCCTTGCATTAGAAAAGGCTGTGGATTTAACAGCAAGCACAAATATAAATGTTGCAGCTCAAAATATGCACTTTGAAGATAAAGGTGCATTTACTGGAGAAGTATCAGCTGACATGTTAAAGTCATTAGGTGTAAACTATGTAATTCTTGGACATTCAGAAAGAAGAAATATTTTTGGTGAAACAGATGAAATAATAAACAAAAAAATCAAGAAAGCTCTTGAAAAAGATTTAACACCTATATTCTGTATTGGCGAAAAATTAGAAGAAAGAGAAAAAGACTTAACTTTTAATGTAATAGAAAAACAGGTTAAAGAAGGATTATATGGAATAGAAAAAGAAGATGTCAAAAAAATAGTTATTGCATATGAACCAGTATGGGCAATTGGAACTGGAAAAGTAGCAACACCAGAACAGGCTGAAGAAGTTCATGCATATATAAGAAAATTATTAAGCGAAATGTTTGATGAAGATGTTGCAGAATCAGTAACAATATTATATGGAGGTAGTGTAAAACCAGAAAATTACTTTGGATTATTTACAAAACCAAATATCGATGGTGGTCTTGTTGGAGGCGCATCATTAAAAGAATCATTTATAGACTTAGCAGATATTATGAGAACAATAATAGTTTAATAGTAGTATAACAAAATCCCCGTGTTATTCACGGGGATTTTGTTATAAAAACCTCTCAATAATCTCATCAATCAAAACTCTTTCATCATCTTCAAAAGAGTAATAACCAAGAGCAACACGTTTTTGACCGAGACCATATTTAATTGCAAAATCGCGAACCTTTCCTTTTGGATAAGGAGTAATGGGCCATTTAATATCGTATCGAACGCAATTTCTTAAAAACACATCAAAAACTTTCATTTCCTCATCACTGAGCTTAAAATAATTAAAAACAAATTCCTTAAAGTTCTTTGTTTTCTTAAAAAGCTCAGTGATGAGTTTTTTTCTCGCTATAAAAAATGGAGATACATCAGATTTTATTTCCTCAAAATCCACAGGATTCATTAACCTTTTCTCAGCTTCTTTAACATTAAACTCAGAAAGTATTAAGTTAAAAAAATACATTTTCTCATAATCTCTTGAGAGGTATTTAATGATTTTATCTTTATCTCCTTCAAAAATCAATTTTAAAATATGACTCTTTGTAAAAAATGGTTTTTCTATTAATGCTGTATATGTTGAAAAAAATAATACAGGAATATTTACTTCTTTTTGTTTTCTAAATTTAATTGTATTTTCCTTAAAGGTTTTATTTATATGCATCTTATACAACTCATTTTTTATTTCAATTGGATATGTTTTCTTATATGATAATTTATATTTATGAATGAAATCCTTTAGATTTTTTGAATTTATATCTTTAGTTTTCAATCTTTTTTGCTCTTTTTATATATAAAATAACTCAAATTTTTATTTAATGTATATTTCTCAATTTTAAAGTCAGGGTATTGATTATTTTCAAGAGATGCTTTTACATTCGAACTTTTCTTTGAATATCTATAAATATTTTCAATTTCATATATTCTTATATCATTATTCAATATTTTTATATTCATAATAGTATCGAACCAATTATACATATAATTAAAATCCTCAAAATAATAACCAGTATAATACTCCAACAAATTTGCAGTATATAATGCTTTTTTCTTATTATTCTTTCTTATCCACCAGGTAGCAGAATTTAAACCTGCACATATCATTGAAGGATGATTAAATTTTTTGGCATATAAAAAACCATTAATAAAATAGTTATAAGCTTTATTATATTTATTTTCATTTAATAACTTCCTGGCTTTTGAATATTCAATTATTGCTTTTTGAACATAACTTTCCTCATATAAATCACCATAACATTTCAGAACTTCAAAATCTTGATTTAACTTTTCAGCTAAAGCTTTTAATCCAGGTATAATTATTTTTCTTACATAGGGAGAAATATTGCTTATATTGTTTTTTAACAAAACAAAAATTTTTTTTGATTTATCAAAATTCTTCATTCTTGAATAAATTAATACGAGTTCATATCTTGCAAGTTCCCTCAATATTGTTGTTGTTGTTGTTGAAATAACTTTATTTGCATATTCAATAGCAGAATAATAATCTTTTTTCCATTTTGATTTTAATAAGTGAAAATAATATTTTAAAGAAATATCTTTATTATTATTTTCAAAATAATTAATAATAGGTATAGAAAATTTTCCATATTCAATTATCTCTACAATGTTTTTGAGAAACAATTTATTAATATTCATAATTAATCACCTTTATAAACTGTTACAATATTTACCTTTTCTTAACTTTAGAAATATTGTTAATTATCAAAATGTGAAATAAAAATAAAAACAAGATAAAATAAATTATTTAAAGATATTTTATACTTCACAAGTAATGTTACAAATTATATGGTAATAATAATTAAATCTAATATTTAAAATAAATCCTGATAAACAGCAACCTGTTAACTTTGTGGTAACACTTGAAAATCATGTTAGAAATAGTAAAATTCATATCGGAGGTGGCATAAATGAAAAAATTTCTGGTAATAACATTAATTATAGTTTCATTATTAACGGGTATTGTATTTGCAGGAGATGAGGAAGATTACTCTTCAACAAATTCAATCAATCCTCAAATCCAAATTGAATTTTCTGAGTAATCAACTAAAATCTATTTTCTATTTTATATCTACGTAGATATTATATCAAAAATTTAAATTTTTCAGCCGGCTGGTGAAAAAATAAAGTGAGGTGAAAAAATGGGTGGAATGATAATTATCTTTGTTGATGCTGATGGAAGTGTAACTGTTATAGTTGCATCAGAATAATATTTAGCCTAAACTTATATTAGGGGCCCCGTTTAGTATTGGAGGTAGAATATGTTTGTCTTTTATAATTCGGAAAAAATCAACAAAATTTTAAAGGATGATATTTTAAAATTAGAAAAAATTTATAAGTCATGGTATTATAATACAGATTTTTTGGAGTATAAAAGAAATATATATTTAATTCCGCTTAACGAAAAAAAACCATTACTTATAAGAGATGAATTTGCTATTCCCATATACTTAATGTATCCAGTTGAAAGGATCTTATGGTATATTACACATGAAATTACGGAATTTTTTATCTTAAAAAGATATGGATATATCAAAAGATGGTTTTATGAAGGATTTGCACAAATTAATGGCTTTGAAATGATAAAAAATTTATATTCTTTAGACAAAGCATTTGAAATAGTAAATCAATATTATGGAAATTCAAAAAAAATTAACAATAAAAAAATTTGTCAATTGAAAAATTGGAAAAATGCTTTTGATATAATAAATAATATACCAAGTGATAATATAAATGATATTTTAAAAACTTTAAAGTATTATATTTTTGAATATCATGAAACTGAAATAGAAAAAGAAAACTATTATTACTCTTTTTTGTTATTCTATAAAATGGGGATTAATGCGAATATATTTGAAAAAATAATAAAAAAGTTAGAGAATATAAATGACCATGACCAATTAATTGAAATATTATTGGAGGTAAATTTTAATGCTGAAAGTAAAAAATTTGCAGAAAAGTTTAAAAAAACAAATTGTACTGAGAAATATTAATTTTGAGGTGAAAGAAGGAGAAATCTTTAGCCTTTTTGGTCATAATGCAAGTGGGAAAAGTACATTATTAAAGATTTTAAGTGGAATAATGATGCCAGATAAAGGCAAAATTTTATTAAATGGAAAAGATTTATTTAAAAATAATAGTGTAAAGAAAAGAATATGTTCTGTATTTCAGGAAAATCTTATTCCATCAGATTTCAAAGCTATTGATTTTTTGCTTTTTTATTCTAAAATAGTAAAAAGTAATTATAAAAAAAATGAAATAATGGATTTTGCAAAAGACTTTGGAATAAAAAATGAGGATTTAAAGAAAAAGATATCGCAACTTTCTGGAGGAACAAAGAAGAAGATAGAATTTTTGAAATCTGTAATAAATAATGATGCTCAACTTTATTTATTTGATGAACCTACAATAGGATTTGATCCGGATTCTCAAAGTAAAGCATGGAATTATATAAAATATTTGAAAAAAGAAGGAAAAATAATAATATTGGTAACCAACATTGAACAGGAAATGAAAGAATTATCTACGATAAGAAAAATAATAATAGATGGCGAAATTAAGGATATAGAGGGGGTAAAAGTAATGAAAACATTGGAATTTAAAGTGAAAAATTGGAAAAAGCATATAAAGGAAATTATAGAAGAAATTAAAGGTGTAGAAAAAGTTGAAGTTAAAGCTGAAATAGAGAAGGTAAAAGAGAATATTCAGGAAAAATTCGGAAATGCGAATATGAAAATAATAGATTTATCAAATACAGATATAACCGTAGATGATGTTTTGGAAAAATTGGGTGTTGAAAAAGTTCAAACTGTGGCAATAGAAAATAATAATGTAGAATATATAATTAAAGTATTTTTAAAAGAAGATCATGAAACTATTCAAAATTTAATTTTAAAAACCTTTATTGATAATAATGTTCAGGTATTGCATATGGAGGTAATTTAATGCTTGAATATTATAAATATGAAGCTAAATATTTATTTTATGAAAAATCCAAAATTTTTTCATTGTTAATATCCCAAACTATTTCTATAACTATATTACCATATGGATTAAATAAAATTTCGAATATGGAAGCATATTCCCAGGCGTTGTCAATAGGGTTAATATCTCTTGCGATGATTATTGTATCGATAATTGGTGGGATTGAGCTTGGGATAGAGTTTGTAACAAAGAAAAAGATATATTTTGAATTAAGCCTTCCGTTAAATATCAGTACATTAATATTCGGAAAATTTTTTAGGATGGGACTTTTAAATACAATGATATTGTTATATACATTAATTTTAGTAAATGTATTATATTTGCACTTACATTTTCTAAAATTAGTTTTTGTTTTTTTATTTTTATTAATACAAACAATGACATTATCTGGAATATCAGCTTCAGTATCGTCAATAATTGGAAAAAATATAACAGCTGTAGCTGTGGTAAATTCAATAATAATACCGATATTTCAATATCTAAGCCCTATATATTTTCCAATAACAGCATTTCCTAAGGTGTTACAACCAATAGTTAGAATTAATCCCATTACGCATTCAATATTATTTATAAGAAGTTACGTGTTAAAGGATTTTTTCGATTTGAAAATTTTCTTTTTTTCTGTTTTGAATGCAATATTTTGGTTGATAATTGGATATATACTTTTAAGATTAACAATAATAAATTTATGGAAGCATAAAAGTTAAGTAAATTCATTAGTAATGGTTTTTATATATAAAAGCCGGCTTTTGAGCCGGCTTTATTAATTATTAATAGCTTTTTGCGTTATTTGAAAGTCTAAAAGTTTCTGTTCTATCATTATCATTTATAATGTGAAGATATCTATCTTTAGCCTCTTTGGCTTTTTTCTTTAGGATAGAAGGTAAATCGGAATTTTCAAATTCTTCTTTTAATAATTCCATTAATGGTTCTTCAAAATAATATCCATCTTCTAACTCTTCATCAAAGACAATATAATTTAAATGTTCGTCTGTAATTTTTTCCGGGAAAGCGCTTTTTAAAAAATTGAGTGTATATTTTGCGAAAACATCTACGACATCTTGAGGTCTTTTTGCTTTGTTAAGCATTTCATGATATTCCCTCTTTGTTTCTTCATAAAACTTTACGTATGACTTCATCAAATCCCCCCTTGTGATTATGTAGTCATTAAATATGACTTATAAAAGGGGATAAAAGTTCTTAATAAAGTCTATTATAAAAATAATTAAGAATACTCATTACATATATTCCAGCTGTTTCAAATCTCATAGTAGTTTTTCCGAGATTAACCTTTATAATGTTATTTGAAACATTTTCCAGTTCATCATTTGAAAATCCCATATCAGGACCAAGTATAACAGAAATCTTTTTATTTTTTTTAAAATATTCTAATGAAAGTGCTTCATTTAATGATAAAGAAGATTTTAAATCCAGTAATATAGCATTTTCTAACTTGTTTATCTTTTTAAAGTCAGTAAATGAAATCTCAGGAAATTTTGGATTTTCAGATTGTTTAGAACTTTCTATTATTACTTTTTTAAATTTTTCCAGATTTTTAAATGTTAATTGAGATTTTTTACCGTGGAATATATGTATTCTATTTACTCTTAATTCAACGAGTTTTTCAATTAAAATTTTCATTCTATCGAATTTACTGGCACCAATGTAAAAATCAATTTCTGGTTTATATTCTTTATTGTAATTTTGTATATTTAAAACTCTGCATTTTGTTTGATTTTTTGAGATTTTTTCTACTATGCATGTATAAATATTTCCTGTGCCATCATATACGGTGATTTCTTCGCCGATATTTATTCTCACTATTTTAAGATGAGCAGTTTCATTTTTATCAAGTATAATTGAATTTTCATCAGAAAGAATACCATAAAAGGCATTGGGCATTAGCCTATAACCTCCAGGCCATTCATATATGGAACCAATACTTCAGGAACCTTTATTCTTCCATCTGGTAACTGATAATTTTCCATAATAGCCACTAAAGTTCTTCCAATAGCTAATCCTGAACCATTTAATGTATGAACATATGCCATTTTGTTATTTTTCATTCTATAACGTGTATTTCCTCTTCTTGCCTGGAAATCTTTTACATTACTACATGAAGAGATTTCTTTGTATGCATTATAACTTGGAAGCCATACTTCTAAATCATATGTTTTTGCTGCTGCAAATCCTAAATCACCTGTACATAAGGTAATTACTCTATATGGTAATTTCAATAATTGTAATATTTTTTCAGCATGTGAAGTTAATTCTTCAAGGGCTTCTTCGGATTTTTCTGGTTCTGAGTACCAGAATAATTCAACTTTATCAAATTGATGTTGCCTGATCATTCCTCTAACGTCTTTACCATAACTTCCTGCTTCTCTTCTATAACATGGTGTATATGCAACATATTTTAAAGGGAGCTCTTTAAAGCTTAAAATCTCATTTTGATGCATTCCAGCAAGAGCAACTTCTGCTGTTGGAATTAAGAATAAATCGTCATCTTTTGTATTGTATGCATCTTCCTCGAATTTTGGCAATTGGCCTGTTCCAAGCATTGTATCTCGTTTTACAAGATGTGGTGGAACAATTTCAGTGTAACCGTGTTGCTGTGTATGGACATCAAGCATAAAGTTGATTAAAGCTCTATTTAATCTTGCAAGTTGAGACTTTATAATTGAAAATCTTGAACCACTTAATTTTGAAGCTCTTTCAAAATCAAGCATTTTTAAATCAGGACCTAAATCCCAATGTGCTTTTGGTTTAAAGTCAAATGTTGTAGGGGTTCCCCATTTTCTTATCTCGACATTATCTTTTTCATCTTTTCCCACGGGAACACTTTCGTCAGGAATATTAGGAATGTATAGTAATTTTATATGTATTTTATCTTCAATTTCATTCATTTTTGATTCAAGTTCTTTGATTTTATCAGCAATTCTTTTGGATTTTTTTGATAATTCTTCAAATTCTTCCATTTTTCCTTCTGCTTTTAATTTAGCAAGTTGTTTAGAATATGTATTTCTTTCAGCTCTTAAAGCTTCAACTTCTCTTTGATATTCACGTTTTTCTTCATCTAATTCTCTTATACGATTGATTAAATCGGTTTCATGATTTCTCTTTTCTAAAGCTTCAATGATAATTTCAGGACTTCTTCTTATTAATTTTATATCTATCATTTATTTTCCTCCTCTTCTTTTTCATTATCATTTTTTATTTCAAGAGTTAATTGTACTCTTTGTGCAGATATTTCGTTTTTATCTGTTTTAAAGGTAGCTTTTGATGTTTTCATATTTATCTTTTTTACATCATTTTTTATTGTTACATTATCCTTTAATACAAGAATTTTTGTATTTTCATCGTATTCAAAACTTTTTGCGAAAATT
Organism: Marinitoga piezophila KA3; assembly: GCF_000255135.1. Lineage (NCBI taxonomy): Bacteria > Thermotogati > Thermotogota > Thermotogae > Petrotogales > Petrotogaceae > Marinitoga > Marinitoga piezophila. The sequence continues at coordinate 118,399 of NC_016751.1, forward strand.
ACATAATCATCTTTTAAAATTTTTACTAAACCATCATCACTTTTCATATTTCCAGAATATGTTTTATCTTTATTATTAAATTCAATTTTATCACAAAAAATATATATAATTTTATTGTCTTCTTTTAATTTTATTGTAGTTTCAACATCGCCTGAAAGAGTACCTATATCCTTTTTTAAATCATATTTTAAAAGATTAGAAGTTGCTTCCATAGTATCTGTTTTAATAAAAATATCACCTGAAGATTCGAGGTTTCGCCATTCTTCATTTACTAAAGTTACGGTAGCGAGGTCTGTTAATACTTCTAAATCATTTTTAATAACCTTTACATCATTTTTTAGTACATAAAAATCATCTCCACCATTAACGGTTATTGCACTTACATGAATAGTATCAGCAAGTGCAATGGAAAATAAAAGAACACTGATTAATAAAAACAACCATTTTTTCATTTGTTTCCCTCCAATTTATCGCTAATCCATTTGTCAGCTAATCTTTTTGCGTACATATAAGTTTTTGCATTTAAAGCAGAGAATTCCACTTTTTGAGGGCAGATTACATCTTTATCTTTAGTAATTATACCAAATAATTCCTTTTTTCTCAAAAAGAACGAATAAAGTAATATTTCAGCACCATTTCTTGGTTTTGGTAATTTTATTGAACATTCATAAGAGGTTATTATGTCATAATTTTCTATATTTAATGGCGATAGTGAAATTTCTGCACTGGGAATTAAAAATTTGTCATTATATTCATAGTATTTGAAATATGGAGGTGAAGATAATGAGGCTACTAATGCATCAACGAATAATTCTTCTCTTTGAAAATAATATATTGTATTATCTTTTATATCATATGCTTCGATTAGAAAAAAATCTCCTAAATCTGATAATTTTGTATTTCCAAAATATGCTTTTAATTCTTTAGTGAGTTCTGTATGTGATTCGAACTCAAATTGCTTTTTTTTGTTTAATTTTAATAACGCAGTTGCTTGATTATATAAATTTTCATATATTCTGTCTTTAAACACAAACTTATTTAAAATTTTTGTATTTTCAATGAATTCAATCATTTTTCCAAAAAAATTTCTTTTATATTTCGAAATAAAGAACGGCATTAAAACGCTTATACCGGATAATTTTAAGAATGGATTTAATTTTTTTTCATAAAAAGAAGAAACAACTCCAGCATTCCAGTACAATCCGTATTTAAAATCACCAGAAGCAATTTTAATTTGCGACATTTATTTCACCACTCTTTTGTTGGGCTAGTTTGGTCTTTGCCTCGTTGTAAATTTCCTCGTATTTATCAAACTCATACCATGAATATTGTGATTCAAATATATATGGTTCATCAGCATCTGAAAGTTTTAAATCTGTAACTAAATCTATACTCAATGATGAAATATAATTTATATAATTAAATCCACTACTTAAACTTTTATTCGTAGAAGGAATATGTGAAGCTACAACATAATTCGCTCCCATTTTTCTGCAAAGTTGTATTGGGACTTCTTCAAGCACTCCGCCATCTAATAATTCCATTCCCCCTAATAATGTAGGTGTAAAAGCACCAGGAACATTTGAAGATGCCATAATGGCATCTAATAGATATCCTTCTGTGATTTCTTCTGTTTTTTCTTCTTCGATATTTAGAGCAACAACACCAAAAGGTATCTTACAATCAGAAAATTTTTTCTTATAAAACAAAGGTTTTAACATTCTAAATAGAACTTCATTTTTCATAATTCCCATGGAGGAAAGCAATTTTGTAAATCCAGAAATTTTTGAATCAAGACTTTTTTTCATAGATTTTATTTCAGTATCAAAATTTTTTAATGAATAAGAAAGTTTTTTATATACTGAATTTATATCTGGTTCTAAAGCATATAATCCACCTATTAATGAACCAGCACTGCACCCAGTTATTACAACTGGGTGCATTTCATATTTATTTTCAAGATATTCAATTAATGCTATATGTGCCATTCCCCTTATTCCGCCGCTTCCAAGCGCTAATCCGTATTCTTTTTTCATTAGAACCCTCCTAATAGGATATAAACTGCAATTCCGCCTACTACACCACCTATTAATGCATATATTACGTTAGACATTAAATTTTGTGAATGTAATTGTTCTTCAAGGTTTTGAAGACGTCTATTTAAAGCATCATTAGACATTTCGCTCTTTTTCATTTCAAGAATTTCATTTTCCAGCTGATTATTTTTAGTTTTTAAAGCAGTTATATCATCTTCTATTTTATAGATTTTATCGCCAAGATAAGAAGAATCAACAGACATGTTTACTTTATTTTCTAAGTTGTTTAATCTTGTTACTATAGCTTCTAATGATTTCATGTTTTCCTTAATTAAATCATCTTTTATTTGCATATAAATATAATTTTTTATGTCGTCAGATTTTTTCATTAATTCCTGTGAAACCATATCATCTATTATATTTATTAAAGCATCTTGATTGTTTGAAGGAAGATTTTCAAGTGTATAGATGGATTTTTCTAATGATTTTAATCTGTTTTCTAATGTATCGATTTTTGCTGATTTTTTATCGAAATCGCTTTTTAATTCAAAAAGTGTTTTTGAATTCGCAATAACCTCATTTTGTAATTTTTGTGTTGGTGGTTGTATTGCCAATGACTGAACAATATTATTTAAATTTCTTACCTGTTCTGATAATTCAGAGACTAATTTTAAATCAGCATTGATTTTCTGAATATCCTGATAATTTTTATTGCTCAATTCCTCAATATTATTTATTTTTGGTAAAGCTTCAGCAATTTGTTTTAAAAGTTCAGAGGAGTCTTTAACGCCACTTGCCTTTACTGCTTCTCTGAAAGCATCGAGATCTTTTGACATATTCAAAACTTGAGCTGTTAAATTAGAAACAGCATAATCATTTGTGTTAATTCTTGATTCAATCTGGTCAAGACGTGTGAATAAATTTGAAAGGCTTTCATTTTCTTTACCAAAAGCAGCACCTTCAAGTAACCCTATTCTCTGATCGAAATTTTGTAATTGTTTACTAAATTTATCAATTTCATCTGCCGCATTTTCAAGACGTTCTATATTGGATACTCTATTTTCCAATACAGCAATTCTATCGATAATTTCTGAAGGAACAGTTCCACCATTTCCAGATTTTAAAGAACTCATATTTTTTTGAATATCTAAGATTCTATTATCAATATTATTAAGTCTATTAGTTGTATCAGTTAAAATAGCGGAATAAGAATTTACAGCTTTTTCAAGTTCTTCAACTTTTATTTGTAAGGACTGTAAAGAATTTACTTTCATATCAATATCTCTTAATTTTTTATATAACAACGTATCATTTGAAAGAGTTGCTGAATTTGAAATGTTTACTCCAGAAGTTTCAAGTTTTGTTATTTTATCGTTTAATATTTTAATTTGATTATCAAGTTCTGGAATTTTTGAAGTAAGCTCCATTAAAGGTTTTACTTCAAAATCAAATTTTTGTTGGATAATATCATCTACATATGTATTTGAAGAGGCAATTTGATTTTTTAATGTATTGATTTCATTCATCAATTGCGTTATTGTGGCTTCATCGGTATTACCCTTCCATCTAATTTGAGAAGAAATTTCATTTGTAATATAAACTTTTAGACCGGTTTTTTCTTTTTCAAATAGTTCATCTATATATGACTTATAATAATTTTTTTCTTTGTTTAAATAATCATCAAGAGTATTAATCATATATTCTTTGGTTTTTGAAAATTCTTCTGCCAGCTGTTCAACGCTTTTTTCAAATTCATCCATTCTGTTGCTAAAAGTAATCATTGTAGCAAGTGTTGTTTCATATAACTGCTTAATTGTTTCTTCTGATTTTTTTTGGGCTATCATAGAAGCGTTTTGAGCTATAGCTTTAAAAATTGGATTATTAGTTTCAGTAGAGTTAATAGATATAGCCTGCTTTAAATAATATACATCTTTACTGAGTTCTGAAACTGTATTTTTTGTATTTTTATAATCAGTATCAAGAGAAAAAATAAAATTTTCAAGAGTGTATACTCTGTCGGGTAATTTTTCGTTTAATAACTTGGATAATGAAGCATCCATAGTTTCAATTTTTAATTTATAATTTTCATCTAAATAATCAAGAAATTTAGAACCAAAAATAGCAAGATCATATCTTGAAACAGATATTGCACCATTAAATTTTCCCTGAGTGTCCGTATCCATAATACCAGCATTTATTACTTTTAGTACATGTGGATAAACAGGAGATGCAGGTTTTACATCAACAAGTTCAGCGAAAATTAAAGTATTTAATAATAAAATAATTAATGCTATAACAAAACTTTTTTTCATATAAAAGCCCCCTTAATACCAATTATCGACGTTAATAAATTTTCCTTCGTCGGTGAAATAAATGTATTTTTCTTTGATTTTTAAATTTCCTTTATATAATGCAATTTTATGGACACCGTATTCCAACCTTAAATTTACTTCTGAACCTGTATATTTTACATCATCAACAAATAAATCATATCCTTTTCTATTGTATATTTTTACGGGTACAAGATTTGCTCTCGAGAAGAAAACAACCTTATGATTATATTGTGAAATAGAAACATCTATATTATATATATTTCCATCAGGAAATTTAAAAGTGATGTTATGTGTTCCAGTTTTTAAAACTTTTCCTATTAGATATCCAGTATTTTCATAATTTCCGTCTATATATATTAAAGCTCTGGAAGATGTTGTAAATAATGAAAGCGCCCCAACATTTTTATCTTCTGTTAAAAATACAGTTTGTGATCTATTTTTTCTAATAGTTGTCATTTTTTTTGCGTTTAAATAATAAATATCAATTTTTTTGGTTTCCTGCATTGTATCTATCAATATTGTTGAAGGAGTAAATGCGAATTTATCACCTATGTAGGTTAAGACTTTATCAATTGAAGATAAAACTTCTATAGATGTATATAATTTTGGATTTAAAACAATTTGTTTTGGATCGTCTTTATGTATAATATATCTAAAAAAGAGATTTTTATCGTTTTTAGATACAATTTCTATAATATGCGGCATCCCATCTAATTCTAATTCCTCAACTTCTTTGCCAATATATTTTCCATCAAGATAAAATTCTAAATTTTTGACATCCTTAAAGAATACAGTTCTGCTATTTTCGTATAATTCGAAAAATAACTGTTTGGATTTTGTTTTTTTATCAAGGTTTATGGTTAGTCTTTTTGAAATATATCCAATTTTAGAAACTACAATATTTAATGTTCCTTCTGGGACTACGAAATTACCAGGTGTATATCCGTATTTTTTATTATTAATAACAACAAGAGCATTTCTTGGTGAAGAGTCCACATATAAATTAATTCCCTTTTTTAATTGAACAGATATATCTTTAACTTTTTCAGTAATATTAATGTTTTTTTCAATAGTGATATAATCTTTACGCTCAAATTTTAGTTTATAGTTTACTCCTTTATTTAAAACTGTAGAATAAGGTGTTTCACCAATCTTTACATTGTTAATATATAATATTGATGTTGGATTGGAAGTTATTTTTATCATGCCTTCAGGTATAAAGGTTAAATATAATTCTCTGGTTTCGAAAGGTTTTAAGTCAATTTGTAATTTTTGAGGTTTATAATTGTCAAAAGTAAAATAAAAATCTTTAATATTAACTGGAACTGTTATCGTATCATGATTATTTACCAGGAATTTTTTATTGTTATATTGTACATAAAATTGCTCAATATTTGATATAATTTTTAATGAGGCAAGAGGAATTAAAGAGACCCTAAGTTCGGTATCAGAAGAAATATCCATGGTTTTGATGTAATCTTCATATCCAAACTTTTTTATAGTAACTGTATGAGTTCCAGATGAAATATCGATGGATTCAAAAGTATTTTTTACAGCTTTAATATACTGACCATCGATATAGATTAAAGCACCTTTTGGAGCAAAAATTTTTAATTGATATGAAAAGGATAATATACTAAAGACAATAAAAAATAAAAGCAGGAATATTTTATTCTTTTTCATTTTCCCTCACCTCATTTATCATTTTATCAAGACACTCGAGACGATCCATAACTTCTTCTGGTTTTTTCATTTTATCTAAAACCTTTTGCATAAATTCAACACGAGCTTTTATAACCTCATCAATAACATTTTTACCTTTTTCTGTTATAGTTATTGTAGTAACTCTTTTATCTCTTTTATCTTTTACTTTTTCTAAATAGCCAGAAGCTTCTAATCTATTAATAAGACCTGTTGTAGTACTTTTAGTAATTCCTAAAATAAGGCTGATATCTGTGACTCTTTTTGGACCTCTGAAATATAAAATTTGGAGTAAATCAAATTGTGCAGGGGAAATATCACTGTTTTTTATAATTTTTCTTCCTTCAACTTTAACTTTGAAACATATATCGCGTATAATTTTTTCGAAGTTTTGAACTCTTGTTTTTTCCATAATGTTCCTCCTATCTTATTTTGTTTTATTAATAATTTCATAATATATATTTAGAAAGAGAGGTATTAAAATGGGGAAAAGTATAAGTTACTCAGCTATACTAAGCGTTTTGGCGGTATTATTATTTTCAGCTCAAATGTTTATACCTGTATTTGGTATTTTAATTTCTTTTTTTAGTTTAATTCCGCTTGTATTGGTATATGAATTGACGGATATGAAATATTTTATTATTTCTGTAATAACTACGGGTTTTTTAATTTTAATGATAAATGATCTTTTTGGAATGATATTTTTTACCACATTTTTACTTCCGCCGGTTTTGGGGTTGGTAGTTGATAAAAAAAAGAAAATACTCCACATTTTATTTTTTCTCGTACCAGTGGCGTCTTCCTATTTTATGTATAAATCTTTTTTTAATGTAGTAATATTCAGATATCTTTGGCCGTTAATTGGAGCTGGTGCATATATTAGTATAAAATTTTATTATAGTAGAATATCAAAACTTATTCTCAATAAACTACCTACTATATTTTATCAAAAAAAGGCGTAAAAATGAAATAAAAATAATAATTTAAATATAAAAAATAAAAATGAGGTGAGAGATATGGATTATATTGATCTTGTTATAGAAAAAATGGTATATGGAGGATATGGGTTTGCCAGATATGACAATAAAATTTATATGGTTGAACATGCATATCCTGGTGAGTTTGTAAGGATAAAAACAAAATATAATAAAAAAGATGTGTATTTTGCAGAAGTTGTTGAATATCTTGAAAAGGCACCATATAGGAATAGACCGGTATGTCCGCATTTTTATGAATGTGGTGGTTGTCAATTATTGGATATGGATTATTCAAAACAATTGGAAATAAAAAAAAGCATTGTAAAAGAACAAATGAAAAGAATTGGTAAAATCGATGAATCTCTTGTAGAAAATGTAGTGCCATCTGATGAAATAAACCATTATAGAAGCAAAATGGAATTTGCATTTGCTTATAAAAATGGTGAAGTAAAATTAGGATTAAAACAACGAAATAGTAATGAAATTATAGATATAAAAAATTGTTTATTAGCTCCAAAAGAATTTAATAGAATAATTACAGAGGTAAAAAAAATATTTGAAGCTCTGGATATGAAGATATACAATCCAAAAAGAAAAAAAGGTGAATTTAAACATCTTGTATTAAGAAAATCATTTTCAAAAAATGAGATTATGGCTATCTTTATAACAAAAACAGAATACATTTCTAATTATAAGAAGTTTAAGGAATTAATATTAAAAAATATAAAAGCAGATTCTTTTATCCATGTCATGAATGGTTCTGATTCTGTTGTTTTAAGAGGACCATATAAAACATTAAGAGGTGAAGGAGTAATAAAAGAGGATTTTGATGGTTTTGAATATCAAATTCCACCAACAGCATTCTTTCAAAATAATTATTTTATAACGAAGAAAATTTTAGAGGAGTTTGTTGAAATAGTAAAATCTGAAAAAATTTCTGGAACAGCATTAGATTTATATTCTGGAGTTGGACTATTTTCAATATATCTTGCCCCACTATTAAAACACATTACAGGTGTTGAAAGTAATAATGTGTCTGTAAAAGCTGCCAAAGCAAATGCGAATATAAATAACATAAAAAATGTTAGTTTCGTAAAAGAAGATGTGGAAAAATTTATAGAAAATTATGATAAAAAATTGGATTTAATCATTCTTGATCCGCCAAGAAGTGGATTGAGTAAGAAAATCTTAACAAAGATAACAGAATTGAAACCTAAATATATCTTTTATTTATCCTGTGATCCAAGCACTCTGGCAAGAGATCTATCAAAAATGCAAGAATTCTATAATATAGAAAAAATAAAGCCTTTCGATATGTTCCCAAATACTTTTCATATAGAAAATTTTGCGTTTTTAAAGTTGAAAAACAGTAAATAAACCTGATTATTTTAATTTTTCTTTAGATATTGAATTGAGACACCTTTTTTTGGTATAATATGTATTGTTAAAATTAAAAATTGGAGGGAGGCCTTTCCATGGAATTTATTTCAAGGATAAATGTATTACCAAAAGTGCCTGAAAATTTAAAAAAATTACCAGAATTAAGTAGAAATCTCTGGTGGACCTGGAATTATGATGCACAGGAGATTTTTGAAAGAATTGATGAAGATTTATGGGTTGAAGTAAATAGAAATCCTGTTGCATTTTTAAAAAAGGTAAGCCAGAAAAAATTGAACGAGGCAGCGCAAAATCAGGCTATATTGAGTTTATACTCTCAGGTAGTGGAAAAATTTGAAAATTATATGAAAGCTGAAAATACATGGTTTAAATCCACACATAAACAATATAAAGGTGGAGAATTTGCATATTTTTGTGCTGAATATGGATTACATGAATCATTTCCAAATTATTCTGGAGGATTAGGTGTATTAGCTGGTGATCATTTAAAATCAGCAAGTGATTTGGGAATTCCATTGGTTGCTGTTGGACTTTTGTATAAACAGGGATACTTTGAACAAAGGATTAATTCTGAAGGCTGGCAGGAAGCTATTTTTAATCCTTATGATTTTGATAATTTTCCTGTAGTTCCAGTAAAAGATGATGAAGGAAATGAAATTTATATAACAGTAGAAATGGATAATAGAAAAGTTTATGCGAAGATATGGAAATTATCCGTTGGAAGAATAAATTTAATTTATCTTGATACAGATATTCCGCAAAATGATCCTGAAGATAGAATGATTACCTACCAATTATATGGCGGGGATCAGGAAATGCGAATAAGGCAGGAAATGCTTTTGGGTATTGGAGGAGTTAGAGCATTAAGAACTCTTGGATATAACCCATCGGTATGGCATATGAATGAAGGTCATTCTGCATTTTTAGGTTTAGAAAGAATTAGAGAATTTGTTCAGGAACACGGTTTAACATTTAGAGAAGCAGTTCAAGCAGCAAAAGCTGGTGCGGTATTTACAACACATACTCCTGTTCCAGCAGGTCATGATGCATTTCCTTTTCATTTAATGGATAAATATTTCAAAGATTATTGGCCACAACTTAAAGCATCAAGAAGGGAATTTCTTGACTTAGGAGCTGAAATAAGGGCTGATGGTTCTGAATTATTTTCAATGACAACATTAGCTTTAAATTTATCCTCAAGAGCAAACGGAGTAAGTAAATTACATGGTGAAGTATCACGGGATTTAGCAAAAGACATATGGAAAGGACTTGAAGCAGTTGAGGTTCCAATTACACATGTAACAAATGGTGTTCATGCAACAACATGGATTTCCAAAGAATTACAGGATTTATTTGCTCATTATCTTGGAAAAGACTGGCATGAAAAGATTGATGATCCTGATTTATGGAAAAAAATTGATGAGATTCCAGATGAAGAATTATGGAATGTAAGAAAATCTTTAAAGAAAAAATTAATTGAATTTGTACATCAAAGAACTAAAGAACAAAGAATGAGACATGGTGAAACAGTAGAACAACTTGAAGAAATAGAAAATATTCTTAATCCAAAGGCTTTAACAATAGGTTTTGCAAGAAGATTTGCAACATATAAAAGAGCTACATTAATTTTTAAAGACCTTGAAAGGCTCAGTAAAATTTTAAATAATCCAGAAAGACCTGTTCAATTGATTTTTGCGGGTAAAGCACATCCGGCAGATAGACCAGGTCAGGAATTAATAAAAAGAATTTACGAAATTTCAAGAATGCCTGAATTTAAAGATAAAATAGTATTTATTGAAAATTATGATATGAATGTTGCAAGGCATTTAGTAGCCGGTGTTGATGTATGGCTTAATAATCCACGAAGACCAAGAGAAGCAAGTGGAACAAGTGGTCAAAAAGCTGGTATGAACGGTTCTCCGAACTTTAGTGTTCTTGATGGTTGGTGGGTTGAAGGTTATAATGGAAAAAATGGATGGGCTATAGGTGATGAAAGAGATTACACAGACCTTGAATTACAGGATAGAATAGATAGTTCATCAATGTATAATACTCTTGAAAAAGAAATTGTACCTCTTTATTATGACCATAATGAAGAATTGGGAGTTTCAAGAGAATGGATAAAAATAATGAAAGAATCTATAAAATCAGTTACATCATTCTTTAATACACATAGAATGCTCAAAGAATATACACAAAAATTATATATGACTGCAGCGGAATTAGGAGAAAAGTTTGTAAAAGATAATTTTGAAATAGCTAAGAAATTCTCTGCTTGGGTAGAAATATTGGAGAAAAACTGGGGAAATATTAGAATAAAAGTTCTTTCAAATGTAACTGAAGACATTGAATATTCAACTGGTGGAAAAATAGAAGTAAAAGCAGAAGTTTATTTACCGGGAATTGGGCCGGATTCTGTACTTACACAAATTGTTGTAGCAAAATTGGAAGACAACAAAATAGTTACATTAAAATCGTTTGATATGAAGTTGAAAAAAGAAGTAAATAAAGATACATATTTGTATGAAGGTGAATTTGAAATAGATGAAAGAGGGCAGTATGGCTGGAATGTAAGAGTTATTCCATATAATCCTATAATGCCATATCAACATTATTTAATAGGTTTTGTAAAATATCCACAATAAGATAAAGGCGGCTTTTAAAGCCGCTTTTTTTACGTTTATGCTGAAAGAGGTTGTTTGTTTTTATTTTTAAAAATATTTTTAATTTCTATATCGAAAATATATTTAATATATCTTTCTAATTCTTCAATTGAATTAATAGAAGTTAAATCTTTTTCTGTGATAGCATTTTCCAGACCAATTAATTCGAGGTAAAACTTATTATTATCTGGATTAATAAAGAATTTTTTAAAATAATGCTTTTTTTCTTCATACCATTTTACTAATTCACCACTTTTTATCATATTATTTCCTCCTTTTAGTATTTTTATACTTTTTAATTACTACATCATAATCAATACATTTATATATTACTATATTTTTTTCATTAATACAATTAAGAAAGAGTAACTTTAATGTTACAACTCTACTATAAGGTAGAAAATGGTGTATAATATAAGTGATATAAAAAAAGTGAGGTGAATAAATTGAAGAATGAAATTGGAGAAAGAATAAAAAAATTAAGGGAAAGAAAAGGAATATCAAGAGAAAAACTTGGAGCTATTATCGGAATAGCGGGAAATAGTGTATATAGAATTGAAGCAGGTATTAACAAGCCTTCAGCTGAAGTAATTATAGAATTGGCAAAATATTTTGATGTAAGTACAGATTATTTGCTAGGATTGGATAATATATCAGGTAATGACACTTATGTAAGAGTGGAAATGAAAAAAATTCCTGTATATGAAAAAGTTGCTGCAGGAGTGAGTGGTGCAGCACAACCAGTAGATTATCCTATTGATGAAATTTATATACCAAAAGGTTGGAAAGGAACATTTGCAGTTGAAGTTGTTGGGGATAGTATGGAACCAGAAATAAAAGAAGGTGACTACGTAATAGTTGATCCGGAATCGTATATAGATTCAGGAAATAGGGTAATAGCATTATTAAATGATGGTGAAGACGCATTGGTTAAAGTATTCAGGAAAACATTTGATGGAACTATAATGTTATATAGTTTAAATCCGAAGTATGAACCAATTATTTTAACTCCAGATTTAAGATGGAAAATAATTGGAAAAGTTGTGAACTTATATAGGAGATATTAATATAAAAAATAGGAGCTTAAGCTCCTATTTTTTATATTATGGCGGAGAGGGTGGGATTTGAACCCACGGACGGGTTGTGCCCGTCACACGCTCTCCAGGCGTGCGCCTTCGACCGCTCGGCCACCTCTCCAGCATATTTAATTTCCATAATATTTTATCATATACATTGATTTTAGTCAACTACTTTATTTAAACGAAATTAAAATTTATTATTAATCTTTTTTCGTTCTCATTTGTAAATAATCTTTTAATTTTTTTATATCTTTATTATCAATTTTTTTTATATCTCCGGGATTAGGAACTTCATTTACAGTCCAAGGACCAAACTTAATTCTTTTAAGTTTTAGTACATTATATCCTAATACTTTAAACATTAATCTTACCTGTCTTTTTTTTCCTTCATGGATACTAATAATTACTTCTGAATATTTTCCTTTTTTTCTAATTTTTTCAATTTTGGCAGGTTGAGTTTTATAATTTTCTATAATTACCCCATTTTTAAGTTTTTCAATATCTTCGTTTTTTATATGTTTATTAATTAATACTTTGTATGTTTTATAAATCTTTTTTTTGGGGTGTAAAAGTAAATTAGCTAATTCTCCGTCATTAGTAAGGAGCATTAATCCGGAAGTATTATAGTCCAATCTTCCTACATGAAAAACCTTTTCAGGTATTTTTCCTTTTATTAGATCAGTAATAGTTTTTCTTCCTCTATCATCGGAAAGAGAGGATAAATATCCTATAGGTTTATGCAATAAATAATATACATAATTATCTATATCGTTTATTTTTTCTCTGACATATATTTTTTTATTATTTATTTCAATAATATCTTTATCTGAAAGCAAAAACCAGGGTTCTTTGATAGTTTTTCCATTTACTTTTACCTTTCCCGAGATAATCATTTCTCCAACTTTTCTTCGAGAACCTTCACCTATCTTCTGGAGAAATGTCTGAAGTTTTATCAATTTTAGCACCTCTTAACTCTTCTATAGTTTTTTCTGGTAATAATTCAAAAAAAGTCTCTGAAAGATCATAAACAAATCTATTTTTTGTATTGTTTTTTCTTTTTTTAACAATTAATCCCATTTCCATAAGTTTTTTTATTTGATGGTATGATGATTTTCCGCGTGATTTTTCTATTTCTGTTGTAGAGGATGGACCGTTTAAAAGTAAAATAGCAAGAATTTCAAATTGTGATTCAGTAAGAGAAAATGTTCTTGGGCGTGGTTTTAAAATAGATTTTATTTCACTTTTTATAGTAAATCTATATTTTCCTTCAAACATTTCCAGTTCTATTCCATGAAATTCTGAATTATAATGTTTCCAAATTTCAATTAAAATGCTATTGACTTTTTCTTCTGAAATTTCCAATTTTTCTGAAATTTCTTTTACAGAAAAGCCGGAACTTTTTGAAAATAACATAGCTTCAACTATAGGGATAAGATGCTTATTCTGCACCTAATGTCACCTCTTTTTTAGAACGAATAAATTCGTAATTTTCATTAATATAATGAATGCCATTTCTTACAAGTGTCAATGATGCAAGAAAATAAACTATAAATCTCAATCTATTTTTGTTTGAAAGGATATACAATTCTTGTAAAGTAAATCTTTCCATTTTTTCAAGTTCTTCTATAGCTTCTTCTACTGTAAAACCTTCACGTAATATTTCTAATTTATGCTGAAGCCGTATATAATCTGTCATATATAAGTCTAACTGTTCATAAATTTTCTTTTTATCAAATCTCATAGCCTTAACTCTAATGGGTTTCTTAGTATTATTTTTTCCAAAATTATCCTTAAGTTTTTCCATAGCTTTCTTTATTTGATCATAATCCTCGATAATATTATATAATGTATTTTTTTGACGTGTAAACTCTTTATCTTCATTGGCTTTTGGTAATAATTCTTTTGATTTTAATAAAGTTAGATAAGATGCAATTCTTAAGAACTCACCAATATCATTTAAATTGTCATAATTTTTTTCTATATATTCGTTAAATATATCAGCAATATAAGATACCGGTAGCATACGCACCGGTATCTTTTTTTCTCTTATAAGGTCAACTAAAACTTCAAAAGGGCCTGAAAAGATATCCAATTCAATATTTATGTCGGAAAACATATAATCACCACCTGAGGTTCATAGCCTCCTTAACTTCTTCCATAGTTTTTTTCGCTACAGCGGAGGCCTTTTTATTACCTTCATGAATCACATTTAAAACATCTTCATCTGAAATTTTTTCGTATTTTTCCCATATTGGTTTTAAACGTTCTTCCATATTTTTTAATAATAATTTTTTACATTGAACACAGCCAATATCAGCAGTTGTACATCCTTTTACAACCCAATCCAGCTCTTCTTGATTTAAAGTAAATGCTTTATGATATTCCCAAACAGGGCATTTTTCTGGAGTGCCAGGATCTGTTCTTCTCATTCTTGCAGGATCTGTCATCATTGGCATTATCTTTTTCTTCAATGATTCGTGGTCTTCATCTATCATTATAATGTTTCCATAACTCTTTGACATCTTCCTACCATCGGTACCAGGCAATTTTGGTATTCTTGTAACAATTGGTTCTGGCTCCGGAAATACTTCTTTATATAAATTATTAAATCTCCTTACAATTTCTCTACTTAATTCAATATGATAAACCTGATCTTCACCAACCGGAACGCCTGTTGCTTTATATAAAATAATATCAGCAGTTTGCAAAACTGGATAAGTTAAAAATCCAGCAGTTGATAAATCCCTATTTTCAAGATTTTCTTTTAAATCTTTATAAGTTGGTATTCTTTCTAATCTGCTAACAGAAACGAGCATATTTAATAAAAGATATAATTCGGCATGTTCCTTAATCGCAGATTGAACAAATATTACAGATTTTTCTGGATCAATTCCAGCAGCAAGATATCCTCTTACTATATCAATTGTAGATTGGTATATCTTATGACTTTCTTCTTTGTGAGTGGTCAATGCATGCCAGTCTGCAACAAAAAAGAAAGTTTCATTTCCTTCATCCTGCAATCTTTTCCAATCTTCTAACACCAAAACATGACCAAGATGTAATTTTCCAGTTGCACGCATACCACTTAAAATTCTCACATAAAACCCTCCTTTTTTCCCGTTTACTCTTTTTATTTTACCACATTTTGTGGTATTATATACTATGAAAAATAAAAATTCAAGGGGGTAACTTAAATGAAAGATTCAAATGCTCAACAGAAAAGAGGTTTCTCAAATAATTTTATTTTGATAGCCTTATTATTTATACTGGCAATAAGTATTGTAAATATTTTTATGGTTAAAAATATGAAAACAAATTTCAAGGTAATAAAAAGCGATAATTATTATTATATAAATGACGATAAAAGCGTTGTAATGTTTTCTAAAGTTGAAATTCAGGCTGAAGATGAAAAATCTTATAACCGATTAATTGAAAATTATGATAAACCTGATGAAGAAAAAAGAAAGGCATATGAACAATTTTTATCAAAATTAACAGAAAATACAGGGCGTGATTTCAAATTAGTATCTTTAGAATCATCATTGACTACAAACAATAATAATTATACAATATATGTCAATGAAAAAGCTGTGATTTTTGGATTTATTAAAGATTTAGGTAATAACAAATATGAATTTTCTCTTAATTCACAAAAAATGAATCTGGCAAATTCTACATTATATATTTATAAACCTAAAAATTGGGAGTTTATTGAAACATATCCTCAGCCAACAGAAATTACTGAAGATTATTTGTTATGGAAGGATGCTGGCGAAATTGAATTTCCAACAATAAAATTAGAAAGGGTTGAAAAATGATAACGCTAATCATTTTTATATGGTTAATAGGATTATCTATTATATCTCTTATTAATCTCTCCTTATTAATTTCATTATGGAAAAAATTTAATAGTTTTTCTATAACAATTGATTCTTCCATTGAGGATCAAACAAATACTTTATTAGCACGTTTTCAAAAAATAACCTCGTCAAGACTAAGGGCTTTAGATAACAAAATCGAAATTCTTGATCAACTTATAAAAGATGCCGATGAAGCATATATGAAATCTTTTTCGATGCTTACTGATCTTGAGAAAAAAACAGATGAGCTAAAAAGAGAAAGAACAAATTTAAAGATAAAACAGGAAAAAAGAAGATTAGCGGAATCGTCTTCGCCTATGAAAGAGAAACATATCCCAAAAATAGATTATCAGCAACGTGAAATATCAATTGGATACAACAGAGAAAATATTGAAAAAAATTATAAAACACATGTAATTGAAAAAGAAATTGAAGAAGAAAAAAGTCCGGAACAAATTTTAAAAGAAAAAATAATTGAATATTATGATAAGGGAATGAGCATACAGGAAATTGCAAAAATGCTTGATAAAGGATCAGGTGAGATAAAACTTATAATAAACTTATACCATAAAAATAAAAAATAAAAAATTTAGTTGTTATAAAATATAGGGAATAGCCATTTGACTATTCCCTATATTTTATATTAAAATCTTACTTTTAACTCTTTATTAGCAACCTTTTCATCTAATCTCCTAACAGGTGTATTTCGAGGGGCACCTTTTAGAATTTCTGCATCTGATTTTGCTTCTTCTAATATTTTATGCATAACATCTACAAAATGGTCTAATTCTTCTTTAGATTCTGTTTCTGTTGGCTCAATCATCATAGCTTCATGCACAATCAATGGGAAATAAATTGTTGGTGGATGAATGCCATAATCAAGCAACCTTTTAGCAAAATCAAGAGTTTTTACTCCATATTCTTTTAAGAATGTTCCATCGATGATAAATTCGTGTTTGCATACTTCATCATAAGCAATTTTAAATTCTTTTTCCAATTTCTTTCTTAAATAATTTGCATTTAATACAGCCATTTCACTTGCGAATTTTAATCCATCATGACCCATTGAAAGAATATAAGTATAAGCTCTTACCATTACAGAGAAATTTCCATAGAATGTTCTTAATCTTCCGATACTTTTAGGGATATCATAGTTTAAATAATATTTTCCATCTTCATTTAAGTCTACAACTGGTTTAGGCAAATAATCTTTTAATTTAGCTTTTACTCCAACAGGCCCGCTTCCAGGTCCACCCATTCCATGTGGAGTTGAGAAAGTTTTATGAAGGTTAACATGAACTATATCAAATCCCATATCTCCAGGTCTAACCTTACCCATTATTGCATTTAAGTTAGCTCCATCATAGTAAAGAAGGGCATTATGTTCATGAGCTAATTTTGCAATTTCAAGAATATCCTTTTCAAATAAACCAAGAGTATTTGGATTTGTAAGCATGATAGCTGCTACAGTATCATCCATTTTTTCTTTAAATTCTTCAAGGTCAACCCTTCCATCAGGACCTGATTTTACTTCAATAACATCAAAACCAGCCATTTTAGCTGATGCAGGGTTTGTTCCGTGAGCTGAGTCAGGCAAAATAACCTTTGTTTTATTTGTATATCCATTATCATCGATGTATTTTCTTACAATAAGCATTCCTGTAAGTTCACCATGAGCACCTGCTGCAGGTTGTAATGTAACAGCATCCATACCAGTGATTTCGCCAAGGTAATTCTGAAGATTGTACATTAATTCAAGAGCACCTTGAGTATATTCTTCATCTATATATGGATGTATGTTGTTAAATAATCCAGCCATTTCTTCGTTAATCATAGGATTATATTTCATTGTACATGAACCTAATGGATAAAATCCACTATCAACAGAATGATTCTTTCTTTCTAAATCATTGTAATGTCTTACGACTTCAAGTTCAAAAACCTGTGGAAGATTTGGTTTTTCTTTTCTAATTAATTCATCTTCCATTTCGATTTTTTGTTCTGGTACATCTAATTTAGGCAATGAAAATGATGTTCTTCCTTCTTTTGACTTTTCAAAGATTAATTTCATCGATTTCACCTACCTTAGAAATCAAGTAGTCAATTTCTTCTTTTGTATTTAATTCAGTTGCGCAGAATAAACCATAATTATTTAATTCATTATAGAATTTTCCAAGATTTAATGGACCAACAAATTTTTCTTCATATAATTTCTTATTAAATTCATCAAGATCGAATTTTGGTTTTAAAACAAATTCATTAAAGAAAGGTCCTTCAAATACAGGTTCAAACTTTTCTGTTTCCATTAATTTTTTAGCAAGATAATGTGCTTTTTGATAGTTTTGATATGCGATTTCAGCTAAACCTTCTTTTCCAACAACACTTAGATAAACGGAAGATAAAACAGCCATTAAAGCATGGTTAGAACATATATTTGAAGTGGCTTTTGCTCTTCTGATGTGTTGCTCTCTTGTTTGAAGAACCATAACAAAACCTCTATTTCCATCAGCATCTACAGTTTCACCTATAATTCTTCCAGGCATCTGTCTTATGTATTGCTTTTTAGAAGCAAAAAATCCAAATGTTGGACCGCCAAAAGACATATAATTTCCAATAGATTGTCCTTCGCCAACTACAATATCAGCACCAAGTTTTCCGGGTGCTTCTAATAATCCAAGTGCAATAGGATATGCATTAACTATAAGTAATACTTTTTCTGGTAATACTTCTTTTATAGCTTTTATATTTTCCACAACACCAAAGAAATTAGGATATGAGATTACTACGGAACTTATATCTTCTGTTAATTTTGATTTTAAATCTTCTATATCAATTCTTCCTGTTTTTTCATCATATTTTACAGTTTCTAATTCCAGATTCTGTGATTCTATGTATGTTCTTGAAACCTCAATATATTCAGGATGTAAGGAAGAAGCTACTAAAGTTTTATATTTTTTATTTATTCTTGAAGCCATTAAAATAGCTTCTGCTACAGCACTTCCTCCGTCATACATTGAAGAGTTTGCAACTTCCATACCTGTTAATTCACAAATAGCAGTTTGAAATTCATATAATGCTTGTAATGTACCTTGAGAAACTTCAGCTTGATAAGGAGTATAAGCAGTTAAAAAATTTCTTTTGGTTGCAAGTTGATATACAGCTGAAGGAATATAATGTTTATAAATTCCGGCGCCCCTAAACATTGCATATTCATCAAGATTTATTGTTCTATTAGCCAATTCCATAATTTCTCTTCTTACTTCAATTTCTGATTTTGATTCAGGAATATTTAAATCACCTTCAAAAAGTTTGGGAATATCTGAATATAATTCCTTAATATTTTTAATTCCAATAACTTCCATCATTTCTTTAATATCTTCTTCTGTATGTGGAATGTATGGATATTTTTTCACCAATGTCACCTCACTTTTAAAATTTCAAAAGACCCGGAAAACCGGGCCTGAAATTATAGAGAATTCTTATATTCTTCTTCAGATAATAATTCGTCTAATTCGCTTTCATCACTGATTTCCATTTTTACAATCCAACCAGCATTTTCTGCATCATCATTTATTAGTTCAGGAGAAGCATCAAGTTCTGAATTTACTTCAATTACTTTTCCTGAAACAGGAGAGTAAACATCACTTGCAGATTTTACTGATTCAACAGCACAAAGAGCTTCACCTTTTTTGATTTCTTTTCCTTCTTCTGGTAAATCAACATATGTTATATCTCCAAGTTCTTCTGCTGCATGTGCTGTTATACCAATTGTTGCAATGTTACCTTCTACTTCTACCCATTCATGTGTTTTTGTATACTTTTTCATTCTCATACCCTCCTAAAGTTATTTTCTTGTTTTTACACTACCTCTGTAAAATGGTATTTTTATTACTTTTGCCTTAACCCTTTTATTTCTTATTTCAACTTCAATTTCTGTATCTTTCTTATAATATGGTTTATTTAACATTGCTAATGCGATTGGCTTATTTAATGTAGGAGAAACTGTTCCACTGGTAATAAATCCAACTTCTTCATCACCAACAAAAACTTTATAACCATGTCTTGGAATTCCTTTTTCAAGCATTTCTATTCCTTTTAATCTTCTTCTAATGCCAACTTCTTTTTCCTTCAATAAACCTTCTTTTCCAATAAAATCCTTTTCGAAGTCAACAGCCCATTTTAATCCAGCTTCTAAAGCTGTTATTTCATCATTCATATCATTTCCGTATAATAAATATGTTGCTTCTAATCTTAAAGTATCTCTTGCACCAAGTCCTGCTGGTTTTCCATCGTATTTAGGAAGTAATTCCAATAATTTTCTCCACATTGGAACTGCTGCCTCTTTATCAAGATAAATTTCAAAACCATCTTCGCCTGTATAACCTGTTCTTGAAATTAAACATTCAATTCCGTTAATTCTTCCTTCAGTGAAATTATAATATGAAATATTTTTCAAATCAACCCCTGAAATTTCTTGTAACATTTCTTCAGCTTTTGGTCCTTGAACAGCAATTTGTGCAATATTATCAGAAATATTTTTAACTTCTACTTCAAAATCTTTTGCTTTTTCAGCAATCCAATTATAATCTTTTTCAATGTTAGAGGCATTTACAACCAACAATATATGTTCATCAGAATACTTATAAGCTAATAAATCATCTATAACTCCACCATTTTCGTTAAGCATTGGAGAATATACGATTTCTTCTGGTTTTATTTTTTCAACATTATTGGTTATTAAATAATTTACAAACTTAACAGCATCTTTACCTTTTATATCAATTTCACCCATATGAGAAACATCAAAAATTCCAACGTTATTTCTTACAGCATTATGTTCTTCCTTAAGTGAAGAATACCATACTGGCATTTCCCAACCACCAAATGGAACCATCTTTGCTCCTAACCTTACGTGTTCGTCATACAAAGGTGTTCTTTTTAAATTTTCCATTACTCTGCCTCCCTATTTTCAAGAATTTGTTTTGCAACATTATAATCTTCTTCATTTACATAAAGATTCATTATTGTGCCATTACCAAAAAATTCGCTCCCAATACCAATTTCTTTAGGAGCTTTTAATAATACATTTATTCCATTTGATTCGAGCAATTGTTTTATCATTTGAGCTTCAAAGTCATTAATGTGAGATTTTAAAATTTTCCACATTTTCACACCTTCTTTCAAATTCTATTATACATCTAAAATTTGTTTTTATAAAGAAAAGAAATTTTATAAAAAACATGGTATAATATCAATAAACGGCGATAATTGAAAAAAATTTCATATATTCATAGATTTTCATGTTTAATAACTTTTAAGGAGGGAGAGACAAAATGCCTCAAATTAAGAAAATAGGTATTATAACAAGTGGTGGAGATGCTCCGGGGATGAATGCAGCAGTACGTGCTGTAACAAGAACAGCAACTTCAAATGGATTGGAAGTAATAGGATTCTACAAAGGTTATGCAGGAATTCTTGATAAGGAATATACTGAATTGACTTATGCATCTGTTGGAGGAATAATGGAAAAAGGCGGAACTATTTTAAGAACTGCGAGGGTACCGGGATTTAAAGATCCTAATATTAGAGCAGAAGCAGCAAGAAATTTAAAAGAACTGGGTATAGATGCATTAATTGTAATTGGTGGTGAAGGAAGTTTAACAGGTGCTAAATTATTATATGAAGAACATGGAATACCAATTGTTGGAATTCCTGCTTCTATTGATAACGATATACCTGATACAGATATGGCAATTGGTGTTGATACATGTTTAAATACAGCTGTAGACTCAATGCAAAAATTAAAAGATACAGCATCTTCTCATGAAAGAGCATTTATTGTAGAAGTAATGGGAAGAGGTTCTGGATATATAGCTTTAATGTCTGGTATAGCAGTTGGTGCTGAAGGAATAATAATTCCGGAATTGCCAATTGACTATGATCAATTAACAGATAAAATTTGGGAACAAAGAAAAAGAGGAAAAATAAATTGTATTATTGTTGTTGCAGAAGGTGCTGCAAGCGCATATACAGTTGCAAGACATTTTGAAAATAAAATAGGGTATGAAACAAGAATAACCATTTTAGGTCATATTCAAAGAGGAGGGTCACCAACTGCATTTGATAGAATATTAGCTTCAAGAATGGGTTATGAAGCTGTAAAGTTTTTGCTTAATGGAGAAGCTGGAGTTATGGTTGCTTTAAACAGAAGCAAACTAATAGCAGTTCCTATTGATAAAGTATTAAGTGAAAAGAAAGAGTTAGATTATGAATTAGTAAAATTAGCAAATACATTATCATAAGGAGTGATGAGAATGACAATGAGAAAAACAAGAATTGTTGCAACAATAGGGCCTGCAACTGAATCAGAAGAAATGGTAAGAAAATTAATAGAAGCTGGAGCTGATGTTTTAAGATTGAATACATCTCATGAAAACCCAGAAGTTCATGAAAAAAGAATTGAAACTATCAAGAAAGTAAGAAAAGAATTTGACAAACCTGTGGCGATTTTATTGGATCTTGCAGGTCCAAAAATTAGAACAGGAAATTTCTATAAAGATGAAATTACACTTGAAGAAGGACAGGAATTTATATTAACAGCAGAGGAAGTTACAGGCGATGAAACAAAAGTATCGATTAATTATAAAGGATTACCAAAAGATGTAAAACCAGGAGATAAAATTTTAGTTAATGATGGAAAATTAAAGTTAGAAGTTATAGAATCTGACGGAGTTAACATAAAAACTAAAGTTTTAAATACAGCAACAATTACACATAGAAGAGGAATAAATGCACCAGGGGCAGATATAAAAATTCCAGCGTTAACAGAAAAAGATAAAAAATATATAGAATTTGGTATTAAACATGAAGTTGATTATTTTGCACTTTCATTTGTTAGAAAGCCAGAAGATGTTCTTGAAATGAGAGAAATATTAAATTCCTTAAATGCAAAAGATGCACAGATTATTAGCAAAATTGAAACAAAGCAAGCAATAGAGAATGATCTTGAAAAAATTATTGAACTCTCAGATGGTGTAATGGTTGCAAGAGGAGATCTTGGAGTTGAAGTAGAAGTTGAAAAAATTCCGGTTTTACAAAAAAGAATTATAAAAATTGCAAATAGAATGGCTAAACCAGTTATTACAGCAACTCAAATGCTTGAAACAATGATAGAAAATCCAGTTCCAACAAGAGCTGAAACAACAGATATTGCAAATGCAATTTTAGATGGAACAGATGCAATAATGTTATCCGGCGAAACATCAATAGGAAAATACCCCATAGAAACAGTTAAGGTTATGGATAAAATAGCTAAAGAAACTGAACCATATATTAATCATTATAGTACTTTGTTCTATGAATTTGATGAAGAAGATGATTCAACTACAAATGCAATTTCAAGAGCTGCTAATGAAATTGCTGTAAGTTCAGGAATAAAAACTATAGTAGCTGTTACTGATAGAGGTTATACAGCTCGTGCAGTATCCAGATATAGAGAAAACGTAAATATAATAGCTGTTACTCATTCAGAAAAAACATACAATAGGTTGGCATTAGTTTGGGGAGTAAAACCAATGATAGTAAATGAATTTGTAAGTACAGACACCATGCTTTATATTGTTAAACAAACTTTAAAAGAAGAAGGATTAGTAAAATCAGGAGAAAAAATTATATTTACAGCTGGAATCCCTTATGGATTCTCAAGTAAAACAAACTTTTTACATATTGCAGAAATAAAATAATGTTAATATAACAAAAAACGCCTCGAATAATTCTGAGGCGTTTTTTTTGTTATAACACATTTTTTAAATATTTTCCTGTATATGTATTTGCTTTGATAATATCTTCTGGAGTTCCTGTGGCTACAATATATCCTCCTTTTTCTCCACCTTCAGGACCAAGATCAATAATATAATCTGCATTTTTAATAACATCAAGATTATGTTCTATTATTATTACAGTATTTCCTTTTTCAACCAATTTATGCAAAACTTCAATTAACTTTCTCACATCTTCAAAATGCAAACCAGTAGTAGGTTCATCAAGAAAATATATAGTTCTTCCTGTGTCTCTTTTTCTTAATTCTGAAGTAAGTTTTATTCTTTGTGCTTCACCACCGGATAATGTAGTTGCTGGTTGTCCGAGTTTTATATATCCAACTCCAACATCATTTAATAATTGAAGTATTCTTTTAATACGAGGAATATTCTCAAAAAATTCCAGTGCTTCTTCTACAGACATATCTAAAACATCAGCAATTGTTTTATCTTTATACTTTACAGTAAGCGTCTCTTTATTATATCGCTTTCCTTTACATACATCACAGGTAACATAAACATCGGGCAAAAATTGCATTTCAATCTTTAAATAACCATTACCTTTACAAGCTTCACATCTTCCTCCTTTTACATTAAAACTAAACCTGCTTTTTGTATATCCTTTCATTCTAGCTTCTTTTGTTGCAGCAAATAAATCCCTTATTAAATCAAATACACCTGTATAAGTTGCAGGATTACTTCTTGGAGTTCTTCCAATTGGAGATTGGTCAATAGCGATAACATTATCAATATATTCCAATCCTTTTATTTCTTTATACTTTCCAGGTCTTACTTTTGAATGTCTTAGCTCTTTTAATAATGCTGGATATAGTGTATCCATTATCAATGAGGATTTTCCAGAACCAGAAACACCTGTTACCACGATAAATTTTCCAAGAGGAATTTCTACATTTACTTTTTTTAAATTATTATGTTCTGCTCCAATTATCTCTATCTTTTTATCTGTTTCAACACGTTTAGTTTTATATTTTATTAACTCTATTTTTTTCTTTCCTGAAATATATTGTCCTGTAAGGGATTTTCCAGGATTTTTAAGAAGATTTTTAACTGTCCCGCTATATACAACTTCTCCACCATTAATTCCAGCGCCAGGGCCTAAATCAACTATATAATCTGAAGATTTTATTACTTCTTCATCATGTTCAACTATAATAACAGTATTTCCTAATTCTTTTAATTTTTTCAAAGTTTCTATTAATCTGTCATTATCTCTGGGATGTAAACCTATTGTTGGTTCATCAAGTACATATGTTACACCAGTTAGCCCTGAACCAATTTGAGTAGCAAGTCTAACCCTTTGTGATTCTCCACCTGATAAGGTATTTGCACTTCTGGAAAGAGTTATATATCCCAATCCTACATCAACAAGAAATCCTATTCTTTTCTTTATCTCTGTTAATAATTCTCCAACAATCTCTTTTTCCTTTTTGGTTAAAGATATTGTTTCAAAAAATTCTTTGGCTTTTTCAATTGGCATTTCAGTTATTTCCTGAATATTCTTGCCATTGATTTTAACGTTTAAAGGTTCTTCTTTTAATCTTTTGCCGTGACAGGTATTACACGTTTTCATTACCATGTATTCCTTTTGATAATATAAACGTATTTCATCATTCTCAGCATTTCTATAACGTCTCTCATACATATTGATAAGTCCTTCAAACTCTTTATAATAACGATAAACACCATTTGAAGTTTTGTACTCAAATCTTATAGGTTCTGTTGTTCCATATAAAATACCATCAATAGTTTCCTTTTTTAAATCCTTTATTTTCTTCTGAGGGTCATCATTAAAATGTTTTATAACATTTTCAATTACCTTCATCATATATGTATCTTTTCCAAAAGAAACTCCACCATTATATATATTTTTTTCATAATCTAAGATATATGTGGGTTCAAATTCGAATTTAAAACCAAGGCCATGACATTCCTCACATGCACCATATGGGCTATTAAAAGAAAAAAGTTTTGGAGTAATTTCAGGGAAACTAAACCCACATTCAGGACAAACCAATTTTTCGCTATATGTTTTCTTTTTTAACACATTACCTTCTTTATCCAATTCTCGAATTTCAACAAATCCATCAGATTCCTTTAAAGCCAGCTCAATAGCTTCATATAACCTTTCGAAATTCTCCTTTTTTAACTTTAATCTATCAATAAGTAAATTAATTGTATGCCTATAGCTTTTCTTTAAAGATGTAATTTCATCCAGATCGTATATTTCACCGTCAATTTCAACACGCTTATATCCATTTTTTCTCATTGTTTCCAATTCTTTTTTGAATTCACCTTTTTTCTCTTTTGCAATAGGTGCAAAAACGTATAACCTTGAATTTTCATCAAATTGGTCATACACTCTTTCAATAATTTCATCAATTGAAGATTTTTCAACAGGAATTTTACATTTTGGACAATATGCTTTTCCAATTCTGGCAAATAAAACCCTCATATAATCATATATTTCTGTAACTGTACCAACGGTAGAACGTGGATTGTGGGATACAGATTTTTGTTCTATGGCAATTGCAGGCGAAAGTCCTATTATTTGTTCGACATTTGGTCTTTTTAATTCGCCAAGAAATTGTCTTGCATATGAAGAAACAGATTCCAAATATCTTCTCTGACCTTCGGCATATATTGTATCCATTGCAAGTGTAGATTTTCCAGAACCAGAAAGTCCTGCAATAACCACTAATTTATTTTTAGGGATTTTTACATCTATATTTTTTAAGTTATGTTCTTTGGCACCTTTCACATATATATAATTCATATTTTCACCTCACACTAAATTATACCACATATATTATTTCTGTAATCAACTCAAAAATGTAAAAGATATAATAAAATCATTAAATAACCAACAAAAGAAAAAATAAAGGGAATAATCAAATTTTTTAGCATTGAAGACATCTTAACACCAAAAAAATTAGAAGTTAATAATAAACATAAGTGTACAGGTGAAAGCAAAACTCCTATTATTGCAAAATAATAATTAGTTACTGCAGCTGCTAATAACGGAAATGCCCCAGAGGTTGCAAGACTTAGTGTAAGAGGTATTGTAATAGAAAAAGCTGCTTGAGTTATTCCCGTAATCAATCCAAGAATAAATGGAGAAAAAATTATAATTATCCAGGGATTAATTCCAAAATTTTTAAGTTCTTCAGTAAACATAACAGAAAGATTAGAAGCACTAATAAAATTTTTATACCAGAAAACCAAAAATAATAAAAGAAAAATAGAATATTTCAATTTAAAAAGATTTTTATAATTCTTGGTAAAAATTGCGTATAAAACTGCAACAGTAAATACAACTAACCAACCTTCTATCTTTAATAAAACTCCAATAATTATAGCGATAATTGGTATTAAAGAGTCAATAAAAGTTATCATATCTTTTTTACTATAATTAATATGTATTTTACCAAGTCCAAAATAAAACCAGGCGCTTACAATTGCAAAAATACCAATTGGTAATTGCAAAAATAAAATTTTAACCAGATCAGTTTTTGTAAATACTGCTTCAAGAACAAGAGCCGGATATAATATCCAGAAAAATTCCATAGAATGTCTAAACCAATAATTCATAGAAGCAGCAGTTAGATGATCCAACTCAGTTTCATCAGAAATATCTCTTACCATTGGTGCAGTGAACATTGCACCACCTGGCATAGGCAAAAAGCCTAAAAACATGGGCATTAAAGCAGAAGCCTGTTTAGCATTAAAAATATTTTTTATACTATTGGAAAACTTTTGTGAGTTTCCAGAAGATTTAAAAGTATCAGCTATTAAATAGATACTATATATAGTTATAATTATTTCATAAAACTTTTGGTCTTTTAATGTTATCAAAAAAGCTGTTGCGGTCATAGGAAACTTTGCAGAGATTATTGCAGTAGAAATCAAAGCAGCAAATATTCCCCAATGAACACTTTTGGTAAATTTTATTGCTAAAATCAAAATAAAAAATCCTGCCAATATGGATAATGTAATCATTCAAAAACCTCCCTGATAATTAGTTATCCTAATCATTATATCATAAAAATATTGATAACAATAAAAAAATCCCGCAAAAAGCGGGATTAATTATAAACACTTAAAATATTTTTCCTTTATATAATGGGAATTTTTCACATAATTCCTTTACTTCTGATTTTATTTTATTTTTAAATTCTTCGTCTAATGTTCCATCTTCATCTTTTATATTTGTAATAACTTCATTAATTAATTTAGCAATAACAACCATTTCTTCTTCTTTCATGCCTCTTGTTGTAACAGCAGGTGTTCCTATTCTAATACCACTTGTTACAAAAGGTGAACGTGTTTCCTTTGGAATAGTGTTTTTATTTACTGTAATTCCAGCAGCTTCTAAAGCTTTTTCAGCAGCTTTTCCGGTTACATTTTTTTCATTTAAATCAACAAGGAATAAATGAGAATCTGTTCCACCTGAAACAATTCTAAATCCAAGTTTTTCCATTTCTTCAGCAAGTTTTTTTGCATTTTTTATAACCTGTTCTTGATAAGTTTTAAATTCTGGAGATAAAGCTTCCTTAAATGCCACAGCTTTTGCAGCAATAACATGCATTAAAGGACCCCCCTGAATTCCAGGGAAAATACTCTTATTAATTAATTTATATAATTCCTTATCGTTAGTTAAAATCATACCGCCTCTTGGGCCTCTTAATGTTTTATGTGTTGTTGTTGTAACAACATGTGCATATTCAAGAGGATTTGGGTATAATCCAGCAGCAACAAGTCCTGCAAAGTGTGACATATCAACTACAAGATATGCTCCGACTTTATCAGCTATTTCTCTAAATCTTTTGAAATCAATAATTCTTGCGTACGCACTTCCACCAGCAACAATTACCTTTGGTTTATGTTCAAGAGCTAACTTTTCTACTTCATCATAATCTATTACTTCTGTATCTTCATTTACACCATATTGTACAACGTTGAATATTTTACCTGAAAAGTTTACTGATGCACCGTGAGTTAAATGTCCCCCATGGCTTAATGACATTCCCATTAATGTATCGCCAGTTTCCATTAATGCAAGGTAAACACCCATATTAGCCTGAGAACCTGAATGTGGTTGAACATTTGCATATTTAGCGCCAAATAATTCCTTTGCTCTATTTCTTGCAAGAGTTTCTGCTTTATCTACAACCTCACAACCACCGTAATACCTTTTTTTAGGATAACCTTCAGCATATTTATTTGTTAAAACGCTTCCCATTGCTTCCATAACTGCAACTGATGCAAAATTTTCTGAAGCAATTAATTCAATTCCATATTCCTGTCTGTTTAATTCTTCGGTTATAATTTCGAAGATTTCAGGATCAATTGTTTTCACATTTTCCCACATATTCTCTCCTCCTCACCGATAAAATTTTCACATATATTATACAATAAATATAATAAAAATACTAATACTAACATTGAAAAAAATTTCGTGAAAAAAATTTCACACACCATTTAATCAGGGATAATTCCATATAACCAGATGTATACCCCTCTAATCAACTTTGTAAAAAGTAAATTAAAAGTGTAAAATAAAAGTGAGAAATAAACTACTTTTTGGAGGGGTGATTATTGTGAAATTTGAAAATAAGTATTCAGAAACCGTTAAAAGGATTAAATCAAACCTTATCAGAGAATTGTTAAAAACAGCTGGTGATAAAGATATTATTTCATTTGGTGGTGGAATTCCAGATCCAGAAACATTTCCTATAAAAAAAATGTCAGAAATTGCAAATGAAGTAATTATGAATGAATACAGAGTATCATTACAGTATGGTTCAACAGAAGGTGATCCAGAATTAATTAAACAGTACATTAGATTAATGGAAGAATATGAAGGTATCCATGGTTTAACAGAAGAAAATTTAATGGTTACAACAGGATCACAGCAAGCATTATTTATTGTTGGAACAGTATTTTTAGATGAAGATAGCTACTGTGCAGTAAGTAAACCAATTTATTTAGGAGCAGGAAGTGCTTTTAATCAAAGAAATCCAAAATACATTAGCATTCCACTTGAAAAAGATGGTATGAATATTGACTATCTTGAAAATGAATTAAAGAAATTAGATGAAAATGGAGAAATCGATAAATTCAAATTTGTTTATACAGTAAGTAATTTCCACAATCCAGCAGGAACAACATTATCACTTGAAAAGAGAAAAAGATTAATTGAATTAGCAGAAAAATATGATTTTATTATCATTGAAGATGATCCATATGGTGCATTAAGATTTGAAGGAGAAAAGCAACCAAGTATCTTCAAATTAAATAATGGTGAAAGGGTTGTCTTATTAAATACATTTAGTAAAGTATTATCTCCAGGATTAAGAATAGGTGTTATTGTTGCAAATAAAGAGTTAATCAGAAAAATGGTATTGGCAAAACAGGGAATGGATCTTTGTTCTTCAACATTAACTCAGAGAATAGCAGCAAGATTTATTGAAAAATATGATTTATTTGAAGAAATAAAACCAACAATAGAGTTATACAGAGCTAAAAAAGATAAATTTATGGAAGCGTTGGAAAAATACCTTGGAGATATTGAAGGTGTTGACTGGATTAGACCAGAAGGTGGATTGTTCTCATGGATTACATTACCAGAAGGTTTTGATACAATGGAATTATTTGAAATTGCAAAGAGAAAGAAAGTAATCTATATACCAGGCGAAACATTCTATGTAGATGAACCAGAAAGAAATACAATGAGAGTTTCATTCTGTCTTCCATCATTTGAAGAATTAGATGAAGGTGTAAAAAGATTAAGAGAAGCAATTGACGAATATGCAAAAGAAAAAGGAATAGAATTGAAATTAAAATAAATAATATTTTAAGCATTGTGAGGTGAAAAAATGAAACGAATTTTAGTAATCAATCCTGGTTCAACATCAACTAAAATAGCAGTTTTTGAAGATAATAACTTAATAGTTTCTGAAGAAGTTTCTCATTCAATGGAAGAATTAGAAAAATACGATAGATTAATGGATCAAATAGATTTAAGAAAAAACGAAATCGAAGAATTTATTGGAAAATATGGATACAAAGTTTCAGACTTTGATGCAATTGCTGCAAGAGGTGGTATTCTTCCACCTCTTGAAAGCGGTACTTATAAAGTAAATGAAGAAATGGTTGATTATTTAAGAAACAAAACAAAAATAGAACACGCTTCAAATCTTGCCGCTGTAATTGGTTGGGAATTGTCAAATGGAGAAATACCAATATTCATTACAGATCCTGTTTCAGTTGATGAGTTTATACCAGAATCAAGAATTTCAGGTATACCTGAAATTGAAAGAAGAAGTTTATTCCACGCTTTGAATATGAAGAGCGTTGCAAGAAAGGCTGCTAAAGAGTTAAACAAAAAATATGAAGATTGTAATTTTGTTATTGCACATCTTGGTGGGGGAATTTCTGTTGGCGCACAAAGAAAAGGAAAAATGATAGATGTAAACAACGCAAATGACGAAGGACCATTTAGTCCTGAAAGGACAGGGGAATTACCAGTTGGCGATCTTGCAAAAATGGCATTTTCTGGTAAATACGATAAAAAAGAATTAAAGAAAAGATATATTGGAAAAGGTGGTCTCGTAGCATATCTTGGAACAAATGACCTAAGAGAAGCAATGAAAAAAGCCGAAACAGATGAATACGCTAAAAAAGTAGTTGAAGCTATGGCATATCAAATTGCTAAAGAAATTGGCGGTATGGCAGCTATATTAAAAGGTGAAGTAGATGCAATTATTATAACAGGTGGTATGGCAAGAAACGATGTATTTATAGATATGATTAAACAAAGAGTATCGAAAATTGCATTAATTATGAGATATCCAGGTTCATTTGAAATGGAAGCATTAGCAGAAGGTGCATTAAGGGTATTAAACAATGAAGAACCAGCTAAAGAATGGAAATTGTGAGGTGAAACAATGAGAATTAACAAAATAATTGAACTTGCAAAATCAATGGAAGTAAAAAAAACCGTTGGTGTTGCAGCAGCTGAAGATGAAGTAGTGTTAAAGGCTGTTGAAAGAGCTTTAAAGGAAGGAATTTGTAATGTTGTATTATATGGAAACGAAGAAAAAATAAAAGAAATTGCAAAAGAACATGATATAGATATTTCCAAAATGGAAATAGTTCATTGTGAAAATAATAAAGAAGCAGTTAGAAAAACTGTTGAAGATGTAGCCTCAGGAAAAACAGACCTTCCAATGAAAGGCCATATCACAACAGGTGAATTGCTTTCAGTATTCTTAAAAGAGGAATATGGATTAAGAACAAAAAGCACAATGAATCTTGTAAGCGTATTTGATATAGAAGGTTATCATAAATTACTTATTGTAACAGATGCTGGAATGGTTATAGCACCAACTTTAGAACAAAAAGTTGATTCAATAAACAATGCAGTAAAAATAGCAAAAGCTTTGGGAATTGAAACACCAAAAGTAGCAATAGTAGGCGCTCTTGAAAAGGTTAATCCAAAAATGCCAGCAACAATGGATGCAGCAATAATTACTCAAATGAACAGACGTGGTCAAATAAAAGGCTGCATAGTAGATGGACCATTTGCAATGGATAATGCAATTTCTAAAGAAGCAGCAGAACACAAAGGAATAAAAAGTGAAGTTGCCGGAGATGCAGACATTATAATTATGCCAGATATCGAAGCTGGAAACATATTCTATAAATCCATGGTATTCTTATCAGGTGCTGGTGTTGCAAGTACAATTCTTGGCGGTAAAAAACCTGTAGTTTTAACTTCAAGAGCAGATTCTGATGATGCGAAACTATTATCAATTGCATTATCAGTACTCTTAGCTTAGGAGGTAATAGTTATGTATAAAATATTAGTAATAAATCCTGGTTCAACATCAACTAAACTTGCAATTTACGAAGACGATAAACTTCTTTCAAAAGATACAGTAAGACATTCATCAGAAGAATTAGCTCCTTTTGAACATATTGCAGATCAATACGAATTTAGAAAAAACGTTATAAAGAAATTCCTTGAAGAAAGCGGACATTTATTAGAAACATTTTCTGCAATTATAGGAAGAGGTGGATTATTAAGACCAATTCCAGGTGGAGTATACGCAGTAAATGAATTAATGAAAGAAGAATTAAGAGAAGGAAAATACGGAGAACATGCTTCAAATCTTGGGGCATTAATTGCAAGTGAATTAGCAAATGAAGTTGGTATTCCAGCATACATTGCAGATCCTGTAGTAGTTGATGAAATGGAAGATATTGCAAGATTCTCAGGACATCCAGATTATGTAAGGAAATCTATTTTCCATGCATTAAACCAAAAAGCTGTTGCAAGGAGCACAGCAAAAGAAATGGGAAAATCATATGAAGAAGTTAATTTAATTGTTGTACATATGGGCGGTGGTATTTCTATCGGTGCTCATAAACATGGACGTGTTGTTGATGTAAATAACGCACTCGATGGCGACGGTCCTTTTACCCCCGAAAGAGCTGGAACATTGCCAATGACTCAGGTAATGGATTTGGCCTATTCAGGAAAAATGACATTAGATGAAATGAAAAAAAGGATAAAAGGAAAAGGTGGTTTAGTAGCATATCTTAACACAAACGATGCATTAGAAGTTCAAAAAAGAGTAGAAAGTGGAGAAGAATATGCTACAACAATTTATAAAGCAATGGCATTACAGATATCCAAATGGATTGGAAAAATGGCAGCTGCTTTGAATTTTGAAGTAGATGGAATTGTTTTAACTGGCGGTTTGGCATACGATAAAAATAATATGGTTAAATGGTTAAAAGAACATACAGAGTTTATAGCACCTATTTATGTTGTGCCAGGTGGAGATGAAGAAAAAGCTCTTGCAGAAGCAGCATTGAGAGCGTTAAAAGGAGAAGAGGAAGTTAAAAGTTATCCTCAGGAGGTAAATAATGGTTAATACTGATTTTAAATGTCACGTTTTTATTGGAATGTTTGGTTCTGGAAAAACAGAAATAGCCTTAAATACAGCAATATATCTTAAAGAAAAATATGATCATGTTGCAATAGCTGATATAGATGTAATAAGTCCATATTTCAGAACAAGAGACGAAATAGATATATTAAGCAATATGAATATCAAAGTAATAACACCACCAAAAAGATTTATGCATGCGGATTTACCAATAATTCCACCAGAAGTTGGAGGATATATAGTAAATCCAGAATACCAAACAGTAATAGATGCTGGTGGTAATGAAGACGGAGCTACAGTAGTGGGATCACTAAATAACTTTTTGACTCAAACAAAAACAGCAACATATTTGGTTGTAAATACTAAAAGACCGTTTATGAACACAGTAGATGATATTATATATAATCTCGAAAGATTAGGTGCAAAGGCAAGAAGAAAAATAGATTATTTAGTATCAAATTCCAATCTTCAAAATGAAACTACTGAAGAAGTAATTCTCGAAGGTGAAAAATTATTAATGGAAGTTTCTGAAAAAACAGGAATACCAATAGCATTTACAGTAGTTCCTGAATTCTTAAAAGATATAGAAACACAAAATAAGAAATTCATTTTAAGAAGATTTATGGATAAAGTGTATGAATTATGAACCTGAAAAGGAGGGATACGATGGAATACAAAAACAAAGTTGAAATCGATCAGGAAAGATGTAAAGGATGTGGCCTTTGTATAGATGCCTGTCCTACACAGACATTAGGATTCTCAGAAGCATTTAATGCAAAAGGTTATCATCCAGCAGCAGTAATACATCCAGAAAAATGTATAGGATGTGGATTCTGTTACCAGATGTGTCCTGATGTATGTATCACAGTTTCAACATTGGAAAAGGCAAATGCTTAAGGAGGGATAATTGATGGGCGAAAAAGTAATGGTTAAAGGTACAGAAGCAATTGGTGAAGCCGCCATAAGGGCTGGATGTAGATTATATTTTGGATATCCAATAACACCACAGAGTGAATTAACAGAATATATGTCAAGAAGGTTACCACAGGTTGATGGTACATTCTTACAGGCAGAAAGTGAAGTTGCAGCTGTAAATATGATTTACGGTGCAGCAGCAACAGGTTCAAGAGTATTCAC
This sequence comes from Marinitoga piezophila KA3, assembly GCF_000255135.1. Taxonomy (NCBI): domain Bacteria; kingdom Thermotogati; phylum Thermotogota; class Thermotogae; order Petrotogales; family Petrotogaceae; genus Marinitoga; species Marinitoga piezophila. The sequence goes on from NC_016751.1 coordinate 153,377, forward strand.
ATCAACATCTTCACCAGGATACTCATTAATGCAAGAAGGTGTTTCATATATTGCTGGTGCAGAATTACCTGCAGTATTTGTAAACGTTGTTAGAGGCGGTCCAGGTTTAGGAGATATTCAGCCAGCACAAAGTGACTACTTCCAGGCAACAAAAGGTGGAGGACACGGAGATTACAGACTTGTTGTATATGGTCCAGAATCATTACAGGAAGCTGTAGAATTAACAATAAAGGCATTTGATGTTGCAGATAAATACAGAAATCCTGTTTTAATCCTTGCAGACGGTATGCTCGGTCAAATGATGGAACCAGTTGAATTCCCAGAATATAGGGATTTATCAACATTACCTGATCATAGCTCATGGGCAATGCAGGGAGCAAAAGGAAGAGAACCACATAAAATAACTTCATTTGATATAAATGAATATGTTTTAGAAAAAATGAACTTAAGATATCAGGAAAAGTATAAGAAAATAATTGAAAACGAAATAATGTACGAAGAATACAAAACAGAAGATGCAGATGTTATTCTCGTTGCATATGGTACAATTGGAAGAATTGCAAAAACAGTTGTTGATACAGCAAGAGAAAAAGGCGTAAAAGCAGGTTTAATAAGACCAATTACATTATGGCCATTCCCATATGAAGCAATTGCAAAATTAGCAGATCAGGCAAAATTATTCTACACAGTTGAAATGAGTATGGGACAAATGGTTGAAGATGTAAGATTAGCAGTAAACGGTAAAAAACCAGTTGAATTCTACGGAAGAACTGGTGGTGTTGTTCCAACACCAAATGAAATATTAGATCATTTAATGGAATTGTTATAAGAAAGGAGGAAAATTATGTCATATAAAATAAAATTTAAAGGTCCTGAGTCATTAAGCGGAAAAGAATTTACTTACTGTCCAGGATGTCATCATGGTATAATCCATAGATTAATAGCAGAAGTATTAGATGAATTAGGAATAAGAGAAAAAACATTAATGGTTGCTCCAGTAGGATGTTCAGTTTTTGCATATGAATTCTTTGATGTAGATGGTACAGTTGCACCACACGGAAGAGCTCCAGCAGTAGCAACAGGTATGAAAAGAGCAAGACCAGATAATGTAGTATTTACATATCAGGGTGATGGTGACCTCGCTGCTATAGGTACAGCAGAAATTATGCACGCAGCAAACAGAGGAGAAAAAATCACAACAATATTTGTAAACAATGCTATATATGGTATGACTGGAGGACAAATGGCTCCAACAACATTGCTTGGAATGAAAACAACAACTTCGCCATATGGAAGAAAAGCAGAAAATGAAGGTTATCCAATTCATATGGCAGAAGTATTATCAAACCTACCAGGTGTAGCATTCTTAGCAAGAACAAAAGTTAACAAACCACAGGATGTATTAAAAACAAAGAAAATGATTAAAAAAGCATTCTTAGCTCAATTAAATGGCCTTGGTTTTGGTATGGTTGAAGTTCTTTCAACATGTCCAACAAACTGGGGTGTAAATCCAATTGAAGCTAACAAATGGTTAGAAGATAACATGGTTCCAGAATTTCCATTAGGCGTTTATGTTGACAAGGTGGGTGATGAAAAGTGAGACATCATGCATTCATAGCAGCAGGATTTGGTGGTCAGGGTGTAATGCTCTTTGGAAAAATCCTTTCATTAGCAGCAATGTACGAAAATTTATATACAACATGGTTACCATCATATGGTCCAGAAATGCGTGGAGGTACAGCAAACTGTACAGTAGTTATCTCAGAAAAATACATTGCATCACCAGTTGTAGACAAACCATCAGAAGTTATAGCATTTAATATTCCATCAATGTACAAATTTGAAAAATTCTTACCAGAAGGTGGATTATTACTTTTAAATACATCTGTTATAGATAGAGAACCAGAAAGAAAAGATGTAAAAGTAATAAAAATTCCTGCAAATGAAATTGCAGATGAATTAGGAAATATAAAAGTTCAAAATATGGTAATGTTAGGAGCATATTTAAAAGCAACAGATGCAGTTTCATTTGATTCAGTAAAAGCAGCTCTTGAAAAATCATTAAAAGGTAAAAAAGCAGACTTATTAGAACTTAACTTAAAAGCAATTGAAGCTGGAATGAAAGCTGCAGAAGAACAATTATAATTAATAATATAAAACCGGAAGCTTTTAAGCTTCCGGTTTTATATTACTTCATCAACTTCATTTATATTGAGTATCTCATTTATATCATTAACAATTTTATCTATATATTCTGGATTCTCTACAATATCTATTTCATCACCATCAACAACATAAATCTTTGATTCATCATAATTATCAATCCAGTCTTTATATAAATTATCAAGTTGCTGCCAATATTCAATAGGAACCTGCATCTCCATTTCTCTTCCTCTTTTAGCAATTCTTTTAACAACAGTATCCACACTTGTTTTAATGTATATCAATAAATCAGGCTTTTTTAAAAATTCAAGCATAGTATAAAATATTTGAGTGTATGTCTTATATTCCCTTTCGCTCATCTTACCTGTTAAATAAAGATTTTTTGCAAAAATCTCTGCATCTTCGTATATTGATCTATCTAAAATAGCATCTGTACCGCTATCGATTATATCCTTAATACTATTAAATCGATGAAAAAGGAAAAAGGTTTGTAAATGATATGACCATTTCTTTTGGTCCTTATAAAAATCTTCTAAAAATGGATTATCAGCAACAGATTCATAATATGGTGTAAAACCAAGCCTTTCTGAAAGAACTCTTGTAAATGTAGATTTTCCAGCACCAACATTCCCGGCCAAAACTATCATCTTTCCCATTATTTTCCCTCCAGATAATTTATTATTTTTAATAAAACTTCTTTTAACTGTTTTTCATCAAAAACATTAAAATTATTTCCGTCAATATAAAGAAAATCCTTCTCATTAGAAAAATATTCCTTATAACCTCTATCAACCAATTCCAGATATTCCTTTGCAATGACCTTCTCCATATCCCTATTTCTCTTTTTAATTCTTTCAATAACAGTATCCACATCGGTATCAATATAAATAAGAACATCAGGTTTCTTAATATCCTCAGTTAAAATATCATAAATCTTGAAAAACTTATATTTCTCCTTTGGATTGGTAATTGTAATATCGGCAAAAATCTTATTCTTTAACATATCATAATCAGAAACAATTAATCTTGAATCATTATTCCTGTGATATTGCTTGTATCTTGAAACAAGAAAAAACATTTCTGTTTGAAATCCTACATCTTCATTCTTATATAATAATGGAAGATAAGGATTATTTTCAAATTCTTCTAAAATCAACTCATCAGCATTAATTTTATAAAAAATAGCATTAGCAAGCGTTGTCTTTCCACTTCCAATATTCCCTTCGATATTAATTCTTAACTGTTTATCCTTAAAATATGCCAAAATCTCTTCCATCATGCCACCTCAATATTCAATAAAATAAATTCATTAATGCTCTATCATTATATAAAAGAAATATTGAAAAAATCTTTAATTTTCATTAAGATATCTATATATAGTAGTTATTAATTTCTCAAATACTATACATAGCAACTTAAAATAAAAATATTATAGTACTTGACAAATTATAAAAATTACAGTATAATATATACTGTAAAAAATAAAGGAGGGATAATATGGATTTAGATTTTATCTCATTTGAAACATTTGGTATATTTATAAAAGACGGTTTTTATCCATTACTAGATGGTTATGGTAGTAGTGGAATGTTAGAACTAATAAAATTTGATCCATCTGATGAGTATCCTGAAGTTTATTATAGTGAAGCCAAAAAAGAGGAATATCCTTTTCTTGATTTTAATGTAGAGCCATATGAAGTTACAACCCCTCCAAAGATTTTAGATGATGGAACAGAAGCAATAACGATGTATAAAGTATATAAAACCAATAATGAAAGAGTTTATGTAAGAGAGTTATATAGAAGGATTAAGAGACTAAAAAATGGGGAAGTGAAAATTATAGAACAATATTATGATGAAGGAGATGTAATTGTATTAGAGAATGAGGAAAAAAAGGTATTTGTTATGCATAAAGGTTCATTTGGTATTGATTTAAATTTAGATGATGATGACAATGTAGTAGAAGTTAGTGATGTATATCAATATCCTGATAAAGAAAAGAGGTGGGGCGATGAAAAAGATTAAATTAAAGGAAATATCAAATATTTTTTTATCACCTCAGGTAGAAGAAACACCTGAGGGCAATCTTAATTATATAAAACTTTCATCAATAACAAAAAACAAAATAGAGATAGAAAAACTGTCAAAAGCTGTGTATAATAAAAATAGAAACATAGAAAAATATCTCTTAAAGAAAAACGACATAATCTTCAGCGCAAAAGGTTCAAATATCTTTGCTGTCCATATTGATAAAGACATTCCAAATCTCATTTCTGCACAATTCTTTTTTAATATTAGAATCAATTCTGATAAAATACTTCCAGAATTTCTCACAATAATATTAAACAATGAATATGCAAAAAGATATTTTGAAGAAAGACGTGTTGGTAAGATAATTAAAGTTATTAAGAAAAAAACACTTGAAGATTTTGAATTAACATTACCCCCGCTTGAAATACAAAAGCAAATAATAGAAATTGTAAAAAACTTTGAAAAAGAAAAAGAATTAAAACTAAAAAGCCTCCTGCTAAAAGAAGAGCTAATAGACAAAACAATATTCTTAAAAGTATGGAGTGATTTAAATGTATAAAACAATAGCGGAAATACTGAAAAATATATGGCAACATTCGGATTCAAAAAATCTGGAATTAATCCAGACACAAACGCATTTAATAGCATTTTATAAATTCCTATACGACTTAAAAACAGAAAAAGATTACATAACTCAAAAACATGAATTAATTGAAAAAACAGAAAATATAGAAATTTCACTCTTAAACTCGGAAAACTTTTTTGAACAGATAAAAAAACAACTATCCTTTATTGAAAATGCAGAAAATATTCCAGATATTCCCGATGAATCAAGAACAAAAGTATTTAGATTATTAAACAATCTTGATTTTTCAAAAAATATATTAAGAGGAACATATAATGAAATTATAAATACATTCCTTGATACGTTAAATACGCTTCCAGAAAGAAATTTGCAAAGGAATATAAGAAACAATGAAAATGAGGACTTGCATATATTCATAAGTATAAAACTCAAAGAACTAAAAAAAGCATTAGCAGAAACAATTACATCTAATGAGAATGTTCACATCACAAATCCTTATTTAACAGGAATTTTACCGGAAAAAATTTCAATTTTATATAACCCAGAAACCGCTGAAAAAAAGATAATCTTTGAAATATACAAATACCTTATTCAGGCTAATGAAATTAAATCAGAAAAAATAAATACAGAAATAGATTTTATTTCCTTATTCAATAAAAAATGCGAAAAAGAAATAAAATTAAATACCAAAAAAATACTTATCTTTGACTCGGAAAATTGTGCAAAACGATTCCACGAAAACAACAGTCAATACTCAAAAAACATTGAAAAAATGATAAAAATAAATGGCAAAAATGAATTATACATCTATCTAATAAACCCAAATAAAAAAACAGAAAATATAATAATAATCAATACAAACCAATCAGGAAAAACAGATAAAATAGAAATAAAAGAAAAAGAAGTTATAAACCATAACTTCTCTTTTGATATTCAAAACTATCAATTCACAAACGAAAAAATAAAAGAAGATATCGAAAAAATAAAAATACTCCTTGAAACAGAATACTCAGAAAAAAAACAAAAAGAAATAGGTCTAAAAACGCTGGAGTTATTATCAGAGTTATATAAAGAATAATTATTTTAAAAAGATAAAAAATTACGAAACAGAAATAAAAAGCTGTGAAATATAAAAAATAATAAAAGTTGATATTGTTTTATAGTTAAACTTAGATGTTGGAATGTTATAGGATGAAATTTATATAAAAATATGGTATAATTTTTTAGGATTTTTGAATATACTATTTTTGAAAACAAATTTATGAAGGAGGAAATTATGATTAACGAAGAAAATATTTTTGAACAAAATCTTCCGGATAATATTTATATTTTAAAAAAGTATTTCCCTCAATGTTTTGATAAAGAAGGTAATTTTAATTTAGAAAAGTTTAAAGAAGAAATAAAAATAAATGAAATTAACTTATCAAAAGAGAGTTACAGTCTTGAATGGCTTGGAAAAAGTTATGCGAGAGTATTAACTCATGAGCCTGTTAGAACTTTTATAAAAGAAGATGAAGAATTTAATTCGAAAGAAGAAAATAGAAAATCACAAAATCTTCTTATAAAAGGTGATAATTTAGAAGTATTAAAACATCTTTTAAATGCATATAGAGAAAAAATAAAAATGATATATATCGATCCACCGTATAATACAGGAAAAGATGATTTTGTATATCAGGATGACAGAAAATTTTCAAAGGAAGAATTGTCTAAATTAGCAGGAATTTCTGAAGAAAAAGCAAAAAGAATTTTGGATTTTGTAAATAGTAAAAGTAATTCACATTCTGCATGGCTTACTTTTATGTATCCAAGACTTTACATAGCTAGGCAATTTTTGAGAGAAGATGGAGTTATTTTTGTGAGTATTGATGATAATGAAGTTGCACAACTAAAAATTTTAATGGATGAAATTTTTGGGGAAGAAAATTTTATTGCATTGTTATCCGTTGAAAACAATCCTAAAGGTAGAAAAAATTCTAATTTTGTTTCAATTTCAAATGATTATTGTTTAATTTATGCAAAAAATAAAGGTGAAAGTTATTTTATAGAAAATCTTCCTAAATTAAAAACAGAATTAAAAGTGGATGAATTTGGAAGATACTATACTCATGGAAAAAGAGTTATTGTTGGTGAGAGTTCAAATAAAGAAGTGTCAGTTAATTCTGATAAACATTATACGGTTTATTACAATGAAAGCGAGAAAAAAATTGTTATAAAAAAAGAAGAAAATATTAATACTATAGATGTAAAATTGATACAACAGGGATATAAAAGATATATCTCAACAAAAAATGGCAAATTTATAGAAAATACATATACATCTTCAAAATTTAAAGAATTATTTGAAACCAATTCTTTAATTTTTAAAGAGAATTCTATTTATGAGAAAGATTTTAATACTTTTATTAGAATAAAAAGTATTTTAAAAAATACTGATGAAATTGATTTAAAAACAGAAACTGCAGGAACATATCTTAATAATCTTTTTGGAATACCAAATGGCAAAGATAAAAAAATTTTTGATAATCCTAAAAATCCTTCTTTCATTAAGTTATTAATTACGCTTTTTGAAGAAAAAGATTTTCTTATTTTAGACTTCTTTTCCGGTTCTGGAACGACAGGCGATGCAGTAATGCAACTAAATGCAGAAGATGGGGGTAATAGAAAATATATTTTGGTTCAATTACCAGAGCCGATTGAGGAAAAGAAAAACAAAACTGCTTATGATTTTGTAAAAAATGAACTTAAGGTAGATAATCCTACTATTTTTGATATAACAAAAGAAAGGTTAATTAGAGCAGCTAAAAAAATAAAAGAAGATGTTGAAAATGAATTGAAAAATAAAAAGGAAGAATTAGAAAAAATAATAAACAAAAAAAAGAAAAATAAAAAAGATGAGGAAAAGATAATAATACTCAATGAAGAAATAAATAAATTAGAAAAAAAAGTGAATAATATAAAAAATCAAGATTTAGGATTTAAAATATTTGAAACTATTCCAAATAATGAAGGAAAATGGGAAAGTTATAAAATTAATGCTAAAGAATTTAATCCAAAAATAAAATTATTTGATGAGAATAAGTTAACTAATGATGATTTAAAAACACTTCTTACTACATGGAAACTATATGACGGAATAATTTTAACAGAAGATTTAAAAGAACTTGATCTTGATGGATATAAAAGTTATTACCATCATGAAAAAGGAATTCTTTATCTTATAAATAAGGAATTTAAAACGGAAAATTTAAAAAAATTATTAGAAGAAATAGATGAAAATCCAAACTTTAATCCTTTGAAAATAATAGCATTTGGATATCATTTTGAAAGTAAAGTGTTGAGAGAAATTGCAGAAAATCTAAAAAATTATATCAATAAAAAAGAAAGTGCAGATAATATTGAGTTTATAGTGAGGTATTAAATATGATGAGATTTCATTTTGAAAAAAATTTAGAACATCAAAATCGTGCTGTAGAATCTATTATTAACGTTTTTAAAGGTGTTGAGATAATAGAACCATTTGGAATAGAAAAAGAATATGTTAATCCTATTTTCAATAAAGATACAAATTTTAGTTACGTAAATAATATTGGAAGTATTCAAGAACAAAATGATATTAAAAGAAATGTGAAAGGAAAAAGTAATATTATAGATATTATGATGGAAACGGGAACTGGAAAAACATATACATATACAAAAACTATTTTTGAACTCAATAAGTTATATGGAATTTTTAAATTTATTATAGTTGTTCCAACAATAGCAATTAAAGCTGGAACAATAAATTTTTTAAGATCAGAAAGTGCAAGAGAACATTTTAAAGATCAATATGGAAAAATTATTGAATTACATGTTGTAGCGAGTCAAAAATCTAATAAAAATAAAAAATTATATATGCCACAAGCTGTTAGTAATTTTGTAAATGCTGGAAGATTTGAAAAAGATAAAATACATGTTCTTATTATTAATCTAGGAATGATAAATTCTCCAACTATGAAAAAAAGTTATGATAAAACTTTATTAGATAAATATTCAGTACCATTTGATGCAATTGCTTCAGTAAATCCTTTTATGATTATTGATGAACCACATAAATTCGATAAATCTAATAAAACTTGGAAGAATATTCGAGAAAAAATGAAGCCACAATTCATTTTAAGATTTGGAGCAACTTTTAAGGAATATGAAAATTTAATATATACACTTACAGCAGCAGAAGCATTTAATAGAAATTTGGTAAAAGGGGTTATTGCTCATATTACAGAATTTGAAGATGGGAAAAATGTATTTGTTAGATTTGTAAATTCAAATGGAAAAGAAGCGACATTTGAATTAACCAAAAAAGGTAGTTCAAAAAAAATTTTTAAATTAATAAAAAATGAAAGTCTTGAAAAAATACATCCTGCAATGAAGAATTTAATTATTGAAAAATTAAATGAAAATACTATTATTTTATCTAATGGTTTAGAACTTAAAAAAGGAGATAAAATAAATCCTTATTCCTATGCTGAAAAATTGCAAGAAATAATGATCAAAGAAGCTGTTAAAAATCATTTCAAATTAGAAAAAGAATATCTTACAAGAAATATAAAAATAAAGCCGTTAACTTTATTTTTTATAGATAATATTGATGAATATAGAAATAAAGAAGGTTATATTAGAAAAACACTTGAAAATTATGTTGAAGTAGAAGTAAAAGAATTATTAAAGAAAGAAAAAAATGAATTTTATAGAAATTATCTAAAAAAAACTTTAGAAGATATTTCAAAAACCCATGGTGGATATTTCGCTGCAGATAAAAGGGAAAATGATGAAGTTATCGAAAAAGAAGTAAATGAAATATTACATGATAAACAAGCAATATTAGATTTGGAAAATCCAAGAAGATTTATATTTTCAAAATGGACTTTAAGGGAAGGTTGGGATAACCCTAATGTTTTTCAAATATGTAAATTAAGAAGTAGTGGTTCAGAAATTTCCAAATTACAAGAAGTTGGAAGAGGATTAAGATTGCCTGTGAATCAATATGGTAACAGAGTTAAAAATGAACAATTCTATTTACATTATTTTGTAGATTTTACTGAAAATGATTTTGTGGAAAAGTTAGTTAAAGAAATAAATGATAAATCAGGAGCTATTTCGAGAGAGGATAAACCTGAAAAACTTGATGATGTAATGATTAAAAGAATCTGTAAAATTTATAAAATTAGTGAAGAAGAGTTATTAGAAACTTTAGATAAAAATAATGTTATAACAAGAACTAATAAATTTAAAGAGAATGGATTTGAATATATTAAAAAAAATTATCCTCTTATATTTAATGGAGTTAATTCTAATAAAATAAAAAAAGATACTGAATTCAAGAAAAAAGTAAAAATAAGAGTTGAAAAATATCCATTATTAAAGGAGCTTTGGGAAAAGCTTAATGAAAAGGTTATACTTGAATATAAAATAAAAAATGAAGAACAATTCAAGGAAATATTTTTGGATTTTTTAAAAAAATATGACCCTTTTAAACCAGAAATTTTTCAAGAAAAAATTAAAAAATTAAATTTTGAAAATTATGAAGCAATGGTAAATGAAGAAATTTCAATTTATGGTGAAGAAAATAGTTTTATTCAAACAATGAGTTATGAGGAATTTCTGAAAGAATTATCTAAAAAATTATATATAAATATAAAAACTTTGCATAATGCTTTTGTAGAAGCCGAAATAGAAATGAATAAATATCTTAATCAAACTACAATTAGATTATTCAAACAAAAATTTGATAATTATTTAATGTTTAATGCATTAAATAAATTTAGTATAGAATATCAGAAGGTTACTGGTTCAATTCATCCAACTAAAATTACTAATTCTGATGGGATGGTTAAAAAAGAAATTGATTCCTCTGATATTGGAATTTTCTATTCGGAAGAACAAGTTTCTGATGATTATTTATTTGAAGAATTATTTTATGATTCAGATTTGGAAAGAGAAAATATAAAAAAAGAAATAAAAGAAATAATTGTTTTTACAAAAATTCCTAAAAACTCCATAAAAATACCGATAGCTGGTGGAAAAACATATTCCCCGGATTTTGCATATGTTTTAGATTATGAAAATGGCCAAAAGAAGATGTATTTTATTGTAGAAACAAAGGATACTGATAAAGATAGTTTAAGAGATGAAGAAAGAATAAAAATAAAACATGCAGAGAAATTTTTTGGAGATACTATAAAAATTAAATTTAAAACTCAATTTAAAGATGACGACATAGCAAATTTAATAAAAGAAATTTATAAAGATATTTAATATTGAAACTTAACTATTTTAAAAATTTAGAATTTCCCTTCCGACAAAATTCGGAAGGGCTTTTTATAATTTTAGTATGGTATAATTTTAATATAGCAAAGAAAATCCATAATACTTTTTAAGAGGTGGGGTAAATGAAAAAGAAAATACCATATGGAGAACAAAATTTTGAAAGATTAAGAAAAGATAATTATTATTATATAGATAGAACAGAATATATAGAAAAGTTAGAAAATTTAGATGAAAAATATATAGTATTTTTAAGGCCAAGAAAGTTTGGAAAAACATTGTTTTTAGATACACTTGGAAAATATTATGATATCAATTATAAAAATAAATTTGAAGAATTATTTGGAGATTTATATATCGGCAAAAATCCAACACCATTAAAAAATGAATATTACATATTATATATGGATTTCTCAGGAATACAAACAGAAAACAAGGATATATTAATAAAAAGTTTTAAAAATAATGTAATAGCTTCACTTGTAGATTTCAATAATAGATATAATTTAGAATTAACAATAAAAGAAGAATATAGTGAACCAGCAGATATAATAAGAGCTTTTTTAACTGATACGAAAGATATTTTAGACAAACCAATATATTTATTAATAGATGAATATGATCACTTTGCCAATGAATTATTGAGTTTTAATCTTGACTTGTTTAGAGATAGCGTAACGAAACACGGATTTGTAAGGAAATTCTATGAAGAAATCAAAAAAGGAACAAAAACAATAATAAAAAGAATATTCATGACAGGGGTAAGCCCTATTATGCTTGACTCATTAACCAGTGGATTTAATATTACAATGAATATAACCTTAGAAAAAGAATTTAATAGAATGCTTGGATTTACAAAAGAAGAGGTAATTGAATTATTAAAATATTATGAAATATATTCAGATAAATTACTTAAAGAAATGGAAGAAAATTATAATGGCTATAAGTTCAATCCAGATGCAAAAGAAACAGTATATAACCCTGATATGGTATTTTATTTCATAATAAAATATCAAAGGGGGAAAAAACCACCGGAAAAAATAATAGACGACAACATATTAAGTGATTATAAAAAAGTACAAAACCTATTTGATTTAGGGGAATTACTAGGAGTAGCGATAGAAAATAATAAAGATTTGTCAAAAGAAGAAAGAGAAAAAGAAAGTGCAAAAAGGATAATAGGAGAATTATTAAATGAAATACTATTAACAGGAAAAACAACCTTACCGGAACTCACAACAATATTCAATCCAGGAAAAAGGATAGAAACAAAAGACATAAAATCATTATTATTTTATCTTGGATTTATGACATTTGAAAGAGAAGGAATAAGAACATATTTAAAAATACCAAATTACTCAATGCGAAAGATATTCTCAGATTATTTCACAGAATATATAGAAGAAAAACTAACGGATATAATAGACACCGGTAAAATAGAAGATGCAATAATAAGTCTATTATCAGAAGGAACAATAGAACCATTTGTAAAAGAGATAGAAAATATATTAAAGAAACTGGATAATAGAATATTCATGGGATTTGATGAAAAATATATAAAAATACTCATGTATAGTTATTTAGTATTAACCTCATTAGCAATGGTAAAAATGGAATATCCAGTAGAAGGCGGATATGTAGATATAGCAATATTCAAAAGATATGAAGAAGTGCCATATGAAGCGATAATAGAAATAAAATACATAAAACAGAACGAATATACCGAAAGTAAATTCAAGGAAAAAATCGTTCAGGCGAGAGAACAGATAGAAAGATACAAAAAATCATATGAATTAAATTCAAAAAATGAGAAAATGAAAAAATTCATAATAATCTTTGTTGGGAAAGAAGCTAAGTTGGTTGAAGAGGTGGAATAAAAGAATGTAAAATATAGTAAAAAAAGGGGGGATATTATTAAAGTTAATATAAATGATCTTATTGGAGAAATGGAAATTCAAATGGCGGAAACAACTACATATTATAACAAAAAAAATGGAGAATTTATTATGATTGAAGACGAATATCTTCAAGATGCTGAGGATGATGATTATGATAATATATATTCAAAAGCCGATGAATGGGAAAAGGAACAATTAAAATTGGCAGAGGATATATTAAGTCATCCGGAAAATTATATTCCAATACCATCACAATATGACATTCATGAATATATGATCATGAAAAAGTTTTCTATTTATATGGTTGATGACGAAACTTCTGAAATATTATTAAATGCAATTAGAGGTAGAGGAGCATTTAGAAGATTCAAAAATGAAATTTTTAGATTAGGTCTAAGAGAAAAATGGTTCGATTATAAAACAGAAAAATATAAAGAAATCGCTATAGAATGGTGTGAAAAACACGGAATAGAATATGAGGAATGAAAAATAAAATTTAACATAAAAGTGAATTTGTAAAATGGATAGATTTATATATTCGTGGGAATTTATGTATGTTGGTTATAAACAAATAACAAAAAAATATTTAATTAAAAATTAAAAATCCCCTTCCGACAAAGCACGGAAGGGATTTTTATAATTTTAGTATGGTATAATAACACCGTGGGGGTGAAAGAATGGAAAAATTGAAGAAACTTCCTCTCGGAAAAAGCGATTTTAAAAGTTTAATAAAAAACAATATGTATTTTGTAGATAAAAGTATGCTTATAAAAGATATATTAGAAGGTGGAGATGTAATATTAATCACTCGACCAAGGAGATTTGGAAAAACATTAAACATGAGCATGTTAGAACATTTCTTTTCAATGAAAGAAAACAGTGAGAATTTATTTAAAGATTTAAAAATTTGGAATGAAAAGGAAATAATAGAAAAGTATTTAAATAAATATCCTGTTATATTTATAACCTTTAAAGACACAAAAAAAGATAAATTACTTTCAATGAAAATAGAAGTAAAAGCATTAATAAGAAAGATATATTCAGAACATCTATATTTACTGGAAAGCGATAAATTAAATATACTGGAAAAAAGATATATAAAACAATTGTTAGAATTAGAGGAAATTCCAGGAAAAACAGATGAAGAGAAAGATGCAAAAGAAGATACAATATTTGAATCTTCATTAAAAAATCTAACAGAATTTATTTACAAGCATCATGGTAAAAAGGTAATATTATTAATAGACGAATACGACACACCAATACAACAATCATATCTAAATGGATATTACAATGAATTCATAAACTTCATAGGAAATATGCTTGGAAGCGCATTAAAAGATAATGAGTATTTGGAAAAAGCAGTATTAACAGGAATAACAAGAGTGGCAAAAGAAAGCATATTCACTGGAGTAAATAATCTTCAAGTATCAACAGTATTAAGTGAATTATTCAATGACAAATTCGGAATGACAAAAGAAGAATTACATGAAGCTTTGAAATATTATGGTATGGAATATGAAGAAGAAAAGATAATAGAATGGTATAATGGATTTAATTTTGGAGGATTGGAAATATATAATCCATATTCAATAATGAATTTATTATATGAAAAGAAAATAAAGAATTATTGGATAAACACCAGCGGGAATAAATTAATAAAGGATTTAATAGCAAAAGGAACAGCAGAAATAAAAGCAAAGATGTATGATTTAATAGAAGGTGGAACAGTAACAACAACAATAAATGAAAATTTGGTATATGGAGATTTAAATGTCAATGTAGAAGAAAGTGTATGGACATTATTTCTATTTACTGGATATTTAACCTGGATAGATAAAAAAGGAGATGAAGAAAATCCAGAATATACATTGAGAATAACAAACAAAGAGACAAAAGGCTTCTTTGAAAGAACAGTGGTGAATATATTAGAAGAAAATAGAATAGATTATAAGAGTATAATCTGGTTGCTAACAAATAATAAGAAAAAAAAGTTTGAAGAGGAATTTAAAAAGATAGTAGAAGGAACATTAAGTTATTTTGATGTAAGCGGAGAAGAACCTGAAAGATTTTACCATGGACTTATATTGGGAATGAGTGTGGGGTTACAAAGAGAATATATAATAAAAAGCAATAGAGAATCAGGATACGGAAGAGCAGATTTAATACTGATTCCAAAAGAGAAAAGCAAGCCAGGAATAATATTTGAATTCAAAAAATTAGATATAGACGAAGATAAAAACTTAAAAGAATGTGCAGAAAAAGGAATGAAACAAATAGAAGAAAAGAATTATGAAGCAGAAATCAAGAGTTATGGAATAGAAAAAATAATAAAAGTTGCTATTGCTTTTGATAAGAAAGAGGTTGAGATTGTAATTAAATAAGGATTCTATAAAAGATTTATTATATCCCCCTTCCGACAAAATTCGGAAGGGCTTTTTATAATTTTAGTATGGTATAATTTTAATATAGCAAAAAAAATTCATAATAATCTTTGTTGGAAAAGAAGCTAAGTTTGTTGAGGAAGTGAAATAATAAAATTAATGAAAATCAGGATAATATAAAAAATTCTATAAAAACGGGGGAATGATATGAAAGAGTTGAAGTTAATTAATTTAAATAAAAATCACTTTGATGAAATTGCTGAGTTTATATTGCCTTTATATGAGAAAGATCCTATGAATTTTCTCTTTTTAGGACCTTCTGGTGATTATGTAAAGCAAATTGCAGAAAGTGTTGCAAGAAAAGTTGATAAGACTATCAATAGAGATGCATTTAGGGTTATAAATCAATATGCTGTTGAGATGTTTAGAAGATATGAGCCAACTTCCCTTTTTATAGACAGAGATTTTTTAAAAGCCTATATCGCCAAGGAATTAGAAGATTTAATTGAAAAAGAAAAAAATAATATAGAGTTTAGAAAATATGTAAAAACACTTGCAAAATCAAAACAGGCCATTGAATATTTGCTTGAAATCTTCGAAAAGAAATGGGAAATATCTAGAATTGAAGATGAAAAACTTATTGAAAATCATCCGTTGTATTCAGAAATAGATAAAGATATGGAAAGTGATAATAATCTCTTTAAACTGTATAAACATCTTGAAGAAAAATTAGAAGATATCTTAAATACAACTTTTGACGATTCAAAAAACAATGGGAAAAATTATGATCAGATTAGTATTTATAAATGGTTCTATAAGGAATTGCCTGAAATTGAAAAAAAACTTGGAAAAACACTTGTTATAAGTGGATTTTTTGATATTCCTCCAATATTAAATAAAGTATTAAAAACATTGTTTAATCTGTTTGATAATGTAATCTTTTTTGCGTGGAATCCTATTGATGATGAGTCGTTTGAAAGTCTTGAAAATATTCTTTATTTCCTGAAAAATGAAGGTTTTTCTGGAAATTATAAAAAGGAAAGTTTAAAGGAATTATTTTTAAATACAACTTTTCAAAAGGGCGTGTTTAAGAATACTGTTCTTGAAATTGAAAATATTGCAAAAGAAATAAAAAGAAAAATAATATACGAGAATTATCAACCTGATGATTTCGGAATAATTGTTCCAGATTCACAAACTGCCAATGCATTTGCAGAATTTTTTGAAGAATTAAAGGTTCCATATAGATTAAAAAACGATATGCCACTTTCAGAAAGTGTAATGGTATCTAAATTATTATTGCCATTAAAAACAAAATATTCCGGTTATGAGGTTGAAGATTTGCTTGCATTAATAGAAGCAGGTTATGGCGGAGAACGTTCATTATCAATTGATGAAATAGAATCGCTTTTAAAAACATTAAACCTTTATTATGACTTTCCAAAAGCAACTTTGAAATCGAGAAAAGAAAAGTGGTTGAGCGTTGTTTCAAAGCGTCTTAAAGAAATAGATAAAGAATTAATTGATTCCGATGAAAAAGAAAGATTGGAATTACAGAGAGCCGAATTGGAAGAATTAGAGAAGATACTTGAAACATTGTTTGATTTACTGGAAGAAATAGATAAAAACGATTTTGAGCTTACATATTATAGGGAACTTTTAAATACATGGATTAAAGAAGGAAGAATAAAAGTAGAAAATATTGATAAGGTTGAAAGTGAATTAAATGCATTGTATAAATTTCATGAACTGCTGCTTACATTAGAAAAAAATCTGGAACATTTAATACCTGGAAAAATAAAACTTTCAAAGTTCTATAATATTCTTTCCAGTTTAATAGAAACAGAAAAATACAGAATTTCAGAAAAATATTCCAATACAGTGGAAATATTTTCACTTAATGATTCCAGGTTTGTACATAAAAAGTATAAAATCTTTGTTTCATTTACGGATATGAATTATCCTTCTATACATATAAATCCATTATTATCGTCTATTACAAAAGAAAATAATTACTCAAAAATCTCTGAGTTACAATTCAGAGAAAATATGTTTATCTCAATGCTTTTTGCTGATAATGTGATATTTACATATCCAAAAGCCACATTATCAGGAGAAGAAATCCTTGGTTCCTCATATGAAAAGGATTTTGAAAAATTATTTGAAATTAGAGAGTATCCTTTTGCTATAAAAAGCGAAGAGATTATTCCTGAAAACACGGACGAAATTTATTCTCTCGAACAGGCAGCTTTATATTTTGCATATAATAATTTAGAGTCCGACCTTGATGAAATTAATGAAGTTATTTCAGAAATTGAAAAATTAAAAGAGAAAAGGGATAATTATAATTGGGTGCTGGATACCAAATATCCTATTGGGGATATCAGTCATAATAAGATATCCACATATGTTGATTGCCCATTTAAATATTATCTGAAATATATAGCAAGAATAGGGGCAAATAAGGACTTTTCTATTTTCTATGTAGGTAATTTAAAACATAAGATAATGAAGAAATTATTTGATAAGTATCCAACATATAATTCCATTTATAGCCTTATTGGAGACGAAGAAAAATTATATGAAGAAATTAAAAGTATTGCTTATGAAGAATGGGATAATTCAGGTGTAGATGAATTGAAATCGTATAAGATTGTAAAAGAAGTGGAGATTGAGGATATATCACAGGATTTGATCTTTACGATAAAAAGATTGATAGAGTCTTATATTTACTTTAAAAATTCAAAGATTAAAGACGAACAAAAGAAGAGGGTAAAATACAAAAAAGTATTGAAAAGTGAATTTCCTGTTTCCGGTAAATATGAAAATTATGATCTTTTTGCAAGGATTGATAGAATCGATATTCTTGAAGAAGATGTGATTTTTGATATTGACAAGTCAAAGAATGAATTGATTCCTGTTGGTAAAGAAGAAAAGGAAGCATATTCAATAATAGACTATAAAAATAGTAAAAGTTTCCAAAGTGAACAATTATTATTTTATTATTATATATTATTAAGCAATTCTGATTGGAAAGAAAAATTAAAAGAAAAATCCGTATTTTTGAGCTTCCTTCCAATGAAAGAAAAGGATTTTAATAAAACTGACGCTTTAATATGGATTAAAATAAAAAATGACGATTTGTATATAAAATATTCTGGAAATTCAAATTCATATAATCAAATATCACTAAAAGAATTTGAAAGTTGGTTTAATGAAGTGGTAGATGCCATTAAAAATTCAGAATTTTATCCTGTTTTTATTAATGATGATGAAAAACTAAAATTTAGATTTTTAGATTATTTAAAATCAAAAGGATACAATGTGAGAAATAGTAATGAAAAATATTATACATGTGAAGGTAATGATAATCCTAACGGATTATCAATAAAATGTGAGTATTATTCATTATGTAAGATTATGGGATTGGGAAAATATATTAATTTAAAAAATAGAGATCACTTAAAAGCTAAACGTAAATCTAAATAATGAGGTGAAGAAAATGCCTGAAGTTTTAAATATAGAAGAAATGAAAAAGAATCTTGATAAAAATTATTTTATTTCAGCTTCTGCAGGTACTGGAAAAACATATACTATAACTCAATATTATGTTGCTATACTGGAAAAATACGAAAAGGAAAATAATCCAGATATTGTTCAAAATATTCTTGCTGTTACTTTTACCAATAAAGCGGCTGGAGAAATGAAAGAAAGGATTTTGGAGGAGATTGATAAAAAGTTAGATAAAGGAAAAAATTATAAATACTGGCGTCAAATAAAAACAAATCTCAATAGTGCATGGATAATGACAATAGACAGTTTCTGCTCGAGAATATTGAGAGAAAATAATATAGCGATAGGTGTTGATCCCAATTTTACAATAATCAATGAATTAAGAATGGGAATTGAAATAGAAAAATCTGTCTATAATACATTAAAGATAATATTTTCAATATATGAAGATATTATGGAAGATAAAGAATCAAACATTGAAGAAATTACATTCTTTTTATCGCCTGAACGAAGAGAGACAGTGAAAAAAATTATAAATGAGTTAATTCAAAATAAAGAAAATTTCATTATTGCATTGAAATTTATACTTCAGGAGCTAAAAATCGATACATTTAAGGAAGTTTTATTGGATACATTAAGAAATTGGCGAACTGAAATGAAAATGAGTCAAATTCCTGAATATGATTTACCTAATCCTGATTATAATAAGGTATTATGGCTCTTTAAAAATGCTGTTTTAATAGCGCAGGAAATATATAACTTATATACAGAAGATCAATTTCAATTTGATTTTAAAGGTGTATTAGCCAAAACGTTGGAAACACTTGAAGATGAAAATATAAAAGAAAAGTATCAGCATAAATTTAAATATATAATAGTCGATGAGTATCAGGATACCAATTTCCTTCAAAAAGCATTATTTGATAAGATTCATACAGATGAAAATTATATCTTTTATGTTGGAGACAGGAAACAATCAATATATAGATTTAGAGGTGCAGATGTTTCTGTATTTGCAGTTACAGAAAATGAATTTGAAGAAGATAGCAAATTTCAATTAAGGGTTAATAGACGTTCAAATGCAGAAATTGTTGAGTTTGCCAATGAATTTTCGGAAAAGATGCTGTTTAATGATGAATTACTTGGGGTATATGAAAATGTAAAGAAAACATATGAAAAAATATATAAAAATTTGTTATTT
Source organism: Marinitoga piezophila KA3 (assembly GCF_000255135.1). Taxonomy (NCBI): domain Bacteria; kingdom Thermotogati; phylum Thermotogota; class Thermotogae; order Petrotogales; family Petrotogaceae; genus Marinitoga; species Marinitoga piezophila. The sequence goes on from NC_016751.1 coordinate 173,459, forward strand.
AGTGAAGATAAGGATTATTCTGAATATGAAGTAAAAGACGAAAACGATGTTATTCCTTCAATTTCAAAAGATGGAACAGATAAAAGAAGAATAAAATATGTAACGTACATAAAACCAAAGAAAAATGATAAAAAGTCAGATGAAGAAAAGAATATTGAATATGAAACAATTGCCAGAACTATTCAATCATTAATTGGTAAAAAAATGAAATTTAGAAAAAGAGAAAATGGAAAAATTATTTTTGAAGAAAGAGAAATAAAATATAGCGATATTGCTGTATTATTGAGAGAATTAAAAATTTCAGAAGATAAAATAAGAAAATCATTTAAAAAATATAATATTCCTTTTTATATTCTTGGAAGTAAATCATTTTATGATAAAAACGAAATTCAGACCATATTTTCTGCATTAAATGCCGTTCAAAATCCTCGTAATGACTTCAATTTTTCAGCATATATGATGTCATTAATTGGTGGTATGACATTTGAAAGATTAAATGAGTTCATAGAAATAAAAAAAGGAAATAAGGAAAAATATAGTTCATTATATGAAGTAGTAAGCAATAATAAAGATAAACTATCTCCTGAAGAATTAAAAGCATTTGAAGTTCTGGAAAGATATGTGAAATTAAAATACTATTTAAAACCAACACATATTTTAAAACAATTTATTTCAGAAACAAATTATTTATCAAAATTAACACTGATGTCTGATGCACATTATGCAATAGCAAATGTAAAAAAACTTATCAATGAAGCTGAACAATATAACACACTTGCTGTTTCATTTGCGGAATTAATAAAATTATTAAAAAAGACATCGGAAGTTTCAGAAAGCGAAGCAGCTATAGAAGATGAAAAACAAAATGTTGTAAAAGTATTAACAATCCACAAGTCAAAAGGCCTTGAATTTCCTATTGTAATACTTGGTGGCCTTGGTAAAGAGCTAAATTTAAATTCAGAAGAAGAAACAGGTGAAAATGTCAGTTTAAGTAAGGAAGAAACGGAATTTTCATTGCCAGAAGACAATGTAAGATATTTTATTCTAAAAAAATTATTCCTCAAGACAGTTAAAAATATAGAACTTCCTTTAACAGATAAAGAAAAAATTAATGTGGAACTTGGAGAAGGTTTTTCAAAAAAGTTTGATATTAATAAATTTCTTGAAGATACTGAAGTTTTAAGGTTAATGTATGTTGCAATAACAAGGCCAAAAGAAATGTTAATTCCTATAATTCCTATTGTTCAGGAAAATAAAACAAAAAAGAAAAAAGATGAAAATGATGATGGAAAGTATAAATATGTAGCCGATTTGTTTATGCATTTTCAATACGAAGACAAGCGAGATATTATTGCATTAGAAGAGCTTGAAAATAATGAAATATCTGTAAATGAAGAAGTTTCTGAAAAATCGCGTGATATAAAAGAAAAACAATTAAGCGATTTAACAGGATTTGCATATAAAAAATATATAGCACCAACATATATAATCAATGAATTAAAAAAGGAAGAAACAACAGATGATTTAACAGAAGAAGGATATATAAAAATCACAGCAGATGATTTCTTTTCTGATGAAGAAAGTATATTAAAAGGAACGGAATTACACAATTTAATGGAAAGTGTTGGTAATTTCAGTCAAATATTGAATTTAATCGAAACTGGAGAGCTTCCAGAGGAATTGAATAATGCGTTAATTGAAAGATTATTTTCTGCTAAAAGGTTCAAAACTGAATGGCGACTTGTGAAAAGGTTGTTGATTGATAATAAAGAGTATATGATTTTTGGTGTTCCAGATAGGGTAATATTTGATGAAGAAAATAATATTGAAATTCTGGACTATAAATATTCAGAATTGAACAATTCTGAAAAAATAGAAGATTATAAATTCCAATTGCAATTTTATATGTATCTTTTAAAAGACTTTGGAAATCCGTTAAAAGGATATATTATAAGCTTGAAAAATGGAAAAATAATTGAGGTTGAATACAACAAAAACTTTGAAGAAGAGTTAAAAAAGAAGATATCCATGTTATAATAAAGGAGCCAGAATTTATTGATGATGGAAGATATTTTAAAGTTGTTATTTATAAGATAATAGAAAATAAAGAAGCTTTTGAAAATACAGTGCCGGAAAGTGCCGGAAAATTGCCGGAAAGTGCCGGAAAATTGCCGGAAATAAACGAGGATATATTAAAATTTTTAAATGAACATGGGAAAATCACAAGGAGTGATGTTGAAAAAATCCTTAATATAAAAGAAAGACAGGCGCGTAATATTTTAAAAGAATATGTTGAAAAAGGATTACTTAAAAGAAATGGCAGCGGAAAAAATACATATTATACAATTAATCCCCACTCGTAATGAGTGGGGATTGTATTAATAAACATTATTTGGATTTGATAAAAATTCTTCTTTAAATTCGAGAAATCTATCTTCTTCTATAGCTTTTCGTACCTCTTTTACAAAATTAATAAGGAATCTAAGGTTATGAATACTCAATAATATCTTACCAAGTATTTCATCTTTTCTTATGAGGTGGTGAATATAACCTCTTGTATGGTTTTGACATGCATAACAATCACATTTGTTGTCTATTGGTTCAGTTGAATATTTCCATTTTCCTGCTTTTAAATTCACCTTTCCTTCCCAGGTCATAGCAGTTCCATGCCTTCCCATTCTTGTTGGAAGAACACAATCAAACATGTCCATGCCATTTTCAACAGACATTAATATTATTAAAGGTGTTCCAATTCCCATTATATATCGAGGCTTATCTTCAGGTAATTTTGGTCCTGAATGTTTTAATATTCTTTCGGTTTCAGAATAATGTTCTCCAACAGACAATCCTCCAAGTGCAAAACCGTCAAAATCAATTGAAGTAATCTGTTTTAAGCTTCTATCCCTTAAATCTTCATGGAATCCACCCTGAACTATTCCAAATAAAGCCTGGTCTTTTTTAGTATGAGCTTTATATGAACGCTTAGCCCATTCAAAAGTCCTATCTACTGATTCTTCAACATATTTTCTTTCAGCACCAGCTTCCACGCATTCATCAAAAGCCATGGCAATATTTGAACCTATTGTCATTTGAATTTCCATAGATAATTCAGGAGTCATCATAATTTTCGAGCCATCAAGCGGTGATCTAAATAGCACCCCTTCATCAGAAATCTTTCTGTCTCGTAAAGAAAATACCTGAAATCCACCGCTATCAGTTAATATTGGTCTATCCCAATTCATAAATTTGTGTAATCCACCAGCATTTTTAAGCACTTCTAATCCCGGTCTCAAAAATAAATGAAAAGCATTTCCAAGTATTATCTCTGCTTCAATATCTTTTAAATCTGAGTTTTTTAAGGCTTTTACTGTTCCGTTAGTTCCAACAGGCATAAATACTGGTGTTTCAATTATCCCATTTGGTGTATATATTCTTCCTCTTCGTGCATTACTGTGTTTATCTTTGTGTAATAATTCATATTTTAAAGGTCCTTCAAGCATCAAAAATCCTCCTATAATTTAATATTTTTCTCTTCAAATAATTCTCTAATTTTCTTTACTAATCCATCAGTTTCAGCAGTAAATTCATTGATATCTTCAATTAATTCTTTTTTATATTCTTCATCTGATAAATATTGTATATTATCTTTTACCAGGATTAGACCTGATTGTAACGTAGCCCAGGCATAATATCCTGTTATGATAGCATCTGAAAGTAAATTTTGGTTTCCATATTTTGCAATATTGTATGAATTATTTAAAATTTCATAGCCGCATTTTGCAATTTTATAAGCTGTTTCTATACCATTTCGTACAGCAATATTTATTTTTTCTTTATCCTTTGATTTAAAGGCATCTTTTATCCCTTGATATGCATTCATATCTTCTTCAGCAAGTTCAATAAGCCTTTCTTTGCATTTTAAAAAGTTTTCCAGAGATTTTTCAATAATTGGTTGAAAATCTTCAAGTCCTTTTTTCTTTAATGAATATTTTGACACCATTATTCCCAACGATGCAGCAATTGCTCCGCAAACGCCAGCCATTGCTCCTCCGCCAGGTGTAGGAGTTTTGGCGCTTAAATCATCAAGAAACTCTATTATTTTTTTTTCATTTAACATAATTTCACCTCCATAATGGAATGTTTTCTAATAGTATTATATCAAAAATAAATTTTTATATAGTAAAATCGCCATATTTTTGTGATAAAATTTAAGTAAAGACTAAAACGAATATGAAAGGGAGGAATTTATATGTATAAGAAAATTCAGGAAGCAGCAGAATATATTAAATCAAAATCAGATATTAAACCGGTAATTGGATTAATTTTAGGATCTGGATTAGGATATATCGCTGACGAAATTGAAGATCCTATTATTATTGATTATAAGGATATTCCGCATTTTCCACAGTCTACAGTAAAGGGTCATGCAGGAAAAATGGTTATTGGCATGTTAGAAGGGAAACCTGTTATCACTTTAAAAGGAAGATTTCATGCATATGAAGGTCATGAGTTAAGTAAATTGGTATTTCCAATTTATGTTTTTAAAGAACTAGGCGTTGAAGGACTTGTATTAACTAATGCCGCAGGTGGAGTTAATAGAACATATAATCCTGGAGATATTGTAGCTAATACAAGTTTTATAAATTTCACATTTAAGAATCCATTAATTGGTCCAAATATTGACGAAATGGGTCCAAGATTTCCATCAATGGCAACACCAATTGATAGAAAATGGCTTGATAAAATTGAAAAAAGTGCTGAAGAAAAGAAAATAAAGATTCAGGAAGGAACATATTGCTGGATGTTAGGTCCATCTTATGAATCACCTGCAGAAATAAAGATGCTTGAAAAATTAGAAGGTGATCTTGTTGGTATGTCAACAATGCCGGAAATTATTGCTGCAAATCATTGTGGCATAAAGGCCGTTGCTTTCTCTGCAGTAACTAATATGGCAGCAGGTATTTTGCCTCAGCCGCTTAATCATAAGGAAGTTATGGAAGTTGCTGAAAGAATAAAACATAAATTTGCTAAAGTTGTAAAAATAGCAATTAAAACGTTTTGAGGTGATTGGATGTTGAGAAATATAGAAGCTATAGTTGGTGAAATAGAAAAAGCAAAAAATATTCTTGTTGTTGGACATATTATGCCAGATGGTGATGATATATCATCAGTATTATCAATGGTTATTGCTTTGGAAAGATTAGGAAAGAATGTAAGAGGGGTTATTGATTATGAAATCCCAGCGTATCTTGAAGAATTTCCAGGAGTTAAGGATAAAATAAAATCATATGATTGTATAAAAGAATTTCCAGCTGAATTAATTATTTCAGTGGATGCTTCTTCGCCTGACAGAATAGGTAGGGTCTATGACCATTTTAAGTTTGCAAGAAGTATAGTAATTGATCATCATGCAACTAATACATATTTTGGAAATATTAATTGGGTTGAAATGTATGGTGCAACTGCACAGATGGTTATGAGAATAAATAAAATGTTAGGTGTTGAGTATGATAAAGAATTGGCAACTGCAAATTTATTAGGAATTGCTACAGACACAGGATTTTTTAAATACTCAAATACTGATGCAACAGTTTTTGAAGATGTTGCATGGCTTGTTGGAAAAGGTGGAGATATTGCATTTATAAGTAATATGATTCTTGAAAATAGACCTCTTGAACATATACTTTTATATAAAGATTTCCTTGATGTAATGAAATTGGATTATAACAATACAATTGCATATTCACATATTACATTGGATATGTTAAAAAAATATGATATTAAACCAAAGGATTCACCATCATTTGTTGGGGATTTAAGATCCATAAAAGGCGTAGAAGTGGCTATTACATTTACCGAAGCTGAAGAAAATGAGTTTCATGTTAGTATGAGATCAAAATCATGGTTTGATGTTTCAAAAGTTGCTGTACATTTTGGTGGCGGTGGCCACCCAAGAGCTGCTGGGTTTAGTATTAATACAGATAATATTGAAAAAACTGAACAAGAGGTTATTGATACAATAAAAAAATTAATGGAGAGTTATAAATGATATACTTATTTATATTATTTCTCTGGTTAGGGTTTATAGGATCATTAAATGATATATCCATATCTCTTGGAATAATTATTTCTATTGCTGTTGTGAAAATTTCTGAATATTTTCTAAAAGAAGAAATTAAAGGAGTTGTAGAATTATTTATATCAGCCATTGGCAGAATTATTCAGATGTATAAAACAACATTCAAAATGTTACCTTTTCTAATAAAAAAAAGTTATACTGGGCTTGTTCCAGTAGATGTAAATAATAAAACTGATTCTGAGAAAGCTGCTATAGCAAATTGCATTACCCTAACACCGGGAACAATGTTTATTTTTGAAGAGAATAATCATTTAATAATCCATAAAGTTGATAAATCACCCGATGAAGCACACAATCCAAACAATGTATGGAAGGGTGAACTGTTTTGATATTTATAATTCTGGATATATTAATTTTAATTTCTTTGATATTAATGATAATAAAACTTATACTCGGTCCCACAGCGTGGGATCGAGTTTTAGCATTTGCTTCAATGTCATCTAAAATTTCTATATTATCTATTGTTTATGCAATAAATAAACAGTTTTATGTAATGATTGATATAATTATAATCTTTTTGGTATTAAATTTATGGGGAGTTGTAATTATCTCAAGGTTTCTTGAACGGAGTGGGAAAAATGATTAGCAATATATTGCTTATTGTTGGCGGGATATTAATATTATTGGGAAGTATAGGAATGCTAAACCAAAAAGATTTATATACGCGAATTCAATTTGCAGGTATTGCAGATACTGTAGGAACTTTTACAGTACTAATAGGTTTTGCTTTAAAGTATCAGGACGAAATATTCCGTTTTTTAATTATAAGTATTTTAATATTATTAATAGGTCCCGTATTATCTCATGCAATTGCTCACAGTGCTGCACAAAATAAGGTTAAGGTGAGAGATAATGATTGAAATTGTACTTTTGACTTCTTTACTAATTCTTGCAATTATGATGTTTTTTGTGAAAAAATATATTAAAGCAATCCTGATATATGCATCGTTTGGAACGATTTTATCGGGTGTTTTTTTTGTTTTTAATGCACCTGATGTTGCTGCAGTTCAAATGACTATAGGTTCTGCATTTATAATCTTTGTCTATATTATCGCAATAAAAACAAGGTCTAAAATTAGAGTTGGGTATATAGAAGCGCCGTATTTAATTGAAGAAATTGATGGAAAACTAACGGGTTTTGAAAAGGAACTCATTGAAAATTTCTCTGAAAATTCTTTTTTTGATGTAGAATATGTAAAGATGGATAAAAATAGCCTTTTGGAAAATATAAAAAAAGAACGTTTGGATATGATAATTGGCGGGATAAGTATTGAAAATCCCAAAAAATTAAAATTATTGTTTTCCAAAGAATATCTTCCAACAAAATTATTTATAGTCAATGAAGAAATACCAGAAGAATTTAAAATGCTTTTTTCAGATTTTGAAAATAAAAATTTGATGGATTACTTAAGATTAAAAGCTTATTTGAGAAAAGAGAAAAATATTTCTCCAGAAGAATATAAAAGCTCAGGTTATATAGCACTATTTCCAAAAAATAATAAAGCGTTAAAGGATGAATTTAACAGGTTTTTAAAAGGTTTCTTATCTTCAAAAGAATATGAAAATATAATCCGGAGGAATCTGGGATGAAAAAATTATTTCTTTCTTTATTATCACTTGGCTTATTCTTTTATATTTTAATAGTTGAAGTTCCTCATGAGTTTATAAAAAATCAATATTATGGAATTAACGTTTTAAATGAAAACGGATCTTTGAATATTGTGTCTGCAATAGTTTTAGATTATAGATTTTATGATACTTTCTTTGAAATTCTTGTTTTTACAGTTACTATAATTGGAATTTCATATTTTATGAAATTCTTTGGAAAAAGTGAATATGAATTTTCCGAACCATCTGTTGTGTTAAAAGTCTTTTCACCTGTTATGTTTCCAATAACACTTCTTCTTGGTTTTTATAATACATTTACAGGTCATTTATACCCTGGTGGAGGATTTAATTCTGGAATTATTTTAGGAACAGGCGTTCTTTCATTGGCATTGGTAAAAAAATATGAGGATATTGAAGAAGTATTTGAAAAATCTCATATTGAAGAAATAAAAGTCTTAGTGCCGCTTTTTATAATTATATATGCAGTAATTGGAAAGATTTTTTTTGGTGAATATTTTATAAACTTTTTCCCAAAATTTGAACCAGGTTCGCTTTTCAGTGGTGGAAGTGCTATAATGTTAAATTCTTTTATTGCTTTTGAGGTTTTTGGTGGCTCCTGGACAATATTATATCAGTTTATAAAACATAGGGGGCTGTTGTAATGAGTTATATATATATAATATTTTCATTTATAATAATTATATTAGGATTATTGGGAATTATTATAAAAAAAGACTTAATAATTAAATTATTTTTTTTAAGTATCTTTCAATCTGGTGTTTTGTTGTTTTTTACCTTTGTAGCCTATGATGAAAATATACCTATAATATCTCAGCAAATTAGGGAAAATTTCTCAGATCCGTTAATACATTCGTTTTTATTAACGGTTATTGTTATTGGTTTTGCCACAATCTCACTTTCTCTTGTTTATATTATGATACTTGCAGAAAAATTTAAAACTCATAATGTTGAAATTATAGAAGAGGAGTTAGAAAAATAATGGCTATTTTATTGATTTTATTTCCTGTATCAATGGGAATTATAGCATATCTTTCCAGACATCACCATCAAAAAATTGGTTATATAACCTATGCTTTTCTTATTACATTAAATACGTATTTAATGTTCTTTGGAAAAGAAGAAAGAATATTTCCAGGTGGTTGGAATAGATTTAACGGAATAGAAATCTATTTTCCGAGAGAAATGTATGTTGTTGCCTTCTTTTTCAATATTATGATGTTTATAATATATTGGCGTTCAGCAAGACGTCATGATAATATCTTTACGGCACTCTGGCTTATTATAAATGGTACGCTCATTGGTATATTAACCTCAGAAGATTTTTTTAATACATATGTTCATTTAGAATTAATTTCAATATCTTCATTTTTGCTAATTGGAATAGGAAGAAATGAAAGAAGGATATGGGCAAGTTTAAAATATATGTTTTTGAGTTATATTGGATTAACCTTTTATTTAATAGGAGTTGGTCTAATATATGCACAAACTGGAAGCTTGAATTTACATATAGCATTTTCAAAAGAACCAAATCCTTTAGCTGTTTCACTTATTGTTACTGGATTGTTAGTTAAAAGCGGTATGATTTTTTTATCTGCATGGTTACCAACAGCACATTCTGAAGCTTCTTCTGAAATTTCCGCGGTTTTATCAGGTTACATTGCACCAATTGGAACTTATGTAATATATTCTTTTGCTTTATATGACGGATTTTATAATGAAATAAAAGAAATTTTATTAATTTATGGTTTTATTTCTTTAATTATTGGTGGTATTTTAGCTTTTCTGGAAAATGATGCCAAAAGGATACTTGCATATTCGACGATATCTCAAATGGGATTAGCAATGATAATTATAGCTGAAAAGAAAGAACTTTTTATTCCGTTTTTTATTATGCATATGATATATAAATCTTTAGCTTTTTACAATGTTGGAAGAATTTATGAAAAAACGCATATTCGTAGTATAATATTATTGAGAGATGTAAATAATTACGATATAAATAAAATGCTGGCTATATTCAGTATTTTTGGTTTATCAGGAATTTTTCCATCACATGGATTTTTTGTAAAAGAAAGTATAGGTATCCATGGGGATTTAAAGATATTATTGTATATATCAGCATTTACAACAGCGATGTATTCAATAAAAATAATAAATGCTTTAAAACTATCAAAAAAAATATATTATTCAACTATATTAATTTCTATTATTCCATTAATTGGAATTGTTGAATATCATTTTACCAAACTTGATTTAATTATTTCCATTACAGCTTTAATAGTTTCACTTGCTGTTTCCAATTTGAAAACGAAATCATTATCTATTAAATTAAATTATCTGGAAAACTCTTTGATATTGCAGATTTTTTCAATTGTTATTGGTTATTATATAATAAAATTAATATAAAGTGAGGGAGAGAAAGGAGGAAGTTTATGTGAAAAAGTTTTTTGTATTGTTTTTGACTATGGTATTTATGGGGATGGGGTATGGAGCATTACTAAAGTCTGTTGATGGAAATACTGTTACAACAGAAATCATTGAAATAAAAGATGGCGTTGTAAAAATGAAAGTTTTTAATCAGATAATGACAGTAATGCTTGATAATGTTTTATATATTTCTTTTGATGAAAAAACAACGTCTGATTATGGAGTAATTGTTGATGATAAGATTTTTGAAGGTAAATTAACTTCTTATGCATCTGGAACAGCTAATATCCAAATGAATATTGGTGAATTAATATTAAACGATGTTTCAAAGCTAAAGTTTGTAAATGTTGCACATCCAGAGGTTCCAGATGTTGAATGGACAAGAAAAGAACAGCCCACTAACTTTGAAATAACATTAGGGGATAATTATACTGAAATTAAAGGTAATATATTTGAAGCTAAAGATAATCAATTGTTTTTGAATATTCCTGTTTTAGGGCAAGGTGCTCTTGATTTATCAGTAATAAAAAGTATTTCATATCCGAAATATGAATTTAAAAAACCATATACTCTAAAACTTTATAATGGTTATGAATTTAAATATGAAAAACTCATAAAAAAGGTAAATGATTATTATTTCTTTGATGTTGGCTATGGAACTTTGAGTTTATTAAATAATGCTATTTACGGATTTTCTGGAGGTATGGAAAAACCTGAAAGCAAATATACATATTTTGTATTGCAAAATGGAATGAAATTTTTTGGAGATATTACAGGTAGTGATGAAGCAAATATAAATGTAACAAGCATTTTTGGAGAACATACAATTTCAAAGGATTCAATTTTAACCTATGCAAAAATTCCTGACGAAAATACAATGGTTGTTCTTTCAAAGGATGGAATATTATATGGAAATTATACAAAAGAAAACAGAAAAATCTCATTTAAACCGCAGAACAAAAGCGATATAGATTTAATAGATGTTGTTTCAGAAAAAACTACAGAAAACGTTTTGAAAAATCCTGAAATAAATTGGGATCTAAAAAGCAATGTAATAGGTAAAGCTATAGCTTTAAGTAAATATAATCTTCTTGCTTATGGAAATGACAAAATGGTTATGATTGTATCAGATATAACCAATGAAGGTTTTGATAGTTACAATCACGATAATAAAATCACGGCACTTGCTTTTGATGATGAAGATCAGTTATTATATTCTGGTGATGAAAAAGGTATATTAAATGTTTATAATCTTACTACAAAGAAGATTGATTATACCTTTAATTTTAAAAACGGCATAACCTATTTAACAGCGAAAAATAAAATGGTATATGTAGCTTTAAAAAATGGCAATTTATATGTAATTACCGGAACAGAGAAAAAGCTCCTTGTTGATTTAAAAGAAGAAATAACAAAAGTTAGTGTAAATGACAGAGCTATCTATATTTCAACATTAGATGGTATGGTTTCTAAAATTGATAAATTTAATGGTAAGTTAATCTGGAAGGTTAAATTCAATAATACAATTACAGATATCTTATTGTTAAAAAATGACAAATATCTTATTGCAGCAGAATTTGATGGAAAAATTTCTATAATAAATATTGAAGATGGAAATGTTTTAACTTCCTTTAAATCATTTGAAGGTGTGTATAACGTTTCACCATCTCTTTTGAAAAAATATTTTATTGTTTCCGGTAAAGGCGGTAATGTGGAAATATGGAATAGTGTAAATTTGAATAAAGTTTATAGTTTTAACTTAAAATACGATATAAAATATGCTTTAGTTGATAAAACAGGAGATGTGATTTTCTTACTTGGAAAGGATTCTGTAAAATCAATGAAAATATTTCAATATTAAAAATAGCTCCCGTCAGGGAGCTATTTTTAATTATATATTTTTTCCAGCTTTTTTTAGATAATTAATTTCATATACCATAACTAAAATCATAAATAAACTAAAAACAAAAATGTCAATTTTAAATATAGGAGGATTCTCCTGACTTGTATAAACTGCAAGCCATCCAAATATGTATTTTAATATCTCATATATCCCTATTAAAACAGAAATAATACCACTAACAATAATATGTGCAGAACGATGATACCATATATTTTTTATATCTTCCCAAAATCCAAAAAAAGCTATTAATGATACAGTAATATAGGAAAGGAAAATGAAATTATCATATGAAAAATTTATATAACCCATTATTAAAGACATAATTCCTATTATAATGAGCAATAATCGTTTGTTTTTCATAATATAAAACCTCCAATCCAATATACAAGATTGGCAAGGCCATAAGCTACCAATAATGTATAAAATAATTCAAAGAACATCCATTTCCAGCTATTTGTTTCTTGTTTAATTACACTAAGTGTAGCAAAGCATGGAATATATGTCAATACAAAGAATATTAAAGCTAAAGCTGAACGTTCTGTTAAAATAGTTCTCAAAGCATATGAAATTCCGTCTTCTCCAACGTTTAATATGGTCATATATGATGATGCAACAACTTCTTTTGCAACAGCTCCGAATAATAAGGAAATATTTGTTTGCCAATTCCATCCTAAGTGCATTGTTATAGGTTCAAAGAATTTACCAAGCATTGCTGCATATGAATTAGCTATATCATTATTATTTGGAAAATAAGATAAAAGCCAGATAAAAATAGTTGCGATTAATATAATTCCTCCAGCTTTTTCAAGGAAATGTTTTCCTCTATTCCATGAATATAAAGCAAGATTTCTAAATGTAGGCATTCTAAAACGTGGCAATTCTATTGTAAATGGAACTTCTTCACCACGGATAAAGAAGATTTGTAATATTTTAGCTGAAATTAAAACTAATAAAATACTGGTAATATATACAGAAAGCAATATAAATGCAGCATTTTTATCGAAAAAGGCGCTTATTAAAAGTATAAATACAGGTAATCTTGCTGAACATGAAGCAAATGGGATACTTAAAATTAAAGCCATTCTTTCTTTCTTATTGGCAATAGTTTTTGTTGACATTATTGCTGGAACACTACATCCAAATCCTAAAATTATTGACATAAAAGAACGTCCGCTAAGACCGAATTTTCTAACCAGTTTATCAACAAGAAATGCGGCACGAGGTAAATACCCAGATTCTTCTAAAAATCCCATAAAGAAAAATAGCACGAAAAGTTGTGGGATAAATACTAAAACTCCGCCAACTCCACCGATAATTCCATCTACAATCAATGAATTTAACCATGGAATTTGAATCTTACCATCAATTAAGTTACCTAATGCGCTAAATCCCATATCAATTAGATCAGAAAGAGGACTGGCAATATTAAAGGTTAAAGAAAATACAAAATACAATGCAATAACATAAATTAATAACCCTAAAACTTTATGTGTCATTACATGATCTAAAATGTCCCTCATTGCCCAGCTTCTACCTTCTTCAACGACAGCGCTGTTTATAAGAGAAGAGATAAATTTAAATTTCCAGTTCATGAATTCTGATTTTAATTTATTCATATCGAATTTTTTGTTAATATGTTCTATTAACTCTTCAGGATAATGAAAGTTTTTATTTCCAAATTCAAGATAGTATATTGCCAACCATCTTGAATCATATGAATTTAACATGGAATATTTTTTCACTTCATTTATAAATTCGTTTATGTACTCATTGATTTTATCTGTATAAAGAAAATTTTTCGCAGGAACATGTTTTGTTTCAGCAGTTTTATGAATTTCTTCAAGTAATTTATCAATACCAATATTTTTCTTCGCAGAAGTTAAAATTACGGGGATATTCAATGTTTTTGAAATAAATGAAGGATTTATAACCTTTCCTTTTGCTTCAGCTTCATCAATTGAATTTATTGCCAGAACAACCGGTAAATTCATTTCTAAAATCTGAGTCAAAAGATACATTGAACGTTCAAGGTTTAATGCATCAGCAACAACGACTACAGCATCAGGAGATTCATTTATTAAATAATCACGTGCAACCTTTTCATCGTCACTTTGGGCTGAAAGCGTATAAATACCGGGTAAGTCAACTAATTTAAAGTTGTGTCCCATGTATTTAAATGAACCAACCTTTTTTTCTACAGTAACTCCAGGCCAATTGGCAATATACTGCCTACTTCCAGTAATAATATTAAATATAGAGGTTTTACCTACATTTGGATTACCTATTATGGCTATTTCAAAAGTCATATCTTACCCTCCACAACTTTTTTTATTGCAAAAACCTTTTAAAGGACAACTTTCACAGGTTAAGTTCATTGATTCGAAAGTGTTTGTTTTGACACCGTTTGATAATAAAAAAGGATAAATAATGTTCCAATCACTATCAGAAAGATTAAAATATCTTTTTATATCATCAGTAGATACATTTTCCTGTTGACTATTAATATACTCCATTATTTCGTTTACCATTATTCCACCAGCTTTATTATCTGATTTTTCTGAGAATTATTTTTCTCGACCTTCCTTTACCAAATCCTATTTTTTTACCATTTGCATTAATTAAAACCTTTCCATAATTATTGCTTAAAACCTGAATTTTACTGCCTATAGTAATACCTGTCTTCTCCAATTCTTTTTTTAATAACATTCCGCCTTTAATCATAAAAACTTCATACATTCCCGGACGTGCCTCATCCAAAGTAATATATTCTTCAGTAACATCAACAAAAATACGCTGAGCTTCACTTTTTCTTATCATGATTTTATTATCTTCAATTTTAAATACCATTGGGTCTCCAAATGGTGATTCGTGAACATAAGTTATTTTCTTACCAGGTAATACCCCCATGGCAATAAATCTTTCCTTTATTGAATCTTCAAAATCGAGCCTTACAATTATTCCATCCATTCCTATTATTAAACTGCTTAATGGTATTATCATGGCGAATTCCTCCTAAATAGAATATAAAAACAAAATCAAAAAGTGTTGTGATATTTTTCATTACTATTATACTCTAAATCTGTTAAAAAGAGTCAGAATTAGAGCAAAGGTATTATTACCTATAAAGAATAAAAAATATTTTTTTATCTTTTACCGCAAAAAATCTTTCTTGAAAAAACAAATTCTTTTCTAAATAAAATTTATTTTTACATATTATTATTTTTTATTAACATATAATTTTGCAGCTAACCGATGAGATAATTAAATGACAAAAATTTAATATAACCAGGCATATTATATAACATTTTTATTGATTTTAGATGTAAGTATTTATAATTTTTGTGGTATGATAAAATGGTAAAGATAAAGATAATTACGGAGGAGGAAGTAGTATGAATGTCAGGTCAAAGTATCCAGCTGATATTATGGCAATGGGAGTTTTCTTTTTAGTATTACCATTTTTAATGGTGCCATCATGGGTTTATGAGTATTCAACACAAAAACATCTCGTTTTTGCTCTTTTTTATACTGCTATGTTTTTTGTTTATTTGTTCAAGCTTAATAAAGAAAAATATGAAATTTCTTATTCTCTAAATCACATATATTTCTCGTTATTTGGTCTGGCGTCTGTTTTTTCTTTGATAAACGTATTTATACAAAATAAATATTATTTCAGATATTCTTTTGAAGTAGCTTTATATATCTCAATAATTGTTTTTGTATCCTATATTTTAACAAATAGATTTGGAAAAGACTTCAAATTTATTGAAGATGCGCTGTTTATATTCTTAATAACTGGTTTTATCATTGGAGTAGATGGATTATTAAATAAATTTTTCGGATATGATATATTTTTTGGGAAATATGGTGATCCTTCCCAGAGAATAACCTTAAGAACAACAATAGGAAATCCAAATTTTGTTTCAGACTACATGGGACAAATGATTCCAATAGGAATATATTTTGCATTATCAAAAAACTCTTCTCTTTTAAAAAGAGTCTTTAGTATTATCTCAATATTTGTTATGTTCTGGGTATTATTATTTGCACAAACACGTTCAATTTATTTATCTTTTTTCCTTGGAATGGCAATATTTGCAATATTCTTTTCAATTAGTTTTTTAAAAAATAAAAACGATGAAGATATTAATTATATAAAAAGCAAAAAGTTTTTAATTCCGATGATTTTAATTATTCTTATAATTTCCTTTTTATTAATTATGTTCAATATTCCATCACCATTTAACAAGGGTGGGGAAGTTGTTGCAGCAAAGAGATTCGAAGCAATTACATCGGTATCTTCATGGGATGAAAGAACTTTATCCTGGCTTGCTGCTGTTGAACAGTGGAAAGACCCAAATCATCTATTAAATAGATTTATAGGTGGAGGAATTGTCACTTATCCTGTTTATGCTGTAAGATATATGGCTGATATTCAGGCAAGAAACCCTGAAAAATTTTATTATGCATGGAACAATTTTAAAAGAGCTCATAATGATTACTTACAGGTTTTAGGTGAAACGGGTTTATTTGGTTTTATATCAATAATGTTATTATTATTTGGTTTAATAACTGTTTTCTTTAAAAGAGTTTTTAATATTAAAGACTTCAATAAACTTTTAATGTTCAATTTATTTGCATGGTCACTTACAATTGTAGCAATTCATAGTGCAACTGAATTCCCAATGCATTTACATCCAAATATAATGTCCGCATTGTTTATTATTTCTGTAGCTGTTTCAGAACAGTTTGGAGAAACAAAAAAAGTATCAATTTCTTCTAAAACATTAAAGAGTGTATTTGTTGTATTTTTTATAATTGGAATTCTTGTATCATTTTTAAAAATCAATTCTACAGCGGCAGAAATCTACTTTAAAACCGCCAATGCAGAATATATGAAAATTGATGCTTATCAAAATGTAGTTAAAAACCAAATTCCAAATATAATAAATCAAATTGATACTCAAATAAGTAAATTAAAAAATTATAAAGTATCAAATCCGCTTGAATTACAAAAGATTTCTTCAGAAATACAGAAACTGGAAGATGAAAAGAAAAAATATCTAAATACAAAAAGAGAATATGAAAATAAAGCTTTTGAATCATATAAAAAAGCAAAAGAATATTTCTTAAAATCATTAAAAGCTAATCCAGCATTTGGAAAATCTGGATTTTATCTTGCGCAGTTACTTGCAAAAACGCCATATAGGTTAATGGAAATTGATTATAATAAATTAACTGATTATATGGATATGAAATATCCTGAATATGATTTTATGTTTAAAAAATTCGAAGGCGCATTAGACTTAATGCCGTATTCTTCATCTCAGATTAGATTTACTATAAAAAATCTTTATTTATTACTTAAAGAAAAAACAAACGGAAATCCAGAAGTATTACAGGCACTTGCATATATACAAAGTTTACAGGATGAAATTGATCAATTAAAAAGTAATTATACATCTTTTAATGAAAAAAATGCGTATAGATTAATTTCAAAATTAAATGTTATCATTTTCCAGAATTTAAATAATCTAGAACGATATTTTAATGAAGATAAAAACATTGTTGAAGAGATAGAAAAGTTAAAAAAGCATTACTATACTCAATTTGTGTATTGGTATGATAAAACAATTGAAATACTGCCAGGAGGATGGAATAGATTTCCTGAATGGGAAGATGTATATACCGAATACATGAAAATAATGTTTAACTTTAATGGCTATATAGGTATGGAAAAAACAATAAATAATATTTTAAAAATAGCCGAAAAAGAAGCAAAAGCAGATTATTATATGATGAAAAAAACAAGAGGAATACCTGATAAATCTTTTGCATTTTTTGAAGATCTCTATTTTTATCTAAAGTCAAATGGTAATTCGGAATTGGCAATAAAATTAGCGGAACATGTAACAAAATTTTATTCAGAAGTTTATAATTATAATTTACTATATTTAGAGAGATATCCTGATACACGTTATAAATCCAGAATAGAAAATTTTAAAAGGGTGTATGAATTTTTAAAATGAGATTGGCAATAATTCTTTTAACAATAATTATAGTCATAAATTCAATAACTTTCTATTTCTATTTAAATGTTAGACAGCGTGAAAATCTAAAATCAAAATATAATATTTTTGATGCATATTTAAAAGTAAGATTTTATGATAAATTACTCATGTTTATGAACAATCATTCAGAAATAAAAGAAGTAAAAATAAATAATTTGATTTTTAAACGAGAGGGTAATTATATAGTCGTAGAGGAGGAACAAAAATGAAAAGGGCAATAATCGTAGATTCAGGATGTTCTCCGACACCTGACTGGATTGAAAAATATAATCTGAAATTTATGGGAATGAAGGTATATATTGATGGAAAAGAATATACTGATGGTGTAGATCTTTCAAAAGAAAAATTTTATGATTTAGTAGAAGGTGCTGAAGAAATTCATACCGCTCAACCATCCTTAAAGGAAATAATGAATATTTATGAGTCATTAAAAGAAGAGGGATATGATGAAATTGTTGATATTCATTTTTCATCGAAAATGTCAGGGTTATACAACACTGCTAATATGGCAAAAAATATGCTCAATGATATTAATCTAAAAATTGTTGACACCAAAATGGTTTCAATAGGAGCTTCTCTTGTTGCGAGAAGAATTGTTGAACTCTTAAATGAAGGAAGAGAATTTGAAGAAGTTAACGAATTAATTCCGAAAATTATAGATAATACATTTATGGAATTTTCTGTCCCAACATTAAAATATCTTATTAAAAATGGAAGGATTGGAAAAGCAGCAGGGATGGCAGGAACTTTATTAAAAATAATTCCAGTATTAACTGTTGAAGATGCTGAAATTACTCCGTTAGCTAAGGTTAGAGGTTTAAATAAAGCATATAAAACTATGTCTGAATCATTGTTTGAATTTATAAAAAATAAACCTTATAACATTAAAATATATAAAATACACGGATTTGAAAGCAATAAAGAACAGGAAGAAAAAGTGTTTAACATGTTTATGGACAAATTCCAAACACTTGGCTATGATTACGAACTAATTGAAGGTAGAATATGGCCAACAGTAGCATGTCATAGTGGTCCGGAAGTATTCGGGCTTGCAGTATATGGGGAGGAAAAACCCTTATAATGAATATAGAAGACTTTTTTAACGGTCTCGAAGCTAAATTAAAAGATGCTTTAAAAGAAAAACTAAAATGGGAATATTTATTTAAAGAGTTATATAAATATTCCGCCAATTATATAAACATAATAGAACAGGAGAAGGGCCTAAAAGAAAAAATAGGCTCTTTTCTTGGTTATTATAAACCTATAGCTAATCTTTCAGATGAAAGGCGTATAAAAAGAGCTTTAAATGGTTTAGAACTAATAGAAAAATTGAAATATGAATATCTAATTGATTCACCAGAAAAACCATATAAAGATATGCCATTAGCTACAGATATTAAATTTATCAAAGGTGTCGGCAATAAACGTGCAAAAATATTAAGAGAATTTGGTATTAATTCAATTGAAGATACATTTTATTTTTTCCCGAGAGATTATGAAGATAGAAGAGAAATTAAACGTATTATTGATTGTTATCATGGTCAAAATTGTCTTGTTGTTGGTAATATAGTAAATTTTGAAGAAAAAAATATAGGAAGTTTAAGAATATTATCATATGCTCTTGAAGATAAAGATGGGAGTGTTTTAATTCTTACATGGTTTAACCAGGATTATATAAAAAAATTTATTCAAGTTGGATTAAAGGTTGCAGCCTATGGAACAGTTGAAGTGGAGTTTGGCAGGAAAACCATTAAAAATCCTGATTTTCAGATAATAACTTCTGAACAAGAAGTTCAAACTGGAATTCTTCCAGTATATCCTTTAAAAAGAGGTATATACCAAAACAATATGAGAAACATTTTTTCAGAAACAATTCCCTATGTAAATTATAAAGAAGAATTTATTCCTGAAGAAATCAAAAATAAATATAAATTAATAAGTTTATCCAGGCGAATAAAAGGGATACATTTTCCAAAGAGTTTTTTTCATTATGAAAAAGCCAAAGAAGCTTTAAAATATGAAGAGATTTTTTTATTTGAATTTTCAGTATTAATGAAAAAAAGATTAATTAAAGAAAAAATAGGTATATCTAAAAAAAATGAAGGGAAATTAATTGAAGAATTTAAAAAGATATTATCTTTTAAATTGACTAATGCTCAAAATAAGGTTTTTAATGAAATAAGAAAAGATATGGATTCCAAAGAACCTATGAACAGACTATTACAAGGAGATGTTGGTTCAGGAAAAACTGTAGTTTCAGAAATGGCATTATTATACAATTATGAAAGTGGTTTTCAGGGAGCAGTGATGGTACCAACCTCTGTACTCGCTAAACAACAATTTTTAAAAATTAAAAAACATATGGAGAATTTTGGGATTAACGTGGAATTATTATTGGGTGAAACAAAAAATTCTGAGAAAAAAATTATTAAAGAAAAATTAAAAAATGGTGAAATAGATATTTTGATAGGAACACATGCATTAATTCAGGAAGATGTAGAATTTAAAAACCTTGGTCTTGTTGTAATTGACGAACAACATCGTTTTGGAGTAAAACAGCGTTTAAGCTTAATAAATAAAGGGGTAATGCCTGATATCTTATTTATGACAGCTACCCCAATTCCCCGAACGCTCGCCATGACATTGTATGGAGATCTTGATGTTTCAATAATTGATGAAATGCCATCTGGAAGGAAGAAAGTTAAAACAGTTTATGCAACAGAAGAAAAAATAAATGAAATATATAAATTTATAGAAGATGAATTAAAACAAAAACACCAGGTTTTCTTTATATATCCGCTAATTGAAGAATCTGAAGCAATAGATTTAAAAGCCGCAACGGAAATGTATGAAGTATTAAATAAAAGATTTAAAAAATATGGTGTTGAACTATTACATGGTAAAATGAAATCACAGGAAAAAAACGATATTATGGAACGATTTTCCAAAAAAGAATTCTTAATCCTTGTTTCTACAACAGTTGTGGAAGTTGGTGTTGATATTCCAGATGCTACCGTAATTGTTATAGAACATGCAGAACGTTTTGGTCTATCACAATTGCATCAATTAAGAGGAAGAGTTGGAAGAAGCAATAAGCAGGCTTACTGTTTCCTTGTTGTTAGCAAAAAAACAACTTCTGAAACACGAGAACGCTTAAGAAAATTTGCTCAAACAACAAATGGATTTGAAGTTTCAGAAATGGATCTGCAATGGAGAGGGCCTGGAAAATTCTTTGGCACTGAGCAGCATGGATTACCAGATTTTAAATTTCCTGATATATTAAGCAATCCAGAACTTATAAACACAGCAAGAAAAGATGCTAATGAAATATTGTCCAAAGATCCCGATTTAATAAAATATCCTGCATTAAGAGAAGAAATATATAAACGATATGGGAAAAAATTAAAAATGTTAGAAGCGTAGGTGAAAAAGATATGTTATCAATAGAAAGTGGAAGTTTAAGAGGAAAAAAAGTAATGACTGTTAATGATAAAAGAACACGTTATACACCGGCAAATGTAAGAAGAGCTATATTTAATTTTGTTGATGTGGAAGATATGAAATCTCTTGAAATATTCGGAGGTTCAGGAATAGTTACTTTCGAATTTTTAAGTTCAGGAGCCACAGATGCAACTATTATTGAAGCATCTAAAAAAGCCTGTTCTACTATATTAAAAAATGCAAGGAATTTAGGAGTTAAAGACAAAATAAATTTAATATGTTCTGATTTTAGAAATGCTATTGCAAAATTAACAGAAAAATACGATATAATATTTATGGATCCACCTTTTCAAATGGGACTTGCAGATGAAGCAATGAAAAAAATTAGTGAAAACTCTAATATATATGATGAAGATACTTTAATCATAGTTGAACATTCAAAAAGAGAAGAAATTTCAGAAAAATATGGTGAACTTGCAGTATATAAGGTGTATAATTATGGTGATATAAAACTAACATTATTTACAATGGGGGGAAAATGATGATTATTGAAAAGTATCATATTACTAATGTAATGGAACATATAGTTGAAGAAATAACCAATGAAATGTTTGCGATGCCAAATATCGATATGTGTATATGCGACAGATGTAGAGCCGATGTTATTGCACTGGCATTAAACCATCTGCATCCAAAATATGTAGTCACTGAAAAAGGTAGATTATATTCAGAATTGCAAAATTACACATTCCAGACAAGAGCGGAAGTATTAACAGAAGTATTAAAAGCCATGGAAAAGGTAAAAGAACATCCTTCACACCCTAAAGAAGAATCTATATATAGAAATGAAGAAAATATAGATCTTGACGAACTTGAAAAGCATTTTGAAAATATAAGTAATAACAAAAAAAATAAATAATTAAAAATACGCAGAAAAAATCATACCTAAAATAGACTCATTCTGGGAAATGATTGTATTTCCCAATTTCATCATTATTAATTGATTTTCTAAAGAACGAATTTTTTCTTCTAATTCAGATTTTATAATTGGATCAGTTTCACTTTGTGCATAATTTTTCAAACGTTTTATTAACATTTCCATTTCCAGGAGTTTTTTATCCTTATTTTTTGTAGGATTTAAAGAATTTTTTTCATCTTTATCACTTTCGGGATTTAATGGATTGGAATTATCCGGATTTAACGTATCATCAGATTTTTTATAAGCAACTTTTACTTCTGTTTTTCCAGCAACAGCAGCCAGAAAGGCACCTCGCTTTTCCATATCAAGCGAGATTTTGCTATAAATTATATACCCGCCGTTTTTTGCGGCTTCTGCTTTAAAACGTACTAAATTTGAAGTTTCTTGGGAAAGAACACGTAAAATACTCAATGATGCAGGTGCTCCCGTTGAAAGACCAGGTTCTCCGGGATCAAGTTTATATCCAAGAATTGGATTTACAGCATCAGGATTTATTCGCATATTTTCAACTCCTAAGTTGAAAACTCTAATACTTTAGAATAAACATATACTTAAAAAGTTCAAATAAAGAGAGATGGGAAGATGGACAAAATAATTGATGAATTGAAGAAAAATTCACAGATAATTAAATTTAACTCTTATAATGTGTTTTTCTCATATATTGAGAAAACGCTAAATAATTATATAGATAAGTATGTAAATTCAGAAATTTTTGGAATTTATGATATTTACATAATTTTTATTATTGAAACTCATGAAAAAATAAAAGTTATAATAAAATCTGCAAATTCGGATATAGATATCAATAAATTAAAGAAATACTATAAAATAGATATGTTATCCCATAATATGATTTCATTTGAAAGCTCAATAAAATCACCGGATATTCTTTTGAAAGAAATCTTAAATAACATAGATAATATCTGTATTCCAAAAATTAGAGCACAAGACATTATGTCTTCACCTGTAAGAACAGTATTATCAGAAGAACCAATAGAAAAGATATATAAACTTATGATACAAACTGGACATAGCGGATTTCCAATTATTGAAAAAAATGAATTAATTGGAATTGTTACCAAAAAAGATGTTGAAAAAGCTATAAACCATGGTCTTGAAAAAGAGCCTATAAAAAAAATAATGTCAAAAAAGATAATTTCCGTTTCACCTGAAACCTCTATTGAAAAAATTAGAGAAATAATGGCGGAAAATGGAATAGGAAGAATTCTTGTTTTAAATAAAGAGAATCTTCTTATAGGAATAATTACAAGAAGCGATTTAATAAAAGGGAAATTTTTTCACAAATCACCTGCAAAAATAATAATTGACTATACCAATACTCTTCATAAAAAAAATATTTTAAAAAAGATGTTAGAGATTATAGAACCAAAATATCTAAATCTTTTAAGATTACTCGGAATATATGGAGCAGAACTTAACTTTCCAGTATATGTAGTTGGAGGTTTTGTAAGAGATTTATTATTGGGAAAAAAGAATTACGATATTGATATAGTTATTGAAGGTGATGGATTAAAGTATGCAAAATACGTATCTAAATACCTTAGAACAACATTTGTTGAACATAAAGAGTTCCATACAGGTTCATTATTCTTTAAAGATGGATTTAGAATAGATATTGCAACTGCACGTGTTGAATATTATGAAAAACCTGCTGATTTACCAAAAGTTGAAATAAGTACAATAAAAAAAGATCTTTACAGGCGTGACTTTTCAATAAATGCAATGGCTATAAAATTAAATCCAGAAGAATTTGGTGTATTATTTGATTTCTTTGGATGTCAAAATGATTTAGAAAATGGCATAATAAGGATTTTATATAATTTAAGTTTTATTGAAGATCCAACAAGGATTTTAAGAGCAATACGTTTTGAAAGAAGATTTAATTTTAAAATAGAAGAAAGAACACTTGAATTAATGAAAGAAGCTATAAACAATAATTATATTGAAAAAGTTACCGGAATGCGTTTGAGAGAAGAATTAGAAAAAATATTATCTGAAAAAAATGTAATAGATTCTATTATTGAAATGGGAGAATTATCAATATTTGATCATTTATTCTGGCATTCAAAATATAAAAAAGAAAAAGTAGAACGCTTTAAAAAAATACTTAAATTTAAAAAATGGTTTGAAAATAAATGTAATATAAAAAATAAGAAAATTAAGGATTTCCATATATTCTTATATAGCTATTTAGCCTGCGAAAATGGAGAGGCGGCGATATATGCAACTGAAAGATATGGGTTGCCAAAGAAATTTATAAATAACCTGAACAGATTAAACATCATAATAGAAAAGTTTAAAACTTTGCCATTTAAATGGAAAAATTCGGATTTTTATAATATTTTAGGAGATATAGATGATGAATTGAAGATTGTGATTTCTGGTTTTTTAACCAGTAAGGAAATGGAGGAAAAATATATAAAATATCTTAAGGCCATTTCAAATTTAGAATTAAAAATTACAGGAAAAGATATCATAAAAAAAGGTATTTCAGGAAAAAAAGTCGGAGAAATATTAGAATATATAAAAATCAAAAAACTTGATGGTGAAATTCAAGATGAAAAAGAATTTTTGGAACGTTTGGTGATATCAAATGAATGAATATAAAATATACATGAGTATATCAGCTTTTATCATTATCGTTTCACTGATTTTAGCTGTTAAAATACTTCAAAACTCAGCAGATTTAATATATATTGCTTCATCTCAAAAAATTCCAGTGGAAATTACAAATAATGGAACAAAAACTGTTTTTATAAACGATGAAATCTTAAAACCTGGAAATACAAAAAACCTAATAATAGGGAAAAATGAAAAATTTATTATTAAAGACAATTATGGAATAATTACTGTAAAAACTTACGATAAAATATATAAAATTAAACTCAAAAAATTTGAGGTGGTGGTCGAAGATGGGAAAAATTAAAGATATTGATAGAGTTAATTATGTCATACACTTCTTTTCAGCTGGTAATACCGATTACTGGTTATATACTGAGGGAGTATATAATGAACTTGTAAAACATTTTGGAGAAATAGATTATATTTCAGATGAAATTGACTTTCAAAAATATACATATTATTACAATATGGAAATGGGGCAAAACGTTAAAATAAAGGCGCGAATGATAAGTTTTAAAAACCTATATTCGCCTGGATTTCTTGCAGAAGCTAAAACAATAACAAATGATATAGAAAAAAAATATTCTGTTGATGGAAAAAGAAAGGTAAATCTTGATATTGGTTATGTTCATCATATGCAATTTGTTTTAGCGAGTACTAAACCATGGGGTAATAGAATATATTTATCCAAAGGAATTTATGCCGAAATAACCTTAATGTATGTATATGAACAATGGAAGGCTTTTGACCATTCTTATCAAAATTTTAAAGATAAAGAATACCAGGAAGAATTAACAAAAATAAGAAATCTATATCTTGAAAAAAGAAAAAAATGGCTGGCAGGGAAGATTAGATGAAGAAAATAGTATTAATATTTTTTATAGCAATCTTAAATACTATATTATTTAGTTCCGCAAAATTACTTTTTCCTGGAACAATCGAATATTATTATCAAAAATCGTTAAACATGTATGCCGGTATTCAATATACCGGTTTTCCTTTATTATACAAAAATGATTCAGAATACAAATCTTCAATTTTATTTAAAATACCCCTGGGTTACGAAAAAAGATTAGAAAATACAGTAATATTTGATGGTGGAGGATATTCTACCCTTGAAAAAGATGAAATATTTTTTAGTAATATGTATAAAGAATATTATTCATGGTTGGATTTTGGCTTTGAATTTTATCATAATAAAAATTTATATGCACAATTTATTGTTGATTTTAAAGAAGGAAATTCGCCTTACTTTAAATATAAAAGCATGAACATTTATGATATATACAAAGATGCATCAATCTTAACTCGAACAACTCTAGACACACCATCTCTTAGTTATCTCAGTTTAAACGAAAAAAAATGGAGCATGGTACTTGGACGTACTCCTATATCATTAGGCCCTTTAAAAAACTCACTTTTAATATCAGATGCATCTAAATACTATGAAAATATAAATTTTAAGATTAAATTAGCTGATTTTACATATAATTCCATATTAATTTCAATGCAGCCAATGATGACAAAAACGGAATATGAAAAACAATTTTCAACAGATGCAACACTTGCATTTAAAGAAGTATGGGTAAACAGAATAGATTATGAAAGTTACGCAATAAACATAGGACTTTCAACCTTAGGATTATATGGTGGAGAAATTCCATCTACACCATTTGATGTAAAAAATGCTTTAGCAGGTATTGACATTCAATATCAAAAAATGCCTTTTAGATTGTACTTTCAAGATGCATATAATCCTATAAAACAAAAAAATAGTTACGGATATGGTGTGGAAATATTATTAAAACCTTTAAAAGAACTATTTATTTCAGGACAATACGAATATTATTCTGTAGATGCTGGAATATACGAAGACGATATTCCATATAATAGATTATACAACCGTTCACTTGAAATAATAAATGACCCGGGAGCAAGATATTTTTATGATTATCCCCTTGGATTTAAATATGATGAAAATTCAAAAGCAACTTCCATTTCAGGATATATTTCTTCAAAAAACTGGTTGTTATACTATGAAAATGAATTTGGGATATCTTTTGGTGAAGAATTTAAAGTACAAAAAATAAAAGGGATAATAAACATACCTTTAATTGAAAATCTTGAATTTAAATATATTAATATGGAATACGGCGATGAAAGATACAATATATATTCAATATTTACAACAATACCACTTAAATTAAAGTAATAGAGGTGTGTTATGAAAAAAACAGTTATTTTGATACTATTTATAGTATTATCAGCAATACAACTATTTGCTTTTTCATTTGAAAACGATAATGAATATAAAATTTACACAATCGAGAAAACTATATCTGGTGAGACACTTCCAACAGCAATTTCACCTTATCCTATTGAATATACCAAAAATATTTCCTTGTATTTTCCTTTTTTACGAAAAAATACAGGTTATGAATTATATGATCTTTTTTCATACAGAGCAAATAATTATGGTATACTTTTTGAAATAACTCCTGAAAACAATTTAAACTTTGAATATTACTTTGGAAAAAAGATAAACAGTTTCTGGTTTATCGCTGGAAAGTATAAAACAGATTGGTCTTTGTTGGAACATGGCGTGTTTTTTTCAGACGCACTTCCATATGTAAATGGAATTACAGGTGGTTTCACAACAGACTTTTTATTAGGTGAAATGGGAATATATTTTGGCGCATATTCATTTAATGCATATCTTACAGATGAGGAATTAGCAATACAAAAAATGAATGTAGATGGAAATTCCGATAGAAGATCAATAGGTATAGGATATTATGATCCATACAAGTCTCTCTTAATTCATAGATTGGATATTAAACCTATAAAACAATTAAGAATTTCCCTCAATGAATTAAATTTAATTGGTGGTAAATTCCCTGATTTAGTCGATTTAAATTTTATGAATATTTTACATAATACATATGGCGAAGGATATTCAAATGCTCTTTTTGGATTAGATGGAGAAATTGTTCCTTTTAAAGGAATAAAGTTATATGGCGAATTTGCCATGGATGACTATGTTGTACCTTTAACTGAAGCTGGTGCTGAATCATATAAACCAACAGCATTTGCATGGGGATACGGAAGCTCTATAAATGGAAAATATAAAAACACATATTTTATTTTAAAAGGTGAAAAATATAAAATATACTCCTGGATGTATAATAGATGGCAGGAACTATTAAAATTTACCGGACGATATATTGACGGAAATAAAATATACGATATACCAATGGGATATGATTATGGCAACGATATAGAAAGCTATCTCATTTCATTAGAATTTATAAATAAATTTGGCAATTTAAAGGTATTATATGAGCACATAATTAAAGGCGAAATAGATTTAAACACATCATATTTTAATACTGAATTAAAGGGAAATACCGAAACATGGCCAGGACCATATGGTGAAACAACTGAATTCAACTACACAACATTACAATTAAAATTCAAAAATTTAGAAATCAATACAACATTTGATAAATTTGAATTAATCAAATATACAGTAAAAATATCATATGAATTCTAAAATCAAATGCAATAAATCATCTAAATATATTAAAGGAGTGAAAAAATGAAGGTTGGACTAATATTTGGAACGAGACCAGAAGCAATAAAGATGGCACCGGTATATCATTCATTAAAAGAACATAATATAGACGCAAAAGTTATTGCAACTGCACAGCATAGAGAAATGCTGGATCAGGTTTTAGAACTATTCAATATAAAACCTGATTACGATTTAAATGTAATGACACATCGCCAAACATTGCCGGAATTAACAGCAAATCTCGTAAAAAAAATAGATGATATCTTAAAAAAGGAAAAATTTGATTATATACTCGTTCAGGGAGATACAACTTCAACATTTATAGGTGCTTTAATCTCATTTTATTATAAAATTCCTGTTGGACATGTGGAAGCAGGATTAAGAACAAACAATAAATATAACCCTTTTCCGGAAGAAATGAATAGAAGATTAACTGGAGTATTAAGCACTTTACATTTTCCTCCAACACAAAATGCAAAAGAAAATCTATTAAAAGATGGAATAAACGAAAAAGATATATTTATAACAGGAAATACGGTTATTGATGCATTGTTATGGGTTATAGATAAAAATAAAGAAAAAATAGAAAAAATAAAGGAAAAATACGGATTAAACGATAAAAGATACATACTAATGACAATGCATAGAAGAGAAAATTGGGGAGAACCAATGAAAAATGTAATGGAAACAGTTAAAGAGTTCCTTGAAATAAATCCAGATATATATTTAGTATTTCCAGTACATTTAAATCCTGCAGTAAGAGAAGTTGTTTATCCAATATTAGAAAATATAAAAAATGCAATCTTAATAGATCCTGTTGAATATCTTGAATTTACAGCTTTAATGACAGGAGCTGATTTTATTATGACCGATTCCGGTGGTATCCAGGAAGAAGCTCCAGCTTTAGGAAAACCAACATTAGTTTTAAGAAAAACAACAGAAAGACCTGAAGCAATAGAAGCCGGGACAGCAAAACTCATAGGAACTGAAAAAGAAACAGTAAAAGAATATATAAATAAATTGGCATTTGATAAAGATTTCTATAATAAAATGTCTCATGCAAAAAATCCTTTTGGTGATGGAAAGGCATCTTTAAGAATTTCAAAAATTTTACTTGGTGAAGATATAGAAGAATTTAATATATAACAATAACATCCTCCCTTTTGGAGGATGTTATTGTTATTCCTTGAAAAATTATTTTTTAATTTTTTAAATTCAAAAAAAATAATCTTAAATTTTTCTATAGGTTTTTATAAAATCTTTTTCTATTTCGAAAATCTTTTTTAATAATTCTTTGTAATTATTATTTAGAGATATAAGAAGTTTTCTTTTACCTATTCTTTTTAATTCAATTATATTCTTTTCATAAAAGAAATCAATAACTTTTTTCAAACTACCAGCACCACTATTTATTTTTCTTCTTAAGTCGTTAAAATAAATTTCATCAGTTTCTACAAGAGTTCTTAAAACTTTTATTTTTATTTTACTGTTAAAGATAAATTCTAACATATTTAGCCTCCTGTAAACTTTCAGGATTTAAAAAGAATTTTAAGTTTGAATATAAATAATTATACAAAAAATTTATATAAATGTCAAATTTATAGATATAATAAAATAGAAATTTGGTAAATTATAGTATTTAATAAAATATATTTAAGCTATTGATTTTAATTATTAAATACTAAAATTCGATAAAACTAAAAACTACATAAAATAAAAAATTTTATGATAATGTATTTTTTTACAAAATATTAAAGAAAGTTATTGAAGAAAATCTACATGAAGGTGTTAAAATAGGATAAAAGAAATTATATTTAAACGGGAGGAATCGGTTTATGAAAGAAAAATATTGTTCGTTTTGTGGAAGGCCAGCAAGCAAAGTTGATACATTAATCGCTGGACCTGGTGTGTATATATGTAATGAATGTATAGAATTATTTGCTGATTTAATAGAAGAACAGGAAGCAAAAAATATCGAGGGAGAAAATGCAGGCGAAAAAAAGGAATTACCTACACCTGCTGAAATAAAGGCAGAGTTAGATAAATATGTAATTGGACAGGAATATGCTAAAAAAACACTTGCTGTTGCCGTTTATAATCATTATAAAAGAGTTTTCTACGGCAATAAACACGATGATGTTGAAATTGAAAAGTCAAATGTATTATTAATAGGACCAACTGGTACTGGTAAAACATTAATGGCAAGAACCTTAGCTAAAATTCTTGGTGTTCCATTTGCAATTGCTGATGCAACACCTTTAACAGAAGCTGGTTATGTTGGTGAAGATGTTGAAAATATTATTTTAAGACTTTTACAGGCTGCTAATTTTGATACTAAAAAGGCTCAAATGGGTATTATATACATTGATGAAATTGATAAAATTACAAGAAAATCACCTAATCCTTCAATTACAAGAGATGTTTCAGGTGAAGGTGTTCAACAGGCATTATTAAAAATTGTAGAAGGAACTATTGCAAATGTTCCTCCTCAAGGTGGAAGAAAACATCCATATCAAGAATTTATTAAAATAGACACTTCTAATATATTATTTATTGCTGGTGGTGCATTTGATGGACTTGATGATATTATTAAACAAAGAATTCTTACAACTACAATGGGTTTTGGTACTGAAATAAAGTCTAAAAAAGATTTAAAACTTGGAGAAATATTAAAGAATGTAACTCAAGATGATTTAGTACATTATGGTTTAATCCCAGAATTTGTTGGAAGATTTCCTGTAGTTTCTACATTAAGCGACTTAAGTGAAGAAGATTTAGTAAAAATTATGAAAGAACCCAAAAATGCATTGTTAAAACAATACCAGAAAATGCTTGAATTAGATGGCGTTGAATTGGAAGTTACTGATGGTGCATTATATGAACTTGCTAAAGAAGCATTAAAACGAGGAACCGGTGCAAGAGCTTTAAAAAGCGTATTTGAAGAAGTAATGCTTGATATAATGTTTGAAGTTCCTGGAAGAAAAGGCATTATAGAAAAAATTATTATTGATGAAGATGTTGTTAAGAAAAAGAAAGAACCTGTTATGATTGAGCGGGAGAGTGCATAATGAAGGAAGAACCTATTATATTTTCTATTGAAACATCCTGTGATGAAACAGCTGTTGCAATTTTAAAGGGAAGAAATACAGTACTTTCTAACCTTGTTGTTTCACAAATTGATATACATAAGATATTTGGTGGTGTTGTTCCGGAAATTGCAGCAAGAAAACATCTGAATTATTTAAATCAATTAACTAATAAGGCTTTTGAAGAAGCTAATATAAAACCTGAAGAAATTTCTGCTATTGCAGTTACATATGGCCCCGGATTAGTCGGGGCTTTGCTTATTGGTTTAAATTTTGCAAAAGGGTTGGCTTTAAATTTAAATAAACCATTAATTGGAGTTAATCATTTGTACGGGCATATTTATGCCAATTTTATTGCCTTCGATGATTTAGAACCGCCATTTCTCGTTTTGCTTGTTTCTGGTGGTCATACTATGATACTTCATGCGAAAGATTATTTGCATTTTGAAATTATTGGTCAAACTATAGATGATGCAGCAGGCGAAGCTTTTGATAAGGTTGCTCGATTGTTGAATCTTGGATACCCTGGCGGTCCTAAAATTGATAAATTAGCTCAAAATGGAAAACCTATTTATGATTTTCCAAAACCGTTGTATCATAAAGGATATGATTTTAGCTTTAGCGGATTAAAAACTGCACTATTATATTTTACTAAGAAAAATGATAATTATAAGATTGAAGATGTGGCGGCTTCATTCCAAAAGGCTTTAATAGATACATTGATTCACAAAACTATGAAGGCAGCTAAAGATTTAAAGGTTGATAAAATAATTATTGCAGGTGGTGTTGCTGCAAATTCATATTTAAGAAAAAGAATAGAAGACGAAAAAGCTAAAAGAAAAAATATGAAAATCTATTTCCCGCCGTTAAATTTATGTACTGATAATGCGCTTATGATTGCACGTGCGGGATATGAAAAATTTATTAGAAATAGTTTTGCCGATTTATCTCTTGATGCAGTTCCAAATTTGGGGTTGAGAGATATATGATAGAAGGTAAAATTGGATTGGCACCAATGGCAGATTATACAGATTATGCATATAGAGAAATATGCAGGAAGAATGGTGCAGAATTTACTTTTACTGAAATGATTAGTGTAGAAGCATTAATTAGAGATAAAAAAGAAAGTTTTTCAATGTTGCCAAAAGAAAATGAAAAAGATATTGGTATTCAATTATTTGGTTCTAATATAGAAAGTTTTATAAAAGCTGCAAAATTAGTTGAAAATAAAGGAAATTGGATTGACATAAATGCCGGTTGCCCTGTTAAAAAAGTAATAAAAAAAGGAGCAGGTTCGGCTTTATTAAAGGATTTAGATAAGTTGGGAAATATTATTAAAGCATTAAAGGAAAATGTTGAAATTCCAGTGGGAGTAAAAATCAGATTGGGTTTTGATGAGGATATTGCAGAAAAGATAATCGAAGTTGTTCAAAAGAATAATGCTAATTATGTTATTGTCCATGCCAGAACTCAAAAACAATTATATTCTGGAGAGGCGAATTGGAAAAGGTTTAGAGATTTAAAAAAAATTTGTGATATTCCTTTAGGAGCAAGTGGAGATATTTATTCATATGAAGATGCGCAAATTTTAATGAGTGAATATAATGTAGATTTTGTAATTGTTGCTCGTGGAAGTATGGGCAATCCATGGATTTTCTCAAATAGAAAGCCAGAATTTGAAGAATTTAAATTAACAATTTTAGAACATATTAAAATGATGATAGATGATTATGGTGAAGAAAAAGCAATTAGAAGATTTAAAAAGATTTTTATTGCTTACACAAAAGGTTTAAAAAATGCCAGGGAAATAAGAAAACAAATTCCATATATTAACACATATAACGATTTAGAAAAAATTGTTTATGCATTAGAAAAATAATACCCTTTTTAAGGGTATTATTTTTTTGGGATAATGAAATCTAAAATTATTTTATCTTCGTTAATTTGAACATTTGATTTAATATGATAATTTTCAAATATACCAAATGGTATTTTAAAAAGCTCCTTAATCTTTTCTTCGCTTATTGACATATTAATTGGGTATGCTGTAATTATCACTTTTATCTCACGTAAACTTATTTTTTCGTGTGAAATTTCAAAAGAAATGTTTTTATCTGTTTTTAAATCTTTTAATATTGTTAGGAAAATACTGAAAAAGGCATTTGAAATAATTTCTTTCTGAAAGTATATTTTAGTATGAAAAATATTCAATATTTTAAAATCAATATCAGGTAAAAATATTTTTATACGTTTTCCAATATCTTCAAGTAAATCATAGATATCCACAAGTTCTATTTTTTTATCTTTAAAGAATTTAGATTTATATTTATCAGATGCACTTTGTAATCTTTTAACAGTTTCTTTTATATTTTCTGCTAATCGTGGATCTTTGTCTTTTAACATAAAAGCTATCATATTTAATGAGGTTAAGGTGCTATTTACCTCTTGAAGCAATTCCCAGGATACAAAATTCATCATTAAAATTTCTTTGGAATTTTCAGAATATACATCTATGGTTTTTGTAATTTCTTCAAGATGTTTTAATAATAATATACTTTTAAAGAATTCTTCTATTTTTTCAACATACTCAATATCATAATTTTCACCATATACTATCTCAAGCACCTTGTCTCCAAATCTTATCCCCTTTCCAGTATATTGTGAATCATGAAAAACAAATGTAATTTTTGCATTCAATTCTTTTTTTACCGCACTTAAAACCTTTCCTAAAAATTCAAATGTATTTTTTGAGTTAGAATATGAATCTATCATAATTTTTAATGCAATAATAAATCTATTAAACTTTCTACGTTCCTTATTTATTTCTTCTAAAAGAACAATATTATATATAGTAGGAATTAAAAAAACTTCCTGCTCTTTTATAATTTCAATATCTTTATTGATAAAAGACGAATTTTTTCTATTTAAATTTAAAAAACCTATTAATTTATCTTTGAAATACATTGGAAAAATAATAGATGATTTTATTTCCTCTCGTTTTTTACCTTTTAAATCAGGAAATTCTGATAAATCTTCAAGAATAACAGGCTTCTTCATTCTGGAAACAAGTCTGTCAATTTCACCAACAGAGATTTTTTCAATTTCAATGGTAAGATTTTTTTCAGCCTTGTATATAATATTTTCATTTTCATCAAGAACAAGAATAGAGCCAGAATCAGCTCTTACTTTTTTTATTATTAAATCAAAAATTTTACTAATATATTCATTAAACTCCGAAAAAGTTAGATTAGATATAAAGGACATAATATATAGCCCTCATAAACCCAAAGATTTTTTCCATCTTTTCACACGAGTAAGATTTTCCTTAACTAATTTTAATATCAGTTCTGGCTCAAACGGCTTCTCAACGAAATCAGTTGCACCAAGAGTTAGTGCATGCAAAACATAATCCGGACTTGAATAAGCAGTCATCATAATTACAGTAGTTAATGGTGACATTTTCTTTATTCTTCTTAAAACCTCTATTCCATCTAAATCCTCCATTATTATATCCAATAATACAACATCATATTCTGTATGCTTAAGTAATTCTATAGCTTCGCTTCCTTTTTCTACATCGTTAACTTCAATATTTTTTGAAGTTAGTAATTCTCTTAAAAATTCTCTAATTACTTTATCATCATCAACAACTAGAACCTTTCCCATAATTTCATCCTCCAATCAAAAAATTTCTCCATGATAAGTATACCATAAAAATTCAAATCTGGAATTTTTTTATCAATTAAATTTATACATTATATATTTTAATATATATTATATATTCATAGATAAAATTTATTTATTAAAAATTAAAAATAATCAATTTCATTTTTCTTATACATCAAATATTTATATTATACAATAGATAAATTATTATATATTCAATAATAAATTATATAATGCAATATACATTAATACGACCAATAGAAAAATCAAAAACAAACAAAGACCACAAATACAATGTAATAATTATTATATATTGTATAAACTATATATATTATATAAAAAAGTACTAAAAAAATATTTCATCTAGAAAAAATAGATAATGTCTCATACTCAAATATTTGTATTTTTATAGGTATATTTAATAGAAAAATAGCGATTTTTAGCTTTATTAAAGACTTTCTCTTAACTTCGGTAAATTTTGATTTACCGAAGTTAAGTGGAAAAATATAATTTTACCAGGTATCAAAATTTATGATTTTTAAAAATTAGCGATTTTAAAGGCAATAAAAAAATCGGATGATTAATTTATCATCCGATTTCAAACAAAGGTCTTATATCGCGAAATTCTTTTTAAGGAAATTTTTCTTGAGTTTTACTATAAAATTAATAAAATTCATTGATTTATTTTAGATCGATTTTCAAAATTAACAGCTATATCTCTTAATTTTTTATATAAATCATTTTTCTTTAATAAATTTTCATGAGCATCAAATGAGGTTATCTTACTGTTTTCTATTACCGCTATTAAATCACAAATATCTATGATATTAAATTTATGAGAAATTATAATTGCTGATTTATCTTTTAAATGTTCATTTAATATATCCAGCAGTTCTTTTTCATTAATTGCATCCAGGTTGGTAAGCGGTTCATCAAGGATTACATATTTTTTATTTGAATACATAATTCTGGCTAATTGAATTCTATGTTTTTCACCACCAGAAATAAATTCACCATTGCTCCCTAACTTTCTATTTTCTAAATGTTTTAATTTTAATTTTTCGACTATTTCTTCATATCTTTTTTTATTCCATTCTCGACCTAAAATTATATTTTCCTTTAGTGATTTATTAAATATTTTTACATTTTGTTCATAATAATCCAATTCGTTAAATATTTCTTCATGAGTTAAATTCCTTATGTCTTTTCTATTTAAGTATATTTCTCCTTCATATTCTTTTTCAAATCCTAATAAGATGTTTATCAGTGTTGATTTTCCTTCTCCAGATAAACCAACTATTCCTATTATTTTATTTTTAGGGAATACAATATTTATATTTTTCAATATTTTTCTTCCATTTATTTTGTAGTTTACATTTTTTAATGTGTAAAAATTATCTTCAGATAATAACTCCATATATTTTTTATCTTTTCCTTTGTTTTCTTTTGTTTTACTATAAAATTTATTTATTTCATTAATAGTTACATCACCTTCTAAAAATGCTTTAGAGAAGTATCTAAAGAATTCAAATGGTTGTTTTATATAAGAATAATAAGTCAATAATACCCATATCTGACCTATTTCCATATTTCCTTTTAAAACCAGATATGCAGAATAAACTATAATAAACACTTTTGTAAATGCTTCCGGAATTTCAGAAAGCAAAATATTCAATTTCACTCTTATATATTCTGATTTTAAAAAATAATCTGTTGTAATTTTATTCTTTTCCTGATATTCTCTTGAAAGTTTTTTAACGAAATTTCCGGAAAGTACCTGTATGATATTATTAAACGATTCATTTAGAAAGGAATTTATTTTCCTTACTTCATTCATTCCTTTTTCTATATATGGTCTTGTCAATTTATTCATGTTTTTTGAAAACAAATAAACTGCCACACCATTTAATAAAAATACTATAAATATTATTTTGCTCCATAAAAATACTATTCCCATAATAAATATCATTCGTACTGTAAGTAAAATATTTTGGATAAACGAATAATCAAGTACTGCAAATGCGTTATTTAATTGTTCTCTAATTAATGTAGAATAATATGCTGCACCATTTCTGTTAAATTCTTTTATAGGTATACTAAAAGTTTTTTCAAATATATAGTTTCTCATTTCATCTGCTGCTTTGTATTTATTGTACAAATATATTTTATTTCCTATATAATCTAATATTATATTTAATGCAAATAATCCTATTAAAAGATATATATTATTTATATTTAGCGTTTGATTTGACAGATTATCGATTATTTTACCTATAATAACGGGCGTATATATATTTATGATTATTGGAAAGGAAAGAATTAGACCTCCAATAAGAGTTAAAATCAATCTTTTCCTGCTAATACATCTATAAAAATTTATTATTTCTTTTATCTTTTTCATGTATTCCACTCCTTAATCTCTGTATTGTATTAATTAAGTTATACATTTTTTATTTTTCACAAAGTTTTTAGTGTATCTTTGGCGCTTTATAACACTTTTGACTATCAATTTATATCTCTAATATCTTTTTATCAAGAAAAAAACTCATCACTGAGCTTTTTAAGAAAACAAAGAACTTTAAGGAATTTGTTTTTAATTATTTTAAGCTCAGTGATGAGGAAATGAAAGTTTTTGATGTGTTTTTAAGAAATTGTGTTCGATACGATATTAAATGGTCCATTACTCCTTATCCAAAAAGCAAGATTCGCGATTTTGCAATTAAATATGGTCTTGGTCAAAAAAGAATTGCTTTAGGATATTACTCATTTGAAGATGATGAAAGGTTTTTGATTGATGGGATTATTGAGGGGTTTTTAATTAAAACCTCATACTGATTCTTTCACAATTTTCTTTACCTGGTTAAAAGTTTTATAATTTTTGGGACTATCCAAAATACTGTGTAAATTAATTATAGTTGGTTATAAGAGATTATTTGTGTTTAGGAATAAATATGATGTTTATTCTTAATAATTCAAGAAAATTCAATACTTTGTGAAATCAAAATATTAGAGTTATAATTTTTAATGAGATATTAAAAATTGTTTGAATAATTTTTTTAATAATCTTTTTGTTTTTTAAGAAGCTAATTTTTGAGTTTTCACTCCTTTTGCACAATTTAGTGCAATCTTTTAAGAAATATTCACTTTTCAAAGTTTAATATATACAGAATTTTGAATTTTCTTTTTAATCGTTTGTTCTGTAAATAGGCACTCTATCATCTCCAAAATATATTCTTAACTCATTTAATATTTGTCCCCAATCCCTAATTCTTGTAGTCCATTTTTCCGTTATTCTCATTGCTGCAAAATATATTGCTTTTATCAATGAGTCATCTGTTGGAAATACGCTTTTGTTTTTGGTTATTTTTCTAAATTGTCTATGAACATTTTCTATTGGATTGGTTGTGTATATCAGCCTTCTTATTGGTTCTGAATATTTAAAATAGGCTGATAATTTATCCCAATTATTTTTCCATATTTGTACTGCCAAGGGGTGAGTTTCGCCCCATTTTTTTTCGAAATCTTCAAGTGCAGCTTCAGCAGCTTCAAGACTTGGAGCTTGATATATAGGTTTTAAATCCTTAACAACAGCTTTTCTATGCTTATGAGGGACATATTTAAATGTATTTCTCAATTGATGGACAATACACATTTGAACTTCAGCATTAGGGAAAGCGGTATGGATTGCATCAACAAAACCATTTAACCCATCAACAGAAGCGATTAAAATATCTTTAACACCTCTGGCTTTTAAATCATTCAAGACATTCATCCAGAATCTTGAGGATTCAGTTTTTTCTATGTATATACCAAGGATATCCTTATATCCATCAAGATTAATACCTATGACGTTATATATAGCCTTTCTTTTAACAACACCATCTTCTTTTACTGAATAAAATGAAGCGTCCAGATATACAATAGCATATATCTCTTCCAAAGGTCTATTTCTCCAATCATTTATTAAAGGCATTACAGAATTAGTAATCATACTGATTTTCTCTGGAGAAACTTCCACATCATATATTTCTTTAATATGGTCTCTAATATCCCTGACACTTAATCCTTTTGAATATAGCGATAATACCAAATCCTCAATAACAGAAATATGTCTTTGTCTCTTTTAACAATTTGTGGTTCAAATTCTCCATTCCTATCCCTTGGAACTGTTAATTCCATCTCACCATTTTTAGTTATTACAGTTTTTTTAGAATAACCATTTCGATAATTATCGTTATCCTCAGGTTTTCTGGAATACTTTTCATATCCAAGTTCATAATCCATTTCTGCTTTCAACATTTCTTCAAGCATTATTTTTACAAGCTTTTTGCTTATATCCTCAACATCATTCCAATCCTTAATTCCATTTTCTTTTATATATTGTTTTATGAAATTCCTATCCACATTGCCAAGAATCTGTTCATTTTCCTCTTTTCTTTTTCTCGGCATTACTATCCCCCCATGTAACCTTTTTTTCAAAATCCCCTTTCTCTTTCACCACACTACTGGGCTTCCTTTTTTCACATATTCATTCTTTTTATTTTTCTATTTTTTTATTTACACACTTTTTATTATACTACCATCATTTATAATAATGTTTCCTGAAGTTGGTTTCAATAATTTTAAAATCTGTCTTATTAATGTTGTTTTTCCTGCTCCATTTGGACCAATTTATCCAATAATTTCATTTGTTTTTAAACTAAAATTTATATTATTATTTGCTCTTACTCCATTTGGATATGTTTTGCTTATTTTTTCTACTTTTAATAATTCTTCCATTTGTTATACCTCCAGAGGATAATTGCTTAATAATATAAATTTTTATCAGTAAGCTTTTCTAATTCACCTTTTTCGATTTTTAGTTTCTCATCACATATCTCTAATGTTGATTTCCTATGTGTTATTAAAACTATTATTTTTCCTTCTTTTTTTAACTTTTTTAAAATTTCATGTATTATTTCCTCATTTTTCGCATCCATTGCAGATGTAAATTCATCAAGTAAGATAATCTGAGGTTCTGATATTAATGCTCTTGCTATTGCTATCATTTGCTTTTGACCACCAGATAAATTTATATTCTGCACTTTTTCCTCTATTCCATTTTCAAATTTTGATATTATTTTTTCCAGATCAGTTATTTTCAAAATTTCCTCAAATTTCTCTTTTGAAATCTTTCTTCCCATCAATATATTTTCTTTAATACTACAATTTTTAAATAATACGGGTTCTTGTTCCACATATCCAATATGTTTTCTTAATATATTACTTTCTATTGTTTCTTTATCATTTAATTTTATTTTTCCTTTTTTCGGTATATATAGACCTGTTATTACATTAAATAAAGTTGTCTTTCCTACTCCATTCTCTCCTGTTATACATATTATTTTTCCTTTTTGTAGGTTTAAATTTACTGTTTCAAGTATTTTTTCATTATTAAAACCATATTCGATATTTTCCAGTTGAATTGAATTAATATTTTCTATTTTTTTCTCTTCAACCTTTTCTTCTTCATATTTTGTTATATCAACTATTCTCTTTATCCCACCCCATGAGCTTCTAAGTACCATATTTACCTTCATTAATAATTGCAAAGGTGACATCAATGTTTGAATAAATGTCCAAAAAGCTATTAATGTTCCAAGAGTTATTTCATTTTTTATAATTAAATATCCTCCATATCCAAATACTCCAACTGTTATTAATCCATTTATGGAATTACCTATTGCTCCGGATAATTTTATAAATTTTATAAACTTTTTCCCAACATTATAATGGTTATATAATATAGTATCCATCATTTCTTCTGTCCAACTATACACATTCATTACTTTTATTGTTTTTATATTATTTATAATATCTACTAATAAATTTGTAATTTCTCCAAATTTTTCTCTTTCAATAATTGAGATATGTTCTGCTTTTTTATTTATGATCTTCAAAATTAAAAGGGATATTATTGTTAAAATTATTGGCACCATTGCTAGTTTCCAATTTAAATAAAACATCATTCCTATTATTCCTGCAATTTGTAATATCGATAATACAAAAACTGGAAACACCTGAGAAACTACAACTCCAACCATTTCAAGATCTGACATTAATTTTGATATTAACTCACCTGAATTAATTTTCATAAAAAATTCATATGGTAATTTTGTTAATTTTATTATAATTTCTTTTCTTATATCACGTTTGGCTATTAATGCATTCATCTCAAATATTATTTCACCTAAATAACTTATCACAGAAGTTGCAATCAATACTCCTATCATTATAAATATATATTTAAAGAGAATTTGAAAATTTTTTTCTGGTATTACAACATCTATCATATATTTAATCAGCATTGGAAAAACCAATGCTGATATTGCCATCAAACCAATAAATAAAATAGCTATTATTTGTCTTTTCCAATATCTTTTAAATATTTTGAATAAAAAATTATATATTTCTTTTTTTTCTAATTTGTTGTCATCTCTTCTTTTTTCCATATAAATAATTCACCTTCTTTCTTTTCTGAATAATTTAAACATCTTGGATCATGTTTGTTTATATCTCCATAATATTTATATGCAACTGCTCTGCAGCCACCATTACAGGTACTAAATTTATCACACTGAATACATTCTTTTAAATCTAAATTATATC
This sequence comes from Marinitoga piezophila KA3, assembly GCF_000255135.1. Classification (NCBI taxonomy): domain Bacteria; kingdom Thermotogati; phylum Thermotogota; class Thermotogae; order Petrotogales; family Petrotogaceae; genus Marinitoga; species Marinitoga piezophila. The sequence goes on from NC_016751.1 coordinate 215,665, forward strand.
TAAATCTATTCGCTTTTTCGGAAAACCATATATCTTTTATAGATTTTTCGAATATATTTCCATAACTGAATGCCGATTTATTTATTCCTTCTACTACATCACACAATATAACTTCCCCATCAGAACATATTTGCATTGCAACTTTTGCACCGCCACAGGTTATATTTTTTGCAAATTTTTGTAATCCATATGTAATTTTGATACTTCCATTGTATATTTTTTCATATTTTTCTTTTAACGATATTGCATATTTTATTTCATTTTCTGTCAATGTTTGGGATAAAATTCCTCTTCCAATTGGAAGTATAGGAACTACTCTAATTTCTTCAACACCTAAAAAAGGTAATTTCTGAAATAAAATTTCTAAATCATTTAAGTTTTCCTTAGATAAAGTTATTCGCCCCCTGGTTTTTATATTAAACACATTGCACCAATAAAAAGCTTCTATAACTTTGTTAAAATCTTCTTTCTTTAAACCTGTTATTCTGGACCATTTTTCTGGTTCCCATGCATCTATACTTATTTGAATGTTTCTTAAACCCGCATCAACTAATTCTATAATTTTTTCTTTTGATAGAATTGTTCCTTTTGTTGAAACTTCATAATTTATTCTTTTTTTCTCCAAAAAATTAATAATTTTAGCTAATCCAGAATGAGCTATAGGATCACCGCCTGATAAAGATACATATTCTACTTTTCCTAATTCTTCAGCTTCTTCAATAATTGAAATAACTTTTTCGGTTGGTAAATATTTTTTAGTATTATTTGAATTGAAATTACCAAAACAATAATTACAATTTAAAGGACAATAATCCGTTAAAGAAAAACCTATACTATTAATTTTATGTGGAATAATAATAGGACTATCAATTTCAGGAATAAAAAGATATTCATTCTCAGTATATTTCGACAATCTTTTATGTAATTTTTGAGGTAAAAAATTTATTATATTAATTTTATTAAATTTGTCTATTAAAATATGTAAATCATTTTTTACTATATCAATCGAAACTTCATATAAATTTGATATCTTTTCACTAATATCTTCAAAAGTTTTAGTTCCGTCACACAACGATAAAAATAAAGCTTCTGTTTGACTTAAAAATATCAGATTACTTCCACCCACACGCTTTAAAATAGCGCCTTTATTAGTTTTTATTAAATTTACTTTTGGGGATAATAATAATATTTTATTTTTCATTTTGTTCCTCCTTACTTGATAATTTTTAAAATACGTTTCCCATCTTGTTTTATGATGGGAAACGTTTAACTATATTTACTAATAATTATGTAGTTACCATATAACTCCGCATACTACTATAGCAGATTGACAAAAAGAACATTCAACAACAGGTTCTATTTTACTATTAATAAAATAATAACCTTTTAGCATTTTATAACCTCCTTATATTTCCTTCTATTTTATATTTTTCTGGCGCCAGAACAAAACAGCCGGCTGAAAAAATTTAAATTTTTGATATAATATCTACGTAGATATAAAATAGAAAATAGATTCTATCTAACTACTCAGAAAATTCAATTTGGATTTGAGGATTGGTTGAATCTGTAGCATATTCATCATCATTATCTCCTGCAAATATTATTGTTGAAAATATTACTATTCCTATGATTATTAATATAGTGATTTTTTTCATATTTTCACCTCCATTTTTGATTTTACCATTTCTAACATGACTTTCAAGTGTTTTTTCAAAAATAAAAATCCGTTATTTATCAATATTAGAAACTTCTATATTTTTCACAAAGTTGTAAATTATCAATGGTTACTTAATTGTAATTTTTTCTATTTTTCTTTTTTTTATGCCTCTTTTAAACTTTTTATTTTTTTTATTTTATCCTTTTATTCCGCAAAAATATTTGTGAAAAAGTTTTTTATTTTTTATTTTTAAAATTTTGTATCATTTTTATTTCTGTTTATTTTCACAAAATTCAAATCATTGAGGTGATTGTTTGACAATGAAAGATATATCCTTTAAAATACTTATCGATATTATAAAATATGGATACTATTCAACACCAATTATTAATTATATTTATAAAAACAATACAGAAGACGATTTAAAATATTATATTCTATTATTAAAATCAAAATGGAAAAAAGATTTTAAATCTGCAATATTTTATGCAAATAAGGTTATTGCAACAACAACAACAACAATATTAAGAGAACTTGCAAGATTTGAACTCATATCTCTTTATGTGAAAAATAAAGAATTTGAACCTGCTAAAAAACAGTGTGAATGTTTAAGAAATAACTTTAAGAATATTTCTGAATATGCCAGGAATTTAATGATTCCTGGTTTAAAATTATTGAATACAAAATATAATATCCTTAATAAGGATTTTAAAGCGTATTCTGATAATTATGAAGAAAATAATGTAGATAAGGCTATTTTAAAATATTCTCAGGCAAGAGAATACATTAAGAATGAAGAATATAATAAAGCATATGAATTATTTATAGATGGTTATTTTCTTGCAAAAGACTTTCCACATCCAACAATGATGTGTAATGGTTTAAATGGTGCTGCATGGTGGATAAGAAAAGTAGATAAAAAGAAAGCTTTAATTGCTGCTGATTTATTGGAGTATTATATCGGTTATTATTTTGAGGATTTAAATTATATTTATAACTGGTTTGATACTATTTTTGAAGTTAGAAGAATTAACAAGGATATAAAAATTTTTGAATGTTGTGATGTTGTGAATGCGATTTATCATAATAATTCAGAAATTTCTATTGATTTAAAATTTATGAAATTTTTATTTTCTCCAGTTACTTATTATAAAATTGATAATTCATTATTTCAGTATATGAAAAATGTTTTGAATTTGAATGATATAAAAAAATATATGACTATACAAAGTGTTACTTTAAATAAATTGATAAGAAAATATCATCTTATTTTTTCCAGTAACCAACCGTATGAAATAAATAATGAAATATTCAAAAGGCAAATAAAGAATTTATTTGAAAAAAATAAAGAAGTATTTTTAAAAAAGACAATTGATCTTTCTGTATTATTTTTAGCTACATATATATCCTATATAAATAAACCCAAATATTCAAAATTACCTCTATTGAAATTAATATTTAAAGATGATAAAAATAAGATTATTAAATTCTTCTCTGCTAATTATGAGAAGATGTATTTTTTTAATGTTATGATGGAGAATTTTCATGAGAAAATTCTCATAGATAATTTACTGAATAAAAATAATAATCCTCAGACTGCCGAAGGCTGTTTATTCTATTTAGCAAGAAAAAAACTCATCACTGAGCTTTTTAAGAAACCAAAGAACTTTAAGGAGTTTGTTTTTAATTATTTTAAGCTCAGTGATGAGGAAATGAAAGTTTTTGATGTGTTTTTAAGAAATTGCGTTCGATACGATATTAAATGGTCCATTACTCCTTATCCAAAAAGCAAGATTCGTGATTTTGCAATTAAATATGGTCTTGGTCAAAAAAGAATTGCTTTAGGTTATTACTCTTTTGAAGATGACGAAAGAATTTTGATTGATGAGATTATTGATAAATTCTTATAACAAAATCCCTATAAATAGGGATTTTATTATATCTATTAAATTTTCTCAATTATATAATCCTCTGTATATGGTAAAATAAATTGGTTCTTTCCAAGGTTACTTGATATTTACAATTTTCCATCCCTTTTCTTTTGTAAATTCTATAAGTGTAATTTTTTCTTCTTTGGCCAATGAAATTAGATTTTCTTCAAATCCGCTTTTTGATACCAAAATAAAATTATCCACACTTATTTTAGATTTTTCTGTTTTGAATTTTAGGTTATAAAAATCTTTTATATTCATCTTCCTATTTCTCCATTTTATTTCTGCAGCATATATTTTATTTTCAAAATCCTTTCCAAGCATATCTATTTCAATATTTTTATTCCAATAATTACCTGCTTCAGCAAGATTAAATTTTTCTTTCAAAAATATTATGCTTTGTTTTTCAAACTCAAAAGAAACATATTGCGTCAAATCATTTTTTATAATTTCAATAACATTGGAATAATCATTTAAATCAACACTATCTTTATGTGGGAAAATGTATCTATACCAGAAATTAAATAATTGATCATCGATTTTATATATAAAGTTCTTTATTCTATGTGGATTTTTAGTAAAAGCAGGATATTCCCTTTTTACTATTTTTAAAAGCTGCAATGATTTTAAATAAGGCTGTATCCTTCTTGAATCGGTTTCACCAATAAATGAGGTTATTTCGTTAATTCTTGTTTTTCCACTGGCGACTGCTTCAAGAATTGATTGATAAATAGATGTTTCTCTTAATTCCTGTGTTAAAATAAAATATGGCTCTTCTTTTAAGGGTGCCCCAAGAGTTAAAAATAAATTTTCTATGTTTTTTAATATATCTAATTGACTATTCCACAATTGAAGATAATATGGAATTCCACCAATAATGGAATAAATTGTCATTAATGAATGATAATCATTATCTGGAATAAATAAATTAATATCTTTAAAGGCTATGGGATTTAATTTTAGATTTCCTGTTTTTCTACCATATAATGGATTATTATAACTTAAAATACCTTCCATAAAACTTATGCTCGAACCACATAGGATTAATTTCATTTTTGATGATTCAAACTCATCAATTAATAATTGTAATATAGAAAGTATTTCCTGATTTTTTTCAACTAAATATTGAAATTCATCAAGAACCATGATTATACTTTCTCTATTTGAATATTCGAATAAAACCCTAAAAGCATCTTCCCAATTTTCAAAAGATATTTTTCCAAATTTCAAAAATTCTCCAACTTTATTGGAAAATGTTTTTAATTGCTCTTTTGGAGAAATTTTTCTAGCTGTATAATATAATGTGTTTTTATTTTTTGTAACTTCTTTTAATAAAAAACTCTTTCCTATTCTTCGACGACCATATAATACAAATACCTCTTTTTTATTTGAATTTAATATCTTTTCAAAAAATTCTCTTTCTTCAAATCTGTCTATAAAAATAATATCACCTCACAATTAATTATACTAAACTAGATTAGTATAATTTAAATTAGTATAATAACACTTATAATTATATCATAAAAATCTAAATAAAAAAACAAGCTGAAAAATCTCAGCTTGTTTTTATTCTGACAAGTCTATAATTTCTTAGAAATTTTTAAACTTCACCTTTCAAATATTTTTTTCTTTCAGTTTCTGGATACTTTTCAATTGCATATCTTAACATTGTTCTCGGCATTTTCTCATAATATTTCTTTAAAAATTCATCTTCAACTTTTTTATTTCTTTTTCCTATTTCACGTAACATCCATCCAACTGCTTTATGAATTAGATGATGTTCATGATTAATAAGAATTTCAGATATTCTAAGTGCATCACTAAAATCATTCCTTTTAATAAAATAAAAAGTTGATAAGATGGCTATCCTTTGCTTCCATAAATTATTTGACTTCGCAAAATCATACAGAAGACTTTTATCCTTTTCATATAAATATGCACCTAAAATGTGTGGTGCAGAACTATCTACAAGATCCCAATTGTTTACATTATCAATATTTTTTAGATATACTTCTACTACTTTATCAGGATATTTTTTATATTTGTGTGTCAATATAAAAAGAGCTAATAATCTAAATTCATGATATTCAGAATTTAAAAATTTCTCAATTTCTGAAAAATCTAAATCTTTGTATTTTTTTGCAAATCTTCTTATAATAGGAACTTTTATTCCCAAAAATTTATCTCCTTTTCCATACCCATCATTACCTTTAAAATACTTTTGAGAATGTTCGGCTCTTTCACTATTTTTAAATTCAGATATTTCAGAAATGATTTTTTCAATTCTTCCCATTATATCACCACCAAAAAATTCAATTTTTTTCATAACACTTCTCTTTTTTAACTTCTTGATAAGTTTTTAAAAAACTCCAATTTAACCACTTTCTTTTTAGATTAAATTCTATATTCTTATATAATATCATAATTTTTCTGGAATAAAGTCAATAATAATATTAAAAAATTTTGACTATATTCCAATTTTATTTTATCATTTTAAAGTAATATTTCTATTGACAAATAAATTTAAACGGTATATAATTATACTGTATAGTATAATTATATATAGTATAATACTGATTAGTATAATACCGAGGTGAGAATATGAAATTTTATAATAGAAAAAAGGAATTGGATTTTTTTGAAAAAATTAAGAATTCTAAAGATAAAAAATTTATTGTTTTATATGGAAGAAGAAGAATTGGAAAGACTACATTAATTAAAAAAGCTTTTAAAAATGAATATAATTCATTCTATTATTTTATTGAAGTAAAAAAGGAAGAAACACTGTTAAAAGAGTTAAGTTTAGCTTTTTCAAAAAGTATATATATGCGATGGTATGATTTATTTACAGAGCTGTTTGAAAAATATGATTATGTTATTTTTGATGAATTTCAAAATTTCTATAAAATCAATCCGGAAATTTTATATGCTTTTCAACATGCCTGGGATGATACTGAAAATAATATTAAATTAATTGTTTTAGGTTCATATGTTGGAATGATTAAAAAAATATTTATGGAAGAAAAGATGCCATTATTTGGGCGAAGTGATTATTTTTTGAAAATAAAAGATTTTTCATTAAAAGATTCTCTTATTATGCTTAAAGATTTTGGATACGATATTATTGAATCTCTGGAAATTTATGGGATGGTAGGAGGAATTCCAAAATATTTATGGCTTTTTAAAGAAAAAAAAGATATAAAAAGTTTAATTTATGATATTTTTATTGATGATTTTTCTCCTTTACGAGAAGAAGCTAAGAATATTTTAATAAGTGAATTCGGTTCTGAACATAAGTCATATTTTTCAATTCTTGAAGCACTTGCTGGTGGAATGAAAACAACATCTGAAATAAAGGATATTTCTAAAATCCCACAAACAAGTCTGCCAAAATATTTAAATGAATTGAGCGATATATACGAAATCATTTCAAGAGAAAAATCGTTGTTTTCAAAGAAAAATAAAGATATTCGTTATTCTATAAAGGATAAGTTTTATAATTTCTTTTTTTATCATATTTATAGAAATTACTCTTTAATTGAATTTTTTCCTGAAAAGGCAATTGAAAAGATTTATAATGAATTTAATACATATATGGGTTTTCAATTTGAAGAGATATGTAAAACTTTTATCCAGGAAAATCCTCAATTATTTGACTTTATACCTGAAAATATTGGAAAAGTATGGGGACGGGTTCCTTATAAGAAAAATGAGTCGTATGATATTGACATTGTAGCTTATGATGAGAATAATATACTTTTCGGCGAATGTAAATGGAATAACAAAAAAGTTGATTTATCAATTTATGATAAATTAAAATTGAGGAGCGAATTTGTAAATTACGGAAATAAAAATAAGAAATTTGTGATTTTTTCTAAAAGCGGATTTGCAGAAGATTTACTTAGTTTAAAAGATAAAAATTTATTTTTGCTTACCCCTGAAAATTTTTAAAAAACAAACTCTTCTGGATTGTAATTTCCAGAAGAGTTTTAATTTATCAGTCTCTTTCCTCAAAATATTTTTTTAATGTAAGATATGTATCGTTTTTTGAAAGTTCAAATATAATTGCATGCGTTTTTTCAGTCATTTTTATGGCATTTATGCTTTCGCCTATATATTCAATAATTTTTTCTTCACTTAATATATTTATTGTTTTTTTCAACATACCGATTTTATTATGAATACTGCTTCTTTCTTTTGTTAAATCACTTCTCGAAATTTCTTTCATTTCATCCCATATTTTTATAAGCCCTTCAAAATTCCAATTGTATTTTTGATTGATATTTTCTTTTGAAAGGTCTGTTTTTATTTTGTTTATATACTCTTCTGCTATTTCATATACTTTATCAACCTTCACGCTAATTTCCTGTAAGTCATTAAAGATATGCAATATACAAAATGTATAGAACATAAATAACATATATGAATTTTTTTCTAATCCGTATCGCTTATATATATCATCTTTAGTGTAGGCGTAAATACTTCTTACACTTCGTGGAATAATACATATATAATTTTCCGATGGAGATTCATATAATGAAAGGTTGGCTTTTTCAGCAAATATTTCAACAATTTTTTTTACTTCTTCATCATTGAAATATATATGAATTAATTCTCTATTTTCCTCTTCTGAAATCTCTGTTTTTTCTATTAATTTTGTTATTATCTGTATTGCATTCTCTATGGATTCCATTTTCTCACCTTGATTTTTTAAATATGTATTCTGTAAATGTAAAATCTTCAATTGTTATTTCCTCTTCAAGGGGTATAATATGTATTTTTTTAAATTCAAATATTTCGTTGAAATCTTTTAAAGCTTTTTTAAATAACGGCTCTCTGGTAATATTTATTGTCTTTAGCTGGTGCATATATAAGACTGTATCCAGGATAATTTTATTTGGTTTTTCTATAATCTGACTTAAATATATTTTATTTTCGACCTCTTTTAAAGCTTTTAATAATTTTTTTAGAAAAGAAATTTGCATTTCTTCTATCATTTTTTGTTCGTCTATATTTTCTACTTCATTTTCATCTAAAATTATACTGCTCTTTTGATTATGTTCATATGAATTATTAAAGAATACATTAAAGGCTATGCTTTTTTTTGGTTTTAATGATGAAAATATGTATATTGAAAAAGGATTTAATTCTTTGTATAAAAATAATTTATCAAGGTATTTCTTTTCAATATTTATTTCATTTATTATATGTTCCCAGAAGTTCTTTTCACCAGCTCTCATGATTTCCGTTGTTATCTGTTGATACTTTGTAAGCAATCTGGAATGCATTTCCCTTGATTCTAATAATATTTTCTTTATATAATTCAGATTTTTTGCTTTTTCTTCTGATAAAGTATCAAGATTGTATTCATCAATTAAAAAGAATATCCTGTCAAATATTTGTTTTTCATTTTGTAATTGATTTAGAGTAAAATCATACGTTTCCTCTATTTTTTTAAATTCCACTCTCCATGGAGCTCTGCGGATTTCATATATTAATTTTTCAATATTTTCCAGCTCTGATGAAACCACTAATTTCAATTTTTCAGCTGAGTTTCTTGCATTTATAAATGTTCCTTTTCTAAATTGTTCTTGAAGAAATAATAATTCCATGGTTATCTGTAGCTCTTTATAAACTTCCAGTGTTTTAAGCATAAAATCCTTGCCTGACTTTGTTAAAGAAACCACCGTTTTTATTCCGCTAATATCCCTTTTGGGAAGTATATCAAGAAAGTTATATTTTATTTTTTTCTCTATTCCCTCTACATAATCATAATATTGAAAGGACAAACCTTTAAAACCATTTTCAAAGATTAGTCTTTCAAATATTTCCTTTAATAGATCCTCAGATATTTTATTATCTATATTTTTCATATTTTCTATTATAGATTTAACTTCAACCTCTTTTTCACCTTCAAGTGTTTTATTAAATATATATATTAGCATGAGTATTCCAATTGAAAAGGAACGTGAAGGAGAAATTTTTTTAAAGGATGTGAGATTTCTATATAATGCTGCAAATTCTCCAATTGTAAAAACTCTTTCATGAAATGTTTTAAACACTTTCACTCACCAGCTTTTTTAATAACTGATAATTAATTGCTTCCTGAGGAATATTCTTCCCTTCTCTTATTATATTTAATAACTCTTTTATAAGGTTATTTTCACTTTTTATACTGAACTTTCTTTCCTTGCTTTTTTTAGATTTTTGATTAAGCATAGCTTTATATCCCTTTTCCCAGGGGATAATATGATGTTTATTATATCTTTCTATTAATTTGTTTAGAATAAATATACCATCATAATCTATATCTCCCCAATAATAAAAAATGGTATTAACAGGCACATATTCATATATAAATTCAAAACTGCGTAAAATCTTTTTTCCTTCGCCAAATATAACTGCATCAAAAGGATTTATTCCTTCTTGGTGTAAAAGATAAAAATTATAAAATGGTGTTTGATTTTCTGATATTAAAACCTTTTTTATATTGTTATTAAATGCAAATATATAAAATGGTTCTCTTGAATCAAAGGTATATAAATCTTCTTTTATGTTTATTTTTATGTTTCTTAATACATTTAGTACTTCTCTATCCCTTTCAAATGCCTTTTCATTATCAAATATTTCATAGGCCCTTTCACGCATAGCAACATACTTTTTATCACCGTTTTTCAAGTAATTATCTATCTTCAAAATAATTTCTCTATCTTTTTGATACTCATTTATATGGTTTAAATAATAATCTATATTTATTTTAGGATGTAATAAAAAGAGTTCGTCTTTTTTATTATTTATATTTATACGATATTTGGCCGGTAATGAGGGATATCTTCCATTTTCTTTTTTATTTTTTACAGGTATTAGAATTCCTTTATTCATTAAATTTGTTATTTTTTTATATATTTCTTCATATTCATTATTTGAAATTTTTTCCAGTTCTTCATAGGTGATATATTTCTTTTTATATGATTCAAGATATTTTTTTAAATTCATATTTTCACCATTCCACATAATACCCTTTTTCAAATGTTTCTTTATGTTCTTTTCTGGCTATTTTTAATATGTTATTAGAAACAACCTTATTTTTTACAAGGACAAGGCTATAATTATAATTAAAATATCTGGATATATTCATGTCATTATGTGCCGTAAAGGTGATGAATTGTGCATTATTCTTTTTCATGAGTATCATTAATGGTGAAAGTATATGTTCTGAACTTGCCTTTCCAAATGGATTATCTGATATAACAACCATATTTCCGCCAATATTATTTTTTAATACTTTTACAATTGATATGTATATTGAAAAAAATGCAAAGAACTTTTCTCCACCAGACCAGGCTGATACATTTTCAAGAAAATACCATCGTGGATTTTCAAATGTTTTATCCGGTTTTAATATTTTAATCTTTATCGGTCCATTATTAACCACTTTTAAGAGATTAAAAATTGAAAAACTAATATTTATATACTTCGTTATCTCCTCTTCGCTTTTAAACTTTTCGTTGTTTTTATCTGTGATATGCTTTATTATTTCATCTATATACTCTGAAATTTTTGAATATGCTTCTTCTTCGTTATATTTATTAAATATTATTTTTATTGTTTCAATTTTTCTATCTTCAACATATATTTCTGAATATTTTGAGAGTTTTTTTAATGCTGACATGTATATTGAAACTTCACTCAGAATATTTTTTATCATCTCATTTTTAAATCGCATGGCTTTTTCTTTATAACTTTTTAATGTGTTAATTTTCTTTTCTATTAAATCTTTTACTGTTATATAGAGATTTTTAGCGGTTTCATAGTTAAATTGAAAATCATTTCTTTCATACAAAAATCCCATATTTACTATTAAATCAAATCCTTCTTCTGAAATTAATAATTTTATTTTCTGCCAACCATCTGATATCTCTTCCCTTTTCTTCTTTTCGGTATTTTCCAGATCTTTTAATTCCTGAAAAACTGCTATAAAATTATTATGCAAATGTTCTTTTTGAAATACTGATAAATTTGTTATTATCTGTTTTCCAGGGAATTCATATGGTTGAAGTAATTTTTCTTCATCATTTATATTCATTTCCAGACGCTCTATATTTTTTTCAAGCGCGTTTATTTGATTTTCAATTACTGATAAATTTTCTTTTTTGTCGGATAATTCTTTTTCAAATTTTTCTTTTAAAATAATATATTTTTCTTCAGGAATTTCTTCTACTTCAAAATTGGTTATATCCTTTTTCAACAATTTTATTTCGGCTTCAATTTTTCCAATTTCTCTATTGAATTCACCTATTTCATTTCTATAACGCCTAATATTACTTCGATAATAACTTTCATCTTTTAATTCTGCATTTTTAAGATTTTCAAGTGTTTCCAATTCATATTTATAGCGTTTTATTTTCTGTAATTTATTATTGAGCTTTTTCTGTAATTTTTCTTTCCTTTTATATAATTCTTTTGTATCAATTTGCTGTATAAGATATTCATAGCGTGAAGACAATTCATAAATATCTTCGTTTTCATATTTCCATATTCCCTTTTCATATATATTTAAATATGATTTATATTCAGACTTTTTTAAAAATGTTTCATCTTTTTCTGCACTGATGTATCTCTTTTCTTCTTTAAGTTTTTCCAGCTCTTTGTTTAATTCCAATAATTTGAGATCTATAGATTCTTTTTCTCTATATAATTTTTTATTGAATTCATTTATCTGGAATATATCTATTCCAAATCGGTCATTTAATGTGTTTCGAATATCTCTAATTTTCATCTGTTTTTCCAGTAACTGATTTAACTTATTTGATATCTCTTTTATTTCCGTTTCTAATCTGGATTTTTCATTGATAAGTTCTGCTTTTTCAGAATTTAATTTTGAAATCTTTAATAGGATATTATCTTTATCTTTTTCTAAAACCTTTATTCTTTCTTGAAATTCATTATCTTTTTCAATATCATTTTTTCCATATAGATTTTCAAATTTAATTACAATATCCTGATATTCTTTTATACGATTGTATTCTTCGGATATACTTTCCAGCTTTTTTTCTAATTTTTCTTTATCTGTTTTATATCTCTCATATAATTCTTCAATAGAAATTTCACCAGAAACAAATTTATGATAATCATTCATAATTATCTGAATTCCAGAATTATAAATACTATCATTTATTTCATAATTTGCAAGATTTTCCCTATTTTGTATAAAAATTATGTCATTTGAAAATCTATATTTTCTAAGTTTTTCAGATAATTTTTTTATATCCTTTTTTTCCACTATAATAGAATTTAACAATATTGGATTTTTGTGTTCTATTCCATCTCTTAATAATTTATATCCTGTTGTATAATCATAAAAATTTTTCTCCTGAAGATAATTATCAAGTTTTTCTATAGATTCCGGTATTGGAATATAATTATCTCTTTTAATTCTATCCATTAAAATATCTATAGCTGTTATTTTTTTTGAAATTGATTCTTTTTCAATAAGCAACTTTTTTGAATTTTCTAAAATCTCTATATATAACACTTTAAAAGTTTTTACTCCATACAGTTTTTTTAGAGCATCAATATCATTATATAACTCCTTAAACTTTTCATATTCATCTTTTAATTCTTTTATTTTTTCGACTAAGTTTTCTTTTTTACTTGTATTACCTATTAAATCATTATCAATGGTTTTTATATTGATGTTTATTTCACTAATCTTTTCCTGAATAACATTTACTTTATTCTTTATCTCTTCTATTTGAATATCAAGTGTTTTTATCTTTTTAATTTCAATTATTTTATTTATCTCGGATAGCTTTCTTTCAAGGTATTTTATATCATTAACAAGTGTTTTGATTCTATTATTTTTTTCAGATATGATTTTTATAACTTTATCTCGTCTAACTTCAAGTTTATATATATTTGATTCCAGATCCCTTAATTTTTTATTTAATTCTTTTATCTGCATATCATAATAATCATATAATTTTGAAGATACCTTTTTTATTTCTCTTTTTAAATCTTTATTTGAACTCTTATTTTTTATTTCTTCATCAATAACATTTATCTCATTTTCTAATTCACAATATTCGAGATACTCATCCAACGCTTTTTTTAAGGATATTTTTTCTTCCTCTTCTTCAATTAACCTTTCATATTCGTATTTTGAATCTTCAATTTTTTTAAGTTTTTTCTCATTATTTTTTAATTGATATAATAAATAACCGTTTTTTATATTTTCAATTTTATGATAAATAAAATTTATTTCATTTTGAAGATTTTCAAAAATAGCCGTGTTTTTCACATACTCTTCTTTATATTCTTCTTTTTGAATTTTTAATAATCTATTTATTTCAAATAATGTATATATCTTTTTATTAATTTCAATCTGCGTTTGATATAATTTTTCCAGTTTTTCTACCTGCACTTTAAATAGATTTTCTACCCTTTTACTATCTTCAATCTGTTTTTCCCATATTGGTAGATTTTTAATATTGTCAATTTGTTTTTTGAAAGCTTCAGCAATTTCATTATTTGATTTCTTTCTTTTCAAAGAATACGTAATATTCGGTATAATAAATTGAGAAAGTAGTTTTTCTGTACTTTTCCTTGCTCCAGAGGATATAAACTCCGATACCCCACCTTCGATACGATTGGTACGTGCCATCATTTCCCATTCACTTTTAAATATTCTATATGTTTCAAGATATTTTCTATATTCACTTTTTAAGGTTTCACCGAATATTCTTATGTTATATACTTTCTTATTTCTTTCAAGGTATTCACGAAATTCATTATATTCTACAACTTCACCATTTTCTTTTACATATTCTATATCCTTTAATGTATAATCATATGGAATTTCTATAGTGTAATTATAATAATTTATCCTTTCCGCCTTTTTAGCAACAAACCCTGTAATTAGTTTCTTATTGTTATCGAGTATATGACATAATGTTATATGTGCTGTTCCCTCAATATCCTTTAGCATTGTCTCAAAGGTTCTACCCTCTGCAGAGATTTGTCCAGGAATAATTGTTTGGAATAACAATGAAATAATAAAGGTTTTACCAGAACCATTAGCTATTATAATATTGGTATTTTTTCCAGACATTTCAATATATAGATCATTTATTTTCTTTGTTTTATTATCATAATCAACATTAATTATTCTAAAACTATCTATTTTAGGCATATTAATCTTCTCCCAGATTTATATATTAAATTAGTTTTCAATTATCAATACATTATATTTCAATATCGACATCGCCACCATGTCGCTTTATTTTTAACATTATATCATTTAACGATTTTTTTAATGCAAATATGTTATGTTCATTATCAAAGTACGTAAATACAATCTTTAGAGGTTTTATTATTAGAAGCCCATCAACTACCTTATTTATCTTTTCAAGAACTCTCCCGCTTATTGGTTTTTTTATATATATCTTTAAAACTCCATCTATATTGTAAACTTCAACTATATCTTCTTCATCCTGTTTTTTGTACAAATTCCTTATTTTAGAAACTTTATTTGGTGAAATAAAGATTTTATTAAGTGCTTTTCTTAATTTTTCTTCGGTGATTGGTTTTATGATAAAATAATCAGCACCGAAATTTAAAGCATCAAAAATTTCTTTTTTATTATTTGTAACACTAATAATTATTACTTTTGAATCCGGGAAATTTTTTTTAAGTTTTTTTAATGCATCTAATCCATTGCTCTTTTTCAAAACCAGATCCAGGGTTATTATATCCGGTTGTAACTTTTGATACAAATTAACTAAATTATTACTATCTTCTAATTCGCCAATTACTGTATGGCCAAGACTTTCAATAATTTTCTTTAAGTCTTTTCTTACAACTATATTATCTTCAACAATTAATATTTTGGCCATATATATTCAATCACCTCTATTAAAAATTTTCAGGAAGTATAAACTCAAATGTAGTCCCTTTATTTTCTTCTGAGTAAACCAGTATTTTACCATTAAGTTTTTCAATTTCTTCTTTTACTGCAGATAAACCAACACCTTTACCTCCATATTCATCAGGATTTTCTTTCGTTGTAATTCCATCTCTAAATATAAGATTTAGTATATCTTTTTCTTTTATATTTTCTTTCTCAGCCTTCTCTTTTAATTTTTGCTTATCAATACCTTTACCATCATCGGAAATTTTTATATGTATTTCATTATTTTCAGTATAAACTTTACAATATATATTCCCACCGTAAGATTTTCCTAATATTGAACGTTCCTGTGGATATTCAATCCCATGAACTATTATATTTCTAAATATGTGAATAAGTGATTTATTGAAATTGTAAAATATTTCTGGATCAAAAAGTATATTATCATCAACTTCAACTATAAAATTATCTATTTTCTTTTCAAATTTTTCAGCAAGATCTATAGTATAGTTTTTATACATATTAAAAAGATTGTTGAAATCTTTATAATATAATCTTTTTAATTCTTTTAATATATATTCTGCCTGATCTTCTGGAATACTCTTTTGTACATATTCTTCTAAGGAAAGTATCTTCTTTTTATCAACCCAGATCATCTCATTATTTAGAAATTCTTTACCCAATACTTTTTTTATTAGATCCAGTTCATACATTAAATATGTATCCATTTTTTTCTTTTTAATAAAAGATATTATTTCAGCTTTACTCTTGATGTTTGATTCTTTTAATATATTTATCTCATTTTCAAGTTTATCCAATTCTTTACCAAATTTCAACATATTCCATTGTAAAAATATTCCTTTATATGTATGAATTTTTCTATAAAATTCTGATATAAATTTTTCAATGGTATATAATTCTATATCTTCATATATTTTAGAAGTAACATATTGAAGATAATCGTCTATGTATTTTTTTACTAAATCTTTATATATTATCACATTTAATAACATTTTATTGTTATTTTTTTCCATTTCGAGATTTTTTTCCAGCTGTTTTTTTTCAGTTATGTCTTTTATTATACACATAATTCTTTTTTCAGAATTCATATATATAATCTTATATCTAACCTTTAAAATTTTATCTTTTCTTTTTATTTCCTGCGGTAAAAGTTCTAAATAAACATCTTCCTTTTCCGAATCTTCAAAAATATGTTCAAAAATTCTTTTTTCTATGTCATAATCCTTTTCAAAGAGTAACTCGAATATATTTTTTTTTGAAATATCTTCCATGTTAAAAATATTCAAACATTCGTGACTATATTCATTGTAAACTAAAAAATCCTTCCCAAATGCAAGAAATCCTTCTTCTGAATTATCCAGAAGTAATTTCAGATGCGTTTTGGTTTCATTAAGTAATCTATGATTAATATCGCTTATTTTTGAAATTTTTTGTGTTTGTTTTAATAAGCGTTTATAACTCTTTATTAGATCATTATAATGTGATTTTAATTCTTCATATGAAATATCTTTTTTGATAAATTCTTCATGTTCTTTTAAGTTATTAATTTCATTAAAAAAGATATTTTCAGACATATTTTTCATAATGTCACCTCAAGAGTTTTACTTTTTTATCATTTCAAATGGAATATTTAAATCCTCCATAAAATTTTCTGCAATTTCATATGAAAATTCATTATCTTCATCATAATACCAGTTTATTTTTATTTTTTTATTTTCTTCATAAGCTTCTTCAAGTATATCTAATATAAACATTATAGATTTTGTGCTGCTTGTATTTAAATAACTAATTTCAAATTCAAAAATTACTTCTTCATCAGAAATTTCATTAAAAAAATCTTCTAACCATTTAAATATTGGATTATAAAATTCAAAAGAATTTTCCGGATAAGATTCACCACGTATAGATAATTTCCTTTTTTCTGGATCAAAATTTATTTCAGGTGTAGATTTTGTTGGTTTAATATATAATTTTTCCATTATTGTCCCTCCTATATTTTTACTATTAGTATGAAATAATAAAAATTATTTTCAAGTTTTATGAATTCATACTCTAATTTTCCTTTTGAATGTCTTGCCATTTCCAAAAAACCCAATCCAGCCCCACCAGTATTACTATTTATACTCTCGCGTAATTTCTTTTTATATAATTTTTTTATTTCAGACTTTTCAAGAGAATTAATCTCATCCAATCTTTTTTTTACTCCATTTATATGCTCTTCTCTTATTGCATTTCCTGAACAAATAAAATAATTTTCACCATCTTTACCTACTAATAAAATAGAATCAAGATGAACTTTATTAATATCCTCTTTTGAAAGAATACGTTCATAGTTTTTTATATTCTGGCTTTGTTCAATAAATACTGAGAAAACATTATTTGATCCTACACTCAGATCAGGATCATTTTTTAAATGTTCTCGTAACGCACTTCCAATTTCTTCTATAATACCCTGCGAAAAAGGTCCTATAAAACTAATTATTACATTATTTTCTGTAATTTTGTTTTTCAATTCTAAAATCTTTTTTGGATTCAATTCTCTCCCCCCTAAATAATTAAGAAATCATATTTCTCCCATTTTCTTTAGATTTATATAAAGCTTTGTCTGCCAATTCAATAACCTCATCTATACTCAAACCCTTTTTATATTCTTCAACTCCAAAGCTAGCTGTTAAATTAATCTTTTTCAGAAATTTATCTTGCAAAATTTTTCTTTTTAGTTTTTCAGCAACTTTATGTGCTTCAAATTTATTTGTTTCCGGCAAAAGGATAATAAATTCATCTCCGCCCCATCTAAAAACATAATCAATTTTTCTTAAATTTTGAATTAAAAGCTTTGAAAACGCTACTAAAACTTCGTCTCCAAAGTTATGACCATAGGTATCATTAATATTTTTAAAATAATCAATATCACACAAAACTAATGAAAAAATACGATTATACCTTTTAGCATATTCTATCTCCTGAGAGATTACTTTATCAAATTTTAATCGATTATATAAATTTGTCAATTTATCTCTTTCAGATAAATTTTTCAATTTTTTATTTGAAATTAATAGCTCATCTTTTAGTTTGTGTAAATAGTTTCCCTGAATATCAGAAATATTGGTTATCTTTACAACCTCTTTTAGTAATTTTTCATATTTTTCAATTAGATATTTATATTCCTCTTTTAATTTCTCAAAAGTTATTTGTTCATCTTTTAGTATTTGTTTAGCGTGATTTAATATTTCCATTTCTATTTTAAAATTTTTTTCTAAAATAATATCACCTCAATTTAAACCCTAAAATGGTTATATCATCTCGCTGTTCTTCTCCATTCATATGTTCATATAATGCTTTTTGTAATATTTCCTTTTGTTTTTCCATTGGATATATTTGTATTTCACGAAGCAACTGTATAAATTTCTTTCTTCCAAATCTCTTATTTTGTGGATCATTTTGATCTTCAAATCCATCAGTTGCTAGATAAAAATTCATATTTTTTTCTATATCTATCGATATCTCTTCAAAATCATAATGTGTTTTTGATCTTTTATATCCTATTCCAATATTTTTCCCTTTTATTCTTGTTACTTCTCCATTATTAGTATAATATAAAGATATCCCGGCACCGGCATATAATAATCTGTTTTCATCAGGAATTATATGACAGATACCAATTTCTAAACCATCGTCCATTCTAAAATCCTTTTTATTTGAATTTAATGTTTTTTTAAATATGAGATTTAATCTATTAAGTATTTCTGAAAGGGATAAATGATTAAAATCTTCTGTTATTCTATTTAAAATGGAATTTACTGTCATTGTCATCAATGCACCTGGAACTCCATGTCCAGTACAATCAACTATTGCAAGATAATATGATCCGTCATCATTTTGTTTAAACCAATAAAAATCGCCACCAACACCATTTGCTGGATTCCAGAAAACAAAAATATCTTCAAAATAATTTTTTAAACTATTTTCAGATGGAAGAATTGAATTTTGAATATGCCTGGCATAATTTATACTATCAGTTAATTTTCTATTAGTTTTTTCAAGAACTTTATTCTTTTCTTCAAGAGTCTTTTTTAATTTTAAATTAGAATATACTATATTTTGAATATATAAGAATGCTATTAATAATGTCAATAGAACTACTGAATACAAACTCACACCCTTTATAACAGGCGAAGTAATTTCCGAAGCTTCAACCATTGTAATAACATACCATCCTGTTGAAGGCAATCTTGTGTAGGCAATATAATATTTTTTCGAATTAAAAGTTGATTTAATAATTCCATTATTTCCTTTAAATTCACTTAAATCATTAAATAATTTTTTATTTATATATTCAAGATCTTTATGTAAGATAACCATTCCATCTTTATTTATTACAAAAGATTGTCCTGTTTTATAGCTTAATTCACTGTTAATAAGATTTACAAAATCTTTTATTGAACAATCGGCAGAAAGGACACCTACAACTTCTCCATCTTTTATCAGAGCCTTTCCTGTTGAAATTAACCATTGTTTGCTTGTATATTCTCTATATGGTGTTCCAATATACACCGAATTCGGATCTTTAAGACCTTCTGTATACCACGGCCTTATAGTTGGATCATAGTCTTCAGGAACTTCCCAATTATCAATGATTATTTTTTTATTTTTGTATCCAGTATATATAAACTCAATATTTTTATTTGCGTTTCTATAATTTCTTAATGTTTCCAAAACTTTTTTCTCACTTTCCTTAGAAAAACCGCCATTAATAAAATCTTTATCATTGGCAAATGTTTCAATGATATGTATTAATTCAGTAAAGTAATCATCAATAAATGTTGAGATTACAGAATTTTCACTTTTAATATAATCCTGTGATTTATTTAAATTTGTATTGTAATAATATACAGCAGAAATAACGCTGATAGTTGTAATAATTATAAATGAAATAATCAAAGCTAAACTAAGCAGTCTATTTTTTTTAAAATCACTTATAGCCATCATTCACCTCTCGATAACAAAATATTATAATATCATTATATCAAAAAAAATAGGAATTGTAAATTCAAGAAAATCATACTGTTTTTTTATTTTTGAAAAGAGTCTTTTTAACAGTATAAATTACAAATATACACAATAAGAGTTAGTTATTAAGTGTATAATCTAGTATAATTGATTATACACTTAATTTTTTATATTGAAAAATTTTTCAATAAAGGTTATAATGGAGATGAAATTGAATTTTTGGAGTGATCAGGTTGCATTATTGGTTAGCTGTAGTCTCAGCATTTTCATCATCTATAACGTCTGTATTAGGTAAATTTTCCTATACTTTAGGTGCTACTGTTACGCAAATCCTATTTTTAAGATTCTTTTTTTCTTTTTTAATTGCTCTTGTTTTATTTATGGGGTTTGGGTATAAGTTTAAATTTAAAAAATTTTTTATTTTTGGCAGTTTAGGAATTGTTAATTATGGAATAGCTGCCTATTCATTTTTTTTGGGACTTCAATATCTAAGCCCAGCTTATGCAACTGTAGTATATTTCACCAACCCTATTTTTGTTTCTCTATTACAAACGAAAACTACTAATAGAAAGCTCAACTTTTATAATGCAGTTGCGGTAGGCTTATCTTTTGCAGGAGTTTTAATTGCCAATATGGGTGAAAAAGCATTTTTGCAAAATGAAAGCCTGATTTTTGGAACTATAATGGTTTTATTTGCTGCTTTTGTAAACGCTCTTTTTGTAGTTACTGTAAGTGAAAATATAAAAACAAAATATCCAAATCCTCTGGAAAATAGTTTTTACACTTTTTTAGGAACATTTATTTATTACTTTATTTTAATGTCAATTACCAACGGTTTTGAAACTTTAAGTTCCAAATTCTTATTATCAGGATTTTTATTGGCAGTTTTTGCAACATTTGTACCATTAACTTTAAATTATTTCGCACTTAAAAAATTACAATCTCACACTTTAGCCTTATTAATGCCTTTAGAATTAATTTTTGCTTCGGTTTTATCTGCAATTTTTTTATCAGAACAATTTAATGTTTTAAAAGTTTTAGGCTTTTTAATGGTTGCTTCTGCTCCAATTATAGACATTACCTCTATTGAATCACAGGAATCCAATTTTTAAATTAAAATAGATATAGGAGGTTGAATATGTTAAAAGAAATACTTTTCGATCAGGTTAAACCCGCATACGGCTGTACAGAACCTATTGCTGTTGCTTTGGCCGTTGCAGCTGCTAAAAAACATTTTGAAGGCGAAGTTGAAAGGATAGAAGTAGAACTTGATAAAAATACATATAAAAACGGTCTTGAAGTAAATATTCCTGGAACTCCATTTATAGGTTTGGAAATTGCAGCTGCATTATCTTACACATGTGGCGATGCAAGTTTAGGCCTTGAAGTTTTAAAGAATGTTAATCAGAAATGCATAGATGAATCGCATAAATATCTTGGAAAAGTAAAGATTAAGGTGAATAAGGATTTTAATGGTTTAAAGGTTAATTGTGTTTTAAGAGGAAAAAGCAATGTTCAGGTAATTATTGAAGGAAAACATGATAATATCGTTCACATAGAAAAAGACGGGACACCTATTTTAGATAAACCTTTTGAACCTGGTGGAACTTTACTTGATAAAATTAAGGATTATTCAATTGATGAAATTTTGGATTTTATTGAAGATTTTGATGAAGATATTAGAGAATTACTTGAAAAAGCTATTGAAATGAATACTGGTATTGCAGAAAGAGGTTTAAAAAATCCTCAAAATTTCGGAAATGTACTTGATTATGAACCGGTAAATATTGTTCAGGCTGCTGTTGATGCAAGAATGAGTGGTGAGTTAATGCCTGTAATGACTGTTGCAGGAAGTGGCAATCAAGGATTATCCTGTACATTACCTGTAATTGAAATTGGAAAAAAATATGATAATGAAAAAGTATTAAAAGCTATATTATTAAGCATGTTAGTGACTATCTATATAAAAGCATATACAGGAGTTTTAACTCCAATTTGTGGTGCAGGTTCTATTGCGCCAGCTGGTGCTGCTGCAGGTATAGTTTATCTAAAAGGAGGAAATCGTGATCAGATAAAAAACGCTATTAATAATGTTCTCTCTACATTATTTGGTTTAACCTGCGATGGAGCTAAAAAAGGCTGTGCGCTAAAAGCAGGAACTGGAAGTTTTACGGCACTTCAAAGTGCTCAACTTGCATTAAATAATATAAATATTCCGTGTGGTAACGGAATAGCTGCAGACGATGTTGAAGAAACTATTAAAAGAGTTGGAATTTTAACAACTTCTATTAAGAAGTTTGACGAAGATGTTTTAGATTTTATCGGAAAATGCTAATATAAAAGGCGAGTCCATATTAGGATTCGCCTTTTATAATTATATTTTATATTTTTCAAAAAATTCTTCTTCTGTCATTATTGGAATTCCAAATTTCTGTGCTTTTTGTAGTTTGCTTCCTGCATTTTTCCCAACTACCAAAAGGTTGAGCTTCTTAGTTACTGTATCTTTAAAAATACCTCCATTTTTTTCAATTAACTCTTTCAATTTACTTCTTGGCATTCTTTCCAATTCACCTGTTGCACATATTGTCATTCCAGAAAAGACACCTTCTGTATTTTCTTCTGTTTCATATGTTAGAGAAACTCCAGCTTCTTTTAATTCTTCTATAATTTCTTTTACATGTGGATCTTTAAAGAAATCATAAATCTGTTGTGCAATATCTTCTCCAATTCCCTCAATTGAAAGAAGTTCATCATAATTTGCATTCATAAGATTATCTATTGTTTTAAATTTTTTAGCAAGGTCTTTTGCTATTTTTTTACCAACATTAGGAATTCCTATAGCATATAATACTCTATCTAATCCCCTGTTTTTTGAATTTTCAATTTGTTGAAGTATATTACTTATCATCTTTGGACCAATTCCATGACCTAATGTTGCAAGTTTAAAATGGTCTAATTTATATAAATCAGGTATTTTTTCAATTAATTTAGCTTCAACCATTCTATCAATTAATTTAGGTCCAAGTCCCTGTATATTCATTGCATCTCTTGAAACCCAAACTTCAAGATTTCTTTTTAGCTTTGCTTTACACAGAGGATTTAAACATCTTATAGCTACTTCCTCAGGATTTAATTTCCCAACCTTTCCACCACATACTGGACATTCTTTTGGTTCTTCTATTGGAATTTCATTACCTGTTCTTTTTTCTGTGAGCACTGTAACAACTTGAGGAATAATCCCTCCTGCTTTTTCTATTTTTACATAATCCCCAATCCTTATATCTCTTTCCTTTATATATTCAAAATTATGCAAACTTGCTCTTTGAACAGTAGTGCCTTCTAAAAAAACAGGTTCAAATATAGCAACGGGAGTTATTACTCCAGTACTACCCACCTGATATTTTATGTCCTTTACTTTAGTTATAGCCTGTTCTGCAGGAAATTTAAATGCTATAGCCCACCTTGGAGAACGAGCGGTATTTCCAAGAATTTGTTGTTCTTCAAAACTATTAACTTTTATTACAACGCCATCTACATCATAATTTAACTTTGCTTTATTTTCTGTCCAATATTTCCAGTATTCGATAACTTCATTTATATTTTTAGCAAGTTTTGTATTTTCATTTATTTTAAATCCTAATTTTTTTAAATATTTTAAAGCATCAATTTGAGTTGTTATATTGTAATTTTCCGGTGAAATTATATAATATATATATGAATCAAGATGTCTTTTGGCAACTTCCGAGGTATCCAATAATTTAATTGTTCCAGCAGTTGCATTTCTCGGATTTGCAAATACCTGAAGCCCTTCACTTTCCCTATATTCATTTATTTTCAAGAATTCTTTTTTGGGCATAAATATCTCGCCTCTAACTTCAATAGTTACATCTTCAGAAAGTTTTAAAGGAATACTTCTTATAGTTTTTACATTATCTGTTACATCGTCACCTGAAATTCCGTTTCCCCTCGTTATAGCCTGAACTAAATATCCATTTTCATATTTTAAGGCAATTGATATACCGTCAATTTTTAATTCACAGGAATATTCGACATTTTCTTTGTTTAATAATCTTTTGACTCTATTATCAAAGTCTATTATTTCATTTTCATTATATGTGTTGTCAAGACTGAGCATTGGAATAGAATGCTGAACAGTTTTAAATTCACTGATAATTTTACCGCCAACCCTAAAAGAAGGTGAATCAGCTGTAATTATTTCAGGATATTTCTTTTCTATTTGAAGTAATTTTTTAAATAATTTATCATAATCCGTATCGCTTATAATAGGATTATTCAACACATAATATTGATAATTATGTTTTTCTATAACTTTTTTAAGTTCTTCATATTCCTTTTTTATGTCTTCTGGTATCATCTTTTTTCCTCCATACTTCATTAATGTTCGTCAATTATATTTATATTTTCTATTCCTTCTAAATATGCCAGTTGTTTCTGAAGTTTGGATAATACTTTTGGTTCAATCCCTTTGAATATAAAATACAACAAACCATCATTTTTTTGAGAAAAATCTACATTCTTTAAAATTAGATCTTCATTATTGTTTAATATATCAAGTATTCTTTTTATAGTTTTATTATCTTTTACAGTAATTTCAATAGTTGTTTCGTCTGTTAGGTGTTTTGAAAATTTATTAACGTATAGAATAATTAATGTTGCTATTAACGCCGAAAATCCTATAAAATATTCTCCTGCACCAAATGTCATTCCAATTGATGCTGCAACCCACAATGTAGCAGCTGTTGTAAGACCTTTTACTTTATTTCCATTCTTTAAGATAGTACCTGCTCCCAAAAAACCTATTCCCGAAACGATTTGAGCTGCTATTCTTCCAGGATCTCCCATTTTTGTTACCGGATCAAAAAATACATAGATTGAAAGTATTGTAAGAATACATGATCCGAGAGATAATAAAGCATGTGTTCTAATTCCTGCTGGTCTATTTATTTTTTCACGATTATATCCAATTGCTGCTCCGGCAATTGTTGCAAAGAATATTTTTAATATTACATCATATGTTAAAATCATTTATTCCACCTCTTCTATAACTACCATAGTTACAACGTAATGTTTTTCATGAGAAATAGATATATGTATATTCTTTTTGCCAAATTTTTTGAATAGATACTCTTTTGATTCTTCAATTATATAAGGCTTACCAATTTCATTATTTAAAATAGCAATTTTTTTTAATGGAATATATTCTCCAAATGCTTTAATAAGAGATTCTTTTAAAGAGAATCTCCCGGCAACAAATTCTTTTTTTCGTCGTTCTCCATTAAATTTTTCAAGGATTTCCAATTCTTTATCATGCAATACTTTTTTCTCTAAGCCTTGAGAAATTCTATCAATTTCAACGATATCAACACCTATTCCTTTGATCATTCAAATTCCATCCTTATTTCATCACCAGGATTAAGTTTTTCATTAAAACTGAATATTTCTTTGTTATTTATATATATTTTGTATTTTGTAAAATTTGATACATCAAAATCTATATGAGTAAATAAATCCAATAAACGTATTTCTTTTTCTCTTTTTTCTACTTTCAAATGCATATCATCATATACTTTACTGTTTATATTTACTCTCTTTTCTCTGTCCTTTACTATTATTTCTTCTAAAGGTAATTCTATTGGTGAGCCGTTTAAAACTATACTCATAACTTTTTCGGGATTAACATCTATAAAATCTTTTATTAATGGTACTTCTACCATTTGCGTATATAATTTATCGTTATCATATATTTCATCAAAATCATTCAATATTTCATTTTTTCTCATTAATACTTTACCAACAGGTATTTCATAAAATTTGTCATTGATAGAGAATTTTATTGTTTTTGATTTTAATTTGCTTTTTAATTCTTTTACAAGAGGATTCCTTATTTCAAATTTATCGCCATCATGAACAATATCTTCTAAATTTACTTCTTCATTGTTTTTATATACTCTGGGATAGATAGAATATAATTCGCCATCAATAAATATTTTATAAGGTTTTATAATCTCTTTCACAGTTGGATAATGAATCTTTCCATCTTGAGGTTTACCAACCTCCAATACATCACCAGGTTTAACAGGACTTTTTAAATCTGCTTCTTTTCCATTTATTTTTATAGGTGCTTCTTTACCTTTTTCTCCCGGCAAGAATTTTAATTCACCATTTATTTCATACGATATCGCAGGTGCCGGTTTTCCAACAATATCATTTATTCCAAATCCAGCCTGTAATAAAACCTGCATTACACTTAATTCTCCACCAACAAGCATCATATTTATTGGCTTATCATTTACTATAATTCTTGCAAAAACATTCCCTTCATTTTTATGTGCAACATATGCAATTCCAACAGGTGTAATAAATTCGCTTCCTTCAAGTGTTTCATCAGTTAAAAATTCAACATATTCTATATTTTTTATATCCTTTAAAGTAATTCTATTTCTGGAAAGGTTGAGTTTTAATGCAAGTTTATCAATAAATTGCGGTACTTTCCCTCCACCACCAACAACCATAACAGCTATTGGAGGTTTTCCATTTAATTCAAGTATTTTTTCTGCTATTTTTGAAGTTATTTCCTCAACTACAGGTTCGATAATTTCAAGAATTTTTTCTTTTGAAATTTCCTGTTCAAAATCAAGTATATCTTTGTATGTAAATACATCTTTTTCCTGATTATTTAATTCTCTTTTTAGTCGTTCTGCTGTTTTAAAATCCACTAATAATTCTTTTGAAATGGCTTCAGAAATTTCATCTCCTGCCATTGGAACCATACCATATCCGATTATTGTTCCATCTTTTGCTATTGCAATATCGCTTGTTCCAGCTCCTACATCAACCATGGCGATATTTAATGTTCTTAAATCTTCCGGAACAATTAGATTCATAGCTGCTATAGGTTCAAGAGTAATGTGAACTGGCTCTAAATCATTTAATTCTAAAACGGCAAGCATTGCATCAACAACATTTTTAGGCAAAAATGCTGCAATAACCTTTGCCTTTGCTTTTTCACCTTTTTGTCCTTCTAATTTTTTTATCCATTCTCCATCTATTTCATAATATAATACAGAATAACCTACGCAATAGAAATTTTTTTCTATTTCTAAATTTTTAACTGCATCTTTTACTGCTTCCAATTCCAATGTCTTAACGGTATTATAATCAATATAATTCATGTTAGAAATTTCCATTTCATATTCGCCTATTGTTGTTACTAAAAACCTTCCTGCAAGAGCAACGGCTACATTTTTTATTTTGGATTCATCATCTATGTTTTCTTTTAATTGTTTAATTATCTTTTCAACACCTTTTGAAACCTTTGTAACATCATGTATTTGTCCATCAAGCATTGCACGATTTTCATGTTCTTTTACGGCAAAATTTTCTATAATAATTTCTCCATCTTCTGTCATTTCTGATATTATTCCAACTATAAAGCGTGTTCCTATATCAAGAGCAAACATTTTTACACCTCCACGTAGGTAACTCCTGTACCCCCTTCATTATCATTTCCTAATCTGAAAGATTTTATTCTCCTATTTTTTCTTAGATATGCCCAGATTCCCATTGCAAGTTTTCCGGTACCTTTCCCGTGAATAATATATCCACCTTTCATATTAGAGGCTATTAAATCTGATATGAATTTTTCTATTTCTGGAATTGCGTCTTCTACTGTATAACCTCTAATATCAATTTCATTTTTTATAGGTTTTAATACCGGAATATGCATAGAATTTTTTTGATTTTTATTTTTTTCGTCTTTACTTTTTTCTAATTTGATTTCATCTGGAGAAACAGTCAATTCAAATGGTTTTTCAATAAATTTTACCTGTATTTTATCTTTTAAAATTTTTATTACCTTTGCCTTTTCACCACCAATTAATACTACATCCCCTATATTTATATTATTTTCATTCTTTTTATTATTGTTTTTTATCTTAGTTTTTTCTAATTCTCTTTTTTTCTTTTCAATTTTTTTATTTAAATCCTTAATTTTGTCTATATTCTTTTCGTTTTTCAATATGGAAATATAATTTTCTACATCTTTTTTTAGATTTTTTAGATATTCCTTATACTCTTTTATTTCTTCATCAATTTTTTCTAATTCTCTTTTCTTAATTATTTCCAATTGTTCTTCAAGATTTCTTTGAAGTTGTATAACTTCTTTATGCTTTTGTTTATGTAATTCTTTTTCTTTTTCTAATTCTTCATATATTTGCGAAAGATTTTCTATTATTTTTTCATCATATACCTGTTCTTTACTTAAAAAGTTGTTGGCTTTAACCAATACATCATGAGGAAGCCCAAGACGTTCTGCAATATCAATTGCATGTGATGCACCTGGGACACCTATTAATAACCTGTACGTTGGAGATAATGTATTTTTATCAAATCCCATAGAAGCCGATAATAATCTTTCATTTTCTATAGAGTACATTTTTACTGCGGATAAATGTGAAGTAATAAAAAATGTGCTGTTTAATTCGAGAAGTTTTTCTATTATGGCTATTGCTAAAGCGGATCCCTCAATAGGATCAGTTCCCGTGCCAAGTTCATCAATTAATACCAATGTTTTTTCATGTGCATTATCCAATATATTTTTTATATTTTTCAAATGCGAAGAAAAAGTACTCAATGTTTGTTCAATACTTTGTTCATCACCAATATCAGTAAAAATATTTGTTATATATGGGATATTCGCCATTTCCGCAGGTACTGGATATACAGCATGAGAAAATACAACGCTTATCCCTACAGATTTTAAAACTACAGTTTTTCCGCCTGTATTTGGCCCTGTAATAATCATTCCAGACTTATCTTTAGGTAATTTTAGAGTTACTGGAACTACCTTTTCTTTTTCTATTAAAGGATGTCTTATATCGGAAAGATATATATACTTTTTATTTTTCTCTGGTTTTGAAAATACATATCTATTTTCTTTAGCGTATTTTATTCTAGCCTGTAATGAATCAATATACTCAACTATACTTATAGTTTTTTTTACTTTGGGAAGTATTTTTACAAGTTTAAGGTATATTTCACCTAAAATCCTTGATATTTCTGCTTTTTCCTGAGCAAATAAATCAGAAAGTTCAGCATTGAGTTTTCCTACTTCATACGGTTCAATATATACCGAAACTCCTCTATCTGAATATGCAATAATAGAACCATTTATTTTATTTTTATATTCACTTCTTATAACTATGCAATATCTATTATTTTTTACAGTAGGCTGTTGAATACTTACATATTTTTGATATTTTCCTATTATTCTTCTTAAAGTTACAGAAATGCTTTTTTTATTATTTTCTATTCTTTTTCTTATTCGTCTCAATAAATCGCTTGCGGAATCTTTTACATTCCCATCTTCATCAATAGCTTTATATACAATATCAATAAAATTATCTGTTTCAGGAATAGAAAATATTAAATCCTGTAAATGAGTATATTTAATAAGATTTTTTCTATTTTCTTTATATAAATTTTGTGTCTGAGAAAGAAAATCAGCAATTCTTTTATATTCAATTGGATCTAAATATGTACCATTTTCAACTTTTTTTATTTCATCATATATTATAGGGATTCCGCGAATATCAAATTCACCGTATTCATATATATAATTATTAATCTCATCTATTATTTTGTATTCTTCTTCAATTTTTTCATAATCTTGGAAATATTCAAACTCTTCAAGTATATATCTTTTTCCATATCTTGAAGAGGCTTTTGAGGATATTAAATTTAGTATTTTATCTATTTCAAGATCTTTATATGTTTTGGAATTCATATTTTATTAAAAAGACACCTCCAGAGCTATATTAAGAGGAAAATAATTGATAGTTGCCATTTTATTATCAGTAGAGAAATATCTTGACTCGTATCCACCCAATAACATAATATTGAAATTAGAAAATTCATATGACAATCCAAGATTAATGTTTATTATTGTAGAAAGAGTTTTAAACTCATCTTCTGTATGCATTCCACCAACTGCTAATACATTGAATTTTGTATTAAATAAAAAATCGGTGTTATATGTTGTAATTATCCCGATTTCATAACCAGTATCTTCTATAATTGCATTTAAATCTTTTAATTGTGTTTGTGATATATTATCATAAACTGTATAACCAAAATATGGACCAAATGACATTTCTGGAGAATCTTCTGCTGGAAAGAGCAAACCTATTCTAACTGTATAATAATCAAAGTTTTTAAATGTATCATCCCAACCAGCTATATCAATAGATGTAGAAGATGCAGTAATTCCATATGTTCCCATAACAGCTATGTTAATAGTAAAAGCAGTAATGGCAACAACAAATATAGAAATCAATAATAAAACTTTTTTCACTTTCAACGCCCCTTTCATTTTGTTTTATGGGTAATTCCTATTTTTTCTCTTAAATACTCTGGTTTTACTATATATTCATCTAATAATTCTTTTCTTGTTCCCTGAGGAATAAATTCATCGTTAGCTCCTAATTCTACTAATGAATCTATATTTATTTTATTCTTTATAATATATGTTTTTATTTCTTCATTAAATCCGCCTTTTATCGCATTCTCCTCTACAATAAAAATATTTGTATTATCCTTTATATATTCTTTTAAAATCCCTTCATCAATTGGTTTAACGCTTCTAACACCAATAATTGTTGCATTAAGTTCATCCCATAATTCTTTATATTCTTCAATTAATTGTCCAACAACAAAAACGATATTTTCTTTTGATTCTTCTTTTATTACTTTCCATTTTTCATCCACTAATTCTAAATTATTTATTATATCTTTTATATCTATATATTCTCCACCTCTTGGAAATCTTATAAATGTAGGTTTTTCCAGATCGTTTTCCAATACGGTATATAGCATATTAGCTAAATCCTGGGCATTTAATGGTGTCAATATTTCAATATCTGGCACCAATCTCAAATAAGATATATCAAATACACCATGATGAGTTGGTCCGTCTTCTCCAACGATACCAGCTCTATCGAGCAAATATAATACAGGAATTTTTTGTAAAGCTATATCATGAATAATTGAGTCAAATGCTCTTTGCATAAATGATGAATATATATCAACAATTGCGAATGTCCCTGCAAGTCTCGTCGCTCCTGCAGCTGTAACTATTGATGGTTCTGTAATTCCCATATCAATAACCTTTTCAGGATATCGGGACTTTAAAATATTTAACCCTGTTCCTTCCTCCATAGCAGCGGTAAAGGAAACAAAATTATATTTCTCACCTAATTCTTTAAGAACATTACCAACTACCTTACTATAAGAAAGTTTTTCTGATTTTTTATTGCTCACTCCATGATATTTTGTTGGATTTTCTTCAGCAAAGTCCATTCCTTTACCTTTAATGGTTTTTAAATGTAAAATACATGGACCATCATCATAATTTTTTATAAATCTAAGATATTTTTCAAGGGATTTTATATCGTGCCCGTCTACTGGACCATAATATTTTATTCCCATACCTTCAAATATACTCATTGCTTCATTATATACTGTATGTTTAATACCATCACGTATTTTTTTCAATGTGTGTTCAATATCCTGACCAACTTCTGAACTTTCAAGAGTATCTTTTATTTTTTCCTTTATTGCATAATAATCATTTGATAATCTTACTTTATTTAAAATTTTTGCAATAGCTCCAACATTTTCTGAAATAGACATTTCATTATTAACAAGTATTATTTTTATTTTAGAATGAAGTGATTTTAACTGATTTAATGATTCAAGTACCATACCACTGGTAAATGCACCATCACCAATAATAGCGATAATATTCTTATCAATATTTTGATTTTTAAACCCTATTTCATATCCCAAAGCAGCAGAAATAGAAGTGCCAGCATGCCCAGCACCAAAATAATCATATTCACTTTCGAATATATTTGTAAATCCACTAATTCCATTTTTCTGTCTTAATGTTTTAAATGCTTCCCATCTTCCAGTTAGTAATTTATGTATATATGCTTGATGACTTGTATCCCAGATAACAATATCCTCTTTCGGGTCAAAAATTCTATATAGTGCAAGGGTTAATTCAACCACTCCAAGATTTGAGGCAAGATGTCCTGTATTTTTTGTAACCGTTTCATATATATAATTCCTTATTTTATTCGCTAAACTCTCTAATTCTTCATAATCCATTTCCCGTATCTTGTGGTACAAAGGGTTTTCCATATCCATCCAACCACCTCTATAGCCTTTTAAATTCTTCTTTTGCTATTTTATCTAAAATACCGTTTATAAATTTGGCACTTTTTTCATTGGAATATTTTTTTGCTAATTCAACAGCTTCATCAAGAATAACCTTAGGCGGAATATCCTTTCTTTTTTCTAACTCAAATATTGCAAGTCTTAAAATAGTTTTTTCAATATTTGCAACTCTATCAAAATCCCAATTAATAAGATATTTTTTTATATATTCATCATATCTATCTTTATTTTCCAAAATATTTTGTAAATAAATTTCCCCTTCTTCAAATAGGTTTTGAGGGACCTTTTTTTCTTTTAAAAGGTCCCTCAATAAATCTATTACATTTTCATATTCTATACCCTCAATAAAATCAAGTTGAAATGTCGCTTCTAATACTGCTTCTCTAACATATCTTCTTTTTGGAATCAATTTTCAACACTCCCATTTTCATCTTCGATTTTTTCATAGTCTATTTCTTCTTCAATTTCTGGTTTTTCTGCTTCTTCTAATTCTTCATAATTATCTTCCGTAGAAGAAATAATTAATCCATCAAGAACAATATCAACATTTCTTACAGGCACTTCTGTCATTTTTTCTACTTCTGATTTTAAGAATTCCTGTAAATCCTTTGCGAATTTTATTATGCTCTCACCATATTTTGCTTTTGTTTTTACGAATACTGATATTGTTCCGTCATCATTTTCATTTACTTTAATCAATTTTGCTAAATCTCTTTCATTTAAATCTGCACCTTCAACATTTTCTTTAAAAAATAATTGATACGATTTCATGGCCAATTCTTTTAATGCACTATCAGTGAAGGTTAATTCACCAAATTGATTTTTTTCATACATGGCCATATTATCCCTCCCTTCTCAGGCTCTTTCAATATATTCACCGGTTCTTGTGTCTACTTTTACTTTTTGTCCCACTTCAACAAAAAATGGAACTGTTGTTTTTAATCCAGTCTGTAAAATTGCTGGTTTTCCTCCTCCTGAAGCAGTATCTCCTTTAAAATTAGGTTCTGTTTCAACAACTTCAAGTACCACAACTGTTGGCAATACTATTCCAACAGGTTTTTCATCATAGAATGTTAAAGTAACTTCGAGATTGTCTATTAAATAATCTTTAGCATCTGCAACATCTTCTTCTGATAATAAATATTGCTCATATGTGTTTAAATCCATGAATACATAACTATCTCCATCGTGATATAAGTATTCAGCTGGTCTATATTCAAGAGCAGCTTCTTCAACCTTTTCACCAGAGTTGAAATTTTTATCTATTACATAACCTGTTTTTATATTCTTTAATTTTGTTTTTATTATTCCACTACCTCTACCTGTGAAATGTTTCTGCATTCCTAATACTCTGTATAATTCCCCATCTAAAAGTATAATCATTCCTTTTTTTAAATCTCCAACTACTACCATTCTTACATTCCTCCTATCTTTTTTCTTTTTTATATTATAATAAGATTTTTATCAAAAGTTGTTAATAATTCATAACCATCTTCTGTTACCAATACATCATCTTCAATTCTTATTCCAACTTCTCCTGGAATATAGATTCCCGGTTCTATTGTAATTATATCACCAGGTTGTGAGGTTTCAGTTGATAATTTAGATACTCTTGGACTTTCATGAACTTCAAGCCCTACTCCATGTCCAAGTCCATGTGAGAAATATTCACCATACCCTGCTTCAGAAATAATGTCTCTTGCTATCTTATCTATTTCAGAATATGCCAATCCAGGTTTTACACCTGCAACAGCAGCTTTCTGTGCCTTTAAAACTATTTCATATATTTCTCTATGTTTTTCTGAAATTTCACCAATAGCAATGGTTCTTGTAATATCTGAATTATAACCATTTGCATATGCTCCAAAGTCAATTACTACCAATTCACCTTTATTAATAGTTTTATCTGATGCAATCCCATGAGGTAAAGCACCTCTTGGACCTGATGCAACTATTGTTTCAAATGCATAAGTGTCTGAACCGAAAATTTTCATATTATATTCAAGTTTTGCTGCAAATTCTTTTTCTGTCATTCCTAATTTAAATGTATCCAATGTTTCTTGCAAAGCTTTTTCAGCTATTTCAACAGCTTTTTTTATATATTCTACTTCTTCCATTGATTTTGTTCTTCTTAATTCCAATAAAAGTTCTTCAGCTGGAACAAATGTATATTTTTCAAATTTCATTAATATATTTAAATATATATGAGAAGAAACAGTGTTAGCTTCAAATCCTATTTTTGCTCCTTCAGGTAATTCAATAAGTTTTTTTATTTCTTCTTCCAATTTTCCTTTTAAGATAATTGGTTTTTCTCCTGTTTGTTTTGTAGCCTGTTCTATGTATCTTCCATCTGTCATAAACTTTACTTCTTTTTCTGTTATTAAAACAACAGAAAAAGATCCGGTAAATCCTGTTAAATAGTATGATGATGGTTTTGAAGAGCTTTCAATATTAATAATTAAATATCCATCTAAACCTTTATTTGCCATTTTTTCTCTTAAGAGATTGATTCTGTCAAAAAACATGATCTATCCCCTTTCATAAATATTTTAATAAAACACTAAAATATATTATATCATAGTTAGGCTAAAAAAGTTTTAATTGTTTGGTATTTTTTTGATACTTTCTATGTTTTATTTTTTTCATACTCTTTAATTTATTTTCAAATTCAGTTTTGTTTGAAATTTCTTCCATAACCTCTTTTGCACGTGAAACAACTTCTGCCGGTAATCCTGCAAGTTTCGCTACTTCTATACCATAACTTTTATCACTAATTCCATCTTCTATTTTATGCATAAATATTATACCTGATTCTGTTTCCATAACCTTTACTCTTTTATTTAAAATCCCATCATAAAAATCCGCCAACATAGTAAGCTCCATATAATGTGTAGCAAAAATAGTATATGATTTTAAAATCTGATATATATATTCGGATGTCGCCCATGCAACACTTATTCCATCTATTGTTCCCGTTCCCCTTCCAACTTCATCAAGAAGAACAAGACTTTTTTCGTCAGCATTATTTAGAATACTTGAAACCTCTGACATTTCCACAAGAAAGGTTGATTTCCCGCTTACAACATCATCTTTTGCACCTATTCTCGTATATATATTGTTTAATATAGGCATTTCAGCATATTCAGCCGGAACAAATGAGCCTATTTGTGCCATTATTGAGATAATTCCAATTTGCCTTAAATATGTAGATTTACCGCTCATATTTGGTCCAGTTAAAATAACAAATCTCTTATTTTCATCAAGCATTATATCATTTGGCGTGAATTGTTCTACAAACCTTTCTACTACAGGATGTCTTCCATTTTTTATAATAAATTTATTATCAGAAAATATAGGTCTCACATAATTATATTTAATCGAGGCTTCTGCAAAACCACGTAAAATATCTATTTTTGAAATATTTTCAGCA
Organism: Marinitoga piezophila KA3; assembly: GCF_000255135.1. Lineage (NCBI taxonomy): Bacteria > Thermotogati > Thermotogota > Thermotogae > Petrotogales > Petrotogaceae > Marinitoga > Marinitoga piezophila. Next base: position 251,880 of record NC_016751.1, read on the forward strand.
AATATTTTAAGTGTTTTTACATATCTTTGTAAATCCCTTATTAAATCTTCAAAAATCCTCTTTTCAAGTTCATCTATCTTCTTTTCTGCTATACTAAATTTTTCTTCTAACTCTCTAAGTTCTTCTGTAATATACCTTTCAGAATTAACCAAAGTTTGTTTTCTTATATAATACCCGGGCACTTTATCGCTGTTTGCTTTTGTAACTTCAATATAAAAACCATATATTTTATTTCTTCCTACTTTAAGATTGGTAATTCCAGTTTTTTCTTTTTCTTTTATTTCTATTTCCTTTAGAAAATCTGAGGATTTTTCAAATATTTTTTTATATTGGTCAAGCTCCTCATTAAATCCTTCTTTTATTACTTTTCCTTTACCAATTTGATTGGAAGGCTCATCTACTATTGCACGATTTAGTAATTCTTTTAATTCAAAAAACTCTTCAAGCGTTTCAAGACCTAACATTAGAAGTAATTCATTTATATATGGAATTACTTCTAATGTTGTTTTTAATGCCGTTAAATCGCGCGGAGTAGCTTTCATTAAAGAAATTCTTGATGCAATTCTTTCAACATCTCTTACAGCAGAAAGATACTCCTTTAATTCTTCCATAACCAGCTGATCATTTCTAAATATTTCCAGAATATCCTGCCTTTCTTCTATTTCTTTTTTTGATATTAATGGCTTTGATATCCACTGTTGAAGATGCCTTGCACCCATTGAAGTTTTTGTAAACTTCAATACATCATATAATGTTTTTCCTTTAGTTTCTTTATTTGGTAATAATCCGAGATTTAAAATAGTCGTTGAATCAAGAATCATATTATTGGATGTTTTAAATCTTTTAGGAAATGAAAAATGCGTTATTTTTTGTTTTTGGGAAACTTCAAGATATTTAAATACAGCTCCAAGAGCATAAATTTCTTCATCATTTAATTTTAGAACATCCGGGTTTAATATCCCATAACTTTCTTTAACTATATCAATATTATTTTTATTGAAATACCAATCTTCTAATTCTTCAACGTACAAACCTGGATAAGAATTTTTGATATTATTTTTTATATTTCTAAGATTGTTTGTTAATAACACTTGCACAAATGAATATGAAGAAATAAAGTCCATAATTTCATTTTCAGTATATTCAAATGTGTCTATATACAAATCACCTGTACTAAAATCAAAAATCACAAAAACATATCCTTTTTTTGCAGGATATATTAATAACGAATATCTATTATTTTCATCTATCATATTTTCCTCAACAACTGTACCCGGAGTTAAAACCTGAGTAACCTCACGTTTTACTATACCTTTTGCTGTTGAAGGATCCTCCATTTGTTCACAAATAGCCACTTTAAAGCCCTGATCAAGCAGTTTTTTTAAGTAATTATCAAGCGCATGATGAGGAATACCGGCCATAGGATGACCATTTCTCTGGGTTAAAGTAATTTGAAGGGCTTCGCTGGTTATTTTTGCGTCTTCAAAAAAGGTTTCATAAAAATCACCTAGTCTAAATAAAACGAGACAATCCTTGTAATCTTCCTTTATTTCAAGATATTGTCTCATCATAGGGGTAAGAGTTTTAATAATATCACCTTCCCATTATTTCAGGGTGCTTTCGCACCCTGAATTTTTACATATAATAATGTTATTAATCAGGGCAAAAATGCCCTGATTAATGTTATTTTATTTAATTTCTTTTCGACTTTTTATTACTTTATCAATTAATCCATATTCTTTTGCTTCTTCAGCAGACATAAAGAAATCTCTATCTGCATCTTTTTCAATTTGAGAAACATCTTTTCCTGTATGTTCGCTTAATATTTTATTTAACATTTTCTTCATCCTTAAGATTTCCTGAGCCTGTATTTCTATATCCTTTGCAGTTCCCTGCGCTCCACCCCAGGGTTGATGAATCATAATCCTTGAATTTGGAAGAGCAAATCTTTTCCCTTTTGCACCAGCAGTTAACAACACAGCACCCATTGATGCAGCCTGACCTATACAAATTGTAGAAACATCTGGCTTTATATATTGCATAGTATCATATATTGCAAGACCTGCTGTAATAGAACCTCCAGGACTGTTTATATATAAATAAATATCTTTTTCTGGATCCTGAGCTTCAAGAAACAGCATTTGTGCTACAATAAGATTAGAAACATAATCATTAACTTCTGAACCAAGAAATATAATTCTATCTTTTAAAAGTCTTGAATAAATATCATAAGCTCTTTCATATCTACCACTTGATTCAACAACAACTGGTATAGGCATGCTCACTGTTCATTCACTCTCCTTATCTTTTCAAAAATCTTGTTTACTGGTATTGCTAATAAAAACATATGGCCGCTATCTGTAAATAATATTGATTTCACACTTTTTCCATAGGTTAAATCTACAAGACTTGTAGTATTTCTATGTTCTTTCTTTAATCGCTTAAAATGGGAGAATTTTTCTGGTATAATTGAATGTATCCTTTCTGCGATAATAAAAGAGTTTTTTGTTACATTTATGATAGCCATATTTTCACCTCCATCCTTTATATTATACACTGAAAATATTAAAAAATCAAAACGGAGGCGATAAAATGAGTGAAAATAATTTTATAGATGAAGTTATTATAACCGTATTCGGAGGCAAAGGTGGCGATGGTGCTGTAAGTTTTAGAAGAGAGAAATTTATTCCAAAAGGCGGCCCTGACGGCGGTGATGGTGGTGATGGCGGTAATGTAATAATAATGTCTACTGTAGAAAAAAACACATTAATGGATTTCAAACATAAAAAGAAGTTTAGAGCTGAAAACGGAAAAAATGGTCAGGGAAAGAAAATGTATGGTAGAAACGGTGAAGATTTAATAATAAAAGTCCCTGTTGGAACCCTTGTATATGATTATGAAACTAATGAATTAATAGCCGATCTTAAATATCCAAATCAATATGTTGTAGTCGCACGCGGCGGAAAAGGAGGAAAAGGAAATATTCATTTTACAAATTCCAGAGTTCAGGCTCCAACTATTGCAGAAAAGGGAATCGAAGGAGAATCAAGAGTTTTAAGATTAGAATTAAAGGTTTTAGCAGATGTTGGAATTATAGGATATCCTAATGTTGGTAAATCTACCTTAATTTCTGTTATTTCACGAGCTCGACCCAAAATAGCTAATTATCATTTTACTACTTTAATACCTAATCTTGGTGTTGTTGATATGGGTGATGGAAATTCTTTTGTTGTCGCAGATATTCCAGGATTAGTCCCTGGTGCTCATGAAGGTGTTGGGTTAGGAGATAAATTTCTAAAACACGTTGAAAGATGTTATTGTTTAGTGCATATACTCGACATTTCAGAAAGCGAAGGAAGAAAAGCTGAAGATGATTATTATACAATACGAATGGAATTGGAAAAATTTTCTGAAGAACTTGCTAAAAAACCTGAAATCATAGCAGTAAACAAAATTGATTTATTACCTGAAGACGAATTAGAAAAAAGGTTAAATAAACTTGAAGAAAAATTGGGCAAAAAAATCATTCCTATTTCCGCTGCTACAAGAAAGAATATAGATTTACTTTTAAATACTATATGGGATACAATCAAAGAAATGCGTATAGATAGGCAAAAACAAATACTTGAATCCTTAAAAAATGCTCCTGATAAAATAAAATTAAAAATTAAACCTGTAGATGTTGATATACCTAAAAAAGTTAGATTTGAAATTATCAAATGGGATGAAGGTGTTTATGAAATTACCGGTCATGATGTTGAAGTGTTATTGAAAAAATATCCTATTGACCAAAAAGATGCAAGGCTGAAGATTTTACAAATACTTGAAAAAAGCGGTTTAGAAAGATTCCTTAAGAAAGTCGGTGTAAAAGAAGGAGATACCGTTTATCTTGGTGATTTCGCATTTGAATATATGGAGTGATATAAATGATTGTAATATTTGGTGGAACATTTAATCCACCTCACATTGGACATAGAATTATAGCCGAATATGCATATGATTATTTAAAACCAGATAAATTTTTAATTATCCCGGCTTATACTCCACCACATAAACTTGAAAATTCAGATATTGCAAATTATGACAAACGAATTGAATGGTGCAAAAATACTTTTCCATCTGAAAGATTTGAAATTTCCAGAATTGAGGAAAAACTTGATAAACCTTCTTATACACTACAAACGGTAAAATTTTTAAAAGAAAAATATAATGACGAAATATATTTATTAATTGGCGAAGATTCACTAATTAGCTTTCATACATGGTATAAATGGAAAGAATTACTAAAAAATGTTACTCTTGTTGTTTATAAGAGATTTTCTGAAAAATTAAAATTTGAAAATTATAATATTGAACATATCTTTTTAGATTCTCCAATAATAGAAATATCTTCAACGAATATAAGAGAAAGAATTAGAAAAAAACTCAGCATTTATGGAATGGTATCAGATTCTATAGTAGATGATATTTTAAAAACTTTTTAGAAAAATGAGGTGAATAAAATTAAATTAGGAATTCTACAATTTCCTCATAAAATAACCCTTTCAGAAAAAGTTTATACTGAATATTTTAAATTTCTAAATAGTGATTCTTCTTATAATTCTATAACTATTAATTCTGAACTTTTTGATTTTGAAATTGAAAAAATTTTAAATAGTTATGATGGTCTAAATGTCACTGTTCCTTTTAAAGAGAAAATAATGAAATATATTGATGTTATAGAAGACGCTTCAGTTTTAAAAGCAATAAATACTATTTACAATAAAATTGGTTATAACACTGATTGGATCGGGTTCATAAATTCATTAAAAGAATCAAATTATAACTTAAATGGAAAAATATTAATTTTTGGCGCTGGTGGTGTAGCACGCGCCATTGTTTATGGATTATACAAATTAGGTATCGATAAAGTCACAGTAATTAACAGAACATATGAAAGGGCTTTAAATTTAAAAGTTGAATTTCAGAAAATTATAAATATTATTCCACATCCGCTGGAAAAATTAAACAATGAATTAAAAGATACATCTATATTTATAAATGCTTCATCGTTAGGCATGTTTAATGAAAAATTGCCTATAGAACCCTCATATTTGAAAAACATTAAACTTGTATATGACGTTGTTTATTATAATACTCCTCTTCAAGAATTGGCAAAAGAATTAAACATAAACCTTATCACCGGTGAAAAAATGTGGTATTATCAGGCTATTGAAAATCTTAAAATATGGAATATATACGATGAATCAAAATTTAAGAAAGCTTTTCAGAACTTCAAAAAATGATATAATATTCTATGAATCTATTTAAATAAGGAGAGATTTTATGGCAAATGTATATTTGAAAAAAGGAATTAAAAGCAGGGTTGTAAATGGCCATCCCTGGATATATGAAAATGAAATAAATGAAATTCAAGGAGAATACGCTAACGGCGAGATAGTAAATGTTTTTTATAATAAGAATTTCATTGGAAAAGGATATATTAACGATAACTCAAAAATAAGAGTTAGACTTTTAACAAAAAAGAATGAAGAGATCGATAAAGAATGGATAAAAGGAAAAATTAAAAAAGCTATCGATTATAGAAAAATGATTTTTGGTAATGAAAATACCTTTAGATTAATATTTGGCGAAGGCGATTATTTCCCAGGACTTATCGTAGATAAATTCAATGATTATTTAGTCATTCAAATTAATACTCTTGGAATATATAAACTCAAGAATCATATTATCGATTCGTTAGTAGAACTCATTAATCCAAAGGGAATTTTCGAGAAAGATGATGAAAAAAGTGCTAAAATAGAAGAATTCGAATACACTGAAGGGTGGATATATAAAACAGGCCCTGAATTGATTCCATTTGAAATCAACGGAATAAAGTTTTTTGCCGATACGCTTGGACAAAAAACAGGATTCTTTTTAGATCAAAGATATAACGCTCTTAAAGTAAAAGAATTAGCTAAAGATAAAAATGTTCTCGATGGATTTTCATATACAGGAAATTTTGGTATCCATGCATTATCTGGTGGTGCAAAACATGTCACATTCCTTGATTATTCTGATAGAGCTTTATTTGTTCTTGAAAAAACTTTAAAAGAAAATAATATCTCAAAGGACAAATATGATTTATATGAAACAAATACATTTGATCAGCTTAGAAAATTTGACGGCGCAAATATCTATTTTGACTTTGTTATTATTGATCCTCCATCTCTAGCCAAGTCAAGAAGTTCAATAAAAAATGCTATAAGAGGTTATAAAGAATTAAATTTAAGAGCTATGAGAATAACAAAAAATGGTTCTTTATTCGCCACGGCATCATGTACACAATTGGTATATGACGAAGAATTCAAAAGAATCATTTTCGATGCAGCTAAAGATAATAAACTATTATTAAGACAAATATTTAAAGGAAATCAATCACCAGATCATCCTGTAGTATATAATATTTTAGAAACAGAATATCTTAAATTCTATATTTTCCAACTTGAAAATATGAAATTGTAATTATTTCTTGATCTCTATAATCTATAAAAAAACAGCGCTTTCAAAAGCGCTGTTTTTAAATTATAGTTACAAATAGACTCATTATAAGAAATATGAATATCTGAAATTTTATATATTTGAGTTTTTGTTTCCCTAAATCTTCCTGAAAAACCAGAAAATTATTAATAAGAGTAATCAAAATATATAAAATAATAACTGTTTTAATTGACGGACTAACTAAATATAACATGAGTATATTTATAAGAGAGGTTAATCCATTTATTATAAGAAAAGCAAGAAAAAACTTCACTTTATCAATTTTGACTCTTAATATTTTTAGAATTAAAATATTGGCAATCATTTCTAAAGAAATAATCACAAATAACAAAATAGCGGAAAAAATTACTATCTTTTTTAAATCAACTGTATTTACAAAGATTTTAAGAAAACCATAAAAGTGTTCTTTAAAAATAATGTTATTGTTTATATATTCTAAAACAAATGATGTAAATATATATATTGTTCCAATTAGAGTAATAAAAAGAACAAGAAAATCCCATAACTTTTCCTTTAATACTTGATCCATATAATCACCCCATCTTTTAATTCATTTTTTATTATATCAAAAATATACGATTATTAATGTTAAAAAATAGTAAAAAGAACTTTTAATTTTTATTTTCTAATTTATTTCTATTTAAATATGATTTATTGAAACTAATTTACAAAGAAATATATTGTAAAAACGTTTTTTTTGATGTTATCTGAAGTATTTTTATAAAAAAAACTCTGCATATCCATAATAGATATACAGAGTTTCTTGTAAATCTAAGTATTTCTGAAAACAAGAGGCATTACCTGTTTTTTTCTTGATACAATTCCTTCAAGATAGGATATTTTATCTGAAAAATCACGTCTAAATATTTTTTCAGCCAATTTATATTGACCAGCTGCAAATATATAAGAACCTTCTTTTAAAACATCAGTTAAAAGGAATAAAAATAAGATGTATCCTCTTTCTTCTACAATTTTTTCCATCTCATTTAAAATCTTATCCTTTCTTTTTAAAATACTTTCTACATCAATTACCTCTATTTGAGCAATTGCAATGGTTCCGCGAGATAATCTTGATTCTTTCAAATCTATTGTTAAAATTTGTTTTTCACTAAAATCTTCAAGATCAGTTTTAGCTTTATACATTTCTATACCATAATTTATAGCGTCAAGTTTTAATAAATTTGAAATTTCTTCAACTGCTTTTTTATCTTCATCAGTAGTAGTAGGTGATTTTAAAAGCATGGTATCTGATAATATTGCTGAAAGCATTACACCAGCGATTTCTTTTGGAGGAATAATATTGTGTTTTTTATATAAATCCCATATTATTGTATTTGTACATCCTACAGGTCTAATATGAGCAGTAATTGGAAGCCCTGTTTCCAATCCTCCTAATCTATGATGATCCACAATTTCAAGAATTTCAGCTTCTTCAATTCCTTCTACACTTTGGGATTTTTCCGAGTGATCTACTAATATAACTTTTTTCTGTTTTGGTTTTATCAAATCATGTCTTGTTATAATACCTTTTACATATCCATTTTTATCTACTACAACCGCAACACCTTTCTTATCCTGCATTAATTCCTCTTCAAAATCTTTTAGTATTTCATCAGGTGATGTGGTTAATGGATTTCTGCTCATTATTCTTTCCACATGAGTACTTAGACGTAATAACCTCCCTGCAACATATGTAGGATGAGGAGTTACAACTATCGGAATATTTTTCTCTTCAGCAAGATTTATTATTTTTTTTGAAGGAATAAAATCCCCTGTTATTATTAAACAGCTTACTCCACTCTCCAGTGCTATTTTTTGAACATCTTCCCTATTTCCTGTTATCAATACATCATTCTTTTTTAAGTATCTTTTAACTTCTTCTGCTGTCATTGCTCCAATTGTTGGACAACCCATTAATTTTTTATTTTCATCTCCAACAATTAATTTTGCATCCATTGTTTTTATAATATCTTTAACCTTTGGTGGATTCTCTTCAAGTGTAAAATTCTGTATTTCTTTCAAAAAATTTCTGGCTAATTCTCTTTCAGTTAAAAGGCCTATTAATTTATTCTCTTCATCAACAATTGGGATACTCTTAACATGTTTCTCTAACATCGTGTTTCCAATTTCAAATATTGTTGATTCTCTTTTAGCTAAAACAACATCTTTTACCATTGCATCTTTTACTTGAATGTATACATGTTCTAATAATTCCGGCTTATTTATGCTAAAATAATTCAAAACAAAATTACTTTCAGGATTTATATCTCCCAGTCTATATGGTTTATATGTATTATCATTATCTATTTGATTCTTTAAATAAGCATAAGATATTGCAGCAGCAATACTATCAGTATCAGGACGTTTATGACCTATTACATATATTTCATTTTTCATTTATATCACCTCACAATTTTTACAGAATATAATATCATTTTACCACATAAAAAAAACGGAGCTTACGCTCCGAAATTCCTTAATTTATTTTAAGGAGGATAGGGGTATTATTATGATAATACTAAAATGTTAAGATTAATATCAATTTATTATTCAAGTTCATGTATTATAAATTAAGAAATAAATAATCTTTTTTCAAAAAAAATGTTTTTTAAATTATACAAATAATGATATAATATACAGAGATTAAAAATTTTTCAGGAGGTGTTTTTGGTGAAAAAAACTTCAAAACTCTTAGTGGCAGTAGCGCTTATTGCAGCATTTTTATTTATTCCTAAAATTGGAATTTCTGAAAATTCCAGAGAAACAGGGAAAAACTTAAAAATAGCATTTGTACAAATGGAAAAAGTAACTCAGTCCTATTATAAATGGCAGGACTTACAGGAAAAATACAAAAACGACTTACAGTATTATCAGGGAAAAATCAATAAATTACAAAAAGAATTTGAAGACTTAAAAAACTCAGGTGCTACAAATGATGAATTGGTAAAAAAACAACAGGAATTACAGTTAAGAATTAATGAATATCAAAAAGCTATTCAGGATGAATACACAAAGAAGACAAATGAATTATTAGCAGAAGTAAAAGAAAAAATAGTGAAATACGCTAAAGATAATGGTTACAACTTAGTATTATATGAACCATCAGTTTTATATGCTGATGAATTAGTAGATATAACTCCGCAAATTATTGAAATGTTAAAAACAGCGGGTGTAAATTAATTCGATGGAAAAACATACACTTGTTTGCAAAAAAATTATAAAAAAGTATGGAAGAAAAATAGTTTTAAATGGAGTAGATTTTGAAGCCGGCACTGGTGAAATTGTTGGGATCCTTGGTCCCAACGGTGCCGGAAAATCTACTTTATTTAAAACTATTCTTGGTATTGTAGTACCTAAAAGCGGTGAGGTATTATTGGACAATATTAAAATAACTCATTTACCTGTACATATACGTGCAAAGAATGGAATTGCATATCTTCCACAGGAACCTTCTGTTTTTAGAAATTTAACTGTATGGGATAACATGGATTTAATTGCTTCCATGTTAAAAATTGAAAACAAAGAAAAAATCATTACAGATATATTAAGCGAATTTGGAATATTAGAACTTAAAAATCAAATTGCTGACTCCTTATCCGGTGGTGAAAAAAGAAGATTGGAGTTTGCAAGAACATTGCTAATGAAACCTAAATTTATTCTTCTCGATGAACCGTTTGTAGGAATTGATCCTATTACAGTAAAAGATATACAAAAAATCATCAAATCTCTTTCTAAAAGAGGGTTAGGTGTAATTGTTACAGATCACAATGTTGATGAAATTGCTGAAGTTGTTGATATATTATATGTCGTTCATAAAGGTAATGTTATTGCTCATGGAAAACCTGAAGAAGTTTTAAAAGATGAAAAAGTTATTGAAAATTATCTGGGTTGGTGATATAAATGTTGAAAATTGGAGTGATTGGATATTCGGGAGAATTAACCGAAGAAAAAATTAAAAATCTTTCTGAAATTACCTTTGAAATTGGAAAAATGATTGCAAAAAATGGATGGATATTATATAGCGGTGGAAGAAATGGAATTATGGAAATTGTTTCAAAAGGTGCTAAAGAAAGCAACGGAGTTACTGTGGGAATTCTTCCCTGGGAAATAGATGGAAATCAATATATAGATTACCACATAAAAACCGGCCTGGATTTTTCAATGAGATCATTTGTTCTTGTAAAAAGCGTTGATGTAATTATTAGCATAGGTGGTGAAATTGGTACAGCCATTGAATTATTGGGTGCATATGCAAACGGAAAACCTATTATTTTAATGAATAACACAGGTGGATGGACTGATAGAATAAAAAAATGTTTAATAGAAAATACATATCTTGACAATAGAAAAACAGCAAAAGTTTATTCTGTAAATACCATAGAAGAACTTGAAAAGTTATTGAAAAAAATGGAGGTTGAAAAATGATACGTCTAAGATTTGCTCCAAGCCCTACTGGGCATTTACATGTTGGCGGAGTTAGAACAGCTTTATTTAACTGGTTATATGCAAAAAAAAATAACGGAAAATTTATTCTGCGTATTGAAGATACAGATTTAGAACGTTCAAGTAAAGAATTTGAAAATGAAATACTTGATTCAATGAAATGGTGTGGTCTTGACTGGGATGAGGGACCTGATAAAGGGGGAGATTTTGGTCCTTATAGACAAAGCGAAAGATTGGAAATTTATAAAGAACATATAAATCAATTATTGAAAGAAGAAAAAGCTTATTATGCTGTGTATAAGGGTGAAGAAGTTATACACAAATCATATGAATTTCCTGAAGAATATAATACAAAAGATTTTTCTATTGTTGTAAAATTTAAAATAAATAAAGAAGGTTCTGTAAGATTCAATGACCTTTTAAAAGGAGAAATTGAATTTAAAAATGAATATATTGATGATTTTATAATCCTGAGATCAAATGGAATTCCCGTATATAATTTTACCGTTGTAATTGATGATCATTATATGGAAATTACTCATGTAATTCGTGGTGAAGACCATATTTCAAATACTCAAAAACAGATATTATTATATCAGGCTTTTAACTGGAATATTCCAGAATTTATGCATATCCCTTTAATCCTTGGAAATGACAGAAAACCTTTAAGCAAAAGACATGGAGGCACCACTGTTGACTTTTTTAGAAAAGAAGGTTACTTAAAATCAGCTTTAATGAACTACCTTGCTTTATTGGGCTGGACAATAGAAGATGAAATCTTTAATTTCAAAGATAAAATAGATAATTTTGTTCCGGAAAAAATCTCTAACAAAGGTGTTATATTTGATTATGAAAAACTTGAATGGATTTGTGGAAAACATTTAAGATTATTGGATATAGAAGAATTATATTCTGAACTTAAAGAATGGCTTGGATATATTAATGATATTGAATTTATTAATATGCTGGAAAAAGACATAGATTTTTCAAAAGAAGTAATAAAAATCTCAAGAGAAAAAATTAACACATTAAAACAATTAAAAGATTTTTCATATAACTTTTTCAACGACAATTATGATTATGATGAAAAATACATACAAAAGTTTCTAAAAAAAGAATGGGCACCAGAACTTTTAAAAACAACTATAACAAAATTTGAAGAATTACAAGAATATACAATAGAAAGCGTTGAAAAAACTATAAGAGAAATTGCCGATTTAAAAATCACTTCCAAAAAGAACACATTTCAAACAATTAGAGGGGCTGTATTGGGAAAGTTAGTGACTCCGGGATTATTTGAGTCAATAGCCGTATTGGGAAAAGAAAAAACAATTTCTCGTCTTAAAAAAACAGAGGTGTTTTTAAATGAACAGATTCAAGGATAAAAAAATTACGCTTGGCGTAAGTAGCGGAATTGCTATATACAAAGCAGTAGATCTTGCATCAAGATTAAGAAAAACAAATGCACAACTTAATATAGTTATGACAGAAGATGCAAAAAAAATGATTTCACCTGTAGTTTTCTCTGCTGTTGGAAATTGTCCAGTTTATAGTGATTACTTTAATGAAGTTAAAGATGGTTGGATTCCCCACACACAGCTTTCAATGGAAAGCGATGTTTTTGTTGTTGCACCAGCTACTTCAAATATAATTGCAAAAATTGCGAATGGAATTTCAGATGATCTTGTTTCATTAATAGGTTTAGCCTTTAGAAAAAAAGCGAAAATAGTAGTTCCAACAATGAATACAAGAATGTATGATTCACCAGCATTTCAACGAAATTTGAAAAATTTAAAAAATGATGGTTGGACAATTGTTGAACCAGAAGTTGGTCATCTTGCATGTGGCGAAATAGGAAAAGGAAGATATCCTGACAATGAAATAATCATGGAATATATAGAAAAATTCTTATCTCCACAAGACTTCAAAGGAAAAAAAATACTAATCACTGCTGGTCCTACTGTTGAGCCGATAGATCCTGTAAGAAATATAACAAATAAATCAAGTGGAAAAATGGGATATGAAATTGCAAAAGAATTCGCATTAAGAGGAGCTGAAGTAATATTAATTTCAGGTCCTACAAACTTAAAACCTTCTCCATTAATAAAAGAAATTATTAATATAACTACTGCTGAAGAAATGTTAGAAGCAGCAAAAGATAAATACGAAAATATGAATATTATAATAATGACAGCTGCCGTATCTGATTTCAAAGTAAAAAATGCTTCAAAACAAAAGATAAAGAAAGATAAAGACTCAATAACCTTAGAATTAATAAAAAATCCTGATATTTTAAAAACAATAGGAAAAATAAAGAAAGAAAATCAATTACTAGTGGGCTTTGCCGCAGAAACTAATAATCTCATTGAATATGCAAAGAAAAAACTCAAAGAAAAAAATTGCGATTTGATTATTGCAAATGATGTATCAAAAGCAGAAACAGGTTTTAATGTGGATTATAATGAAGTTTATATTCTTAATAAATTGGGAGATGTTACCCATGTTGAAAAAAACACCAAAAAGAATATTGCTATTAATATTGCTGATTATATTTCAAAGCTTATTAATAGCTAACACTCTAAGTATTGATGATTTTCATGACAATATTATATTTTTAAAGTTTATTACAAAAGAAAAAATGATAAATCCGCATGTATCCGTTTATTCAGGTGGATTCAGAGTAATACCTGAATATTCTACAACTCCATCGTATATAGGAATAAAAATTAATATCAATGATTTTTCAAAAAACGATATTCTCACATTCAATATTGAATTTGATTCCTTAAATGGTCATAAAACTCTTACTTTTCATAATTTTATTAAATTAAAATATTTTTCTACACCTTTAAATGCAGAAATTTCAACAATTGAAACACCAGATGGCTGGAAAGGAGTTCTTGTAAATAATTCAAATAATGAATTCAAAATTACAGGAATTAAAATTGATAATAAAATTGAACTATTAAATACTGAAAATAATATTTTCTATCTTCCACAAAATCTTGATAACGGATTTCACACTCTCGATATAACCTATGAAAATACATATAAAATCTCTTTTTCAAAAAAAATAAAATTCTTTAAAAAAGATTGGTTTTTTGGTTCTTCTAATCTTAAAGGAGCGTCTTATAGAGTTGAATTTATAAGCAATTATCTTGTCAAAAAAGGTGATTCAATATATAAAATCGCCCGAAAATTTGGAGTAAAACCCGGTGAAATTGTTCTATATAATAATATTAAAGATCCTAAAAAAATATACTCCGGACAGTTACTAAAAATAGGGAAATTACGATTTGGTGAAAGTCCTTTGGTTATTACGGTAGATCTTGATAAAAGTATTTTAAATCTATATTATCTTGGTGAAAAGGTTTTAACTTTTCCAGCTGCAGTTGGAAGAAGCGATGCAACACCACCTGGATATTATAGAATTATGTATAAAGAAAAAGAACCTGCATTATATTGGTATGGTGAATACATAAAACCGGGATCAATAATTAATGGAATTGGAAGTAGATGGTTACAACTCTCAGAAGAACAATATGGAATTCATGGTACTACAAAGCCATGGGAAATCGGGAAACGTATTTCTCACGGCTGCATAAGATTATTTAATCAGGATGTTGAACTTCTCGACTTTTTAACAGGAATTGGAACAGAAGTATATGCTATAAAATCAGTGAGGTGAATAGATGTTATTTTCTCTTGCTTTTTTCAAGGTATTACCTCTTTTCATTATAATCTCTATTGGATATATTCTCGGCAAAACATTTGAAGAATATGACAATAAAATTCTAAATAAAATTACAATATGGGTTGCAGGAAATGTTTTAGCATTTACAGCAATAAATTCTCATCCACCAAAATCAGATGAATTGAAAGTATTTTTTTCAGGATATATAATCCTTTTTATATTAGCTATTTTAATTCCATTTATCCTAAAAAAATTGAACCTCATAAAATCTGAATGGGGAATTATATCTTTTGCATTGATGTTTTCAAATGGCGGATATTTAGGATATCCCGTTGTTGGAGCACTATTTGGAGATGAATATATTGCTAAAGCTGTAATTTACGTTATTGCAATGACATTACTTTCATTTTCAATAGGTATAGTTATTCTTACAGGAAATATAAAAAAAGGATTATTAAATATGGTTAAATTACCCATGTTATGGGGATTCTTAATTGGATGGATATTAGGTGCAAATAATATATTCTGGTATAACTTTCCAGCTGTTATTTCTGAACCAATTGAAATGATAAAAAATGCAAGTATTGTGATCATTCTTATAAACATCGGTGTTTCTTTATCAAAAATAAAAATTAAAATCTATGATTTATACGATACCATTTTAACTACTTTTTTCAGATTAATTGTATTTCCAGTTCTCGCCATTTTTATAGTAAAACTATTAAAATTTGACCCTATTCTTGGAGCGATATTTGTAATTGAAGCAGGAATGCCTGTTGGAATGAATGTATCATTTATTACTGAAGAATTAAAGATAAATCCTGCATTAGGTAATTTGCTTGTTTTTGTAAGTACTCTATTATCAATTTTAACTGTTCCATTATTATATTATCTTATTAATCTTTAGGAGGAATTAATATGATAGATATATCAAAAATAAAAAAAATCGCGTTAATAGGTGCCACAACAAATAAATCAAAATTTGGATATAAAATCTTAAAAGACCTTGTAAAAAAAGGATATGAAGTATTACCAGTAACTCCAAATTATGATGAAATAGAAGGAATTAAAACATATAAATCAGTTAATGAATTACCAGAAGTTGATGTTTTAAACTTTGTTGTCCCGCCTAAAATTGGATTAGAAATTACAAAAGAGGCTTATAAAAATGGATTTAAAAAATTCTGGTATCAACCAGGTGCCGAATCTCAGGAAATCAAAGAATTCTTGGATTCATTAAATGATCCAGAAGTTGATTACCTGTTCTATAAATGTATAATGGTTGAAACAATATAAAAGCCCTATTAAAGGGCTTTCTTTTATAATAGTAAATAAAAAGGGGCTGTTATAATGTCTGGGATTTTAAAATACACCGCAATATTTGCATCTGCCACAATGGTAAGTCGTTTTCTTGGATTATTCAGAGATATGCTTTTCGCATATTACTTTGGAAGAAGTGGAGAATATGATGCCTATATTATAGCAATACTTCTTCCATTTTTTCTAAGAAGAATATTTGCTGAAGGTGCTTTTTCTACTGTATTCATTCCTTTATACAATAGAAAAAAAGGAAAAGAGGCTGATCTATTTGCAAGCACCGCAATAAATATTTTATTTTTAATCACATTTTCTCTATATATTCTAGTATTTTTTTATTCACCAATTTTTGCTAAAATACTCGGAAGTGGTTTAGATAAAGAATATTTAAACCTTTCTGCCTTTTTAATGAAAATCACATTTCCATTTATTACTTTTATTTCCATATGGTCGATATTTGCCAGTATTTTACATAATGAAAGCAATTTCTTTATCTCGGGAGTATCACCAGCAATAACCAATGTTTTTACCATATTAGGTATTTTATTTTCTGTATATTTTCCTATTAAAATTTTAGGTCCAACAATTGGGTTTCTCCTTGGCGGATTTTTTCAATTATTCTTTGTTTATATTTACGTACATAAGAAAAAATATTTTAAATATTATCCTGTTATAAAAAAAGACTATATAAACGAAATAATGGTAATGTTTATTCCTGCATTATTTGGTGTTGCCATTTCTCATATTAATAGTATTGTGGATACAAATGTTGCAACCTGGACTGGAGAAGGTGGAGTTGCAACTATTCAATATGCATTAAGATTATATCAATTGCCTTTAGCAATTTTTTCTGTGAGCATCGCAAACGTTATTCTTCCAAGATTATCTAAATTATCTGCAAAAGATGATATGGAAAATTTTGTAAAAGAGTTTAAAGAAGCGATAATCATATCCTTATTTTTAACAATTCCCGCTGCATCTGGATTAATTATATTAAGCAAAGAAATAATTAAATTAATATATCAGCATGGTAGCTTTACTTCAAATGATACAACAGCAACTGCCTACACATTAATTGCATATTCTATTGGTATTGTTTTCTATTCCATTCACGGTATTCTTGTAAGAAATTATTATTCAAAATTAGACTCCAAAAAACCAACAAAAATTTCATTTATAATGGTTACAATTAACATAATACTCGATATTATACTTGCTAAATATTTTGGAACTGCCGGAATTGGTTTGGCAACATCAATTTCAGGAATGATTGGTATGATAATTCTGGGTTGGGATTTATTTGCACATTTTGATAAAAATGACATAATTGAAGTATTAAAAATCTTTATTGCATCATTTATTATGGGAACAATATTATATATATCAAAGAAATTATATATATCAAACATCTACACACTTATACTTGTTATTGAAGGAATGATAATATACGCTGTTGCGGCATATTTGCTAAATTGTAAATACTTCACCGAAATATCAAAAATGCTAAAAAATAAACTCAAAAAAAATGGTTAAAAATTCACAAAATTTGACATTTGTGGTATAATAAAGATGAATATAACAAATAATTTTGAGGGGGCTAAATTATGGATGTAATGACCGTAACATTAAATCCTTCACTAGATAGAGAAATAATCGTAGAAGACTTTAAATGCGGACATATGTTTAGAATTTCTAATCCATCTAATTCTGTAATGGAACCTGGTGGAAAAGGTATCAATGTATCAAAAATGCTTAGTAAATTAGGCGTTGAAAACATGGCCTTGGGTTTTTTAGGCGGATTTGTTGGAAGAGTGTTTTTAGAAAAATTACTCGAAGATAAAAATATAACTGCAAACTTTGTTTTTGTTGAGGAAGAAACTCGTGAAAATATCGCTATATTGGACCTGAAAAATCACACAATTACTCAAATTAATTCAAGTGGTCCAAAACTTCAGGAAATAGATATTAACCATATGATTCAAAGATATAAAAATTCACTTTCTCTTGTAGAACATGTTTTAATTTCTGGAAGCATTCCACCTAATGCACCAGTTGATATCTATGCAAGAATGTTTGAACTTGCAAAGAAAAATGGGGTTACAACATATATGGAAGCAAATGGTCCTCATTTTAACGAGGCAATTGAAAAATCATGTCCTATGGTAGTAAGAATTGACTTAAGAAGAGAGAAAAAATATTTTGATAGAGAATTAAAAGAAATGGATGACTATGTATATGCTGCAGAAGATATTATAAAACATGGCGCAAAATTAGCTGTTCTCAGTTATCATGTTGAAGGAGATATAATTGCAACCCCTGAAGGAATCTGGTTATTCAAATTAGAAGAAAATGTTGATAGATCTCATTTATTTGGTGTTGGTGACTCTTTCATGACAGGAATTATATATTATATATTAAAGAATGGATATAATTACCTTGAAGCTGCAAAATTTGGTATGGCAACTGCTATTGCCAAAGTTCATCATATCGAAAAGTATATTGAAGATATAGAAGAGATTCATAAATATCTAAATTACTTTGAAGTAAAGAAGGTGAAATAATGAAAGTAGAAGATATTATGTTAAAAGATGTAACTTCCTTAGCAGAAGACGTAACTATAGATAGATTTATAACTTTATGTGAAAGGCATGGATACTCAGCGTTGCCTGTTGTAGATTCCGAATTTCACCTCGTTGGATTATTAAGCGAATCAATGGTAATAAAAGCTTCTATCCCGGGATATTTATCTTTAATGCAATCTACTTCATTTATCCCTGATTCTCAACAATTCATAAAAGGATTAGGTCATATTTTAAACAAACCCGTTTCAGAAATAATGGATAAAAATCCTACAAAAGTTTATTATGACGACACAGCTTTACATGTTGCCGATGTAATAATAAAAAAGAGTTTAAAAATAGTTCCTGTTGTTGATTATGATAACAGGCTTATTGGTATTGTAAGAAGAATTAAACTTTTAAGTTTAGCAGCAAAGGGTATTTTGGAGGAATAATATTGGAAAAAGTTAATATAGTTACATATGGATGCAAATTAAATCAGGCTGAAAGTGAAGTAATTGGTGAGAAATTATCTTCTTTAAATTATATTGTTGAATATGACAAATCAACTAAGAGTGATATATTAATTATAAACTCATGCACAGTAACTTCTGAAGCCGAAAGGAAAATTCGCCAATTAATAAGGAAGACCAAAAGAGAAAAACCTGATACCAAAGTCGTTGTTGTTGGGTGTTACACACATACAGATACGAAATCATTACTGGAAAATGGTGTTGATCTAATCTTAGGAAACCTTGAAAAAAAATACATAGAAAATTATATAGATAAAAATGGTGTCTTTGTAGACCTTGATTATTGGCATTCAAAAAATGAAAAAATATTTCTACCTCAAAAACCTTATAATAATTATTCAAGATATTTCCTGCCAATTGAAGAAGGATGTCTTGAGTTCTGTACATATTGTAGAATAATATTCGCAAGAGGAAATAAAATAAGAAGTGTCTCAAAAGATGAGATATTCAAAAAAATTGATTCTCTTATTAAAAAAGGGGTAAAAGAATTTATTATTACTGGCATCAATTTAACCTATTATGGTTATGGAACAGATTATAATTTATTAAATCTGATAATGGATATTGAAAAAAAATATCAATCCCAAAAAATTCGTTTTAGGATTAGTTCTTTATATCCCGATTTCATCAATGAAAATATCATTCAATTTCTCAATGAGAGCAAAATTTTCGAAAAACACATACATTTATCACTCCAGCATGTTTCCACAAAAGTTCTGGAAAATATGGGAAGAAAATATAATGAAAAATATCTAATAAATTTATTCGATATGATTTTTAGAATAAACGATATTTTTTCCATATCCTCAGATATAATTGTTGGTTTTCCAGGCGAAACTAATGAAGATTTTGAAATATTATTAGAATTTATTAATAAATATCCATTCTCAAGAGTTCATGCATTTAGATATTCATCACGTCCAAATACCAAAGCGTCAAAAATGCCTCACCAAATTTCAGGTGAAATAAAAAAAGCCCGCATGAAACAATTGCAACAATACATAAAAAATTCAAATGAACAATATTTAAAAAAATTAATTAACTCTGGTATAACCCCAGAAATTCTTATAGAAAAAAAGGATAATCAATACAGTTACGGATATGATGAATATTATATATACCATAAAATATTAAATAATAGTATAAACTTAAATGATTTTCATAAAGTAAAAATAAATAAAATTGAAAATACTGGAGTGATATCAAGTGTTTTATAATTCAAAAGAATGGATAGAAAGTACTGAATATAAAAGTGAAGATTTTGAAATATTTAACGGATATTCTACTTACGAAACCATTAGAACATACAACAAAAATCTATTTGCCCTTAACTTTCACTATGAAAGATTAAAAAAATCTGCCATATTTTTGGGATTAGAATTCCCTGAATACAATAAACTAAAAGAAACTCTTCTTGAAGGAGTTAAAAAGTTTAATTGCAAAGAAGACATTAGAATAAAAATATTAATTAACAAATACACATCAAAAAATAAAAGTTTTTATGCGTTTATTGAGCCGATATATGAAGTTGATGATTTAAGAGAAAGTGGAGTTGTTTTGGCAATATCTCGAGAAAGAAAACCAAAAAATCCCGTTATTCCATATTATGTAAAAACTTCTCTAAATGGCTATGGATTATATTTAAGACAAAAATACAATGTGTATTATGATGCAATAGTATTAAACGAATTTGGTTATGTAACTGAAGGAACAAAATCAAATCTATTTATGGTAAGTGCTGGAGTAATTATAACTCCTCCTTTATCAGCTGGTATATTACCTGGAATTACAAGAAAAGTTGTTATCGACCTTATAAAAAGCTTCAATATAGACTTTGAAGAAAGAAATATTGAATTATGGGAATTATTATCAGCAGATGAAATATTCTTAACTCATACAAGTGCAGGAATTGTTCCAGTAAGAAGAATAGTTCCTAATTTTACCTTTAATGCCCCAGGTATTACAACTGAAACATTAATAAATTACTGGAAAGACTTTATTATACAAAACAACGAATATTGGGATTAATATGAAAGAAATCAAAGATATCTTATATGAATTATCTTCAAAAAACAATGTTATAAAAAAAATTATGTTGCTTGACGAGATAAAAAATAAGATATCAGCAATTTTAGATAAATATAATTTTACCTCAGTGGAGGTGGTTGATATAGATTTAAAAACCTCCACGCTTTTTTTGTATGTTGAAAACAACTACATAAAACAGGAAATTCTATTTAAAAAAAATAAATTAATAAAAGAAATTAATAATTCATTGCAAATAGACAGGATAAAAAGCATAAAATTTACTGGAGGTGCTGTTAGATGAGCCATTATTCTCAAGAAGATATTAAAGTATTAAAAGGTTTAGAACCTGTTAGAAAAAGACCTGGTATGTATATTGGATCAATTGGAAAAGCAGGTTTAAACCATCTTGTATATGAAATTGTTGACAATAGTGTTGATGAATATATGAGTGGTTTCTGTACCAAAATAATGGTAAAAATAAATGAAGATGATACTATAGAAGTAATGGATAACGGAAGAGGTATTCCAGTTGGTCCACACCCTACAGAAAAAAAAGACACTCTTGAAGTTGTATTTACAACTTTACATGCTGGAGGTAAATTTAATACAGAAACATATAAAATAAGTGGTGGGCTCCACGGAGTTGGTGCATCTGTTGTTAATGCATTATCAGAATTCTTAGAAGTATGGGTTCATAGAAATGGAAAAATTTATTATCAAAAATATTCAAGAGGAAAAAAGGTAACTGAAGTAGAAATATTAGGTGAGACGAATAAAACAGGTACACATATAAAATTTAAACCTGATGCTGAAATCTTTGAAAATGGAGATATTGAAGTTGAAGGTCAAATCATAGAAAATAGATTAAGGGAATTGGCTTTCTTAAACCCTGGTCTCGAAATAGAATTTATAGATGAAAAAAGAAATAAAAAACAAAAATTCCTTTTTAAAGAAGGACTTTCTGAATTTCTTGATTATTTAATAAAAAAGAATAAAAAAGCACCTATTCATGAATCACCAATTTTTGGAAAAGGTTCTTTTAAAAATCCTCGTGGCGAAAACTTTTCAGATATAATAGTTGAATTTTCAATGATGTATACAAGAAACGATTATCCTCACATATTCAGTTTTGTTAACAATATAAGAACTGTAGAAGGCGGGGAACACGAATCAGCATTTAAAACAACACTTACAAGAGTAATGAATGACTATGCCAAAAAAGCTGGATTTTTAAAAGAAAAAGATCCTAATTTTACGGGCGAAGATGTCAGAGAAGGTTTAATAGCTATATTAAGTATTAAACTTCCTGATCCTGTTTTTGAAGGACAAACAAAAGCAAAACTGGGAAGTAAAGAAGTTAGAGCAGCTGTAAACGATATAGTCGCGGAATATTTAGTAAAATATCTTGATTCACACCCAAAAGATACAAAATTAATATTTGAAAGAATAAAAGAAGCTGCAAGAGCAAGAATAAGTGCAAGAAAAGCAAGAGAAAAGGTAAAAAGAAAATCTATATTTGAAAATTCGCCATTACCTGGGAAATTGGCAGATTGTACATCAAATAATCTCGATGAATCAGAATTATTTATTGTTGAAGGTAATTCTGCTGGTGGAAATGCTAAAACCGCAAGAGATAGAAATTTCCAGGCTATATTACCTTTAAGAGGTAAAATAATAAATGTAGAAAAGCATGATATTGAAAGATTAATGAAAAATGAACAGGTAGCTAACATAATTTCGGCTATTGGAACGGGAATTGGCGAAAACTTTGATATATCAAAATTACGTTATGGAAAGATAATAATAATGACAGATGCTGATGTTGACGGAGCTCATATTAGAACATTGTTATTAGCATTATTTTACAGGTTTATGCCAGAATTACTTAAAGCTGGAAGAATATATGCAGCTCAACCTCCTCTATACAAATTTAAATCTGGTAAATTTGAAAAATATTTATACTCAGATGCTGAATTAGAGGAATTAAAAAAAGAATTTGAAGGAAAAAAGTATTCACTTCAGAGATATAAAGGTCTTGGTGAAATGAATTCAGATCAATTATGGGAAACCACAATGAATCCTGAAAAGAGAAAATTAATTCAAATTAATATTGATGATATTGTAGAAACAGAAGAAATTCTTGAAATCTTAATGGGAAGTGATCCTTCAGCTAGAAGGGAATTTATTGAAGAACACGCATTAAAGGTTAAGGAGTTAGACATCTAAGATGAACGTTCAACGTTCGATAATACTTATTAAAACAGTATTATATGTTTTTATAATATTTTATATAATACTATCTTATTTAATTATCCCTTCTAAACCTGTTCGTCCTATATTAGATAATATATCTCAGCCAATATGCGTTGTAGAGATAAATCATAGGTATTTTTTACTAAACAAAAATGGTTATATTTTTAAAATATCTGATATTCCTATTTTAGGTTTTCCAAACATAGAATATAATGACTTCTTAAAATACAAAGATAAAATAAACAAATTGACTCTTGACGAATTAAATTATATATCTACTATAGATTTTAAAAATAAAATTATATATATAAATCCAGAATACAAAATATTTTATAACTCATGGGATGAAGTTGTAAATTATTTAAATCAAACATTAAAAAAACTTGAAAAATATGAACCGGGAAGTTATTATTTACTCTCTGGTGGTAGTTTAATCAGCATTTATTAGGAGGGATTAAAATGGCCAAAAAGGTAATTTATGCTATCGATATTGGAAATTACTATGTAAAAGGAATCGCAATTGAAGAAAATAGAGGTAATTTTCAGTTAATATCAAGTGCAATAGAACGTGCTGAAGGAATCGTCAAAGGACAAATACAGGATGTAAAATCATTAAGAAAAAAGATAGAAAATGTTATATACTCACTTGAAGGGGAAAATAGTAAAGCAAGAGAAATAGAAATAATAATTTCATATGCAACAAACGAATTAAAAATATCAAGAGAAAATTATACACTTGAATTCACAGAACCAAAAGAAATAACAGAAATGGATCTTGAAAAGATAAAAGCAAATATACAGCAAAAATATTCTGAATCCAATAAAGAAGTATTAGATATAAAATTTGTAGATTTCGAAGTTGACGAAAAAAGAGTTAAAAACCCTGTTGCATTTGTAGCAAATTACTCATTAAACTCAACAATAAATGTTGTATGGGTACCAGAAAACTCGTTTGCACCTATTAGAAATACAATAAAAAATCTAATCGAAGGAGAAATCCCTATATACGATTCGACACTTGCAGCAGCATATGGTGTAACCAATACATCAGATAGAAACTTAGGAGTTGGAATAATTGATTTAGGTCATTCAAAAGCACGTATGCTTTTATTCAAAGATGGAATACCAAAATTCTATCTTGACTTTGAAGTTGGTGTGGAATATGTATTAAAAGATATAATGCACGTATTAAAAACTTCTGAAAAAGAGGCTCTTAGGCTTTTAGAAGACCATGCTGTATGTCTTCAGGATACAAAAGCTGTTAAAAAGATTGATTATTTAAGCCTTGTTGGTGATCACTATGAATATACAACACAAAATCTTTTAAACAAAATTGTATTTGCAAGAGTAAGAGAAATCATAAACAAATTAAACAGCGATCTTGCAAAATTAGAGTATGAAAACACTGTTGAAATTGCTGGAGGATTACAGGCTGGAGTTGTTCATACAGGCGGAGGCGCAAGAATCAAAAACATAGAAAAAACAATATCCGATTTTATGGGATTGCAAACAAGATTGGGTATTGCAGTAAACAATTCATCCAATTTCTATATTGAAAATGCTGAAGAAATTTACAAAGATCCTCTTTTTGCACCACTTATTGGTACAATTAACCTATATTTTAGCGGTACAAATATTCCAAAATTATACATAGAAGAATCTGAAGAAAATATAATTGAAAATAATCCAAGAATTCAAGAAAAACAGGAAAAAAAGAGTGGATTCTTCGCAAAATTAGGTAGAATCCTGTTAGGGGGTAATGAAGATGCCATTTAATTTACCTATGCCAGATGAAAATAAAGAAATTTTCCATAAAAGACCTAAATATGTAATAAAAGTAATGGGGGTCGGCGGCGCTGGAAATAATGCCATAGAACGAATGGTTCGTCTTGGTGTAAAAGATGTTGACCTTATCGCAGCTAATACAGATGTTCAGGTCCTTGAAGCAAGCAGTGCAAAATTCAAACTTCAACTTGGTAAAGAACTTACCAGAGGACTTGGGGCTGGTGGAAATCCTGATAAAGGAGAAAAGGCTGCCGAAGAAAGTATTGATGAAATACGTGAAATGATTCAGGGAACTGACCTGTTATTTATCACTGCTGGCTTAGGTGGTGGAACAGGTACCGGTGCCTCTCCTGTAATTGCAAGAGTTGCAAGAGAATTAGGAATATTAACTGTTGCTGTAGTTACAATACCTTTCCACTTTGAAGGTTCTACAAAACAAAAAATCGCAAACAGAGGTTTAAACAAATTAAAACCATATGTAGACACATTAATAAAAATATCAAATGACAAATTACTTGAAGACAATGATGATATCCCAATTAGACAGGCATTTGCTAAAGCTGATGACATATTATACCAGGGTATCACAGGTATTTCAGACTTAATTACCAAAAAAGGTCTTGTTAATACAGACTTTGCTGACGTTGAATCAGTATTAAAAAGAAGAGGTTCAGCAATGCTTGGTATAGGTTGGGGAAAAGGCGATAACAGAGCAGAAGAAGCAGCTAAAAACGCTTTAAACTCTAAATTCCTTGAAAATTCTGTTCAAAATGCAACAGCAGCATTAGTTAATGTATCTGGTAAAAATCCTACATTAAAAGATTTAAAAATAGTAACTTCTATACTTCATTCTTACTCAACAGATGAAGTAAATTTAAAATACGGAATTACTGAAGTTGAAGATATGCAACCAGATGAATTAAAAGTAACTATTGTTGCAGCTGGCTACAACAAAATCATGAACGAATATGATGGTGAAAACATTTACGAAATACCTGCAGTATATAGGTTATTTGGAAACAATGTTGCAAATGAAGAACGAATAAAATTAGAAAAATATCTTGAAGCTCAGCAGGGAGATTATGAAGAGTAAACTGGAAAAACTTGCTATTGAACAATTATTTACAAATTCAACTGTGGATTTTTTCAAAAAAACTGAAGATACAAATTCCTCAAGATTATCTTCATTTGAAGATATAATGATGTATTTATTAAATAACAATATAAGTGATCTTCACTTTTCTTCTAAAAAATCATGTGTAACAATATATTATAGATATAATACTGAATTAATAAAATTATCAGAACTCGAAAAAGATGAATATAAGAAAATATTAACAAAAATACAGATAATGAGTAAAATAGACATAATAAATAATAGGGATCCAGCAGATGGGTCCTTTACTTTTTTGAATAATTATTTTAGAGTTTCATTGATAAACAATAATTACGGAACAAATTGTGTAATCAGGAAATTAAAAACAATAAATGACTTAACAATAGAAAATCTTAAATATCCTGAAGAATTCTTAAAAAGTATTGAGTCAATAAAATTACATAAAGATGGTTTAATTATTTTTTCAGGGCCAACAGGTAGCGGAAAAACAACCTCATTAGCCTTTATAATACTTCAACTTTTAAAAGAAAAAACTAAAAAAATAATAACTATCGAAAATCCCTTAGAATATATAATTCCCGGTGCAGAACAAATTGAAATAAAAAATGATTCTCAAAAAACTTCTATATTAAAAAATATATTACGTCATGATCCAGACATAATAATGACTGGAGAAATAAGAACAGATGAATTTGCAAAGCTAACTCTTGAATCAGCAATGACTGGACATTATGTATTTTCAACAATTCACGCAAATAATGTATTTAATGCAATTCAACGATTAGAATTATTAGGATTAAATAAATCATATCTTCTTGACACTTTAAAAATTATCTACAATCAGCGATTTGTAAAAATACTTTGTTCTTGTAATAAAAAAGGGTGCGAAACCTGTAAATACACTGGATACTCTGACATAATTCCTGTTTTCGAAATCCTTCACATAAATGAGTATACAAAACAAATGATTCTTTCTAACAAAATAGATGAAATTAAAAACTCCATTTTTTATATATCACCAGAAATTCAGCTAAATAGATTATTAATTCAGGGAAAAATAGATACAGAAGAATACAATCAATTCATCACTAGCATAGGGGGATGATATAATGGGTTATTATTCAAAAAGTCCTGAAGAATGGAAAAAATTAGATGAGGAAAAAGCAAAAAAAGATAAATTGCGTCAAATTCAAAAAAGAAGACAAAAAATAAACAATATGCTTATTATCTTTATTTCAATACTCGCAATAGCTTTTATATTCATTTCAAAAAAATATTTTCCTCGATATAATTTCGGATTTTATGTTTTAGTTGACAAAATTTCTTATTCAATATTCTCATCAGACAAATACACATATCCAGATCCTTTAACAATTTCTGTTTCAATGAACAATAGTACAACATCTCCAATAGATGTAAAAATTGATTCATTTAAATTTATAATCTACAAAATAACAGGAGATTCAAGCGAAACATTCTATAAATTCGAATATCCAAAAATAATAAAATATCAATTATCGCCATATGAAACAAAAAAAATATTTGATCTAATGAATATAAACCCTCTTTCAAAAATTCCTGACGGTAAATACATAATATATTCCACATTTAATTCAAATGGAAAAGAAATAAAATTGCACAAAGAAATAGATTATATACATACAGTTAGATATAATGTCTATCTAAAAAAAGGCTTCTTCCTTGAAAATGAGTATCCTCAACTCATCATAGAGGCAAGAAACTATTCTGAAGAAACCAGACAATTTGAATTTAAAGGAACAATTCAAATATATACCAAAAAAAAGAAATTAATAAAAGAAATTCCTGTAGATTTTGGTTATTTAACATTAAAATCTCTTGAGAAAAAAGTAAATGATTTTAATATACCAAGAATAGAAAAGGGAACATATGATCTATATTTCGTTTCAAAACAATTTAATCAGGCTGTATATATTCCATTCCCAATTACAGATAAAATTGAAACAAAATTAAAAAACATAAGTCTGTCAATGGATACTTATCTCTTTTATCCAGTAAATGAAAAATTTCAGGGAATATTTTACATCAATAACAAAGATTTAAAAAAAGAAAGATTTATTGAAATTACGGGATATTCGTTAAGACTCATTAATCTTGATAAAAACACAGTTGTATTCAACTATGAAAATTCCGACAAAAGGAGAATATACATAAATGCTGGTGGAAAGGCTATAGTATATTACCTCTCACCTTACGATCGTCCTGTAACTTTATCAATTCCAGGAAAATATCAATTAATTTATACTGTAAAAACAAATGAAAGTGTAATCGAAAGAAAAGTAACTGTATATGTTGGAATTAATCAAAATAAATAATTAAATTACATGGAATAAACTATTAATATGGGGGATGGTAAAATGCATTTAAAAAAAGAACGTTATTTTTTAGGAATTGGTATAATCCTTATGTTTATCAATGAATTAAATACCATAGGAATTATCCTTCAATTCATCGGTATTTATTTACTTAGCGAAAAAACAAATAACAAAAAAACATTTTATTATTTTGTAATATCACTATTTTTATTTTATTCTCTAATTAGTTTCTTTGTTCCACAAAGCATAATTATGATTTTCAAAAATTATCCAGGTCTTGCTAACAATTTTGATTCTCTATTCACCCTAAGATACTCTTTACTTGAAAGCATAAGAAATTATTTCTTTGTCATTTCTTTATCCTTTTTTATTTATCTAATCTCTTTAATATTAGAAAGAATAGCCTATAAAAATTTATATGATATAACTTTATCAAAAGAACTTTCCATAGCAATAAAATTAATATCAGTAGAAGCTGTCGTACTTACCTTTTCTTATCTATTATTGGCAAAATTTGTAATAGACGATGTAATTATTCTAAATTTATTAATTATATTATTTGTCTTAAACCTAACCTTAATTTTCCTAATAAAATTATTTGAAATTATTGGGTTTATAAACATTGAACAGTAAAAAATCCAGCCAGAAAATTGGTTGGATTTTTTATTAAGAATCTGGACATGCTGTATTTTTAGAAAAATTTGAAACATATTGTAATATAATAAAGGGCTTTTTACTACTATAGATTTTTGTAATTCAAATAATAAAAAACTTGATTCCTTAAAATTATTATATAAAAAATGACCGGAATATCTGTGGAACTTCTGGAGAATTAGTAATTTAACAAAAACTTGACAATAATTAGAAAAAGAGTTATAATATTAGTAGAAACTACGGGGGATGGAGATGTTAATTATGGTAAAAAGAATTAACAAAAAATCAATAGATTTTCTAAAATAAAGAGACCTTTATATGGTCTCTTTCTATTTTTTTACATTTTATTAATATATCAGATGATAAATTAATTTTATTTAAGGTGGTGGAATATATAAGAATTAAAGTAGAATTTATTTCAGATAATAATATTATTTTACCTATTGGTTTTAATAAATATATTCAAGCGTTAATATATAACATGTTTTCTCAAAAACTAAGAAAATTTATTCACGAAAATGGCTTTGAAAGTTTTAGTAAAAGAGTATATCGTTTTTTCACATTTTCCTCAATATTAGAAAGAGGGAAATACTATAAAAAAATGAAAATTTTCAACTTTGGAAATAAAATAAGCTTTTATATTTCATCTCCTATAAATGAAATATTAGAAGATATATTGAATAATCTTTTTGAGAAAGATCGTTTTAGCCTAGGGGAAAATATACTATATCTTTCAAGTGTAATATCATTAGGATCATTTTACACCGAAAAAAATATAATAAATATAAAGATGTTAACTCCTTTAGAAGTTCATAAAACAGAAATAATAAATAATAAAAAGAAAACTATTTATTATTCTCCATTTTCTGCAGAATTTGAAGAGTTAATAAATCTAAATCTTAAACATAAATGGGAAGCTTTTTATAATAAAGAACTTAAAGAATCAATAAAAATTATACCGTTATTTAATGAAAATAAATATAAAAAAATCGTATATTATGGCCTTGGAGATAAAAAATATATTATTGAAGGTTGGATGGGAAATTATAAAATGAAAGGAGATCCGAAAATAATAAAATTTTTATATGATGTGGGGTTAGGAAGCAAAAATTCACAGGGGTTTGGAATGTTTGAAGTGTTGCGTGAGTAAAAAAGTAACCATATCTTTTTATAAAATAAATGAAGATATTTCTTTTAATTATATCTAATTTTATAATTAAGAAATTTGTTAGGAGGTTTTATGAAATGGTTACAGGTGATCCATTTGTAGACGCTGGCGGAGTTGTTTTAGAATATCTGAAAAATCAGTTCCCAGAAAAAAATATAATCGATTTGATAGATTTTGCTGCAGAAATTTTTATATATAAATGGAATGGTAAAATTGATTCGCTTCAACTTAATTCTAATATTACTCATAATTCCAAACGGGGTTCTCTCGAAAAGCAAAAAAAAGCAAAAGAAAACGTAAAAAAATATTTTGAAAATATATTAAATAGTGGGAGCTTTTCTGACGCGAGTGGCTATTGCCGTATTTGCGGAAAAAAAGGAAAAAATTTTAAAGTTGGGAGAGAAACTTTTCCATTATCTGGATCTGGTAAATTTGTAAATTTTCATCATGGACATGAAAATGGAATTTTGTTATGTAATGATTGTATTACAAAACTTTTTTTCTTACCACTTGCTGTATTGCAAATGAGAAAAAATTTAGCACTTCTACATGTTCATAGTGAAAAGATAAAAGAATACTGGATAGAAAAGGTAATAAAGAAAAATCTTGATAATTATTCTAAAAATATTTCTGAAGGAATATTAAAATCAAAATTAAATAATCCTAAAAATGCTTTATTTGAAATGGCATCAGAATTAATAAATGAATTTGAAGCTAAAAATGAATATTTACAACTTTTTTATTTTACAAATTTTGGAGCTAATCCCAATTGCGAAATTTATATTTTACCTAATCCTGTATTTAGATTTATAAGTAAAGTTTTGCGATATTGCAGAAAAGATTGGTTCGTTTTTATTAAACGATATTATAAGGTGTCTAAAGCTACTTGGGATTATACTACATTTGAATGGGTTTCAGAAAAAGAAGGTAAAATTACAAAAGATTATTATCAAGATGAAAAAAATATGGTTATTGAATATTTATTAGAGGGAAAATCATTAATAGGAATTTTAAAAAAATTTTATAGAGAAAACTTTTTAAAAAAGAAAGAAGTTAGTTCTTTAATTTTAGATTATTATTTGAAGGAGGTAAAAAATATGGATCTTAAGCAAATTGAGTTAATTAAGCGACTTGGTAAATCTATAATAGAAATTTCACGTAAAGAAAACAATTTTAAAAAATATCTTACTATGATTGAAGGAGCAAACAAAGCTTTTCAATTAAGAGCTATAATCATTACATTAATTAAAAAACATTATATTAATGGAGAAGAAAAACCACTGATTACTTTAGATGAATATGTTAATTATCTTTTCCCTGATGGGCAATATTGGAGTGAAATAAGAGATATATTACTTATTTATCTTTATGAATTATTACATGAAGAAAATATAAAAAATATTGATGTAGAAGAAAGTAATTTAGAAGAGCCTGAAGATGAATTAATAGAATTTTAAAGGAGGGGTAAAATGAATACAATTCAAGGATTTATGCTTATTGATGTGGATGTTGCAGCATTAAACAATGCAGGTAATGATACTTCTACAACTTTAGATAATGCAGTTATGACTAAAAAAATAAGAAAAGATGGGAAAGAATATCCATATGTTTCTGGTCAAGCATGGAGATATTGGTGGCGCGAAACATTAATGAGAAATTTTAATTGGCAAATATCTCCTATTATAAGAGAAAAAAAGATAGCTTATACTGAAGCCGATCCATTAAAATATGCTGATGATGATATTTTTGGATATATGAGAGCGGGGAAAAAAAATATTATTGATACAAAAACAGGAAAATCAAAATCAATAAATGTAACTTTAACCAGAGTATCTCCTTTAAAAAATTCAGCTTTAATTGCTGTTTCTTATAATCCGATAGTTCAGCATTGGTCTTCGATGTCCAGGCATGAGGGAGATGCTGTTCCATATGGAAAAGATGAATATTGTGCAATAATGAAAGGAATGTTTTCAATAGATCTGGATATGGTTGGTACTTTTTCTTCCATGAATAAAACAGGTTTTCAAAATATAAATGAAGATATGAGGCAGTTGTATCTTGAAAAAGAAGGTGTTTTTGAAATTGATGATCCATTTGCAAAAGATATCAATGGTAATCCATTAAAACTTATAAGACTTCCAAAAGAAATTAGAGAGCAAAGAGTTAAAGATGTCATCTTAGCTTTAAAATATTTATCTGGAGGAGCAAAACAAACTACAAATTTTGCAGATGTTACACCTAAAATAATTGTTCTTGCTATTTTAAAATCAGGCAATCATCCATTTTCTCATCTTGCAAAAGAAGAAATGGGTAAAGCTGTATTTTCTGTAGATGCACTTAAAGAAGTAATAAATGATTATCAAGATAAATTTGATAATAAAATATTTGTTGGAAAAAGGAAAGGATTTATGGACGAAATTGAAAGTGATTTGATAAAATTAAAAGAAGAAAATCTTATAGAATATGGATCAGTTAATAAAATAATAGATAAATTTGTAAAAACTATTGATTTAGGAGAGTAATTATGAAAGTATATAGAATCTATATTTCAAGTTGGACAGCATCATTTAGATATCCTAATTTAATCAGTGGTTTTCAACCAACTTTATTAGTACCACCGTTTTCAACAATAAATGGACTTATCTCATCTGCAAAAGGAGATTATTTTATACCTCAAAAAGAGAAGATAGGATATGTTTTTAGAGCTAAATCAAAAAATATAGATCTTGAAACCATATATCAAATGGAAAAATCTCTTAAAAATATAAAATCGAATGTCATAAAAAGAGAGTTTTTAGTAGAAGCTGAATTGTTTTTATATACAGATAGTAAAGTTATTGCTGGATACTTTTTAAAACCAAAATATCAATTATTATTGGGCCGCTCAAGTGATTTGGCGACAGTTAAAAATATTGATGAAATAGAAATTGAAGAAAAAAATAATTTAAAAAATTTGAAAGGAACAATTATACCTTTAAAATATGGTATAATGCCAGGAGTTATCCATGCTTTACCTAAATATTTTTCAAATACTATTCCAAGAAAGAATATAGGAACTCAACCATATTGTATTTTAGACTGGAATTATAAGCAGGAAGAAATTACAATACATGCTTTGGGTTTTTCAGATTATGACAAAAAATTAAAAATAGATTGGGATGTTTACTGGCAAGAACCATAAATAACATCGCTTGCACATATAGGCGATATTATAAAAGTGAGGTATTTGATATGAAATCAGTCAAATCAAATGAAAATTTGATATTAGCAAAATCTGACGGAACAACTCTTTTAGAACATATTGAAGATAATATTGTAATATTAAATAATTTAAAAAGAATGTTACCATTATTACCCAAAATAACTAAACTCGATAATTTTTGGGATATTCTTTTTTCTACAATTTTTTTTCATGATTTTGGAAAAATTCATAAAGAATTTCAAAAGTATATAAAAGGAGAAAAAAATTTATGGACAAAACAAAGACATGAGATTTATTCAATACCATTTATAGATAAACTTAATCTGGATGAAAGATATATAAAACTTATAAAAAAAGTTATATTATCTCATCATAAGTCGTTTTATGAACTAAAATATAATTATCTTAAAAGCAAAGAAGATCTGGAATATGAATATGAACTTAATTGGAAAAATAAAACGAAATTTCATCCGCAAGATTATGAAGGAAATCTAAAGTATAACTTTGATAAAAAAGTAATTGATTTTTATATAAAAAAATTCGACGAACTTGCGAAAAAATACCATATATCAGTTCAATTAAAAAACGAGAAAATCAAAATTAATAATATAAGAAATCCTATTGAGGAGTTTGCATATAATTTAGAAAAATATAATAAAGAAGAATATTTACAGCATCTTTTATTATGGGGAAGTTTAAAAATTTGTGATCATCTTGGATCTGCGAAAATCATAGAAATCTATATGTTTGAAGAAAAACATTTTGTTTTTTTAGATGAAATGAAAAGAAAGATAGAATTTTATGATCATCAAAAGAAGTGTTTTTCTATTAAAGGTTCATGCTTGTTAATTGCACCTACAGGTTCAGGTAAAACTGAATCTGCTATAGGATGGGTAAAAACACAACTTGAAAATAAACAGGGTAGGGTATTTTATGTTTTGCCTTATACAGCATCAATAAATGCAATGCATAAGAGATTAATAAAAAATATGGATAGAAGTGCTTCAAAAATATCAAATATAATAGGTATTTTGCATGGTAATATATCTCATTATATTTCAATTTATTTTGAAGAAGGTATTACTAAAAATGAAAATTCTATTAGAAATAAAAAAATAAAAAAGATTATAAAACAATATAAAAATTTACTTTCCCCCCTAATTGTGTGTACACCTTTTCAACTTTTAAAGTATTTCTATGGAGTTAAAGGTTTTGAAAAGGGCTTTGTTTTTTTCTCTGGTGCAAAACTTATTTTTGATGAAATACATGCTTATGATATAGTTACATTTGCACAAATTGTTGTAATGCTTGAGGTTTTAAAAAAGGATTTTTTATGTGATGTTATGATAATGACAGCTACAATTCCTACTTTTATGCAAAATATCCTTGCTGAGCGATTGAATATTGATAATATTATTACTGCTGATAAAAAATTTGTTGAAAAATTGAAAAGACATAAAATAAAAATAGTTGATAAAAATATATTTGATTTTATTGATAGTAATTTCCGTAAAATAATAAATAATCACAATAAAATTATTTTAGTTTGTAATACAGTTGAACAATCGCAAAAAGTTTATATGAAAGTTAGAGATATGAATATTTGTTCTGATAATGAAATTGTACTTATTCATGGAAGATTTAATCAACATGATAGGAATGATAAAGAAAAAGCTATTTACAACCAAAAAACTAAAATTCTTATAGGTACTCAAACAATTGAAGTAAGTCTTGATATAGATTATGATGTTATGATTACTGAACCAGCTCCTATCGATGCGTTATTACAAAGATTTGGAAGAGTTAATAGAAATTCTAAAAAGAAACCAGCACCTGTTTATATTTGTAGAAAGGGTGGAGAGTATGATCACTATATTTATCCTATTAATAAAATAGAAAAAACTTTAGAAGTTCTTAATGATGTAGATATACTTTGTGAAAAAAACATTGGTAATTTGATTGATGAAGTTTATCCAAATTGGAACGATTTTGAGAAAAAAGAATTTGAAGATACTGTTTCTTTATTCAGAAATTCATTAAAAAGTCTTCAGCCATTTTCGGATACAAAAGAAACAGAGGAATTTTATTATAGTAAATTTACAAATATTAAAGTTTTACCTGCTTGTTATTATTCAAAATATATTAATCTTATGGAATTATATAATTTTATTGAAGCTGAGAAACTCTTGGTAAATATAAATAGAAATTTTTTTTATAAGTATATAAAAGAAGGGAAAATTGAAAAAAGAGAGTTGGTTTTGTCTGAAGATGAAAAAATATTAAAAAAACATTCTTTTTATATTATTAAATGCAAATATAATTCGGAAGTTGGTCTTATAAATGAATATGAAGAAATAAAACATGATATAAATTTTATATAGTTTAATATTAAATATGAAATTAGTCTTTTCACAAATAAACGATTTTATCAAAACAGAAAAAATCAAGGGAGTATGATTTTATTTGAAAAATAAAATAAAAATATATGGCAGTTTAATACAATCATATTTTATCTGTAAAAGACAAACATGGCTACTTGCTCATCAATTGATTGGTGAGCAAGATAATATGTTTATAGAAATAGGAAGATTTATAGCAGAAAAAAGTTATCAAAATACGAAGAAAGAAATTAAAATTGATGGCGGAATAATAGACTTCATAAAAAAAGAAAATGGAAAAACAATAGTTGCTGAAGTAAAAAAATCCTCTAAAAATATAAAAAGCGCAGAATATCAATTACTATTTTATCTAAAAAAATTAAAAGGGAAAATTGATATTCAATATGCGGAAATAAGAATTCCCGTTGAAAAAAAGATTATAAAAATTGAATTAACAGAAGAAAAAGAAAAAGAATTAGAGAAAATAGAAGAAGAAATTATAACCATAATTAATAAAGAATTACCTCCAATGCCAGAAAAAATAAAGTATTGTAAAACTTGTTCATATCAAAATTTTTGTTGGGGATGAAAAAATGAAAGAGACCATATATATATTTAGTAGTGGCGAATTAAAAAGAAAAGATAATTCAATAGTTTTTATAACTTCTGACAACAAAAAAAGATACATACCTATTGAAAATTTAAAAGAAATATTGATTTTTGGAGAAGTAAATATTACTAAAAAAACGCTTGAATTTTTAAGTCAAAAGGAAATAATAGTTTCATTTTATAATTATTATGGATATTATATGGGAAGTTATTATCCTCGAGAGCATTATAATTCGGGATATATGATTTTAAAACAAGCTGAACATTATATAAATGAAATAAAAAGAAGCAAACTTGCAAAAAGTTTTGTAATAGGAGCAACAAAAAACTCCTTAAAAATTTTAAAATATTATAATCGTAGAGAAAAAAATCTTGAGGAATATATAAAGAAGATAGAATCTCTTTTAATGAAATTAGAAAAGAAATCGAAAATTAAAGAAATTATGACAATTGAAGCAGAAATAAAAAAAGAGTATTATAAAACATTTAAAATAATTATAGAAAATGAAGCTTTTGAATTTTCCAAAAGAAGCAAAAGACCTCCTGAAGATAGAATAAACGCATTGATAAGTTTTTCTAATTCTATAATATATAATATGATTTTAAAAGAAATATATACAACTCATCTTGACCCAAGGATAGGTTATTTACATACTACAAATTTTAGAAGATTCACATTAAATCTTGATATAGCAGAAATATTTAAACCAGTAATAGGAGACAGAACAATATTTAATGTCATAAATAAAAAAATAATAAACGAAAAACATTTTGAAACTGGAATAAGTGGAGTCTTTTTGAACAACAAAGGAAAACAAAAATTTCTTGAAAAATTAGAAGAAAGATTAAAACAAACAATAAAACATTATAAATTAAATAAAAGAGTAAGCTATAGATATCTAATAAAAATAGAATTATATAAACTTGAAAAACACTTAATTGGAGAAGAAGAATACAAACCTTTTGTAATGGAGTGGTAAATATGTTTGTAATATTATATTATGATGCAAATGAAAAAAGAGTATCAAAATTTTTGAAAGTATGTCGAAAATATTTAACTTGGGTGCAAAATTCAGTTTTTGAGGGTGAAATTACAAAAGCAAATCTGGAAAAACTAAAATATGAATTAAAAACAAAGGTTAAAGATAACGATTCTATAATAATATATGAATTTAGAAGTATGAATTATAGTAAAAGAGAAGTAATAGGAATTGATAAAAAAGAAAATAATAAATTTATATAAGATTCTGTCGATATGGAATAATCAGTAAAATACAGGAATTAGACCGAAATTTTAATTTCGTTTTTGTAAAAAAAAATGACAAATAGAAAATTAAATAAAAAAATATGATATAATTCATCTATAATAATTATATTAATTAAGAAACTATAAAAAAATTACTCTTTCTACAGTACCTATAAGGAATTGAAATCTTAATAATTCAACAATTACGTCGTCTTTCTTCTATGCTTTCTACAGTACCTATAAGGAATTGAAATCGATGCTATAATTGAAGTTGTTTGTTCGTTTTCTCCGCTTTCTACAGTACCTATAAGGAATTGAAATCAGTCTCATGATAGCGTTACTTATGGTGGAATTAACTTTCTACAGTACCTATAAGGAATTGAAATGATGGATAGGAAAAGATAAAATATATAACTTCTTACCTTTCTACAGTACCTATAAGGAATTGAAATTCTGTTAATCTAAATTGATATGCTTTTTTAAATTCTTCTTTCTACAGTACCTATAAGGAATTGAAATAATTTTTTAAGAACTTTTTTATTGGTATCTAATGCATGCTTTCTACAGTACCTATAAGGAATTGAAATAATATTTCAACAGCTTCAAACATGAGCTTTTTAAATAACTTTCTACAGTACCTATAAGGAATTGAAATCGGTTATACAGTTGTTAGTGAGGGAGTGGAATTGATGCTTTCTACAGTACCTATAAGGAATTGAAATATACCAATTAAGGAGGTTGTTTAATCATGTTATTTGACTTTCTACAGTACCTATAAGGAATTGAAATCCTCACTTCAAAATAATTTTATGATTTTCAATTTTTCCCACTTTCTACAGTACCTATAAGGAATTGAAATAAAATCCAGCTGTTTTGGATGAAATAGAGGAAACACTTTCTACAGTACCTATAAGGAATTGAAATCAAGATGATGATTTAATGAATCAAGTTCCAACAATACTTTCTACAGTACCTATAAGGAATTGAAATAGAAATTGAAAATTTAAACTTAGAAGCAAATTTAACTTTCTACAGTACCTATGCACTTACCCCAAATTAGTGGACAGCCTGAGTTTAACCTAAAAAAATAGCATTTTAAGCGGTAGTATAATAAAAAGTGTGTAAATAAAAAAATAGAAAAATAAAAAGAATGAATATGTGAAAAAAAGAAGCCCAGTAGTGTGGTGAAAGAGAAAGGGGATTTTGAAAAAAAGGTTACATGGGGGGATAGTAATGCCGAGAAAAAGAAAAGAGGAAAATGAACAGATTCTTGGCAATGTGGATAGGAATTTCATAAAACAATATATAAAAGAAAATGGAATTAAGGATTGGAATGATGTTGAGGATATAAGCAAAAAGCTTGTAAAAATAATGCTTGAAGAAATGTTGAAAGCAGAAATGGATTATGAACTTGGATATGAAAAGTATTCCAGAAAACCTGAGGATAACGATAATTATCGAAATGGTTATTCTAAAAAAACTGTAATAACTAAAAATGGTGAGATGGAATTAACAGTTCCAAGGGATAGGAATGGAGAATTTGAACCACAAATTGTTAAAAAGAGACAAAGACATATTTCTGTTATTGAGGATTTGGTATTATCGCTATATTCAAAAGGATTAAGTGTCAGGGATATTAGAGACCATATTAAAGAAATATATGATGTGGAAGTTTCTCCAGAGAAAATCAGTATGATTACTAATTCTGTAATGCCTTTAATAAATGATTGGAGAAATAGACCTTTGGAAGAGATATATGCTATTGTATATCTGGACGCTTCATTTTATTCAGTAAAAGAAGATGGTGTTGTTAAAAGAAAGGCTATATATAACGTCATAGGTATTAATCTTGATGGATATAAGGATATCCTTGGTATATACATAGAAAAAACTGAATCCTCAAGATTCTGGATGAATGTCTTGAATGATTTAAAAGCCAGAGGTGTTAAAAGATATTTTAATCGCTTCTGTTGATGGGTTAAATGGTTTTGTTGATGCAATCCATACCGCTTTCCCTAATGCTGAAGTTCAAATGTGTATTGTCCATCAATTGAGAAATACATTTAAATATGTCCCTCATAAGCATAGAAAAGCTGTTGTTAAGGATTTAAAACCTATATATCAAGCTCCAAGTCTTGAAGCTGCTGAAGCTGCACTTGAAGATTTCGAAAAAAAATGGGGCGAAACTCACCCCTTGGCAGTACAAATATGGAAAATAATTGGGATAAATTATCAGCCTATTTTAAATATTCAGAACCAATAAGAAGGCTGATATACACAACCAATCCAATAGAAAATGTTCATAGACAATTTAGAAAAATAACCAAAAACAAAAGCGTATTTCCAACAGATGACTCATTGATAAAAGCAATATATTTTGCAGCAATGAGAATAACGGAAAAATGGACTACAAGAATTAGGGATTGGGGACAAATATTAAATGAGTTAAGAATATATTTTGGAGATGATAGAGTGCCTATTTACAGAACAAACGATTAAAAAGAAAATTCAAAATTCTGTATATATTAAACTTTGAAAAGTGAATATTTCTTAAAAGATTGCACTAAATTGTGCAAAAGGAGTGAAAACTCAAAAATTAGCTTCTTAAAAAACAAAAAGATTATTAAAAAAATTATTCAAACAATTTTTAATATCTCATTAAAAATTATAACTCTAATATTTTGATTTCACAAAGTATTGAATTTTCTTGAATTATTAAGAATAAACATCATATTTATTCCTAAACACAAATAATCTCTTATAACCAACTATAATTAATTTACACAGTATTTTGGATAGTCCCTTTTAAGCTATGTTACTTTTTTCTAACAATTTTAGAGCTTCATCTTCTTTTTCCTGTGGAGTCAGATAATTTATTGAACTGTGTATTCTTTTTCTGTTGTAGAATGATTCTATATACTCAAAGATTTTTATTTTTGCTTCTTCAAAGCTTTTATAGTTATTTACGTATATTTCTTCTTTTTTTATAATCGAATGAAATGATTCTATTTTTGCATTGTCATATGGTGTTCCTTTTTTGCTGTATGAATGTTGTATTCCTTTCTGTTTTAGTAAATCATTGAATTCTTTGCTTGTATATTGTGTTCCTAAATCACTATGAAATATTATTCCCTTTGTTTCTTTTACATTTATACAGGCATTTTTCAGCGCTGTTATTACTAATTCTTTATTCATTTTTTTGGAATATGAATATCCTATTATTTTATTTGTATGCATATCCATTACACTTGCTAAATATGTCCAGCCTGTTCCGCGTATGTATATATAGGTTATATCTCCACACCATTTCTGATTTATTGATGTCGTTTCAAAATCCTGGTTTATTATATTTGGTAATTGTTTTATTTTTTCTTTTGTTTTATGATTTTTGAATTTCTTCGCTACTATTGATCTAATTTTTAGATTTCTCATCCGTTTTTGTACTGTTTTTATATTTACCTTTATATTTTTCTTTTCAAGCACTTTATGCATCTTTGGAGCTCCATAGCGTTTGTGGCTATCTATATATATTTCCAATATACTTTTATCAAGTTTTTCATTAAATTTTGCTCTATTGCTTATTTTGTGATTTTTCGCTTTGTAATATGTGCTCCTTGGAAATTTTAGTACTTTACATATTGTTTTTACTGGGTAATATTTTTTGTATTTTTCTATGAACCTTACTATTTGTCTTGTTGTTTTCGTGCGAATATGGCTGTAGCTTTTTTTAATATTTCATTCTCCATTCTTAATTGCTGCAGTTCCCTTTGCATTTTCTCATATTCTTTTTTGCTGATACCACCTTCTATTACCGGTTTGGATTCTTTTATCCACTTATATATCGTTACATTGCTTATGCCATATTCGCGACTTAAATCATATACCTTTTTTCCCATTTCATGCAATTTCACTATTTGTTCTTTAAATTCGGCACTATATCTTTTACCGTTCTTACTCATGTGGTCACCTTCTTTCTGGTTTTATTATACTATTCCTTTGTTAACTTTTCGGTGCCCACTTTTGTTGGTCAAATCCACTATAAGGAATTGAAATAAATCTTTGTTAAGCTGTTCGGCAATATCTAAATTTCTTTCTACAGTACCTATAAGGAATTGAAATAAGACTAACCAATAATAAGCTGGTAAATGTAAAGCTCTTTCTACAGTACCTATAAGGAATTGAAATCTGTCTGTAATTTTACCAAAACTTTCTGATGTATTATCCTTTCTACAGTACCTATAAGGAATTGAAATTAAATTCTTGTTATATTAAATAATCCCTGTTTATATCTTTCTACAGTACCTATAAGGAATTGAAATACAACAATAAATCCTTTTAAGCCTGAAGGCACTCTTTTAACTTTCTACAGTACCTATAAGGAATTGAAATTAAAAATAAAAATTAAATTCTTTTGCATTTAACATACTTTCTACAGTACCTATAAGGAATTGAAATTTAAAAAAATTATCTCGTGAAAACGGAATGTATACACTTTCTACAGTACCTATAAGGAATTGAAACTTCACTGTCTGTCTCGTTACTCCAACTTTTTCCGCGGTTTTTATCGTAACTATAAGGAATTGAAAACTAAAAATATTTTGCAACCAGGAAGTTAAATCAACAACTGTTTTTATCGTAACTATAAGGAATTGAAAAAATAATTTTAAACATAAAATTAGGATGGTGATAAAAATCAAAAAAATAAAATTATATGATTATGAAGAATATAAGGAAAATGCTTTTAGAAAAAATCCAAGGTTAAAAGAAGCTTATGATAGTCTTGAAGAGAAGTATAAAGCAATAAGTCAAGAGATAATTAATAATATGAATTTGGTTAAAAAGGATAAAGATATTTAAATGCGCAACAACTTGTTTCGCAATTTTCAATTTTGTTAATTACCAAATTAGGGCAACAAGCTGTTGCCCTGTTTATTAAAATCTTCCTCTTCCACCATGACCTCTACCTCTTGGTGCTGGTTTTGCATATGCTCCAGGTTGTGCTGGATATTGTGTCTGTGATGCATATCCTGTTCCTCTTGCTGAACCTCTAAAACCGTTTAATAATACTTCTTCTCCGTCTATTTTTGTTTCTGCTGGTCTAAAGATTTTTTCTCCATTTATTTCCACCGACCATCCTGTTACTTCCATTGTTTGTCCTATTTCTAAACTTCCAGCAAAATATGCATTTGCATGTAATTCTATTTCTTCTCCTGCTTCTGTTTTAACTTTTATTTCCAATAATCCTGGATAATCCTCATTTTCTTCTATTGATTCAATTACTCCAGTTACTGTTAGCATATTTTCTTCAGTAAATAAATATCCACCTGGTACTCCTTGATAATTTTGATACATTGGTACTGTTCCTGACGTTTCTTGATATACCCTTGGTGCATTTGCATTAAATGCAAAAATTGAACCTGTCATCAATCCACCTACTAATAATGCTGTTAATAATTTCTTCATAATAACACCTCCATAGTAATTTTGTTTTTTTATTTTTTGTTTTCCTTCCTGTCTTTCGATACTTATATATTAACCTTTAAAACTTAAAGAAAACTTAGTTTTCACTTAGAAATTCCTTAAAATTTTTACTCATTAAGAAAAAATTGGTTTTTTGGTTATAACTTATAATAATTCCGTTTAATTAAAAGTCATTATTAATAATAGCATTTTTTAATATAAAAAAAATATGTTATATTGTAAATAATGAAAAATTTCACGGAAGGAGGGTATCACATGAATAAATTAGCATTTGTAAGATTTGAATTATTACAATTTGATAGTGGGAGAAGTGTGTCTACTTCATGTGATAACCTCGCTCAAATAAAGGTCAATTGTTGTTGAATATAGACATAAAATTTGGGCTATGGTTATCACACCATAGCCCATTTTTTATATTTATCTACATAAAGGGCTATGGTGTATTTATACCATAGCCCTTTTTTATAAATTTTTCACAAAATTTAAGGAGGGGATTTTTATGAAAAAGTATAAGAATGATTTTTTGCTGAAAAACAAAAAAACATCATATTATGAAGGTTTTGACGTTATGGACAAGTTAAAAGATATTCTAATTGAACTAAAACGCTCACAGATTTAGGAGGTTATATCATGAAAAGTATTTTAAAATATGTTTCTCAACAGAAAAGATTTATTATTATTGCATCTTTATGCCTAATTGGCGGAGTATCAGCAGAGCTGATACTCCCATACCTGAATAAAATTGTTATAGATGACATTATCGTTGGTGGGAAAAGAAACTTATTATTTCCTGTTTTATCCGGTATATTTTTTATAACTATCTTCAGAGCATTAATGGGGTATTCTCAGGAATTTTTATTTGATTTTACTGGTTCTCAGATAAGCAAAAATATCAAAAACGACCTTTTTAAACATATTCAAAAGTTACCTTTTACCTATTTTGATAAAACTAACACTGGAGAATTAATGTCCAGAATAGGAGAAGATGTAGATAATATCTGGAATGCTCTTGGTTTTGGAATAAGTATTGCTGTTGAGTTTGCATTATATTTTATTCTTGGAAGTCTTGTTTTATTTTATTTAAACTGGAAACTCGCTTTAATTAGTTTAATTTCAGCTCCTGCTATTGCATATCTTGCAACTAAATTAGAAAATGAAATAGGAAAAGCATTTGATAAGATAAGCGATCAGGCTGCTGTGATAAATACCACAGCTCAGGAAAATATTTCTGGCGTTCGTCTTGTTAAAGCCTTTGCAAGAGAAAAATATGAAATCATGAAATTTTTAAAATTAAATAACGAAAACTATGAATTAAATCTTGAAAAATCTCGAATATGGGGCAAATATTTTCCCACAATTGAATTTCTTGGCAATGGCGCTTTAATACTAGTTGTAACTGTAGGTGGAGCTTTAGTAATAAAAGGAAATATATCTATTGGTACTCTTGTTGCTTTCAACGGTTATATGTGGATGATTGTATGGCCAATGCGACTAATAGGATGGCTTTCCAATATTTTTTCTCAGGCAAATGCTTCAGCTAAAAAAATAGAAAAAATTTTAAAGGAAGATACGGAA
This sequence comes from Marinitoga piezophila KA3, assembly GCF_000255135.1. Lineage (NCBI taxonomy): Bacteria > Thermotogati > Thermotogota > Thermotogae > Petrotogales > Petrotogaceae > Marinitoga > Marinitoga piezophila. The sequence goes on from NC_016751.1 coordinate 296,818, forward strand.
GATTTTAAAGGAATAAAGATTGAAAAATTAAATGGTGAGATTGAATTTAAAAATGTAAGTTTTAAATATGATAATGAATACGTATTAAAAAATATAAATTTTAAGATTAAACCTGGAAAAACACTTGCAATAATGGGTCCAACTGGATGTGGAAAAAGTACATTAATAAGTTTATTATCCAGATTTTATGAAATCGATGAAGGTGAAATTTTAATTGACGGAATAAATATAAAAGATTTTTCTTTAAACACACTTAGAAAAAATATAAGCTATGTTTTCCAGGATACTTTTCTATTTTCAGATACAGTAAAAGAAAACATAAAATATGGAAAAGACAATATTGATGATAAAGAAATAATAAGCGCCTGTAAAGAAGCACAGGCTTATGATTTTATTATGAAATTACCAGAAAAATTTGACACAATTATTGGAGAAAGAGGGCTGGGATTATCGGGAGGCCAGAAACAAAGATTAACAATTGCAAGAGCGCTTATAAAAAAAGCTCCTATAATAATTTTTGATGATGCAACTTCAGCTCTTGATATGGATACAGAATATGAATTATTAAAAAGTATATATTCAAAAGAACTACAAAACACAAAAATTATTATTGCTCATCGAATCTCTGCTGTAAAAAATGCCGATGAAATAATTTATCTTGATAATGGCGAAATCATCGAAAGAGGAACACATGATGAATTATTAAATATGAAAGGAAGATATTATGAAATTTATGCTGAGCAATTTAAGGACTTTGAGGATTTAATTGAAGATGAGGTGGTATAAATGAATTTAAAATTTGAAAAAACAAAAACTATTTTAAGAATATTTTCATACTTAAAACCGTTCTTTAAACAAACAATTATGGTTATTTTTCTTATGATTATAGTAATGGGTATTAATTTAATAAACCCCTATTTCTTTAAAATAGCTATAGATAAATACATTGCAAATAATAATCTCAACGGTTTAATAATAGTTGGAGTAGCTGTAATGTTTTTAAACCTGCTCTCACTTTTTATTTCAAGAATGCGCATTATATTAATGGGTAAAATTACAAATAAAATCGTTGTGAATATTAGACATGAATTATACGAACACATACAAAAACTTTCATTTTCCTTTTTTGATACTAAACCTGTAGGAAAAATTTTAGCACGTGTTGTGAATGATGTAAATTCACTTCAACAACTATTTTCTAATAGTATAACAAGTTTAGTACCTGAATTTTTAACTCTTGTTTTTGTAGCAATAATAATGTTTTCGATGAACTTTAAACTAGCCCTTGCATCAATGATAATATTGCCATTTCTGCTTTTTGGTTTATTTCTAATTGAAAACATTAGTAGAAAACGATGGATGAATTATAGAAAAAACCGTTCTGAATTAAATGCTTTTACACATGAAGATATATCAGGAATTAGAATTATTAAATCGTTTACTGCTGAAAATAAAACAAATAAAAAATTCAGATTTTTAACTCAAAAAATGATGAATTCATTTGTTAATGCTGTAAAAATAAATGATTGGTTCTGGGCAATGGTTTTGGTTTCCTGGGGAATTGGAAGTGTTGTTGTATTTTATTTAAGTACCAAAATGATAGATTTAAATGAAATAACCGTTGGAACTGTTGTAGCTTTTATTGGTTATATAGGTATGTTCTGGAGACCTATTATGAATTTAAGTAATTTTTATAACTCGCTTGTTACCAATATTTCAGCAGCAGAAAGAATATTTGAGATACTGGATACTAAACCACTTATTGTTAATTCAAAAAATGCCAGAATTATGCCTGAAATAAAGGGAAAAGTTGAATTTAAAAATGTATATTTTTCATACGATAAAGAAATTATATTAAAAGACATGTCTTTTAAAGTAAATGCAGGAGAAACTATAGCTCTAGTCGGACCAACCGGTGCAGGAAAAACAACTGTAATTAATTTAATTAGCAGATTTTACGATCCCCAAAAAGGTAAAATATTAATTGATGGAATAGATATTAAAAACGTGGATCTTGAATCTTTACGCTCTCAAATGGGAATTATGCTGCAGGATACATTTCTATTTTCAGATACTATAAAAGAAAATATTAGATATGGAAAATTGGATGCCACAGATGAAGAAATTATCAATGTTGCTAAAGCTGTTCATGCTCACGAATTTATTATGAAATTAGAAAAAGGTTATGATACAAAAGTTAACGAAAGAGGTGTAAGATTATCAATTGGAGAAAGACAATTAATCTCTTTTGCAAGAGCCTTACTCGCAAATCCAAAAATCTTAATTTTAGACGAAGCGACATCAAATATTGATACACACACAGAAAAATTAGTACAAGATGGGATTAAAAAATTATTAAAAGGTAGAACATCATTTGTTATTGCTCATAGACTATCCACAATTAGAAATGCCGATAGAATATTTTATATTGATAATGGAAAAATCATTGAATCCGGGAATCATGATGAACTAATGTCTAAAAAAGGATTTTATTACAATTTATATCTTTCACAATTTAAGTTTCTTGAAATAGGTGCATAAACAAAAGTGTAACCTTAAAAATTAGAATATATTGTGATAATAAATGAGTTTATACTATAATTTAAGCCAGCCAGGATCAATCCTGGCTGGCTTTTTTATTAAGAATACGCTGTTAAATCAAGAAGCCCATGACCGGACAATGTAAATACAATAACCTTCTCTTCTTTATTTTCTTTTGCTTCAATTGCTTCCTTAATTGCACCAGCAATTGCATGGGAAGATTCAGGAGCTGGAACAATACCTTCTAATTTCGCAAACAATTTTGCAGCTTCAAAAGTTTCATCCTGTGAAAAAGCTACAGCATCTAAAAGCCCTTCATGTTTTAACCTTGCAATAATTGGTGCAGAACCGTGATAACGTAATCCACCTGCATGAATCTTAGGAGGAATAAATTCTTTTCCCAGTGTATACATTTTCATTAAAGGAGTTAAACCTGCAGTATCGCCATTATCGTATCTATACTCACCTTCAGTTAAAGAAGGACAGGACTTCGGCTCACATGCAAGAAATTTAATATTATCATTAGAAAGTTTTTCTGGAACAAACGGCAAAATTGTTCCACCAAGATTGGAACCTCCACCGTGACATCCTATAACAACATCAGCACTTTCATTAATCTTTTCAAGCTGTTTCTTAATTTCAAGTCCTATTATACTCTGATGCAATAAAACATGATTTAAAACACTGCCGAGAGCATATTTTGCATTCTTTTTGGTAAATACAACTTCCAATGCTTCACTAATTGCTATTCCTAAACTACCTGGATTATCTTCATCCATTGAAATCATCTTTTTACCAAATTCAGTATCTAAACTTGGACTTGGAGTAACCTTACCATTAAAAAGATTAATAAGATGTTTCCTCATTGGCTTTTGTTCAAAACTTGTCTTAACCATATATACCTCTATGTTCAATCCAAATTTTAGACCTGCATAAGATAAAGCGCTTCCCCATTGTCCAGCACCTGTTTCAGTGACAAGAGTATCAACACCAGAAATTTTATTATAATATGCCTGAGGAATAGAAGTATTAGTCTTATGACTGCCGGTTGGAGAAACACCTTCATATTTATAATAAATCCTTGCAGGTGTTTCAAGGTATTCTTCAAGATTAGTTGCTCTAATAAGTGGTGTTGGCCTGAAAATTGCATATTCCTCTAAAACTGCATCAGGAATCTTTATATATCTCTCCTTTGTAACTTCCTGCTCTACAATTGGTTTTGGAAAAATTGCCTCTAATTCTTCTGGTTTCATTATTTCCTTAGTTTGTGGATTTAAAGGTGGATCAAGTTCAAATGGCAAATCAGCTAATGCATTATACCAGTATTTTGGCATCTCCTCAACAGACAAATAAACTCTTTCTCTTTTACCCATAAAACCAACCCCTTTCTTTCAAATTTGTAATTTAAAATAAAAAAACCGGATATCCAATTTGGATATCCGGTGACTGCCTACATTAATTAATAATCACTCGCTTTAATGCCTCATTTTTCCGAAGCATGACAAAGCAGTAGACACCCACCGGGCGTCCACCACCAATTTACGCTATTAAAATTTGTATTTACAACTATATTTCTATTATAATAATTTCCCATACACAAAACCTCTTTATAATAATTTTCATATATTATACTACAAAAATTTCAAAAAGTAAAGTCTTCCACCAAAAATAATGTATAATATATTATATTAAATATAAAAACTCATGAAAGGAGAAAAATGGAAAATGAAAATAAATACAGAAATAATAGATACATATTTAATGGAAAAAAATTTAAAAAAAATCTCAAACAATAAAATCTTTTCTCTTATTGAAAATGGAAAAATTTTATTTGAAGCACCTCCAGAGGAATCTTATCAAAAAATTAAAAACACTTATAATTTATTCAAAAATATCATTTTTTCATTTAAACCTTGTAATTATAATATATGGAAAAATATATTTGAAATATCTGATAATACAGATAATAGCTTCATTATTTTCCCAATCATTGGCGCTCCATCTCCCTACGAAGCAATGATAAGATATGATGAAAACGGAAATACTTTGATGATTTTCGATATATATTTACTTGGAAAAAATATTGACAATCTTCCAAAGTTAAAAGAAAATATATCCTTATTAATCACTCATGAATTAGCTCATTACTACATTCATCAAAGATTTCAATATCCACAAAAAATCGAAAATCAATTAAAATATTTATTTTTTGACGAGGGATTTGCACATTTTTTATCCTATTCAAATAACATAGAACAAATTAATTGGAACGAAAAAAAATATATTAAAAAAAGAGAATATTCATATGAAATGTTAAAAGAAAAATTGAAAAATAAATTAGATAAAAATCTTTTAATAAAGGGAATTACAGCAAATAATTATTGGGATAAATATATTGCAATATCAGGAATGTTCGCCATTATAGATTTCTGGCATTCAAACAATAAAAAACTTGATTCATTAAAATTATTATATAAAAAAGGACCAGAATATCTGTGGAATTTCTGGGAAATCAATTATTTAACAAAAACTTGATAAAAAAACAGCGACGTTTTAATAAACGTCGCTGTTTTTTATGGCAGCCCCACCCCGTATTAAACGGAATAGTAAAACCACAGTATTATTCAATCTGTTTAAAATTAATTTCAATAAACTTATCTTTATAAACGATAATCCTTTCAATTAGCTGATTATAAATTTCTATTAATTTATCTTCATCATAATTTTCTAACGCTTGAATTTTTTCTCTCCATTTTTTCTTTAATCTTTCAGGTGTTTCCGTATCAAAATGCATATCTGCCATTTTAATTTGGTTTATGATATCATTTTTTTCTTTAGTTAGCAACTCATTTTCTTTTTTTATTTCATCATTAATTATTCCTGCTTTTATTGCATTTGTAATATTTATCAGTTGTTCTTCAATCTCTTCTAATCTTTTTCTTAAAGCTAAAACTTTTTCATTTTCAATATTCATTTTTAATTTTTTTACATAATTAAGTGTTTCAGCAAATTCTTCCCAAAATTCATCATCGTCAAAATCAAATTCCAATAACCTATGCTTAACGTGTAAAAATACTTCACGTTCAATTTTGCTTTTGGCTATACCTATATATCCTCTTGTTTTTCCAGAATGCCAGGCGGAAGAAACATAAGATGGAGTTTTTCCTCCTGCTCCTACCATTCTGTCTCCGTTTTCAGTATATATTAACCCTTTTAAAAGATACTTATGTCTTGTTAATGCATTAGTTAGTTTCCCATTTTTTCTATTTACTTCTTCAAAAACTTCTCTGCTGATAATAGGTTCAACAAAATTTTCTATAATTACTGCATCTTTCAATTCTGATGATCTTTTCCTACTTCTCTTATTACCTTTTCCATAAATATATATCCCAGCGTATAATGGATTGTTGATCATATCTAAAATCGTTGATCCTCTCCATAGATTTCCACGCGCATTTTTTATACCTCGTTCATTTAAACGCTTGGCGATTTCAGAATAACCAATATTTTTTAATCTTAATTCAAAAATTTCCCTTACAATCTTAGCCTGTTCTTCGTTTATTTTTAGCTTTCTTCTTTTCTTCCCTTCATCGTCAATAATTTGATAACTATCAAAACCAAAAGGTGGATTCCCACCCATCCAGTATTTTTTTGAGGCAATATCTTTCATTCTCATTTTTGTCCTTTGCGAAATCATTTCTCCTTCAAGTGTATAAGAAGCAAGAATTATAGTTCTTGTAAAACGACCTTGAGGCGTTGAAACATCGAAAGGTTCTAAAGCAGCAATAACAAGAACATTGTAATTCTTTTCTAAATCCTGAATTATAACCTGTCCATCAATACCAGCTCTGGAAAAACGATCGTACTTTTCAACAAGAATTACATCATATTTCCCTTTATATGCATTTTCTAAAAGAATGTCTAACTGTTCTCTTTTCATTTTCTTTCCAGAGTCTTTATCCGAAAAATAATCTACAATTTTAAATCCATATTGTTTTGCAAAATTTTCTATTGTTTTAAACTGCCCTTCAATTGATATTTTTGATTGATCTTTTGTCGAAACTCTTGCATAAGCTGCAGCCTTTTTCATAGTTATTCACTTCCCTCCTTGCTAACCTTTTGTAGTAAAAGCAAAAACTTATAAAATGCGTAAAGTTCGTCTTGATTGAGTTTTCTTTCATCCCAAAACATAAATCCAAACTCTTTAAGTAAGTCTAAATCTTCTTCACTAACTAATACACGAACTATAATCATTTGCATCACCTCAAACACATTTTAATATTTTCTTACTGAAGTGATGCAAAATAATTTAATTAATATGATTAAACTTTTAAGATTAATATCAACATATATTATACTACATTTTTGTTATTTTGCAAAATAAAAAAATGCCGGAATTTTAGTCCGGCATTATATTCTATGATAATTACTTTTAAAATGATTTAAAATATGAAGTGGAACTTTTTTATAAGCATATTTATCAGGCTTAAAAATAAAATCTCTAACTCTATCTATTTTTATTAATTTGCCTATTGATTTTACTGAATTTTGTGCATTCTTAAATTTTATCCTTTTGAATACTATAGGGCCATACTCAGAAAAAAGCGTTCCTACGGCTTGATCTAAAAAACTGTGAGTAACAACATTTATGTTATTAAAATCTATGTATATAATATCTTTTGTATTTTCAAGATATTTTTTTAAAATTATTCTTAACTTTTCTCCTTCATATCTTGTCCCTAAAATATCAGTGTTATACATTTCAAAAAGTTTTATGAGCATATAATCGCCCCCTTGTTTACCATTCTTCGTCGAAATCTTCATCTAGTATTATATCACTATTTACATTTTTATTCAAGTATTCTGATGTTTCATTTAAAAGCATTTCATGTAAAATGTCATAATCAAAAATATTTTCATTATTAATAGACAATGCAAAAAGCGTCCCATCTATTATATTATATTTAAATTCTTTTTTTATAGTTTCTTTTCCTCTTTTTATAAAATACAACCCTTTTTTTGAAATTACTAACAAATTCCACTTATTCATTTGAACATATCTTTTTATATAATATAATCCAGCACCCCGATGATCACTCCCAAAATATATTCCACTATTTTTTTTGCTAGAAACACCAAAATCCAAAGATTTTTCTATTAGTAAGTGATCCATACTTATATTTTGGAAAAAAGGCTTTAAAGTTGCAGGTATTCCGACTCCAAGATCACCAACACTAAAAATTATTTTTTCAGTAGAACTGGAATGATATTTTTGAGACATTAATAAAGCTCCGATCGAACTTTCGGCATGAGAGAATATATTATCCAGCAATTCTCTGATTTGATATCCTAAAAATCTTGCTAAATCTTCATCTTTTATTACTTTTTGAAAATGCTTTTCAACATCTGGTATTTCTTCTATTGAATATATTTCTTTCATTTCAAGGAAGCGATTATTCGAATCATGCTTAACATGTGGATATTCTAAATAATCAATTCCTAACTTATCAAAAAAATTCATTCTATTTAAGTAATCAAACACATCTGAATTTAGTTCTAAAATATTAACATTAATTTTAATTCCTTTGTTTTCTAAATTTTTTATCAAAAGAACCAAAAAATTTGCTCCAAAAGGATCTACAAAACTAACTTTTGAAAAATCGAATAAAATTTCATTTCCATTATTAAAAGATTGCTGAGTTAAATTAATTAAGGTTAAAACATTATCTAAAGTAACTTTGTTTGGTAGTTCAATAACTTCCATGGTATCCCTCCTAAATCTTATTTTTATTTTAGCCTCCAAGAGGTTATCCCCTCAATTCCTCTCGTACTCCTCGAGTTTAACAGGAACAAAATGTCCAAATCTATCTTTTGTATATGTTCCTTTCTTTAAGCCTTCTTCAATAGCTAATGTTTCTCTATATTCTGCTGCTTCAGCCTGGATTGTCCATTTTGCTTCAATTCCTTCTTTTTCAAGAAATTCCTTGATTTCAGCTATAGTTACTTTGAAAAATTCCTTTCTTAAATTTACTTTGTTCATCCTTTTTTCTTCAAAGAATTTATGTAATCTGTTTTCCAACTCCGGAGCATTTTCACTATAAATTAAAGCATGAACATCAAATGGAAATGGAACACTTGCATCTCCTAATTCTCTAACTCTATCAAGCGGTTCTAATCTTCTTGTCATACCAATTTTATAAACATTTTCACCAAAAGAACCTATATTTGAAATTATATAAACATGACCAGCTTTTGTTTGCTGTGCCATAGATATAGCTCTTTGATTTCGTGCTTCGGCTTCTTCGAGTTTTTGTTTCAATTTTTCTAATTGAGCTTCGTATTTTGCTTTTTGCTGTTCAGTAGCTACTGCAAGTTCGGCTCTAACCTTTTCCATAGCTTTTTGCAACATTTCTTCTTCTTTTTGAGCTTCTTTTAATGCTTTTTCGATTTCTCTTCTTGCTTTTTCTTCTTCTCTCATTTGTTCTCTGATTCTTCTTTGTTCTTCCATATCTTTAAGTTTTAATTCTTTTAAAAATGTTGCGTATTTCAATTCATCTAATTTCAATTGCAAATATTCATTTGTAACTCGCGCATTTTGAAATGGCTTCCCTAACTTATTAACAAGATGGAATGCATCTATAATTTTTTGCCTTAAAATACCATAATTATCATGTTTTACTTTTGCCATAATAGTAGCAACTTTTCCATTAAATGCGTCTATAACAAAATCTTTAGCGTTATCTGCTCTATAATGATCTGCATAATCACATTTTGCGGCTGTTCTATCTTTAATCATTTTTCTCATGGTTTTTCTAATTTCTTTAATCTTTTGAGATGCTTCGCTATATCCATATTCTTCAATTAACTCGTCTAAAACAGTATAAGTTGGTATAATATATTCATTCCCATAACCATTTATGGTGTTTCTCAAAGCTTTTTCAATTTTTCTTAATTCTTCAATTTTCTTTTCAAGTTGTTCCTTTTCCTTTGCATTTTCATAAGCATCACCAAGAATTTCTTTAGCTTTCTTTTCTGCTTCAGCTATAATATATTGCGCTTTTTGTTGTGCTTTGGCAAGAACAATATCAACATTTGAATTAGGCTCTTCCTTATATTTTTTATCCTCTTCTTTAGAGTTTATCTTCCCTTCATAAGATATATCTTCATTTTTATCTTGATTATTTTTTTTACCCATTAATTCTTTTAAATGAAATTCTAAATCTTCTATCTCTTTTTCTATATTATGAATTTTTTCGTAAATATTTTTAGCTTCATTTTTTAACTTTTCAGCTTTAGCCATTTTCTTTTTATAAGTCCATTCTTTACCTGTCAAATTCCTTTCTATTTCAGCAGCTTTATTAATTAAAGAATCAGCTTCTTTTTTTAATGCTTTTATAAGTTTATTCTTTTTATTGATATCTTTTTTAATAATCTCCATACGCATTGCTTTTGAAAAGAGAATTATAAATTCTAATAAAAAAAGAAAACCTAATATATAAAATAGTAGGTTATTAACATTCATCCCATTAAAAGTAATATCTTTAGCTATTCCGCTAATTAATATACCTAAAATACTTCCAGAAATAAGAGTCAAAAAGGTCATGAGTTTAATCATAATATCCCTCCAATTCGCCGTTAAAATTTTAGTATTATTTACAATTTAACTAATCCGAAAGCTAAATCAAAGATAAAAACTAAAATAAAGCAAATACATAATACAACAATTATTTTCTTATCATAATTTTCTATCTTTCCTCACTAAAATAATTTTATTTTCTTTACTGGTTCTTTTCTTCTTGGAGCTTTTCTAGAATATTTTCTTTGTAAAGGAATATATAATTTTTGCCCATTTAATAACTGCTCTATAGTAATTATTCTAACTTTTGGTATTGAATCTTCAGAATATTTTGGCTTATATTTTCCAGCACTTATAGCTTCTTTTAACATTGGTCGAGTTGGTTTTTGTAGAGTTATAAAAATCCCAAAAGGGGCTTTTTCTCTTTCAATTGTTCCAACAAAATCTCTAATATCTTTGACGGAGACTTTACCACTTTTTACTTGAACCAATGCTTTTTTAACTTCTTCTATTTCATCAAAATATATTATTCCATCGATTCCATCATCAGCTCCTTTTTTTTCCAATGGTTTAGCTCCAACCAACCCACAAGCCCAAATTTGGAATTCCATTCTATCATTTAAAGCTAATTCTTTAGCTGCTTCAACTGTTAAAGGTTCTCCGTGAACTTCAAATGTATCTTTTATATCAATACCATATCTATCAGACAACCTATGCTTTATTAAAGTAATAGCTAAATGAGTAATATCTATTCCAATCCATTTTCTATTTAAGTTTTGCGCAGCATCAATTGTAGTTCCACAACCACAAAATGGATCAAAAACAATATTTCCCTCAGTAGATGATACAGAAAGAATTTTTTTTAATAACTCAAGAGGTTTTTGTGTAGGATAGCCTAATCTTTCCTTAGCTGATTGATTTAATTGTTCTATATACCAATAGTCAGGTTCAGTTAATCCTTTTCTTTCATCTAGGTAAACTCGAACAGTTAATTCAGGATGTTCTTTTTCCCAAATAGGATCAACATCTTTTGCACTTTTTATAGGGGAACCTACAATTCCTCTTCCACAAAGTCGGTATTTTCTTCCAGTTTCGTCAATTAATTTATATTTTTTTATTGTTTCTTCAGATAAAGGTTCTAAAACCTTTGTATAATCAAAATAATATTTATTAGTTTTAGTATAAAATAAGATAATATCATGTTTTCTGTTAAATCTTTTCTTTGAATTTGGTCTTGATTTATAACACCATACAATTTCATTTTTAAAATTCTTTACTCCAAATATTTGATCCATAATTACTTTAATATAATGACTCATTGTTGGATCACAATGCAAATAAATTGAAGCAGTTGGTTTCATTATTCTATATATTTCTAATAATCTAATAGTAAGCATAACTAAGTATGCAGTAGCATCATTTCTTCCTAACGCTTTGACAAAACCATTAATTAAATCTATTAGTTTTGGTGTTGAATTTGGATGTTCTCGAATAGCTATTAGCGTTTCTTCAGAATCAGGCCCCCAATGCCACGTATCATCAAAAGCTTTTATTTGAGCAGGCGAATCATTTTTATCCATTTCCTTAAAAATAACATTATAACTTCTTTTCGAATTAAAAGGTGGATCTAAATATACCAAATCAACAAATTCATCTGGTATATATTTTTTCATAACTTCTAAATTATCCCCAAAAAAAAGTTTATTTTTCCAATTCTCTAGCTTCCAATTGATGCTCATATTATCCCCCCATTTTTATTTGAATTAATATATCACCTGATATATTAATTAAAAAAGCGAGACCCTCGAGGTCTCGCTTTATTCCCATCTTTCATATTTCCCTACTACTTTACCAACAATAATTATGTCGTCCCAATTTCTTTTTGGGATTACTATTGGCGGATGATTTTCATTTAAACTAATTAATGTTATAGCATTTTCAGATTGATAATATTTTTTTACTACGCCTTCATTTCCATTAATAATAATCACTCCGATTTCGCCATTTTCAAGAATAGGTTGTTTTAAAACTACGGCAATATCACCGTCTTTAAGACGAGGTTCCATGGAGTCTCCTTTGATTATTAAACCAAAATCTCCTCGCATTCCTTCAGGGATAACGATAAAATCGAGTAATTCTTCATATGCAACTTCACCATGCTGACTATTTGCTGCAACATATCCATATACAGGAATTTGCTTTAAACTGAGTTTGTTGTCTTCGATATTTTTAATTTTATTATCTATTCCCAAAAGAAAGTCTACTGAGACATCTAATAATTTTGCTAATTCTGAAGCAATTTTAATATCAGGAATTGATTTTCCTCTTTCCCACATAGCAACAGTGGACTGACCTACATGAAGTAAATCAGCCAAATCTTTTTGTCTTAAATTTTTATTTAATCTTGCACGTTTCAACCTTTCAGCAAATTTTTCCACAATTTCACCTCAAAAATAATTATACACTAAAATCAATAATATTGATATTTATATTTTGAATATCAATTTTTAATATAAATTTCATATTTTTGTAATTGACATATCAATTCAATTGATATATAATATCAATGTAAATGATTTTTAGAAGAAAAAAATTGATTCAAATGATATAGGAGGTGAGTAAATGAAAAAATTAAAGATTTATCGTTTAAAAAAAGGTTTAACTCAAAAAGAACTAGCAAAGCTTTTAAATGTACAACAAAACACTGTAGCCATGTGGGAAACAGGAAAAAGCAAACCCCCACTCGACAAAGCAATAAAAATAGCAAGGATATTAGGAACAACAGTGGAAGAACTCTTCGATTTTAAAGATACACCATTAGCAGGGAGGTGATGCAATGAAAACAAAAATTAGTAAAAGATATTTAGAAACTTTAGTGGGGATATACCTGATACTAGAAGAGGGAGGTGAAAAAAATGGGAGAAATACGAGAGGTAGCAGTTTCGAAAATAAAGATAGTGAAATTAATTCAAGAAAACAGCAACTCAATAGCCAATTCTATGATCATTCAAAACTTATTGGAAAAATATAATTATCTGGAAGAAATTGAAGATGAATTAAAAGTAAAATTACAAAAGTTAATAAGAACATCGCCGGAACCATATAAAACGTATTTTAAAGATATTTTGAAAACAATAAATAGAATTGACAATCCACAAGATGAAATTATTATACAGATTTTTTTTAGAAGTATCCAGATTGGTGTGGAAAATAGAAAATCAAATGGCTTATTGAAATTTTTCGATATTCATGGCCCATATCAAAAATGGAAGATTAGAGAAGGGATTAAACGATACAAAGAAGAACAAGCAAGACTTATAAGCTTACCTTTAAAAGAAAACGCCCACACCGCGGGAACAGTGTGAGCGCGGAAGATAGGGAAAAATTCCATATTTCTGCCAATATTATTATATCATATTTTTTTTAAATTTGAAGAGGAGGGAGAAGCGATGAAATTAATTTTAAAAAAATTAAAAATGAAAAATTTCAAAGGAATACGAGATTTAGAAATAACTTTCGATAAAAAAGAGACTTCGATTTTTGGTGCAAACGCAACTGGAAAGACTTCTATTTTCGACGCTTTTGTTTGGCTCCTGTTTGATAAAGACTCTACTAACCGAACTCAATTTGAAATCAAAACACTTGATAAAAATGGAAATGTCATTCATGGATTAGAACACAGTGTCGAAGCAATCATAGAGATTGATGGAAAAGAAACGTCTTTTAAAAAAATTTATAAAGAAAAATGGACTAAACGAAGGGGAGAATCAACAAAACAACTAACAGGTCATGTAACTGATTTTTTTATAGATGATATTCCAGTGAAAAAATCAGAATATCAGCAAAGAATCAATGAAATAATAGATGAAAAAATATTTAAGTTAGTTACGAATCCTCTTTACTTCAATGAACAGCTTCATTGGACTGAAAGAAGAAAATTATTACTTGAAATTGTTGGAGATGTTTCGAATGATGAAATAATAAAATCTAAAAGAAGCTTATCTAAAATAGAAGAATTCTTAAAGGATAAAGAAATTGATGAATTCAAAAAGATGATCTCATATAAAAAGAAGAAACTTAATGATGAAATAAAAACTATACCAATAAGGATCGATGAAATAAACCAGTCTTTAGCAGATTATAATTTAGATTTTAAAGAAATAGAAAAAAATATTGAAATACTCAATAAACAACTTGAAGAAATAGAAAATAAAATACTTGACGAATCAAAGATATATGAAGAAAATTCTAAAATAAAAAGCAAAATTTATGAAAAACAAAATGAATTACAAAAAATACAATATGAAAAACAGCTTAATCAAGAAGCACCCAAAAGAGAATTAGAAGAGCAGTTAAGAAGAATCAAATATGAAATCAAAAACATTCAAAGCAATGTTCAAGATTTTGAGAATGAAATAGAGAGGCTTCAGGAAAAGGAAAAAGATTATAAAGAGCAAATTCAATATAACAAAGAAAAAATACAAGAATTGCAAATAGAAAATGAAAAACTCAGGAAAAAATGGCAGGAAGAAAAATCTAAAGAATTTGTTATTGATGAAAAACAATTTGTTTGTCCAACGTGTGGACAGATGCTTCCTGAAAATCAAAAAGAAGAAAAAATAAAAGAAATGGAATTAAATTTTGAAACAAATAAAAATAAAATACTTGAAAATATAAGATATTCTGGGATGAGAAATAAAAACGAAATTGAAAAATTAGAACAAAAAAATCAAGACTTTGAAGAGAAAATCAAAAATATCAATAAGAAAATAAATGAATTGAAAATTGAATTAGATAACAACAAAGATGATCTTGAAACATATATAGCTAAAAAAATAGAAATTGAAGAAAGAATAGAGAATTTTAAGCCCATAATTATAGAAACACCAGAAGAGAAAATATTAAAAGCTAAAATTGAGAAACTAAAAAATGAAGTAAAAGAACCAGATGAAAATACTATCGAGATATTGAAAGTTGAAAAAAGAAAAATTTTAAAAGAAATAGATGAACTAAAGAATAAATTAAGTTTTAAAGAGCAACAAGAAAAAGCTAAAAAAAGAATAGAAGAATTACAAAATAAAGAAAGAGAATTAGCAAATCAAATTGCAGAATTAGAAGGATATGAATATTTATGTGATGAATTTATAAAAACAAAAGTAGATATGCTTGAAGAAAAGATAAACAGCAAATTTAAACAGGTAAAATTTAAACTTTTTAATGTTCTGGTTAATGGTTCAATAGAGGAAACATGTGAAACGCTTATTGAAGGAGTACCTTTCCAAGATGCAAATAATGCAGCAAAAATTAGTGTAGGTCTTGATATTATAAACGTTTTATCTGACCATTTTAATGTATATGCACCTGTGTTTATTGATAACAGAGAATCGATCGTAGAATTACCAGAAACTAATAGTCAAATAATTAATTTATTTGTAAGTGCCAAAGATAAGAAATTAAGAGTAGAAAATAAAAAGTTAGAAGAGGTGAGATTATGACAGAAAGCGTACAAATGGAAAACGTTCAGAAAGACATTACACCTAAAAAATCTTATTCAGAAATAGTGTTAGAAAGAGTAAAAGAACTGGAAAAAGAAGGCGTTATACAATTTCCGCCAAATTATAGTTATGCAAATGCTTTAAAAAGCGCATGGTTAATGTTAAAAAGCATGACTGATAAAAATGGAAAACCTGTATTACAATCATGCACAAAAGAAAGTATTACAAATTCTTTGTTAGATATGGTTATTCAAGGATTATCACCAGCTAAGAAACAATGTTATTTTATTCCTTATGGTAATAAATTACAACTTCAAAGAAGCTATTTTGGAACTGTAGCAGTTATAAAAAGACTTAAAGGAGTTAAAAATGTTTTTGCAAACATAATTTATGAAGGAGACGAATTTGAATACACAATAGATTTAGAAACAGGAGTTTATAAAATAATAAAACATAAACAAGATTTTAGAAATATTGATCCACATAAAATTCTTGGTGCATATGCGGTTATAGTTACTGAAGATGATCAGCCAAATTATGTTGAAATTATGAATATTAATCAAATTAAAGATTCATGGAATCAGGGAAAAATGAAAGGAAATTCTAACGCACACAAAATTTTCACTGATCAAATGGTAAAGAAAACTGTTATTAATAGAGCTTGCAAAATGTTCGTTAATACTTCTGATGATAGTGATTTATTAATCGAAGCATTCAATAAAACAACAGAAAATGAATACGAAAATTCACAAGAACCTGAACCAGTTTTCGAAGAAATTGAAGCTGAAACAATCCAAGAGATTAAAGAAAATGCAAATAAAAAAGTTTTAGTTATTGAAGAATCACAAGAACATGAAACGTTGCAAGAAGAAATCAAAGAAGAAGTTAAAGATAAAAAACAAGAACAAACTTCAGCCACTAAAAGAGTTCATCAAAAATTATTTGCGGAGGATCCTGGATTCTAATGAAATTGAAAATATTAGGATCATCAAGCAAAGGAAACGGATATCTTCTTATTGGAGAAAATGAAACATTAATAATCGAAGCTGGAATAAATATCAAACAAGTAAAAAAGGAATTGAACTTTAATTTATCAAATGTTGTAGGGTGCCTGATTTCACATTCTCATGGTGATCATTCAAAATATACATCAGATTTTCTGAAAACTGGAATTAGTTGCTATATGACAAAAGAAACAATAGAGGCTTTGAACATAAATCATTATAGACTTCATAAAATTATTCCTGAACAAATGTTTAATATTGGAAATTTTAAAATATTACCTTTTTCAACAAAGCATGATTGTCCTGGAAGTGTTGGATTTTTAATAAAACATAATGAGTTAGGAACACTATTATTTGCAACAGATACATTTTATCTTGAATATAAATTTCCAAATGTGAATCATATAATGATTGAAGCTAATTACGATAAAAATATTCTTGTAGAAAATATTTTAAAAGGATATATACCAGATGTTGTTGCAAAAAGAGTTTTTAAAAGTCATTTTGAATTAAGTAATTTAAAAGAATTTTTTAAAGCTAATGATTTGACCAAAACTAAAGAAATAATTTTAATTCATCTTTCTGATAATAACAGTGATGCGAAAAGATTTAAAAAAGAAATAGAAGAACTGACTTTTAAAACAGTTTATATTGCAGAAGAAGGGCTGGAATTAAGTTTACATCCTTAGGGGCTCCCCCCGCCCCTTTTTTTAAAAAGCTCTTTGACAAGTTAATATTCGAGTTTTAGTTTTGGAATGAATATGGCAAAGAATAAGAGGTGATTATATGGAATTAACCTATATCGACCTCATTAATCAATTTCACATGATCCGCCGAGCTAAAGGTCTGGGGCCGATAGAGACTGCTCTGTACTTCATCATATTAGATGAATACAATAGCCGCTATTGGCCTGATTCTTTAGCAGTGCCGACATGGGTATTGATGGAGCAGGTTGATATAAAACACAAATCTACTTTTTTTAACCATTTAAATAAATTGCAACAAGCAGGATTAATCGAATTTATAAAGGCAAAAAACCAATATGAAAAAATGATTATAAAAATAAATGCCGTTCTAATAAATGACACACCACTTAGAACAGCACCTATAACAGCATCGCAACAGCAACGCAACAGCAACGCAACGGCACCCGAACAGCAACGCAACAGCAACTTTCTAAAAAATGCTTTATTTGCTGATTACAGAAGCCGTAAAGATAATAAAGATATAAAAGATAATAAAGATACAGATATATATAATGTCGCGATTGAGATTTTGGACTACTTAAACGAAAAAGCAAATAAGAAATTTAAACCTACAAAAGGAAATCTTAAATACATTAATGCAAGACTCAAAGAAAAATATCAAAAAGAAGATTTTTTTAAAGTTATAGATTTAAAAGTAAAACAATGGATTAATGATCCTAAAATGAAGCAATATTTAAGACCTTCTACTCTTTTTAATTCTGAAAAGTTTGATGCTTATTTGAATGAGAGTCTTGAAAGTAATGAAAATACAGATACTTTATTTATTGAATATCCTTATGGAGGATGATTATATGGATTTTTATAAATTTTTAGATGATTTAATAGATTTGCATTTTAAACGGTACAATCTTTCACATACAAAATACGCAAAAATCATTGATAAAAAAATTATCTACAAGTATAAGCTATTAAAAAGAGCTTTAATGTTTGAAAGTTTTGCGGATAAAGAATTGATCGATTTTATGGATTCAGTAATCGAAAATGAGTGGGTGATAGACCATGAAGGATTTAGAAAAATGGATAATCGGGTATATGTTCTTAGATGATTCTATTGATGTTTCTGTATTAACAAAAGATGATTTTGAAAACACAAATTTCGGTGTTGTTTTTGAATATTTAAAAAACAAACTTGAGAATGGTGAAGTAATAGACGTCTTTACTGCATCAGCTGATTTGAAACTTTCGCCAGAAACTTTAGAAGATTTTATTGATAGTGTTCCTGATCTTTTTAATTTCGAAAATGCTATAAAAAAGCTTAAAGAAGAAAGTATTAAAAGACAATTAAAACATGTTGCTGAAAATATTTCAAAGACTTTAGATAACGCAAATGTGTATGAAATTTTGGAATATGTAGAAAAAAGAGTCTTGGGAATTGAAGTTATCGGTGAAAGAATATATGAAACTTTAAAAGAAACATTGGAAACATATTTTGATGAAGTAGAAGAAATGCAGAAAAGAAGGTTGAATAATGAATTTGTTGGAATACCTTCAGGGATAAATGATTTAGATAAATTTTTAGGCGGATTCAAAGGTGGGCAGTTAATAATTATTGCTGGAAGACCGGCAATGGGTAAAACAACTTTTGCTCTCAATATAGCAACGAATATGGCAAGAAAAGGATATCCTAGCGCCTTTTTCAGCTTAGAAATGAATCAAAAGCAATTACGAAATAAGATTTTAGCTTCAGCAACTCACATTGAATATAACAAAATTGCTCATGGATTTATAAACGGGAATGAAAGAACGATTATTAAAGATATTATAAATCAGCTTAAAAGAGTTCCTATTGTTCTTGGAAAAACAACTAATTTAACCATTGATAGCCTTAAATCTGTAGCAAGAAAATTAAAAAGAGAGTATAAAATCCAAGGACTATTTGTTGATTATCTCCAACTTATGACTAAGACTACAGATCTTGTAAAGGAACTTGGGATAATAACAAGGCAATTAAAACTTCTTGCTCTTGAATTAGACATTCCAATTTTCCTACTTTCACAACTTTCCAGAAACGTTGAGCACAGAGAAGATAAACGACCAATGTTAAGTGATTTAAGAGATTCTGGAACAATAGAGCAAGATGCTGATATTGTAATGTTTTTATATCGTCCAGCATATTATGCAAGAAAAAAAGTAAAAGAAAAAGATGAACATGAAAATAAAGCTGAAAGGATTGAAGTTATTATTGGCAAACAAAGAGAAGGTGAGACCGGCATAGTTGAATTAGGTTTTTTTGGAAAGTATTCGCATTTCTTCGATCTTGCGTTAGCGAGGTGAAAACATGGCAGGTTTTAATAAGATAATTTTAATCGGGCGACTTACTAAAAATCCAGAAATAAGATTAACAACGACAGATATAAAAGTTTCAAATTTTACTTTAGCAGTAGATAGAAGTTATAGAAAAGAGAAGGAAGAAAGCAAAACAGATTTTATACCTATTACTTCTTTTGGCAAAAGCGCTGAGTTTGTGGAACAGTACTTGAGAAAAGGAATGCAAATAATGGTTGAAGGTAAATTACAAATAGATAATTGGCAAGATGAGAACGGACAATGGCATAATAAATCCTATGTTGTTAGTAGCAATATTGTATTTTTGGAGAAAAAGAAAGATCCCGCTGATGAGTATCAGGAAAAATACCTTAAAGATATTAACGAGGTTGAAAATAATATTGATGAACCTTTTGGAGATATTCCGGAAATAAAAGATGATGATTTTCCGCAATTTTTTCCAGTAGATGAGGAGGGATGATTTGTGTTTAGCCTTTATTATGAAAACAATATGGTAAAGCCCTTTAAAAAACATTGGACTGATGCTGGATATGATATTCGTTCGAAAATTGATATAGAAATTAAACCTATGCAAAGAGCAATTATTCCTACAGGATTAACAATGAAAATACCTTATAAACATGTTGGAATTATAAAAGAAAGATCATCATTTGCTGCTAAAGGAATTGTTGTTACTGGTGGAGTGATTGATAGTGAATATCGTGGAGAAGTACGAGTAATAATGCTGAATTTAGGAGAAGAAACATTAAAAATTAAAGCCGGAGATAGAATTGCACAAATATTAATTGTTCCTGTATTATTACACGCTGAAATCTTACTCGGCAAGGCTGAAGAAGATACCGAAAGAGGAACGAAAGGATTCGGATCTACGGGGGTGAGATAATGATTGGAGTAATAAATTTTGAAAGACAATATGAACAGATTTTAGAAAAATTACCTGAAAAATTTACTAAGATTGAAATATCTAAAGATGATTATTTTTATGTTCTTAGATTATATAGGGGAAAACAAGTGTATAGGGTAATAAAGAAAGATCGGATAGATAAATTGATGTTTACTGCAGCAAATTATATGGGGGTGTGAAAATGATATGGGGAATATTACTTTCATTTTTTTGTGGAACATTTGCTGGAGTTTTTGGGATAAGTTTATTAATAACTTCTAAAGAAGCAGAATTAACAGCTGAGATTTTACGAAAAAAGAAAGCAAATAGTGATTTAGCAGAAAAAAATAAAATATTAAAAAAAAGAATTAAACAACTATCTCTTGAAAATGCTAAACTTTTTGCAGAAAATATGAAGTTAAGAAGGGGAAAGTGTGAAGTTGAAAATTGAAATCGAAGGGATCCCGCCCTCGGTGAATCACGCTTATAGAAAACGAGGGAATGGATATGGAATGTATATGACCGCAACTGCAAGGGAATTTAAAGAGTATGTTCATTATCTTGCTGTTAAAGCAATGAGAAAAGCAAAATGGACTAGACTTCCTAACGATAAGAGTTTTTACAAAATGAAAGTGTATTTTTACTTTAAAAACAGGCGGCATCCTGATCCAAATAATTTACTTAAGATTCTTATTGATGCCCTGGAGGGTGTAGTTTTTGAAAATGACAGAAATATTGATATTGAGACAAATTCAAGCATCACTGGAGAAAATAAAACTCTGGTTGTGTTTGAGAAGTAGGAGGGAATGAAATGCTTAAAACAAAAGGGAATTTTTCAAAAATGTTATTGCCAAAATTTATAAGTTTTGCAACCGAATTACATTCAAAACTAATCGAAACAGCTTTTTATTATGATTTGGAAAAAGCACGAATAAAAATTAATAACCTTTACAAAAAGCATAATATAAAAATAAATAAAGTTTATGATGTTGATGAATTTAGAAAAGAATTTCCTAAATTCGATGATGACGATATACAAGTTGAAGAACCTGAAGAAATATTAAATACATTATTTAAAAATTATGCTGTAGTTGATTTTAATTCAATTGACGCACAAGAAGAGTTCCCATTGTATTATGAAAATTTTTGGATTTATGATTTTGATAGAGATGCATTATTGGAAGTCAAAATGGAAAATTATAGTGATGATTATAAACATGGAGATTATCTTTTGTTGGCAGTTTATGAATTAATTTATAAGGGGAAGATAGAATGATTAAAAATCTTTTAACTGGCTTACAATTTATCATTTATTTGTATAAAAATATCGATAATATAGATGAACCATATACTTTTGATATTCAAGGTTATGTATCAGATACAGATTTAGTAAAACAAATAGTTGATGAAGGAATACAAAAAGGAACTCATATATTAAGAATAGATCAAGGATTAACAGAATTTTATATTTATTTAAGCAAAGATAGTATGGTAGAGAAAAAGGTTTTAAATATTATTACAGATTTTAAAAATGGGGTGGGATAATGATTAATGAAGAATTACATCTTGAATATGAATATAATCTTGAAGCATTGGAAAATATTCGAAGAAAAAAAGAGAAATGCATTTCCATGATTAAAAATTATGAAAATTCAATTGGAAATGCAAGAAATGAAGAAGCTAAGGAAAATATTGAAGAACATATAAGACAATTACATGTAGAACTGTATAAGTGGATTAAACTTGAGAATTTTGCAAAAACAAATTTAGCAAATTTATCTTTGTATTTAGAAAGGGATGAGAAACATGAAAAAGTATAATTTCTTTAATTCAAGACATTTGAAACAAATATATATCGAGGAATTAGAAGAAGCTCAATCGCTATTAAAAGTCTTAAATTCAAAAAATCCTATACTCACAGATGAATTAGATAATTTAGTTCAACTTTCAAATATTCACGATGTAATTATACATGTGGAATTCAAGGCTGATACAAAAATTTTGAAAGAAGGTAAAAAGAAACCTGCGATAATATAAAGGTGCGTGATATTGAATGTATGAAGTTGTTTCTTTTTTTGCGAGTTTAAGAATAGATAAAGAAACAATAATAGATTTACTTCAACAATACAAAAAATCATTGCAAATATTAATGGGAAGACGAATTCACTTGTATATTGATGAAGATGGAGAAATACATGTTGAAGGTGCTTTTAAAAATGATGAATATCAAAAAATAAAAGCTTTTAAAGCACTAAAAGTTAAAGATTTCAATTCTTTAATTACAAATGGAATCCCAAAAGAAATTGTTGATTCTATAGTGATTTTAAAATTAATCGATGAGTGGATGAATATTTTAACTACTAAAGAAAAAATAGTGTTATTTCATGCTTATATAAATCATGATTTTGAAAAGAATGGAAATCATTACAAAACATTGAGTATTAGGGAAATTTCTAAAAAAATGAATTTACCTAAAAGTACGGTTTATGATTTGATGCAAAAGAGCTTAACAAAAATTTTACAATACAATATATAGTATATCATTGACTTTTCCGGACAAAATGTAGTATAATTTATTATGATGGGAGAGTGTACTTTGAGGAAGGTAACTCTCCCATTTAAATTGTAACTTGAAAATACCATCAATTGATGGTATAATTTGATTGGAGAGGAAATCATGATAGAGATGTTTTTAATGTTATTAAAAAAATCCATAGAAAATAATACTATACAATTTATCTGTAGAACTAAGAACAAGGAATTCCTGGCAAAATTTGGATGGACTGTTGAAGATATTTATGAATTCCTTTACAATGAACTAACTCCTGAAGATTTTGTATATAAAGATAAAGAAAAGGATTCAGATTTTGATGATGGAGATATGTACATTTTTATTAAATATGCCTCAATTGAAAACGAAGAAATTAAAATTTATATTAAAATAAAATATACGAGTCCAGATGATTTTATGGTTCTTATTTCGTTTCATGAGGCTGAGAGGTGAGTTTTATGTTTAAAATAACCGAACCAAAAGAAAGGTTATATTGCGAAAAGTGTGGAAAATTAGTATCTTATACTATTACTGAAAAAGATGAAATATTTAAAATAAAAAAAGATGAGATAAGAATAAAAAGCACTATCGCTGTATGCGAAAAGTGCGGTGAAGAACTATTTGAACCATATTATGAAAATGAAAATTTGAAAAAGGCTTATAAAATATACGCTAAAAAACATAATTTAGTTTTGCCTGAAGAAATTAAAAAAATTAGAGAAATGTATGGAGTTTCACAAACTTTATTTGCTTTAATTTTAGGTTTGGGAGAAGCGACTATTCAAAGATATGAAAGGGGTTCTTTGCCAACAAAAGCTAATAGTGATTTAATTAAACGTGCTGCTGATCCTATAGAATTTAATAATATATTAGAAAACAACAAAGATAATTTATCTGTCACTGACTACCAAAGGGTTAAAAATAAGTTATCTAACATATTAAAACAATATGAGGAAGAATTTGAATTAAGAAAATTAGAAGAAATTTTACTTTCTAATCACGAATCTTTAGTAATAGAAAAATTAGAGGGATTGATTTCTGCAATATTTTATTATCTACGAAAAATATATGGTTATACATATTTATACAAAACTGCATTTTTTAAAATGTTATGGTTTATTGAAAAAGAAGCAAAAGTAAGGTTCGGAAAACAAATTGCTAATTTAAGTTTTATTCATTATTATTATGGTCCTATCCCAAAAGGAGCTAAAAATGATGAAGGTATCTTTTTAAATTATCTTAATAAAAAGAAATTAATTGATATTAATGTGGAATTTTCATCTGATTTTTTAAATGAAACTTACAAGATAAACTCTAAAGATGAAACTGCTATAAAATATTTAACAAATGAAGAAAAAGAAATTGTTGAAGAAATTATTAAAAAATACGCTAATTTATCTGCAAAAAAATTAAGCGAAATTACACATGAAGATGAAAAATATATAAATACTGATCATGATGAAGAAATAATTTTATAGGAGCCTTAACAGGCTCTTTTTTTTATTATTCCGACAAACATCGACAGATTTCGACAGGTTCGACAACATTTGTGACTATGTGACAACTGTAGAATTTTTGTAGAGTGTTGTGACAAATCAGGATATGGTGTTAATGGTAGCATTCCACACTTGGGATGTGGAGGTGCAGGTTCGAGTCCTGCTATCCTGACCAGCTCTTCCCTCCTTGAAATAAATATACCGGCACTTCGGCATTAATCCGGCAGCTTCCGGCACTTTTCCGGCATTTTATATGCCGGATTTTTTATTACTAATTACAATTATACTAATTTAAATTATTATGCTGGTTAATATTCTGACTGGCATAATTCCAGAATAGAAAGGAGGTCGCGACATGCAGGGGTTTGACGGGCGCCCCTGCTTTTTATTTTGAAAAGAGGAGATGAGAGAGGTGATGTGAAATGAGAAAAAATAAGTCAAGAAAAGTCAAGAAAAAAGGACTTTCAAAAAAACAATTAAAAGCAATTGAAATGTTGATAGATATTGAAAAAGATTACACAAAAAGAGATATAGCGTCTTTACTACAAATTGATGAGTCAACTTTATACAAATGGCTCAGAAAAGAAGAATTTATTGAAGAACTTAATAGACAATCAGAAGAGTTTTTTAAACGCAGTAAAAATTTAGTCAATAAAGCATTATTAAAAAAGATTTTAAAAGGCGATGTTTCAGCAATGAGATTGTATTATGAAAAAGAAAATGAATTCATTCAAAAGCATCAATTCACTGGTAATTTTGAATTAGTAATAGATGGGAATGAGATAAATGATTCTGAGGATTAAACATCCTGAAAAGATATTTAATGATGTATATTTCAAAAACCTCAAAAATACTTATGGGACACAAATATATTTTGGTGGGGCTTCCTCTGGAAAGTCTTATTTTATTTTAGGTCAAAGAACTATATTGGATGTTTTAACCTCAAATAGAAATTTTCTTATTGTTAGAAATGTTGCAAGAACAAACAGACATTCTACATTTAATGAAGTCCTTAAAGGAATAGCAAATTTTAACTTAACAGATTACTTCAAAATAAATAAATCAGAAATGACAATTACAGCATTTAATGGAAATCAAATTTTATTTGCAGGACTTGATGATGTTGAAAAACTAAAATCAATTACACCAGCTAAAGGAGTAATTACAGATATTATTATCGAAGAAGCTACTGAAATAAGATACGATGCGTTTAAACAATTAACAAAGAGGCTAAGGGGTAAAAGTGATGTAAAGAAAAGAATTACCTTGATGTTTAATCCTATTTATCAAACACACTGGATTTACAAAGAATTTTTCCAAGGTTGGGTTGATGACAAAGAAGAATTCATTAACAAGGGAAGAGATTTGTATATATTAAAAACTACATATAGAAACAATAAATTTTTAACTGCTGATGATATTGAAAGAATAGAGAGCGAAACTGATCCGTATTATAGAGACGTTTATATTGAAGGTAACTGGGGAATATTAGGCAATGTTATTTTCAGAAACTGGAAGGTGGAAGATACTTCTAAGTATAATTTTGATAGATATATTAATGGGCTTGATTTTGGATTTGCTAATGATCCAGCTGCATTTGTAAGAATGAGTTTTGATAGGAAAAGAAATAGGCTGTTTATCCTGGATGAAATATATGCAACTGGACTGGACAATGAAGAATTAGCTAAATTAATCAAAGAAAAAATAGGTAGTGAATTAGTTACTTGTGATAGTGCAGAACCTAAATCTATACAAGAATTAAGAAAATACGGTGTAAATGCACGTGGGGCAAAAAAAGGAAAGGGAAGTTTAGAAACAGGATATAAATTCTTACAGAAATTAGAAATAATCATAGATCCAAAATGTCAGAATACAATAAATGAATTTACAGTACATAAGTGGAAAGAAAATAAAAATGGTGAAGCCTTACCTATCCCAGAAGATAAGGATAATCATGCTATTGATGCAATTAGATATGGTATTGAAGATGAGATTATAGAAAATACTTATATAGAAGAAGAAATGGAGTGGTGAGAATGAGATTTCACGACAAAATAGATTTTAAATTGTTAGATTCGATGTTTAAAGATGAATTTGAATATGAACAAGAGGATGTTGATTTTTTATATAATTTCATTCCAAAATTTATTATTATATCAATTGCTCTTACAATGCAAAAAAAACTTTCTCTTGTTGGTGATGGAAGTGAAAAAGATAAAGTAGATCAAATTTGGAGTATTTGGGAAAATAATAATATGCAAACTTTGAAATATGAAATTGCAAAACATTTTTTCTTGTATAATCAGGTCAATTTAGAAGCTGTTCTTGAAGATACAACTGATAAGATTTCAGGGACAAAAATAATACTTCATCATCCAAGCGCAGTTTCAATTGAAAAAGTGGCAAATGAAATAGTAAAAGTTGAGATTCAAAGTGAGATTTTTATTGATGGAAAAAAAGTACAAACAAAAAAGATTCTTACCGAAGATGAAATAATAACCAAAATAGGTGATAAAGAAGAGAGAAAGCCGAATTTATATGACGGAATTCCTTTTATAAGGATTGATAATGAAAATTATAGGATTATAGGGTTAATTCGATTGCAGGATAGATTGAATCTATATGAATCATATCTTGATGTTCTTTTTGATTTACATGCAGATCCAATTCTTTACGATGATTTAGGCGAAGCTTTTATGGCAAAACAACAGGCCAATAAAGAAACTAAGATAATTGTTAGCAAAGATAAAAGAAAAATAAGGAAGTTTCTGCATTATCCAAGAGATTCTAAAGGATTAAACCTTCTTGAATCAAATGGCGCAATGGCTGAGAGAATACAAGTTCAACAAGATAAAATAAATAAGACAATTGAAAAACTTTTCCCTGAAGTTGTTTTGATGGATATTTTAAAAGCTGGAGGACAAATCACTGGGCCTGGTTTAGAAAAGAAATTAATAGAAATAAGCTCACATATTAATTTAGCTCGTGGATCTTTAAAAAATGGATTGGAAGAATTAAACGAATTAATAAGTTGGTTAATATTTGATCAAAAAATAAAAACACAGATAGAATTTGAACCAATAACTCCACGTGATTTTGATGATGTAATAAATGAAGTTACTAAAGCTTCAGGTCTTTTAAGCAAAAAATGGCAATTGGAGAAATTGCAAAAAGAAGGAATTATTAATAATGCGGAAGAGGAAATGAAAAATTTAGAAAAAGAAAACCAAGCTAGTCCTTTAGGTTGGTGAAAAAATGATAAAACAAGACTTTGAATCTAAAATGCTGGAATTAAGAAAGAATTATTTAAATACAACGATAAAAGAACTTGAAGAAAAATATAGAACCGAATATTCAAAATTATTTAAAGAGCTTTATTATGATTTAAACAATAGAATAAAAAAATACAAAGACGATATGGGAAATATTAGAGCAATTTATTTAAATCAAATAAAAGAAGATTTGAAGAAAGAGATAAATAAGTTCTATAAAAGATATAAATCTACCACATTAAATCTTTTAGAAGAATCAAGTTTCAGGGCTTTTGAAGACATGAAAGAAATTTATTTTAAAGTAGGAATGGAAAATTTAGTTGAACATATAAAATGGAATAAAAATATTATGGATTATTTGATATCTTATCAAGCACAAGATGGATTAACTATTTCTAAAAGATTATGGGGTCATTCAAAACAAATAAGAGATAAGATATTTGATTCATTAAAAAAGAATATTCTTGCAGGTGAGTCTGTTTGGGATACAATGATGGAATTGCAGGAGATAAAATCGCCTAAAATAAAAATTCCGGAGTATTTAGAAAAAGAATTTGAGAAGATGTCGCATAAAAAAATAGAGGAAATAATAGATTTATACACAGTAAAAAAGACAAATTATCTTACAAGAAGACTTGTAGAAGCTGAAATTGAAAGAGCATATAGAACAACTACATTGAAACTTGCTGAAGATAAGGAATGGATAAAAGGAATGAAATGGAATCTTTCACATAAACATAAATACGGAGCATATGATTGTAACTGTGAAAAGAACGCGACACAAAATGCTTTTGGGCTTGGAAGAGGTGTATATCCGATAAAATATTATCCTCATGTTCCTGATCATCCATGGTGCAATTGTTTTGAAACTGAAATTTTTGATGAAAAAGTTCTGGAAGATTATGGTATAATTGATAAAAAAAACAAGAAAAAGGACGATAATATGAGTGATAGAATTTCATTTGACAAAATGACAGATAAACAACGAAATCAATTTTTATTGAAAAAAATCGAAAAAAGAGAAAGTTTAACTGAAGAAGAAGGAAAATCTTTAGAAAAATATTTGAACAATGTAGATTGGGATAAAAGTTTTAAAAAGATAATAGACGTTGAAAATCCAGAGTTTGAGATTGGTAAAGAAGTTGATTTACTTACTTTTCATTATGTAAAACGCAAATACAAAGATAAGTATAATTTTAAAAGTAAATCAAGTTATAATGATATGGTTAAAGATACATTGAAATCTGGAGATATATATGGTATAATCAATAGTGAACAGTTTAAAGAAGGTCCTGTTTCTGTACTTAATATAGTAAAAATTTATTCTGAAAATGAAATATCCAAATATATTGATGATGTGCCTGATTCAAAAAATTTTGTTGTAATAGTAAATGTTTTATTTGGAAATATAAAATCAGCATTTCCTAAAGAAGATAAATCTTTAAAAAAGAAATTAAAAAAGTGGGTGTTACTATGGCAAAGAAAATAGATGCTTTAGTATATGCATATAGGTATAATTCAGCAATAACAGATTATGAAGATGATCCATATTATGCTGAAGATGCAGCATATTTTCGTGAAATGGCAATAAAAAAATTAAAGAAAGTAACTGATCCTCGTATAAAAAAAGAGGTTACAAAAATAATTGAAGAAACGGATCAAATTCTAAAAAAAGAACGTAAAAATATAATTAGAATACTATCAGGTCTTTCTGATATGGATAAAAAAGAACTAAAATATTTAGAAAGAATATAACTTAAGCCGCTCATATGAGCGGTTTTTTTATTGATACACAAAATTAATTGGAGCCTTTTAGGCTCCTTTTTTTATTGCCAAAATATCATGGAGGTGAAATAGTGAAAGGTAAAGATTTAGATTTTAACTTTGATTTGCAGTTGTTTGCAGAAAATGGTGAAGGAGGTGAAAATGGAACAGAACCACAGAATAATCCCACAAACGAAAATGGACAAAACAATGAACCTACACAAGAACCAGAAAAAAATACAGAAATTGAAGCGTTGAAAACACAGATTTCTGAATTAACTAAGATTATTGAGGAATTAAAATCGAACAAAAAAACTGAAACTGAACCCGGCAAAAATGATGAAAATGATGAAACTAATCCTATGAGTGAAATCGAAAAGTTGAAAGCAGAATTGGCCAAAAAAGATTTAATCTATCAAACTGAAAAATTATTAATGAAAGAAGGATTTGCAGAGTATGCAGATTCGCTAATGCCAATAGTTATGAAAGATGACGTGAAAACTACAGAAAAGAATATAAAAACACTTAAAACTGTAATTGAAAAATTGACTCAAGCTAAAATAGAAGATTTAAAAAAAGGCAAAGGATTTAAAGGAACTGGAACAGACAGCATGGAACATTTAGAATCTGAAATAGAAAGTATTTTAAGTGTTGATAAAACAGGAGCGCCTAAAATAGAAGATTTTTGGAAATAAGAAAGGAGAGTGATTTAAATGCTTAATCAAAAAGATTATGCAGGTAGTGTAGCATTTTTGGTAAGTGATCATTTTGTAATGTTAGGTTGTGTAATTGATTCTTCAACAGTAACTGCCGATTCAGATGGAGATAAAATCTTAAAAGCTGGAACAGTCTTAGGAAAAATAACTGCAAGTGGAAAATTTGGACCATATGATTCTACTGCAAGTGATGGAAGACAAACAGCAGTTGGTATTTTAGTACATGATGTAGATGTGACTAAAGAAGATGAAATGGCCAATTACGTAATTCACGGTGTTGTTCAAGAATCAAAACTTACAGGTATTGATGCCACAGCAAAAACACAATTATCACATATTATCTTTATATAAGGAGCGTGATATAGCATGAAAACTATTACAAATCTTTTGGATTCAAAAACATTTTTAAATTACATGTTGAATAGACCTGACAGAAAATTCTTAGGTGATGCCATTTTCCCAAGAAAAAAGATTGATACATTATCTTTTGAATGGGTTAAAGGTGCAAATAATCTTCCGGTAATGGCCAGAGTTCAACCATTTGGTGCTGAAGCTGCTATTATGGGAAGAGATGGAGTATCAACAGTTTCAGGAAAAATTCCAGTTATAAAAATTAAAAGAAGTCTTGATGAAGAAGAGTATATTAAATTAAAAAAATTCCAAAAAAGAGGATATGACATTCCAGAAAGTACAATAAGAAAGATTTTTGATGACGTAACTGCTGTATTTGATAGTGTTGAAAACAAAATTGAATATTTAAGAATGCAAGCATTATGTAAAGGACAACTTGATTTTACAAATGATGGTTTTCAATACTCAATAGATTATCTCATGCCTTCTGAAAACAAACCAACTGTTGCAACTCTTTGGAGCGATACCACAAATTCAGATCCAGAAAATGATATTTACACATGGGTATCAATGGTCATTGAAAAAGGAGGACCTCAACCAACAAAAGCTGTAACCTCTTTAAAAGTTGTAAATTACTTATTGAGAAACGTAAATTTAAGGAAAGCAATATTTGGTGTAAATTCAGACAGATTGCTTGATTTAAGAACATTGAACTCTTACTTTACTTCAAAAGGATTACCAGCATTAACTCACTACGATTTACAAGCACGAGATTTGAGTGGAAATACAGTAAGATTCTTTGATGAAGATAAATTCGTATTGCTTCCTGGAAATGGAGTAGCAGGAGATACACTCGTTGGTCCAACAGCCGAAGCATTATTAGAAGATGCAGGTAAGAAGAAAAAAGAACTTAAAGGTATAACAGTTGTACAATGGGAATCAACAGAACCAGTTACATTATGGACAAAAGCTGCAGCTGCTCAAATTCCTTCTATGCCATATGCTGATTATACAGTAAGTGCTACAGTTATTTAATATAATCCGCTCTGATGGGCGGATTTTTTTATTGTTTACAAAATTAAAAATTGGAGGTTAGAAAAATGAAATATAAGGTATTAATTCCATTGACTTTAGATGGAAAAGTTTGGAAAAAAGGCGAAATTGTGGAATTAGATAAAAATTATCCAGTTGGAGATTTGATTAAAAGAAAAGTTATAGAAGCTGTAAAGACTTCAAAGAAAGAAGCTGATAATAATGACAAATCTGGAGAGAATAAGAATTGAATTAAGGGATTCAAATGGGAAGGTTTTCTCTGATTCAGAATTAGAAGCATGGCTTAGTGATCATGGATTAAATAAAGATGATTTATACACTGCAGAAAACAAAATATCTTTAATGCTTGCGGTTAGAGATGCTTTGAGACAACTGCTTAGGGATTGGGATTCGGCAAAAACAACAACGAGAGGTGATTATCAGGAGAGTTATTCAAAAACTTCATTGATACGTGAAATTGAAAGGATTACAAGAGAATATGAGTGGGATTTGGTTATTGGAGAGATGAGTTATGAAGATTGAAATTGTAGGTGATAAGAAATTAAATAAAAGACTAAAACAATTAGGAAAAAATTTAGGGCCTTCTGGAAGAAGGAAGGCCTTTGGCATTGCAACATCTTTATTAGCTAATTATTTAAAACTCTTGTATGATAAAGAGTTAAACTCATCTAAGATAAAAAATAAAGTTTTTACAGAAGTTTCTACAGAACATGGAAAGGTTTATACTGACCAAATACATGCAATATTTTTAGAATATGGAACTAAAGCACACGATATTTTCCCAAAAAGGAAAAAAGCTTTAAGTTGGTATATTGGGCCAAAACCTAAACCACAAGGATATATGGGAGATAAAAAATACTGGGCAGTAGCTAAACATGTAAGACATCCAGGAACAAAAGGGAAATATTTCTTTGCAAGAACATTGAAAGATAATAAAGAGAAGATTTTGACAATCTTTAAAAAAGGAATGATGGAAGATGTATAATGATTTATTAAATTCAATAAAATCAGATTTAAAAGGAATGACATATAATAACAAAAATGTTTTTCAAAAAGTAGGTATTGGAGCTTTGAAAGCCGATGATTATTTATCTTCAGCTTCAATTTTTTTAGATTCATCTATTCATCAGCAAATGACTTCATTGAGATATGAAATTAATGTAAATGTTGATATAGTGTGTGTGTTTTCAATGAGTAGAGGCGAAGATTCGGAATTGTTTTTTCAAGAAAAATATGATATTGTAGAAGTTCTGGAAAAATATTTTAAGCAGAATTATCAGTTATTGAATACAGAATTTAGTTCTGATGATGAACATCTTTTTGTTATGTTCAGAATAAAAACAAGTGAGGTGAATAATATATGAGTTATACAGGTGCAAAAAGTAGCGTATTGTTAGGAATAGAGAGTTCGTTCGCAACTGAAGCAACGTTGAAATATAAGTTGCCTTTCAAATCAGAAAGTTTGAATCACAAAATTGAAACAGCAAAATCCGAGGCATTGCTTGGAATTAGAGGAACAAAATCACTTGCTCCTACGAAAGAAGGTGCAGAAGGCTCTCTTGAATTAGAAGCTTATCCAACATCTGCAGGATTGGCATTTTACCTTGCCTTAGGTAAAGCAGCATTAGTGGATCCTGACGGAACAGCTGATAGTGGTGATGAATATACGAAAATTACACCTATTGATTTAAATTCAGATATACCTTCTGCAACAGTTCAAGTGGATCATTCAGGACAAAAAATGAAATATTTAGGAATGAAAGTAAATTCATTAAAATTCTCAGGAGCAGTTGGTTCAATACCTTCAATCAGTTTAGATTTAGTAGGTAAAGAGGAAGTAGTAGGAGCTGGAACAGAAGGAACAATAGTTGATGTAGATGATCAACCATTTTTCTTTAAAGAATTAACTCTATACACAGATGATTTTCAAACAACAACCGATCTTTATTCAAGTATTGAGCTAAATATAGGTAATAACTTAGATGCAGACGATTACAGACTTGATGGAACAGGGAAAAGAAAAACATTAGAAGCAGGTAATTTAGAAATAACAGGAAGTTTAGATATTATCTTTGATGCTTCTGTTGTTAGTGGTGAATACAGTAAATTTAAAAACTTCCAGGACGGAGCAATAGGTATTAAATTAGAAAAAGCAACAGGAGAAAAATTAACAATATATCTTCCAAGAATCAATTTCTCAGAAATGACACACGATATTGGAGGAGCAGAAAAAATAATGTTCAAAGCAAACTTTACAGCTTTAATTCCTGATACTGGTGATGTAATTGAAGTTTCTGATTATCAAAATACAACTGGAACATATTAAGATTGGAGGTAGAGGTTATGGGATTATTTGCAAGTGAAAAAACTGTGAAAATCCATTTTGAAGAAGGTAGAATAGTTGAAAAAGAAACACAGGATTACATTGAAGTATTAGAAGAATTAAGTTTTGAATTAGGTGAAGAAATTAAGAAAGCAGTTACACCAAAAGATTTGGTAGTTAATGCTGATGGGAGCTACAAAATGAATGTAGAAAATTCTGTGCAAGTTCCTTTGAACGTACTAGTAAAAGTTATAAAAGGTTGGAGTGAACAAGTTCCAGTTACAGTTGAAAACCTCAAGAAACTTGATAATAATATTATAAACAGATTATGGGTAAAACTACAGGAAATGTATGGATTAAGCCTCCGCTGAAAGGAGGCTTTTTCTTATGTTGTATGAATTCGATAATGACTGGATAGAAACAAAAGATCCAAAAGAATTGAGTATAAAAGAAAAAAGATTTTTTGAGACACAAAAATATACTAAATTATTGCAAAGTTATATACTAGATTGGTCTATTAATCAAAAAATAACAGAGAAAACAATAAAAAAAATTAAGTATAGATATATGAGTTTTATAATTCGAGATATTGGTAGAGAAATAGAAAGGTTTGATAAAAACGTTCTAAAAGAAGAAAAAATCATAACTAAGATTTTTTATCTTAGATTTAAAGGAGCAAAGGTTATAAAGCACGGCGAGAATTTTTGGGAATATTTAGATGATCTTATCTTTGAAATACCATATTATTTTGATCATAGAGGAAATATAATTCATTTACCAAAAACAGCTGGTATAGAGGATCAGGAATGGGAAAAAATGAAAATAATCACCATGGCACAAAATGGATTAAAAGAAGTTTTAAAAGAGCAGAATAACGCAACTTAAGGTGGTGACATCATGTTAAATAATACAGCGAACCTTGCGATAATATTAAGTGCAATAGATAAAGCAAGTCCTCAAATAAACAATGTAGCTAAGGGATTTGAAAGAATTAAACAAACTGCAGAACAAGCAAAAAAAGCAGCTACTATTGCATTAAGCGCAATTTCTGCTGCTGCAGGTGGAGCGACAAAAACTTTTATAGAATTGGAAAGAAAAATATCTAATGTAAGAACGATGTCAAAGATGACATTTAAAGAAATGGAAAGGGGATTATTAAATCTATCTTCTAAATACGGAAAATCTGCAACTGATCTTGCTGATGCATTATATGATATTGTATCTGCCGGATATGATGGTGCAGAAGCTATGCAAATATTGGAGAGCTCAATAAAAGGTGCAGTCGTTGGTGTCTCTGATATTCCTACTGCAGTCAGTGCGACATTGACTGTATTGCGTTCTTATGGTGATGAAATAAAGAATGCAGATGAAGTTCAAAAATTAATGTTTGCAGGTGTTCAAAAAGGTAGATTAACCATGCAGGATTTAGCTTCGAATATTGGTGAAGTTTTGCCTATTGCTAAAAGTTTTGGAGATAGCTTCAAAAATGCATTACTTACTTTAAGTTTTGGAACACAGGTATTTGGTGGTCAGGCAGATCAAACTGCTAATAGGTTGCAAAACTTATATCAAGATTTACAACAAAAATCAGATGCCTTTGAAAAGCTTGGAATTAAAATTTATGATGCTCAAGGAAAATTTTTGGGATTGAATAAAGTAATGGAACAATTATATAAATTGACTGCTGGAAAATCAACGTCAGAAACGAATGCAATTTTAAATTCTCTTGGTGTTTCTGATACAGCACAGGAAATGATTTTAGCAATAATAAATAATTTTGAAGATTATAAAGCAACGTTGGAAGATGTTGGTAATGTGGATTTTGAATCAAAACTTGACGAGCAATTAAATACATTATCAGCTTCATGGGATAAACTTAAAGAAAGTACAATAAATGTTGCTAGAATATTCGGAAGTTCATTGGCCAAAAATATAAAGAATATAATTGATAAAACTCAAAAAATAGTTTCTGGTATTGGAGAATGGATTTCTAAAAACAAAGAATTTGTTGCATCTTACACTTCTACAATCGTAAAAATTTTATCTGCTACTATAGGATTATTAATGATTCCAAAAATAATAGCATTAATAATGAGTCCTATAACATGGCTATTAGTTGGAGTTGCATTATTAGCTGGAGCATGGACATTAAATTGGGATGGAATAAGAGATAAAACAAAAGAAGTGTGGGGAAAAATAGAACCTATTTTCAACGCTATGAAAAAATGGTTTAATGAAAATCAAAATAAAGTTGTGCAATGGACATGGAATATTCTTGGAAATGCTTGGGATTGGATGAAAAACAACTGGGAAAAAATAGAGCCATATATAAAAAATGCTTTTGATTTAATAATAAAAGCAGGAGAACAACTTATTAAATGGACTTTTGATATTTTAGGTTCTGGGTGGAATTGGTTAATAAATAATTGGGATACAATAAGCGAATATATAAAAAAAGCTTTTTCTTGGTTATGGAATAAAGGAGAACAATTTCTAAAATGGAGTTTTGAAATAACCGGAAAAGCGTGGGAGTGGTTAAAAAATACATGGAAAGAGATAGAACCTTATATTCAAAACGCTTTTAAATATTTGTGGAATAAAGGAAATCAATTTATAGAATGGGGATTAAAAACAAGTGGAGATGCTTGGGATTACATAAAAAACAATTCTCTAAAAGATATAATAGATGATTTAAAAAACAGTTTAAATGAAAATATTGGAACACTAAAAATGAATATGAGTGACGAAACAAAGGGTATTTTAAATAGTATAACTGTCTTAAGCAAAGGCGTATGGGCAACCTTAAAATGGGATTTAAATACATTTCTTGATACGTATAACTTAACAATTGTTCCAATTATTAATGGGTTAAAAGAAGTGATTGTATATGTAAAATGGCAAGAAGCTACAGATAACCAACAAACAATTAACTCTATAATAACAGGTCTTTCTACAAGTTTAGGTGCAAAGTATTTATTAAAACAAGGTTGGGTATTAAGTATAGCTGTTGGATTTACAGTTGGAGCAATGAACTTTCTATCTTCTGGTGTCAGAAAAGATATGCAAAATTTACAAAAAATTTTACAAGGTGAAATGTCGATAAAAGATATAGCAGACAAAACAGGTAGAGAATATACACAACATCTTATTGATATTCTGATGAATGAACCAAATTCAATACGGGGTGGAATTCTTAAAAATATGTTGGATTTATCAAAAGAAGAACCTTCATTAATAAATGATTTTAGAATGTTGGGACTTTCAGTCGGTTTTGCTTTTGCTGATGCATTTAGCACTACCGTTAAGGAAATTATAAATAATTTATTTGGTTGGATAACCAAGAAGACAGAAAAATATACACCTTCAATTAAAGAAAAAGCAACATTTGTTGCTGATAGAACAGCTATTCATTTATCAGATACTGAACAACCTTTTATGTCTGTTGGTCATATTCCAAAATTCGCCACAGGAGCTATACTTGACAGAAACGGTTTTGTATATGGTCCTGGCACAGAAACAAGTGACAGTATCTTAGCAAGAATAAGTAAAGGTGAAGCTATAATTAATGCAAAAAGTGCAAGAAAATATCGAGATTTACTTATAGCAATAAATAACGATACGTTAAAACTTCCAGGATTTGCAGAAGGTTATGTGGAACAGAATTTAAGTTATTTATCAAAATTCAAAGATATTTTACCTAAACAATTAAAAGTTATTTTAGAAACAACAGCAAAACACTCTGAAGATACTGAAGGATATGAAAAACTTGTAGATTCAATAGTAAGTTTGATTAAAATGAATAAAGATATGGACAAACAAATTGGTAAATTAGAAGATACACTTAAAAAACAAATAAATGCATTAAATGAAAATACAAATACAACTAAAAATAACAACAAAAATAACTTAGGAATGGGAAATTTAAGAGAAATAGCAGAAGAAAACCTTAATCCTTTTAGAGAATTAATTGGCAAAATAATACTTAAATTAAATGATAACAAAGAAATAAAAACATACTACAATTTTCAAAAAGATCAATTAGGAAGTTTAGGAAAGATTTTTTCAGGTGGATTTGATATATTAACAGGAAGCATAAGAAATGTGGGAACTTTAGTTGCTGATGGAATTATGAAAACATCATGGGCACAAAATATATCAAATTGGATTAAAAGTAATGCCAAATCAGCTGGAAACGCTATTAGCGGAGGCCTTTCAAGTTTTGGAAATGCAATGGGAGAATTAGGATCACAAATAAGTTTAGATCCGATTTATGGTCCAATATTAGACGGTTTAAAAAACGTTTTTGGTGGTATAACAGGATTACTCGGAGATATATTTGGACCAGTTATTCAAGCAATTATGAGTCTTAGCAATGTAGTAGCTATTTTAAATCCAATAACAACTATTGTAGAAAGTTTAATGACAGTAGTAGGACCCTTAATAAATAGTGCTTTACAACCATTCGTGAATATACTAAAAGCACTTGGACAAATGTTAGGAACATTATTAATACCGTTACTCGATCCATTATTCGCTGGATTACAAGCAATTGGAGCAGTTTTAACTTGGATTTATAACTCAGTTATTGTTCCATTAGGAAGAGGATTTTATATAATATTTGGGATGATTGGAAGTGCTTTTAATTTGTTGTACAATATTGTTTCAGATGTAGTTAAAGGATTAACCTTTGGAGTTGTAGACATAGGAAAAAGAGCTGTAAAAAGTTTTGGTCAAATTGTAAGAGAAGCTAATGAAAAAGTTTCAGAAATTGATATGAACGTTGAACAAAATGTAGAAAATTCCTATCAAAGTCAATATACAAGTACAGTGCAACGTTCGGGTCCAGAAATTATAAATAATACAATTATTGTTAATGCAAATGACAGTTTTATATTTGATTCAGAAACAGCATTTAAAGATTGGTTAGCTAAAACAGTACAAGATTTGTTTGATAGTGGAACTTTGAAATTTGCATAAAAAAATCCCCTCTTTTGAGGTATAATTATCTCAAGGGGGGATTTTATGGAAGAATTGTATATTAATAATGAAGGTATTTCTTTTCTAATTTATAGTAACTTTGAATTAACGAATCTTATTTCAACACTAGTTACTCAGTATAATCAAGCTGCTTATTCATTGGAAATGTATTGGCTTGTAAAAGAAAAAATTAATGAACCTGAATATTATTATTTATTTCAATATTCTATACCTTTTTATTATGCAGAGAATTATTTTATTAAATTAGACATGTGCGTGAAAATAGTAAGCGAAATGAAAAAGTATACTAACAAAAAAAAGAATATAAAACTTTTTTTTAAGAGAATTAATAAAATCTTTCCTAATTTAAGATATGTTAGAAATTCTATTGCACATTTTGAAGATAGAATACAAAACAAAGGCCCAAATAATCAAAAAGCAATAAATGATGATACTAATGTAATAATAGGTAATATAATTGATGGCAAATATCAAACAGAAATATATGTGGAAAAACCCATTGAATATAAAACGAATCATAAAAAGAAAGTAATATATGAAAAGAAAAGAATTACAATTGATTTAGCTAAAATAAAATTGTTGGAATTTAAAAAATTACTATTAAATTTATTAATAGATTTAGCAAAAAAAGAGCCTTAATTGGCTCTTTTTTATTTTATACGGAGGTGAAATAATGGTTAGAAGTTCAGTAAAACCTTCTGAAATTCAAATAATTAGCGTTACTGATGATATTAGAAAATCAAAAACAAGAGTGAAATATGCTTTCAATTACAATATTCAAGAAGTTCGGGAAGAAATGCCAATAATTGATGAACAAGGGAATGAAGTAATGCAAACTCAAACAATGTATGAATATGAACAATTTGTTTTTGAAAGTGAATTTGATTTGTTCATGAAAAATGTTATTCCAGAAGTTTTAAAAACAATGTATGCAGCTAAAAAAGATGAAATAATGCAAAACCTCGCCTTAGCTAATACTAAAATACCAAAAGAAATAAACATTGGAGAGTGATAAATCATGGCTTTGATAAAAACACCTTACAACCTCATTTATAACGATGATGGCAGTCTTTGTGTAACACTCAGAGATGACGATATTCCCTTTGAAGGTGTAAAAAGTTTTGCAGTGGAAGAAGGTACGGAGAATTTATTAACATATTATGATGGAGTTAATGATTCTGAATTTATATGGGAAGCTAGTGAAGGTGTTTATTATTTTGTAGGTTTTTCTTTTAAAAATCTGGATATTTTAAATACTGATAATACTGGTAATAATTCGCATGAACTCGCACTATCATATGAATATAAAATTGATCCTGGAACATCAGGCTATATTTACTCAGAATTTTATATTAAATGGTCTGATGGCTCTTATAACTATGGAAGTGGTATATACGGAACAATAAAAGATGGTAATTGGCATAGAAGTTCAGGAGTTAAAGAATTTCCTGTTAAACCAAATTTATCAATAACAGTTTATACCTGGAGATTTTATTTTTATCCTTCAGGTTCGACAGGAAAAGTCTATTTAAGACATGTTCAAGCAGAAGATAAAAGCTTTACAACATCGTTTGTGAATGGAACAAGAACAGCTGGGTTACTAGAAATTCCTATAAACTTTGGTAATAGTTTTGTTATAAGCTTTTGGCACAAAACAATATATGGCTATTCACAAGATAAAACTATCTTAGGATTACAAGGTAATAGAGAAGACGGCGGAATAGATAAAGTTATAAACATTTTTCATGGTTGGAACACAGATATGAGAGTTGGAACATCAGAAAATAGATCAAAATATACTATAGGTATTTTTTCATATACAGATGAAGATTGGATTTTTTATACTATAATATATGATTTAAATAGTGATTTATTTAAAATTTATAAATATAATAAAAAAACAGGTGAATTTGATATCGATGATTTAAGTTCTTTTTTAGCAAGCGATAATGAATTACGCTTTTTAAATTTTAATAAAATTAGGATTGGAAGTTGTTTTTACCCAGAAACGCGAATTTCAGGAAATGGAAAAATTAGCAACCTTCTTATCGCAGCATACGATCCAAACATATGGACAGACGAATTCATTCAAGAACTTTACAACGCTAAGAAACCATTTGCAATTCCGGCAAAAATGCCTATTGTTTAATACAATTAAATTTGTTAATTTATATGTGACACAATATGATATAATATCTATGCCTTATTGGCAAATATATATTAAGGAGGTTTAAATCATGAAGTAGTTTTTTTGGATTTTGATTTAGATTTAGTACCATCTTTTCAAATCACATTTCCTAAGTAAAAAAATGCCACTTATCGAATTAACCTTAGAAATAAATGATCCTATTGAGGATTAGCTTAATTTTAAAATAAAAAAGGTAGATAATGCTGGTAAGATTTATAAAATAATTAATGTTATATTTAAAATTGGGAGTGTGATAGGATTCTTTTTTTAGAATTCGTATCTTAAATTAATAACTATAGTAAAAATCATTTCTAACTTTTTAAAAAAATTGAAAATGATCGAAGTACAAAACTTCAAACCAGAATTAAAAAGAAATACTCTTTGTTATATGCAGAAAAGTCAAAATGGTTTAATCTGAGTAGCGGGCTATTTGAAGCCCGCTAATGTTTTTTTCTAAGAGAGGTGAAAATAATGTTCGAGCCTTTGAGCATAGATCAAAGTTATTTGCAATATATTAGAGATCCAACGAGATATAAAAAGATATTATTTTATGCAAAAATAGATGGGCAAAATTGGTATGATTTGAGTAATTATGTTCAAAAAATTACAACAACAAATAGAATTCAACTTCTTTCCAAACCTGCATTTGATGAAGCAAAAATCACAGTAGCTAACTTAAACAATGAATTCACTCCAACGCAATATAATGATACTTTCGATCCTGTAAATGGAAAGATAAATGGAACTGTTAATGATAATTATTTAAATAAAATATGGGAAGTTAAAATTCTTGTTAGAGTTGATAATGGAACATCTCATATTGATGTTCCTATTTTTTATGGCTGGAAATTACAACAAGGAATAGCAGAAAAACACAAAAAAGCAGAAATAGCAATAAAAGATTTATTATGGATAACTTCTCAAAAGAAATTAGAATATCCGTTATTATACACCGCAATGAAACCAAATGAAATAATAGCAGACTTATTAACAAGAGCAGGAATAGATAGCAGTTATCACGATTTTCAATCATTAACAACGACATTTGATGTATTTATTGCAGGGCAAGATAAAACTTATTGGCAGGTTATTCAAGAAATAGTGAATGCAACACAGGGAAGATTATCAGTAAGTCCGGAAGGGAAAGTAAAGTATAGAACTCGAATTGAAAACTTTACCGAACCAGCTACAGCCCTAAATATTGATGAAAATAATTTTGCAAATTATGAATTAACTAAAGATAAAAAATATAATAGAATTGTTGTTGAGAGTGAAGGGTATGAAATTGGAGCTACAAACACAGAATTACTTATAGATACGAAACTCCAGGGAGATAATGCAATAATTTCAGCTGGAAAACAGGCTACATTTGAACTCGAATACACAAGTGACTATGGAAAAGATTTTGATACATATGTAACTTTAACAGTATATGAAGGAGATACTATAGTTGAAGATAAAGGAAGTTTTCAGCAAGGAGATGACAACGGATTAATAAGGGTTGATGAATTAACAGCATATCCGGAAAAACTAGTTTTAAAAATTACAAATCTTTCAAGTAGTGTTGATTATAGAATTGATTATGTTGGATTTAAAGGAAGACCTATAAAGAAAATAAGTTTAGACAATGTTGTGCTTCCAAATACAACTAATGAACCTGATTCAGAATTAAAAATCAAATCTTATTATTCAAATCAAAGTATGCTTTCAAATATTGCCGATGTTGCGCAAAGTAATTCAGAAAAAGAAATACACTTTAATCTTAGAATGAATGAATTTTATCCAGATATTTACGCTGGAAATTTGATAGATGTTTCTCTTGCGCCAAAAGGAATAGCAAATGGTATATTCATTATCAACAAAGTTAATCATAAACTTACTCCATCAAAGTTTGAAACAGTAATCGATATAACAGAATGGAAAAATATAGCTTTTGATATTAATAATAAAATAATAACCAAATCTATAAAGTCGGATGCAGTAGTAAAACCTCCTGAACAAACACAAATCGAAGAAATACAAGGGCAAGTACAAGCACTTCAAACACAAACTGATGAGGTTGATAATAGAACAAGCTATTTAGACGGAAAAGCTCCTGCAACTCCATTAAATCTATCATTAACAACAATAAACGAGAACGGATTAAGTTTTATAAAAGCATCCTGGGATGCAAACACAGAAAGTGATTTAATAGGTTATGAATTTGCATGGGGATATGATGGAATTCATTGGGATAACCAAATTATTTCGGATACTCTAATAAAAATCGAAGTAACTGGAAATAAAACAATATATGCAAAAGTTCGAGCTTTAGATGCAGAGGGGAAGAAATCAAACTGGAGTTCAGTAAAAAATATAACAAGTGCAAAAGATGAAACTCCTCCTGCAGTTCCAACAGGATTAACTGCCACAGGATTATTTCAAAAAATACAGGTTTCATGGAATGCAAACTCAGAAGAAGATTTCAAAGAATATGAATTACAAGTAGCAACTGATAGC
Organism: Marinitoga piezophila KA3; assembly: GCF_000255135.1. NCBI lineage: Bacteria > Thermotogati > Thermotogota > Thermotogae > Petrotogales > Petrotogaceae > Marinitoga > Marinitoga piezophila. Next base: position 340,581 of record NC_016751.1, read on the forward strand.
GAATTTACACAAAACGTAATAACAATAAAAGTTTCAGCAACACAATTCACATATGCGGGAAATACAAATACAACATATTATTTCAGAATCAGAGCTATCGATGAAAGTGGCAATATAAGTAATTGGAGCGCAAGTGTTTCAGCAACAACCGCAAAAGTTTATGATGAAGATTTAGAAAGTCAGCGTTTAAATGATGCAGAAGCTAATATAGCACAAAATCAAGCCGATATAAATACTCTAAATAATACAACAATACCGAACTTACAAACTGATATAACAAATAATCAGAACGAAATAGATAATTTAAATAATAATGTAATACCTGATTTAAATGATAAATTGAGTTATAAAGCATTAGCTTTACCAGCAGGAGCTATAGCTTATTGGACTAATTCTTTACTTGACGAAATTAATAATCTAAAACCTGTGGGATATGATTATGTTAATCTTGACAGCATAATACAGGTAGTAGAAGATAATATCCCAAATGGAACAATAACAGAAACCAAAATTGCAGATGATTCTATATCCACACCCAAATTAAAAGCTAATTCCATATCTTCAGATAAAATAATTGCAGGAGCAATTACTACAGAAAAGATAGCAACAGGTGCAGTAACTGCAAATGAGATAGCCGCTAATTCAATATCAGCGATCCATATTCAAACAGACGCAATTACTTCGGATAAAATAAGTGCTGGAGCTATAACTGCAGATAAAATTGCAAGTAATGCAATAACAACTGATAAACTAGATGCAAACGCAGTTACAACTGATAAAATAGCAGCAAATGCAATTACTGCTAATGAAATAGCAACGGGAGCAATAACAACAGAAAAAATTTCAGCAGGAGCAGTGACAGCAAATGAAATAGCAACAGGTGCGATAACAGCGGATAAAATCGCAGCTAGTGCAATTACTGCAGATAAGGTTGGAACAAATGAAATAATAACTAATGCTGCAAATATTACAACAGGTGTAATTCAAGAAGCACATATAAAAGATGCAAGTATTGCAGAAGCTAAAATAAAAGATGCAGCAATAACAAATGCGAAAATAGCAGATTTGGCTGTAGATGACGCTAAAATAGCAAGTATAGACGCAAGTAAAATAAAAACAGGATATTTAGATGCAGAGAGAATAGCAGCTGGAACTATAACCGCAGATAAATTAATTATGCAACCTGCTTTTAGCGTTCCTCCTGGAGCAATTGCTTATTTCACTAACTCTCTTGTAGATGAAATTAATCAAATCACGCCAGTGGGTTATGATGAAGTAAACCTTGCGCCTACAATTACACTAACACCTGATAATGCTCCAAAAAATAGTATAGTTGCGGATTTGTTAGCAGCAGATAAAGTTTATGCAAATCATATAAGCGTAAATGAACTTTCAGCGCTTACAGCAAATGTAGGAACATTAACTGCTGGGGTGTTGCAAAACTCATCAGGAGAAACAAAACTTGACTTAACAAATGGAACATTACAATTAGGATATTCAGGTTCTGATGATTCGAAATACTTTAAGTATGATGGCTCAAATATCGAAATAAAAGGAGCAACATTAAGATTAAGTTCAGAATATGGAGAAATAATATTTGAAGATAGTGGGTGGGAAATATATGATGGTGCAATCGGAGGTAAAGGTGCTAGTTTATATTTTTATCATGCTGGAAAAAATAGAAGCATAAGGTTTATATCCAATCCAGATTATATGGGTATATCTGCAAGTTGGTATTTTTTACAGTTTAAATCACTTGATTTTGTTATTCATGGATATACATGGTATGGAGCAAATTATTATGATTTATTAGCTATTTATCAGTCTGCAGAAAATCCTTATTTAAGTAGTTATTTCCCTATAAAAGTTGGACGCATGGACACTGGTGATTTAAATACTTGTCCTGTAGGAACAATTGCAGAATATAATGGATATTTATATGTTAAAACATCAAATGGTGTAAAAAAAATAGCTACTATCTAATTAGGAGGTGTATGATGACGAAAAAAGAAAAAATACAATTAAAGTTCATGAATATAAATATGTTTATAGAAGATATTATCGAGTATATAAATGAACTTATAAGTGAAAACGAAAAATTAAAAAACGAAATTTCAAAGTTAAAGCAAGAATTTCAAAAGAAAACTAATGAAAAATAGAACCCTTCGGGGTTCTTTTTTTATTGTTCATGTTTGGAGGTGGAATTTTGGAAGTAGCAACATACGAATTTGAAACAGATTATATTGACATTTTGCCAATAGGAGATTTACATTTAGGAAGTGAAACTTCAGATTTTAACAAAATAATTAAAGCATTAGAGCAAGAAAAGAATGCAAAAATAATTTTTCTTGGTGATTTAATTGACAATGCTATTGCAAATTCTTTGGGTGATGTGTATTCACAAAGAGATAACCCACATGAAACTATCCAACAGGTAAATGCATTATTTAATGCTTTTAGAGAAAGAATTTTGGGAGTTGTTGGTGGTAATCACGAAAGGCGAACATGGAGAAAAGTGGGAGTTGATCCAATTGCATTATTATGTGAAGAAAAAGGTATTCCATATAGCGATGATCTTATGGTTGTTGATATTAATTTAAAACAAAAAGGGAAAAAACTTAGAGGAAGCAAGAATAGAATAAACTACAAAATAGCCTGTCATCATGGTTCAAGCGGTGGAAGATTTCCAGAAAGAAGCATGAGACAGCATAGATATTTTTTTGATGTTATTACTGGCATTGATATTTATTTAGCTGGTCATACACATATTCCAGAAATGCATAAGTTTTCCATTTTTGAGTATGATTCCAAGAACAAAAAGATACGAAAAAAAGACGTGGTGGGTGTAACTGTTCCAGCATGGAATGATGAAAAATATGCGGTGCAGAAATTACTTGCACCAACAGCAAGAGGAATATTTAGAATACGTCTTTATACAGAAAAAAATCATAAAGTTGAAGTTTTGGCGAGGTGAAAACATGGACTATGAAAAAGAAATTGGGGATTTAAAATTAAAAAACGTTGAGCATAATGTTATTTTGCTTCAACTTAAAGAAGAAATCGAAAATCTCACTCAAAAAATAGATAAACTAAATGAAGAACTTCATAATGGTTTAATCTCAAAAAAAGTGAATGAAGCCCTTGAACGAAGAGCTGGAAAATGGTTATTAGGTGCAATAGGTAGTGCGTTAGGAACAGGAATTATAGGCTTTTTAATTGGAAAGTTCTTTGGAGGTTGAGAATATGGATTGGGAAGATTATAGAGCAAAGCTTGCTATTGCAGTTATGGGAGAGTGTGAGAATTGTAGCGCATTTGAAAAATTCCTTGTTGCTTGTGTTGGTTGGAATAGATGGTTACATCAAAAAAAATATAAATTCAATCCTTTAGAAAAAGATTTTCTTGGATACAATAGGAAAATAGTTATAAACAATGTGTCAAGAGATGCAATGGAAGAAAGTATCAAAGCTGTGGATAGAGCATTTATTGAATTAAGATCAAGTCCAGTATATCGTGATCTGTTCTTTTTCAATTTAACAGGGAAAAAACCGAGTACAATTTTTAAGGTTGAAGCTGCAAAATTTGAAGGAGTGAAGCATACATTCTTCAAAATTATTGAGTAATATTCAAGAAAATAAACTAAAATATAACCTTAAAAAGATATAGCACCTATAAAGGTGTTATTTTTTTATTTATATATAAACAATCATAAAAGTATAAAAACAGCGCTAATATCTTCGAATTTTAGCGCGTGTAATCCTTTTATAGAAAACTTTTCGGGAGGTGTTATTGTGGAAGAAGTTTTATTAAAAACTATTGTGTATGTAGCTGTTGGTGTTGTGTATATCCTTGTAAATTCGTTATTGAAATCCAAAAAACTTGAAAGCGAAGTTAAAACTATAAGGAAGGTAATAAAACATGCAGTTGAATATGTAGAGCAAGTATCGAAAATTGAAGACTTACACGGAAATCAAAAAAAGCAATATGCAAAAACTGTTGCTAAAAACATGCTGAAAGATTTACACATTAACGTTTCTGATGGAATAATAGACACAATAATTGAAAGCATGGTCTTTTATATGAATTTAGAGAAAGGAGATGAAAGTAATGAACTTGAATGATTTGAAACTTTGGTTAGTAATTGCAGCTGGAATTATTGCTCTTATTTTGCCTTTCGCTATAACAGAATTACAACACTCAGAACAAAGTAAAGTAGTTGTGGAACAATACTTAAATCAAGAAGAAGATACTACAATTGACGTATATGTTTATTCTGATTCTTGGGAAGAAGCAAAACAAATTCTAGCGATGAAGTATCCAGGATACATCGTTGAGGAATATGTATATATAGATAATAAAAAATCTTTCTTAGTAAGACTTAAAAAAATTGAGAAGGTGAGAAAATGAAATTAGAAATTGGGGATATTCTACTACTTCCTACAGAAAGTGTTGAAACCTTCAAAATAATCGCCTCTCTTTTGGGGCAGAACACAGCAAAATTAATAAAAAATTTAACGGATCAGGATTATCTTCACGCTGAGATGTACATTGGAAATGGATATATTATGGCAAGCTGGCTGAATGGAGTTCATATTGCAAAATATCCGATTTCAGTACTTTCAAAATTTGATGTTTTTAGACATAGGAATAAGAGAGTTAAAGCAGTAATTAGAGAAAGAATCAAAGATGATTTGAAAGCTTTTATAAATGGAGAAACAACAAAATACATTAATAAGCCTTATGATCTACAAAGCTTAATTTTAAATAGCATTTCTGAAATAGTAGGAATAGTTGCAAATGAAGAAGATTTTGAAAATAGTTTGAATTTCGATAATCCACATGCTTATATATGTTCTGAAATGATTGCAAGAATATATGCAGATGTTGGAGTTAAGATAAAAGATAATCTTGAATTTATAAGCCCAGATGATATTGCTAAAAGTCCGGAATTTATAAAAGTGATATAAAAACAAAATCTGCCCTCGATCTATGAGGGCAGATTGTTCAGTAAGTGGTTCTACTGATATTGACTGGTAGCCCCACGGGGAATCGAACCCCGACTCTCGGACTGAGAATCCGATGGACTAGCCGTTATCCTATGGGGCCATAAATTGCAATCCTATTATACCATAAAATTTTATATTTGTAAATATCATAAAGAACCTTGATCTTTAAAAATTGCTAAAAAGGTTAATAATAATATTTTTATATCGAGTAACAAACTTTTATTTTTTACATAATAAAGATCATATTCTGTTTTTATTTTATAATCCTCCAGGTTTGTTGTATATTTAAATTTAACCTGAGCCCAGCCTGTAATACCAGGATTTACCAAAAGACGATAATTATAAAATTCTATATTTTCCATGCACATATCATGAAATGAAATCATTTCCGGTCTTGGACCTATAAAGTTCATATTTCCTTTTAATACATTAAAAAATTGCGGCAATTCGTCAAGCCTTGTTTTTCTTAAAAACTTACAGAATTTATTAATATGATTATTGTGTATTGTTCTAAATTTATACATCAAAAATTTTTTTTCATTTTTCCCAACTCGAGTTTGTTTGAATATTACAGGTTTCCCTAACATAAAATAGTTTATGGTATATATTACTATTAATAATGGTGAAGCAATAATTAAAAATAATAAAGTTATAATTATATCAAGAAATCTATTTTCACTTTTTTCAATAAAAAATTCAGAATAATAATATTTGAATTTTTTTAATACAATTAAAGGAATTCTCTGTAAATATTTTTCAGCAATTTCAGGTAATATTTCTATAATATAACCATTCTTTTGTGCATCTTCTAACTCTTTTTTTATATAATGTTCCAGTGAAGGATCGGCAATTAAAATCCTATCAAAATACTTTAGGTTTTCTTTAAACGAGGTCGGATTCGGATTTAAATATCCGCCAAATTGCATTTTATTATTTGTTTTTAGTGTTATTTCATCTAATATTTTTTGAAAATCTTCCTTTTTACCAATTACAAGATATTTCATTTTAATCGCTCCTGAATTTACATTAAATAGGCTTCAATAAATATTTCATCGTAGTTTTAAATAATCCTAAATATTTAATAACCATTCAATAGATTCATCAGACAAATTTTGTTTTAATGTGTTTAAAACACCAAGTTGTTCAAAATGATTTATTAAAAATGTGCTATATTCCAATACATTAAAGAAATCAGATTGCTGGATATTTTTTCTTCTATATTCCAAAATCAATTCATCCATATCATCAATTACAAATTTCAAATCTCTTTTTATAATAATATCCAATTCTAAATCTATAAATTCAATACTGTTATTTTTTGATGAATATTTACCGAAGTCAATGTAAATCAAATAATCTTTAAGAGGTGAATTAAAAGCTGTTTTAAATGTGGTAAGCATTATTAATTTTTCAGGTATAACTAATCTTTTAATTTTTTCTATGGAATTATGATTATCAAGTGTTATCCACTTTCTTTCTATACCATAATAATTATCAAATTCCATTATTTCATCAATATTAACCTCTACTTTTCTTGTAGGTGAAACAAGAGTTTCTTTTTTTTCATTTAAATAGAAAATATAATCTTTCATTTTCATCTCTCCCTCTTAAACTAAAGTAAAATTAAGGTTAAATTTATTATAACATAAATGATTACAATCGTCAAATTTTTGAATTCATTACAATGATTTCTAAAATTAAAGAAAATGAGGTAAAATATAAATAATCTACGGATGTTGGAGGTGCCATATGATTCATTCATTATCAATAAAAAATTTTGGATTATTTAAAGATATTTCTGTTGATTTCTCCGAAGGGTTAAATGTTATAACCGGAGAATCTGGTGCTGGAAAATCCATGTTTATTAAAGCCCTAATATCATTATTAAGTGGTAATATACCAAAAAACTTGAGAGGAGAAAATGGATCTATTTCAGCTTTTATTACTGTTTCTGATGAAATAAAAAAAGAAATTGAAGATTTTTTAAATTTAGAAAATGACGAGATTATTTTAAATGTAAATTTCACCGAAAAAAGAGCTGTCTTTAGAGCTAATGGAACTATTATCCCAAAAAGTTTTTTAGAAAAAATTGGTTCATATGTTATGGAAGTTCATACTCAAGATTCCCAAGTATTATTAAGGACACCTTCATATCACAATTTATTGGCATATAATATACTAAAAAAGGAATTGAATTCTCTTATTGAAAAATATAATTTAAAATTTAAAGAATATACTACTTTAAAAAACAAAATGAGTAAAATTCCTGATGATCCTTCTGAAATTTATAGAAAAATTGATATATTAAAATACCAAATTGACGAAATAAAAAGCATTTCCCCAGAAGAAGATGAAGATGAAAAATTACGTGAAGAATATAAGAAATTAAGCAATATAGAAGAAATCAAGAATAAACTTTCGAAAACATTAGCTTTATTAAAAGATGAAGAAGAAAACATAGATGTTTTAATTGGAGAAGTTGTTGATGATTTATCTGATATTTCTGAATATGGATATTCTTCAGAACTCGATATTGCCGTTTCAATTCAGGATTTAATAAACGAATTATACAGTGAAGTTGAAAATAAATTATACGAAATTGAAAGTGACCCGGAAAAATTTGAAGAAATATCAAATAGATTAAGCGAAATCAATAATTTAAAAAGAAAATATGGGCCTACTCTTGAGGATGTCTTTGAACATTATAATTCATTTAAAAAAGAATTAGATGATCTTCTTTCATTGGAAAAGCTTATAAATGAATTAAAACCAACTATGGACAAAATAAAAAAAGAGTTATTCAAAATTGGTGAAGAAATAAAGATTCAGGGGGAAAAGGTTCTTAAAAAAATCGAAAAATCCATTAAAACAGAACTCAAAAATTTAAATATGGAACATACAGAAATTAAGTTTGAATTTTCAAAATTAGAAGAACCTTCAAGATATGGAACATATAGTATAAGATTAAAAGCTAAAACTACTAAACAATCGCCATTATTACCCATTGAAAAAATTGCTTCAGGCGGTGAACTCTCAAGGATTGTTTTAGCTATAGAAAAGGCGCTTGGAGATATGCATATTGTCGAAACAATGCTTTTTGATGAAATTGATTCTGGTGTTGGTCAGAGAATGGCTGATATTATAGGTAAAAAATTGAAGGATTTTTCTAAAAACAAACAATTAATTGTAATAACACATATGCCTCAGGTTGCCAATTATGCGGATAAACATTTTAAGATTTACAAATACGAAGAGGATGGAATAACCTTCTCAAACTTAAAGGAATTAAACAAAGATGAAAGAATAGAAGAGATAAAAGAAATGTATGGTGAAATAGTATTTGAAAAAGAGGTGGAATAATATGAAAAGAGAAGATGTTATACAAAGAATAATCGAGGAAAAAGGTGTAACAGCTATTCCTATATTGATTGATATGATGGAAGACAGTGATGCTGAAACATATGAACTAATAATGGATATAATAGATATAATGGGTGCTGAAGCAAAAGAATACTTATTTAAAGAATTTTTAAAAAGATTCAATCAAAAAAATCTTGATGATGTAGTCATGTTATATTTAATAGACATCTTATCAGAATTAGAATGTAAAGAATTAGCCCCATATCTTGAAAGAATGCTCGAACTTTATTCTGATGAAAGAGCTTTTCCAATAATCATAGAAGCACTATTAAGACTAACAAAAGATGAGAAATATCTTGATATTCTTGCTACTTATTTAAACGATGAAGGCGAAATACAGGAATTGGCTGTTATGGCAATGGCTGAACTTCCTGTTAGCAAAAGCATTAACTATTTACTCAATAAATATACTGAAAATATTTCTAAACAGCAAAAAGCATTAATTCTTGATTCTATACAAAAAATGTTGGTGAAAAATAAAGATTTATTACCTATAGTTAAAGAACATCCAGCAGGTGATGAAATATCAGAAATGCTGGAGTGGATGTTGAAATGAACAACCTTGAAACAATAGCAAAAGATTTATATCTTATGGGTTGTAATGTTTTAATAAACGAACCCATGTCTAAACACACAACATTTAGAATTGGGGGAAAAGTAGCATTATATGTTACTCCAAAAACAAAAAATATTTTTATTGAGGTTTTGAATTATCTTGATAAAAATAATATAGAGTATAAAATAATAGGTGGTGGTGCTAATTTAATTGTTAGCGATAAATTTCATGATTTTGTTGTTATAAGTACTGAATATATTTCTGGATATGAAATTGAAAATGAAAAAATTATTGCTGAAAGTGGAATTCCGCTTTCAAGATTGTCTTTTATAGCATTGGAAAATAGTTTAAGCGGAATGGAATTTGCATGTGGAATTCCCGGAAGTTTAGGCGGTGCAATATTTATGAACGCCGGTGCTTATGGTGGAGAAATGAAAAACATAATCGAAACTGTTGAAGTTTATGATCTAAAATCAAAAAAAATACTTTTTTTAGGTAATTCAAACTGTAAGTTTGGTTATAGAACAAGTATTTTTCAGAAAAATAATCTGATTATTTTAGGGGCAACAATTGCATTAAAAAAGGGAATTCATGAAAAAATAAAACAAGAGATTTTTAATTTGTTGGAAAAGCGCTGGAGTAAACAACCTTTAGAATATCCAAGTGCAGGAAGCATATTCAAGCGACCAGAACCAACTTTTTATGTAGGCACCACAATTGAAAAACTCAATTTAAAAGGATTTTCAATTGGAGGAGCTCAAATTTCCGAAAAACACGGAGGTTTTATTATAAATAAAGAAAATGCTACTTTTGAAGATGTTCAGCAACTTATTAATCATGTAAAAAAAATTGTTAAAGAAAAATATAATAAAGACTTAAAAGTTGAACCGGAAATCTGGGATTAATTTTTCAAATGCTAAAAGGAGGGTTTTATGGTAATAATACTAAGAAAAATTATACAATCTTTTATTGAATTACCGGGTTTATTTGTTGCCCTTGTAATTCTCCTTTTATTAAAATCAAAGGAACAGAAAAATTTCAAAAAGTATGTTATAATTGTCGCGGCTATAATTTACCTATTATCAATTCCATATAGTGCAAGATATATTACTCGCCCTTTGGAAGATTTATATCCACCAATTAACTATGAAAAAATAGATAAAAATATTCCTTCTATAATAGTGATTCTCGGTGGAGGTTCTATTCAAAACATTCCTGGTGAAGAAATAGGAGAATTATCTGATCAGGCTTTCAAAAGGGTTTTTAAGGGATATGAATTATATAAAAATACAAAATTTCCTATAGTCATTAGCGGTGGAAGTTTACCAGAAACTGATTATATACCAGAAGCATTAGTAATGAGGGAATATCTTGTAAGATTTGGGGTTTCACCATCAGACATATTTATGGAACCTGATTCGATGACAACAAAAGAAAATGCTATTTTTGTAAAAAACTTAATTGATAATATGAAATTAGAAAAGGTATATCTTGTTACATCGGCTATTCATTTACCACGTTCATATAAAATTTTTAAAACATATATAAAAGATGTTGAAATTATTCCTGTTCCTTCAAACTATTTAGTTACCAGAGGAAAAGTTACATGGATAGATTTTAAACCTGATATATCTGCATTATATGCTAATGCGCTCGCATTTCATGAATATCTTGGTTTAATTTTCTTTTCAATAACAAAATAAAAATGGGGTGATTGTATATGAAATGTCACGGTTGCGGAGTTGAAATACAAACTGTTGACCCTCAAAAGCCTGGTTTTTTACCTGAACATGTTTTTGAGAAATTCCTTTCAAATGAAGAAGAAGCATTATGCCAGAGATGTTTTAAATTAAAACATTATGGCGAATTAATGCCTATGAAAATCGATATTAATTTCCTTTCTGAATTAAAAAAGATTATCAAGAATTTCGATACCGTTCTATGGGTTATTGATATAATTGATTTTGAAGGTACCTATGACAAGCAAATACTTGAATTAGTAAAAGATAAAAATGTATTCTTAATCATCAACAAAGTTGATCTACTTCCCAAAAGCGTTGCTTTTGCTGAATTAAAGGATTGGGTATTAGAAAGAGTAAAAAATGACTTAAATATTAAAAAAGATAATATTCGTTTAATAAGTGCGAAAAAGAATTTTGGTATAAATAGATTGATGAAGATTTTAAAAGGGCAAAATATTAATAAGGCTATTGTTGTTGGCACAACAAATGTTGGGAAATCATCTTTACTTAATACAATAACAAATGTAAAAATAACAACAAGTTCATTTCCAGGAACAACTTTAGGAGTTGTAAGGAGAAAAATTCCTGATTATGGTATTGAATTATATGATACACCTGGAATTGAAACAAATAATAGATTTACAGATTTTTTTGACATATACACTCAGGTTGAAATGATTCCTAAAAGAACTATTAGCAGAAAAACATTTAAACCCGACGTTGGAAAAGTTATATTTATCAGTTCACTATTTAGATTTAAGATATTATCACCTGCTCATGATGATTTAAAACCAATATTCTTAATATTTGCACCTGAAAATATTTCTTTCCATCAAACCAAAGAAGAACGCGTGGAAGATTTATTGCAAAATAGAATAGGCGAAGTTTTATATCCGCCATATGAGAAAAATTATCCTTTAGATATTGAATATGAAAAGGAAATAGTGATGATTGAAGAAAACGAAGAGTTGGCATTGCCGGGCCTTGGGTGGATATCTGTAAGAAGAGGTCCTTTGAATATTGAAGTAGTAAAACCTAAAAATATAGAAATGGTAATAAGAAAACCTTTAATTTCTCCTAAAAAAGGAAATATTATTTAAATACGGAGGTGTATTATAATGAAAGTAAAGGAACCAGGTATTGTTGTTGGCGTTTCAAACAGACATGTTCATCTTTCAAAAGAAGATTTAGAAATTTTATTCGGTGAAGGATATGAATTACATCCAATTAAAGATTTAAAACAGCCAGGTCAGTATGCAGCTGAAGAAGTTGTTACTCTTGAAGGCCCTAAAGGAAAAATAGAAAGAGTAAGAGTTTTAGGTCCTGTTAGAAAAGAAACACAGGTTGAAATTTCACAAACAGATGCTTTCAAATTAGGAGTAACAGCACCTGTTAGAGATTCAGGAGACTTAGATGGAACACCTGGAATTAAATTAATAGGACCAAAAGGTTCAGTTGAAATTAAAAAAGGTTTAATTCTTGCAAAAAGACATATTCACATGTTACCAGAAGATGCAGAAAAATATGGCGTTAAAGATAAAGACCTTGTATATGTAATTGTTGATAAAGGTGATAGAAAACTTATTTTTGGTGACGTTTTAGTAAGGGTAAGTCCAAAATATGCTTTAGAATTTCATGTTGATACAGATGAAGCAAATGCTGCTTTATTAAAAACAGGAGATGAAGTTAAAATAGTTGAATTATAAGAAGCCGGGTAAAACCGGCTTTTCTTTATTTTTATAGATTATTTTTTTAGAAAAACTCTTGACTATTTTATAAGTTTATAGTATAATAGACTGGGTTTGCAGGTGTAGCTTCAACAGGTTAGAGCGCTGCCTTGGTAAGGCAGAGGTTGTGGGTTCGAGTCCCATCACCTGCTCCATAGTAACACCCCGATTAATTCGGGGTTTTTATTTTATATTTTTATTTTTCTCTGGAGGAACATTTATGAAATCATGGGAATATTACAACAAAATAGCAAAAGAATATGATGAAATGTATGAGGATTCATACTGGCAAATGCATAATGCTGTTTCTGAAAAAATTATTTTTAATAATATAGATATTTCTAATGGAAAATTGCTCGACATTGGAGCAGGAACTGGTTTTTGGAGTAAAATTTTCCTTGATAACGGTTTCGATGTTTATGCCTTAGAACCTGCTGAAAATATGGTTAATATGCTTAAAGAAAGATTTAAAAAAACAAATTTAAAAGTTTTTAAAGGAATTGGAGAAAATTTACCTTTTGAAAATTCCTCATTTGATATTATAATTGCTATGGGAGATGTATTAAGCTATTCTGAAGATATAAACTTATTTATCTCAGAAGTATACCGTGTTTTAAAAAAAGACGGTATCTTTATTGGAACTGTCGATAATTTAAATAAATTTATCCTCGATGCTTTTTTTTCAAAAGAATTTGGTATAATAAAATCAATGGAGAAATTCAAAACTGCGAAGGTGGGGGTTTCAAATATAATGTCATTTAAATCTAACCTTTTTACTTATGATTCCTTATATAATCTTTTACACAAAAAATTTAAAAAAGTTGATATTTTCTCAATAATGCCATTTACCTGGGAATTTAATGAAGATTTCTCAAAATATTGGGCTGACGTATTAGAATTAGAATTGCATTTTTCAAAAAGTTTTTATGATACTGCTGAACACCTTTTATATATGGTTGTGAAATAATATGAGTAAATATAAATTACGTACCTTAAGAGAAAAAGCACTTGTTAAATTAGCACAAGCTGGAGATAATGAAGCATTAAATATGATCATTGCTAAATTCGAGCCAATGATCATATCTATTGCTTCTAAATATTTTGGTGCCTGGGCAGAATTTCAAGATTTAATGCAAATTGGTTATGTTGGATTAATTCAGGCTGTCTATTCATATAATGAAGAAAAAACCACCAAATTCTCTACATTTGCTTATCTTAATATTTCTTCTGAAATAAAATCTTTTATTACATATCTCAACAGAGAAAAAAATAAAGTTCTTTCTGATGCTGTAAGTATTGAATCAATGTTTGAAAACTATTCTGAAGATTCCGATTATTACTTTGAAGTACCTTCAGAAGTTGATCTTCATCAATCGGCTATATATAATTATATTTTTGAAAGAACTATAGATCAAATGAAAGACCTGGAAAAAGATATTGTAAAAATGTGGTTGGAAAATAATTCATACGATGAAATTTCACAAAATATTGGCGTTCCAAAGAAAAAGGTTGATAATACCATTCAAAAATTCAAAAAAATAGCAAATAGAGTAATGAAATATGTAAATAATACCATATCCAATGGAGGGACATTATGAAGTTCACACGCATTCTTTTATACATAGCAATATTGCTTTCAATAATATCTATTACATTATCAATTTCTAATGAATTTAGATATGCTAAATTCAAAAATTATATGGAAAGTATGTTCAATAGACAAAATGCCAAGGTAACTGACTCACTTTCACAAATGAATTTGAAACTATCAGAATTAGAAAAATATTTTGCTCCTAATGGCGTTGTTGAAAAATTTATAAACTATAAAACAAACCTTGAAAAACATCTAAGCGACCTTGAAAAACTTCTAACTCTAGCTCAGGAAGATCAGAATGTAGGATACTTTCAAATATATATTACCGGCTCAAGAGAAGTCTGGATAGGAATTAAAAATAAAAATAGCAAATATATATTTCAGGGAATGCTAAAACCAGGATTAAATCCTTATAAATTTTATTTTTTTAAAGATCCGTCTGTAAAAACCTCATATACAATTGATATACCTTATGACGCCAAAATACAAACAGCAAATCCAGATAATGTTTACTTTTTAATTCAAGAACCTGGCCAACGCAGATTAAAAAAAATGCCTTCTTCAAAGCTTGATAATATTTCAGAGGACCTAAACCTTTATATTCCAACAATAAGAGGTAAATAAAATTTGATATTTCACAAAAAATCTGGTATAATAAATGAGAAAGTTATCACTTGGGTAATAGGAGGGAAGATCATGGAATTCGATCATATTCAAATAGAGAAAAAATGGCAAAAAAAATGGTCCGATAAAAATGTTTTTAAAACGGAACAAAGGAATGAAAAAGAAAAATATTATGTACTCACAATGTTCCCTTATCCTTCAGGAACTATTCATGTTGGACACGTTAAAAATTATGTTATAGGTGATGTTGTTGCAAGATATAAAAAAATGCAGGGATACAATGTTTTGCATCCTTTTGGTTATGATGCATTTGGATTACCTGCAGAAAATGCAGCAATAAAACGTAACGTAAATCCTGGAGAATGGACATTTAAAAATATTGAAACGATTAGAGAACAGATTAAAAAAATCGGTATAAGTTATGATTGGGATAGAGAAATTGCTACATGTACAGAAGATTATTATAAATGGACACAATGGATATTCTTAAAATTATACGAAAAAGGACTTGCATACAAAAAACATGCAGCTGTAAACTGGTGTCCAAGCTGTAAAACTGTTCTTGCAAATGAACAGGTAGTTAATGGGAAATGTGAAAGATGTGGAACAGATATTGAAATGAAAAAACTTGAACAATGGTATTTCAAAATAACAGATTACTCTGAAAGATTGTTAAATGATCTTGAAAAACTTGAAGGATGGCCTGAAAATGTAAAAGTAATGCAGAAAAACTGGATAGGAAAAAGTGTTGGTGCTGAAGTTAACTTTAAAATCGACGGAACAGATAAAGAATTAAAAGTATTTACAACAAGACCTGATACATTATGGGGCGTTACATTTATGGCATTAGCTCCAGAATCACCACTCGTTGAAGAATTAACAACCCCTGAACAAAAAGAAGAAGTAGAATCATTCTTAAATAGAGTAAATAAAGAAGATAAATTTAAGAGAATTGCGCAGGGAGCTAAAAAAGATGGTGCATTTACTGGAAGTTATGCTGTTAATCCTGTAAATGGAGAAAAAATCCCTATATACGTTGCTAATTACATTTTATTTGAATATGGAACTGGTGCTATTATGGCTGTCCCAGCTCATGACCAGAGGGACTTTGAATTCGCTAAAGAATTCAATCTTCCAATTAGAGTTGTTATTACTCCAAAAGATAAAGAATTAAAAGCAGAAGATTTAGAAGAAGCTTTCACAGAAGATGGAATAATGATTAATTCCGACAAATTCAATGGAATGAAAAACAGAGAAGCTCTTACAAAAATTGTAGAGTGGCTTGAAGAAAATGGTTATGGTAAAAAAAGTATTCAATACAAATTAAGAGACTGGTTAATTTCAAGACAGAGATACTGGGGAGCACCTATACCTGTAGTGTATTGTGAAAAATGTGGAACAGTTCCTGTTCCTGAAAAGGATTTACCTGTAAAATTACCTACAGATGTAAAATTCGAACCTACTGGAAAAAGTCCATTGGCAACAAACGAAGATTTTATAAATACAACATGTCCAAAGTGTGGAGGTCCCGCACGAAGAGAAGTTGATACAATGGATACATTTGTTGACAGTAGCTGGTATTATTTGAGATATATTAATCCAAAAATGGAGGACAAACCATTCGATTCAGATGACGTAAATTACTGGCTTCCCGTAGATCAATATATTGGTGGTGTAGAACACGCTATATTGCATTTGCTTTACTCAAGATTTATAACAAAGGTTCTTCATGATCTTGGTTATGTTAATTTTGAAGAACCATTCTCAAATCTCTTTACTCAGGGTATGATTTACAAAGACGGAGCAAAAATGTCAAAATCTAAGGGAAATGTAGTTTCACCAGATGAAATGATAGAAAAATACGGTGCTGATACCTTGAGATTATACATGTTATTTATGGGTCCTCCTGAAAAAGATGCTGAATGGAATGATGCAGGATTAGAAGGTGTTGCAAGATTCATGAATAAAGTGTGGAATTCAATGACAAAGATCATTGAATTCTCAAAAGATGGCAATATTAATAATATCAACTTAACAACAAAAGAAGAGAAGAATTTAAGAAGAAAATTACATCAAATGATTAAAAAGATAACAAATGATATTGAAAAGAACTTCCAATTCAACACAGCAATTAGTGGTATGATGGAGCTTATTAACGAATTAAATGCCTATCTAAATTCTGTTCCACAAGAAAAATGGAATAAAGATTTACTTAAAGAATTATCTGAAGATTTTGTTATACTTATTTCACCATTTGCGCCACATCTTGCTGAAGAATTGTGGGAAATGATGGGACATGAAGATTTCGTGCTAAATGCACAGTGGCCTACAGTTGATGAAGAAGCTCTAAAAGTTGATGAAATTGAAATTGTTATCCAGATTAATGGAAAAGTTAGAGATAAAATGATTGTTGATGCATCTGCAAGCGAAGATGAAATAAAAGAAAAAGCATTTGAATTAGATAAAATTAAAAAATATGTAGAAAATGCAGAAATTAAAAAGGTTATCCTTGTAAAAGGAAAATTATTAAATATCGTTGTGAAAAATAAATAAATTTTTATAGGCAGGGGGTAATTATGAAAAATCCAAAAATACCTAAACCAACAATTAAAAGATTGGCAATATATTATAGATGCCTCGAAAACAAGGAAAGTGCTGGAATAAAAAAAACATCATCTAAAGACCTTGCAGAATCACTTGGAATAAAAGCAAGTCAAATAAGAAAAGACTTATCTTATTTTGGAGAATTTGGAAAACGCGGTGTAGGATACGATATTCCAAAACTAATGAAGTCAATTAAAAATATTCTTGGTTTACACAGAAGATGGAATGTAGCTATCATTGGTGTAGGTAATCTTGGTTCAGCTATTGCAAATTATACCGGTTTGGAACAAAATGGTTTCTTTATAAAAGCTGCTTTTGATAAAGATAAGAAAAAAATCGGAACTCAAATCGCCGCAGGAGTTCTTGTGTATGATATCAAAGAGTTAAAAAAAGTTTGTTCTGAAAAAAATATAGAAATCGCTATATTATCAGTTCCTGGTAAAACTGCACAAAAGGTTGCTGATCAGTTAGTTGAAACAGGAATAAAGGGAATTTTGAATTTTACACCTATAGCTTTACAATTGCCGGAAAATATTGCTGTTGAAAATGTTGATTTCACAGTTTCATTAAAGGCATTAACTTATGAAATTGTTTCTCAATATAAAGAAATATACGAAGTTGTCGAAGAAAACAATAATAATACTGAAGAACAATAAAGTCATTCAAAAATAAAATTGTGCCGAGATGGCGGAACTGGCAGACGCGTATGACTCAGGATCATATGGGCTTTTGCCCGTGCGGGTTCAAGTCCCGCTCTCGGCACCACCAAACCGGCTAAATGCCGGTTTTTTCTATTAATTATTTTTTATACTGAGGTGAATTTATGGGAAAATTATACATAATTGGAACACCAATTGGAAATTTGAAGGATATATCTTTAAGAGCTGTTGAAACTCTAAAAGAATCCGACGTTATTTTCGTTGAAGACAAGAGAGTTACCGTAAAATTACTAAATAGTCTTGAAATTGGAAAAAAAGAATTATTTACTTTTAGCGAATATAATGCAAACAAAGTACTTAAAAAAGCTCTTGATATTGTAAAGCAAAAAAACATTTGTTCTCTTGTTAGCGACGCTGGTATGCCTGTTATTTCTGATCCGGGATACCAATTGATTAATAAATGCTGGGAGGAAGGAATAGAAATTGACATTATTCCGGGTCCAAATGCTCCTTCTGCTGCAATTGCTTTAAGTGGATTCCCTGGATCTAAATATATGTTTTATGGCTTTTTACCAAGAGGAAAAAATAAAAGAAGAGTTTTAAGAAATATAAAGGATATCGATATACTTTTCGTATTTTTCGAATCCCCACAACGTCTTGTCAATACATTAAAAGAAATTCTGGAAATTATTGGCGATAGGGATATTTTTATAGCTCGTGAAATGACGAAAATACATCAGGAATTATTTAGAGGAAAGGTAAGCGAAGCATTGGCTCATTTTTCTGAAAATAAGGTTCGTGGTGAAATTACTGTAGTTTTATCCGGGAGAGATAGCAATAATGAAACAGTTTAAAGATTTAATTTCTTTAATAGATTGGGTAAGTTCAGAATTAAAAACAACTGAATTATTTTCTGATTCTATTACTTTTATAGGAGATATATCAAGAGCTAAATTAAGTACCTCAAAAGATTTATTCATTGAGGTGTCTCAGCGTTTAGGAACTGGTAAAACATACAAAATAAACATATTCCTTTCACGTTATTATGTAAAAACTTTACTTGAAAATTTAGAATTAAAAGATGTTTCTGATTTAGAAAATAAAAGCTGGAAAATTGTTGGAAGATTATCTTTTTGGCCATCATCTTCAAATATTGCTATTACTTTAAAATCTCTTTCACCAGTAGGTGAATCCAAACTTGAAAAACGTAGAAGAGTCATTTTAAATAAGCTTAAATTGGAAGGTCTTTTAAGAACAGCAAATAATACTTTGGAAATGTTACCTCCAATAAAAAAAATAGCTGTAATTTCTTCAGAAACTGCAGCTGGTTATGGAGATTTTGTAAAAAATATAAACAAAACAAAATATCCACCATTAATCCATCTTTATCCATCACCCATGCAGGGGGTAGAAGTTCCTGTAGGGATAATAAGTGCTTTAAAAAATATTTTAAAATCAAAAATAGATTATGATTTAGTAGTTATTATAAGAGGTGGCGGTTCTCAGGCTGATTTAATGTATTTTGATGATTTTAATCTGGCTCAACATATAGCTTATTTTTCAAATAACAAAATTCCAATTGTTACTGGTATAGGGCACGAACAGGATACCACAATTCTTGATTTTGTTTCATATATAAGATTTTCAACTCCAACCGAAGTTGCAAGGGCTATTAATAATCAAATTGAGTTCTTTCACCAAACATTACATGAAAAATTTCAGAATATTATATATGAAATAAACTCTAATTTTACAACAACAGAAATTAAGCTAAAAAACTTATCTGAAAATCTATCCATTTATTTTAATAACATCACAAAAAATCAAGAAAATTACTTAAAGGAAATGTCGAATAAAATCAATAACATAAACAAATTCTTTGAAATGAATGAGAAAGCACTTAATTCCAGATTAGATTTTATAAACTTAATTTCAAATCATATTAATAATAAACTGATAAACTTTTCTTCTGTAATTAATAATGAAAAAAATCTTATTCAAAAAAATATGGAAAATAAATTAAATATGTCCTTTCAACGCATTGATGAATTATATATCAAAATAACTCAAAATAGCCCATTTAGTGCATTTTTAAGCAACGGTGCAATTGTCATTCAAAATGGAGAAATTGTCAATACCATAAAAAATTTAAAAATAGATCCTGTAGAAATCAAATTCAAAGATGGTGAAGCCAAAGGGAAAATAGAAAGTATAAATTATTATAACAATATTGGAGGAGAAAAAAATGACAATAGATGAAATTTTATCCTTAAAGAAAAGTGATATTAAAAAAATGACCTTTAAAGATATTTTGTCTATGCTTGAAATGATTTCATATACTTTTCAACATAACAATGATCTTGATGTGGAATATGCTTTGGAAATATACAAAAAAAGTCTTGACCTTCTTATAATAGCAAGAGAAAAACTAATTCTTGCAAAAGAAGAAAAAGAAAAAATAGATAAAGCTTTCGAAGAAATTAAAAAAAATTTTGATTGATTTCAATTAAGGAGGCGTCCTGTTGAAAGTAGTTGAATATATAAAAAAAGAAAGTTATGAAGTTTCAAAATTTCTCTTTAAAGAACCAGAAATACGAGAAGCTTTATTTTCACCAAATAAAAAGTATTATAAAATAATTCATCATTTTAACTTATTCTTTTCTCTTATAAATATAATTCCCATCATTGGTTCAATTTACAATTTTAATCTCCCATATTTTATTGGATATACAATATACGCATTAGGAGTTTATTTTGTATGGGCTTTTGAATGGATGACAAATTTTGTTATTTTTGAAGAAATTAAAACTTTTACCATAATTCAAATAGCTCTACATAGTTTTTTTGGACTTTTCCTTGATTTTTACGACAAATATGATGCTTTTGATGATATTTTGCATTTAACGGGAGGAATATGGCTGGCATTAATTATTTTCCCGTTGATATTATCTCTTGAACTAACTTTTTCAAGACAAAAAATCCCTACTCTTATTTTAAAAGTCAACTTTTATACCTTTTCAGTTGCATTAAGCATGGGAACAATTTGGGAAATATTTGAATTTACTTCTGATTTAATCTTTGCAGGATATCCCGGTTATCGTTTAGCTCAGGAAGGAAGCTTATTTGATACAATGATGGACTTAATATACGATTCAATAGGTATTATTGTAGGCATATGGTTATTCTGGACCATATTAAAACGATTAAATAAAAATAGAGATATGTATTCTTTACTTGAAAAAATTGGATTGGCATTAAGAAAATTCATTGATAAAAACCAATTAAACGAGGGATGAAAATGTTGCAAATAATATTATATTCACTTATTTTATCCATGATGTTCCAGTTGCTGGGTAAATATATAAATTTATATAGAACAATGTTTAAAATGAAAGATTTAAAGGATATACAACATCCTAAAATCACTATAATCATACCAACTTATAACGAAGAAAAGGTTATAGAAAAAAGTATTCTAAGTATTGAAAAGAATTCATATAAAAATTACGAAATAATTGTAATTGATGACAATTCAAAAGACAATACTTATAAAATATTAAAAGATTTAGAAAACAAATTTTCAAATCTCAAAGTTTTTAAAAAAAAGGGAAAACAGGGAAAACCACAATCATTAAATGAGGCCTTTGAATATGCTTCAGGGGATGTTATATTATTCTTAGATGCTGATGCTATTCTTCCAGATGATTATCTTGAAAAACATATAAGATACTTTGCCAATAAAAATACAGAAATGATATATGTAGACTTTGAAGCTTATAATTACCATAAAAAATTAATCTTTGATTATCAGGAAATCTATTTTGAATTTAGTAGAAATATTTTATATTCAAATATATTTTCAAAAGCTGTTTTTATGGGAAACGGTGTATTTATTAAAAAAGATATTCTTAAAAAAATTATGCCAATAGATGTAAATACCCTTGTTGATGACGTACACATGGCAATAAAATTAAATGAAATAGGTATTACACAGTTTTTTATCATTGAACCAAAAACAGAAATTCAATACGCAACTTCTTTAAAAGATTTATTTTTTCAACATAAAAGATGGTATATTGGAGGATTAGAAGAATTTTTTAAAGCATCTGTTAATAAAAGGTTTGATGTATTTATATTAAATGCTTTCGTTATTATAATGCTTTTTATTCCAATTTTTGCTGTTGCTATATCCTTTAAATATCCATTACTCACAAAAAATATTTTATTATACTACTTTACAATAATCTGGGGAACTCTATTAGCCTCTGTTTTCTTAAACAAAAAAATTAAACTTCCTGGAATTATTTTTAATTCATTAATCACAATACCTTTTATGATTATTTTTGAATATATTATTGTATTCAATTCATTTATTTCATTATTTAAAAAAGAAAGAATATGGTACAAAGTTAATAGAGATGAGGTAAAGTAACTCTCTAATATGGTATAATAATAATAACCTATATTATTATAAAATCAATATGGAGGGGGATTATGGTTGTAAACTTATCTAACAGCGGATTACATCTTTCAAGAATAATACATGGAATGATGAGATTAAACACCTGGGGATACACAATAGATGAATTTGAATATTTTATAGAAAAAGTCATGGATCTTGGTATTACCACATTTGACCATGCTGATATATATGGAAATGGAGAATGCGAAGAAATATTTGGAAGGTTATTAGAAAGAAATCCCGAAATTCGAAAAAAAATGCAACTTATTTCAAAATGTGGAATAATAAGAAAATCGGATAAATTTCCAGATAGGCGTGTAAAACACTATAACACGAGTAAAGAACATATAATAGAATCTGTAGAAAAATCTTTAAAAAATCTTCATACCGATTATCTTGATTTACTTTTAATTCATAGACCCGATCCGTTTATGAATCCAGATGAAATCGCTGAAGCCTTTTATGAACTAAAAAAATCAGGAAAAGTATTATATTTTGGTGTTTCTAATTTTACAATACAACAGTTTAAAACTTTGCAATCGCGTTTAAGTTTTCCTTTAATAACAAATCAAATAGAAATTTCACCTTATAATCTAGAACACTTTTTCAATGAAAATATATATTTTTTACTTGAAAAAAGAATTAATCCAATGGCATGGTCTCCATTATCTGGCGGTAAATTATTTGACCCTGATGATGATAGGGGAGAAAGAATCAAAAAAGCTTTAAAAGAAGTGGCAAAAGATTTTGGAATTTCAGAAATTGAAAAAATAGTATATGCATGGTTATTAAACCATCCTGTTGGTATTTTACCAATTGTTGGAAGTGGGAAAATTGAAAGAATCAAAAATGCTGTAGAAGCTCTGGAAATAACCTTAACCCGCGAACAATGGTTTATGATTTATGAAGCTTCATTAGGATATAAAGTTCCTTAATATATTGGGGGGGAGAACAATGATTTTTACATTAACAATGAATCCAAGTTTAGACAGGTATATTTATATTGACAAGCTTATACCCGATGACACAATAAGAGCAAAAAAAATAAAAGATTATCCAGCAGGAAAGGGGATAGACGTTTCAAGAGTAATAAAAGAATTAGGCGGTGTTTCAGTAGCTGTTGCATTATTAGGTGGGGATAACGGTCGAAAAATAGAAGAAATGCTTGACCAGGAAGGTGTAATATATTCTTCAGTTAGAATATCCCATGAAACACGTATGAATATAATCCTTGAAGAAGAAACTCAATACAGAATGAGTATGCCTGGAGAACATGTTAAAAGAGAAAAACTTCAAAAAGTTTTTGACATCTTACAATTGCTGGTAAGAGAAGGAGATACTGTTGCTATATCAGGAAGTTTACCAAAAGGTGTTGATCCTGATTATTATACTGGTCTTATCTTTTCATTAAAACAATGGGGAGCAGAAGTTTTCTTTGATGCTGATGGAAAAAATTTAATTGCTGGTCTTGATGCTGAACCAGATTGTATTAAGCCGAATACTCATGAATTATCCCGTTTATTGGGAAAAGATGTCCCTGAAGATGATAAATATGAAATTGCCAGAGAAGCACGATATGTTCTTGAAAAATATCATTTAGATGAAATACTTGTATCAATGGGAAAATATGGAAGTGTTTATGCTAATTGGGATATGGCTATGTATGCTTATCCTGTTGATTTAGAAGTAAAAAGTGCAGTTGGAGCCGGTGATTCATTCTTAGCTGGATATATATTGAAAAAAAACGAAGGAATTGAAGAAGGATTTAGATGGGCAAATGCTGCAGGAAATGCTGCTGTATTAACTCCAGGAACAGAATTATGCAAAAAAGAAGATGTCTTAAAGCTACTTCCACAAATAAAAATTGAAATGTTATAAAAAACAGAGGCATATCGCCTCTGTTTTATTATTTTCTACTTCCAGGTTTTACTGCTGGAATATTCTCTTTACATAAGGGGCAATTGTCTGGTTCATATGTTTTTGCATCAATTTCTACCAATGATTGAATTTTAATATTATTAAGATCTTTTTTCTTGCTTCTATTTACAATACAACCAATGCCAATAATCTGCGGCTTATACTTTTCAAGAGCCTTTACAACCTCCAATGTGGATTTCCCTGTTGTAATTACATCCTCTATAATAATAACCTTTGCATTCTCTTCAATAAAAAAGTTTCTTCTAAGCTCCATAACTCCTTCCTTATTTCTTTCGGTAAATAAAAACGGTGTTTTAAGTCCTCTTGCAACTTCATATCCAATAATCAATCCTCCAAGCGCAGGAGAAACAACATAATCAGGTTTCTCATTAAATTTTTCTGACAAAGCTTTTCCAAGCATCTCTGCATATTCTGGATATTTTAAAGCCTGAGCACATTGAATATATGTATCTGAATGCAACCCTGAGGATAATAAAAAATGTCCATTTAATATTGCATTTGTCTTTTTCAATATCTCCATTATTTCCATTTTTTAACCCCCTTAGAAATTATAGTATTTTGAAATTAATTCATTGTATTCCTTAGCCTTTTCACGTGGATTTTCATTGAATATAATACCCCTTGAAACATTTATTACAATATTCTTATATCCTTTAAGATTTCTGAATAATTTCTCTACATTTCCCTGCTGTGCTCCGATTCCCGGTATTAAAAAAAGCATGTCTTCTGAATTTTCAACTATTTCATCAATAAATTCACTATTTGTAGCTCCCACTACAATTCCAATTTTATTTTTATATTCCTTATTCTTTTCATTCATCATCTTTGTTATTTTCAAATATAATTTTTCCGGAATTTCAAAATCATAAGCCCCTTTGTTTGTTGTTAATGCCAATGCAAATAGATGTGCATTTTGATATTCGAGGTATGGAAGCATTGTATCAAATCCCATTAGAGGATTTACCGTCAATGAATCAACTTTTAATACATTAAAGTAATAATATGCATAAGCTGCTGCTGTATTTCCTATATCACTTCTTTTAGCATCGAGAATTATTGGAATACTCTCATCCTGTTTTATATATTCAATTGTTTTTTCCAGTATTTCAATACCTTTATGTCCCATCTTCTCATAAAAAGCTATATTTAATTTATAACCACATACAATATCAGAAGTTTCATCAATAATCTTTTTATTAAAATCCAGAACATCTCCATCTATTTTTTCAAAATCACTATCCAATCCCGCAAACAAAACGGATTTTTTACTTTCTCTTCTTTTCAAATATTTTTCAAGCATCTATTATCCCTCCAATGCGCAGTTAAATATTTTTTGATAGTCATGTACTTTAAAATATTCTTCTAATTCTTTTATAATATTTATTGGTCGTTCTGGATCAGACATAACTCCTGCTCCAATTCCAACAAGATTTGCCCCGGCCATTATAAACTCTATTGCATCTTCAAAAGTAAATACACCACCCATTCCTATAATTGGCAAATCTCTAAAGACTTTTCTTATTCTATACACAGTTGCAAGTGCTATAGGTTTTATAGCCGGTCCGCTAAAGCCACCAACTGCTCTTTTTAATATTGGTTTTCCGGTATTTATATCTATTTTAAGACCTTTGGGTGAATTAATAAGCGTTACTCCATCAACTCCACCTTTTACAGCACTTTCAACAAGATCTTCAAGAAATGTTTCCACACCAAGTTTTATAAATATAGGTTTTTTGGATATCTTCTTTGCTTCTTTTACAAGCGAATAAATACCTTCTTTATCAATTCCAAGTGGAATTCCATTTTTACCTACATTTGGACATGAAAGGTTTAATTCAAATATAACTGCTTTACTATCGTTTAATCTTTCTATTAGATTCAAATAATCTTCTTTTTTGTCACCACCTATACTTAAAATCACATTTGTATCCAGTGAATCAAGAAAATTCAAATCATCTTCTATAAATTTATCTATTCCAGGATTTTGCAAACCTATAGAATTTAATATACCAGCCTTTACATTTACAATACGTGGTGGTGGATTTCCTTCTTTTTCATCTGGTGTAACCGTTTTTGCTGTAAAACCTCCTAATTTATTTAAATCTATATATTTTGCCAATTCCTGACCATTTCCCCCGGGACCGGAAGCTATTATTATAGGATTTTTAAATTCTATCCCACATATATTTACCATTCTAAATCCACCTCACTTAAATCAAAAACGGGACCATCTTTACAAATCATCTTAATTCCATCTTTAGTCTTTATAGGACATCCTTTACACATTCCGACGCCACATCCCATTCTTGCTTCTAATGATGCATAAACCTTATATCCTTTAAATTCATTTTTTACTGCTTTTATCATATTTAAACTTCCACACACAAGAAATCCTGTATTCTTTGATGGATTTTCTCTTTTTATTCTTTCAATAACTGAAATTCCTTCTTCCTCGTCAATATGTAATTTATCCGTATCCAAAATACTTTTTATCTCATTTGTTCTAAAACCATAATATTCATTTTCCACAAGCTCAGGATATTCATTTTTAAAATGCATAAGAGGTGCTGAACCACAATCTCCGCCTATGAGAATATATTTTTTATTTTTATCTATAGTTTCTATAAATGACTTTCCATAAGGCCCTCTAATATCAATAAAATCTCCTATCTTCAATTTTTTTAATCTTCCTGTTAAATCTCCAACTACAGCAATTAAAAATTCTATTACCTTTCCTTTTTGAAAAATAACTGAAAATGGTTTTGGAAAATCATAATCCTCTGTTTTTACCATAAAAAACTGACCTGGTAAAACATTTATTATTTCAGATGTTTCTACTGAAAGAAACAAATAATTCTCTGTATTCTCTTTTCCTATAACCTTACATTTCATTTTCATTCATCCTTTCATCGTATTTTATTTCACCATTTACAATAGTCATTACTACTTTACCTTCCAATTCCTTATACGGCATATTTTTTCCTTTTGAATATATTTTTCCATCCCATTTTGAATTCAAATCTACAATAGTTATATCTGCAAAATATCCAGTTTTTATATCTCCTACCTTCTCTAAATTAAAAATCTTCGCAGGATTATATGTAACCTTTTCTACAATATCTGACAATGGAATATTGTATTTTCTGGATACTGTATAAATTGCCGGAAAAAATATATCAAGCCCGGATATTCCTGGTGGCGCCTGATTATAATCCCTTGATTTTTCTTCCATTGAATGTGGTGCATGATCGCTAATTATAATATCTATATATTCAAAATTATCTATTAAGTATTTTTGTGTATTTTTATCCGGCAATGGCGGATTTATTTTGTATATTGGATTACTTTTCCCGTGATTTTCGAGTAATAAATGATGAAATGTAATTTCGCATGTTGCCTTTATTTTATTGCTTTTTGCGTATTTTAATAAATCTATTGAATTCTTAGTTGAAATATGGGCTATATGTATATGTGCATCTAAATACTTTGCTATCTCTATATTTCTTGCTATATTTAACGATTCAAATAAGGGTGTATTTCCAAATCTACTATCTTCACAATGGTCAATAACTATTCCATCATATTTTTTTGTTTCTTTTAATGCTTTAAACATTATTTCTGAATCATAAACCGGGGAGCCATCATCTGAAAAGAATTTAAATCCATTTTTTATATGTTCTTCAATATTAACAAGATCTTTTCCTTTTCTTTCCTTAGTAATTGCGCTTATAGGCATAACCTTTGCAAGATTTACTCTTTTGCTTTTTTCTACAACAAATTGAAGCGTTGTTAATGAATCCATTGCCGGAGAAGTATTTGGCATTACTCCAACAGTAGTTACTCCTCCATGAACAGCGGCCTTAAGGCCGCTTTCTATTGTCTCTTTATATTCAAATCCAGGTTCTCTTAAATGAACATGCATATCTATAATCCCCGGAATAATAGTTAATCCTTCTGCATCAATTATTTTATCAACATCATCTTTAATATTTTTCGCTATATCAACAATAATATTATCTTCAATTAAAATATCCTTTTTCCCTGATGTTGAATGTGAAATAATATCCCCATTTTTAATTAAAACTCTCACATCAACCACCTAAACATTCCAGATTTCTTCAAATGTATGAGGTGTTTCACAGAATTCACATACCAATTTACCTTCCTTATTTTTTATAAACGATCCTTTTATTCCTTCACCATTATTTGGATGTGAAATACAATTTTCATTTTTACATCTCAATTCTTCAAAACCATATACTCTTGGCGGAAGTGTAATTCTATATTTTTCAGTTACTCGAGCATTTTTTATAATATTAACTGTCACATTTGGTGAGATAGCTGATAACTTTTTAATTTCCTTTTTAGTTAAATATCTATCCGGCAAACTAATATATCCCTTAAACACACCATCCTTTGACTTAAAAATTCCATCTGCACTATCTACATCATATAACTTCAATATTTTTCTAATCTTCATAATCATATGATAAATTTCTTCTTCCGTTTTACCCTTAGCAATATGATCTATTACAGTTCCATTTTCTATAGGTTTAATTCCTCTTTTCCCTTCCTTTTGCACTCCATGCGTTCCATCAACAATAGGAGCTTTCACAACAAAATCCTCCTTTATTTCTTTTACGCTTTTCGAAGTATCAAAATCTGCTTTCAATGCTCCACCAAACATTGACAATAAAATTATTCGTGTCCAGTATCCGTTAATTGCCTGTCTTTCCCAACCATTTAATGGCAAATCATCTAAAAATGTTGGAATAGTAGGATAAAGTTTATGTCTTGGAAGAGGATGATAAAACTTAATATTATCAGGAATTTTTTCAAGGTAGGATTTCTGGAAAGTAACTGCTTTTCTTAAAATATGCTCTTTTTCTAAAATATCTTCACCCATTCTTTCTAATTGCAAACGTGTAAAATACCATATATTTGCAACGTCACCATATTTTAAATACGAATCTATAGACTCAAATATTCTTACTTCAAAACCATTTTCTTTCATCTGGGAAATATAATGTGAAGGCATAGAAATTTCCTGCGGAGCAATAAGGTCAACCTTAACATTTTTGAAGATTTTTAATCCATTAACCTTGGAGTGTACTGTTCTACCATGGAGAAGATCGCCAACAAGCGCAATATGAATAAAGGAGTTATCGAAGTTATTTTGTTCAAGGAAGGTAAATTCGTCGAGGAGTTCTTGAGTGGGGTGTTCGTGTTTTCCATCACCGGCATTAATAAAAGAAGGAATAGGAAGGCCATTTCTAAGTGCAAATTTTGAAACAGATTGTTCTAAATATCTACATGTTCCTTCAAGTTTAGAACGTATCACAAAAATGGAATAATCACTGTAACCGGTTAGCATATTAAATGTATCTAAATAGCTTTCTTTCTTATTAAACGAGGAATGATTGGAATCAAAGATAGTAACTTTAGCTTTTTTGTGGAATTTTGCAGCATTAATGAAGGATTCTTTAGTGCGGGTACTTGGTTCTATAAAAACAATATAAATACCAACATTCTTATTAATCATAAATTCGGATAAATCCTGTTTCTCAAGCCATTTTTTCTTTAATTGTTTTGTTTTTTCATAAAGGAAAAGTTGTTCCTGAATAGAAAGATCGTTAATAACCGCAAGTGTTCTTCCAAGAAAATCGTGTTTCACGTTTTCCATACATCCACCTCCAGGAAAAAATTTTTTCCTGAAAATCATACAGAATTTTTCAGAAAAAATCAATTAAAACAAAGTAACTTTAATGTTAAAAAATAATATATTAGTATCAAAAATTATTTCAAACACTACTAAATAATGAGTTTAATAACTTTAAAATAAAAAAATCCCCGAACTAAGTTCGGGGATTTTTTGGTGGCCAGGGACAGAATCGAACTGTCGACACCTGGATTTTCAGTCCAGTGCTCTACCAACTGAGCTACCTGGCCACTATTTAAAAATGGTGGGTGCTGCAGGGATCGAACCTACGACCTTCTGCTTGTAAGGCAGACGCTCTCCCAGCTGAGCTAAGCACCCACTCATGTTTTTATCTGGCGCCCCCAACGGGATTTGAACCCGTGTCTTTGGCGTGAAAGGCCAATGTCCTAGGCCGCTAGACGATGGGGGCAATCTCTTTCACAACCGAGTTATATATTACCAGATTTTTCTTTAAAATTCAAGGAAGCAAATATTGAATTTATGTAAAAATTTGTTATTGTTGAATTCACGTTATTTTAATTATTTGGTTATTCCATTTTCATATTTTTTTTGATAGAATGCCGGTGTAAGGATATTTAAATTTATATAAGTTAATAAAAAATGTTTTTCCTCTTCCTGTATAATCCCGGGAATATGGCTCGGGAGTCTCTACCAGGCAGCCGTAAACTGTCTGACTACAGGAAGAGGGGTGTGGGATTATTGTATAGAATCACGCCTCTCTTCCTGAGAGGCGTTTTTTGTTTTTATTAAGATTTTTAAAAGGAGGTCTATTATGTCAAAAGTTTTAATTATTGCTGGTAGTAAATCCGATGAAACTTTTGTAAAACAGGCTCTTGATTTATTTGATGAATGGGGCATAGAGCACGAATTTAAAATTTACAGTGCCCACAGAAACCTCAAAGAATTAACAGAATTCCTCTCTACTCTCTCCTCCGAGTTTAAAGTTATCATAGCCGTTGCCGGTCTTGCCGCTGCTCTCCCAGGCGTTGTTGCTTCATTAACTACTCTTCCCGTAATAGGTGTACCAAATGCTGTTGGACCTCTTAATGGTGTTGATGCTTTACTTTCCATAGTTCAAATGCCCAAAGGTGTTCCAGTAGGAACAATGGGAATTGGAAATCACGGAATGAAAAACGCTGCATATTTTGCAAAAAGAATTCTGGATCTGGAGGGGAAAAAATGAATATAGAAAAATTTGAAATGTTATATGAAGGAAAAGCAAAAAAAATATTCAAATATAACGATGAAGAAGTTATTATATATTTCAAAGATGATGTAACTGCTTTTAATGGCATAAAAAAAGATTCTATTTCCGGGAAGGGAAAAATCAACAAAAAGATAACAACATTTTTCTTTGAACTGGTAGAAAAAGAGGGAATTCCAACACAATTCGTAAAAGATTTAGATGAAAATTCTTTTATCGCTAAAAAGGTTGAAATTATTCCTCTTGAAGTTATTGTAAGAAATTATACCGCGGGTAGTTTTTGCAAAAGGTATGGAGTAGAAAAAGGAATAAAACTGGAAAATCCTATAGTTGAATTTTCATTAAAAGACGACTCTTTAGGTGATCCCATGATATGTGAAAATGTCATTTTATCCTTAAACCTTGTGGAAAAAGACGTTCTTGAAAAACTTAAAGAATATGCTTTAAAAATAAACGAAATACTTTCAAAATTCCTTACAGAAAAAAATATAATACTTGTTGACTATAAGCTGGAATTTGGAAAATACAATGATAAAATATTATTAGCCGATGAAATTTCTCCTGATACTTGTAGATTCTGGGATAAAGATACAATGGATTCACTTGATAAAGATGTATATAGAGAAGAAAAAGGTGATTTAATTGACAAATACACAGAATTTTTAAGGAGGATTGACATATGAAAATATATAGATTTGAAGCTTTAATTACATTAAAAAACGGAATTTTAGACCCTCAAGGTGCAGCTACTCAAAAAGTATTGAAAAGATTGAATTATAAAATCGATAATGTAAGATTTGGTAAATTAATTACTTTTGATCTTGAAGCCGAGAATGAAGAAGATGCTAAAAAAATCGCCGAAGAAATAACATATAACTCTTTAATCAATCCAGTTTTGGAAAATTATGAATTAAAATTACTCGAAACAAGGGAGTTAGAAAAATGATAAATGCAGGAATAATAGTATTTCCAGGATCTAATTGTGATAGAGATGCGGAGTTTGCATTAAGAAAAGCTGGATTTAATACAGAATATGTATGGCATGATTTTAAAGAAATTGGAAAATACGATTTAATATTTATTCCAGGTGGATTTTCATATGGAGATTATTTAAGAGCAGGAGCTTTAGCAAAGTTTTCTCCTGTAATGAATGAAATAGAAAAATACGTTTCAAAAAAACAGGGATTTGTTCTTGGAATATGCAATGGATTTCAGATATTAACTGAATCTGGAATATTACCAGGTGCTTTAACTAAAAACACATCATTAAAGTTTATATGTAAAGATGTAGATGTAAAGGTAATTAACAAAACATGTTCATTTACAAAATTCGTTTCAAAAGAAGTTTTAAGAATACCAATTGCTCATGCTGAAGGAAATTATTATATAAGCGAATCAGAATACATAAAGTTAAAACAAGAACACAGAATAGCCTTTGAATATGTGGAAAATCCAAATGGTTCTGTTGGAAATATTGCAGGAGTTTATAATGAAAATTTTGCTGTGCTTGGAATGATGCCACACCCTGAAAGAAATTCTGTAAGAACACTTGGAAATGGTGATGGACTTGAAATATTGTTATCTATCAGGAGGTCTATAGAAGATGGAAAAAAATAAATTATATCTTGAATTGGGATTAAAGGATTTTGAATATGACAGAATAAAAGAATTGCTTAATAGAGAGCCAAATGAAGTTGAAACATACATGTTCTCCGCTCAATGGTCTGAACATTGTGGATACAAACATTCAAAAGAATTATTAAAAAAACTTCCAAAAAATATAGAAAATGAGAATGCAGGTTATGTATTAATAGACGATTATGCTGTTGTGTTTAAAGTTGAAAGCCATAACCATCCAAGTGCAGTTGAACCATATCAGGGTGCTGCAACTGGTATTGGTGGAATTGTCAGGGATGTACTCGCAATGGGAGCACGTCCTATTGCTTTGCTTGACTCTTTAAGATTTGGAGACATTAAAGATCCAAAAGCAAAAAATATATTCGAAGGTGTTGTATCAGGAATTAGCGGGTATGGAAATTCCATAGGCGTTCCAACAGTTGCTGGTGAAACCTATTTCGACGATAATTACCAGACAAATCCACTTGTAAACGTAATGTGCGTGGGGCTTGTGGAAAAGGATAAAATAGCCTCTTCCAAAGCTCCTGCTGCAGAAAAATTATATGTGTATATTGGTTCTAAAACAGGAAGAGATGGAATACATGGTGCTTCATTTGCTTCAAAAGAATTATCTGGAAAGGACGAAAGGCCTTCAGTACAGGTTGGAGACCCATTCTCAGAAAAAAATCTCATTGAAGCAACACTTGAAATACTTGATATTCCTGGTGTTCTTGCATGTCAGGATATGGGAGCTGCTGGAATATTGAGCTCTTCATCAGAAATGTCTTTTAAAGGCGGATTCGGCTGCGAATTACACCTTGATAAAGTACCTTTAAGAGAAGAAGGAATGTCAGCATGGGAAATATTATTATCTGAGTCTCAGGAAAGAATGTTATTTCTTGTAGAACCAGGAGTTGAAGAAAAATTAGCCGAAATTGCAAAAAAATACTTCCTTGATTATGCAGTTATAGGCAAAACAATTGAAGGTAAAAATATGAAAATATACATGAATGGCAAATTAATGTCAGATATGCCTATAAATGCTCTTGTCGATGCCCCCTCCTTTTACAGAAAAACATCAACACCTTCATATATCCAAGAACTAAAGAAAGAAATTCCAAAAAGCGATATACCTTTAAAAAACGCCTTATTTAAAATATTAAAAGATCCTAATATTGCCAATAAATCCTGGATTTTCGAACAATATGATTATAAAGTAGGAACAAACACTGTAATAATTCCTGGCAAAGCCGATGCTTCTATACTCTGGATTAAAGAAACAAATAAAGGTATTGGTGTAACCATAGATGGCAACGGATTATACACATATATTAATCCATTCGAAGGAAGCAGAAATGTTGTATATGAAGCAGCAAGAAATCTTGTTGCTACGGGTGTAAAACCTCTCGGTGTAACAGATAATATGAATTTTGGAAATCCTGAAAATGACATGGTAATGTGGCAATTTGAACAGAGTATAGAAGGTATTACACAGGCATGTAAGGAATTATCTGTTCCTGTTACCGGAGGAAATGTTAGCTTTTATAATGAATCAGGTGAAAAAGCCATATTACCAACACCTGTAATTGGCATGGTTGGTGAAGCTGACTTAAATCATATTATGGATATGCAATTTAAAATGGCCTCAGATAAAGTATATTTAATTGGAAAAACTGAATTAGATAAAAATAAGCTTGGTGGAAGTCTTTACTTAAAAATCCTTTTTGATTTTATAGGAGGAGAATTGGATACAATAAACTCAGAATTTGAATTAAATTTACAAAACACAGTGCTTGAATTAATCAAAAATCATCTTGTAAATTCTGTTCATGATGTTTCAAAAGGCGGTCTTGCAATTGCAATAATAGAATCTGCGTTAAATGGCAAAAAAGGATTTAAAGGTAATATTGGCAATTCACTTGAAGAACTCTTTGGTGAAAATCAATCAAGATTTATTATTTCCGTTTCTCCGGAAAAAACAGAACTCTTTGAAACATTTATGAAGAAAACAGGAATACCATATAAAGCTATTGGTGAAGTAATGCCTATGAATTACGGTATAGACTTTGGATTTGGACAGATATATTATAAAAATTTATACGATGCATATTTCAATTCCATCAAGGAATATATGGAGGACTAAATATGTTAATGGAAGAATGCGGAATTTTCGGAACATTATTAAAAAACAATAATAACGCTGTGCCATATGTTGTTGAAGGGTTAATAGCCCTTCAACATCGCGGCCAGGAATCAGCAGGAATAGCATATGTCACAGAAGATGAATTAAAAGTATTTAAAAAA
The DNA here is from genome assembly GCF_000255135.1 of Marinitoga piezophila KA3. Classification (NCBI taxonomy): domain Bacteria; kingdom Thermotogati; phylum Thermotogota; class Thermotogae; order Petrotogales; family Petrotogaceae; genus Marinitoga; species Marinitoga piezophila. Next base: position 375,755 of record NC_016751.1, read on the forward strand.
ATGGGAATGGTAATGGATGTATTCCATAATGGAACAATGAAAAAACTAAATAGCCATATGGTTATAGGCCATGTAAGATATTCCACAAAAGGACGTTCTGAAATTCAAAATTCACAACCATTCCACGTTAGATTCAAAAATGAACATTTTGCTATAGCACATAATGGACAAATTGAGAACGCTGAACAGTTAAGAAAAGAACTTGAAGAACAGGGAACAATATTTTTGACAGAAACGGACACTGAATTAATATTACATATACTAATAAAAAAACTAAATAAAAAAATATCAGAATGGACATTCGAAGAAATAGCAAAAACAATATTTGAAAACATCTCACCTTCATATTCATTATTATTGTTATTTAAAGATAAGATAATAGCATTAAGAGATAAATATGGATATAGGCCTTTATATTACTATACAGACGAAAATGGAATATACATATCTTCTGAAGATAGCGGATTTTATTTTCTGGGACCAGATAAAAAAAATATCCAGGAAATAAAGCCTGGTGAAGCATATGAGTTTTCATTAAATGGAATTAAAAAATTTTCTGTAAATTCACAGGAAAAAAGATATTGTTTCTTTGAACATATATATTTTGCAAGACCAGATTCCAATCTCTTTGGGAAAAACGTTCATATGATGCGTGAAGAGCTTGGAAAAATGTGTGCAAAGGAAAATCCCGTAGAAGCCGATATTGTTGTCCCGGTACTTGATAGTGGTCTTTCCGCTGCATTAGGATATTCAAAAGAGAGTTGCATTCCCATAGACCTTGGTTTAATGAGAAATAGATATGTTGGAAGAACCTTTATTTCACCAAATCAAAGCGATAGAGAAATAGGTGTAAGAAGAAAATTACCTCCAATAGAAGGAGTTATAAAAGGCAAAAGAATAATACTTGTTGATGATTCCATAGTAAGAGGGACAACAATGAGAAAAATAGTGGATATGCTAAAAAAAGCCGGAGCAAAAGAGGTTCATGTTAGAATAGCCAGTCCAAAAGTAGTAAATATATGTAAATGGGGAGTGGATATTCCTGAAAAAGATGAATTAATTGCTGCAAATAAAAGCATAGAAGAAATGAAAAAAGCTTTTAATGCCGACTCTCTTGGATATGTCTCTCTTGAAGGAATTAAAAAAATACTAAAAGACGAATATAATAACTATTGTTTTCATTGTTTCATGAAATAAAAGCGAGAGGTGAAATTATGGATTATAAATCAAGCGGTGTAAATATAGATGAAGCAAATAGCATGATTTCAAAAGTTAAAGATAAATTAAAAGAAAATGCCGGGCTATATGCTGGACTTTTTCCATTAAAAAATATAATTAACGAATATGAAAATCCTGTACTCGTTTCAAGTACAGATGGTGTTGGAACAAAAATGATACTCCTTGAAGAAAGAAACAGATGGGATATAGTAGCTAATGATCTTGTTGGAATGGTATTAAATGATCTTGTATGTATGGGTGCAAAACCTTTATTCTTTTTAGATTATTATGCTACAGGAAAACTCGATGGAGAAAAAGGTGCTGCATTTTTAAACGAATTAATAAAAGTGCTTGAAAAAGTAAACTGCGAATTATTGGGCGGCGAAACTGCAGAATTGCCAGGAATGCTTGTAAAAGACAGAGTGGATGTTGCTGGATTTGCTGTTGGAATAGTAGATAAAGATAAAATTCCAGGAAAAGAAAAGGTAAAAGAAGGAGATATCGTTATAGGGCTTCCTTCTTCCGGGTTTCATTCAAATGGATATTCACTTGTTAGAAAATTATTGGACGAAAATAGAATGAAATTTGATGAAAAAATCATAGCTCCTACAAAATTATATGTAAATGAAACACTTAAAATAAAAGATTATATACATGCTGCTGCACACATAACCGGTGGCGGAATTGGAGAAAATCTTTCAAGGGTTATTCCTGAAGGATATCTGGCAAATATTCATATTAACTGGAAAATACCTGAAGTATTCGAAAGAGCTCTAAACGCAGGTGTGAAAATAGAAGAGGCTTTTAGAGTATTTAATATGGGAATAGGAATGATTTATATATTACCTCAAGAAAATTTGCAAAAAGTAAAAGAAATACTCGAAGAAATGGATATTTCTATATATGAAATTGGAAAAATAATAAAAACAGATGAAGATGAAAAAGTTCGCATAAACCTTTAAAAGAGGTGAATTCAATGAAAAAAAGAATAATTGTACTTGCATCAGGAAATGGTTCCAATTTTGAAGCTATAGTAAAAAAGCTAAGAAACAAATATAAAATCAAACTAATAAGCGAAAATAAAAACGCTTATGTTTTACAAAGAGCCATAAAACTTGATATTGATTATGAATTAATAAACTACAAACTATATAAATCAAGAGAAGAATACAATCAAAAATTATTCGAATATCTAAAACGCGAAGAACCTGATTTAATAGTTCTTGCCGGATATATGAAAATACTCCCTGAATATATAGTTGAACATTTTGAAAATCAAATTATCAATATTCACCCCTCGTTATTGCCTGCATTCAAAGGCCTGAACGCTATAAAACAGGCCTTTGAATATGGCGTAAAATACACCGGTATAACCATACATTATGTTAATAATGAACTCGACGGAGGAAAAATAATAACACAGGAAGTTGTCAAAATAGAAAGAGAAGATACATTGGAAACACTTGAAGAGAAAATACATAAACTCGAACATAAATTATATCCAAAGGTAATAGATAAAATATTAAGACTTCAGGAGGTTGCATATGAAAAGAGCCTTAATTAGTGCTTATGATAAAAAAGATATAGAAATATTGGCAAAGAACCTTGTTGAAAATGGCTATGAAATAATATCAACAGGAAATACTGCAAAATATCTTGAAAAAAATGGAATAAATGTAATTCCCGTAGAAAACATTACAGAATTCCCAGAAATACTTAATGGAAGAGTAAAAACATTACATCCCAAAATTCATGGAGGCGTTCTTGCAAGAAATATTGAAAAAGATTTAGAAGTTTTAAAAAAACATAACATAGAAAAAATAGATCTCGTATATGTAAACCTCTATCCATTTGAAGAAAAATTGAAAGAAGAACTTACAATACAGGAAAGGATAGAATTTATCGACATAGGTGGTCCAACATTAATAAGGGCTGCAGCTAAAAACTTCGAACACACAATAGTTATTGTTGATCCTGAGGATATTCCAATGGTTATAGAAAAAATTAAAGAAAATAATATTGACTTTGAAACAAGATTATACCTTGCCTCAAAAGCTTTTAATCTTACAGCATATTATGATTCATTAATATCAAATTATTTAAACAAATTAATCAATAAAAAATTCCCCAAATATTATACCCCTTCATTAAAACTAAAAAACAAATTAAGATACGGAGAAAACCCTCATCAGGATGCAGTATTCTATGAAAACACATTTGAAGAAGGATTTTTCAACACCTTCGAACAATTAAATGGTAAAGAATTATCCTACAATAATTTAAAAGATATAGACGTTGCCTGGAAAGTGGTTAATGAATTTGATAATGAAAATGCATGTTGCGCTGTAAAACATCAAACCCCATGTGGTGTTGCAATAGGAAAAGATAATTTAGAAGCATATAAAAAAGCGTATGAATGTGATCCAATCTCCATATTCGGTGGAATTGTTGCCTTTAATCATACAGTAACTAAAGAAACGGCACTTGAAATGAAAAAACTCTTCTTAGAAGTAATAATTGCACCAGAATTTGAAGAAGAAGCATTAGAAACCTTAAAAAAGAAAAAAAATCTAAGAATTATAAAAGCTCATAAAAAACCATCAGAAAAAAGGGAATTTTCTACAATTGATGGTGGAGTTCTTGTTCAGGATAGAGATACAGAACTATTTAATAAATTTGAAGTGGTAACTGAAAAAGATATAGATGAAGAGCTAAAAAAAGAATTAATTTTTGCCTTTAAAGTAGTAAAACATGCTAAATCAAATGCAATTGTCGTTGCAGGTAATCAAATGGCAACAATAGGTTCAGGGCAACCAAATAGAATATGGGCAGCAATAGATGCATTAAAAAGGGCAAAACACCCAATAGTATTAGCTTCTGATGCATTCTTCCCATTTGATGATGTTGTTAGAGAGGCTGGAAAATACAATATAAAAGCTATTATACAGCCAGGCGGTTCAATACGCGATGAAGATTCAATAAAAGCTGCAAATGAACTGGGAATAGCCATGATATTTACAAAAATGAGACACTTTAAGCATTGAGGTGATAAGATGAAAGTAATGATTATTGGCAACGGCGGGAGAGAACATGCATTAGCCTGGAAAATATCTCAAAGTCCATTAGTCGAAAAAATATACTGTATCCCCGGAAATGGTGGCACATTTAATGAAAACAAATGCGAAAATGTCTATATAGACAATATTCATGACATAAAAGAATTCGCTAAAAATAATAATATAGCCCTTACAATAGTTGGACCGGAAAAATATCTTGTTGAAGGAATAGTCGATGAATTTGAAAAAGACAGCTTAAAAATTTTTGGTCCAGACAAACGCGCTTCAATGCTTGAAGGAAGTAAATCATATGCAAAAAACTTCGCTAAAAAATATAACGTTCAAACTCCAGAATATTCAGTATTTAATAAATTAGACGATGCAATAGAAAAGATAAAGGAAGTAAAATATCCAGTGGTAATAAAAGCCGATGGCTTAGCTGCTGGAAAAGGGGTAATAATCGCCAAAAATTACGAAGAAGCAGAAAAAGCTCTTTATGATTTTATGGAAAACAAAATATTTGAAGAGGCTGGAAAAACAGTTGTTATAGAAGAATATATTGAAGGTTATGAAATGTCTGTGTTTGTGCTTGTTGATGGAGAAAATTATAAGATATTCCAGACAGCAAAAGACCATAAAAAAATATTTGAAGGTGAAAAAGGACCTAATACAGGTGGTATGGGAGCAATTTCTCCACATCCCTTATTAAACGAAACATTATTTGAAAACATTAAACAAAAAATAATAAAACCAACAATAAAAGGTATAAAAGAAGAAAAATCAAATTACAAAGGTATTTTATTTATTGGATTAATGATAAAAAATAATGAGCCATATCTCCTTGAATATAATGTAAGATTTGGCGATCCAGAAACACAGGCTATGCTCCCATTATTGGAAAATGATATTGCAAAAATCTTTTTAAAAACAGTAGAAGGAAAATTAAATGAAGTAGAATTAAAATGGAAAAACAAAGTTTCATGCTGTGTTGTCGCAGCCTCAAATGGATATCCGGGAAAATATGAAAAAGGCTATGAAATAAATATCAATACAGAAGAAATTGTTTTTCATGCAGGAACAGCAATAAAAGATAATAAACTTATTACAAACGGTGGAAGAGTTTTATCATTAGTAACTATGGAAGATACACTTGAAAAAGCACAAGAAAAAGCGTATGAGGAAATCTCAAAGATTTCTTTTAAAGGAATATATTATAGAAAAGATATAGGAAAGTTATAGCTACAATATAACTAAAACCCCGGGAACTCTTAAATTCGGGTTCTCGGGGTTATTTTTTAAAAAATCAAAGTGATTATTATAGGAATTGATATTGAAAGCAAAACTCCATGACCAAAACTTATTAAAATCTTATCCTTATCAACACTTTTTGAAACAACTCCCAGAAGCGTATCCATAGACGGAGCACCTGCTATACCAATAGCTCCTAATTGAGAAACTCTTGCATATAATGGTATTAATAAAATTCCAAGAACTTCTCTAAATACATTGGACAAAAATGCCACAGCACCTAAAAACGGCGAATATAATGAGCTAATCATAACTCCAGATAAAGAATACCATCCCATTCCAGCAGCAGCACCCATTGCTTCTTTAAAAGTTAATTGAGTAAAAAACGAAACAAAACCACCAAAAACAAGACTTCCAAAAATTGTTAAAGATGTCTGGATTAATATTACCTTTAAACTACTCTTTAACTTTGATAATATACGTTCTTCAGATCCAATATCAACTCCAACTGAAAAAACCAATAGCATAAGCAAAACAGTAATTAAATTCGATGGAAGATTAATATCTATAAAAAATCCACTTATTATTCCTAATACAACAGCAGAAAGCAATAATATCATTTCACATCATTCCTTTTAAAAAAGAACTTTTCATATATTGTGGCCAGTAACGCACTTCCTAAAATTGCAAAAACAGCAATTATAAATGAAAGATATCCTATTTCAGAAAGTTGTTGTATTAAATCCTTATCAGAACCAAGTTCAAACCCCATAAAAAAAAGCAATAATACAGTGACAATAGTAACAACATTCCATTTTCTCAAAAATTGAAATTTATTCTTAATACCAAGAACAAACCCTAAAATAAATGCTGCCAGGATTAAATACAACATCCTATCACCCCTATATATAAAAAAATTGGCAACTGGAATTTCAGTTGCCATATATATTATATCACAAAAATCACTTTTTGTCAAGCAGATGGTTTATTAAAAGACTTTAATGTTTTGTTTGTTATTATTGTCACTTATATTACAGGGTATTGACAACAAAAAATTTTTATGGTATTATAGGATATGATTTACATGTATGAAATATTTTTCATGGAAATTTGTTATATTTTTGTACTAATTTTAATAAAGTAATTAAAATCGAAAACTTAAGATGTAAATATTAACATATATTATCTTTACATAGAAAGGGGTGTTAACTTTGGCTAGACAAAAGTGGGGTTCAAGATGGGCGTTTGTTTTAGCAGCCGTAGGTTCTGCCGCAGGTCTTGGGAATGCCTGGAGATTCCCATATATGGCATATTCCAATGGAGGTGGAGCATTTTATATTCCATATTTCATTGCTCTATTTCTTGCTGGTATACCAATTTTAATGGCAGAATTTGGAATAGGTCAGGGTTTACAAAGTAGTGCTCCAAAAGCTCTGGGAAAAATTTCGAAAGGTGCTGAATTTATCGGTTGGTGGGCTGTATTAACTGGTTCTATAATCGTATTTTATTATAACGTTATTATGGCCTGGATTTTTAACTATTTATACTTCTCATTTGGTCCTGCATGGAAAGGTGATCCAAAAGGTTTCTTCTTTGGTGACTTCTTAAAATTAACAGATGGCCCTGGACAATTAGGTGGATTAAGATGGCCAATAGTTATTGGATTATTAATTGCCTGGTTATGGGTATATTTAATATTAAGAAAAGGTACAGAATCAGTTGGAAAAACTGTTATGTGGACTGTTCCATTACCAATTATTCTCTTAGTTTTATTAGGAATCAGAGGTGTAACACTTGAAGGTGCAGCCACAGGTTTAAATTTCTTATTTGAACCAAACTTTGCAAAATTAGCTGAACCAAGAGTATGGGCTAATGCATTTGGACAGATATTCTTCTCATTAAGTGTTGCATTTGGTATTATGATTGCATATGGTAGTTATAATGATAAGAAAAATGATGTTGCTAATAATGCTATTATTACTGCTCTTGGTAACTCAGCAACTTCATTCCTTGCTGGTATCGCTGTATTTTCCGTTTTAGGATATATGGCTACACAAATGCAGGTCCCAGTTGATGAAGTAGTTAGCGGTGGAATTGGATTAGCATTCGTTGTTTATCCACAGGCTATTTCATTAATCCCTGGCGGTGCTGTAGTTCAGTCAATAATTGGTTTAGCATTCTTTATTATGTTATTAACACTTGGTATTGACTCAGCATTCTCACTTGTTGAAGCAACAGAAGCTGCAGCTGGAGACAAATTTAAAGTAAATAAGAAAACATTCTTAGTTGGTTTCTCAGTATTAGGATTTATCTTCGGACTCTTATTTGCAACACAAGGAGGATTATACTGGTTAGATATTATCGATCACTATATGGGAACATATGCATTATTGGTTGTTGGTATATTAGAATCAATTGTTATTGGCTGGGTTTTTGGTGCAGAAAAATTAAGAGAATACATCAATTCAGTTTCTGAAGTAAAAATCGGTGCTTGGTTTGACATTTCTTTAAAATACATTATTCCTATTGTTTTAATCTCCATTTTAGGATTAAATATCTATGATGAAATGAAAAATCCATACGGCGGATATCCAGCATGGGCATTAACAGTTGGTTTTGTTATTTTCTTAGCTGTTCCAGTAATTGGATATATACTTGCTAAAATGCCTTCAAAAGACGAAAAGTATAATGAAAAGGTTACTGAAATTACAGTAGAGGATTAAGGGGGCGAAAATATGTCAGGAAGCGCAATAGCATTCATGATTTTTGCAGGTGTTGTATTATTTGGAGGATTAGCCTGGTCATTAAATATAGCAGCAAAACACAATAAATAATTATATAAAATAAACAGGCGCGTAAATTCGCGCCTGTTTATTTTATTATTAATGATATTAATAACAATGAAATTAAAAAATATGGTATTGCATATTTATGATATGTTTTCATTCCATTTTCAATCTTAGAAATTCTCAATCCTATAATATTTGCAAGAGAACCTATTATAAATCCTGTTCCAGCCAAATTAACTCCATAACTTAAATAATACCAGTTATCTGTGTAGTTAGATAAAAATATAGTTGCAGGAACATTACTTATTATCTGCGACAATCCTGTACTAAACAAAAACAAATTTTTTCCATTATTCAAACCAAAATGTTCAATAAAATATTTTATTTCAGGTATCATGGATAATATATTAAAATTAATAAAAAACAGAATAAAAAGAAGAATTATATTCCAATCACATTTAGATATTACTGATTTTTTAGTAATTAAATAATAAACAAAAATTACTCCTAAAAACAAATAAAAAAAATCTTCGTAATTCGAAGAAATTATGTACATTAAAAGGATTATTAACGAATTAAAAAAAGCGTTATTATCGTATTTTTCATCACTAATAACTATTTCCATTTTCTTATTTTTCACAAGAAATGTTGCATATACAATCAAAAGGAAAAATTCCAAAAGAAAAAAAGGCATCATTTTTAAAATAAAATTAAACACACCTGTGCCATAATTATGCCATATAAATATATTTTGAGGATTTCCAATAGGAGTTAATGAAGAACCAATATTTACAGCTATTATTTCAAGAATTATTATTCGAGAAAAATCAAAATTTACCAGTTTTTTTAGTTTTATTGTTAAAGGAATTACAATAAAAAGCGTTATATCATTGGTCAAAATCATCGCCAGAAAAGTTGAAATTATTATTAAAAAATATACAAGATTCCTTTCATAATGCGCCTTTTTAACCATAAATATCGCTATATGGTGAAAATAATTTGATAGTTCAATTGATTTAGTAATTAATAATAATCCCGAAAGAAAAAATATTGTTTTCCAGTTTATTAATTCTGGATATTGAACTGGTGAAATTTTATACATAAATGAAATTATTATTAAAAAAACAAATAAAAATACTATCAGTTTTTCTTCCATTATATACTTTTTTACTCTATCTATTGCAATCACCATCCACTATGTAATTTGCATATATATTATATCATATACTTTTTTACATATCTGTATTCAAATGGATAATAAACGTAGAACCAACCATCCATTGAGAATTATATTCTATTTTATAACCTGCAAGATTACACAGATATTTTACTATAGCAAGTCCAAGACCGGAACCACGAGCATATTTTTTCGCATCAACTCCACGATAAAATCTCTCAAACACTCTTTCCTTTTCTTCATCACGTATTCCTATTCCTTCATCTTTTACTATTATTTTATCTTCAAAAATAGATACATATACCCTGGAGTTTTCATATGAATATTTTACTGCATTTGAAATAAGATTTCTCAATATTGTATAAATTACAAAAGGATCTCCTTTAAGCATTTCTACATTTAAATCCAGATCAATACTAACATTCTTTCTTTTAATTTTCTCCTCGAGATCATTTTTTACATCTTCAAAAATCTTTTGAGGATCAAAAATTTCGAATTTTAAAACATAATTCTCAAATTCAGCCAACGATAACAAAGTCAATTGATCAAGAATCCTCTCTATTTTATTAATAGAATCTCTAACCTTCTTTAATGGTTTAATCGCTTCATTATCGTTTAAAATATCCATAGCAAGATATATATTACCTTTTGCAACAGACAATGGTGTTCTTATTTCATGGGATAATGAAGTTATAAAATCAGATTTCACCTTTTTTACCAATTCCTTTTCTGTTTGATCCTTTATAATCAACACATTATAATTTGATAGATATTTTAAAAAACAATATTTACTTTCTCCCTGAAAAAAATAGACAGTGGTTTCTATTTCAAAATCTTCATTATTAATAATAGCTTTAATAAACTCATCTATCTCATTAAACGTAATTATGTTTATTAACTCAATTCCTTTCTTAAATCCAAAATCCATTGCCGATTTATTAATTTCCTTCACTTTTATCTTATCGAGTTCAATATACGCTTCTTCTATAAAATCCAGGATTTTCGTATCCATATTATTCCTCCACTTCCCATGCCTGAGGATTAAACTTATATCCAAAATTCCTTACAGTTTTAATCCATCCTTTTCCTATTTTAGATCTAATCATACTAATATGAACATCTACAACTCTATCTGTTATATAATCACTGTCAAACCAGATTCTATCAATAATTTCTTCTCTTGAAAAAATCTTCTTATTATTTTTAGCTAATAACAGCAAAATTTCAAATTCTTTTGCAGTTAAATCTATTACATTATTTTTATGTTTAACCACATAATTTCCAGAAAAAATTTCAAGTGGTCCAAATTCCAATTTCTCATCTTCGTTTTTAAGTCTTTTTAGAAGAGCACGCACTCTTGCAACAACCTCTCGCGGATTAAACGGCTTTGTTACATAATCATCAGCTCCACTTTCTATCCCATATATCTTATCCCTATCTGTATTCTTTGCAGAAACAATTATAATCCCGGTATTTCTATTTGCTGAACGAATATAAGGGAGAATTTCCACAGAATCTCCATCAGGAAGCATAATATCAAGAAGAATAATATCCACATGATTTTTAGAAAGAAATGCTTTCATTTCCTGAATATTTTCAACCTCAAAAACATCATATTTTTCAATTTCCAGATATGTCCTCAAAATTTCGCGAATATCACTATCATCCTCAACAATTAAAATAGATGCCATTATTCCCCTCCTAAATATATTTCAATATTTCCTCTCCTTTTTCAATATACACAATCTCCTCACAAAGATTAGTAACCTGATCAGAAATTCTTTCAATATCTCTTGCTATTAAAACATATGGAATAATAGAACGTTCATCGTATTTCCCATTTTTAAAATCTTCTAATATATTTTTTCTATTTTCTATTTCAAGTTCGTCTATAATGTTATCCTTTTTCCATATTTCTATTGCAAGTTCTATATTCCTTTCATTAAAAGCTTTGAATACCTCCTTAAGCATCTCTAAAGATAAACCTATCATTTTCAGCATATTTTCATTTAATTTTGCATGTTCGTTTAACTCTTCAAATTCAAATGTTTTTTGCGCTATATTACAGGACAAATCTCCTATTCTTTCGAGATTATTGGAAAACTTTATCATTGTGATTATATATCTTAACTCTTTTGCAAGGGGATTATACCTTGCAATTAATTGATAAACCTCTTCTTCTATCTTTCTATTTAAATTATCAATTTTATCATCAAGATCTAATACTCTTTTAGCCAGCATTTTATCATTTCCTTCAAGTGCTTTAATTGACATATTAAAAGACTCAAGAATCAACGATAACATCTTTGATATATCAGCCTTTAAAATCAAAATTTCATTCTCAAAATGATGTATATTTTTCATTATATAACCCCCATTATCCTATTCTTCCATTTAAATAATCTTCGGTAAGTTGATTTTGTGGATTTTCTATTATCTCAGAAGTTTTTCCGCTTTCTATTAATTCACCCTGATACATAAAATAAAGATAATCTGAAATTCTAATAGCCTGAGAAAGATTATGCGTTACAATAACAATAGTATATTTTTCTGAAAGTTCCTCTAAAAGCAACTCTATTCTCTGAGTCGCAATTGGATCTAAAGCAGAAGTAGGTTCATCAAGCAATATAACCTCTGGATCAACAGCAAGCGCTCTTGCAATAACAAGCCTTTGTTGTTGCCCGCCAGAAAGTGTAAGAGCAGACTTATGTAATTCATCCTTTACCTCTTTCCATAATGCTGCTTTCCTTAATGAAATTTCAACTATCTCATCAATCTTTTGCTTATCTTTCACTCCATGAATCTTCAAACCAAAAGCCACATTCTCATATATAGACATGGGAAATGGCACAGGTTTCTGGAATACCATACCAACCTTTTTCCTATATATTGTAAGATCAATTTTACTATCATATATATTCTTTCCTTCAAAACAAATCTCCCCACTAATTCTATATTCCGGTATAGTATCATTCATTCTATTAATGCTTCTTAATAACGTAGACTTTCCGCATCCAGATGGCCCTATAATAGCACTTATCTTATTCTCCTTAATAGTTATATTAATATCTTTAAGAGCCTGTTTATCACCATACCATGCATTAAAATTTCTTACAGTAATTATATCATTACAACTTTTAATTATTGTTTCAGTTGCCATTTATCTTCCTCCTCAATCTAAACGCAAAAGAATATATTATTAATACTACTATCATCAATACAGAAGCTGTTCCCTTTGCCATCCATTGTGCATCAGCTCCATATGCCATAACAATATTATATATATGTGTAGGCAAAGTCATTACAGGATCTTTTATACTTCCTGGCAATTGCGTTGAATAAAAAACAGCAGCTGTAAGCAAAACCGGGGCAGTTTCTCCCATAACCCTTCCAGATCCAATTAACACAGCTGTTAAAATTCTCGATTTAGCTGCAGGCAATATTACCTTAAATATCATCTCCGTTTTCTTTGCACCAAGTGCATAAGCCGATTCTCTTAATACATCTGGAATAGCCTTTAAAGCTTCTTTAGTTGCAGATGAAATTATTGGCAATGCCATAACAGAAAGCGTTAAAGCTCCTGAAATTAAAGATGTTTTTAATCCCATTGTAATAGAAAACAACGCGAGTCCAAAAAGTCCGAAAACAATAGAAGGAACTCCAGACAACGATGTTATAGCTATATCAAGTAATCTTCCAATTCTATTATCGCCATACTCTGAAAGAAATATTCCCGTTAAAACTCCAACAGGTATCGATATTGCAAGAGTTAAAAATAACAAATAAAAACTTCCCAATATTGCAGGAAAAATACCTCCTTCTGTCATCATATCTTTTGGAAATTGTATAAAAAATCCAAAAGAAAAAAACCTTATACCATCAAAAATAACAAACGCAAATATTATAAATACTATAACAAAAAGCAAATAACTAATACTTCTAAACACAACAGATACAACCTTATCTCTTGCCATTTTCATAACTCCTCACAAAATTTTTTGAAGATATAGTAAGAATAACAGAAATTACCAATAACACAAGCCCTGAAACAAATAGAGCAGAATAATGAATACTTCCAATTTCCACCTCTCCCATCTCACTTGCTATTGCAGCAGTTAATGGTCTCACAGGATCAAAAATAGATTGTGGAAGCATATTCGCTCCTCCCGCAGCCATTAATACAACCATTGTCTCCCCAATTACCCTATTGATTGTTAAAATAATGGAATTAACTATTCCAGGCAACGCTGCAAGAGTAACAATCTTAAATACCGCTGTAAATCGTGCACTTCCCAATGCCAGCGCTCCTTCCTTTAAACTCTTATCAACAGAACTCAAAGCTTCCTCCATTAATGATGCTGTATACGGAAAAGACAATAAAACAAGTCCTGACACAGCTAACAACATATTTTCCGGAGACCATGCTCCTATTTCTAACATCAACGGAGAAAGATAAATTACAAGAAACATACCAATAATCACAGATGGAACTCCAGAAAGAAGATCTATTGCAGACTTTATTAATCTTTTTTCAAATGGCTTTGCATATTCATACATAAAAAAAGCTACAATATATCCTAAAGGGATAACTATAAGCGATGTAAAAATCGTCAATAAAATAGAATTAATTAACATAGTTAAAATACCGTATTCAGGCTCATCATAAGTTGGATACCAGTTAAAACTCGTGAATATTTCTATACCGGCACTTTTCAATGCCGGTATAGACTCATGAATAATAAAAACAAATATCAATATCAAAGCCCCTATCCCCAGAAATGCAGTTATATTAATAAGCATAAAATTCAACTTATCTTTTAACTCCCTCAAAAAAATCACCTCATTAAAAACCATATGCCGCTACATATCCTGCCTTCTCAACAAGTTCCTGTCCTTTTTTCGACAATCCAAACGTGATATATTCCTTAACAGGTCCAGATTCAGGCCATCCATTGGTTACATCTATAAACATATATAAAGGTCTTGAAATCGGATATTTAGCAGTTAAAATATTTAATTTTGTTGGTTTTACGCCTTCAACAGTTAACACTTTAACCTTTTCAGAAACATATCCAACTCCAACATATGCAATTGCATATGGATTTCTCGCAACCTGATCAATTTCAAACTGAGTTGATTCAACCATCTTCACAGTAGGAAACATCTTTTCTCCATCTAAAACCTTCTTTTCAAACGTCTCAAATGTTCCAGATGCAGTATTTCTCGAATAAATAACAATCCTTTTTTTAGGTAAATTTGGATCAACCTGATTCCACGTTCTAAGTTTTCCAGTATAAATCCCCTTTAAAGTTTTTAAAGTGATATTATTAATCTTCAATCTTGGATTTACAATTATTGCAATTCCGTCATATCCCACAACTATTGGCGCAAAATATAATCCTTCTCTATTCATCTTATCTATCTCTTTCTTCTTTAAAAATCTACTTGCATTTGCAATATCCGTAGTCCCATTAAACAAAGCTGCTATTCCTGTTGATGATCCTGCACCTTCAAGTGTAATTTCAATTTCCGGGTTATTCTTTTTTAATTCCTCAATCCATAATTGAGCAATTGGAAACACCGTATTTGATCCTTTAATAATCAATCTTTCAGCAAAACCTTTACCTAATATAACTAATACTAAAACAAGAAATAACCCTATACTTTTTTTCATCTTCATTCCCTCCTATTTTTTATTTTTACATCTGTAGTATAGATTAAATTTTTTTAGCATTTTTTTGCTTATATTAAGAAATGTTAAGATGAAAAATCTAAATAACATATTACTTTTATCTATCAAAAAGTGGTATAATTAAAATAGAGAAATTTTATTTAAATAGAATTAGTGCAAAATTTCATTAAGTAATCACAAATTCTATAAAGTGGGGTGGGACAATGTTGCTGTATTTATTAATAACAGTACCTCTTTTAGCCTTATTATTCGCAATGTATAATTATCGTTCTGTATTAAAATTGGATGAAGGTACAGAAAGAATGAGTGAAATAGCCTTAGCAATACGAGAAGGCACCAGAACATTTATTAATCACGAGTACACAACAGTTGGAATATACATTGTATTTATTTCTATTATCCTGGCTATAGTAACAGATATAAATACCGGCATTGCATTTGTTATAGGAGCTATAATGAGTGGTAGTGCTGGTTATGTCGGAATGAAAATGGCCACATATGCAAATGTTCGTGTATCCAACAGCGCAAGAACAACCAAAAATATTGGAAAAACACTAAAAGTTGCTTTTCAAGGCGGAAGCGTAATGGGATTATCAGTAGCAGGATTTGCATTATTGGGACTAATTATAATATATATAATATTTGGAAAATGGCAGGGATTACTCAACATCGAAAATATAAAAGTAATAAGAAATTGGCTGGGGATAAGCTATATTCCATTTGCAATGGTCATCTCTGGTTATGCTTTAGGTTGTTCTGTAATTGCAATGTTTGATAGAGTCGGTGGTGGAATATATACAAAAGCCGCTGATATGGGAGCTGATCTTGTTGGAAAAACAGAATTGGCCTTACCAGAAGATGATCCAAGAAATCCTGCAACAATAGCAGACAATGTCGGAGATAATGTTGGTGACGTTGCCGGATTAGGAGCAGATTTGCTTGAAAGTTATATAGGTGCAATTATCTCTTCAGTAATATTAATACTATATGCCAGCTTTATTCTATCAAAAAACAATTCCATCATATCTTATGAAACCACATATAAATTAATAGTTTATCCTGTTATCTTTGCAATCATGGGATTAATAGGCGCAATGTTGGGAATATTCTATGTAATAAAAAAGAAAAGCACAGACAACCCTCACAAAGAACTAAACACTTCACTTCTATTCTCTGCAACCTTTACAGGAATATTTACTTTAATAGCTGGATATTATTACCTCAAAGACCTTCCTCAAAATGAATTAAAGCTACTTGGATTTAAATATGGCATATTTTCACCATGGCTATCAGCTATGTTAGGAATTATTTCTGGTATTATAATAGGATTATTAGCTGAATATTACACAAGCGACAAATACAAACCTACACAAGAATTAGCCACATTTGCAAAAGGCGGTCCTGCAATAATCATTTCAAAAGGTATGGCTTTAGGAATGAAAAGTGTATTATATCCCGTCTTTATGCTAATGTTTGGAATTCTTCTTGCAAATTATTTTTCAGGATTATACGGTGTTGCAATGGCTGCAATGGGAATGCTTTCATTTGTAGCCGCAACTGTCTCCGTTGATTCATATGGCCCAATTGCTGACAATGCCGGAGGTATTAGTGAAATGGCAGAACTGGACCCAGAAGTAAGAAAAATCACTGATATGCTTGATTCCGTTGGAAATACAACTGCAGCTATAGGAAAAGGATTTGCAATTGGTTCTGCTGCATTTGCTGCCTTATCCTTATTTGCATCATATGTCTATTCACAAATTAATCCGGATATGGCAGTTGATTTAAAAACACTTTTAAATATCAATTTAATAAGTCCAAGAACAATTGCAGGGGCATTATTTGGAGCAGCATTACCTTTTTATTTTAGTGCATATTTAATTGATGCTGTTGTAAATGCAGCCGAAAAAATGGTGGAAGAAATAAGGAGACAATTTAGAGAAATCCCTGGACTAATGGAAGGAAAAAACAAGCCTGATTATAATAAATGTATAAAAATAAGTAGTGAAGGAGCTTTAAAAGAAATGAAAACACCTGCTTTAATTGCTGTATTAACTCCTATAATTTCAGGATTCATTTTTGGTACTGAATTTGTAGGAGGACTCCTTGCAGGAACTACCTTTAGTGGTGTAATGCTTGCAATTTATACAGCAAATGCAGGTGGTGCATGGGATAATGCAAAAAAATACATTGAAAACAATAATCTTGAAGGTGAAGGAAAAGGAACAGAAGCTCATAAAGCCTCAGTTGTTGGAGATACAGTAGGTGACCCATTGAAAGACACTGTTGGTCCTTCATTGGATATATTAATAAAAATCATGGCTGTAACTTCCTTAATTACAGTTTCAGTATTCAAAATATATCATCTATTTTGATTTAAACCATAACAAAGACTCTCCCGGACATTTTATTATGTTCCGGGAGAGTTGTTATTTAAGCATATAGGTGGCTATTTTTAATTTTTTATTTTAAAAGCTATAAATAGGATTTTGAGATTGCTATAAAATATTTATTTATAACTAACATTCTACATAAATAGTCACAATTTTTCTGACAATTTATTATAATAAATATATTTTTACAAAATAGAAAAGTGTTGATAATATAAACGCAATAATCATTGATTATAATATCAATGTAATTTGGAAGGCTCAAAATCCTGAAGAAAGGAGAGTCTTGTTGTAGCATAAGTGTATTATGTTGCGACAAGACTCTTTTTTTATTATATACACCAAAACCGAAAGGAGATGATATTTTAGAAAATATTATTAAATAAAAAATTTAAATCCGGATTTTAAAGGCTCTAACAGCAAAAGATAGCTTTTTATTTTTTCATCTACAATTTTATGAACGAGCCTTGTTATATTCCCTCCTCCACAAAGGGAATGGAATTCAAAGAGAAAAATCATTAAAATCCAAAGACTTATACTGCAACAAAATATTCTTGAGCTTATTTTTTTCAACATTTCAAATGAATTTTAAAAAAGTCTTGTTTTCAAAAAAACTCAAATATTTTCAAGTCTCGAGCGTTGAGAAGAGACTTTCAACAGCAAATAAAACTACAATGTATTTTTAAATCCGGAAAATTAGCTTAATACTAAAAATTGTGGAGGAGGGAATAGTATGAATAAAAATTTCATGGAAGCATTAAAAGAAGAAGGAAACGTATATTACACAGGAAATGGAGCATTGAGTTTAAAAAATAGCGGAAATAGTTTAGTTGATTTCTTTTACAGATGTGGGATTTTAATGAACCAGCCAAAAAGATTTGAAGAATTATTCCTTAATGCATTTGCAGAAGATAAAGAAAAAGCTATAAAAATATTATTTTACTCAAGGGATGTAAGAGGCGGTCAGGGAGTAAGAAGAACATTTAGACATATATTAAAAAAGTTAGGAAATCTATACCCTGAAATAGCAGTGCAGATAATAAAATATGTACCAGAATATGGAAGATGGGACGATTTATATGCCTTTGTTGGAACAAAGGTAGAAACAGAAGCATTTGAATTTATGTATAAACAAATAATAGAAGATGTAAAAAACTATAAGGATAACAAGCCAATAAGTCTATTGGCAAAATGGTTAAAGTCCGAAAACACAAGTTCTAAACACTCTGTAAAACTTGCCAAAATAACCAGAAAATATTTTAAAATGGACTCAAAAACATATAGAAAAATGTTGTCTGAATTAAGAAAATATATAAAAATAGTAGAAAGAGATATGAGCGAAAACAAATGGGATAACATTGAATATGAAATAGTCCCATCCCGGGCAATGAAAAAATATCACAGAGCATTTTATAAACATGATGCTGAAAGATATGAAAAATATCTTGAAGAAGTAAAAAATAACAAAAAGAAAATAAACGCAGGGACATTATATCCCCATGATATAGTAAAAATGGTATTAAAGGAAGAAAATGAAACTGCAGAAATGCTATGGAAAAATCTACCTGACTATGGAATTGAAGAAGATGCCATAGCAGTAGTGGATACATCGGGATCAATGTACGGATGTGGCGAAAGTTTGATCCCAATAACAGTAGCAGTTTCATTGGGAATATACTTTGCTGAAAGAAATAAAGGGAAATTTAAAAATTACTTTATAACCTTCTCCGAAAAACCTGAATTACCGGAAATAAAAGGAGAAACATTATACGAAAAAGTCCAGACATTATCCCAGGCATATTGGGATGCGAATACAAATATAATAAAAGTATTTGAATTAATATTAGAAACTGCCAAAAAAGGCGGATATACTATAGAAGATATACCTGAAAAAATATACATAATATCTGATATGCAGTTTGATATGGCTGTATCAGACAATAGCAAAACAAACTTTGAAGCAATAAAAGAAATGTACGAAAAAGCAGGATACCCAATGCCACAACTAATATTCTGGAATGTAAGTAGTTATGGAAATGATGTTCCTGTTAAATTCGATGAAAATGGAACTGCATTAATATCAGGATATAATCCAGTAATATTAAAATACATATTGACTGGAAAAGACATAAATCCATACGAAATAATGGAAAATGTAATAAACTCTGAAAGATATAAAAATATACATATAAACTAAAATTTCCAGCCATCTACTCTTTACGATGGCTGGTTTTTTATATATAAAATAACTGATTTTTTGATATAAGTTGCAATTACATTTAATAAAAGATTTATAAAAAAACTAAATATAAAAGAAAAACAAAAGAAAGATATTCGCAAAATAGTCAAAATTATAAAATACGCATAAATAAACCAAAACATATCTACGAGGTTCGCAGAGGTTTATGATTTTGTAACACTTTTCAAAAACCACTTGACAAAAGGATTTTAGAATGTTATAATAAAAATAGTTCGTATACGGACCTAAATTCAAAAACACAAAATCTCTGAAAGCAGCTTAAACAAAAGAAAACTGAAAAACAGGTACGAATATAGATGAAAAGCGGATTACAGAGATTTTATTCGAAAAAATGCCGAAAATTTCAAAATTAAAAAACAGGTTCGAAAAATCACCTTCTAAAAAACGCTAATAATAACCATTCTAGAAACCAGCTATCCGAATATCACTACTCTCTGAAAGAGATAGAAACAATCCCATTCAACGTTTAATACTTTTTTAAATAACCAATTATATCCGAATATCACTACTCTCTGAAAGAGATAGAAACAATCTTTTCTATATACTTTGCACCAACCTTTATATTGCCAATCCGAATATCACTACTCTCTGAAAGAGATAGAAACAGCGTAACGCTGTTTTCTGTAACCCGTCTTGCTTTTTACAAATCCGAATATCACTACTCTCTGAAAGAGATAGAAACTCGTTGCCCTTTCTGAGAATAACCAGAAAAAACCACTTTAATCCGAATATCACTACTCTCTGAAAGAGATAGAAACACATTCTTTATCTTGACTGTCTTTACCTTCATCATAACTATCCGAATATCACTACTCTCTGAAAGAGATAGAAACTCTTTTCAACTTCTGCTAAATTGTGAGCTAAGTTTCGTTCTATCCGAATATCACTACTCTCTGAAAGAGATAGAAACTCTTCTTCCAATTCTTTTAATTCTTTTTTGTATTGCTTTAAATCCGAATATCACTACTCTCTGAAAGAGATAGAAACAATAAATTCTACACCATATGGTTTTTTCATTTTACCTAATAATCCGAATATCACTACTCTCTGAAAGAGATAGAAACAGTATTTATTACCTGTCTTTTATGCGTTTTATTGTACTTTAATCCGAATATCACTACTCTCTGAAAGAGATAGAAACTTTGATTTTTAATTGTAATATGTAGAACAATCTTTATTCTGATCCGAATATCACTACTCTCTGAAAGAGATAGAAACATATCTAACAACATAACCTTTAATTAAACCACTATTCTTTTATCCGAATATCACTACTCTCTGAAAGAGATAGAAACTTCCAGCTTTTCAATGTGTGGGAATATTATATACTCCCACTCATCCGAATATCACTACTCTCTGAAAGAGATAGAAACAGTATATAATACTCCCAATCGTAACCGACAAAAATTTTACATCCGAATATCACTACTCTCTGAAAGAGATAGAAACAAATATTGAAATAACTATAATAAGACTCTTGTAAACACCAATCCGAATATCACTACTCTCTGAAAGAGATAGAAACAATATTATTCTACCTAACCTTTCACCTTCTATTCTATCTCATCCGAATATCACTACTCTCTGAAAGAGATAGAAACATGAGGTGGAACATGCCACCTCAAAAAATTATATCATATAAATCCGAATATCACTACTCTCTGAAAGAGATAGAAACAATGCTTGATATGCATCTTCCCAACTATTATATTTAATCTATCCGAATATCACTACTCTCTGAAAGAGATAGAAACTGTTGAATCACTAACTCAGCGCCAGTTATGCCGTCGAAGTATCCGAATATCACTACTCTCTGAAAGAGATAGAAACGAATTACTTCTCCTCTGGCCTTTTTGCGAACCCCATGATGTATCCGAATATCACTACTCTCTGAAAGAGATAGAAACGTTTATCTATTTCTTCAACCATTAAATTGATTATTGCATCATCCGAATATCACTACTCTCTGAAAGAGATAGAAACCGTTTTTAAACAACAAACCTCTACCAGTGCGATTAAAAACTATCCGAATATCACTACTCTCTGAAAGAGATAGAAACTTTGATAGTGTAGTATAATCAATATCACGTTGAAGATGTTTATTCGAATATCACTACTCTCTGAAAGAGATAGAAAGCTCCTGCATTAAAAGCAGGAGCTTTTTTATCTTTTAATCACCAAAAACTATTTTAAATTTCTCCTATAAATATTGACATAATAATTTCATTATGTTAAAATTATAATATATACTTCAAATTTATTTAGTTGGTGATAATATGAATTTTAAAGAATTAGCTTTTAAGGCTGAAGAAGATTTTGACTTTGAAAAAGCTATTGAATATTATAAAAAAGCATTTAATGAATTAACAATTAATGATGATTCATTAATTCGCTATGCAAATTTATTATTTGATTTTCAAAAATTTGAAGAAGCAGAACCAATTTTTGAAAAAATAGTTTCTGAAATTAATGATTCGGAGTATATGAGTAAACTTGCTATTATTTATGAAGAAAATAATAAATTTGAAAAAGCATTGAAAATATACAAAGAATTAGGAATAGAATCTAAAGTGAAAGAGCTCTCAGATAAAATCGAATTAAAAGCACCATCTCAAAATGCAATAAAACGTTTTATGACGCTTTTTTCAGGAAGAGAAGATGTTTTTTCTATTCAATATGAAGGTGGATACAGACCAATTAGAAGACCTTTGAATTTTCATGATATAAAAGATCATTTTTCTGGCAAAAAAACTTTAGGAATATATCTTTTAAAAAAGAATGATACTGTTAAATTTGCAGCATATGATATAGATATAAAAAAGCATTATTTAAATAGAGAAGATAAATTTGTATATGAAGAAAATAGTAAAAAAGTTGCTAAACGATTATCCAGAGAATTGAATTTGGAAAATATAATTCATTATTTTGAATTTACTGGCAATAGAGGATATCATATATGGATATTTTTTGATATTCCTGTTTCTGCTTATAAAATAAAATATATTATGGAGAAAATTTTGGATAGGATTGAATTAGAAGAAGGTATCGATGTTGAAATATTCCCAAAACAAACATCTTTAAATGGTGGATTAGGGAATTTAATAAAAGTGCCTCTTGGTGTTCATAAAAAGACAGGTAAAAAATGTTTATTTGTGGATAATGATTTTAATGTCATTGAAAATCAAATTGAATTTCTGAATAATATAAAAGAAAATAAGGCAACTGAAATTGATAAACTTTTTAGAGAAATATTCAATGAAAATGATTATGATGATTTTAATGTTACATATAAAAAAAGAACAACCAGTTCTAAAAATTCTGCATCTAAAAAAATTAAAAGTTCAATTAGAAAAACGCTGCCAAAAAGTAATAAGAATATTTTTACCCAAATGATTGAAGGATGCCATATTTTAAAACAAATTAACGAAAAGATAGAAAAAGAGGCATATATTACAGAAGAGGAAGAAATGATTTTTATAAAATCACTTGCTAATCTTGAAAATTCAAAAAAGTTTATAGAAATGAAATTATCTCAAACAATTAATTTTTCAAAAAAACGTATTGATATGATTATAAAACAAAGTTTAGGCGTTCCAATAACCTGTGAAGAGATACGGAAAATTATATTGAATAAAGATATATCGTTGAGTCTTGAAAACTGCACATGTAAATTTCAGGGTAATTATAATTCACCATATGCAATTGTAGAAAATATAGAAGAAATGTTTCTTGATAAGATTGACATAAATGACATTGCTAAAAAGATTGTTGAAAAAAATGCTGAAAAGTTTGAAATAGAAAAAGAAATTAAAAATTTAAAAAGAATGATAGCTAAAAAGATGGGCGATTCAAAAGAGTTAAGAACCGAAATAGGTACAATAAAAAGATTTGGCGATGATATAGAAATTATATTATAAGGAGATTTTTAAATGATTTTGTATATCACAGAACAAGGAGCTGTGCTTTCTAAAAGAGAAGGACGACTTGTTATTTCTAAAGAAAATTCTATTATTTCAGAGATTCCGTTAAATAAAATTGAAAAGATTAATTTAATGGGGAATATTTCCCTTACTACTCCAATTATTAGCTATTTTCTTGATCATGAAATAGAAGTTATTTTTATGACGAAAACTGGAAAATACAGAGGAAAATTATATACCGATGAATACAGAAATGTGTTATTAAGATTAAAACAATACGAACGCTCTTATGATGAAAAATTCAAACTGAAAATTTCAAAAGCAATAGTTAAAGGAAAACTGAAAAATTCATATGATTTTTTGATTAATAGAAGTAGATATTTACCTAAAGGAACTTTAAGCAAGGAAATTGCTTCGATTAGAAAGATTATAGAAAAAGTTGATAAAGGAAAAAATATTGATGAAGTAAGAGGATTTGAAGGAATTGGTTCTAAATATTATTTTGAAGGATTTAAAAAATTAATAAAAAACGAAAATTTCAAATTTGAAAAACGCATTATGCACCCACCAAGAGATCCTGTAAATGCCATGCTATCATTTGGATACTATCTTTTGTATAACGAAGTTATGGCAGCTATTAATATCGTTGGATTAGATCCATATTTTGGCAATCTTCATACCATAGAAATATCAAAAAAATCACTTTTATTTGATCTGGTTGAAGAATTTAGAAATATCATAATAGACAACTTTATACTTAAATTAATTAATAGAAATGAAATAAGCAAAGATGATTTCAATAAAAAAGATGAAAATATTATATATTTTACAGATGAGGGAATGAAGAAATTTATATCCAAATACGAAGAGATGATATCTCAAAAAATGCGATATCATTTAGACGAAGAAACAAATTATATTAGAACAATATTTCAAAAGCAGGCAAGGCATTATGCCAGAGTTGTTATTGGAGATGAAGAGGAATATATTCCATTTTATAGGGTGGGGAATTAAATGTTTTATGTTGTAAGTTATGATATTACAAATGATAAAAGAAGAAGAAAGGTTGTAAAATATCTTGAAAGTTATGGAGTTAGAGTTCAATACAGTGTTTTTGAAACGGAATTAAACCAGGACCAATTAAAAAAACTTATAAAAGGTTTAAAAAAGCAAATAAAAAAAGATGAGGACACCATAAGAATTTATCCCATATCTAAAGAAAGTAGAAGATATATTGTCACAATAGGCATTGATAAAGGAAAGTATTACGACAAGGATTTTTTAATAATATGAGAGAGGGGGAAGGGGCATGTATTTAAATTTGTATAAAATTGACATTCCTAAAAAAATTAAACGACTTTACTTCTACAACCCTGACATGGAACCTAAATTATTTGCCAGAAATCTTTCAAGAGTGAATAATTTTAAATTCCAGGATTCAAACGACCTTGTCTGGATTGAAATACCTGATATTGATTTTCAAATTACACCAAAAAACGTTTTTCAGTATAAAGTTGAAAAAGAAGAGATAATTAAGGAAGAAGAAGATAAAAAATTATTTGTAAAGACACTATACAAATACATAAAAAAACTTTTTCTTGACAATGATTTTTATTTTAAAAAAGGAAATAATTTTATTTCAAATTCAGAAGTGTTTTCTTTAGATTCAAATGAAAATGTAAATGCACACTTAACTTATAAAATAAAAATACATAATATTTCCAATGAGTATTATTTATCAATACTACCTAAGTTTACTTTCCTTTCAAAAGAACCTGCATTAGAATCAGCCATAAAAAGCGGATATTTATATAATATAAAATCTGGAAAAAGTTTTCCATATATTTCAGGCTTGGATGGAATTTTAAAAATAGATATTGGAAATAACCAAATAGTAGAAGTTGCTTATCCAGAGAATTACCTTTTTAATTTTACAACTCGTGATGCAGAAAAATACGGTTTTTCAAAAGAAGTACACGAAATATATAAAAATAAAGTATTTGAAGGATTTAAAAAAATACCAAAAACATTAGGATTCTTAAATAAAATTACTAATCTTAATGAAAATTATCAATTGAAAGATGGATATAAAATATTTATAAATGTTATATATAAATTTAAAAATGGCGAATCTCGTTATGCTAAAGATGTTTTCAAATATTCTTTCTATAAAAACGAACAACCTCTTAAGGCAATATTCTTCTTTTCTTCAAAAAAACAGTTTTTTGAAGTTCAAAAATCTTTAAAAGAATTATTCCATAACAAACATTCAGTTTTTTATCGTGCAGCAGCAGAACTTGGATTTTCAAAGGTTGAGTTTTTAAGAGATTCTAAAACTAAAAGCTCAGCATTTTTATATAATCCTGAAGAATTTACAGTAAAAAATACAGAGTTTATAAATCAAATAGAAGATAATGTAATGGCTATAGTTTTGCTTGATAAATATATAGGAAATATAGATCCACTTGTAAGAAATTTTCCAGATAATCTAATTCTTCAACCTATATTAAAAGAAAAATTAGAAGATATAAAACCGTTTATCATAAAAAGTTATGTTTATAAAATGGGAAATTTTATTCCAGAATGTAAACCATTTATATTGAAGAAAATGGAAGATAAGGAGAAAAATTTATATATAGGAATAGATTTAAGTCACGATACCTATGCAAGAAAAACAAATCTTTGTATTGCGGCAGTTGATAATACTGGAGATATATTGTATATAGGAAAACATAAAAATCTGGAATTAAATGAAAAAATGAATCTGGATATTTTAGAAAAAGAATATATTAAGGCATTTGAAAAATATATTGAAAAATTTAATGTTTCGCCTGAAAATGTATTTATTTTAAGGGACGGAAGATTTATAGAAGATATTGAAATAATCAAGAATTTTATTTCTTATAATGATACGAAATATACTCTGGTTGAAGTTAACAAAAATACAAATATTAATTCATATGATGATCTGAAAGAATGGATTATAAAGCTTGACGAAAATACATATATCTATTATCCTAAAACCTTTTTAAATCAAAAAGGAGTTGAAGTAAAAATTCTTGAAAATAATACGGATTATACAATTGAAGAGATAATTGAACAAATATATTTACTAACGAGAGTTGCTCATTCCACACCATATACAAATTATAAGCTTCCATATCCTTTGCATATAGCAAATAAAGTAGCTTTAACTGATTATGAGTGGAAATTATATATACCTTATTAAAATAACCCCTGATTTTCAGGGGTTATTTTAATAAGGGTAACGTAATTGGTTTTATTCCGACTTTTGCTGTATTTCTTCTATACTATCTTTATTTTTATAATAGATTCAGGGCTTCTATAAATTTGCCTTTTTTCTTTTCATCTTTTACAATTTCATCTAAAAAATGATGAAGAGCTTCTTTTTTAAAGTGAATTTCTCTGAATTTTTCGTCTTCTAAAAGTTCTTGCATTAAATCTTTATAACTTTTCATTTTATTGTCTTAATAGATTTCTTTAAAGACCATATACTCATTTTATCATACTCTTTATGCTATCATATATGATAACTAATATCAAGCAACTTTTTTGTAAATTTATAATTTGTCGTTTAATCAAATAAATCCCTATACATTCTAAATCACAGAACATATAGGGATTTTGAATAATAAAATTTATTGATAAATTTTGTAGTTTATTTTATATTTCTTTCCAACCATTCGTATCGTAATTTTCATACACAATTCTCTAATTTTTAAAATTTTCTTTTTATATAATAGTATCCAATTAAATTGTTTTCTTCCATATAGTCCATTTCTTCCTTTGTATAGATTTTTCCTTCTTCAGGCCTTTTTTCTAATTTTATTACAATAGCCTCTTCCCCAGGAGCAAAATAAATTTCTTTTCTTTCCAGAGGAATATCCAAATCAAACTGTTCTTTTATAAAATGTTTTATTGAATCGTGACCTATTGCAGAGTCCAAAGTCTGTTCATTCAGAGCGTTTTTTAAAAAATTATAAAACTTTTCTTTTGTAATTTTTTCTATATCAAAGTTTCCTGTTTCACTATCTTTTGAAAGTGGAATTATTATGGAATTTAGTAAGTAAACTTTTCTCTTTAAGGTAGCTTCTTTTTTCTCAAATAACTCTATATTATTTGATAATTCTTCAATTTCTCTTACATACGACAACAATAATTTTTTTAAGTTCTCTTTTTTGAAGTCATCAGTGCCTCTTCCGGCATGTGCAATTTTATTTCTTGTGTCTATAATATTTTTAGTTAGTTTATCCAATCTTTCTGCAATTTCATTTCTTTTTAAAGAATCTTCCCAAAATATTCTTTCTCTTTTTTCTTTATCATCATAGTATAATATTTGCCCTTTTGCTAATAGATGTAAATCAATTAAAAGTTCTCTAATCTGAATCATTGCTTCTGAATACATTTCCCATTTTAATAATAATTTTATGAAATTTGCCATAAATATAATTTTTTCCCTGGTTAATGTATTATCATTTTTTATTGAATCGATATTATAAAATAAATCTTCCACGATAATTTTTCTAAGAGTGGCCAAAAAATAATTAATAGGTTCTATGAAAAATAACTTTTCTGTGCTTTTTGAACAATTTCTAAATTCTATAATGCTATTATCCAAAATTTCCTTTATTTTTAGTATAGAATTTATAATTTTTTCAGGTGATGCTGGAATTTTTATAATATTATTAAAATTAGATAACTCAGTAGAAAGAGAAGAAAATTTCAATTTATTCACATTACATAATTTATTTGTTGCAACTAATTTCTGGATATTTCTTAAAGCTTTTTCTATTCTTTTTGTAATTCCATATTCTTTAAATTCCTCCAAAGCAAGGGTTAAGTTTGAAAGTTCTAATGTCGATGAAATATTAAGAATCGGTACTTCTGGAGGTTTGTTTTTAAATTCCTTTCTTATATCATAAGCACCATAATATAATATAATATTTTTTTCTTCAAAATCCTGCTGTAAATTTTTTAAATAAAAAATTACTCCAGTGGTAAAGGTTGATATATGCCTAAGACCATGAGTTAAATCAAAAATAATTTCTTTTTCCGAAAATTCACTTATTGACTTTTTTATAATTGAAATTATTTCTTCGAGTTCATTATAATTCCTTCCTTCTGGAATATTTTCAAAGGTTACACTTATTCCTTTTTGATGCAGATTATTTATTTCATTATTTATATTTTGACCATGTTCGCTATTAGGATTTTCCAGAAAATTTTCTTTAACTTCTTTTGTTATAAAGAATTTTATTTCAACATCATTTCCTCTTTCTTTTTCTAAATATGCATTAGCTAAAGGGCTTAAATAACTTTTAGCTTTTTTGTTTTCAGCTTCTAATCTATAATATAATGATTCATTATATCTTCCTTTTCCAAGAAAAGATAATAATAATATTTTTTCCATAAATTACCTCCTATATAAGTTCTAATAGATTTTTGCATTTATAGTCTTGATATTTTTGCATTATTTTCTCATATTCTCTTTCATATTTATCATGATCTAACCATATATAGTATAAATTTAATTTATTTTCATCTGTATCCCAAACAGCTCTAAAAATATTTCCGGTAATTGATTTATATAAATAAGGTTTATTAAATCTTTTTCCTTCCCAGGATTTGTTATGCATTAATTCTCCTTTATAAGAATTGTTATTACTTTTAAATAATTTTATTTTTCGTATAAGCTCAAAAATTTGAGTTTTTACAAATTTTCTTTTATCATTATCAAGTTTATCCCACATTTCTTTTAATTCATCTGAAATAAATATTTCAGTTGTAAGAATATTTTTAAATAAAAATAATCCAAAGGCATTTAAAACAACTACTCCATCAATGGTATCAAAAAAGTATGTATGATTATCAATAAACTCTTGTTCCATTTTTGATAAAGAATTATATTTAATTTCTGATTCCTGAATTTCTTTTATTAAGTATAAATAATCTATAGATTCTTCAATATCAAACTTTATAGGGATTGGAGGAACTTCCTGAAATACAGAACCTTCTTCATATAAATATCCCATTTTATAACCATAAAATGAACCAGCTACATATCCTAAATAAGACATAACTTTATATCCAGGTGTTGGCGAGAAAAAGGTGTTATAAATATTTCCTTTTTGTAATTCAGTTACAAGAATATCCATAAATTCACCATATTGTTTATTTAATTTTATTCTATCATTTATATCAAAATCTACACCTTTTAAAATCACATTTGCATTAAAATCTTTTCTAAATATATATTCATTTAATTTTGCAGAGATAATACCTTCTTTAGTGTTTGTATGAATAATGGATATATCAGGATTATTTGCTAATTTATTCATTTCTTTTAAAGTATGTACTAAAGAATATTCAACACTAACTTTTTTAGGATCACTTTTTGAGTTTTGAAAGGCGACTTTTACTTTTTCTATCCATTTTTCAACATCTTCACTTTTTAAATTTTTAACGTGTTCGATATTATTATCTTCAATAAATTTTCCTAATAAATTAAATTTGCCTAAAATTGATTTTCCCCCTGTAAGAACAATATTACTATACATTAACTGGTTCCTCCCTTCGTGTTTGACCTAATCCCATGGTGGTTTTATACCCCACTCCGGCATAAAATGCAAAATCAGATAAAATATTTGCTGTCTTTTTTAATTCATAATTATCTTCAGGAATTTCAAAAACTACATTACCTGTAAATCCCTGTAAATAAAAATTTGGAAAATATATGTATTTTAAATGAGTTTTTCTTTGAATTATTTTAATAGTATTAAATTTTTCTTTTACTTTTTCATTGAGTTTATAAGGACTATATTTATTGAATTTTATTAATAAGCTATTAAATATTTTTTCCGGATCCGGATATCTTAAATGTTTGTCTCCAGTTTTAAACAGTGTCGGAGTAATAAAAATAAGAGAAATTTTATTATCATAATTTTCTTTTAGCAAATCATCAATAGTTAATAAATTAGCCCATTTACTGTGTTCCTTATCAAAAATTATCCTGATTATTGAAAATGAAATATCTTCAATATTTATTTTTTCTTTGAAAATTTTATTTTTAAATATTTTTGTTGTAAATAAGATAAAAATTTTTTCTTCTAAAAATGTCATTCTTATATAATATCTTTTTCCTTTTAAAATAGTTACTGGCTCATCAATTTTTTTCCCAAGAAAAGAGGAAACTGTAAAAGGTTTATAATTTTTGTCTTCATGGAGTTTATAAGAAATTTCTTTATCAACATCTTTTAATATATTAAAAAAAAGGCCATGTATCTTTTTACCAGGAAAAGTGGGGATAACCCCACTTTCTAATGCTTTTAATTCTATGACTATACTATAAAAAATAGTATCACCTTCTATCAAAATTACTTAATTCTTGAATTTTAAATCTTCCATATCCCATAGAAGTTTTTGCACCAATTCCAAAATATTCTAAAAAGTATTTAAAATGAATGTTTATAATATTTATAACTTCATTGGAATCTGCAGAAATTAATAAATCTATTCTAAAAGTTCCATTAGAAACATTTAAATAATTCAATGGAATGGGATTATATACATCATTTGGAGGTTGATTATTCATATAATATTCCTGAAAATGTGGTGTTTGATAGTCAATATTTAATTTTATAGTATTAATAGGTATTGCATCTAAAAAATCAATATATCCTTTTTTCTCAGCATTTCCAAAAACTACATCTATAATACTTTTTAAATCATTATTTGATTCGATATATTTTCTAAAAGCTCCCTTTATTGACGTACCTGGAATTATTGGAAGTCCATAATTTCTACTCCAATAAAATCCTATTTCATCTATTGAAGGAATTCCTGCTCCTATTAAAAATGGTGTTTTATTTTTTACTATATAAGTTTTAACGTTATAATGTTTTTTTATTTTATTTATCATTTGAATTCTTATATTTTTTATAATCTCTATATTCTTTTTTATTATATTTTTATCCAAATTTATTAATATATCTTTATAATCATCTTTTATTTTTTTTAGATCTTCTGGATTTGCTTCATGGTATACAAATTTATCATAATACAAACTCGCGTTTTTTAAATTTTCTGGTTTATAATTGGTATAATACTTCAAGTTTATTCACCACCTGTTTGAATAAATATATCAACATATCTCCTATACCAATTTGTAAATTCTAACACTTTTTCCTGTATAGTAGAAAGTTCTTCTGTATTTTCAAGAAATGTAAGCAAATCCTCTCCCTTAAACAACCCTTTTTCTTTAAGATATTGTTCAATATCATTAAATACAGCTTTATGATGATCTTTGTTTTTTGCTTTTAAAAATACAAGGGTTCCATATAACCCGTTTTGTATTATCATTGAACCAAGCCCTTTTATCAAAGATCTATAATCATCTTTATATTTTTTATTTATTTTCTGAATAACAAATTTTTTTGCTAATAATTTTGTGCTGTTTTCTCTTTTCACATTTTCACCTCACATTAATTTTATATATGAAAAACCTTTTCCAACAGAGGCCTTTCCACCAATATTTATGTATTCTTTATCTAAATTCTTTTCTACTTCGTTAAGCAATTCTTCGCTATTTTTTAGCGATTTTATTAAAAAGAACATTACAGTGTCTTGGGGTAAATATTCTTCATACCATAATGCACCTTCTGCTACTGTACCAGTATCAGGATTTATTCTAATTCTTGGTAATACTTCTGTAGCGTTTCTAACAAAAAAAGAGAAATCTTCATCTTTTAATACAATAACATTTTCTTCTAATACTTTTTGTAAATATTCATCAGGAGATACTTTTTTTAATTCTTTCATTAGTTCTTTTAATTCGTTAGATTCTTCGGTTTCTATAGCATATTCTTCCACATTAACAACAGTACTTTTAAATGTTGAATATTCTTTTTTATTTTTTATTGTTTTGAGAAATTTATTTATTTTTGACGCCATTTCAGTATTCCCTGAAATTTCAAAAGCGGTTTTTAATCTGGATAATACCATTGGACATGTTATCCATACTAAACCTCTATTTATACTTCTTAATGGGAAAAATAATATTTTGGCTTCTGAGAAAGTTATATTACCTGGTTTTGATTCTTTATTGTTATTACCTGGTTTAGAACCAAATATTTCTTCTTCTTTATTGAAAGATAATTCATTTCTTATTGCTCCTTTTATTCCTGCTATTATTGGGAATCCAGTATGTACCTCCCTTTGTATTGGTTGATCTACAACTCCAACATCCATTCCTTTACCTGCATGAATTTGTGTTACTGCATATAAAAATCCAACTTTTCCACTCAAGTTAATAACCCCCTTAAATTTTTATTTCAATATATTTTCCAAAATTATATTCATCATATTTATCAGTAAAATTTATTTTATAATTTTCTTTTTCAAAATCACCTTTTATTACATAAACACTTCCCGAAGGAACCACTTTAAATTGTTCACCAGGATGATTATTTTTAAGATCCCAGTATCCAATTGTTTCAGGTTTATAATTGGCAATAGCTATAATATTACTATCAAATATAGGTTTTACTCCATCTTCAAAGTATGCTGGAGTTAGTAACAATAAACCTTTTTGAGTATCAATTATTGGGTCAAAGATAGAAGTTTCTATCTCTTTTATTTCAATTTTTGCCATTTTTCCTTTTGTACCAAGAGTAATTATTTCAATTTCATTTAATATATTTAATTCATCTCGCTCTATAAAAAAAGCAAATCCTGCATCGTCTATAAATCTAAAATATGAATATGAATATAGCATACCCTCCATTGCTTTTCTATTTTCAAGAGCAATTCCTATTTTTTCTTCTTTAAAATATATCTCAGAATTATCATTGGAAATTTTTAAATTTCCTTTTTTTAGTTCTTCTAATTCATTTAATGAAATATACGTTTTTTCAGGCTCTTTTAAATTTCTCATACTCTTATATTTTATCCCATATAATTCTTTACCGTTTAAATTAAAAGTAAATGTTTCATCTATTTCGCCTTTATAAAATTCTTTTGTGATATCATTTTGTTTTATTATTGCAGGCATTCTAAAGTATATGTTACTTTCACTATCGGTTAAAAATGGACCTATAATTTTCAGTTTTTTATCTTTTATTATTTGTTCTATTTCTTCCTGGGTTAAATTTTTCTTTCTCATATATGCTGTCATTATTGCACCATAAAATGTTTTTGGATTAGGAAATATTGTTTCCTCAGCGTGAGAAAAAGTTTTTGATTTTCTAAAACCAACCCAATCCACTGGTTTAATAAACAATGTTTTAATTTTTTTCATATATATTCTCCCTTCTTGCATATTCTATATTTTCAAGGGTATTGAAATATTCCATTAATTTATTTCCAGTAAGGAATCTTTCATTAAGTGTAATTAATTTTACAAATGAATTTTTTAATTTATCTTTTTTTATTTCCATTCTTTTTTCAAGAAATGGTATAATATTATTTTTAAAATCTTCAATGGTTAAAATTTCGTTTCCAAATTCATCAAAACAATAATTTATATATTCAGATTTTAAACGTAAAATTATATTTTTAATGGATTTTTCTTTTTCAAAATCTTTTATAAATTCTAAACCTTTTAAAAGAATATCAAATCTATTCAATTCCCAAAAACTTTTTGATATATTTATTTGTCCGCTTCTTCTTATTGTAGCTATTGCAAAACTATCTTTTTTTCTACCACTTTTTTCTTCATTAGATTTAGCAAGTTTTTCCATTTCTCGAGCCTTGTTAAGTGCAAGTTTTAAATTAAAATTATGTTTCGATATAACAATTCCAGCACTCATTGTTGCCTGTTTTCCCATCATATTAAATACAGGATATTCCAGATTTTTTTCTTTTTTATAGCACCAGCCATTTTTGAATACATATTCTCCAACTTTTTCTTCACCAATTCCAGAATAAACTTTTCTCAATTTATTAGCAGCATCAAAAACTTTATTAGAAGGGAAAAGAGCTAGCACATCATCTCCGCCAGCATATATTAATAATCCATCAAATTCTTCCACCACTTTTGGTACAAAATTTGAAAAATTATTTAAAGTTCTACTAATCATCCTCTGATATGATGGAGTTACAAGATTTATATTTTCCAATAGTTTTGTGTATTCTTTGTCTTCTCTTTCTAATTCTTTTATAACTTTTGAATGTAGTCTTTTTTTAAATGATGGAGCTAATGTTCCCGATATCCATTTTCCCATATTATCTCCATCCATCAATAATACTGCAAGTTTATATTTTCCTGCTATTTCTTCAGTTGATTTTACATATTTTAATTTTTCATAAGCTTCTTTGTATCCAATTTCATTTAGATATTCAACAAATAATCTCTTTATTGCTGAAAGTGCCGATAATCTTTCCTTTTTTTCATCTTTGTCTATGATTTCGATTACTGCTTTATTTGCTCCGCTTAAATCGTCCCCATTTACAACATCATCTTCAAATAGTTGAATAAAATCACGTGTAGTTTTTCTTAGAGAACTTTTTATACCCAATAATTCACTATACATTCCATAAAAAGCTATATCTTTCATTTGATATGTTGATTCAAGTTGTTTCATTTTTTGATATAATTTTTTAATATTTTCATCTTCTGTATAAATATAATGTTTTTCAATATATTTTTCAATGTTATTAATTTCTTGATCAACTGTAATTATTATTGGGAATTGAGAAATTTGTTTATCCCAGTTTTTGAATGCTTCAAGTTTTTGAAAAATTGTTTCTTTATATTTTTTTTCTGATTGAATTAAATCTTCAATATATATTTTTATAAATTGACTTATATTTGACATTTCATCTTTTATTGCTTTTTTGATTTTGCTCTTTATTTTTTCTAGATCTTTTGTTGGAACAATGGCAGTGAAAATATTAGGAAGTGAAGCAACGCCAGGATCAGCAGATGTTTCAACGAATATACCGATTTTTTCGAATTCTTTTTTCACAAAATAATTGCCTCTCATGTATGGGAATATTACATTGTCATATCCATACTCTTCACCTATTACTTTTATTCCTTGGAAGGTTAAATAGGATAACATATAACTTCCAACTTTTAAATCTATAGTTTTTCTTGCAGCCGCTATGAACTCTTGAACAGGTCCTATAGATACTAATAATAAAGACATTTTATTGCTAACACTCATTGCAGAAGCACTATCAAGATGATCAATTATCGAATGACTTGGGATTCTTGTATCTCCAGGTAACATAAATGATAATTCAGTTTGTTCTGGAAGTTCCCACCATGTTTTATAATATGTTTTTTTGAAATCTTCTAATTTTTCTAATTTATCAGTTATTTTTTCCGAATTAAGTTTATCAATTTTTTGTTTAAAATCATTTTTAAAATAATCTTCTAATTTTTCACCATTTAATGGATGTAAATATTCTGGATAATGGTATATATTTATGCTGATTCTTTTACTGAAATGTTCTTTTTCTTTTGGAAATAATATTCTATCTGCAGCACTTGAAAGATAATCGGGATTTTTATAATCATCTTTTAAATATGTTCCCAATTTATTTAATCTTCTATTTGCAATATTTTCATGTTTTTCAAGATTTAACGCTTTTTCTATCGGATCATGCAAAAGCGCTATAATTTTTTTCTCCCAATTCACTTTTTCTCCCCCTTATTCGTTAATTTTTTTTCAACTTCCTTTTTAAATATATCCATTGCTTGATTATATATTTCAAAACTTTCTGGACTCTCAGTTATTAATTTATTTCTTCTTCCTTCGAAATATATTTTGTTATTTAAAGAAATTTTACTTGTTATCATTAATATTCTTACATAATATTCATTTTTTTCATTTAAATGAAACGAGAAGAAAAATGGTGAAGCTTTTCTTTCACCGTTTGTTAAAGTGTATTCATTACCTTTATAATTACGCAATTTTTTAGAGGTAATATTATATTTATAATTTATAGGTAATCCCATTAATGCCTGATAAAAAATAATATTACTTTCAATTGTATTTTTTGAAGATGCTTCAACTTCTCTTAAAGCATTTGTAAAAGAATCAGTGTTATTCAAAGTTCTTAGTTTCTTTTTAACTTTTATATAAACTCCTTTTTTAGATTCTTGCATTTCAGTTGCATAGAGTTTTTTATAGATATCAGAAAAATTCTTGATTGGAGATTTTTTTGTCGAAACGACTCTATAAGTTTTGGGATCTGATAATAATACAGGAAATTCAGGTATATCTAAAAATTCTGTTTGAGAATACTTGAAATGAGTATCGGATATAGAGCTAAAATATCGTTTCAAATTTTCATCTAATTCATTTAAAATATTTTTTACACTGTTTTTAATTTCTGATGAATTTTCTTTATTCGTTTTTATTAACTCTATTTTAAAGCTTCCAAAACCTTTTCTTGTTTTTGCACCAAACCCGCTTACTAAAGAAATTAAGTTCATTAAATTTATTATGATATTTAATAATTTATCTGGTTGCTTTTTTATGATAAAAGTTATATTTAATTTTGATTTTTCTTTTAAAAATTCTCTCTCTTCTACACCATAAATTCCATAAATGTAATTTATTTTTCTGTTTCTTTTATTTATTCTTGCAAAAGTAAAATAATCGTGATTGTTTGTAATATTAGTAGGCGATATTAAATCAACTATCACATCAAAACTTGATTTTCTTTCTGTTGAACCAAATATTAATTCTTCTGCTTTTTTTAATCCTATATATGGTTTTCTTTCACCGTTATAATAATGAATATCTATTACTCTTGGAACAACAGCTCTAAACCAGAATCTCATTACTCCTCTTACGCTTTGCGGAGTTAAAGAAAATGTTTTTCCGTCTCTACTTGCAAACATGGGCGATGTTGTAAGTAACTCAAATTCTAGAATGTTCATTTTTTCCCTCCTATTTATTAAAAATTAACATCTTCAACCAATCAATGATATATTAATAATATAAATATATTCTAATTAATCTTGAATTAAATTATACATTTCTATTTTAACACATCACAAAATTAATTTCAAGAAAATATAAGACCCCTGAAATTAATTGTAAAGGTTAAAGTAGAAAAGAATAAAAAGTGTGTATATGGTAAAACAAATTGACCCCTCTAAGGAAGAAAAAGCTTATGATGAGTAGTAAAATAGAAATATAACTCGTCGAAAGGAGAATGGGGGATGAAAATAATAATGGAAGCATATGAGATTATTACAATGCACAAGGAAATATAAGCAATAATAAAGAATGGATAAAAAAAACAGCAATACTCGGAAATAAGAAATTTATAAATAAACTAAATATAAAAGAAAAACAAAAGAAAGATATTCGCAAAAATAACAAAACTATAAAATACGCATAAATAAACTAAAACATATCTATGAGGTTCGCAGAGGTTTATAATTTTGTAACACTTTTCAAAAATCACTTGACAAAAGGATTTTAGAATGTTATAATAGAAATAGTTCGTATACGGACCTAAATCCAAAAACACAAAATCTCTGAAAGCGGCTTAAACAAAGGAAAACTGAAAAACAGGTACGAATATAGATAAAAAGCAGATTATAGAGATTTTATTCGAAAAAATGCTGAAAATTTCAAAATTAAAAAACAGGTTCGAAAAATCACCTTCTAAAAAACGCTAATAATAACCATTCTAGAAACCAGCTATCCGAATATCACTACTCTCTGAAAGAGATAGAAACTTTTTCGTCAAAACTCCCATCATATAAACTATTAATTGATTCATCCGAATATCACTACTCTCTGAAAGAGATAGAAACTGGTAATCTTCTGGGATGACAACGTCATCCCATATAAAAATATCCGAATATCACTACTCTCTGAAAGAGATAGAAACACCTCACTGATTTGAAACTTTTTATCAAAACTTCCATCGTAATCCGAATATCACTACTCTCTGAAAGAGATAGAAACGGACGTGTAATCCCCTCGTTAAAATACTTTTCTACTTCTTTATCCGAATATCACTACTCTCTGAAAGAGATAGAAACTCCGATAAATCTTTTCTAATTGTATTCTGTAATTTTTTATTATCCGAATATCACCACTCTCTAAAAGAGACAAAAAACTCCTGCATTGAAAAATGCAGGAGTTTTTGTATATGGTATAATAACACCATGGGGGTGAAAAAATGAAGGAATTAAAAAGTCTTCCTCTGGGAGAAAGCAACTTTAAAACCATAATGGAAAACAATATGTATTTCATAGATAAAAGTATGCTCATAAAGGATATATTATCAGCTGGAAGAGTAATATTAATCACTCGACCAAGGAGATTTGGAAAAACATTAAATATGAGCATGTTAGAACATTTCTTTTCAATGAAAAAAAACAGTGAGAGTTTATTTAAAGATTTAAAAATCTGGAATGAAAAGAAAATAATAGAAAAGTATTTAAACAAGTATCCTGTTATATTTATTAGTTTTAAAGGCTTAAAAAAGAAAAAATATGAAGATATGAAAAACGGAATAAGAGAGTTAATATCAAAATTATACACAAAGTATGTATATCTACTTAATACTGATAAAATAACACAATGGGATAAAAAAAGAATTATAGGTATATTAGATAAAACTGCAGAAGACGCTGTTTTCGAAGATGGAATAAAAAATCTAACAGAATATTTATATATATATCATGGTAAAAAGGTAATATTATTAATAGACGAATACGATACACCGATACAACAATCATATCTAAATGGATATTATGATGAGCTAATAGATTTTATAGGAAATATACTTGGAAATGCATTAAAAGATAATGAGTATTTAGAAAAAGCTGTATTAACAGGAATAACAAGAGTGGCAAAAGAGAGTATATTTACAGGAGTAAATAACCTCCAAATTTCAACTGTATTAAGCAGATTATTTAATGACAAATTCGGAATGACAAAAGAAGAATTACATGAAGCTTTGAAATATTATGGAATGGAATACGAAGAAGAAAAGATAATAGAATGGTATAATGGATTTAATTTTGGAGGATTTGAAATATACAATCCATATTCAATAATGAATTTAATCTTTGAAAAGGAAATAAAGAATTACTGGATAAACACCAGCGGGAATAAGTTAATAAAAGATTTAATAGCCAAAGGAAGTGCAGAAATAAAATCAAAGATTTATGATTTAATAGAAGGTGAAACAGTAACAACAACAATAAATGAAAATTTGGTATATGGAGATTTAAATGTCAATGTAGAAGAAAGCGTATGGACACTCTTTTTATTTACAGGATACTTAACCTGGATAGACAAAATAGGGGAAGGAAACAGTGCAGAATACAGACTAAAAATAACAAACAAAGAAGCTCTTGATTTCTTTAAAAAAACAGTGGTTAACATATTAGAGGATTCAGGTTTTAAATACAAAACACTGTTAAAAGATTTAATAGAGGAAAATTATGAAGAATTCAAAGAAAATTTTAAAGAATTAGTAGAAAATACAATAAGTTATTTTGATGTAAGTGGAAAAGAACCAGAAAGGTTTTATCATGGACTTATATTGGGACTGAGTGTGGGATTACAAAAGGAATATATAATAAAAAGCAATAGAGAATCAGGATATGGAAGAGCGGATTTAATATTAATTCCAAAAAAGAGAAGCAATCCAGGGATAATATTTGAATTTAAAAAATACTATAAAAAAGATGGAGAT
The DNA here is from genome assembly GCF_000255135.1 of Marinitoga piezophila KA3. NCBI lineage: Bacteria > Thermotogati > Thermotogota > Thermotogae > Petrotogales > Petrotogaceae > Marinitoga > Marinitoga piezophila. The sequence continues at coordinate 416,203 of NC_016751.1, forward strand.
TTAAAAAGTAGCGCAGAAAAAGGAATGAAACAAATAGAAGAAAAGAATTATGAAACGGAAATAAAAAGCCATGGAATAGAAAGAATAATAAAAGTTGCTATTGCTTTTGATAAAAAAGAGGTTGAGATTGTAATTAAATAAAAAAGGCTCCTCGTTTTGAAGAGCCTTTTTGTTTATAATACAAACACATTAACCTTATTTCTGAGAATAAATCGAATAAGATACTTGAGATTTTCGCATATTTCTTCTGTTAGATTGTTTGATTCAGTATCATTTAAAACATCCAATATAGCTTTAATAGAAGCGTTTTTATGTTCCAATTTTTCTGGTAATTCAGAATATTCAATAAATTTCTGATATTTTAGTTTAAATCCATCTCCAAATATTTTCTTTGATGTTTCAAAAAGAAGCAAACCATTTTTTCCAAATACAAATACTGTATATACTTTAAATGCATTTTTTGGAAGGTTAAAAGCATTTCGAGTTAATACAATAATAAAGTTATTCTTAAAGAATTTTTTGGAATTTACATCACTAAAAAAGTAATATTCATCATCAAAATTATCTTTAATTAAAGATTTGAAATTTTCCTTTTCTTTTTCAGAAAACTTTTCATACATTTCAACAAAGGCATTTGCTAATGAATCTGAATCAAGAATAATGTTATTATATTTATCCTTAACCTGAAAATCATAATAAATGTCAGAAAGATAAAAGTCTGGATCGTTAAAATCCTTAATTCTAACTAATTTCTTATCTTTATCATAATAGAGATAATGCTCTAATTTCTGATTTTTTACAATATTAAGATAAATTCTTTTTAGATATTCTTTTCGTTCTATATCGGAATTAATAATATTATTCCATACATTTGAATAATAAATTCCTTCATTGATTATTTCTCTTTTATATTTTTCTATTTCATCATTTTTTAGATAGTTTTTATAGTTAATCATCAAATAAGTCATCACTTTATCTTTTAATAAACTTATTTTTTCATTTATATTCCAATTATAATATTCCTGCATAAGATAAGGCTCAAAAGCATTTTCTATATTTTCATTTTTTTCAAACCATGTTTTTAAATCATCTATTAATTCAATTATACGTTTATCCTTATTATTTATGTAATAATATGCTTTGGCTAATAATTTCAAATTATAATCGTTTATATTTTCTGAAGTATCTATATTTTTCTCTATCAATTTTTCAAGGTTAATAAATAAATTTCCATATTCACTATAAACATCTCTTTGCAAGGAAAGAATATTTTCTCCTAAGTTTTCGAGCGTATTTATTTTTTCTTCATCTATCGCAATCTGACTTTTGTATAAATAATTTATAAAATCCTTATATTTTCCAACTTCTGTATAATTTTTATTTTGACTATTTCTATATGCAAACATGTAATAAATAAAATCTGATGTATACTTTTTAAAATCCTCTTCATTCTGAGTATTAAATTTGAAATTTATTAAATCTCCACCATTTAATATGAATCCAATTAAGGTATTTTTATTTCGATTGATTTTAAAGGAATAATTATAATCAAAAGGATTATCTGGGTTTACCAGTTTATAACATAATTCCCCTTTAAACTTAGATTCCACATCATTAAAAAATGTTTTATGATCCTTTTTATATTCTTGTGAAAAATTAAAAGTAAATTTAATTTCTGGATCTTCTTTATTTAAAAACTCTGCAAAATATTTGCCATTTTCATCAGAAAACTTGTATTTTCTATATAACTCATTAGTTAATTTAAAATACGCTTGAAAACGTTCGGCATTAATTTTTGTAAAGTTATTATCAGGTTCGGAAAATTTCAAATCATATTCTTCAGGAACAAACTTTTTCAAATATTCTTTTAACGCTTTTTCTGTTTTTTCATAAATTCCTTTATTTATTGCAATATCCCTTGAATACATCTTAAATCCTTCTTTTATATTGTCTTTATAATAAGAAGAATCTATTTTTATTTGATCAGTTACAATAATAGGTTTTTTATCAAAAGATTCACCATAATAGAAAATTTCAGGACTTGGAAAATAAATTACTCCTTTTGAATAAACTTTTTCTTCTGATTTTATCTTATTCAAATCTATCCCTGCTTCAACAGTATATGGATATATAGCGACATAATAATTATTATTTTCATCCTTTGCTATAAACAGAAAATCCATATTATATGAGAATACTCTTAATTGGGCTAAATCTCTTATAGCTTCAATATTCAGACTTGGAATTTGTACTGAAACTTCTTTAGATTTAGCAAAAAAATTAGAAATTATATTATATCTCGAAACCAAAAAGGCTATTCCTATTATTAATGCTAGAGTTAGTATTCTAATTATCATTTTCTTCATTGTATCACTTCCAATAAACTATTATCCCATACAACCTCAACATTTTCATCTTGAATTGAATATAGTGGTTTTACAGCTTTTAAGAATTCCGATTTATAGTATTCTATAATATCTTTTTTAAATTCATTATCATTCCCGTATAAAAACTCAAGAGCTATTAAATCCTTTGCTTTTGCTTTTATCTCTTCGTCTAATCCAAGTGAAAGATCATTAACTGTATTTGAGCTTTGAGAAGAAGATTTTTCTAATTTTCTAACAAAATGCTTCGTTAAAAGATATCCTCCAACAGCTCCACCTAATGTTCCAACAATATTTATAGCTTTAAAATTCTTTAAAATAGAAATATTTGTTAATTTGCTACCAATCCAGGCTCCCAAAACTGTTCCTACTACTGGTGAAAATTTTTCTGTAATATCCATCAAATTACTATTATTACTTTTTACTTCAATTGGAAATGTATCAATTTCTTTTGAATTTTCTATTTCAACATCAATTTTCAACATATCTTTTTGTGGAATAGAAATATACACTATTTCCTTACCTGTTACCGAATCACTTTCGATTCTCTTTTTTAAATCTTCTACATTAAACTTTATTTCTGCTCTACCTTTAATATAATAAACTCTTGCCTTGTTTTGATTATTGTCTTTATACACAATATAATTATTAAATTGAATTTCTTTAAACACAATATATTCTATATTGTCAAAATAACTTTTCTTGGGAGCTGACACTTCATTTTCAACGGGAAAGAAATAATTAAAAATAAAAACAAATAATATAAAAATCCCTATATAAAACAGGATTACAGCAAATCTTTTTAACATTCCATTTTTCTTTTTAACTTTGTCCTGCTCGTCCATAAAATCCCTCCTGTTTTTTATCAATAATTATAATATTTACTAAATTTATTCTTTAACGTTTTAAAAAGCCAATCATTTGGTAATCTGGAATCATAAAATAATTTAATAAAATTATCTTTTTTTATTTCATAATATAGATCATTTGCAGAAATAGCAAAATTTAAGCCTTCGGTAATATTTTTATCCCCCCCCAAAGAATTGATTCCTATTACATTTCCATACTTATCAATAAGAGGACCTCCAGAATTCCCATGATTTATTGCAGCATCTGTTTGAATTAATTCAAAAAATTTGTTATTGTTTATATTATAAAATTCATTAATCCTTGCAAATCTTAGTGCTGATATAATACCTTGAGTAAATGTAAAATCTAATCCTTCTGGATTTCCTAAAGCATAAACCTTTGTTCCAATAGTATGAGAATATAATCCTAAAGGCAATACCGGATATGTGTTATCAAGATAAAATTTAGATATGCTTAAAATCGCTATATCTTTAAATGTAGTATTTATAAAAACTTCTTCTGGAGAAACAGTTTCGCCATTAAAAAAAGTTATGGAAAGTCCGTAATAAGATATATCTTTCGTTATATCTTCACCTATTGTGGAAACAACATGTGCATTTGTTGCAATATAATAGTAAAAATCATCTTCAGCAATTATAAAACCGCTACCTGAACCTTCCAATTCTTCATAAGAAGAATAAACATAATTATTTATTCTTACAACACTCTCCATTTTCTTTGCAATCTCTTCTGGAGAAATAATTTCTTCTCCTCTTTCTGCTATTAATAATTTATTTTTTAAATCATGTTTTTTAAAAGTTTGTATATAGTCAATAAAATTATTGTTGTTTGACATATATGTTTTGTATGCCTCAAAAATCTCAGTTCCATCTTTTTCTATATATTGTAAAATAGTATTTTCAGAACTACATAATAAAGCATAAATGTTATCATTATAAGGTATATAACCTTCCAATAAATAAAAACCATTATATTCATATGTATCAATTATTTCAAACTTCTCATCTTTATATTTTAATTTAGTTAAAAATGTTTTTTCATTGTCAAAATCATATTGTGTTAAAACAATAAACCAACCATTTTTCCAATAAATATATGGTCTTGAAATAATTGGAAATTTTAAAATCTTTTTTGAAATTATTTTTTCATCAGACGACAGCATATATATTTCCTTATTATATGTAATTAACGTCAATAAATCTCCAGTAAAATTAAAGTCATAAACAACATTCCCTGAAACTAACGGATACTTATAATTACCTTTATTGGGAAGTTCACTATAAGATATATAATAAGACTTTGTTGTAGGATCATATTCTATATAATTGATAGTAAAATTTTTATCTACAAAAACGCCTTCTGGATAATAATCATTATCTACATCTGCGTAATAAACTGTTGAAATTGGTGCAAAAATATCCTCTTCATCTTGATACCAATAATCAAAATCTATTTTTATCAAATTACCATTATCCAATATTTTAATATAATTATCTTCAAAAAACACCACTTCAATTTTCCCATCCTGATTAAGGTCTGAAAATGTAGGAGGGAGTTTATGAGACTTTTTTTCAGCATAATATCTATTTATTATATTTCCTTCATAATCCAATTGGTATATATATTTTTCAGTTTGGATAAACAAATTATCAGAAAAATCAAATTCATCCCTATAAATAACACCTGAAATTATATAATCAGGTTTTGTAACAATATTGGTTTTATAAACATAAGAAATATTACTATTATTCCTTAAGAGATGTAATGTAGCTACATCCTCAGAATAATTTTCAAGATATTTTGCCATATCGGAATAATTATATAGATATTCATCGTTAATTTTTATGATAATATCGTTCTTTCTTGCATTTAATTTATTCTCTTTAATAATAAAATCATTGTCAAAATCATTGGTTATCTCAATATCTTTATATTCAAATGACTTTTTCCATTCAACACTGATTTTTTCAGAATCTGATACATAAAAAGAAATTAATGTATTATCATAATATGCATAATATGTACTAAAATATCCTGGATAAAAACACTCACCAGAAACTATTGAAACGGGAGAATACGTCTTAAAAACATCAAGAATTTCCAAATTTTCTTTATCTAATAAATATATTCCCGCATCATTATAATCTTTATCCGGAGTTCCTGGAGAAGCTAAAATAATATAATTATTTGTAACTATAGGCGCATAATAAAAAAGTTCATCTCTATCTTCCATTGAAATATTAAGTATTTTTATATCCCCAAAAGAAAAAATACTAAAAATTAATAATACTATAAAAAGTAGAAAAAATGATTTTTTCATAAAACCAGCTCCTTTTTAATGAATTTTGAAATAATAATTGATTTTTCAAAATATTCTTGTTATAATTATAATACAAAAACTTTAATTATAATAACAAAAAGAGTTTCGATTAAATAAATTGAGGGGAAAATATGGATGAAAAAATTATATTTAGTATATTAAATCACGAAAATGATATAATATATAAAAAGTATTTAAATAATGAATTTTTATTTGGAGAAAGTATAGAAACAACTATTACTCCTCTTCATGCAGCAATTATTTCAGATAACATAGAAGTTATAAAACTCATGGAAAAAAGCGGATATAATATAGTTTATGCTCTTTTAAACAATAATGATATTTTAAATCCATATATTTTAGCTAAACGCTTAGACCGAGAAGAAATAGTAGAATATTTTGATGAAATATTAGAACAAAATTTAAATACGGATTTAAAAAATACAGAAAATTTTAAATATATAGAAATTGAAAAAGTATTTGAAGATATATTAAAAGATGCTGAGAATAAACAGAAAATACAGGAATTCTTAGAAAAATTTTTAAAACATCCCAAAAATTTATTATTAGAAACAAATATAGCAAAAAGAATTTTTTGTGAAATACCTAATGAAGAACTAGTTTTTTTTATAAAAAAAATTATAGATGTTTTAACCGATGAGTATTGCTCTATGTTTTTATATGAATTTTTGGATCCAAAATGTAAATTAGCTTCTGTATATGCATTAATAAGGATTAAAGAGAGCCAGAATATAGCTGTTTATTATAATGAAAAATATATAAACAGATTAATAGACATTTATGATATTTTTATGCTGAATGATGACGAAGATAAAATTACATATCTTGAAACTATAAACAGATTTTATATTGAAGAATTATCTGAAGATATAAAAGATTTATTTTTTGAAACACAAAATGATAAATTAAAATATATTACATACAAAATATTATTAAAATATGAATTAGAAGAATTATTTGAAATAACAAAGGAAGCAATGAAATCAAATTATTTACCTTTAAAAGAACTGGCAACACTAATATGTATATTAAAATATGAAAATAATTGTAAAAAACAGGACAATATTAAATTTGAAAATTTAAGGGAAGAAGATTATATTGCTATTTCATTATTTGATACTCCATATGTGGAGGATATAATATATAAAAAATTTTCAACTTTTTCATATGATACAAAATTAAATATAATTCATAATCTGATCATTATAAGCTCAAAAAGAAGATATAACATGTTATTGGATATATATAAATTTGAAAAAAATCCTGAGATAAAAGCTGAAATCATTTATCAATTCATTATCAGAGAAATATACACACCTGAAATATTAAAAGTATTTATAGAAGATTTTATAAAGAATCTAGATGAATATAATTCGTATGATGATAATGAAGATTTTAATATATTTAGTGCCTTAGGGCATTATTTTGCAAATATTTTGATGAAAAAAGAATTGTTTTAGGAGGATAATGTATGAAAAAAATTCTTTTATTTTTTTTGTTATCATTTTTAACTGTTTTTGTTTATGCGCAAATTCTTCTTTCAACAGAAGGTAAAAAAATTCTTGAAGAAGAATTAAATCGTTTTAATATAGAAGTTATTAATGAAATAGATAATACAACTGAGAAAATATACAATAAAATTGCAGATTATGAAAAATATTCAAAAATTTTTGTGGAGGATATTACCGATCTCGGAAGCACTTCAAAATCTATTTATTATATGTCAAAAGATTCTCTTCTAAAACTAATAAAAAGAAATTCTAATAGCTATGAAAATTATATAAAAAAAATGTTTGAACATCATTTTTTCAATGAAGAAAAAATTAAAAAAATAATAGTAGACGAGATAAATATTTTCAACATAAAAATCAATGAAAAATTATATACTTTTATAGAAAATTTAGATAAAAAACTAAGTATGGAAGATAAAAAAATACTTGAAAATGATGATGATTTTAAATCTTTTGTAAATGCTTTTGATGTAAATGGAATTTTCAAAAACAATAATGAAATTTTTTCTGAACAAATAATAAATCTAGTTTCAACTCATCAAAATTCCATATTAAAAAAAAAGTTATTCTCTGCAACATTAAAATCAGGAAGTATTGTTGGCTCATTCTGGATTAGTCTTAGTACCCAAAACCCTATCTTTGTAGCAACAAGTATATTTTACACTATTATCCTCACTTTAAACAGTGAAAAAAACAATATTAAAAAGGAAGAGTTAGCTGTAGAAATTTCTTCGCAAATAGAAAAATATGCAGATAATATTTCAAATATTGTCAAAAAATTATTAAGCCAAACAATAGATACTGAAATAAATAAAATTAAAAAATCCTTTAATCTTCTATACTGAAATAAAAAATTTAAAAGGAGTGTACTTATGCCAAATAATAATTTCAAAGACTTTGAAAATGAAGTAAATAGTTATGAAAATAAAGTTGAAATAGAGTCTGATTCATTTTACAAAAAATTAAGAAATAAAATTAAAAAATGGGCTGGGAAGAATAAAGATAATAAAATCCTTGAATATATATTGCTTGCGCCAGATTTATTTTATTTTTTTCTTACCGTTTTAAAAGATAAAGATGTATATGTTGACTATAAGCTAAAAATTACTGGATATCTTGCATATTTTATTTCTCCAATAGATATTATGCCTGAAATGGTTTTGGGACCAGCTGGATATTTAGATGATGTATTAATGGGATTATTATTCCTCAGAACTCTTTTAAAGGAATTGCCATATGAGTATGTAGAAGAAAAATGGCCGGGTGATAAAGAAGTTTTAAAAAATGTCTCGGTAATGATTGATAATATTCAAGCTATTATTGATAGTAAAATTTTTAGAAGTGTGATGTCATATTTTTCCAAAAATATAGAGAAGAAAAAATAAGACTTTTTGTATACTCTCCTTCAAAATAGAGGGAGAGTATTGTATATGGTAAAATAAATCGCCCCCTCTAAGGAAGAAAAAGCTTATGATGAGTAGTAAAATAGAAATATAACTCGTCGAAAGGAGAATGGGGGATGAAAACAATAATGGAAGCATATGAGATTATTACAATGTACAAGGGAATATAAGCAATAATAAAGAATGGATAAAAAAAACAGCAATATTCGGAAATAAGAAATTTATAAATAAACTAAATATAAAAGAAAAACAAAAGAAAGATATCCGCAAAAATAACAAAACCATAAAATACGCATAAATAAACTAAAACATATCTATGAGGTTCGCAGAGGTTTATGATTTTGTAATACTTTTCAAAAATCACTTGACAAAAGGATTTTAGAATGTTATAATAAAAATAGTTCGTATACGGACCTAAATCCAAAAACACAAAATCTCTGAAAGCGGCTTAAACAAAGAAAAACTGAAAAACAGGTACGAATATAGATAAAAAGCCGATTATAGAGATTTTATTCGAAAAAATGCTGAAAATTTCAAAATTAAAAAACAGGTTCGAAAAATCACCTTCTAAAAAACGCTAATAATAACCATTCTAGAAACCAGCTATCCGAATATAACTACTCTCTGAAAGAGATAGAAACATAAATAAACTATCTCGTAATTTTTATTGTCTGAAAGTATATCCGAATATAACTACTCTCTGAAAGAGATAGAAACTTTAGCTGAATAATAATAATTCTTTTCAATGTTGCAAATCCGAATATAACTACTCTCTGAAAGAGATAGAAACACAAATAGAAAATTTTTCATCGAATGAACCATCGTAGAGGCTATCCGAATATAACTACTCTCTGAAAGAGATAGAAACAAATACCTCTAAAACCTTTTTTATTTACTTTTTTTATTAAATCCGAATATAACTACTCTCTGAAAGAGATAGAAACGAGGTCATCGAAATACTCGGACTCTATGTCTCCAATAGAGGAATCCGAATATAACTACTCTCTGAAAGAGATAGAAACTCTTCTTCTTTTTCTACCCACCCGAATATTCTAAGGTGGGCATCCGAATATAACTACTCTCTGAAAGAGATAGAAACTTCACCTCCTCTGGAGTTGGCTTTCTATATTCAATGATTCCATCCGAATATAACTACTCTCTGAAAGAGATAGAAACTTCGATCCACCATCTAAGCTGTCATCTCCTTTCTCTAAGGAAATCCGAATATAACTACTCTCTGAAAGAGATAGAAACGCAACTTTTTTAATCATTGTTCTGGGTTTTGTTTTCCATAATCCGAATATAACTACTCTCTGAAAGAGATAGAAACAATTTTTCAATCAATTTTTTTACTCTTTCTCTTTCTAACAATCCGAATATAACTACTCTCTGAAAGAGATAGAAACGGGTATCATACATCCCCAATCTGAGAAGAATTGGGGATATAATCCGAATATAACTACTCTCTGAAAGAGATAGAAACATTGTTACAACATCAGCAATAGTGAAATGATACTCTTCTTATCCGAATATAACTACTCTCTGAAAGAGATAGAAACACTTTTTTCATTATATTTAAAAATTTTCTAATTTTTTTCAATCCGAATATAACTACTCTCTGAAAGAGATAGAAACTAATAATGGTTGGAAAATCGAGGAATGACAATTCATCATAATCCGAATATAACTGCTCTCTGAAAGAGATAGAAACTGCGGTTTAAACTCTCTCCAATTTCCAATAGGAACTACCTCATCCGAATATAACTGCTCTCTGAAAGAGATAGAAACAAAATAATCAAATGCTCCTTCTGCAATCAAAAAATATTCTTATCCGAATATCACTACTCTCTGAAAGAGATAGAAACCAAGTTCGTCTGCTTCTGGTGATAAATCGATTCTGTCTATAATCCGAATATCACTACTCTCTGAAAGAGATAGAAACTTCATTTCCTCGATTTTTTCTTCCTTCATTGATTCAGGTATTCCGAATATAACTGCTCTCTGAAAGAGATAGAAACGAAACTATGATTGTTTGAAAACATAGTGTTTAAACTTTTCATCATCTAATTTACAACCACTCTCTAAAAGAGACAAAAAACTCCTGCATTTTTCAATGCAGGAGTTTTTGTATATGGTATAATAACACCGTGAGGTGAAAGTATGGAAGAATTAAAAAATCTTCCTCTGGGAGAAAGCAACTTTAAAACCATAATAGAAAACAATATGTTTTTCATAAATAAAAGTATGCTTATAAAAGATATTTCGGAAGGTGGAGATGTAATATTAATTACAAGACCAAGAAGATTTGAAAAAACATTAAATATAAGCATGTTAGAACATTTTTTCAATGAAAGAAAACAGTGTGAATTTATTTAAAGATTTAAAAATCTGGAATGAAAAGGAAATATTAGAAAAGTATTTAAATAAATATCCTGTTATATTTATTAGTTTTCAGGGATCAGGTCGAAAATTGCAATTACCCCCCTAAAAATTCGTAAAACTAATTATTTATATTATATTAAATTATCAGTGTCGAGAATAAATTTTATTATGATATAATTCAATTGATAATCTAGAGCGTCTGAAATAAAGGTGGGAAATTATGCAACAAATTTTTGAGCAAATATCGAAAACTCCTATTTTTAAATCATTAAAAATAACTGAAATAGAAGAGTTAATTTCTTCAGAAAAGATGATTATAAAATCTTATGAAAAGGATGAAATTATTAGATTTCGTGGAGAAAAGGTTAATGAAGTAATGATTTTGTTATCAGGACAGGTTAAGGCTGAAATGTCTGATACTCAGGGAAAGATTATAGAAATAGAAGAAATAAAGGCTCCAAACCTTCTTGCTGTTGGAGCCACATTTTCTAAAAATTCTATAATTCCTGTTGATATAATTGCAATTGAGAAATCTACAGTAGCATTTATAAATAAAGATGAAGTTTTAAATTTATGTATGCATAATAAAGACTTTCTGCAGGAATTGATCGAATATCTGGGTACAAAATTTGTTTTTATTTCACAAAGATTATGGTTTATCACTCTTAACAATATTAAAGATAAAATCTTATTTCATATAAAAGGAAAATTAAAAGATTCTTCTGATGATTATGTAATACTCGAATATTCTGTTGAGCAATTATCTCATTTATTTGGCGTTACAAGACCATCTCTTTCAAGAGCGTTTTCTAAACTCGAAGAGGAAGGTATTATAAAAAAGGAAGGAAATAAAATTTATATTTTGAATAAAAATATCTTTAAAGATTTTTAATCTCTTCTTCTGGTTGAATTCCTTACTATTAATTCAGTTTTCAGAACTATGCCTTTGAATACCGGGCCATCTGAATTAATTATTTGAATAATAAGATTAGCTGCTGTATATCCCATTTTATATATTGGCTGTCTTACTGTAGTTAAAGAAGGTTTATAATGTCTGCTAAATGGAATGTCATTAAATCCTGTAATGCTAACATCATCAGGTATTTTCACACCTCTTTCATCAAGCGCATCCATTAAACCATAGGCTATAAGATCATTACCACCCATTATAACATCTGGAAGTTTTTTTAAATCTATTTCTTTTCCATACTGATACCCTGCATCATATGAAAAACAGGAATATATATGTTTATATGATTTAATATTATTTTTCTCCATAAATTCAGCAAAAGCTTCGTAACGCACCTGAGCACTAAATGTATTTTCATTGCCATTTACAAAGTGAAAACTTCTATGATTTGTATCGTATAAATATTGGAGCAAATCATGCATTCCCTGTTTATTATCACTTACTACATAAGAAACATCTATCCCTTTTAATATTCTGTCGAGATATACAACTTTTATCCCACGTTCTTTTAAATGCTTTAAATAAGGATTGGTAAGACCACTACCTATAAAAATAACTCCATCTATATGATTTGATTCAAATGTTTCTATGATTTTTGTTTCTTGTTCTAAATCCTGACCGGAATTACTTAATAGCAATGTATAATCTTCTTTTTTTAAATAATCTTCTATGCCTTTAACTATATGTGGAAAATAAGGGTCTGTAATATCTGGAATAACAAGTCCTATTGTTTTCGCTTTCCCTTTTCTAAGACTTCTTGCAACTATACTGGGTTTATATTCTAATTTTTTTATTGCCTCTTCTACTTTTTTTCTCAATTCTTCTTTTACAGGAGCACTTTTGTTTATTACTCTTGAAACTGTTGAGATCGAGACTCCAGCTTCCTTTGCTACATCTTTGATATTTATTCTTTTCATATTGAATCCCTTCCCATTGTTTTATTTGTAGTTTCGAAAACGTTTTCGTAATTATAGGATATCACAAATTTAAAATAAAGTGAAATTCAATCTTTTATAATGTTTATAGGATATAATTAAATATGAGCAAAAATTTCTTTTAAGCTATTGTATGCATAATATTAATACTGTTTATTTATCAATTTCAAAAAAATCTAAAACCATATCTAAAGATTTTACATTATTCATCTTATAATTATCCGATTTTCCAACTGCTTTTGTTATGACTGTGATTTTACCAGCTTTTACTTTTAAAAGAACATATTCAAGATATCCATAATGTATCTTTTGAGTGTATGGATTTAATTTTTCTTTATGCCCCGGATCAAACGGCGCACCGCCACCACCAGTGGTGATATATGTAATATCATTTAATTTAAATCGTTCATATGCATGAACATGTCCATTAAAAACAAGTTTAACGTTATATTTTTCAAATATTGGACGCCATTTTTTTTCAAGTATTTTATTATCTCTTCTCCATGCATAAATTGAATTGTTCCAAAACGGATAATGGAAAATTATTATATTTATATAGTTCTTATTGTTTTTCAAAGTTTGTTCAAGCCATATTGTTTCCTGTTTAAATAGTTCTGAATTATTGATAATAATTGAGTCAAGAAGAATAAAATTTAAATTCCCATATTTAAATGAATACCATTGTTTGTTTTGAAATCCTCCGCCCTCTGGCAATATAAAGGCATCATAATAATATTTTGAATTTTTTTCATGATTACCAGGAATAGGGAAATATGGAATGTTTAGTCCTTTTATTGTATTGAAAAAATTGGTCCAATAATTGATATTTTCTCCGTTTTCAACCATATCTCCAACATTAATTACAAAATCTGGTTTTTCTTCTATTATTTTATCTACTATCATTCTATGAAGTTTATCATAATATCTGGTGTCTCCATATACAACAAATGTAAAATCCTTTTTTAACGGATTAAATTCGTTGAATGTATTTTTGTATATAACTTTTGAATTTTGTTTTATAATATATTCAAAATTTTCATTAACATAATCAATATTTATTGGTATATGATAAAGTTCATTTTCCTGTAATTTAATAGAATATACTTCGTTTAGATTTTTATCTATAATATGAATGGAAAGTCCTTTAATTATTCCATTTGTTTTGAAATTTAAAAATAAATCTTTACCATTATATGTAATGTATGGTGGCCATAAAAATAGTGATTTTGAAAAGAGATATAAAGCTGAAAATAATAATATGAATAATAGAATATATTTTTTCATTCTTTCACCTCAAATATACAATTATTTGGTTTATAACTTTTTTTCAGGAGGACATTATGAGAAGAATACATTTATATATAATAATATTTGCTATATTGTGGGTTTTTCCAGTATCCATCTTAATGATTAACTACTTTGATTTTCATACTTTTTTAAATGTATTTTTTAGAGCAAGAACATTAAGGATACTAAAAAACACTGTTTATCAAGCCTCATTATCAACTGTATTTTCATTTATTATCTCGATATTACCTGCAATATATGTTGCTAATAATAAAAATACATTAAGTAAAATCCTTGAAAATTCATTTTTTATTCCATTTTTCTTTCCACCAATCTCAACGATAATTTCATTTTCGATTTTATATGGAAATAATGGAATTATAAATAAAATTTTTGGTTTGAATATATTATACACCTTAACAGCTATTATAATAGCTCATTCGTTTTATAATTCTCCAATATTTGTAAAATACATTTCAGACGCATTAAGGAATATACCTAAAAATTATATTGAAAATGCAATAATAGACGGTGCTTCCAAAAAGGATATAATAAGATTTATAAAGGTTCCGCTTATTATCCCTTCTGTTTTAAAAGGTGGATTTCTTGTTTTTATGTATTCATTTGTTAGTTTTGCAATTGTTCTTTCACTTGGTGGAATAAAATATTCCACATTTGAGGTTGCGATTTTCACTACTTTAAGAAGTTCTTTGAATTTTTCAAAAGCTTTGTCTTACGCATTGATTCAATTTTTAATTCTAATTATTCTTAATTTTATAATTTCACTTCCAAAGATCCATGAAATTCCATCAGAAGAGCTATATGTTTCTAAAACTTCTATGATAACCTTTTTTATTTCTATATTTTATGTATTATTTGAATATAGTATTGTATTTGTGGGAATTTTTTCAGGATTTTATGATTTTATAAATAATAGATTTACAATAAAAGGATTATATAATCTGTTTTCTAAAAGTTTGAACAAATATTATCCTGTCATAAAAAGTATTTATAATACAACACTTATCGCGTTAATAGTAGGAATAATTTCTATTTTTTTATCTTATATCATTTTAAGGAATATTAAGAATCATAAAGATATGAGATTTGCAAATATTTTTATTATCTCTTCTCTGGGAGTGTCTTCAACATTTATTGCTATGAGTTTGCTTATTCTAAATATTGAATTTTCAATTCCTTATGCTATTTTATTGATTATTGGATATCTTGTAATTTCAATACCTCTTGGATACACATTTTTACAACAAAGAGTTTTATCCTTTGATAACTCAATTATTGAAGCTGCTAAAATTGACGGAGCAAATAAATTCCAAACATTTCTTTTTATTGAAATGCCTATACTAAAAAATTCCCTGATAAGTTCTTTTTTACAGATATTTGCCATAGTTTTTGGTGAATTTACAATTTCTTATACAATGCAAGTTTCAAATTATTTCCCCATAGTATCCAATATTAATTACACTCTATCAAACGCACGATATTATCTGGAAAGTCAGGCAATGTCCTCAATAACTGTAATAATAATATTTTTAATATTCTATATTTCCACATCTTTATTAAAAGAAGAAGTTTAAAGGTATTCAAGAATATATAAAAATATGATATAATAGCAAAAAAGGGTATAAGGAGTGTGCATATGGAAATACTATCTTTTAAAGAAAAGGTTTTAGAAAAATTAAAAGAGGTTGAAGAGAAACTTGCAGATCCTGATGTAACCTCTAACCTCGATTTATTACAATCTCTTGGAAAAGAACATAACAGACTTTCAACATTAAAGGAATTATTTGAAAAATATGAAGGAATCACAGAAGACATAAAAGCACTTGAAGAATTAAAACATGCCGAAGAAATAGATGAAGAAGAATATAATTCCATGGTTGAAGAATCTGAAAAAAATCTGAAAAGTTGTTACCTTGAAATTCTAAGTCTTTTAATACCTGGAAATGAAATAAATGAAAGAAATATAATTATGGAAATCCGTGCTGGTACAGGCGGAGAAGAAGCTGCATTATTTGCTTCCGATTTAATGAGAATGTATTTAAGATATGCGGAAAATAAGGGTTGGAAACATGAAATAATGGAATTAAGCGATACAGGTATTGGCGGAACAAAAAACGCAGTTATAAAAATAAAAGGTAAAGGTGTTTTTGGTAGATTGAAATATGAAAGTGGTGTTCATAGGGTTCAAAGAGTTCCTGTTACAGAATCAGGAGGAAGAATACATACTTCAACAGCAACTGTTGCAGTATTGCCTGAAGCAACAGATGTTGATGTTAAAATAGAGGATAAAGATTTAAGGATTGATACCTATAGAGCGGGAGGTGCTGGTGGACAACACGTCAATAAAACAGAGTCTGCCGTGAGAATTGTCCACTTACCGACAGGGATTGTTGTTACATGTCAAAATGAAAGATCACAACATCAAAATAAAGAAGCTGCTATGAGTATTTTAAGGGCAAAGTTGTATGAAGAAGCATTAAGAAAACAACATGAAGAATTAACCTCTCAAAGAAGATCGCAAATTGGAACCGGGGAAAGAAGTGAAAAAATTAGAACATATAATTTCCCTCAGAATAGAGTTACAGATCATAGAATAGGTTATACATCATATAGATTAGGATTTATACTCGACGGGGATTTAGATGAAATAATCGATAAATTAATGGAATGGGATTTAACAGAAAAATTGGAAAATCTGGAAATCTAAGGGGGATGAGAGTATGAAGTTTTATATTGATGTTGCTTATAAACTGTCCTGGATTTTGACATTTATAATTGGATTCTCTGGTGTTAGCACATCATCTGGGGTTACAGGATTTTTCTTATTCTTTTTTACTTTAACTACTTTAATATTATTGACAGGAACATATTTATTTTCAAGAACAAAAGATGGATTACATACAATAATACATTATTTTAGTATGATAGTAATTGCTTCTGCGTATATGATTTCTATGTCATTAATAAAATTAAATGTATATACTTTTACTGTATATTATATGCTCTATAATGTTTTATACGCATTTATATTAAATAATTACTTTAAGTATTTTGAGGAAAAAGACCATTTGAAGGATTTATTAAAAACTCTAAATTTAAGCTATTTCGATTATTTTGATGGTCATCAAATGAGATTAAAACTCTTTAATAATAAAAAGAGTGTAACACCAAAGAATTTTTCTGCTGTTGGTCCATACTCTCATGCAATATTAAAAGATGATGAGTTATTTATATCAGGTCAATTGCCTATTAATTATGAAACTGGTGAAATACCTGAAAGTTTTGTTGAACAGACAAAACAAGTTATGGAGAATATTAAAACTATCTTGAAATCTTCCGGTTTTTCATTAAAAGATGTTGTTCAGGTGCAGGTTTTTCTTACTGATATGTCTAAGTTTAATGAATTTAATGTTGTATATGAAAATTACTTTAAAAAAATTTATCCTGCAAGATTTGTTATAGAAGTTTCTAAATTACCAAAAGATGCAATGGTTGAAATTGCATGTATTGCTAAAAAGTAATAAATAATAATAAAGAAGGGGTGATTATATATGGAAATGATAAAGATTGTATTGCCTGATGGTTCAGAAAAGGAATATAAAAAAGGAATTACTGCAGCAGAAATTGCAAAAGGAATTTCTGAAGGATTATACAGACAATCAGTAGGTGCATTGGTAAACGGAGAATTATATGATTTAACAAGACCTATTGAAGTTGATGCAACAGTAAAATTAATTACAGATAAAGATCCTGAAGCACCTGTAATTTTCAGACATACAATGGCTCATATTATGGCACAGGCAGTAATGAGAATATATGGAAAAGATGTAAAACTTGCAATTGGTCCTGTAATAGAAAATGGATTTTATTATGATTTTGATATGGAAGAAAAGATTTCCGAAGAAGACCTCGAAAAAATAGAAGCAGAGATGAAGAAAATAATAAAAGAAGATTTAAAAATCGAAAGATTTGAAATTTCAAAAGAAGAAGCAAAGAAAATGTTTGAAGAAATGAATCAACCATATAAGGTTGAATTGCTTGAAGATATAGAAGATGATACAGTTACATACTATAAACAAGGAGAATTTATTGATCTTTGTAGAGGGCCTCATCTTCCTTCAACAGGGAAAATTAAACAATTTAAATTATTATCTGTATCAGGAGCATATTGGAGAGGCGATGAAAGAAATAAAATGCTTCAAAGAATCTATGGTACAGCATTTGCTAAAAAGGCACAATTAGATGAATATTTAAAAATGCTTGAAGAAGCAAAGAAAAGGGATCATAGAAAATTAGGTCCAAAACTCGAATTATTTATGTTTGATAGCGAATTGGCACCTGCAATGCCTTTCTTCTTACCAAGAGGAGCTAAAGTTATTAATCAGCTTATAGAATTCTCAAGAGAATTACATAAAAAATATGGATATGAAGAAATACTCACACCATTAATGATGAATGTAAAGCTCTGGCATCAGTCAGGTCACTGGGATCATTATAAAGAAAATATGTATTTCACAGAAAAAGATGAGATGGAATATGCAATTAAACCTATGAACTGTCCTGGACATATTTTAATCTATAAATCAAAGGTTGTAAGTTATAGAGACCTTCCAATAAGATATTCTGAATTTGGTAAGGTTCATAGATATGAAAGAAGCGGTGTTGTTCATGGGTTGTTCAGGGTAAGAGCATTCACTCAGGATGATGCACATATTTTCTGTACAAAAGATCAAATTGAAGAAGAAGTAATCAAGGTTATGGACTTTACAAATGAATTATACAACGCTTTTGGTTTTGAATATGAAGCAAATTTAAGTACAATGCCTGAAGACCATATGGGTGATGAAAAAACCTGGGAAATCGCTACAAATGCATTAAAGGCTGCACTTGAAAAATCAGGAATAAATTATAATATTAACGAGGGTGATGGTGCATTTTATGGTCCAAAGATCGACTTCCAAATTAAGGATTCATTAGGAAGAAAATGGCAATGTGCTACAATTCAGCTTGATTTCCAGATGCCAGAAAGATTTGATATTCACTATGTAGACCACAATAATGAACTTCAAAGACCTGTTATGATACACAGGGCAATATATGGTTCTATTGAAAGGTTCTTTGGAATTTTAATTGAAAACTTTGCAGGTGCATTCCCAACATGGCTTGCACCAGAACAGGTTGCAGTAATTCCTGTTTCTGATAAATATGTTGAATTCAGTAAAGAAATTGCAGCAAAATTAGACAAAGAAGGAATAAGAGTAAAACTTGATGATTCAAATGCAACAGTAGGATACAAAATTAGAAATGCACAATTATTAAAGATTCCATATATGATTGTTATTGGTGAAAAAGAGGTTGAATCAAATAAATTTAATGTAAGAACAAGAGAAGGTAATACTGTAGAAGATATTTCTCTTGAAGATATTATTAAAACTATACATGAAGAAGTGAAAAATAGAAGCTTAAAGTTAAGCTATTAAAATTAATTAAGTACAGTTGCGGTTTAAAAAATAAACCGCAACTGTATTTTTATTTTCAAAAAATGGAAATTCCCTTATTTGATTTTTAAATCTATAAAGAGTATAATTATAATGGAGAGTATTGGGGGAATATTTATGATAAAAAAATATAAAAATGACGAAATATTACAATTAGAAAACGAGGACCCAATAGCTTTGGTTGTTTTAAAAAACGGCCATTTGTTAAGTGAATCAAAATTTTGTAATTATAAAAAAGTCTTTATTAAAAAGGGGATTTTTTCTGAAGAATTCCTTTTTAACATAAAGACCATTGAATCGCTGAGAAATGTTAGAAATTCGGAAGTCGAACTAATTACAGATAAAAAAGAAGCGGAAGAATTTTTAAAAAATAATAAAGAATTATTAAGTCTGGCTATAAAAAAGAGAATAAAAATGCTTGTTAATATGAATGATAAAATAGCTACTGATTTTTTTACCAAAAAAAATCAACGAAGACTTGCTGAAGATTTCAAAACTGAAATTGAGGTTGAAGAAGTTAAAAAGATTTTTAAAAAAATATATAAATATAACTGGCATTATTTTTCTGATGATTTTATACAAAAATATATATCAGCAAGAGAATTAATATTATCTGAAGAATATGAAGAAGCTTATGAAAACTTAAAAAATATAGATTTATCAAATATAGAAGATAAATACTTTAAAGCCGAAATAGAAATCTGGAAAATATATTGCCTTTATTTTATGCAAAATAATAACTATGAAAAAATGCTTGAAACGCTTCATTATAAATATGATTTTTTAAATGAACTTATATCTTTCTTTATTTTAAATAAAAGCATAAAGGATAAAAAAATTGACAGCAACTTAAAAACTTATTTTAAAAAAGGGTATTTAATTCCCGCCAAGACCGTTTTGTTCTTCGAAGGAGAAGAAGGTGACTGGTCCTTTTTAAACGTTAGCGGGAGTGTATATATTTCAAAATTTTTAGACAATAAAGAAATATTATTAAATATTCTTACTGAAGGAGAAATTGTAGGGGAAATTGCTGTAATTGAAAATGTTCAAAGAACAGCTACCGTCTTTACAAAAACTCCTTTACAGTTTATTTATATAACATCAGATAATCTGGAAAGTTTGATAAATGAAAGTTATTTATTGGGTAGAAATATTTTAAAAGCCCTTATTAAAAGAGTTGATTTTCAAAAAAAACTAATAGCTAATACAGATTTAATCGATAAGACAAAAGTATTGATTAATAAATACAGCCGTCAAAGATTAAATAAATTTAAGCTAACCCCCCAACAGTTTTTAAATCTATCAGGTTTAACAATGGATATTTCTGAATTTATAACAATATTATCCAAAAATAAAATATCCACAATTAGACCTGATGGAACTCTTTATTTTAAATAATATTTTTGGGATGTGATTATATGAAAGAAAGGTTATATGCTCCGGAAACTATTTTGGTAAATGAGGGAAACGAAGTTGAAAACTTGATAATTTTAAAAGAAGGGATGTTAGAAACAACATCTTCTTTTTGTGCTCATCATTCATATGAAACTAAAGGAATATTTGGTGCTGAATTGCTTATTCCAGGGATAAAATCTTTTGAATCAATAAGAGTTATTGAAAATAGTAGGGTTCTTTTATTGGAAAAAGAACTCGTAGAAAAATTTTTGTTATCAAATTCCAGTCTGGTTATATATCTTATAAAAAAGTATATAGAAAAAATTATTAGTTTAAATAAAAAAATATTCGGAGATATAAAGAAGGAAAATGAGAATAAGAAAAATTCGGAGCATCTTATTGATAAAAACTTAGATGTTGTTGATATTTCGAAAAAATACCTTAAAAGACATAGAAGAAGGGAATATACAAGTATAAAAGATCATAACATACAATTATATGAAAACGGTAGAAAACTTTTTAATGCAGGAAAAATAAAGGAAGCTTTAAATGAATTTAAAAAGATTCAATTTAATAAATTCGATATGTATTTTCAGGCAGAAGTTGAAATCTGGAAAGATTTGTGCATGATATTAATCTCTCCAGATAAAAAATATTATCTTGAAAAAACTCTAAGAGAAAAATATCCGTTTATAAAAGAGTTATTTTCATTTATGGTTTTTGAGTCGGTTATTACAAATAAACCTTTAATAAAACCACTTGTCACTTACTTAAAAAGTGGATATTTGCTTCCATCTCATACTGTATTATTTCATGAGGGGGAAGAAGGAGATTGGGCATTTATGATTCTCTCGGGAAATGTTAGAGTATCAAAATTTTCACCTCACGGTGAAAAATTGTTAGCAATTTTATCAAATGAAGAAATAGTAGGTGAAATTGCTTGTTTTAAAGATGTTGAAAGAACTGCAACTGTATTTACTTCAACACCTTTACAAATGATAAAAATTGAAAAAAATAATTTAGATTCATTGGTTACCAATGATCCTGGTTTTGGATTAAAAATAGTAAAGAAGCTTATTATGAGACTAGAATTCGAAAGATATTGGGCTTCTCCAATGAATTTTGACGAAAAATTAACATATATGATTAAAAAATATGGTAAAAATACATTGAATAAATCTCATTTAAAAATTGAAGAAATATTGAGTTTGTTTAGAATTACTGATAAAAAACCAAATGAAGTTATCGATTACCTTTTTAAATCAAATATTGCGAGATTGAGAACAGATGGAACACTGAAATTTATATAAGGAGGAACATATGAAGATTTTATTATTTTCTGAAGGAAAAAATATGTTTCAAAGATCAGGAGTAGGGAAAGCTTTACAGCTTCAACAAGAAGCTTTAAAGTTAGCTGGAGTTGATTATACTCTTAACCCAGAAGATAATTATGACATTGTTCATATAAATACTATTGGTTTTACAAGCGAAAAAATCTTAAAAGAAGCTAAAAAAAAGGGAAAAAAAATTATTGTGCATACACATACTACATATGAAGATTTTAGAAATAGTTTTATATT
The DNA here is from genome assembly GCF_000255135.1 of Marinitoga piezophila KA3. NCBI lineage: Bacteria > Thermotogati > Thermotogota > Thermotogae > Petrotogales > Petrotogaceae > Marinitoga > Marinitoga piezophila. Next base: position 438,780 of record NC_016751.1, read on the forward strand.
CAGCAACCAATTAGCTTTTTTCATAAAAAAAAGATTAATAAAAATGTATTCTAATGCGGATTTTTTAATATCGCCAACTAAATATACTCAAAATCTTGTAAGGAGTTATGGTATAAAAACCAAAAGTGCTGTAGTTTCAAACGGTGTAGACACAAATAAATTTAAATATAATGCAAAGTCTGCAATAAAATTCAAAGAAAAATATAAATTAAATAAACCCTTAATCCTTTCAGTTGGTTTGCCTTTTGAAAGAAAGGGTATTTTAGATTTCTATAAATTAGCAAAAAAGCTCCCTCAATTCCAATTTATCTGGTTAGGAGCTAAAATGAAAATAGTACCCAAAAAAATTAGAAAAATCTTAAATGAAAAATCTATTAAAAATTTACTATTTCCCGGATATATTCCTACAGAAGATTTAATTAATGCATATAGTGCTGCAGATATCTTCTTATTTCCTAGCTACGAAGAAAATGAAGGAATTGTAGTTTTAGAAGCCTTATCATCTCAAACTCCTTTAATAATAAGGGATATTCCTGTATATAAAGATTGGCTTACAAATGAAGTTAATTGTCTAAAATCTTCTTCTTTAGAAGATTTTGAAAAAAATATATTCAAGATAATAAATAAAGAAATTGATGTTGAAAAACTTAAAGAAAACGAAAGGATTGTTGCTCTTGAAAGGGATTTGAAAGTTATCGGTGAAAAACTTAAAAACATATATGGTGATTTATATGCTGAAAAAGTATAAAAATTTAATTTCTCTAATAATTTCCATTTTTATTGCTATTTTCACAATAGTTATGATTGAAAAACTAACTGATGCTAATTTACTCCATGAATTAAAAAAACTTAAAATAGAGGATATAATGATTTCTTTTTTTATTTATTTTATAGGGTACTTTATTGATACAATTAGGTATAAAATAATTATAAGACAATTTGGAACAAAAATTTCTTTTTTTCAATTATTTTATAATAATGTAATGGGACTTCTTTTTTCATCTCTTACACCTTTTGCTGCCGGGGGGCAACCTTATCAAATTTATCATTTAAACAAATATGGTTTAGATTTAGAACATTCTACAAACATTGTTATCTCTAGATTTATAACATTAATGTTTTTAAACTTATTTATTGCTTTTATATCCTACAATAAAGTGATTTATTCTCTAAAAAATACAAATATAGAATCTATATTAATTAATATGGGATTATTTATTTCTGTAGCAATTACTATTTTGATTCTTACTTTATTTTTGAATAGTAAATGGATTTTAAAAATTTTAAATTTATTTCCAACTAAACGAATAAAAAAACTTAAAAGCAAATTTGAAAAATGGTCTTCTAATCTAAAAGAAAGTATTTCCTTTTTATGGAGTGAAAAGTTAGGATATATGATAATAGATATATCTTTAAATTTTTTAGTTCTCATTGTTCAAGCTTTTTCTCTTTTTTATATGTTTTATAAATATACAAATATCGAAATAAATTTATTTAATTTTTGGATTGTTTTAGGAGCAATGACATTATTAAATATGGTAGTATATTATATTCCAACTCCCGGTGCAAGCGGAAGTATAGAAGCTTCTTATCAATTAGTATTTTCATCAATTCTCTCTATAAAAAGTGGTGTATTAATTTCTATTATTGGATGGAGATTTGCCACTTATTATCTACAAATTTTATTTGCAAGTTTATTAAGAGTTTTCGTTAAATTATTTTTTAAAGAGGTGGAACAATGAATATAGGCATATTTTCAGATGTATATTTCCCACAAAAGAATGGTGTATCTACTGCTGTAAAATTATATAAACAGGAAATGGAAAAATTAGGACATAATGTATATTTATTTGTACCAAGATATTCTCATAATTATAAAAGAAATGAAAAAAACGTTTTTGAATTTCCTGCAATTAAATTCTTATTTGAAAAAGAACAAAGAATTGCCATTCCAATTTCAGGAGATATTTTTAAAATAAAGGATTTAGAATTAGACATAATTCATTCGCAAGATCCTTTTTCAATGGGAATTCTTGCAGAATTTTTAGCAAAATTATTAAAAATAAAACATGTTGGAACCCATCATACAATGTATGAATATTATAGAAAATATTTACCTTTAATTATTAGACCAACTTTAAAACAAACTCAAAAAATGATACGAAATTGGTGTTTGAAATTAGACAAGGTAATTTCACCTACAGAAAATATAAAAGAAGTATTAGTTGATTATGGTGTTCCTGAAGACCATATAGTGGTTATTCCTACTGGAATAGAAACAGAAATTTTTAATAAAGAAATAACCTGGAATCTTAGAGAAGAGTATAATATAATGCCTGATGAAAGAATTTTATTATTTGTAGGAAGGCTTGGGCCAGAAAAAAATATAGATTTCTTAATTAATGTATTTTCAAAAGTTGTAAATAATGAAAAGAATACTAAATTTGTCATTATAGGTGACGGAGTAGAGAGGGAAAAATTAGAAGAAATGGTAGTTAATTTAAGTTTACAGGAAAAGGTTATTTTTACAGGTGGTCAACCACGTGAAAAGGTATTAGAAGCATATAAACAGGCTGATATTTTTGTATTTGCTTCATATACAGAAACTCAAGGTCTTGTGGTTTTAGAATCTATGGCAGCAGGAACTCCTGTTGTAGCACTTGGAAAAATGGGAGTTTACGATCTTTTAAATCACGAAAATGCTGGTGGAATAATGATCAAAGAATTAAATGAAGATGATTTTGTTCACGAAATTTTAAGAGTATTAAAAGACCATGAATTGCATAAACAATTGTCAGAAAATGGAATTAAATTTGTAAAAGAAAATTATTCAATAGAAGTATCGGTTAAAAGAATTATAGAGGTATATAAAGATGTTTTAAATTCTTGACAAAATAATCTCTTTATGGTAGAATTTATACGGTAATTAGGGTGCTTAGCTCAGTGGGAGAGCGCTTCCTTGACGCGGAAGAGGCCGCAGGTTCGATCCCTGCAGCACCCACCAAAAGCCCTTTAAGGGCTTTTTATTTTTATTATATATACTCTTTAAACAGTTCTGGGACAGAACCGTTTTATGCATATTTAGTTCTGAGGCAGAACCAATATATTCTTAAATTATGTATTTTTATGGTATAATATATTTATATAGAACTATTTTATGCATATTTAGTTCTGATTCAGGACTTAAAGAGGTGGTAAGGATGAACAAAGATCTAATAATTGAAAAATTAGAAATTTTTCAGGAAAAACTGCTTTATATTTTACCTGAAAAATTCCGACCTTTTTTTGATACTATTAACAAAGATACAAAAAATTTAATGTTAGTTGGTTCTCGTGGAACTGGAAAAACAACCTTTTTATTAAAAAATTTAAAAGAAAAAAATGCTCTATATATATCAGCAGATAACCCTATTGTTTCAACAATACCATTATTTGATCTTGTAGAAGCCGCATTTTTAAAAGGCTATGAAAGTGTTTTTATTGATGAAGTTCATTTTGCAAATGATTGGAGTATTCATTTAAAAGGAATTTATGATGTCTTTCCTGATAAGAATATATGGGTAAGTGATAGTAGCAGTATAATTTTACAAAAAGGAGTTTCTGATCTTTCAAGACGTTTTCCAATTATAGAAATTCCTTTGCTTTCACTTCGCGAATTTATTTATCTTGTTGATGGAAAACTTTATCCTATAATCGATCCTTTTGATTATGATCCCAAAATCATCAAGAAAATAATTTCCGAAATTAACGTACTCTCATTATATAGAGACTATATAGACCATGGATTTAGACCAATTTTTCTTGAAGATTTACATATGTATGATAATAAGCTTTTAAAAATTGTAGAAAAGTCCATACAATCAGATATTTTATTTTTACTTCCACAATTACGAGAAAATTATTTAAGAATAATAAATGCAATCATTGGATATCTAGCATTAGCTAAAATACCACGACTTATAATAAATTCACTGTGTAAAGAATTTTCAATTGGAAAAGAAAAGCTTTATCAACTTCTAAATGCTCTTGAAGCTATAAAAGTAATAAGAATTATAAGACATGAAAAAGATTATAAACTCAATTCTGTAGGTTCAAAAATATTTTTATATGATCCTGGAATATATAAAATTTTTAATGGTGATTCTGGAAACTTAAGAGAAGCATATGTTGCTGCACTCTTTTCAGAAGCGGGAATGAAGGTATATTCATCTAAAAAAGAAGAATATGGTGACTTTGTAATTGATGAAAAACTTATTGAAGTTGGTGGGAAAAATAAAAAAATTAAAAAGGCTGATTTTGTTTTAAAAGATGACATTGAAATTCCAGTTAAAAATTCCATTCCTCTCTGGCTTATAGGTTTTTTATATTAATAAAAAAGCTTCCTGAAAATCAGGAAGCTTTTTTGATTTATGTTCTTGAAATTTTTCCATAGTTAGATGATTTAATAAGTCCAGCACCAAATAAAAATAACACAACATACATAAATTCATCAAAATTATTTGAAAAGTTATACCAGAATGGAATTTTATTAATCATTAATATCGCCGCTATTGAAAAGAAAAAGCCTTCAAGTCCTCTAATCAAGATTCTTTTCATAAGAAAACGATAGAAATATGATTCCCTTGTGTATCCAAATGAAAGTATCATTGATCTAAATCTGCTATCAAATTTATCCTTAGCTGTCATAAATGATCTTGTATAAAATAGAATAAGCGAAATAAACAATAATAGATTACTTAATTTATAATATTCCACATTTAGCATTTTTAGAAGCACAACACTTCCTAAAAAGTTATACATGTTAAAGAATTCAATTATAAAGAAAGGTCTTTTGTTTGAAATTATAAAATACTGTGCAAGGAAGAATGCCAGAAATGATGCTACAAAACATTCAAAAATCAAATATATGTAATAAAACGTCATTAAAAAACTCCTTTCTTTTTATTCAGAAGTTTCCTTTTTTTCTTCTTTTTTCTCCTGTGGCAATTTTGATTCAACCATTGCTGCAACAGATCCTAAAACGCCCATTATATCATAAGGTATAAATAATTTTGAAGCCTGACCATTTGCCATTTCCTGTAAAGTTTCTAAGTATTTTACCTTTAATAAATCTTCTGTTGGCTGACCTTCATGTATTGCTTTGAATACGTTAATAATAGCTTTTGCCTGACCTTCTGCTTCAACTTCGTATTTGTATTTCTTAGCTTCAGCAACTCTTTTTACAGATTCAGCTTCACCTTCGGCTTTTAATATAGCAGAACGTTTATCTCCTTCAGCTCTTAAGATAGCTGCCTGTTTATAACCTTCAGCTTCTAATATTGCAGCCCTTTTCATCCTTTCAGCCTTCATTTGTTTACTCATTGCTTCCATTATATCATCTGGTGGATCAATCTTTTTAATTTCTACCCTTGTTACTTTAACACCCCATTTATCCGTGGCGTCATCAAGCACTTCTCTTAATCTGGTATTGATCATTTCCCTTGAGGTTAATGTCTGGTCAAGTTCGAGTTCACCTATTACATTTCTTAAATTTGTCTGTGCAAGTTTTATAGCTGCAAGCTGGAAATTATTTACATTATAGATAACTCTAAATGCTTCTGTTATTTCATAATAGATTACAGCATCAACGGTTACAATAACATTATCTTTTGTAATAACCTCTTGTGGTGGAACATCAATTACACGTTCCCTCATATCAACCTTTATCATTCTATCAAGGAAAGGAATAATAAACTGTAATCCTGGTTGAGCCTCTCTATGAAACTTCCCAAGACGTTCAATTAAACCTTTTTCATATGGCCTTATAATTTTTAAACTTGTAGCTGCTATTAAAATGACAAATACAGCTATAATAGTTAATAAATACATCCTTAATCATCCCCCTTCAAGAAAGTTTTTTTACAACTAATGTATTACCTTCTCTTTTTAAAACTACAATTTTATCCCCTGATTTTATTTCTTCATCCGACATTGCTTTCCATTCTTCACCGAAAATTTTTACTATTCCAGATTTATTTTTCCCAACATCTGAAATTGCAATTCCTGTTGCATTTTCTAATTCATCAAGACTGAATTTTCTATTTTCAGAACTTTTAAGCCATGGCCTTACAATTTTTCTTGAAAAAATCACAAGTATAAAGGATAGTATTATAAAAAATGTGGTTGTAATTATTTTGTTTGTTGTAAATATTCCTAATATGGCAGTAATAAAACTACTAATTCCAAACCATAAAAAGAAAAATGTTGGTGTAATAATTTCAAGAATAACAAAAATAATCCCCAATATTATCCAGAATTGCCATTCCAGCATTTTAACTCCCCCTTTCCATATGTTTCGCTATATTATGGAAATTTCTTCTGGATGTACAATATGAAACTCTATATCCTTAAATTCACTGGATAATTCTTCTTTTGTTTTTTTAATTAACCTTGTATATCGGCTTGAAATATGATAAAGAATAACCTTTTTTGGCTTAATTTGTGTTAATAATTTTTTTATTTCGTCTAATGATGTATGATTGCGCAATTTTCTATCTTTTTCTCTTATAAAAGTACATTCATGTACCAATATATCACTATCTTCTATAATATCCGGTGATACAGGTAACGAATCTCCGCTAATAGTAACTAATTTTTTTGTATATTTTTCCAATATATTTTCTTTACCCATTTTACTTATTAATTCCTTTATTTCATTTCCAGATAGATTTTGATATTCACTTTTTAAACGTTTTCTGTTTTCAAGAATCTGGAAACCAACAGATTTTTCGCCTGGTGTATGCCTTGTTTTGAAAATCTTTAAATATCTGTTATTTTTTAAAGGGATAATATCACCATGTTCAACGGTAATAAATTCAAGTTTGAATCTTAAATATTTATTCATTCTCTGGATAAAGTTTAGATATTCTTCTATATTTTTAGAACCTTTAGGATAATAAATTGTTAACCCTTTTTCTCGACTTCCCATTGCATTGTTTCTGGTATTTATAAATCCCCACAAACCTGCAATATGATCAACGTGAGAATGTGAAATAAATATCTTTTCTATACTGTATATCTTGTTTCCTAACGCAGCGCTTATTCCTTCGCCTACATCAAATAAAAGCCTATCAGGTTTATAATAAACCCATGTAGTATATAATGCCTTTGAACGAATTATAAATTCCAAAATTTTTCACCATCCATTATTCTTCTAACGGTTCTATTTTAACCTTAATATCTCCTTTTACACCTTCTGGAAGTTTTATTGTTAGTGTATATAACCCTACTTCTTTAATATTAACCTTTTCTGTAAACCATCTTTTATCAAAATCGATATTTGTACTATCTTTTATATGTTTTGCAATATCATTTGCTGTAATTGCTCCAAATAATTTTCCATTTTTTCCACATTTTATTTTTAATTTATAAACTTTTTCCTGGAGTTGTTTAAGTAATTTTTCCATTTTTTCTTTTCTTTTTTGTTTTACTTCTTTTTTTACTTCCTGTATTTTTTGAACGTGTTTTATTTCTCCTTCTTTCGCTTCAATTGCAAGTCCTCTTGGTATTAAATAGTTTCTTCCGTAACCGTCAGAAACTTTTACTATTTCCCCTTTTTTACCAACTTTTGCTACATCTTTCAATAACATTACTTTCATATAACCCCTCCTTGTTTCTTTCTTTATTAAGTATATCACAATTTAGTTAAATTTAATGTGAAAATGGAATAACAAAAATTAAAGGAGGCCTCAGCCTCCTTATATTATTAGTCACTAATGAATGGTAATAATGCCATGTGTCTTGCTCTTTTAATTGCCTTTTTAACCATTCTCTGGTGTTTTGAACAATTTCCGTTTAATCTTTTTGGAATTATTTTACCTTTTTCGTTAATGAAATCTTTTAATAAATCAACGTTTTTATAATCAATATATTCTATTTTTTGAGAACATAATTTACATTTTTTTACTCTTCTTGGTCTTCTAAATGCCATGTTGTTCACCTCCTAAAAATTTGGTGGGGTATCATCCTCGGTTCCCGCATCATCAATTGGGAAAAATTGAGGAAATTCATCATTTGAAAAGTCATCAAAATCATCATTTACTTCGTCGATAGTCGGTTCAATAACTTCTATATTTGAATTATCTTCAAAATTATTTGTTATATATGCATCTCTGCTTGCTTTTGACTCCATAAATTGTATTGTGGAAGCTGAAACCTCTGCTCTTTCCCTATAATTATTGTTTTGATCTCTCCAGGTATTTATTCTTAAAGCACCTTCAACAAGAATCAAAACACCTTTTTTGAGGTAATTTTCAGCAAATTCTGCTTTTTTTCCAAAAACAACAACCCTTATGAAGTCAGTTTTTTGACCGTTGAAATCATTATTCCAATTTGGTCTATCTACAGCAAGTGTGAAATTTGCGACTTTATCTCCTGAAGTTGTCATTCTTACTTCTGGATCTCTTGTAAGTCTTCCAACAAGTATAACCCTGTTGAATGAATAGCTCATAATATCATCCCTTATTCTTCGTCAGCAGCTACTGGTTCTTCAACAATAACTTCCTGTGTTTCTTCAGCTTTTTTTGCTTTGTTTTTTTCAGCTTTTTCTAAGTCTTCTCTTCTGAATACCTGCCATCTGAATGTGTTCTGGCTGTTAATTCTGAAAAGACCGTCTAATTCGTTTACCTTATCTGGTTCTGCTTTGAAAATTCCCCAAGCATAGTCACCTTCTGTATAACCTTGATGGGTTCTGTAAGCTAATTTTCTCATACCCCATCTTTCCCAGTGTTCAATTTCTCCACCAACTTTTTCTTCGATCCATGATTTAACTTTTTCTACTTCTGCGTTTCTTGCTTCTTCAGATAATTCTGGAGAAACAATAAACATAACTTCATAAATCCTTTTCACTACCATACACCTCCTCGGACATTTTTGGCCCTTATTTAAAAGAGCGGAATTTTTGCCATATTATTATATCAAAAAAAGTCTCAAATAAAAAGCTTTTAACATAAAATTATCAAAAAAAATAAATTATAGAAACTCTTCATTGTTTTGCATATCAAATTTGTGTTATACTTATATTAGGAGGTATTCTAATGGAAAGAATAGATACACAGGTTTTTGTTGCTTTTGATCTTGAAACTACCGGGTTAAAACCCTATTTAGGAGATAGAATTATTGAGGTAGCTGCTATTCCTATATTTAATGGGAGAATAAAAAGAAAATATGAATTTCATACATTGGTAAATCCAAATATTAGAATTCCTGGTGAAGTTTCACAGTTCCATAAGCTTAATAATACTGATATAGAAAATGCACCAACTATTTTAGAGGTTTTTCCAAGGTTCAAAGAATATGTCTCAGGTACAATTTTGGTTTCCCATAATGCAAGAATGGATATGAAATTTCTTGATGTTGCTGCAAAAGAAAGCGGTATTTTACCTTTAAACAATTATTATATCGATACTCTGGAATTGTCAAAAGCTTTATTGGAAACAGGCCCATATTCATTGGAACATTTATCAAAACGCTTCAAAATATATGAGGGAAAATCTCATAGAGCATATGACGATGCTTTGATGACTGCAAAATTATTTTTAATTTTTATAAAACGTTTTGGCTTAAAGAGTCTATCTGATTTCATAAAAAGATGGAGGGGATAGTTATGGTAAAAAACTTTGTGCTCGACACAAATGTATTAATTCATGATCCAAAAGCTATTTTTAATTTCCAGGACAACAATGTTATTATTCCATTTCCTGTTTTAGAAGAAATTGACAATTTAAAAACACGCGGTGAAAGAACAGGTGCCGCTGCTAGAGAAGTAAATAGAGTATTAGACGGATTAAGAAAAGACGGTAATTTAAGAAAAGGCGTAAAACTCGAAAATGGAGGTTGTTTAAGAATATTAACCCTTGAAGAAAATGGCTTTAAGATTCCTAAATATTTAGGGAGAAAGATGGATGATTTTATTTTAATGTATGCAATGTATTTAAAGGAACACGATAAAAAACATGAAACTTATCTTGTTTCTAAGGATATTAATATTAGAATAAAAGCAGAAGCCATTGGAATAGTGGCTCAAGACTACCTTACAGATCGTATTGAATATGAAGATTATTTTGAAGGATTTATGGAGTTAAATATTGAAGAAAAACTTATTGAAAAGGATAAGATAAATATAAACCTCATTGAAAATCACGAAAACATTTCACCTAACACATATTTTGATCTTAATAATGGCAATTATTATAGATATTCTGAAAAAGAAAAAGCCTTGGTTAAACTTGATGTTTCATTATTTACAGAAGTTTTTGGGATTAATCCGAGAAACAGAGAACAGATTTTTGCATTTGATGCTTTACTAAATGATGAAATTCCACTTGTAACTCTTGTTGGAAGCGCTGGAACCGGAAAGACGTTATTGGCATTAGCAGTGGGACTTTTCAAGGTTTTAGATGAGAAAAAATATAAAAAATTACTTGTTTCAAAACCTGTAATTCCTGTTGGAAAAGATATAGGTTTTTTACCTGGTTCAATTCAAGAAAAGATGAAACCATGGTTGCAGCCTATATACGATAATCTTGATTATTTATTCCAGGGAAAAGGGAAAAAACCCGATGAATACCTTGAAAAAAGAGAAATATTAGAAATAGAGGTTCTTTCATATATTAGAGGAAGATCTATTCCGGAACAATATATGATTATTGATGAAGCTCAAAATTTGACTCCTCATGAAATAAAAACTATAATTACAAGAGTAGGAGAAAATACAAAGATAGTATTAACCGGTGATCCATTCCAGATTGATAATCCATATTTAGGTTTTTCATCAAATGGTCTTACATATGTCTCTTCAAAATTTAGAGAATCTCCTTTAGCTGCTCATGTGTATCTTTTGAAAGGAGAAAGGTCTGAACTTGCATCTAAAGCAGCAGAAATTCTGTGATTTGTAAAATATATTTAAGAATAATTCGGTAAAATATAGAAAATCTAAATATGAGAAAGGATGAGAAAAATGAATAATTCCGATGTTTTAGAATATGATGTATACGTTAAAGTAAAAAAAGAGGATATACATCTTGTCACTTATTTACTTGAGTCTGTTGATAATTTAATGAATGTAAGAAATGTTGTTGAAAACAACATGATGAAAATCATATGTCCAAAAGATACTCTTGATGAATCTTTAAAATTAATAAATTCTTTAAAAGAAATGACTGATCTGGAGGTTGTAAAGATTGAACCCAACAACGGGGAAGTCTAATTCCAGAAAAAAAGGGATATATAGAATTATCCCTATACCTTATGAAAATTATCCAAGTATTTTTGAAATTGATTATAACAGATTAAAAAAACTCGGTTTTAAAACTTTACTATTTGATTATGATTTTACTCTTGCTCCTTGGAAACAACAGATTGATGATAAAACTATTGTTTTATTTGAAAAATTATCTAATCTTGGATTTAAGATTGCAATTGTATCAAATGCCCCAGAAAAACGAATAAAACATGTAAAAGAAAAAGCTGGAGAACATATCCATATATATTGGCGTATGCATAAACCGTTATCTATAAAAATTAAAAAAATCTTTGAAGATTTAAAAACAACACCTGCTGAAACTGTGATAATTGGAGATTTATTTTTTACAGATATTTTATTAGGAAACAGATTGGGATTATATACTATTCTGGTTAATCCATATACATACGAAATTGATTCTTTTTTTAAAAAAATTGCCGCTTTTCTTTCTAAAATTTTATATTATACATTTTTTTATACATTGGGGTGGTTGTTTAGAATGCTTGATCATACTATACCAAACGAATTTGTTAACGATGTTTTTGAAATAGACTATAAAAAATTAAAAGATAAAGGTTTTAAACTTTTGATTTTTGATTTTGATAACACATTAACTACCTGGAGAAATGAAAAATTGCCAGATGAGATATTAAATTTATTTGATAATTTATCAAAAGATTTTAAAATTCTAATTGCATCTAATGGTAAAGAGCATAGATTTCATAATATTAGAGAAGAATTAAAAAGATATAATATCGATGTAATGGGATATTCTCTAAAACCTTTTCCTTTTAAGATTAGAAAAAAAATTAAGGAATATAATATTCCTCCATCTCAATGTGTTTTAATTGGTGATCAATTATTTACTGATATAATTGCAGGTAATAAAAATAATTTTTATACAATAAAAGTTAAACCAATTTCAAAGCATGAAAGAGTATTTACCAAAATACTAAGATTTTTCGAAAAGATTGCCATGAAATCAATGAGAGAAAAACCTAAAGTTTAGGAGGGGGAAGATGGCGTTTGATAAAGAAGTCTACGGAAATTCTGTAAAAAGCGTTACTAAATATTTATGGTTCAATACTGAAAAACCCATAGAAATAATTCATATAACAGATGAAGTCAGAGATTTTGTAAAAGAAAGCGGTATTATTGATGGATATGTAATGGTTTCCGCTATGCATCTTACAGCATCAGTTTATATTAATGATTATGAGTCCGGATTAATTGAAGATATTAAAGAATGGTTAGAAAAATTAGCTCCTCAAAATTATCCATATAAACATCATTGGACAGGTGAGGTCAACGGTCATGCTCATTTAAAGAATCTAATTATGCACCATCAAATAATAGTTCCTATAACAGATGGTGATCTTGATTTGGGACCATGGCAGGAGATTTTTTATGCTGAATTTGACGGACAAAGAAGAAAAAGGGTTATATTAAAAGCTTTTGGAATCTCAAAATAAATGAAATAAATGGGGGATTTTATGGAAAAAGTTTATTTTTATGATGGATTTTTATGGGGTGGAATATTTGATTCTTATCAAATAGAAAAAATGAATGATCGTACAAACTGGGATGAATGGCAGAAAAAAGGAAAAATAAAAGACGGTACTACATTAAAAATCATAGAAAAGTTTCAGAAGAATTTATTTTCTGAAACTTTTGAAATTTCTAAAAATATAGGATTAAATTCCTTAATGTTTTCAATAGAATGGGCAAAAATATATCCTGAAATGGGATATATCAATCGTGCAAAATTAGAAAGTTATAAAAACTTTATCCTATCTCTGAAAAAAGAAGGAATTGAAATATTTTTAATTTTAAACCATTTTACTTTTCCAATCTGGTTTGAAGAAAAAGGTGGTTTTCAGAATGATGAAAATCTTAAATTTTTAATTTCATACACTGAAGAAATAGTAAATGAATTTAAAGATATAGTTGATTACTATATTCCTTTTTATGAACCTTTAAAATATATTGATTATGCGTATAAAAAAGGTTTATATCCTCCGGGGATTAGCGATGAAAAAATTTCTGAAATAGTTAAAGAAAACATAATAAAAGTTTATAAGGAATTATATCTTTTAATACACAAAAATAATATTTATTCCAAGGTCGGAATTATCAAAAATACAAATTATGATAATACTTTTTTTAATGTTTTAAAAAATTATATGGATTTTCTGGGAATTACATTTTACGATGATAAAACATCAGGTTTACCCCGTACAGTTCAAAAAGATGATATTGGAAATAATATTTATCCAGAAAAATTGAATATTGAGATACCAGAATTAAAGAAATATGATAAACCTATTGTAATTTCTTCTATCGGCATTGCTGATGAAAGCGATATTTATCGATCTCAATTTTTGATAAAAACAATTTCCTATATTCATGAGTTATTAAACAATAATATTAAGATTATGGGGTATTTTCACAAAAATATCTTTGATTTATTTGAATGGGAAGAAGGGTTTAGTGCCGAATACGGATTATTTGAATTTGATTCTATAAATAATCGCATAAATCCTCGACATAGCGCTAAAGTTTTTTCCAATATAGTTCAATCGAATAAAATACCACCTCATTTAATCAAATATACTCAATAATTGTATTTTGAAAGGTCAGGCTTAACGCCTGACTTTTTTATTTATAATATATACTTTAATTTTTTTAAAGCCACTTATAAAAAAATTGAATTTTCTATAAAAAAATTTATGATATTTTAATATTTGCTATTGACAAATAAAAATTTTTTTGTTATAATAGGGTTGAACTTATAAAAATTAAAGTATATATAAATAAAATTAAAATAACCACGTCTATTAAGATGGAGAGAAATTAAATAATAATATTTTTTAAAAAGGGGGTTTTAATATGTTGAAAAGAAAAAAACATTTTTTAAAAGAAAAAAAGACAAGATCATACTACGAAGGATTTGATTCAATGACTGAATTAAAAGATGTATTATTAGAAATGAAAAGATATCAATTGTAACTTTTATTGCTACTCCTTCCTAAAAAAAGAAGCTCCGAAATTTTCGGAGCTTCTTTTTATTCATTATTTATAATACTATGTGCACTTTTAAGTTCTGAATGAATAATATTTTTTGCATCATCAAAGAGTTCAAAAATATGCGGATATTTTAATTCACAATATACAATATTCCCAACCTTTTCTTTTTTAATTAAACCAACATCTTCAAGAATTTTTATATGTTGAGATATGCTTGACTGCGTAAGCCCTAGCTTTTCAGAAATCTCAAGAATATTACATTCTTTATTATTTAATATTTTTAAAATTCTCAATCTTGTAGGATGAGATAAAGCTTTAAATATATCTGCTAATAAATCACAATTATCCATATTCAACACTCCATCTTTTAGTATTTCTAAGTAAAGTATAAAGTTTTAGTTTTACGATATATTCAAGGAAAAATTAATTTTCTGCTATTTTTCGCGCTTCAAGAATACCGTGTGCTGTAGCATGAACTATACTTCTTGTATGTCCAGAACAATCACCTATAAATTTAAGATTTTCAAATAAATCGTTATTTAATTTTTTACCATAAAATTTTACTTCTACTCCATATAATAAATTTTCTTCATCTGCAATTCCAGGAATTATTTTATCTAAATTATCTATAAATTCTATTAATGATGTAGAGGTCTTACTTGGAAAAACTAAATTAAGATCACCAAGAACATATTCATCATTATTTAAAGTTGGAAATACCTTCCATAATTTTTTTGTTCTTTTTCCTTTTTTAAAATCACCATATGTTTGAAGTATTATTTTATCTCCGCCTGCTAAAATATTGGATAATTTTGCTATATATGAACCATATCCATTTGGATCATTAAAAGGTTTTGTAAACGAATGAGTTACCAAAATTGCAAAATTAGTATTTGTCGATTTTTGATCATGTATTGCGTGACCATTTACAGTAATAAAATCAGAGTATTTTTCTGTAACAACATATCCCGAAGGATTATTACAAAATGTTCTTACCAATTGACCATTTGAAGACTTAAATTTCACTTTAAATTCATATAATGCCTCATTAAGCTCTTTAACAACTATATCCGGCAATTCAAATCTTACTCCTAAATCCACCTTTGTATTCGATAATATTATATCCGGATATTTCTCTGTTAAGGTATCTATTAGCTTAAATCCACTCCTTCCAACTGCAATATACACTTTATCAAACTCTTCCTTTTTTTCTTCACGACTTTTTCTATCGATATATTTAATTAATATTTTTTCATTAACTTCAATATCTTTAACAAAGGAATTAAATTTAAATTCTATTCCTTTTTTAGAAAATTCCTCATGTGCATTTTTTAGAAAAATCTTCAATTTATCTGTTCCAATATGAAAAAATTCTGATTCTACAAGTTTAAAGCCGTTAATAAAAAATTTCTTTTGTAGTTCTTCAAGATTCTCTCTAGATCCAATTTCAGGTTCTGTCTCTGCAAGCTTACAATAATAATCCACAATTTCTTTTTGCAATGTTTTATTATATAAAATTTCCTCTAAATCTCCTCCCATTTCTGAAGAGACAAAGAGCTTCCCATCAGCTCTAATTCCACTAATAGAGGATGAATAAATATCTGCATTCATTTCAAAAACTGTAATTTCATGTTTAGATGTGTCTATTTCCTTCAAAAATCCAACAGCTGCTGCACCAAATCCTATAACTGCTATTTTCATTAAAACCTCTCCTTTCAAATGTATATTTCCCTTACAAAAAAATAGACTGAAACCTTAAAGGTTTCAGTCTAGATTACTTTTTTATAGTATAGTAGCATCTCTTTGGAGATTCAATTTTCTCCTCTTTCTTTAATTTCTTTATTGCCTTATCCACTTCTTTTTTATCAATTCCCGCTTTTTCTGCTATTTCCGCAGATTTTAAAGGTTCTTTTGATTCAGATAATACCTTAACAACTAATTCTATATTATCCATTATATCTTCCTCCTAATAAATCTTTATGTTATTAATTCATTCTTTTATTTAAGTATTTTTTCAATTCATCAAATGAAATTTCGAAAATATTATCTATAATATAATCTAAATCATCTATATCCAGATTTTCAATTTTATTTCTTAATTTTTCTATATCTTTTTCTTTAAATTTTCTTTTTAATAATTTTATTACATCTTCAACTTTTGCGCTATGTAATCCTTGCTGTAATCCTTGTTGTAATCCTTCTTGTAATCCCTGCTCTAAACCTTCTTTTCTTCCTTCAATCATTGCTTTTTCTTTACTTTCTTTTATCGCTTCTTCAACTGTTCTTATAAAGTTTTCAAACATTCCCTCCACCTCCTCATTTTCATATATCTCGAGTTCTTTTTTATCGATTCCAGTTTTATTCGTTAATACATTAATTACTATACCTACATATTCTTTAAATTTCGCTTTTTCAGTTTCCGGAAGAGTTTCTAATTCTTTCTTTATCTCTTTTAACGTTTCTATTATCCTTTCTGTTTCCGACTTATTTAAGGTTAATAATAGTCCCAATGCATTTTTTATTCTTAATAACCTTTCTTCCTCTAATTGACTTAGATCTATTATTTCATATTTAAATGATGGTACATATTCTGAAAACATTTCCCAATTTTCTACTTTTTTCATAAACCAATTCTCGGCTGTCCATTTTCTTTTCCCTGTATAGAATACTATGGGGATTATAGGTATAAGCTTGAAACCTTTTGTTCTTGATTCTTTTTTAAAACTTTTTATATATTCTCTCCATATTCTAATCATATATTCTAATATTCTAAATTGCATCAAATAATCAACACTTGACTGATGTTCAATTAACAAAAATAAATACATTTCTCTTTCATCATACTTTATTTTAAACAATAAATCACTTTCCTTATCTCCATAGGCTAAATCAGTGAAACGTGTATTCTCTATTTTTATATTTTCTGGTTTTATGTTATAGGATCTCAATTTTGGTAAAAATATATTTATAAATTCAACAAGCATTTCCTTATCAGATAATATATTTTTAAATAGTTGATCTTCCATCCCCATTTAGATCCCCCCTTAAAAATATATTTATCATGAAATATTATAAAAAAATTTATTTCTTATGTCAAGAATACATTATTTTAAAATTCCTTTTATAATCAATTCCGTGGCTTCATCTTCTGTAAGTCCTTTAGCCATCAACGTTTCTAATTGCTGTGGATTAACTCTTCCAACGGATGCTTCATGAGTCAATTCTGCTAAATCGTTATTAACTCTCAATATTGGAATTGTACTTACATGAACATTTGAACCTTTACTGATTTCTGTACATTCAATGTGCCCCTTTGAATATGGTGCATTACCATAAGCTTCATTTATTACTTCTGCATTTGTTGAATCCTGAGCAAAAACATATGTTTTGGCAATACCTGAAGCCTTTTCGCCATTTAAATTCACTACTTCTTTTATATTAATCTTATCATCTTTTTTACCCCAGACTTTGGATTCAAGCAATGCTTTAGAAGATTCGTCAAGATCCACTGTCATTTCAATTTTTAACTCACCAGCTCTTGATTTCGTTAATCTAAATCTGCTATCAAATACAGAATTTTTTGCAACCTTTGTATAATAATATGTTTCTAAAAATATTCCATCTTTTTCATTATGAAAGTGCTCGTCTTCCATAAATACAATAGAGTTTTCACCAATATACATTTCTGAATCCATTTTATGGTGAATCTTTCCAAACGGGAACGAACAATGAGAAAGGAATTTTACATCACAATTATTTCCTATTGTATATTTAACCTTTATGTATTGTTCTCCTTGATTCCTTAAAAAGCCAACACATAAATGAATAGGTTTATCCATTTTAACTCCATCATCTATAATCATTTCATAATCAACAACACCATCTTCTGCTTTATGAATTATTATATTTATTCCTTCTACAGTATTCTTACCAAGTATTTTATCTCCACTGATAATAATAGAAACTATATCTTTACTTAATAAGTTACTTATATCACCACCAGCCTGTTCATAGGCTTTTTCTATCATTTCAAATTCTTTAGCATAATTTTTTTCTATGTTCATAATTTCACCTCATTATCCATATCTTCAACAGGTACATTTATATGTGCACAATTATCGCATGTGCTTTTATATACTTCAGAAACAATTTTTGGATCTCCCTGTGATTTAATTCTTCCTGAACAGATTAAAAATGCTTCATCGGCTATTTCTGCAATTTCCTCCCTATGAGTAATACTTAAAACACTTCCGCCATTTGAGGTTATCATTTTGAATATTCTTTCAATCATTATATTTGACATCATATCTATTCCGGAATCCGGTTCATCAAAAATAGCAAATTTTGGTTTTAATATAATTAATGATGCTAATTCTATTCTCTTTCTTTCACCACCCGAAAGTGTCTTATCAACCTTTCTATGAAGATAAAAAGGATTAAGACCCACAAGGTTTAATATCTCTATTAATTCCGCATCACTTAAATTTATCCTCTTTCCCAATGTAAGATATTCCTTTACTCCAAGTCCTTCATATCTCACTGGTTCCTGCCATGCCATTGTAATTCCCAATTTAGCTCTTTCAGTTATCGAATAATCTGTAATATCTTCACCATTAAATATTATTCTTCCACCATGATTTCCTTTATATCCGTCAAGTCCCATTATTATTCTTGCCAAGGTTGACTTTCCAACACCATTATTCCCTAAAACTGCATATATTTTCTTTTCTTCAAATTTAAAAGATATATCTTCAATAATCTTTCTTGGTCCTACATTAAAACTTATATTTTGTAATTCTAACATTATACTTCCTCCCTGATCTTTTAGGATTACTATTATAATTCTATCAAATTATTGTAAAAATTCCTGACATAAAATATCGAAAATATAATAGTTTGTAAAAAGTGTATTAATATGTTATAATTCACACTGAATAAATATTAGAGGTGTGTTACGGTGAAGAAACAGAATATCTTGAAAACGGAATATTTTGATATTGAATATAATATAATAAAATCACCAAAAAGAAAAACAATGTCTATAATAATCTCCGAAGACGGTGAAGTAATTGTTAGAATTCCAAATTGGATTTCAGATTACGAAGCAAAGAAATTTGTATTTAACAAAAGAGAATGGATTGTTTCGAAACTAATGATATTTAAAAAACAAAAAATTCCTGAAAGAAAATATGTTTCAGGAGAGAAGTTTTTGTATCTTGGTAAGACATATACTTTAATGATTATGGAAGGGAATTATGGCGTTGGAATTTTAGATGATTTTTTATATATTTCACTAAAAAAAGACTTTTTCGACAATTATGATTTAAAAAGAAATATGGTTATAAAATGGTATAAAAATCAGGCCAAAAAGATAATAAACGAAAGATTGGAATACTATTCAAAAATAATGAAATTACAATACGGCAAAGTTTTCATCAGAGATCAAAAAACACGTTGGGGCAGTTGTTCAGGCAAAAACAATCTCAGTTTTAACTTTAAAATAATCATGGCTCCAAAAAGAAAATTGGATTATATTATTGTACATGAATTAGCTCATATTATATATAAACATCATCAAAAAAGTTTCTGGAATTATGTAGAAAAATACTGTGAGGATTATCAGGAAAGCAGAAAATGGTTTAGAGAAAACGGACGATATTTGATATTATAATCTATTATAATCTCAGGAGGTGCAATATGATAAAGATTGAAGAAGTTATAAAAGAAAAAAAGAAAATATATGCAATCTCTTTAGAATCACCATTTTATCCAGACGGAAAAGGCGGACAACTTGGAGATAGAGGAAAAATAGGAGAAGCAACCGTGCTTTTTGTGGAATATAAAAATAACAAATATTATCATCAAATCGATAAAGAAATAGAACCCGGAGAATATGATTATGAAATCGATTTAAAAAGACGTAAGGATATTTCACAACAACACACAGCTCAACATATTTTATCAGCTGCTTTTGAACAAATTACTGATCTTGATACCGTTGGTTTTAGAATGGCTGAAGAATATACTACAATAGATTTAAACACCGCAAAATTAGATGAAAAAATAGAAAAAGAAGCTGAAAGATTATCCAATGAAATAATACAAAAGTGTTTACCTGTTGAAGAAATTATTACTTCAAAAGAAGAAATAAAAAAATATAATCTCAGAAAAGAGTTAAGCGATAAGGTTCAAGGAGATGTAAGATTAATAAAGATTGGTGATTTTGATATAAATCCATGTGGTGGATTTCATGTAAAAAATACAGGCGAAATTGGATTGGTAAAAATCATTTCAAAGGAAAAGGTAAAAGGGAATCTAACGAGATTATATTTTGTAGCTGGAAACAGGGCCATTGAGGATTATGAAAAAAGAATTAATATTACAAAAGATATTTCACATATTTTAACTGCTAAAATAGAAGAAACACCTATAAGAGTTGAAGAAACATTGAAAAAAATGAAAGAATATAAAAGCGCATACGAAAAATTAAGCGAAAAATATGCTGAAATAATGGCTAAAAAATTCTTAGAAAATGCTAAAACAATAAATAATATAAAATTTATCTATATTGATTCAAACGAAGATTATATAAATTATCTTCCCAAATTCCTTCCGATGAATGAAATTTTATTTGTTACAAAAAAAGAAAACAGATACGAAATATCTTCAGGAATCATTGATTGTAAGGAATTAATAAACAATATTAGAAAAGATTATCCTGAACTTAAAGGTGGCGGTGGTAAAAATAGGGGAAGTATTATAGGAAATATTGACATAGAAGTTATTAAAAATTATATAAAATAAAAAGCCGGATTTTGAAATCCGGCTTTTTTATTAGTTATTTGGATTTTGTGTGTCTTCAGGATTTGGTCCTGCTGCGCCTGCGTCAGCATTAGCTGTTTGCTGTGCCTGTTGATAAATCAACTGACCAAGTTTCATTGATTCGTTCTTTAAGTCTTCCATTACTATCTTTAATTTTGCAATATCATTGTTATTTATAGCATCTCTTACATCGTTAATTAATGTTTCTAATCTTGCTTTCTGATCTTCTGGTACTTTATCTTTATTTTCATTGATTAACTTTTCTACCTGATATGCAAGGTCGTCAGCCTGGTTTTTGAGTTCGATTTCTTCTCTCTTTCTCTTATCCTGCTCTTCATATTCCTGAGCTTCTCGTATCATTCTTTCAATATCTTCTGAAGAAAGTTTATTTCTACCTGTTACAACCATTGACTGCTGTTTTCCTGTTCCTAAATCTTTTGCTGAAACATTTACTATACCGTTAGCATCTATATCAAATGAAACTTCTATTTGTGGCACTCCCCTTGGTGCTGGTGGTATTCCTGTTAATTTAAAGCTTCCAAGGAAGAAGTTATCCTTAGCAATTGGCCTTTCACCCTGGAATACTCCGATTTCAACTTCTGTCTGGAAGTCAGCAGCTGTTGTGAATACCTTACTCTTTCTAATAGGTATCTTACTGTTCTTAGGAATAATAATTTCCATTAATCCACCTTTTACTTCAACACCAAGTGAAAGTGGTGTAACGTCTACAAGTACTAAGTCCTGATCTGTATTTCCTGTCATAATTGCAGCCTGAACAGCAGCACCTATTGCAACAGCTTCGTCAGGGTTAACACCTTTACTTGGTTCTTTGTGGAATATTGATTTTACCAATTCCTGAACTGCTGGAATTCTTGTTGAACCACCAACTAATAATACATCATCAATTTCTTCTGGTGAAAGTCCAGCATCTTTTAATGCTGTTTCAATTGGACCTCTTGTTGATTCAATTAAATCTCTTACCAATTCTTCGAATTTCTTTCTTGTTAATGTTTTCTGTAAGTGTACTGGCTGACCATTAACAACTGTTAAGAATGGTAAGTTAATTTCTGTTTCGAGTTTTGTTGATAATTCAATCTTTGCAGTTTCTGCAGCTTCCTTTAACCTCTGCATTGCCTGTCTGTCATTTGAAATATCTGAACCATGTTCTTTCTTGAATTCTTCAACTAACCAATCGATAATTCTCTGGTCAAAGTCATCTCCACCTAAGTGGTTGTTTCCTGATGTTGATACAACTTCGATTACACCTTCTCCAACATCAAGTATTGATACATCAAATGTACCTCCACCAAGGTCATATACTACTATTTTCTTATCTTCATGTGTTTTGTTTAAACCAAATGCAATTGAAGCTGCTGTTGGTTCGTTGATAATCCTTAATACTTCTAAACCAGCAATTTCACCAGCTTCTTTTGTTGCCTGTCTTTGTGCATCATTAAAGTATGCTGGAACTGTAATAACTGCCTTCTTAATTTTTCCACCAAGATATGCTTCTGCATCTCTTACTAATTTCTGTAATACAAAAGCACTTATCTGTTGTGGTGTAAAGCTTTTACTATCGATACTTACTTTATAATCAGAACCCATTTTTCTTTTTATTGATCTGATTGTTCTATCTGGATGTAATATTACCTGTCTTTTTGCAGGTTCACCTACAATTACAGTTCCATCTTTTGAAAAATGTACTATAGAAGGAGTTGTTCTTTTTCCTTCTGCATTAGGAATAACTTCTACATTTCCATCTGGTTTCATCCATGCTATAGCTGAGTTAGTTGTACCAAGGTCGATACCAACTACGTATTCTTTTTCAGCCATATTATCACCCTCCTTATTTTCATCGTTTTTTGATTTCCGTATATATTATACTTCAAAATCAGCAAAATTGTTCAATTGAAATATTTTTTTAATATTATTCTATAACACTTATTATTACTACATTTTATTTGTTATAATTTTAACGTTACTAAATTTTATAGCATTCTTAACTTTTATTTGCTTATTAAATACAGTTTTTTATGGTTAAAATTTTGATTATATGCAAAAAATACATCTATGATTTATTATTTTTTTAACAAGTTATGATATAATATGATTATAAAAAATAAAGAAAGAGGAGTGTGATATTATGAAATTAATTGAAAAAATGCTCGAAGAGTTGTTAATGGATTCTATCAAGAATTTATATAATGTTGAATTAAAAGAACCTGTAGTACAAAGAACTGCTAATGATAACTTTGGTGATTTTCAAACAAATTTTGCTATGATAAATGCCAAGGTTTTAAAAAAAGCTCCAAGAATGATAGCACAAGAAATCATTGATAATTTCCCCGAAAATGATATTATAGAAAAAATCGAAATAGCAGGACCAGGATTTATAAATTTCTATGTAAAAGATGTATTTTTAACTGAATACTTGCCAAAAATTGAAAAAGAAAATCCTGATTTTTCATTTATTGATAGAGAAGGCGATGTTATTATCGATTATTCTTCACCAAATATTGCAAAACCTATGCATATTGGTCATTTAAGAAGTACTGTTATTGGGGATGCTATAAAAAGAATTTATAGATATCTTGGTTATAATGTAATTGGAGATAATCACCTTGGTGACTGGGGAACACAATTTGGAAAATTAATTGTAGGTTATAGATTATGGCTTGATAAGGAAAATTATGAAAAAGATCCTATTGGTGAAATGGAAAGAATTTATGTGAAATTCGAAAAAGAATCTGAAAATAATCCTGATCTTTTAGAAGAAGCAAGACAGGAACTCAAAAAATTACAGGATGGAGATCCAGAAAATAGAAAATTATGGCAGGAATTTATTGATTTATCATTAAAAGAATATAATAAAATATATAAAAGAATGGATATAGAATTTGATACATATTATGGAGAATCACATTATCACAATATTATGCCTGAAATTGTAAAAATGCTTCTTGATAAAGGTATTGCAACATATAGTGAAGGTGCTGTTGTTGTATTTTTTGACGAAGAAGAAAATCTACCTCCAGCAATTATTCAGAAAAAGGATGGAGCTTTCTTATATGCAACATCAGACCTTGCATGTATAAAATTTAGAAGAGAAACATATAATCCTAATAGAATATTATATGTAACTGATGAAAGACAACAAACACATTTCAAACAGGTATTTAATATTGCAAGAAAGTTAGGCTGGGATGATAATTATCAGCATATATGGTTTGGATTAATGAGATTTGCTGATGGTGTTTTCTCTACAAGAAAAGGTAATGTGATAAAATTAGAAGAATTACTTGATAAAGCTGTTGAAAAAGCAAAGGAAATCATTGAAGAGAAGAATCCAGGATTGTCTCCAGAAGAAAAAGAAGAAATTGCAGAAGCAATTGGAATCGGTGCTGTAAAATATGCTGACCTCAGTCAAAACAGAATAAGCCATATTATATTTGACTGGGATAAAATGCTCGCCTTTGATGGAAATACAGCTCCTTACTTACTTTATACATATGCAAGGATACAATCATTAAAAAGAAAAGCTGAAGAAAAAGGCTATACATTTGAAAATGCAAATCTAAAAATAACAGAAAAACTCGAAAGAAAATTGGGATTGTTATTAACCCAGTTACCAATTGTTGCAATTAGAGCTGCTGAAGATTATAAACCTAATTTAATTGCTGATTATCTCTTTGAATTAGCACAAACATATAATTCATTCTACAATAATCTTCCTGTATTGAAAGAAGAAGAAGAAACATTAAAATCAAGGTTATTATTATCTCATTTAGCTGGAGAAGTATTAAAAAGAGGTCTTGACTTGCTTGGTATAAGAGTAGTAGATAAAATGTAATGTGAGGTGTGTTAAGTGATTTACTCTATAGTTTTTTCAATTATTTTCCCAGTTTTAGCTGTTGTCTTATTTAAAAGTCCTGTATTGTATATTGTATTGATGAGTATATTTGCATTGACCACAGCGTTTTTTTCATTTCTTTCAAAAAAATACGATAAATTGACTATAGTATTTTTATTCATAGGATTGTTATTAGCTGGTTTTGGATATATAAGAGGCTATGCTATTGATTTATTCATGGTAATTACACTGATTTCTACAACATTTTCATCTCTTTTTTCATTTAAAAACAAAAAACTATATATTGTATTAGCCTGGTTATTTAATGCCATGGCAATTGGAACGTATGTATATTTGAATGTTTCTTTAAGCAGAGCGATCTTAATAGCTGTTCTCGTATTCTTAGCTGGATATAGGGACATTATGCCTCAAAAAAGTACAGAGGAGGAAGAAAATTCTTGAAAAGAATTGTTTTCAGACTTTTAAAATCAAATAGGTATTCTATCACAGCTCTTATTGCAGCAATGGAAAAAGAAAATATAGAAATAGAAACTATACTTGAAAAAAATTTTGAAAAAATACTGGAATATAATCCTGAAGATACATTAATAGCTTATTCATTTATGAGTTTTGATATTTTTCAGGTTGAAAAAGAAATTCCACTATTAAAAGAAAAAGGGTTTAAGGTTATTGCCGGTGGTCCACATCCAAGCGCAATGCCTGAAAAAACAGAAAAAATAGGATTTGACCATATTTTTATTGGTGAAGGTGAAAAAACCTTCACCGATTTTTTAAAGGGCAAAATATCAGAAAAATTCATAGCATCAAAAGAATTTGTTGATTTAAATTATTACCCGCCATTTGCAATTAAAAACAAACATTTTATGCCAATAGAAATTACAAGGGGTTGTCCTTTCGGATGTGGATACTGTCAAACTCCTTATCTCTTTGGTAGAATTGTTCGTCATAGAGAACCGGGAATTATTCATGAATATGCAAAATTAGGCGTTAAACATAACAGAAAAATTGCGAGGTTTATTACACCAAATTCTTTTGGTTATGGCTCAAAAAATGGTGTTACACCTAATATAGAAAAACTCGAAGAATTGCTATCTGGTTTGAGAAAAGTTGGTATAGAAGAAATTTACCTTGGTTCATTTCCTTCAGATGTAAGACCGGAATCTGTAACTGAAGAAGTTTTAAAACTTATAAAAAAATATGTTGATAACAAGATGATAATCATAGGAGCGCAAAGCGGTAGCAATGAAATTCTAAAAAAAATAAATAGAGGACATTCTTTAGAAGAAATAGAAAGGGCTTTATCCCTTGTTTCTGCTCATGGATTTATACCGTATGTAGATTTTATTTTTGGATTCCCTTTTGAAACAGATGAAGATATTAAAAAGACTTTTGACTTTATGGACAAAATTACAGAAAAATATAATGCTGTAATACATTCACATACCTTTATGCCATTGCCAGGAACACCTTTATTTGATGTTGGACCTGGTAAATTAAATAAGAAATATTATAAAAAACTTGGAGATTTATCAAGGAATGAAAAACTTGCCGGATATTGGCATAAACAGGAACAATTGTCTCAAAAAATATTTAATTATTTTCACGGAGGTGAAATTTAATGAAAAAAAGCTTTTTTATAATTTTTCTGATTATTACCAGCATTTTGGTTTTTTCCGATGATTATCAGGTAGTTTATAAAACAAAAATTAATCTTGATTCAGACAAATCACTTGAACATGTAACTTTAAAAGGCAAAAAGGTTAGTGAAATTTATTGGGGAAGCTTTTTATTAACAATTGAAGACGCCGGAACAACTTTTGATATAATGACTGGTATAGATGGATATAACCCTAAAATAGAATATTTTGATTTTAATGGTGACGGATATAAAGATATTTTATTAACAACAAGAAGCGGCGGCAGTGGAAATTACATAATGTATGATTTGTATTTATATACAGGAGACGATGTAATATCATATGATATAAAACCTTTTATTAAGGATATCAAAGGATTTTTCATGGATCAATACAAAGCAGTTATTAGCTATAAAGATGCCTTTACATACATTGACCTTTCAGACAGAAAAAAATTATATCAGGAAATTAAAGCCTATGATCAATATGGAAGATTTATAAAAAACTACAATGAACTTATGATAGGTGGTTTTTCTGAATTAGAACCTTTTGATTTTGGAAATGATGGAACATATGAATTAAAAGGGAGCATAGCAATTTCCGGATTATATCATGCTGATAGTATAGGATATCTTCACTTTATTTATTCTGTAAAAAAAGACAAATTATTATGGCTTGAAGTTTCAAAAACTATATATGTTAATGTTCAATAAAAATAGCAGGTGCTGAGCACCTGCATTTTTTATTTTATCCCATCCCCCGCTATTATTATTTATTTAAAGGATATAATGAATCCATATAAATCTGTTTTACAATTTCTTTTGTAGCTTTAACAGGTGCTAAGCTCAATAATAAATCAAGTGAAGGTGTATTAAATGCCAATTCTACTAATTTGTCTATATCGCTTTCTTTAAATCCTTCATCTGTTAATTTTTGTGTAACTCCAATATTAAATAACCATTTTTCAATTCCTTTTGCTGCTTCTTCTGCTTCACCCGGCACTCCTTTTAAACCTGGAACAATTGGACTATATATTTCTGCAAGCACTTCTGCCTGTGCAGGATAAATTGCTTTTACTACTGCTGGTAATAACATTGCTAATCCTAAACCATGTGGTAAATCTGGTCTGATTCCACTTAGTGGATGTTCTAAAGCATGTGTGAAATGTAACAATCCATTATCAAATGAAATACCAGCTATTGTTGAAGCATATAATAAGAAATATCTTGCTGTTAAATCTCCTGGTTTTGCCTGAGCTTGAGGAAGATATTTTGAAACTAATCTTATTGTTTCTTTAGCTAATAAAATTGAATATGGGGATGCTGCTAATGTTGTTGCTGCTTCTGTAACATGGTTTATTGCATCAATAGCTGTGTATGTTGTTTGTGACCATGGTAATGATTTTGTAATTTCTGGATCATCAATAGCAAATATTGGATATATACTATCATAAGCTAAGGCTGGTTTATAACCTTTTTCCTCAATTGTTGCAACTGCAAATCTATCAACTTCAGTACCTGTACCATGAGTTGTATTTATTGCAATTATTGGCAATGCTTCTTCTGGCACAAATTTTAATTCATATAAGTCAGAACCTGTATAATTCTTATATTTTTCATGTAATAATACTGCAACACTCTTTGCTGTGTCAATATGACTTCCGCCACCAATTCCTATAACAGCTTTTGCTCCAAAATCTAATCCCATTTTCTTTGCTTCATCAATCATTTTTACATTTGGATTTGGTTTAATTCCATAATATACAATATATTCAATACCAGCTTCACCTAAAAACTTTTCAACTTTTTCTTTTATTCCTGTCACGTTATATACAACTTCGTCGGTTAAAATTAAAACCTTTTTCATATCCTTTTTGTTTAAAAATTCACAAATATCCTTGAACTTTTCTATAGCACCTACTCCAAAATAAGCTGTTGTTTTACATCTTAACTCAAAAACGTTGTAAATATCTACTTTACTCTCCCATGCACCATTTAATAACATAATTTCACCTCCAAAAAATATAAAATCCCTCTCCCAATAACTAGTGCTTTTATTCACATTAATTTTAATTAAATTTCTTTTTTTCAAATATAATTATACATATGAAATATTAAATTGCAATCATCATTGTTTCAATGTTATTTTTTTCACGTTAAAAAAATCACATTATAAGAAGTCATCTTTATAACTCTATTCATATGCTTATTATAGAGTTATAATTACTTTTTACAAAATTTATAAATTAATGGTATAATTATTATTAGAATTATTGGAGGTGAAATTATGGCTGATGTTATTGATTATAAAATTTATGGTGATGATATGCAGATTGTTGAAATTGAATTGGATCCGGGGGAAGGAGTTCGAGCTGAAGCAGGTGCAATGATGTATATGGAACCTGGTATAGAAATGCAGACAAAGGCAACAGGAGGAATTTTCGGCGGATTAAAAAGAATGTTAGTTGGTGAAAGCTTTTTTATAACCAATTTTTTAAATACCGGACATTCAAAATCTCACGTTGCTTTTGGAGCGCCTTATCCAGGAAAGGTTATTCCTATTGATTTGACAAAATTTGGAGGAGAATTTATATGTCAAAAGGATAGTTATCTTTGTTCTGCAGCAGGAATAGATATTGAAATTACATTTACTAAAAAAATTGGTGCAGGTCTTTTTGGGGGTGAAGGTTTTATTCTCGAAAGGCTTGTAGGCGATGGCCTTGCTTTTGTACATGCTGGTGGAACTATTATAGAAAGGCAATTAATGCCTGGTGAAACCTTAAGAGTTGATACTGGTTGTATTGTTGGATTTTCCAATACTGTAGATTATGATATTCAATTTGTTGGTGGATTTGTCAATGCTTTATTTGGCGGAGAAGGTATTTTCTTAACTCATTTAACTGGACCTGGAACCGTTTATTTACAGAGTTTACCATTCTCGCGATTGGCTGATAGGATTTACTCTGCAGCTAATTTTTCAAATAGAGGCGAAACAAAAGGTATTGATGGAATAGGCGGTAACCTCTTAGGAGGATTATTTGGGGGAGACACCAGATTTTAAAGGAGAGACTAAAGATGAAGATATTATCCTGGAATGTTAATGGAATTAGAGCAGCTATAAAAAAGGGATTTTTAGATTTTCTTGATAAGGAAAATCCTGATATTTTATGCGTTCAGGAAACTAAAGCGCGAGAAGAGCAATTAACAAAAAAGTTTTTAACTTACGGTGATTGGAAAAAATATTTTGTTTCTGCTGAAAAGAAGGGATATAGTGGTGTTGCAACATTTACAAAAATTAAACCTAAAAATGTTTTAAAAGGTTTAGGTAATGAAATGTTTGATTCTGAAGGTAGAACATTAATTACTGAATATGATAATTTTTCCTTATTTAATATCTATTTTCCAAATGGAAAAGCTCGTGAAGAAAGGCTACAATATAAAATGGATTTTTATTATTATCTTTTAGAATTTCTTGAAGATTATAAAAAGAAACAACCAAATATAATTATTTGTGGAGATGTTAATACTGCACATAAAGAAATAGACCTTGCAAGACCGAAGGAAAATGAAAATACTTCGGGATTCTTACCAATTGAAAGAGAATGGATTGATAAACTGCTTGAAAGTGGATTTGTTGATACCTTTAGAATGTTCAATAAAGAACCTGGAAATTACACCTGGTGGGATTATAAAACAAGGGCAAGGGAAAGAAATGTAGGCTGGAGAATAGATTATTTTTTTGTTAGTACTTCTTTAAAAGAAAAGGTTAAAGATGCTTTTATATTATCAGAAATTATGGGTTCTGACCATTGTCCAATAGGTATTGAAATTGATATATAATAATGTTAAATGGTGCAGATTTTCTGCACCATTTAATCTTTTATTTCTGCTATATAATTTCCTGCTAATACAAGAGATGCACCTATTAATGTATAAAAATTTGGATAATTTTTTAATAATACTGCATCAGCAATAACAGTAACTATTGGTATAAAAAATATTCCATTTGTTGTTGTTTTTGCTCCGGCAAGCCTAATGGCTTTATTCCACCATATATATCCAAGGGCTGTACAGAATATACCGAGATACAAAAATGCTGTTATTACTACTGGATCTAACCATAATTCAAATGCTGGACATGTGCCTGCACTTTTTAATTCATAAAGAGAAAATGGTATAAAAAATAACATTCCGTAATAATTCAAATCTCTTGTAATTGCCAGATTATCGTGATGATGCAATTTTTCTATAAATACAGTGTATAAAATCCAGCTAAATGCTGCACCAAACATTAATAAATCTCCAAGTGGATTTAATTTTAAAACAAATCTTCCGTTAAGCACAATTAATGCAACACCAAAAAATGCCAGTAATGTTCCAAAATATCGAATTTTATGTGAAAAGCTTTTTCTTAGTATATCTGAAAATAATAGATATATTACCGGTGTAGCCGAAATAATGAGAGAACCATTTGTTGCTGTGGTATATTGCAAAGCTGAATTTTCAAATAAGAAATATGCTGTAACTCCAAAAAAACCTGATAAAAGCATATAAACATATTCTTTTTTTTCATATTTTATTTTAGTTTTTATAAATAATACAAGTATTAAACTTGAAAGAAAAAATCTCAAAAATGCTGCTGTTATCGGTGGAACGGTATTAACTATTATTTTCGTTGCTACAAAAGAAATCCCCCAGAATATTACAGTGATCCACATATAAATTAAACCCCTGGTTTTATTTTTCAATTTATCACCCTCTGAATATCAATATATGAACATTGAATCACCAAATGAAAAGAATCTATATTTTTCTTCAACAGCCTTTTTATATGCTTCCATTATAAAATCATATCCTCCAAATGCTGCAACAAGCATTAAAAGTGTGGATTTTGGTAAATGAAAATTGGTTATCAATGCATCTATTAATTTAAATTCATATGGCGGATATATAAATATATCCGTAGTCCCCATATAGGATTCCTGTTCTGGAAGTTGTGCTATTGTTTCAAGTGTTCTAACCACAGTAGTTCCTACACTGATTATTCTTCCTTTATTTTGTCTATATTCACGTATTTTTTTCATTGTTTCTGCTGGAACTTCATAATACTCCTCATGCATTTCATGTTCTTCTATATTATCCACTTTTACAGGCCTAAATGTACCAAGACCAACATGAAGAGTTACTTCAGCAAATTCAATTCCTTTTTCTTTTATCTTATTTAATAATTCCTTTGTAAAATGCAACCCTGCTGTTGGTGCCGCAACAGCTCCCTGAATTTTCGCATATTCTGTTTGATACCTTTCACCTGGAACATCAGTGCTTTTTATATATGGTGGCAAAGGCATATTTCCAACTCTTTCAATTTCTTCCCATACATCTTTATCAGATGTAAAATGAATAATTCTTGAACCATCGCTATTATGTTCTATTATTTTAGCATATAGATGGTCAGAAAATTTTATTTCTGCACCTTTTTTTAATTTTGAACCGGGTTTAACAAGTGCTTTCCATGTATTTTCTTCGTGTGTTTTCTCGAGCAATAATACTTCAACCTTTGCACCTGTTGTTTTCCGACCATATAATCTTGCTGGAATTACTTTTGTATTGTTTAATACCATTAAATCTCCAGGTTTTAAGTAATCAATTATATTTCTAAAAATTTTATGTTCTATAGTTCTGATATTTCTATTTAATACCATTAACCTTGAAGAATCTCTTGGTTCTGCTGGTTTTTGAGCTATATATTCCTCAGGCAAATGATAATCAAAATCTTCTACTTTGTATAATGGTTTTCTCATTTCTCCCTCCATAAACACTTAAGCATTTGCTCTTATGGTTAATATTTCTCCATCTTCTACAATTTCTTCTTTACCAGCTAATCTCCATAATCCTGCTTTTTTCACTTCATCTTCGCTTCCTAGTCTTATTAAATCATCGTAGTGCATTACTTCTGCTTTTACAAAACCTTTTTCAAGATCTGAATGTATTTTACCTGCTGCTCTTTTCATTGTAGTTCCTTTATTAATTGTCCATGCTCTTACTTCATCTTCACCAACTGTAAAGAATGTGATTAAACCTAAATGATCATATACTGTTTTAGACAACCTATCGATTCCTGGTCTTTCAATTCCCAATTCTTCCATAAATTCTTTTCTTTCTTCTTCGTCTAATTCTATGAGGTCTGCTTCGGTTTTACCACATATTTCAATATATGCAAAATTTTCTTCCTTACATGTTTTCATTAATTCTTCTTTTCCTGGATAATTCTTTTCCATCAATTGATTTTCATCAACATTTACAACTACGATTATTGGTTTTAATGTAAATAATGCAAGAGAGCTTATTAATTTTTTATCTTCATCTGATAATTCAACCTTTGATGCAAATTTTCCATCTTCAAGTACAGGTTTAATCTCTTCCAATATTTTTACCTGTCTCTCTTCCTCTTTGGTAGGTTTCTTCTTTTTATTTTGTTCTATTAATCTTGATAATCTATTTTCAACTACTTCAAGATCTCTAATTATCATTTCCGTTTTTAATGTATCAAGCTGATCTAAAGGTGTTTCTGAACCTTCTGGAAATGGAACTGAATCATTTTCAAATGCCCTAATAACAAGTATAATTGCATCAACAGTTTGTATCATCTGTAAGATTCTATTTTTTTCTTTTCTATCGGCTGAAGGATTATAACTTGGAATATCTATAAAGTTCAATGTTGCATATACTGTTTTTTTAGGATTATACATTTCTGTAAGTTTTTCAATCCTTTCGTCTCTAACATTAGCAATTCTTTCTTCTGCATCTTGCTTATATGTTCCGTCATATGGTTTATTTGTCAATAACGAGAATATTGTTGTTTTTCCTGTCATAGGTAACCCTAAAATTCCTATCTTCATTGTAATTCCTCCTTTATTTTTTCAAATGTTTTTTCGTATTTTTCTCCAACATATGATATTTCTATATCTCTATATTCTATATTTTCATTGTAATATAATTGTATTTTTAGATATTCGTCAGGCATATAATATTCTAATCTTTCAGGCCATTCTATTAAATATATTCCGTCAGAATCATCGAATAAACCTACATAAGGTATTTCCTCTGGATCAGATAACCTGTATAAATCCGCATGATATATTTTTACAGAATTTTCATATATTCTAACTAACGCAAAAGTGGGTGATGTAACGTTTATCTCTTCATCACCTAAATAACTTCTGATAAATCCTTTGGTAAAAGTAGTTTTTCCTGTACCTAAATCTCCATATAAAAGGATATTCATTCCAGGAAATGTATATTCTGCTATTACTCTTGCTATTTCTAAAAGTTTATGTTCGTTGATTTTATCCAGCCTTTTGATCTTAATACTGCCTCCTTCCAGATATAATAATCCCTTTCTAATTTTTCATTCTCTTCTGGCATTATCTTTATACCTGAAAATTGCAAATTTTTTATTTCATTAATAGAAAGATTTTCTGAACCAATTGCTGCCATAAATGCTGCACCTAATGCTGTTATCTCCTGAAATTCTGGAACAAATATCTCTGCATTTAACAAATCACTTTGTATTTTCATCAATAATTTATTTTTTGTAGCTCCACCATCAACATTCATTTTTTTAATCTTTGTCCATACTGCTTCCTGCATTGAGTCTATAACATCTCTAACACTAAAAGCTACTGATTCCAAAGCAGCCCTGATTATATTTTCTTTTTTAGTACCTCTGGTTAACCCTATTATTAAACCTCTTGCATCTGCATCCCAATATGGTGTTCCAAGACCACTTAATGCTGGAACAATATAAACTCCTCCGTTGTCATTATCAAGAGAATATTTTTCAAGATCAGGATAATCATCTATAATCTCTATATCTTTTAACCATTTAAAGAATGCACCAACGGTAAATATACTTCCTTCAAGAGAATAAATAGTTTCATCTTTAATTTTCCAACCAATTGAAGTTAATAATCCTGGATGTGGTTTGGGTGGGGTATTACCTGAATTCATTAATACAAAAGCACCTGTTCCATAAGTACATTTTGAATCACCAATTTCAAATGCTCTTTGTCCAAATAATGCAGATTGCTGGTCACCAATCATTCCATAAATTTTTGGGCCAAATTTCGTTTCAATTCCACCTTCAATAGCTGTATTAACCAACTGAGGCAGAATATCTTTTTTAATACCAAATGTGTTTAATATTTCATCATCCCAATCTAATGTATGTATATTTAACAATTGCGTTCTGGAAGCATTTGAAAGATCACTAATATGTTTTCCAGAAAGTTTAAATGCCAACCAGGATTCTATTGTTCCCACTTTTAAATTTCCATTTTCATATGCTTCTTTAACTGCTGGAACATTTTCTATCATCCACACTATTTTTGAACCTGAAAAATATGGATCCTTTACCAATCCTGTTTTCCTCTTTACTTCATTCCAGAATGATGCAGAATATCTATTAATTAATTCATCTGTCCTCCTACATTGCCATACTATTGCTCGAGTTAAAGCTTTTCCTGTGTTTTTATCCCAGGCTACAACAGTTTCCCTTTGATTTGTAATTCCAATCCCAATTATTTCATTCCAGGATATATTGTTCTTTTCTAAAACTTCTAACATTGTTTCTTCAGTTTTTTGATACAATTCTTCAGCATCCTGCTCTACCCATCCAGGTTTTGGATAATACATATTTATTTCTTTTTGAGAAAAGTCTATAAGGTTAAATTTTTCATCAAACAATAACGTTCTTGTACTGCTTGTTCCCTCATCAATTGCAAGATAGTAAGCCATTTTTCTCCCCCCTAAAAAATTATGATTTTTATAATTTAATTATAACACAATCTCTTCATATTTTATTTACTTTATGAAAACTCTGCTTCTTTTTTCACAATGTTCTAAAAAAATTTTTTATTTAGCTATAGTTCTATGTAACAATTTGTGAAAGTGAGAAAAGATTCATTTCACATAATTAAGAATGATTTAAGACTATTAATAATGATTATTTAGTTGAAACTATATTTTTATCTGTTTGTAAAAACTGATATAATATGAATGAAATATTTTTCATCGAAATTTAAAAAAAGAGGTGATTCAGTTGAAAGTTGTTAAGGCGGAAGAGGCCATTAAAGTTATTAATGATGGCGATTCAATTATGATTGGAGGATTCTTAACAATTGGAACTCCAGAAACGCTTATAGACGAAATTATTAAGCAAAAGAAAAAAGATTTAACAATTATCTGTAATGACACATCCTTTGAAACAAAAGGAATCGGAAGACTTATATACAACAAACTTGCTAAAAAGGTTGTAACTTCACACATTGGAACAAATAAAGAAACACAGAGACAGATGATTGAAAAAGAACTTGAAGTTGAACTTGTTCCTCAGGGAACATTAATAGAACAGATAAGAGCAGGTGGAGTTGGTCTTGGCGGCATTCTTACCCCTACAGGTATTGGAACTATTGTTGAAGAAGGAAAGCAAATAATAGAAATTGATGGAAAAAAATATATTCTTGAAAAGGCAATAAGAGCAAAGGTTGCACTTGTTAAAGCCAAAAAAGCTGATCATCTTGGAAACCTTACATTTTCATTTACTGCAAGTAATTTTAACCCTATAATTGCAATGGCAGCAGATACTGTAATTGTTGAAGTAGATGAATTGGTTCCAGTAGGTACAATTACACCTGAAGAAGTGCAATTCCCTGGAGCACTTGTTGATTATGTTGTAATAAGGGGGAGAGAATAATGAATGCAAAAGAAAGAATTGCTAAAAGAGTAGCAAAAGAATTTAAACCAGGAAATATAGTAAATCTTGGAATTGGATTACCAACATTAGTTGCTAATTACGTTCCAAAAGATATGAATATATTCTTTCATGGAGAAAACGGTGTATTAGGAATTGGATCTGAAGTACCAGAAGAAATTGCAAATCCTGATTTGACAAATGCTGGCGCAAAATATATTGATACCTTACCAGGTGCAATGGTGTTTGATACAGCATTTTCATTTGCCTTAATTAGAGGAGGTCATCTCGATTTCACTGTTTTAGGAGGGTTACAGGTTGATGAAGAAGGTCATTTAGCAAACTGGATGGTTCCAGGAAAATTAATTCCAGGTATGGGTGGAGCGATGGATCTTGTTACTGGAGCTAAAAAGGTTATAGTAGCTATGACTCATACAGCAAAAGGAAAACCTAAAATAGTAAAAAAATGCGATCTCCCTCTTACTTCAGTTAGAAGAGTAAATTTAATAGTTACTGAATATGCTGTAATAGAGCCTGTTGATAATGGTTTATTATTAAAAGAAATTGCTCCAGATATTACATTAGAAGAATTAAAAGAAATAACTGATGCTGAACTTATAATTCCAGAAGATTTAAAAACGATGGAGGTTTAAAATATGGGTGAAAAAGTAATGATAAGAGTAAGAATGAGTTTACATGATGCACATTATGGTGGAAATCTTGTTGATGGCGCGAGAATTTTACAACTCTTTGGAGATGTGGCAACAGAACTTTTAATAAGACACGATGGAGATGAAGGATTATTTAAAGCATATGACAATATAGAATTTATAGCTCCTGTATATGCAGGTGATTATATAGAAGCAGTTGGAGAAATAGTAAAGGTTGGAAATACATCAAGAAAAATGGTGTTTGAAGCAAGAAAGGTAATTGCTCCAAGACCAGATATCTCTGATTCAGCTGCAGATTATCTTGAAGAGCCTATAGTTGTTTGTAGAGCAAGTGGTACATGTGTAGTACCAAAAGACAAACAAAGGAAGGGAAAAGAAAATGGATAAATTGATAATCACAGTTGCTTTAACAGGTGCAGAGGTTACAAAAGAACAACAGCCAAATCTCCCTGTTACACCTAATGAAATTGCAGAAGCTGCTTATGAATGTTATCTTGCAGGAGCATCAATTGCCCACGTTCATGCAAGAGATGAAGATGGAAAACCCACACAATCCTATGAAGTATATAAAGAAATAAAAGAAAAAATAGAAGCAAAATGCAATATGATTTTTCAACCATCTACTGGGGGAGCGGTATATCATACTTTCGAACAAAGAAAACAACCACTTGAATTAAATCCAGAAATGGCAACCCTTTCTGCTGGAACAACAAATTTTGGTGAAGATGTATTTATGAATACGCAGGAATACATGGAAAAATTTGCAGCAGAAATGAAGGAAAGAGGAATAAAACCGGAAATAGAAGTGTTCGAAAGAGGTCATATTGCAAATGCGTTGAGATTGGTAAAAAAGGGTCTGCTAGATATGCCTATCCATTTTGATTTTGTTATGGGGGTTCCTGGAGCTATACCTGGAGATATTGAGGATTTGGTATATCTTGTTAGCCGAATCCCGCAGGGAAGCACATGGACAGTTGCTGGAATAGGGAGATACGAACTTCCACTTGCTGTTCATGCAATATTAATGGGGGGACATGTAAGAGTTGGATTTGAAGATAATATCTACTATAAAAAAGGAGAATTGGCAAAATCCAATGCTCAATTAGTAGAAAGAATTGTAAGATTGGCAAAAGAATTGGGGAGAGAAGTAGCAACACCAGATGAAGCAAGAGAAATTTTAAATATAAAAAGAAAATAATGGAGGGAAAATAATGAAAAAAGGTTGTCCATTTGGTACACACAGAGTTATAGAACCAAAAGGATTATTACCACAAGCAGCTAAAAAAATTGATAACACAATGGAAATTTATTCTAATGAAATATTGATTGATGTAATTACATTAAATATCGATTCAGCAAGCTTTACTCAAATCAAAGAAGCATGTGATCATGATGTAGAAAAAATGGAAAAGATGATTCTTGACATAGTAAATGAAAGAGGAAAAATGCAAAATCCAGTTACAGGTTCTGGTGGAATGTTAATTGGTATAGTTAAAGAAATTGGACCTGATTTTCCAGACAAAAAATTAAAGGTTGGAGACAAAATCGCTACACTTGTATCTTTATCCTTAACACCATTAAAGATTGAAAAAATCAAAAAGATTAACATAGAAAATGACCAGGTTGATATTGAAGGACAGGCAATATTATTTGAAACTGGATTATATGCAGTATTGCCAGAAGATATACCAGAAAAATTAGCTCTTGCAGCATTAGATGTTGCTGGAGCACCAGCACAGGTAAACAAGCTCGTAAATGAAGGAGATACTGTTTGTATTATCGGTGGTGGAGGAAAATCAGGGGTATTGTGTTCATATCAGGCTATGAAAAATGCTGGTAATACTGGAAAAGTTATAGTTGTAGAATATTCAGAAGAGAATGCCAAAAGAATTAAAGATATGAACCTTGCACATGAAGTAATTGTTGCAGATGCTACAAAACCTGTAGACATATATGAAAAAGTATTAGATGTAACAGGAGGAAAATATTGTGATATCACAATAAATAACGTAAATGTACCAAATACCGAAATGTCATCAATATTAATAACAAAAGATGAAGGTACAGTTTATTTCTTCTCTATGGCAACATCATTTACAAAAGCCGCACTTGGTGCTGAAGGTGTTGGAAAAGATATAACAATGATTATAGGAAACGGATATACAAAAGGACATGCTGAATTAACCCTTGATATTTTAAGGGAATCAAAGGAAATTAGAGAACTGTTTGAAAAATTATATATTTAAATATCAAAAAAGAAGAAAAGAAAGGAGACGTTAAAATGGCTAAAAGGCGACATTATACAGAAATACCATTATGGAAAGATGTAACGGAAGAGGAATGGAATGATTGGCACTGGCAAATGAGAAACAGAATAACAGACGTTGATACATTAAAACAGGTAATAAACCTAACTCCCGATGAAGAAGAAGGAATAAGAAATGCATTAAAAACATTAAGAATGGCAATTACACCATATTATGCGTCATTAATGGACCCAGATGATCCAAAATGTCCAATAAGAAGACAGGCAGTACCAACATCTAAAGAATTGGTAAAAAGCATGTGGGATATGGTTGATCCTCTTCATGAAGATGAAGATTCACCTGCACCTGGATTGACACATAGATATCCTGATAGAGTACTTTTCTTAATTACAGATATGTGTTCAATGTATTGTAGACACTGTACAAGAAGAAGATTTGCTGGACAAACAGATGCACATAAAAGTATGGATGATATTAACGCAGCAATTGAATATATAAGAAATACACCACAGGTAAGAGATGTATTATTATCTGGTGGAGATGCTTTAATGGTTGGGGTACCAATGCTTGAATACATCATTAGTGAACTTAGAAAGATACCTCATGTCGAAATTATAAGAATTGGGTCAAGAACACCTGTTGTATTCCCACAGATAATTACAGATGAATTGGTAAATATGTTAAAGAAATACCATCCAATATGGTTAAACACACATTTCAATCATCCAAAAGAAATTACACCAGAATCAACTGAAGCAGTTAGAAAACTTGTAGATGCAGGTATTCCTGTTGGAAATCAGACAGTATTATTAAGAGGTGTAAACGATAGCAGATATATCATGATGGCATTAATGCATGAATTGGTAAAAATAAGAGTAAGACCTTACTACATCTATCAATGTGACCTTTCACAGGGAATAGAACACTTCAGAACATCTGTTGCCAAAGGTCTTGAAATAATGGAATCATTAATAGGACATACTTCTGGATTCGCAGTTCCATCATTTGTTGTTGACGCACCAGGTGGCGGAGGTAAGATTAGATTAATGCCAAACTATCTTATTTCTCAAACAGATCATACAGTTATCCTGAGAAATTATGAAGGCGTAATTACAACATATCATGAACCAGAAGATACTTCAACAGATGTAGATGATTCAGAATATAGAGAAAAATATAAATGGTACGGTGTAGCGGGATTATTTGATAATAAAGAAAGAATCAGTCTTGAACCAAGCCATCTTGAAAGACATGAAAGAGCTAAATTGAGGGAAAAATATGAACATTTGGGTGATAAAAAATGAAGTATGATGAAATAAAATTAGGTCAGATATATGAAGTAAAAAGGAAAATAACAGCACATATGGTTGAAACCTTTGCCGAGATCACAGGGGATAAAAACCCTGTGCATCTCGATGAAGAATATGCAAGCAAAACAATATTTAAAAAGAGAATCGCACATGGAATTTTAAGTGTAGGTTTAATTTCAGCTGTTTTGGGAATGGAATTTCCAGGCCCTGGAACAATATATATGAAGCAGGATACAAAATTTTTAAAACCTATATATATCGATGAAGAAATCACAATAAAAATAACAGTAAAAGAAAAAATAGAAGCAAAATCAAGGCTATTGCTTACAACTCAAATTTTCAATGAAAATGGTGATATTGCTGTAGATGGAGAAGCACTTGTATTATTTAAAAATTAATAAGGGAGATTTGCAAATTGGAATATAAAAGCGTCTCTGTAGTTGGTCTCGAAAAAAATACGGGAAAGACCGAAACATTAAATTACATTATAAAACATATAAATAAAAAACTCGGATTAACCTCAATAGGTATAGATGGTGAATCCATAGATCAGGTAACCTCTACACCTAAACCAGAAATTGAAATAATAGAAGGAACAATATTTGCTACTGCCGAGAAATTCTACAGACAAAAAAGATTCCTTGCTGAAATATTAAGCATTGAAGATATACGTACATCTATTGGAAGAATAGTAATTGCAAAAGCTAAAGAAAGAGGAAAGATTATATTAGCAGGTCCTCAAAACACAAAAAATATAAAGAAAGTGATTAATAAAATGCTTGAGCTTGGGGCTGAACAGGTTTTGGTAGATGGGGCGCTATCAAGGCTCAGCCCCGCTTCTCCCACTATAACTGACGCAATGATTCTTGCAACAGGAGCAGCATTAACAATAAATATAAACGAATTAGTAAAAAAAACAAAGCATGTGGTAGAAATGATACAACTTGAAAAATATAACGGTAAAATTCCAGAAGTAGAAGATGGAGTATATGTTATAGATAATAATAAAATAACAAAATTGCCCATAAAATCATTACTATCCTTTAAATCGCTCGACAAACATATATTGGAATATGGTAAAAAGATATATATAACAGGTGCATTAACCGATAAATTCCTTGATTATCTTACAAAACAAAAGGGATTAAACGAAACTGAAATAATAGTAAATGATTTCACAAAGATATTCATAACCCCTGAAACATACAGAAGATTTATAAAAAAAGGGGGAAAGATATCGGTATTGCAAAAAACAAATTTAATTGCAATAACAATAAACCCATATTCACCACGAGGCTATATGCTTGATTCAAAAGTAATAAAAGAAAGATTAAAAGAGCATATAAACCTTCCAATAATAAATGTAAGGGAAGATGAATTATGGTTGAATTAGAATATCTTTTTAAAAAACTGGAAATAATAACCCCTCTGGGACAAAAATTTTTAAGAAATATAGAATTTCTTAAATCAAAAGATGAAATAAACAATGAAATTATCAAGCTTGAAAAAGCTATAAAAGCTTATGAGAATAAAAAAGATACAATAGAAAATATAAAACTAAAATTAATGAATATAAAGGATATCTCTGGAACAACTGAAAGATTAAAATCCGGTTATATACTTGACGATATTGAATTATTTGAATTAAAATCATTTGCTCTTACATATGAAGAAATTAAAAAAATAAATCCTTTGGATTTTCTTTCATTTCCAACTCTAAATGAAGTAATAAATATCCTCGATCCAGATGGAAATAGATTATCAACATTCTATATCTATGATTCATACTCACATGAATTATCAGAAATAAGAAAAAAAAGAAAAAAGACTGATAATGAAGAAGAACGAGAACAACTATATGAATTAGAAATGCAAATTGAAGATGAGATAAGAGAAGAACTTTCTAAGAAATTAAGAACGTATGCTTCTGATATAGAACAGGGATTGAGAGATATAGCGGAATTGGATTTTACAATTGCTAAAGCTTATTTTACCAAAAAGTTTAATCTTACAAAACCGGAAATATCAGAAACATATGAAATAAAAGGGATGTTTAATCCTGTTATAAAAGAAAAACTGGAAGAAGAAAATAAAGAGTATCAGCCCGTTGATATAACCTTAA
This sequence comes from Marinitoga piezophila KA3, assembly GCF_000255135.1. Lineage (NCBI taxonomy): Bacteria > Thermotogati > Thermotogota > Thermotogae > Petrotogales > Petrotogaceae > Marinitoga > Marinitoga piezophila. The sequence goes on from NC_016751.1 coordinate 481,538, forward strand.
AACCCGGAGTTACATTAATTACCGGAGCCAATATGACAGGAAAAACAGTAATATTAAAAACCATAGCTTTATTGCAAAATTTGTTTCAATATGGATTTTATATACCAGCAAAAAGCGCAAAACTATATCCTGTCAATAAAATCTTTCTTATTTCCGGCGATTATCAATCATTATTCTCAGGGCTTTCATCATATGCAGCAGAAATGCTAAAAATTAACGAAATACTAAAATATATCAAAACTGATGAAAATGCTCTTATACTCCTTGATGAACTTGCAAGAAACACGAATCCACATGAAGGCAAATTAATAGTAAAGGGCGTCATAGAAATATTAAACAATAAAAAATCCATATCTCTTATCACTACACACTTTAATAACGTTGCAGATAAAGGGATTAGAAAACTAAGAATAAAAGGAATAAAAAAGGAAAAACTAACAGAAAATATAAATCCTGAAAATATAACCGAAATAATCGATTATTCATTAATCGAGGAAAACGAAGAAATAGTTCCTGAAGAAGCAATAACAATAGCCAGACTTTTGAATATTGACAAAGAGTTACTCGATACTATTGAAAGAATAAAAAAGGAGGAAACATTCCATGAGTAAATTAGGACTTGATTTTAAAAAGGTTGAATATGCAAGAAGTCTTGCAAGGAAAATAGCTGAAGATGTTCAAAATTTCGTAGATAAACGTTCCACAGTTTCAGTAGAAAGAACTGTATGTAGATTATTGGGAATAGATGGAGTAGATGAAAATGAAGTTCCATTACCAAACGTAGTTGTAGACCATATAAAAGAAAAAGGATTATTAAAAGAAGGTGCTGCTTATTTAATTGGAAATGCAATAATAGAAACAGGCTATACACCACAGGAAATAGCTGAAAAAATAGCAAAGGAAGAACTTGACCTTTCAAAATTAAAAATAAATTCTGATGACAAAATTAGAGAAGCTATTGAACCTTATGTGAACTCAATGATAGAACTTATACAAAATAATAGAAAAAAGAGAAATGAATATATAGAAAAACTCGGAGAAGGTCCTCAGCCATATTTATATGTAATTGTTGCAACAGGAAATATATATGAAGATGTTGTTCAGGCCCAGGCTGCAGCAAGACAGGGTGCAGATATAATTGCTGTTATTAGAACTACTGGTCAGAGTTTGCTTGATTTTGTTCCATATGGCCCTACTACAGAAGGATTTGGTGGAACAATGGCAACACAGGAAAACTTCAGAATAATGAGAAAAGCTCTTGATGAAGTTGGAGAAGAGGTTGGAAGATATATAAGACTCGTTAATTATGCATCAGGATTATGTATGCCAGAAATTTCAGCTATGGGAGCTATTGAAAGATTAGACGTAATGCTTAATGATGCATTATATGGAATATTATTTAGAGATATAAATATGCAAAGAACAATAATTGACCAATACTTCTCAAGGGTAATAAATGGTTTTTCCGGCATTATAATAAATACTGGCGAAGATAATTATCTTACAACAGCTGATGCCTATGAAGAAGCACATACTGTATTAACTTCAGATTTAATAAATGAGCAACTCGCTTTAATGGCAGGAATACCGGAAGAACAAATGGGATTAGGACATGCATTTGAAATGAATCCTGACCTTACAAATGGATTTTTATACGAATTGGCACAGGCACAGATGCTAAGAGAAATATTCCCTAAAGCACCTTTAAAATATATGCCACCAACAAAATATATGACAGGAAATATTTTCAGAGGTCATGTTCAGGATGCATTATTCAATGTTATATCAATCTGGACACATCAGGGAATTCAATTGCTTGGTATGTTAACAGAAGCAATACACACACCATTTATGTCAGACAGATATCTTTCAATTGAAAATGCAAGATATATCTTCAATAACCTAAAAAATATCGGTGATGAAATAGAATTCAAAAAAGATGGAATTATCCAGAAAAGAGCACAAAAAGTACTCGATGAATCAATAGAATTACTTGAAAAAATGGTAAAAGATGGATTGTTTGTTTCTCTTTCAAAAGGCACATTTGCAAATATCAAGAGACCTATAGACGGCGGTAAAGGTTTAGACGGTGTATTTGAAAAAGGAACACATTACTTTAATCCATTTATCAAAAAGATGTTGGAGGCGGAAAGACCATGAGTGGAGGATTATATTCAACAGAAAAAAAGAATTTTGATAAAACATTAAACTTAAAGGCAATAAAACCATATGGAGATACTATGAACGATGGTAAAGTACAATTGAGCTTTACTTTGCCAGTTCCAGATGGTGATGAAGCTGTAGAAGCTGCAAAACAGCTTATGAAAAAAATGGGGCTCGAAGATCCAATGGTTGTATATCATAAAGAACTTACAAAAGACTTTACATTTATAATTGCTTACGGAAGCTGTACGCATACAGTAGATTACACAGCAATCCATGTTCCAAAGGTTGAATCAACAACATGGTCAATGGAAGAAACAGATGATTTTATAAGAAAAAATATCGGAAGAAAAATAAGAGTAATTGGTGCAAGTACTGGAACAGATGCACATACAGTTGGAATAGATGCAATTATGAACATGAAAGGATATGCAGGGCATTATGGCCTTGAAAGATATGAAATGTTTGAAGCTTTAAATCTCGGCAGTCAGGTTCCAAATGAAGAATTTGTTGCAAAGGCTATAGAGTTCAATGCAGATGCATTACTTGTATCCCAGACAGTAACACAAAAGGATATTCATATAAAGAATCTTACAGAACTTGTGGAAATATTGGAAGCTGAAGGAATAAGGGATAAAGTAATTCTTATAGCCGGTGGTCCAAGAATTACACATGAACTTGTAAAGGAAATAGGTTATGACGCAGGATTTGGTCCAAATACATATGCTGATGATGTTGCTTCATATATTGCACAGGAATTATACAGAAGAATACAGGAAGGAAAAAATAAATAATTCAACATAAATGGGAGGTTGAAAAAATGAGAATGGAAGGAAAAGTATGTATAGTAACAGGTGGAGCAAGAGGTCTCGGAAAAGCAATGGTTGAAAAATTTGCAAAAGAAGGCGCAAAAGTAGTATATGCTTGTGATTTAAATGAAGAAGCATTAAAAGATTTAGAAAAAGAATATTCAAATGTAAAGGGTTATGTATTAAATGTAACCGATAGAAAAGCAATAGAGGAGTTTAAAAATAAAGTAATGGAAGAAGAAGGACATGTTGACGTACTTGTAAATAATGCTGGTATAACAAGAGATGCATTAATTCAAAAAATGTCAGAAGAAGATTGGGATATTGTAATTGATGTAAACTTAAAAGGTGTGTTCAATATGACACAATTCTTTGCACCTGAAATGATGAAAGCCGGAAAAGGCGCTATTGTAAATATTTCTTCCGTAGTTGGTATTTATGGAAATGTTGGTCAAACAAATTACGCAGCAACAAAAGGTGGTGTAATTGCAATGACAAAAACATGGGCAAAAGAATTTGCAAGAAAGGGTGCTCAGGTAAGGGTTAACGCAGTTGCACCAGGATTTATAAAAACTCCTATGACAGAAGTGGTACCTCAAAAGGTTATAGACTATGTTGTAAGCAAAACACCTCTTGGAAAAATGGGGGATCCTGAAGATATAGCAAATGCCGTATGTTTCCTTGCAAGTGATGAAGCTAAATTTATAACAGGTCAAGTACTTGGTGTAGATGGAGGACTTATACTTTAAAAATAAATAAAAGTAAAAAAAGGGGGAAATAAATAATGAGTAAAGTATATATTGTAGGTGCAAAAAGAACAGCAATTGGAAGTTTTCTTGGAACATTAAAAGACAAAAAAGCAGCTGAATTAGGTGCTGTCGCAATAAAAGGTGCTTTAGAGCAGGCTGGATTAAAACCTGAAGATGTTGATCAAACAATAGTTGGTAATGTATTAATGGCCGGTCAGGGTATGGGACCAGGAAGACAGGCTGCAATATACGCAGGAATTCCTGTAGACAGACCTGCATATACAGTTCATATGGTATGTGGAAGCGGTATGAAAGCAATTATGCTTGGCGCAAATGAAATAAAACTAGGTAATTCAGATATTGTTGTAACAGCTGGTATGGAAAGTATGTCAAATGCTCCAATGTTATTACCAGCAAAAGCAAGAGCCGGATTAAAATTTGGAAACATTGAAATGATTGACCATATGGTATACGACGGATTAACAGATGTATTTAATCAATATCATATGGGAATTACAGCAGAAAACCTTGTTGAAAAATACAATCTTACAAGAGAAGAACAGGATGAATTTGCTGCAACAAGTCAGCAAAGAGCTGAAAAAGCAATCAAGGAAGGAAAATTCAAAGATGAAATTGTTCCTGTAGAAGTAAAAACAAGAAAAGAAACAATAATATTTGATACTGACGAATATCCGAGATTTGGAACTACAAAGGAAACACTTGCAAAACTTAGGCCAGCATTTAAAAAAGATGGTTCAGTAACAGCAGGTAATTCTTCAGGAATCAACGATGGTGCAAGTGCAATAATCCTTGCTTCAGAAGAAGCCGTAAAGAAATACGGTTTAACTCCATTAGCAGAAATAGTTGCATATGAGCAAGGTGGCGTTGATCCAAGTATAATGGGAATTGGTCCTGTTGCAGCTATAACAAACCTTGTTGAAAAGAAAGGCATAAAGTTAGAAGCAATGGAATTATTGGAATTAAATGAAGCATTTGCAGCACAATCATTAGCAGTAATAAAAGAACTCGGAGAAAAATATGGCCTTTCAAAAGACTGGTTTATGGAAAGAACAAATGTAAATGGTGGAGCTATTGCTTTAGGACATCCAATAGGAGCCTCTGGAAACAGAATCACCGTTACATTGCTTTATGAAATGAAAAAGAGAAATCTCGAATATGGTCTTGCTTCATTATGTATAGGCGGCGGAATGGGAACTGCTATGGTAATTAAGAATTTATAATAAACATAAAAAAGAGAGGGGAGATAATTCCCTCTCTTTTTATTTTTTTTGCTATTTTTATCTCACTTTTCCGGCATTAAGAATTTTTTTGATGCAATTATGAGAAGAAAAATTCCTGTTATTAACAAGACGATATTTAAAAAAACAAGATATTGAATTTTCATATTGTCAATTCCAAATGTATAACGAATTCCATCTATAACATATTTTGTTGGAAGTATATAGGATAATGGTTGAAAATATTTGGGTAAAAATTCTATAGGGAAATATACTCCGGAAAAGAACATCATTAATGTAAAGAATGCAGAAGCAGCATTCTGTGCTGTCTCAGTATTTTTAAAAAAGAATAAAAACAATAAGCCAAGCCCCATCATTCCAAATGTAGCATTTAAAGCTAATATAATATACGCATTCCAATTAACTGTTATTGTAGAAGAAAATATTATTTTTCCGGCATATATAAGTATTATTGAGGAAATAAATGTCATAAAAATTCTTGATATTGAAAATCCAATCACAAATTCAATTGGATTCATTGGAATTAGTATAAAACGTTTTAATATATTCTGTTTTTTATATTTCCCAAACAATGTAATAACAGAAAACATTCCATTTGAAAGTAAGGAAATCCCAATTAAACCAGCTAAAAGAAAGTCTATATATTTATGCTCTTTTTCAGTTGTTAATACTTTATTTTCTCTGACAACTATATAATCATTTTTAATATTAGAACGATTTTTTATAAGTAATTTTTTTAAGGTTAACTCGAGAAAATTTATATCCTGAGAATTTTTTATATCTGAAGAATTATAGAAAATAATTGCATTATATTCCGAAATATATATTCCAATATTTGCTTTTCCTTTTTTTACTGAATCTTTTACATCGTTTTCAGACTTTTCCGGAATTACATTGTATATTTTATCTAATTCATTTTTATAATAGTTACTATCAGCATATAATGCAACAATAGACTTAGAGTTTTGCTGTTCAAAAACAAAACCAAAAATAATAAGTAATATTACAGGAAAAAATATAACAAAGAACATATCCCCTTTATTTTTTATTATATCTCTGGTGATGTATTTGCTTAAAATATAAATCTTATTCATATCCCATCACCTTCCTATATTTTATTGAAAACGCCATAAAAGACATAATAATCCATAGCATCGGAACTATTATTAGCCAGGCATTTGAAATAGGAGATATATTCATTCCTATTGTTCTTCTCATACCTTCTACAAGATATGTAATAGGGTTTATATATACTATCCATTTTATTGCCCAGGGAATATTAAATACAGGAAAATATAATCCCCCTAAAAACATAAATATTTGAAAAAGAATATTTAAAATTGACATAGTTGAACTAATATTTTTCGAAAATGCTGTTATTAACAATCCAAAAGAAAAAATAGTAATTATAGAAAAAAGGTATAAGAGAAAAAATCTTACAGAGAAAAATTCTGAAGAAACATGCATTATAATTCCAGCTAAAAATAAAAATATGCTGGATAACATTACTATAATTAAATCACTTAAAAGTATACTCAAGAAATATGTAAAACCATTTACCGGTGTGGTTAGCATTTTCTTGTTAATGCCAGAATCCCTCGAAAATAATATGTCATATGGAATTGAAAAGAATCCTATAGACATTATGGACATAATCAATATTCCCGGAAATAAAAAATCCCTATATCTAAAAACATCTTTTGAATCTATAGCAATTTTTTTTATTTCAGGCTCTTTTATTTTTTTTACATTTTTTATTATCTCTATATTTGAGTATTCAAAAAAGATTTTTGATATTTCCTTTAATATTTCTGAGTTATTTCTGCCTTCTACATAATATATATCCACATTTGCTTCTTTTTGTTTTATTCCAAACAATGAAGAATTAAGATTTAAAGAAAAATCATCTGGAAAGTAAATTATAATATCCAATTTTTTATTTTTCAATTCATTTAATGCTTCATCTAAAGTATTTATATTTTCTGTTTTGAAATTTGTATGTTTAAGCATTTGAGAGATAATGGTTTTCCCAAATCCTGTAAGTTTTTTTTCATATACAATTCCTGCTTTTAATGAATTAAAAGAAAGGTCTTCACTATAATTAATATTATCAAAAATCATTACAAAGATAACAAAAAGAACCACAGGAAAGATAAATGCCCAAAAGTAACTATCAAACGATCTAATATTGTTTTTTAACATTGATTTAGTCAATATGATTAATTTAGACATAGTCATTCACCTCAATCCCTTAATGAACGACCGGTAAGATGTAGAAAAACATCTTCAAGATTTGGTTTTCTTATAGTTAAGTTATCAACAGTAATTTCTGATTTTTTTGTTAAATTCAATATTTCAAATAATACTTTTTCAACTTCATTTGTTTCTATTTCCACTTTTTCATTCGTAACATTTATTTCTCTAAACTTATCTAAAAAAAGATCAGGTGTTTTTGTTTCAAATGTAATAATTGATTTTTTATTTAGAGATTTAATTAATTCATTAACACTGCCATTTGCAATTATTTTTCCATGATCTATTATGTAAACTCTATCTGAAAGATATTCAGCTTCTTCCATATAATGTGTGGTTAAAACTATGGTTTTACCAGCTTTTTTAAGGTTTAAAACAATTTCCCATATATTTCTTCTTGACTGTGGGTCAAGTCCTGTAGTTGGTTCATCGAGAAACAGTATATCAGGATCATTGATTAAAGCAACGCCTATAGCAAGACGTTGCTTTTGACCACCGGACAATTTCTTTACTTTTGAATTTTTCTTTTCATTTAATGACATAATTTCAAGTATTTCATCCGCTTCTCTGGTTTTGGGATATAAACCTTCAAACATTTTTAATGTTTCATATACTGTAAGGTTATCAAAAAAAGCACTGTTTTGTAATTGAACACCTATTCTTTGTTTTATGTAATTATCCGAAGGGTCAGTATATTTATCAAAATATATTATTTCTCCGGAATCCTTTTTTCTAAGTCCTTCTATAATTTCAAGTGTAGTGGTTTTTCCTGCACCATTTGGGCCTAAGAAAGCAAACACTTCACCTTCGTATACATCAAAGGAAATGTCATCTACAGCCTTAACATTTTTATAATACTTTTTTAAGTGCTTAATCTCAATTATTTTTTTCATACTTTCACTCTCCAGGATAATCTAGACTATATAAAAGCTCTATTCATATTATAGAAAATTTACTTTTGAGATGAATTTATAATTTCTATTACCTTCTCAAGTTGAGGATTCCTTTTATTTATAATATCATTTATAGTTGTAAAAACTGTTATATCTGGATATAAAGCATCTTCATCATTTTTTGAGGTATCAGGACGAATAAATCTTTTAAATGAAACTGTAAATGGTATTCCAACTTCTGGTGTCTGAAAATATAAAATATCTCCATAATGTGAAGGTTTATTTCCGGTTGGTTCTCCTACTAACATTGCTATATTATTATCTCCCAATACAGCAGCAAACCAATTACCACTACTATATGTTTTTCCAGAAATAAGTACATAAATTTTCCCTTTAAATAATAAAGATTTATCTTCTATTTTTTCATTAAGTTGAATTGACGGTAAATATTTCTTATATCCAGTTCCATATATTTTTCTTTGTTTTTCCACAGGTTTGGAGAATCTTATTTCAGCACCATATGTTTTATATTTTTCAATATCAATATATTTTAAAAATTCATCTGTCACAAGAGAATTTCCACCTAAATTATATCTTAAATCAACAACAATATTTTTAATATTATTTAGTGAAACATCTTTAAAAAACTTAAATAAGATTTCTTTATAATGTTCATCATATATACATTTCTTTATTTTTAATATGCCAATATTTTTAGAAATATCTATTTTATAAGATATCCAGTCTGATTTTTGTTTATGAATTCCTTTGTATTTTTGTAATTTTATATTGAATGTCTTTATATCATTATTTCTCATTATTGTTAATTTAATAACTCCATTATCTATTAAATTTAAATATCCCAAATATAATTCTGAAGAAAGTATACTTCGGGCATTTTGTTTTATCCAAAAATCATTTTCTGATGGAATTATTTTTCTTAGTTCTTTTAAAATTTCCTCGGATGATTTATTATTTATTGTAAGTATTTTATCTCCTTTTTTTAATTCATAAATATTATCCAACGCATATATACCATCATTAAGCCATATAATAGGAAAATCATAAAATATATAATTTGTAAGAGATGGAAATACAAGATGAGTGTGAGAATCTTTAATTGAACATATTATTTCATTTAAAATAAAATAAAAATCAAATACTTTCATTGGTTGAGTTATCTTATTATATGCATTTTTTATTATTTTTTCCTGTTCATCTGAAAATCCAGAATAAGTAGAAGGATGAACTTCTTTTAAAATATTAACCAGATAATCAATATCCTTTTTCATCTGCTGTGGTGTAACTTTTGTATCAATTGGTAATATCTTTCTGTTATCATAACTCTGTCTATAATTATCGTTTATTGCCTCAATACCAAAAAATATTGTTGAAAAAAAGAATAATATATAAAAAACTACTATTCTATTTTTCATTAATTTCCCACCTCTCCTACAATTTTCAATGAGATACTTGAAACTCCACTATCAGAAATAATTCTTATATCTGGATTAATATCTGTTTTTATCAATCCAGAATCAATATGAGTATTTTTCACCAAACCATCAAGAGAATAAAAATATGTGCTGTTTTCTGGTATTTTCAAAGATAATTTCAAAGCTCCGCTATCTGTATTTATTACAAGCGGAATGTTAAATCCTTCTCTTATTTCTCCTTTTATATTAGCGGCACCAGCGTCTATTGAAATTTTTTCTATATTATTATATTGTTCTTTTAATTCAAAGTTAGCGGCACCTGCATTAATATCAAAATTATATGTATATTTTGAAGGAAGATCCAAAATAATTTTATATCCGTTTTTTAAAAAAGTATCAGAATTAATCTTTATTACATTACCATTATTCATTATTTCAAGAGGTTCAGGACCATAATATGTTCCTTCTATTTTATCTATATCATCTCTAATATTTACTTTTACAGTTACTGCAGAAAAATCCATTTTAAAGGTTTTATTCTCATACTCATCTGGCAATATTTCAAAATAATTTTTTTCATATTTCTCTTCATTATAATCAAATGAAAAAGATGTATCAAAGGTATTTTTATTCCAGAATAATAAGAGTAAAATAAATATAATTCCAACTACAGTATTAAGATGCTTCATCCATTTTAGCTTTTTGGTTGAAGATAATATGGAAATTCCTATCATAATAAAAATAAACGGCCAGAATCTTGTGAAATTGAAAACTATTCTTGTAAATAAATCAATGTCAAAACCATTTAAAATAAGAAAAATACCCATTAATACGAAAAATATCCCCATTACATATTTCATCTTTTTTCACCCCATTCATTGTAGATTAAATATATACCCAAAAATACAAGTATTATACCTGCTATTAGAGCTGAAGAAAAATGAACAATTTCAGGAAAAAAATTATAAAGTATTTGAAGTATTCCAATTATAATAAACGCTGAGCCTATAAATATGCTTTCCATCTCTCTATTTCTCTTTTTATAGTTTTTTCCTTCAATAGTTTCAGTTTCAAACTTGTTATTTAAAGGTTCCGTAGGGATTATTAACCACGCAATAATATATACCCATATTCCAATACCATTACTTAAAAATAAAGCTATACATATTAACCTTACTATAATAGAACTTATATCAAAATATTCAGCAATGCCACCACAAACTCCTGCAACTACACGATCCTTTCTCGAACGATAAAGTTGTTTTCTCACAATCTCCACCCCTTTTAAAATTAATTAACAATTATATTTTACACCTAAATATTATTTTTTTTATAAGTTTTCCGACATAACGTTCATTTTTTTATTTGAAATGTCATATTTTTGTTTTATAATATAATTATAGAAAGAAAAACTTTCGGAGGTGAATTATGAACTTGAATTTTCTTGTTTTGCAGTTTAACCCTTTAAATTCCCTTGAAGAAAATATAGAGTTTATTGAAGGAATGGTAGATTTTGTTTATCATAAAAATCCTTCTTTTATGTTTATAAACGGAAATGCTTTTAAAAATGGTTCTATAAACGATGATGAATTAGAACAAATATCTGATTTCCTATCAGCAATTGCAGACTATAATAATTTAACAATTATTACAGGGCAATTTTATCAAAAGAAATATCAATTACTTATTCAAAAACCTTTTGAAGAATTGGAAATAAAAAAAGATTTTGAATTAAAATTGAATAGCGGCAAAATAATTGCTGTAAATTCAAATATTGAAGATAATAATAAAAAATTAAATGTAATTATAAATCCTAATTTTGAAATTGAAAATATCGATAATATAAAGGCTTTTGAAAATTATGTATATTTAACTCAACCGCATCTTGGAAAAACACATATAAAAATAGGTGATAAAAAATGGGTTGGTGGAAATCTCGAAGGATTTATCTCTTTCTCCTGGTAATTTTTCTATTTCTCTTTAACTTTATAATTTTTAAAAAGGATAGCATTACCATAATTAATTTAAATCCCTTTGAAACTATAGAGTTTTTCAATGGGAAAAATTTTACTGAATATAATTTTGGAATAAAAAGAATAAAAATAGATGAAATTATGCTTATTAATTTTCAGAAAAACTATACTATACATATACCAATTAAAATAAACACTGATTTTGAAGTAAGAAATACAAATAAGTTATATATTGCATATTCAATTCCTGAAAATAAAATTCTTTTAGATAATACTAAAATATATTATGAAGATAATTTCGATGTTTCTTATATAACAGAGGGAATTATTTTCCTAAAATCAGTAAATATTGAACTTCCAGAAGAGTTATATATATTTAATAATGAATATGCACAATCCTTTTTTCTTTATCCGAACTATATATTTCTAAGAAATATCGATTTCAAAAACGGTATTTTTGTGCACGAACTCTCGCACTATGTTTTTGGATATAAAATACAAAAAAAGAAAAAAAGTGATATATGGCCTGAATTAATTGCTGAAGCAATAAGGTTAAACTATTTAAAATCAACAAACCGAAATTTGTATAAAAAAGTTATTGAAGATAAAGATAAAAGTGAGGATATATATAGTAAAGTTTTAGATTATCCTATATTGGTGAATAATATATATCAATTTATATCTACTTTTAAAGAACAATATTATAATAAAAAGATGTCTGATGATGAGTTTTTTAGTCTTTTGAATAAATACAGAAGGGAGATGGAATAATTGTTATTGGATTTTGTCCTTGTAGTGATTGGAATGATTTTACTAATAAAAGGTGCAGATTATCTTATTAGCGGTGCTGTTGGCTTTTCAAGAAAAATGGGAGTTTCAGAATTATTTACAGGACTAACATTAGTTGCTTTTGGCACAAGTGCTCCAGAATTATTTGTTAGTATAAGTGCTGCTTTTAAAGGTTCAGCAGGTATTGCTTTAGGAAATGTAATAGGAAGTAATATCGCAAATATTGCTTTAATTCTTGGGCTTTCATCGATGGTTAGAAAGAGCATAATAAAAAAAAGCACTTTATTATATGAAATACCGTTTGTTATTCTTATTTCTATGACATTGTTATTTATGTTGCTTGATGGAAATAGTTCTCTCTCAAATTACGATGGTTTTATGCTACTTACATACTTAATTATATTTATAGCTTATATGTATAATATGGCAAAAATGGATAAAACCTTTCAGGAACAATTTTCTGAAGAATTAAATGAAGTAGAAACTAAAGATATGTCCTGGGGTAAAATTACATTCTTATCATTGCTTGGTATTGTAATGTTGGCTATTGGTGGAGACGTAACTGTTAATGGAGCATCAGGACTGGCTATAGCGATGGGATTGTCCGAAACACTTATTGGTGTAACTATTATAGCTTTAGGAACTTCTTTACCAGAACTTGTTACAAGTATTATCGCAGCAAAAAAAGGAACAAACGATATTCTTGTTGGCAATTTAATAGGTTCTAATGCTTTTAATATCTTAGTTGTTCTTGGAATTTCTGCAAGTATTCATCCAATTGTACCTGATAGAAATGTAATATTCGATGCTTATTATATGGTTGGAATAATAATATTAACAGAATTATTTATGTTTAGAAAAAGAGAAATGGGATTTTTTAAGGGGTTAATTTTGTTGTTGTTATATTGTATATACATTGGAATCAGTATTAACATCGGCTAAGGAGGGGATACTATGAAAGTAACTTTTATCGGGCATGCTACAGTATTAATAGAAGGAAGCAAAAAGTTTATTATTGACCCTTTTCTCAATGACAATCCACAATCAACACTAAAAGTTGACGATGTAAAAGAATTAGATTATATTCTTGTAACGCATGGTCATTTAGATCATCTTGGAAATACAGTAGAGCTTGCGAAAAAAACTGGAGCAGTTGTAATATCAAACTTTGAAATTTGTGAATATCTTGGTTCAAAAGGAGTAAAAAATATACACCCAATGCATATAGGAGGAAGAAAACAATTTGATTTTGGTTCATTAAAAATGACCCCTGCTTTACATGGTTCTGGAATTATAGAAGGAGATAAAATAATATATGGTGGTAATCCTGGAGGATTTATTGTAGAAATAGATGGAAAAAAGATTTATCATGCTGGTGATACAGGATTAACTAAAGATATGGAATTATTGGAACTTGAAAATATTGATATTGCATTCTTACCTATTGGCGGAAATTTCGTAATGGATGTTGAAGATGCAGTAATTGCAACAAAGATGATAAAACCAAAAGTAGTAGTTCCATTCCATTATAATACATGGGATATTATCAGTGCTGATCCACAGGCATTTAAAACAAAAGTAGAAAGTCTCGGAGTAAATTGTGAAATTTTAAAACCAGGAGAATATATTGAATTTTAAATTTCAAGCACTGTTAACAAAATTTCTTTAATATTTAAAGTCTATTTGTTAAAATCCCCCTGAAAGAAAAAATAAAAAGTAAGGGGGTTATGAAATGATAAAAGCTATGTACTTTGCAAACAAAACATGCAGAACATGTAAGGCATTATGGCCAAAGGTCGAAGCTTTAATGGCAGAAAACAATATTGAAGTAGAATATGTGGATATTGATGAAAAAATGGAAGTCGCAGGTCAAATGCTTGTTTTCTCTGTACCAACACTTGTATTTGTTGATGAGGATAATAAAGAAATTACACGTTTCTATAGAAACTTTGGTATGCATGAAGTTCAGGCATTTGTAGACAGATATATGGAAATAATAAACTCATAATTTTATAAAAATACCGCCAGTTGAAAAATCTTCTGGCGGTATTTTTTATTTTCTCAAAAACTTTTTGAATTTTAATTTCTGTTTTTGTAACTTAAAATGGTATAATATATGTGAAAAAGATTCTGGAAGGAGGAAGATAATGTCAATTAGCACTGGCGGTGGAGATAAAGGTCAAACAAGTTTATGGTCTGGCGAAAGAGTAGACAAAGATGATGCCAGGGTTGAAGCATACGGAACTATTGATGAATTATCATCTTTTTTAGGAGAAGCAAAACATTATGTAAAATCCTATAAAGTAAAAGATATTATCCACAAAGTTCAAGATAACCTTTTCAGGGTTGCAGGAGAACTTGCATCTGAAAGCAAACTTTTTGTTCAACCAATAACAAAAGAAGATGTAGATGAAATCACAAAACTTGTCCATTATTTTGAAGATGCAGTGCAATTAAAAGGCTTTGTTATACCTGGAACAACTATACAATCAGCAAAACTTGACATTTGTAGAACTATAGCAAGGCGTGCAGAAAGAAGAATAATAACTCTTTCTAAAAAAAATAAAGTAAATGAATACCTTATAAAATACGTAAATAGATTATCTGATCTTTTATTTATTATGGCAAGATTTGAAGAATACATCGAAGATAAAATCGAATATAAAAAGTGGTGAATATGAGAGTTTTATTGGCATATTATCAAATTAGATTATTTGATGTACATTCATTAAAAGAAAAAAGAAGCATTGTAAAACGACTTATAAATAAACTGAGAAAAAAATTTAATCTTGCAATAACTGAAAGCGATTTCCATGACAATAAACAATTGCTTGAAATATCTATAGTTACGCTTTCCAAAGATAAAGATTTCCTTATATCCTTTTTTGAAACCATAGAAGAAGAAATAGAAACAGAAGGTTTTACACTTTATTCTTCAGAATTTGAAATTTTATGAGGTGATATATTGGAAACAATAAAAGAAGAAATAAAAGAACTATTAAATAAACTCGTAAGCCCTTATAGATTAAAACATATTATGGGTGTAGCATATATGTCAAAAATACTCGCAAATCTATATGGTGTATCTGAATTAAAAGCTGAAATAGCCGCCTTTGGGCATGACCTTTTTAGGGATGTGAAACCTTATCGTTTCTTAAATATGGCAAAAAGTTATGGATTGGAACTCTCCAAGGTAGAAGTCAAAAATCCAATATTATTGCATGGAAAAATAGCCGCTGAATTCTTGAAAAAAAAATATAATATTTGTAATGATATTTATGAGGCTATATATTTTCATACAAGTGGCTGTAAATGCTTTAATACAAATATAATTGGAAAGATATTATTTATTTCAGATTCAATTGAACCTACAAGGAATTATGAAAATGTTGAGTATTTGAGAGAATTAGCAAAAAGAGATATTGAAAAAGCTTATATAGAAATATTAAAAAATAAAATAATTTATGCTATTGAAAAAAAACATTTATTGCTGTATGAAACTGTTGAAGCATGGAATTATAATATTATGGAGGTGGAGTAAGTGGCAACAAGATTACAGGTTGGAAATACAAGAAGAGGTTCATCAGGAAGTCTTATATGGATAATTTTATTAATTATAATAATTGCAGGTATTGGTGGAGTATATTATTTTTACAATAATTTAAAAAACAGCACAGAATTAAAGGCCGACTCAATTAGTTATCTCATTTCATATGAAGATGGAAAGAATACGGAAATTTATTTTGTTAGAATAAAAAATAATTCAAGAAAAATATTTATTGTAAAGAGTCCTGATAATGTTTATTATTCAGAAAAAAACCTTTATATTGATTCCTTAAAACCGGAGGAAGCTCTAACAAATTTTGAAGAAATCTTTGAAATTAATCCATCAACAATAAAATATTACTTTTCAATAAAAAAAGATACAGTTCCTTCATTAGTTGCAAAGTTAAAGGGAAGTGGAACAACCATCGATAATTTCTTTGATACTTTAAAAACTCGAAAATCAGGACTCATGGATATGTTTACAATTAATAAGTTAATAGACATAATCAGAAAAGACGGTAGCACAAATATCTCTTATAATGGAATGTTTGCATTATTACAGGCTTTTTCAAAATATTCAATTACTGGTTATGATAAATTGGAAATAAAAACACTTTTATCTCAGCC
Organism: Marinitoga piezophila KA3; assembly: GCF_000255135.1. NCBI lineage: Bacteria > Thermotogati > Thermotogota > Thermotogae > Petrotogales > Petrotogaceae > Marinitoga > Marinitoga piezophila. The sequence goes on from NC_016751.1 coordinate 498,035, forward strand.
AATAGAGATTAACTTACCAGACTTAAAAAAAGATGTAAAAAGGAATTATATAGATAAAACTAATATTGAATCATTGAAAACTATTATGGAGTGATTAAATGAAATATTTCATGTATTTTCTGGGAATTATTTTCTCTATCATGGTTATTATTTCCATGATATATCCTTTTGTAAAAACATATGCCAATATAGAAAAACTTCCTGAAACATATTATTTTTTAGTTCTTGGAATGGATACAACAGATGTTAATGAAAAGGTTTCAAGAACAGATTCTATATTGTTAGTTGGAGTAAATACAAAAAAAGAAAAAATACTGGTTTTACCTATTCCCAGAGATTTACTTGTTACTATAAATAACAACACTTTAAGAGTAAATGCAATATATGTAAAATACGGTGCTAAAGAATTAATAAATTTATTAGAAAATATGTTTAAGGTGAAAATATCTGATTATCTTGTTTTTGACTATGGTCTATTTAAAGAAGTCGGAAATCTATTTGCACCTGTAAGAATATACGTTCCAAAAGATATGTATTATGAAGATTATCATCAAAATTTGCATATAGACTTTAAACAGGGATATAACTATTTAAATGGAGAAGAGCTTTTATATTACGCTCGTTTTAGACATGATGCAATGGGGGATTTAGGGAGAATTCAAAGACAAAAGGACGTATTATTCGCCTTAATGAACGCAGCAAAAAGCTCAGGAATGTCAAAAATAATTAAATCCATTGATATAGTTTTAAAAAACACAGTAAATTCATTTGATTTTAAAAAATTATTCTCTCTGTTTCTGGTTTCAAAAAATGCAGAAATTAATTTTTTGAATTTGCCTGTTGAAATCGTTAATGATTACGTAAAGCTTTCTTCCAAAAATGCAGAATATATGCATCAATACCTTGTAAAATTTGAAGAACCAAAAGAAAATAAGAAAATATGGGTAACATTAATAAACAACATGGAAAGTTTTGGTTTAAGTTTTTATACTGTAACCAGAAACAGATGGACAAATGCGCGTGGATATTTAATTGAAATAGTAGATATACTTCCAAATGTCGATGGAATAAAACATAATAAATCATACATATTTATAAAAACTCCGGAATACAAGGAAAAGATATTAGAAGAAATACGCAAAAGATATAAAAATGAAACCTTTGAAATTGTTGATATAAAAGGAAATGAGATGGTGTATTTTTCTCTGATAAAATTTTTAAGCAATAATTACTATAACACTTTAAAATCAGATGCTATTATATTAGTGGGGAGTAATTTATGAAAGAAATAGTTATACTTATTAAAGGATTTTTGAAAAAAAACAGGAAACATTTCTTGTTTCCTTTTTTATCCATTTTGATAGGTGTTTGGGGAATGATTGTTGTTATATCTGTAATAAAAGGTTTTGATGTTTTGTTAATAAGGTCTATTACCTCTTTTAATCCACACATCACCATTTTTCAACAATATAACAAAAAAATTCCTGAAGAAATTTCAAGAATAAAATTTTCCACATATCAGGGTTTTTTTAATATTTACGGTAAAAAAATCGGCGCAAGTTTAATGGAAGTAGATGATATAACAATATTTAAAAAGTTATTGGTAAAAGGTTCCTTTGAAAAAGCAGTAATAGGAAATGCTTTAGCTCAAAATTTAAATATAGATATTGGGGACAATTTAAATCTTATATATACAGATGACTCTGGAAATATTAAGATGAAAATACTAAAAGTTTCTGGAATATTCAAATCAGGAATATACATTGTAGATTCTGCTTTCATTTTACAAGAATCAACTAAAAAATCTTATAATTATATAGGTATCTACTTAAAAAATCCAGAAAAAGCTCAGGAAATTAAAAGTAAATATTTAAATGGAATCTTATCTACAACCTGGGAAGAGCAAAATGAAAATTTTGCCAAAGCCGTTGAAATGGATTCATATTTTGCAATGTTAATTACCTTTTTTGTAGTTTTTATGAGCGGATTTAGCATTTCAAATTCTGTTATGTACTCTATTTTTGTTAGAAAAAGAGAAATTGGAATTTTAAAATCGCTTGGTATGGGAAAACAAAAAATAGCTATGGTTTTTATTGGAGAAAGTATGATAATTGCTCTTGTAGGATTTGTTTTTGGAAGCATCTTATCAATAATTACAGTAAAAATACTTGAAAATGTTAATATTCCTATACCACAAAATATCTTCTATATCGATAAAATCCCATTTTATTTATCCTCAACAGATATAATATTAGCCTTTATATTTATCACATTATTATCTTTTACTTTTTCTTTTATTTCATCTCGAAAGCTTCTTTCTTTTGATATTGTAGAGGTGCTTCATGGTGAATAATATTATTGAGATAAAAAATATTTCATATTCATATGATGGAAATCATAATGTTTTAGAAAATATAAATTTTTCAATTCCGGAAAATTCATATTTCGGCATTTATGGTCATTCTGGAAGCGGGAAAAGCACTTTATTATTTTTAATTGGAAACTTATTAAAAATTCAAACTGGAACAATTGAATATAATTTTGAATTTCATAAGAAAAAAATTGGTTTTGTTTTTCAATTTTTCAATTTAATAAACGAGCTCACTATTTTTGAAAATGCCAGATTAGCTCAATTAATACGCGTAAAAAAAGAAAATAAAAATGAAATTATGGATTATGCTAATTTATTAGGAATAGAATCAATTATAAATAAATATCCTCATGAAATATCTGGTGGTGAACAACAAAGAGCCAGTATTTTAAGAGCCATTGTTGGTGATACAAAAATAATTTTAGCAGATGAACCAACAGGAAGTTTAGACCTAAAAAACAAAGAAATTGTTTTTAACCTTTTTAAAGAGTTAAAAAATATCGGCAAAACAATTGTTGTTGTTTCTCACGAATCAAAACTTCTTCAATACTGTGATTATTCAATAAAATTAGAAAATGGTAAAATCAAGGAGACAGGGGGGATTTAAGTATGGTAGAAAGAGAATTTATTTTTTTGAAACCCAACACTATAAGAAGAGGATTAACAGGAGAAGTTATCAGTAGATTGGAAAGAAGAGGAATAAAGATTATTGCCTTAAAAATGATACAGTTTACAAGAGAACAGGCTGAAAAACTATATGAAGAACACAAAGATAAACCTTTTTATAATGAGTTAATTGATTTTGTATTATCTGGTCCTTCTGTTGTTATGGTAGTAGAAGGACCAAGAGTTATAGAAATGGTAAGACACATAATAGGTGCAACAGATCCATTAAAAGCTTCTCCAGGAAGTATAAGAGGAGAATTTGGAATGAGTGTTACAAAAAATATTGTTCATGCTTCAGACTCACCAGAAAAAGCAGAAAGAGAAATGAAAATCTTCTTCAGTGAAGAGGAAATTTTAAACTATAGATTGGATGTGCAGGGCGATTTATGATAGTAGTGACTTTAAAAAAAGGAAAAGAAAAAAAGATTAAAAATGGATATTTATGGATTTTTAAAGATGAAATTTCCGAAATCACCGGTGAAAAAAAAGACGGTGAATTGTGCAATGTTTTTTCAAAAGATTTTGAATATATAGGAAAAGGATTTTTTTCAAATAGCTCAAATATTGCTGTAAAAATCTTAACCTTAAAAGATGAAAATATAGATAAAAATTTCTTCTTAAATAAATTCAAAACCGCATTATTAATAAGAAAAGGATATGGAGATTCATATCGTTTTTTCCATGCAGAAGCTGATGGAATTCCTGGAATAATAATAGATAAATATGAAAAATTTCTTGTAATTCAGTTTAGAAATAAAGGTGTAGAAAATTTCAAAAATGAAATTATAGATGCATTGATTGACTTATTTGGAAATGAAATTAAAGGAATATATGAAAGAAGTGATTTTGAAACATCTTCAAAAGAAAATCTTGAAAGAAATGTGGGTCTTTTATATGGAGAAAATCCACCAGATAGATTTACTATTGAAGAAGAAGGTATAAAATATATTGTCGATATAAAAAATGGCCAAAAAACTGGTTTTTTCTTCGATCAAAGAAAAAATAGAATATATATAAGACAATATTCAAAAGATGCTACAGGATTTGACGGATATTCATATACAGGTGGTTTTGCATTAAACATGGCTGTTTTTGGCGCAAAACGCGTTGTTGCTGTTGATAAAGATGAATACGCTATTGAATTATTAAAGGAAAATGCAAAATTGAATGGTGTAGAAGATAAAATCGAAGCAATATATGGAGATGTAGAAAAATATCTTGAAAATACAGATTATAAATTTAATCTTATGATGTTAGACCCACCATCTTTAATAAAAAAGAAAACTGAAAGGCATAAAGGCGTTCAAATATTCAAACGAATATCTCGATCCGGTATTCTAAAACTCGAAGATAATGGCATATTAAGCGTATGTAGCTGCGCCTATCAGGCAGATATAGATTTGTTGGTAGAATCTTTAAGAAGAAGTGTTGAATTTGAAGGAATTAGATTAAATGCAATAGATATCATTACTCAATCTAACGATCATCCATGGATACTTCAAATACCTGAAAGCTTATATTTGAAATGTATGTGGATAAGAATTTTGAGGTGAATTTATGCCAAGTATGCTTGCACATATTATATACGCAATGAAAAAACACAATAATTGGAACACGGAACTATACCTTGGAGCTCAAGGGCCAGATGTATTCTTTTACGCAAATGAAAAAAAATATAAAGAAATTGGAGATATATTGCATAAAATATCATCTAATGAATTTAAAGAAATAATGAAAGGGTTCCCGAATGATTTTTATAAAGGTTTCATATTGCATATGGAACTTGATGAAAAATTACATGGTATCATTAATTCATATTATTCAGAACCAATTTCTCATACGCATTTTGAATATAATTTTGACGAATTATTATCTTTAAAAATATATGGAATGCATTTTATTGAACAAAAATGGTGGAAAATTCTACAGATTGAAAATATAGAAATTATTGACAGAAAATTCAATGATGTATTAAAAAAAGAATTTGGAATAACAGGTATAAGTTATGGTTATGCGTACAAAAAAATGCTTAAAAATTTAAAATTATTATTTCAATATCCAATATTCAAAAAAAATCTTTTAATGCCTGTTATAAAATTAATTGGCCTGGATTATTCATATTTATATCCAGATATCAAAGACAAGGATATTGAAAAATTAAAACATCTTGAAAGGGAATTTTTCGACTTATTTGAGGGGGAATGATAGAATGAAAGTTCTCGGTTTAATTCTGGCAGGTTCATCAAAAAGCGGTATTGAACAATTAACAATGAAAAGAGCCAGTGCAGCAGTTCCGGTATTTGGAAAGTATAGAGCTATAGATTTTACAATTAGTAATTTTGTAAATTCAAAAATTAAAAAAGTTGGTGTGCTGACACAATATTATCCACGAAGTTTAATGGATCATCTCGGAAGCGGTAAAGAATGGGATCTCGACAGAAAAACAGGCGGTTTATTTATTTTACAACCTTTTTTTAGAAAAAAAGACGAAATCCCTGTTTATAAAGGTACTGCTGATGCCATATTTCAGAATATGACGTTATTAAGGCGTGGTGACGAAGATTTCGTTTTAATTGGTTCTGGTGATCATATATATAATTTTGACTTTTCAGAATTATATAGATTTCATCTTTCAAATGCTGCTGATATATCCATATTAACAAAAGAAATTGATAATGAAAAGGAATTGTCTCAATATGGCCAGGTAATTACAGAAAATGATGGAAGAATTACAGAATTCTACGAAAAACCTGAAGAAATAAAATCAAAAAGAATTTCACTTGGAGTTTATTTTATAAATAAAGCACTTTTAATAGAATTACTTTACACCAGTATTCCTAATGGCGGTAAAGACCTTGTAAAAGATATTATAATTCCGAATCTAAAAAAATTAAGAGTATATGCCTATGATTTCAAAGGATACTGGTCAAATATAAAAAAATCCATAGAAACTTATTATAATACAAATATGGATATATTGAAAAAGGAAATACGACAGGAATTATTCTATCAAAATAAAATATATACCAAATTAAAAGATTATGCGCCACCTAAAATTAACATTAATGCCAGCGTTAAAAATTCATTTATTGCCGATGGAACAATAATAAATGGAATGGTTAAAAATTCCATTATTTCACGAGGTGTTCGAATAAAAGCAGGTGCGGTAGTGGAAAATTCCATTATATTACAGGACACAATAATTTCTGAAGGAAGCGTTATAAGAAATGCCATTATTGATAAAGACTGTGAAATACGTGAAGGCAGGAAAATTATTGGTGAAAATGGCATTAAAGTAATTGAGAAAGGTACTATTATATAGTATTGGGGGGAGAAAGATGAATGTTGTTGCTTTAATACTTGCTGGTGGTCAGGGGACAAGACTTGGCGCTATTACCGAATACCTTGCAAAGCCAGCAGTTCCATATGGAGGAAAATATAGAATTATAGATTTTGCTTTAAGTAATTGTGTAAATTCTGGAATACATAATGTAGGAGTTTTAACTCAATATAGACCCCATATTTTAAATAAACACCTTGGAATAGGTCGTCCATGGGATCTTGATATAAAAACCGGAGGATTAACTATACTTCCACCTTACGTAAGCAATACCGATCAATCGTGGTATCGAGGAACAGCAGATGCCATATACCAGAATATAGAATATATTGATAGCCATAACCCTGATTTTGTAGTAATTCTTTCAGGTGATCACATATATAAAATGGATTACAATGAAATGATTGATTACCACATTGAAAAAGGTGCTGATATAACAATTGCCTGTATGGAAGTACCTATTTCAGAAGCACATAGATTTGGGATAATGGTTACAAATTCTTTTGGAAAAATTGTTGAATTTCAGGAAAAACCAGCAGAACCTAAAGGAAACCTTGCTTCTCTAGGAATATACGTATTTTCGTGGGAAATTTTAAGAAAATTATTAATAGAAGATGCTGAAGACGTAAATTCAGATCATGATTTTGGTAAAAATATAATACCAAAAATGCTTGAAAACAAAAATGAATTATATGCTTTTAATTATGAAGGCTATTGGAGAGATGTTGGAACTCTTCAATCATACTGGGAATCTAATCTTGAATTATTAGGACCTATGCCATTATTAAATCTACATGAAATTAACTGGAAAATATATACACAATCTGAAGAATTACCCCCAGCATATATTTCAGAAAAAGCCCATTTAATTGGTTCACTTGTAAGTGAAGGAAGTGAAGTGTATGGCTCTGTTGAAAATTCTGTAATTTTCCAGGGTGTAATAATCGAAGAGGGTGCTGTGGTAAAAGATTCTGTTATAATGAACAGCTGTGTAATAAAAAAAGGTGCTTATATTGAAAAAGCTATAATATGTGAAAGAGCTGAAATAGGTGAAAATTCTAAAATAGGTATAGGTGAATATGCAGAAAACTCTTATAATTCAAAAGTTTATAATTCTGAAATAACTTTAATAGGGTTCGATGTAAAAATCCCTTCAGGAATTGAAATTGGGAAAAATGTTTTAATTGGAAATGGTGTGAAGGAAATTGAAAACAATATTCCTTCAGGAGGGTATATTCTTTAGGAGGGGAAATTATGGATTTTTATGCAGTTAAGTTCTTTGCAACATCATCGTTAACAGCCGAAGTAATAGTTGGGTATATGTTTGGTAAACAAAAGGGTGCCCCTGAATATAAAATGTTATCAATACCAAAATCCAAACTTCCGAAGTTTGAAATACCGGATATTAATCTCTCATATATTGAGTATAAATCTAAAATTGAAGAACTTTATTACAATGCTATCAAGGATTCAACAGTTCTTGACTTAAATAAGCAATTTTTAGCTTTTGTTCAATCAACAATAAAAAAATATGGTCCTGAAATTATCAATGCTAAAATGTTTTTAGGAGTGCGAGATTCAGACATTATTATTGTAAAAGCTATACTTTCTGAAATCCTGGAAGAATGGGAAGGAGAAGTAAACATAAAAGTTGTTGCTGAAAAACTTACATATCAGGATTTAGTATGGTTAATGACACAAAATAGAAGTTTTACTGATAAAGAAAAATCATATTTAAATAGAATTGATGTTCAAAACTCACCTGAAGTTTTACCTTTATCTGATCCATTAACCGGATTAACCATTAACAATCTCGATGTTGGAGACCCTATTTATTCATTGGTTATTGATCCAATAGATCCTGCAAATGTAAACAAATTAAAGGAACTTTATCCAGATAAATTTGATGATAGCGGAAAAAATATAATGCCTATTGAATCTCAGCTTGTAGCTAAAGAATTGATTCCTGAAACAGACTATTTCTTCATTAAGGTCGATCTGGGAAGTGGGCTTATTGGAAAAGCTGTAATATCAAAAAATCTAAAAATGATGGTCGATGCAAAAAAAATTGAAGAAATGCATAAAAAAAGAGAAGAATATTTTAATCCACCAGAAGATAAAATAATAGGCGATGTTATAAAAGATTCAATTGCAGGTTTAAAAAAAGAAGCAAATTTACCAGAAAATAAGGTTAGAACATCTGATATTCTTATAATATTAGGACTTTCATTAGGATTAATTGTAGGAGCGTTGCTCCTTGGAATCTGGATGGGGGTCTTTTAGTGAAAATTTACTCTTTATTCTTAATAATTTCTTTAATAATTATAGGTATTGTATTTAATTTATATATGGTAAATTATATATATAGAAATGCTGTATATAGGAATAAAGAATTTGAAAATGGATTAAAAAAAATAAATGAAACAGAAAAAATGTTTTCAAATGGCGATTATAAAACACTTATAATATATTCTTCAAAAGAGGCTACATTAATAAAATTAATTTTCGACAATGGGGTGGAGGGGATAAAAATTCAGGAGGAATAAAATGAAAATAAAATTATCCTATGCAACAGCTGCAATTTTGGGATTAAAAAAAGGAAAAATCAACTTTGAAATGCCTACTGCATATTTAATGCTTGGTGAAAAATGTCAATATAATTGTAGTTTTTGTGCTCAGGCAAAAGATGCAAAATCAGATGTTGATTATTTATCAAGAATAAAATGGCCAGAATATGATGTTGAAATATTTTTAAACAAATTAGAAGAACTTAATCCATTTAAAAGATTATGTATTCAAGTAGTAAATTCTATTGGATATTTTGAAGAATTAAAAAGTTTTTTGGAGAAAATTAAAGATTTTAATGTATTAAAAGCAGTTTCATTAAGGCCAAAAGATTTTCACGAAATAGATGAAATATTTTCATATGGAATAGATAATCTGGGTATTTCCATTGATGTTGCTAATAAAGATTTGTATTCTGAAATTAGAGGAGGAAGTTTTGACTTCCTCTTTGGTATGTTGACAGATGCATCAAAAAAATATCCTAATAAGATTACAACACATATAATTGTTGGTCTTGGTGAAAGTGATAAAGATTTAGTTGAACTAATGCTAGAAATGAAAAAAATAAATGTACTGGTTTCTTTATTTTCATTCACTCCAATAAAAGGCACTAAATTGGAAAATCTTGAGCCTCCTTCTATTGAAAGATATAGAATTATACAATATGCTCGTGAAATAATAGAAAAAAACGATGTTTCAATAGAAGATTTTGTATTTGATGAAAATCAAAAATTAGTAAGATTACCTCACATAGATTTTGATGTAGAAGAAGCAATAAAAACCAGTGGATGTAGTTATTGTACACGACCATATTATAACGAAAAGCCAAATAAGGTATTATATAATATTCCAGAAAGTAGGAAGTTCTGAAAGGAGGCTGGCGATGGGATTTTTAACCTTTAAAGGTGGGGTTCATCCACCAGAAAAAAAAGAATTAGCAGAACATGTTCCAATTAAGGTATTACCTTTACCAGAAAAGGTATATGTTTATACTACAAATCATATTGGAGCACCTGCTAAGATTATTGTTGAGGTTGGTCAGAAGGTTAAAACAGGTCAGAAGATTGGTGAAGCTAACGGATTTATTTCAGCAAACATTCATTCTCCTGTTACCGGTGAAGTAGTGGAAATTACAAAAATGACAAACGCTGCTACTGGTACAAAGAATGACGTTATCGTTATTCAAAGAACTGGAGAAGATGAATGGGAATTAATTCCAAACCACGGTGATTACACAAAGAAATCACCTCAGGAAATTGTTGAGATTGTAAAAGAAGCTGGTATTGTTGGGCTTGGTGGAGCTATGTTCCCTTCACATGTAAAAATGTCAATTCCAGAAGGGAAAAAAGCAGAGTTTTTAATTATCAACGCTGCAGAGTGTGAGCCATATATAACAATAGACCACAGAATGATGCTCGAAAGATCAAAAGACATCATCAAAGGTATAAAAATTATTATGAAAGCTATTGGCGTTGATAAAGCATATGTTGGAATTGAAAGCAACAAACCTGATGCGATTGAAGAAATGAAAAAAGCTGCTTCAGGTGAACCTATTGAGATTAAAGTTCTTCAAACCAAATATCCACAGGGTGCTGAAAAACAATTAATTTATGCAATAACCAATAGAGAAGTTCCTTCAGGGGGATTACCTCTTGATGTTGGAGCTGTCGTTTTTAACGTTTCAACAGCATATGCTATTTACGAAGCTGTTGAAAAAGGAAAACCGCTTGTTGAAAGAGGAATTACATTAACAGGAGAAGGCGTTAAAAAACCAGGTAATTTCATATATAGAATAGGTACATTAGCAAAAGACTTATTGGATCATGTAGGTCTTGTTGAAGAAGATAAAATCGATAGAATATTATATGGTGGTCCAATGATGGGAATCCCACTTCCTAACATTGAATTACCAACATTTAAAGGAAACAATGCATTAACTGTAATGACCAAAGATGTAGTTCCAAATAGAGAAACATATCCATGTATAAGATGTTCAAAGTGTGTTCAGGCATGTCCAATTAATCTCTTACCTTATTTGCTTAAAATGCAAATTGATAAGAGAGAATATGATAAAGCTATGGAATATGGTCTTATGGATTGTATAGAATGTGGTTCTTGTTCATATGGATGTCCTGCAAATATTGATCTTGTAAAAACATTTAAAACAGGTAAAAAAGTTGCAAGAGCTTTAAAAGGGAGGGCCAAAAAATGAAGTTAAATATGGCAGCTGGTCCACATCTAAGGACAGATGATAGTGTAAGAAAGGTAATGGTTGATGTATTAATAGCCCTCATCCCATCATTCCTCGTATCAGCTTGGGTATTTGGATTCAGGGCTGTATGGATTATGTTATTCTCAATGGTTGCAGCAGAAGCTCTTGAATTTTATATAATGAGAGTTTTAAGAAAGAAAAAAGACTTTAAACCTGATTTTAGTGCATCAGTCACAGGTTTATTATTGGCAATGAATTTAAGTTTAGCAGTAACCTGGTGGCAAATATTAATAGGTGTATTTGTTTCTATTGTTTTAGGAAAACATGTATATGGAGGTCTTGGAAGAAATATCTTTAACCCTGCATTAGTTGGAAGGGTGTTTATGCTTATTTCTTTCCCTGTTGCAATGACCACATGGTATAGACCATTTTATTACAAATATGACACTATTACAACAGCAACACCACTTGCTATATTAAAAGAAAAAGGTTTAGACTCATTAAACAACTGGGCAGACTATACAATAAATTTAAAAACATTATTTATTGGTACAATTCCTGGTTCAATTGGTGAAGTTAGTGCAGCAGCATTATTATTAGGATTTGCATATCTTGTATATAAAAAGAGAATAAAGATTTTGATTCCTGTTTCATATATAACAACTGTATTCGTAATTTCTGGTATATTCTATTTAATTGATCCAACAAAATACGCAAGTCCATTATTCCACATTTTAAGTGGAGGTATAATGTTAGGTGCATTATTTATGGCTACAGATATGGTAACAAGTCCTATGACACCAAAAGGACATATTATATTTGGTATAGGTTTAGGTATTATTACAATGGTTATTAGACTTTTTGGAGCTTATCCAGAAGGAGTTTCATTCTCAATATTAATCATGAATGCTCTAGTTCCTCTTATTGATATATATGCTAAGCCACGCATTTTCGGCACAACAAGAGGTGGTAAAAAATGAAGGAATACATGAAAACAGGTTTTATATTAATGTTATTTATAGTCATTTCTGGATTTATTGTTGCAACAGTTTATGTATCTACAAAACCAGCAATTGATAACGCAGAATTAAATGCAAAATTAAAAGCTATAAAAAAGGTTTTAATTGATTCAAGAAACGGTGGATTATTGCTTTCTGAAGATAAAATCCCAACTTCTTTACAACAATTACAAAGTGCTGAATGGGATTCATCAGATACAGGCATATTATACGAAGGAAAAAGTACAAAGGTTTATTCACCTGTATATAAATATACCAATAAAGATGGTAAAGATATATATGTATTAACAGTTTCAGGTATAGGATTCGGTGGTGAAGTTATCTCTGTAATTTCTTTTGTAAAAGATGGTAAAGAATTATATTTCAATAATCTTGAAGTAATTTCATACTCACAGGAAACTCCTGGCTTAGGTGCCAATATAGCTTTAGATAAGGTAAAAAAGAGATTTTATCCTATAAGTTATGAAGGATTATTAAACGGTGTAAAGGTTAATAAAGATGCTGGAGTAATTCTTTCTACACCAGAACAAATGAAAGAAGGAAAAGAAAAAGGTATTGTTCAAACAAGTGATATTATGACAGGTGCTACTATTACACCAAGAGCAGTAGCAGATTCAATAAATGCTGGATTTGAGTACCTCAAATCTAAAGGGGTGATTCAATAATGGCTGATATTAAAAATTTTAAAGCTGGTTTAGTACAGCAAAACCCTGTATTTGTTCAGGTTTTGGGCATGTGTCCAACACTTGCAACTACAACAAATGCAGAAAATGCTTTAGGTATGGGACTTGCTACATTATCAGTTTTAACATTATCAAATATTGTTATTTCTATAATTAAAAAATGGGTACCTAAAAACATAAGAATTCCTATTTATATTGTAGTTATCGCATCATTTGTTACTATGGTTGACTTATTAATGCATGGCTATACATATGATTTATGGAAAACTTTAGGTTTATTTATTCCTCTTATTGTTGTTAACTGTATAATCCTCGGTAGAGCTGAATCATTTGCTTCAAAAAACTCTATTCTCGATTCTATATACGATGCTTTAGGTATGGGTTTAGGTTTTACAGGAGCGTTAGTATTACTTGGTTCAGTAAGAGAATTACTCGGTAATGGAACTATTTTCGGTTTCCCAATTTGGGGAGATGCTATGAAGTTATATGTTATGATATTACCACCAGGAGCCTTCTTAGTTTTAGGTATGTTACTTGCAATGTTTAATGCTATTGCAATTAATAACAGAAAAAAGGCAAAGGCTGGTGATAAGAAATGAAGCTTTTCTTTATATTTTTATCAGCAATTTTAGTAAATAATTTTGTATTATCTAAATTCCTTGGTATATGTCCGTTCCTTGGAGTTTCTAAAAAAATTAGTTCAGCTTCAGGTATGTCAATGGCTGTTATTTTCGTTATGGTTGTTGCAAGTACTATAACATGGTTCTTGAATTTATTGCTTGTAAAACTTGGCCTTGAATTCTTAACAACAATTGTATTTATACTTGTTATTGCCACATTAGTTCAATTTATAGAATTTTACATAAAAAAGGTATCTCCAAATCTCTATGAAGCATTGGGTATTTACCTTCCTTTGATTACAACAAACTGTGCTATCTTAGGTCTTGCATTAATTAATGTAATGAATGGATATACACTTGTTGAAACAATTATAAATGCTTTAGGTGCAGGATTTGGTTTTGGTATGGCATTAATAATTTTTGCTGCTATGAGAGAAAGATTGGATTATTATGATATTCCTGAACCATTTAAAGGAACAGCAATTGCATTAATTACAGCTGGATTGTTATCAATGGCATTTATGGGATTCTCCGGTCTCATAAAAATATAAGGGAGGAGTTATAATGTCTATAATCATAAATGCAGTAATCTTGCTTGCTATATTGGGGTTTTTAGCAGGAACATTTCTTGCTTTTGCTGAAAAGAAATTTGAAGTTAAAGAAGATCTTAGAGTAATATTCGCAGAAAATTTATTACCCGGTATTAACTGTGGTGCTTGTGGATATCCTGGATGTCCTGGTTTCGCAAAAGGATTTGTAAATGGCGATGTAAAAGCTGATGGATGTTTACCTGGAAAAAGACAGGGAGTGCCTGAAAAACTTCAAAAACTTGCAAAAATGTCTGATGAAGAATTAGAAAAAATCTGGGAAGAAATTGGTGAAGATCCAGATAAAATAAAAGAAAAATTTTAATGTTAAAAGAGGCTTGAATCGATGATTCAAGCCTCTTTTATTTTTTAAGAAAGTTTTTCTAATAATATTTTTTTAAAAAATAAAACATCTTTATCTTCTGGATTTTGTTCTATATAATTCAACCAATTGTACAATTCAGTAAATTCATAATTATTTAGATAATCTTTTAATCTCCCTACTTCTTTTGAATTATTAATATTCGTTTCTTTTAATATTTCTATGTATAATTCCAATATTTCATTTATTAATTCTTCAGCCTGCAAAACTGTGTATTTCTTCTCAACAAGATATTCAATATACCTTGATTTTAAATTTTCAAAATCAAATTTATCAAAAAATTCTTTATAATTAATCGGTATCCTAAATAATATAGATGTATTTTCAGAAGTTTGATTTATATAATATGTAGCTCGCAATATTTTTAAATATTCCTTTATTATCAATACTCCATAAACTTCGAAATTTATTATCTTAGTTATATTTTTATTATTAAACAGCAACAAGAAATCATTTAATAATGTATCTGTTGTAGTTATTTTTATCTCTAAATTATTTTTTAGCATTATATATTCAATAGTAATATCACAATTATCTGAATTTTGAAGTAACATCGAAAGCAATTCATACATTATTCTAAAAATTGCATTTTTATTTGAAAAAACATATTCCTTTTCAGTTTTTATTTCTGAAATAATTTTTATGTTTTTATTATTTAAAATTGGCGATATTGAATATATTAGTTCATTATGCAATCCATTTAATTTAAAAAAGATAAATAATGTATTATCGTTCTCAAGATATACAAATTTTGAAATATCCTGAAATTTTCGAACAATATTTCTAATTTCTATAATGTTATTGTTAATTATTTTTATACTTTTTTCATCACCGCCATTTAAAAATATATAATCTAAAATATTCTGGAGTGGATTATTAATCATATGGGAAAAATCATTAATAAAACTTTTGTATGATACATATAATGTCTCCATTTGTTCTCTTAACTCTTCTATTCCTTCCAAACTATTTTTCAATTCAGTTTGAGTTTTTATTATTTTATTTTTTAATTTTAATGCTTCATCTAATTTTGGTTCTACTTCCTCTAATTTATCAAAGTTTTCATTTAAAAATTTTAAATCAATAGTAGTATATTCTTTTGTATATTTAATAAGAAAATATAGCATTAATAACTCAAAGAAAAGCAACAGCACATAAATCAATATTATATGTGGTTCAAATATATCAAGAAATTGCACTTTTTTTAGAAAATAGAAATCAATATTATTAAAGGTTAAGATTTTTATTAAATCATTGTCAAAAAAGATCTCATTAATTTCACCACTTTTATTTATATATATTCCTTTTTTAACTGCTATTATTGGAAGAGGTGTAAATGCATTTAAAAAATCTATTAAATCTGAAACTCTATATGCATAAAAATACTTTTTATTTTTAATAATAAGAGATTTTATTATAAAAAGTTTTTTATTGATTTCATTTATAGAGTTTATATAAAAATCATTATACACAATATGTTTATTTTCATCCCAGATAATAATATCAAGAATTTTAAATGTAAAATTCTTATTTTTTAAATAAGAAGATATTCCACTTTCTATTTTATTGTTAAGCTTTAAAAATTCATTTTTTATCGCTGTTTGATGTTGATCTGCTACAAAAATATTCAACTCATTTTTTATATATATAGAAAATGAAAATAACGTAATGACAATTAATAAAAAAATTGAATAAAAAAATATTTTGAAATTTTTCATATTTTTTCCTCCAAAAAATATAATACACATTTATTATATCACAAATAAAAAAAACGGATCCAACGGATCCGCTAAATGTCTATCCATCTATTTCAGGGGGGGATAGGGGGATTTTCTTTTTACATCTATAGTATACAAAATCAAATGTTACTTTTCAATACCTTTATATTAATTGTGAATTTTCTAAGTAACAAAAAAATCAGTAATGTAAATTAAAATTATCTCTTTATTTTTAAAGCTGGAATATAAATAACTGTCATAAGCCACACAATAAAAACGCCTAAAACCATAGTTAAACTAAACTGTTTTAGCAGTTCACCACGAGATAATTGAAATGTTATAAATGAAGACATGGTTGTTAAGAACGAAAGAGTTGTAGCTTTTAAAGTGTGCCAATAATGCACTTTGTCTTCATCTATTGCATGGAAAAGATGTATGTAACCATCTACACCTATACCAAATATTAATGGAAATGAAATTACTGTTAAGAAGGTTGCCTTAATATTATAAAAGTAAATAATACCAAATGTAGCTAAAATCGAGAATAACAATCCAAATATTGCAATAAAGGTTTCATTAAGTGATTTTCTGGACATATATGTCAATATTCCTATTAAAATAATTGATACAACTATAACATACGGGAACTTTTTTTCTATTAATTTCATTATATAATATAAAGCTTTTCTTTCTCCTAAAAACCTCTCTCGATACTTTCCAACTGAATCAAAAAAATATTTTAATCCGTTATCTCTTGCAAGGGAAATTTTAGGTGTAACATAGATAATAAAATATTCCTGATTATTTTTTGTTATCATAATACTTCGCTTTAACTCTTCTGGTATAAGTGATGTAATTCCAAGAATAAAATCCTTTTGATTTTTTGATTTTGATGCAAGATCTATAATTTTAAGGGTATCAGAATATATATTGTATTTTTTCAATACAGAAACAGAAAATGGATCATTTACCAATTTTGAAATTTCCTGTGTCTTTAATTTTAATTTGTTAAAATCTCCAATTTGCTTTTTTAAAACATCAAGATAACTTTCCACTTTCTCAATATAAGGCGATTTTTTTAACTCCTTAATAATTTTGTCAGAATCTTCATCTATTTTAACAATAAACTTTAAATCATTAAACAATGATGCACCAAAATGTTCTGCAAGTTCATTGAAAACCCTTATACTTTCTGAATTAGTCGGAGCCAATCCTGGTGGTGTATATGAAAAATTTGAGAAATTAATTATTCCAAATATTGAAAAGAAAATTATTACTGATGGCAAAAGCGTAAGAATAAACCTTCTTTTTTTAGGTATATAAACTCCAAGTTTCTGAAACCATAAATTTATTTTATTTTCCTTATATGATTTTAAAATCATATTTCTAAATGGATAAAATAAAACAGGTACAATAAAAATCATATTTATAAAAAACACAATAAGTCCTATGCTACTTATGATCGCCATCTGGGTAAATCCCGGCAAATTCATTAAAATTAAAGAAAGAAAAACAAGAATTGTAGTTGCCACGCCATAAAACAAAGGAATTAATACAGTTTCATAAGTTATAGACAATGCTTCAATATAATTTTTTCTCTCTTTATATTCAGAAATAAGACGGCTTGTAATGTGGATTCCATAATCAATACCCAGACCTAATGTAATAGCCGCAACAAATGATGTAATAATATTTAATTCTTTAAATATTAATGTAGAAATACCTAAAGAAATTCCTGTCGATAAAATTAAAGAAATAAAAACAATTATTGTAGAAGGTAAATTGGCAAAAGTAATATAAAAAATTAAAATTATCAAAAACATTGAAAGATATGTTGTAATTGAAAAATCAAAATTTACAGTTTCGTTCGCTTCATAATCATATATATAAGAACCTGTTAAACCAGATCTTATATTATATTTTTGAGAAATATTCTGAGATATCTTTTTTACCCTGGGAATTATCGATTTAACAAAGTTAAGATCTGAAGTTGGTTTTAAAAAGGTTAATCCCATAACCATAACCTTTTTATCAGGAGACAAAGTATAATAACCTAATAAAGGATCATTCTCATTTGATGCTTTAAAATTTGTATCAACCTGATTTAGAAGCGAAAGTGTAGTATTTATATATTCAAATGATTTAAAATCATATGGATTTAATTTCGAAAACGAATCAAACGTACTTTCAAGGTTTTTCACAAGATCATCTATTAATTTTGAATTTGAAACGTTTAAAAAACCATATGAAAGCAAAAGTGAAAGATCTGTCTTTGCCAACCCATTAAAATCCGGAAGTTCTTTCAAATTATTATAATAGTCCAACGCAACTTTTTTATAATCTGTATTTTCATCAATAAAAAATGCTGTTATCAATACTGAGGAATTGCTCTTGGTTTTCTCTTCCTCTTTTAAAGAAAGAACTATAGGATCATCTTCCGGAAGTATTGTCAATAAATCAGAATTTATTTTCAAATTCTTTAAA
Organism: Marinitoga piezophila KA3; assembly: GCF_000255135.1. NCBI lineage: Bacteria > Thermotogati > Thermotogota > Thermotogae > Petrotogales > Petrotogaceae > Marinitoga > Marinitoga piezophila. The sequence goes on from NC_016751.1 coordinate 516,682, forward strand.
TTTAAAATAGAAAGAACTGAAAATATTAAAAATAATAATAATATAATCTTGTAGTGATCTGTCAAAAATTTTGATAGTTTCAAATACTTTTTCTGCATACCTTTCAACTCCAGATTATATAATATAGTAAAATATCAATCACAATTCCTACTATCAATGCATAAAATCGTTTTTCATTAATGTCCTTAACTCCTTTTAATATTTCATACCATATAAATGGATAATAATAAAAATTATTATAAAACGAAAAAAATCCCATCATTAAAAATACAGCAGAGGTTAATATATAATAAGGAAAAATTTTTCTAAATTCTTCAATAGGATAAAGAAATGCTCTTATTGCATTATTTACAAATAAAAACAAAAACAGGAAAAAGATTTTTTTTAATGATATATAATATGAAAAATTACGTATTAAAAGAAAATACGATAAAAAAATAAATGTAATTATTCCCACAAATATATTTTCATATTTCACATTTTTTATTCTATGAGGAGTAAAAATAATTTTAAAAATATTTTCAAGCATCAGTGTAAACCTCCGGTATAAACTTTCATATCATAGACCACAGAAAAACCCAGATTTTCAAAAACATCAAGTAATGGTTTAATTCCCGGATAATCAAGTATTTCTTTATCTATAATAACCCCATTTTCATTCTTCAAAGCTTCAAGAACTTTGGTTTTGAATGAATAAGATTTATAACTTTTTTTATCCATAACATAATATTTTAATTTTAAAAATGTCAATTCTTCATTTGTTAGATTATTTAAATCAATAATGGCTATTGTGGGATAATTTAATAAAGTAAAATTCTTTGAATAAACAATACTTTTTTTTAGTTTTAAGCCATAATAAAAAACATTTTTTTGAATTTCTTTTATGTTTGAATCAAAGGATTTTAAAGATGTCTTTAATTCCTGAAACATTTCATCATTAATAACTGCTATAGTAATATGATTATTAAGATAATCTATTTTAATTTTCCCTATAAACACACCAAGATCCTCAATAATAAATAACATAGTAGATAAATTTTTGGAATTAATAGTAATATTAACAAGGGAATCTTTTATTCCCTGATGAAAAGTATTTATTGTATATACTGGCATTGGTTCTCTAACAACATTTTCAACGTCAATATTTGCAAAAAGAAAATATACAATAGAGCTCAACAAAAGAATGGTAATAGAAAAAACTATTACCATTCCATATATTCTCAATTTATTTTCCCCCCATTATTAAAACTTCTATGGCTTTTTTAAGTTGTACATCATTTTCTGGATCAATAACAGCTTCATATGTAGTTGTATTTTTAGCTTCTAATTTTTCAACATTCTTAAGTTCTTTTTTGGGATTTTCAATTTTAATGTCTGGCTCAATACCTTTTAAATGTATATCATTTCCATTTGGTGTGAAATAATGTCCTATTGGCAACCAAACTTCTCCACCATTTTCAAGAGGAATTGGTCTTTGAACAGCGGCTTTACCATATGTTGTGGTTCCAATTACTGTAGCAATTTTATTATCTTTCAAAGCACCTGTCATAATTTCAGAGGCTGATGCTGAGGATTTATTTACCAATAATACTATTGGTAATTTATCAAGAAAATCAAAATGCTCAAATGTTTTTGGCTTAACCACTTCTTCAGAACCATCAAAATAACGCACTGTAACTATTGTTTTATCTTTAATAAACATACTTGCTATATCTATTGCAACATTTAAATATCCACCTGGATTATTTCTCAAATCAAAAATTATTCCATCTACATGCTCCCTTTCAATAGCCTTTAATGCCTTTCTCATTTCAGACGCACTTTTTTCACCAAAATTGGTTAATTTTATATATCCTATCTTAAATCCATTATCTTCAAAAACTTTATATTTTGCTGTAATAGTTTCAATCTTTGCCCTAACAAGCGTTATTTTTTTAGCTTCTTCCCAACCTTCTCTAAACACTTCTATTTCAACTGTTGTTCCTGGTGTTCCGCGCATCTTGTTAATTGCACCCATATATCCAATTTCAGAAACTGGTGATCCATCAACACTTATAATTAAATCATCAGCCTGTAATCCTGCTTCATATGCAGGTGTTCCAACCATTGGACTGACTATTCTGATTGCCTCTAATTTTGAATCATAACTTACCAATATCCCAAGGCCGCCATATTCACCAGATTCTTCAATATCACTTTCTTTAACCTGCTGAGCATCAAGATACCATGCAAAAGGATCATTTAAACCATCAACTAACCCTTTTAATGTTGAATCTAAAACTTTATCATAATCAACTTTATCTCTTTCATAGTACATATGTTCAATATAATATAAAAGACTATATATAGGATTCTGAAATTTTTCAAGATATATTTTTTCTATATCTCTTGTATCAGTTTTTGTGTTAGCTAATAACAAAACAAAAGAGGAAATAATTAGAACGACTGTGATAATACTTTTCATTTTTTTACTCAAAGAAAATCTCTCCTTTCAACCTCATAAATTAATTTATTAATATTTAAATGTACTTCTTCCAATAAATTCTCTTAAAATAGACTTTCTTGGTATTTCTTCCAATACAGTAATTGGCAAGAAATAATCAAGAAATTTTAATAATCTTTTTGCTTCTGAATATTCTGGATTTGAATTATCTACCATTAATAATAATGGTTCTGCAAATATCTTTAAAACAGATAATTCATAAATAAGATTTGAATTAAACATAATATCCGCTTCTTCCTGGAATGGGAAAATATTTCTATCTTCACCCCTTCTAACACTTGGCCACATTTTCAGTGTTGCTAAAGCGGAATGTCCTCTAAAATTAAAGTCTCTAACAATTCTTCGAATAAGCCTTGTATCAGTTGTGGTAATTCTATTCATTGAATCAAGATTCATTTGCGTTAACGCACTTACATAAATTTTATATTTAAATTCTCTTGGAATACTTTCTGTTAATAGCTCATTTAACCCATGAATTCCTTCTATAATCAAAACCTGATCTTCTTCCATTTTAATCTTATTTCCACTCCAAACTCTTTTTCCATGAACAAAATCAAACTTTGGCAATTCTATTTCTTCACCTTTTAATAATTTTGAAAGGTGAGTATTAAACAAATCTAAATCAAGTGCATATATAGATTCGAAATCATAATTTCCATTTTCATCACGAGGTGTTTTTTCCCTATCAACAAAATAATCATCCAATGATATTGGAATAGGTTTTAATCCATTTACTTTTAGTTGCAAAGCAAGTCTTTTAGCACTTGTTGTTTTACCTGATGAAGAAGGTCCTGCAATTAAAACAACCTTTATATTTTTTCTTTTAATAATTTCATCTGCAATTTGCGCATATTTCTTTTCATGCAAAGCTTCAGAAACCCTAATTAATTCAGTTGCCTCTTCTGGTCCCTTAGCAATTAAACTGTTTAATTCGCCAACAGTACTTACTTCTAATATTTTCAACCATTCTTTATATTCGTTAAAGGTATAAGATAATTTTGGATAATGTTTATACTCAGGAACTTTATCAGGAGATTTTGGTGTTGGATGCAATACTACAAATCCATCATCTATAGATTTTAAATCAAATAAATCAACATATCCCGTAGATGGTGGCATATAACCATAGAAATAATTGAAATATTTATCGCATATATAAATATTAACCTTATCTTTCTTTCTATATTTAAATAATTTAGATTTATCTACTAAATCAACATTTTCAAACATCTTTATAGCTCTAAATTTAGAAATTGTTTTCTTTTCAAAAGGGAGATCTTCCTTTACATATTCTAACATTTTTTCTTTTAACATTTCAAGTTTTTTCTGTGAAGGTTTTCCACTTCTTAATTCACAGTATAAGCCGCTTCCTATACTATGATGAACATATAATTTATCTTCTGGATAAAGATCCTTTAATGCCATATACAATAAAAATAATACACCTCTTTGGTAAATTCTAAATCCATCAAGCGTAGAAGTATCCAAAAGTACTATTTCTCCAGAATCCTCTATTTCTTTAAGCAACTCTTTTATATTATTATTATGTTTTACTGCAAGAATTTTAAAAGGATGTTCCTTTTGAATCTTTCTAATAATTTCTATATACTTTGTTCCTTTCTCTGCATATAAAATTTTATCTTTTATCTTCAATTCGTATCTCATAAAAATACCTCCTCCATTTTTTATTTTTTCGTAATAATCTTATTTAAATCCAGAAACATATTGGTGTTGACAAAATCAAAAATTATGATATAATAAGTATTGTGATTGGGGCGTGGCCAAGCGGTAAGGCGGCGGATTTTGGCTCCGTTATTCGGTGGTTCGAATCCATCCGCCCCAGCCAGAGCCGGCGAAAGCCGGCTTTTTTTATATCTAAACTCCAAAATTTGACGATATTAATTATATCATAAATTTTAAAAATTTGATAATTGGAGATGAGGAAATGGACCTCTTACAATTAAAATATTTCAGGGAATTGGCATACTCCCAGCACATGACTGAATTATCAGAAAAACTACATATCTCTCAGCCATCTTTAAGTATTACTATTTCAAAACTCGAAGAAGAATTGGGAGTAAAATTATTTGATAGAATTGGTAGAAGAATTGTTTTAAATGAATATGGGAAAATTTTTTTAAAACACGTTGATACTATATTTAATGAACTGGAATATGCCAGAGAAGAAATTAAAGAAGCAAAAAAAGCCTGTCATAAAAAGGTAATTTTAGCAACCACCGGAACCATATTTTTATCAAATTTCATTATTGAGTTTTTAGAAAAAAATAAGGATATTAACTTAAAACAATTTATTTCAAATAATGAAGAGGCTATTGAGCTGTTAGAAAAAGGGGAAATAGATTTTGCAATTACTTATCCTCCACTGAAATCCGAAAACATAGAAACTGTTATATTATTTGAAGATGAAATAATGCTTGTAATTCCAGAAAATCATCGTTTTTCTAAAAATAGGGAAATAAGTCTATATGAATTAAAAGATGAAAAATTTATAAATCTTGTAGATCATTATGACTTTAGAAAAGTAACCGATGAAATTTATAAAAAAGCAGGTTTTACACCTAATATCGTTTTTGAGGGTGAATTATCTTTATTAGAAAAATTAATGAAATCAGGTGTTGGAGTTGCCCTTGTTCCAAAATCCATAGTTGAATTATATTCAGACTTCCCTGCAAAAACATTAAAACTCAAAGAACCAAAATTTAAATGGACAATAGGATTTTCATGGTTAAAAAATAAATATATGGTTGATACATTGAAAATATTTAAAGATTGTGTATTTAAATATTATAATATAAAATAAGGCTGTCCCATACGGACAGCCTTATTTTAAAAACTCTGGATCTAAATATTCTGGATTTGGATATTTATAGAACCCTTCGCCTGTACTTACTCCTAATTTATTCTTATCAATAAACATTTCCTTTATTTTTTCTGCACGTTTTAAAATTTTTTCATCCTGTAATTTTTCACCACGCATTTTTATTATATTATAAAGTGTGTTCATTCCTATTAAATCAATAATTCCAAATGGTCCAAACTTAGAGCCGGTACTTATCATCCAGGTTTTATCTATACTTTTATAATCCGCTACTCCATCAAAATACAATGTTTCAGCTGCATGTAATAAAGGTACAAGAAGCGAATTTAAAACATATCCACTTTGTTCTTTTTTCAATGGAATTGGGACCATTCCAATGGCTTTAGCAAATTCAACTACCGTATCAAAAACTTCTTTTGATGTTTTTTCATGACCCATAACCTCTCCAATATTTGCTTCCCAAACCGGATTGGCAAAATGTAAAGCAAGAAATTTTTCTGGCCTTCCTGTAAAGTTCACTAATTGTGAAGGCAACATAGTTGAAGAGTTGGTTGTAAAAATAGTCTTTTCTGGTGCAACAGCAGCAAGTTTTTGATAAATATCCTTTTTTATTTCATATACTTCTGGAACAGATTCACTAATAAGATCAGCTTCTTTTACTGCTTCATTAAGATCTGTAGTATATTTTAACCTTGAAAAAGTTGCTTCAATTTCTTCTGAAGTTGCCCCTTTATTTTTTAGAAAATATTGTGCATATCCTTTATGAAAATTTTTTGATTTCTCTAAAGCATCTTCATTAATATCATAAACAATTACATCAAATCCCTTATATGCTACCTGCCAAGCTATTTGGGAACCTAAAACACCTCCACCAATAATAGTTACATTTTTTATATCCATAATTATCTTCCCCCTTACTTTAGAATTTTAAATATTTCTAATATTCTCATATTCTTAATTATATTACACAAATGCAAAGAAATCTAATACAAAAATATATATATGTATATAAATATTAATTTATATATTCAAAATTCATCACATAAAATTTTGTTACATTTTTAATACAATTTTGTGGATATTTTGATGATTTTTTTATTTAATATAATAGTAGAATGTTATTTCATATTCTACATAAGGGGGTATTACTGATGAAAAGATTGATGTTAGTATTATTTTTGATTTTCGCTTTAACTGTTTCATTTGCTGAACTGATTATTTATAGTAGTGTTGATGAGGCAAATGCAAGAAAAATCTTAAACGCATTTTCCAGAGAAACAGGCATTACAGTAAAATATATATTCCTTTCTTCTGGACCTGCATTAGCAAGACTTGAAGCAGAAAAAAAGAATCCACAGGCAGACGTATGGTTTGGAGCTCCAATGCCAAATCATATTATTGCAAAAGAAAGAGGGCTTACAGAAGCTTATAAAACAACCAGCATTTATGGAATAGCTCCAAATTTCTATGATATCGAAGGTTATTATCACGCATTCTATATGAATCCTCTTGGTATTGGAATTAATTTAAAGGTTTTGGAACAGATAAAGGCAGATATGCCAAAAAGCTGGCAGGATTTATTAAAGCCAGAATATAGAAATATGATTCAATATCCAAGTCCTCAGACTTCAGGTACTGCATATGCATTTATCACAGGACTTATTGAAATTTATGGAGAAGATGGCATGATTGATTATTTAAAGAAATTAGCAAAGAACGTTCAGTCATATACACAAAGTGGAACAGGTCCTTCAAAATCAGTAGGTGTAGGTCAGGCAGGATTGGGAATTCAATTTACACCTGCATTCTTCCAGTTTAAAGAACAGGGCTATCCTATAGAAGTTGTATTCCCTGTTGAAGGCGTTCCATATGAGGCAGCATGTGTATCAATTGTAAAAGGTGCAAAACACAAATATGAAGCAAAAGTACTTGTTGACTGGTTACTTTCAAAAAAAGGTCAGCAAACAATTGTTGATACAAAAACTTTCTTCTATCCTGTAAGACCAGACGTTGATTTTGGAACATTACAACCATTATCAACTATAAAATTAATCAGTGTTGATGAAAACTGGGCTGCACAGAATAAAAAGAGAATTGTAGATAGATGGATAAAAGAGGTATTACCTGTAAAGTAATTTAATAAAAAGGGGGAAATCTCCCCCTTTTTTTGGAGGGATTTTAATGAATATCGCTAATCAAGAGTTTTCAAATAAATTCAAAAATATGCTGAAGAACCCTTCATTAATTATATTGCTTATTCTAATATTTATATCGCTATTTATATTTATAATTTTTCCATTATTGAAGGTCTTTATAATAAGCTTTACAGATAATGAAAACAATTTTTCATTGCAGACATATAAGGATATGTTATCCAATGATTATATGAAACAGGGATTTAGAAACAGTATTCTTGTAGCCTCTTTAACAGCTATTTTAGGAACATTAATAGGATATTTATATGCATATACAATAAACAGGGCAGATATACCTTTTAAACGGTTTTTCAGAACAATTGCAGTAATTCCAATGGTTTTCCCACCATTTATAGGGGCATTGTCAATAATAATGCTTTTTGGTTTTAATGGTTTAATTACTGCAAAAATCTTTGGTATAAGAACCTTCCCTGTTTATGGATTATGGGGATTATTAATAGCACAAATAATTACTTTTTTCCCTGTAGCCTTTATAACCTTAGATGGTGTAATCTCAACAATCTCACCAACACTGGAAGATGCTGCTTTTAATTTAAAAGCAACAAGATTACAGGTATTCCTTAAGGTTGTTCTTCCATTATCTATTCCGGGAATAGCCAGTACAATGCTTGTATTATTTATAGAATCGCTTGCAGACTTTGGTAATCCTTTAATATTAGCTGGTTCAAGATTTCCTATTCTTTCTGTTCAGGCATATCTTCAAATAACCGGCATGTTCGATTTGAGAAGCGGTGCAGCTCTTGCTGTATGGTTATTATTACCTTCTTTAATAGCCTTTATCATACAAAAATACTGGATAGGAAAGAAAAAATATATTACTGTTACCGGAAAACCAAATACATCTCAATTAAAAAGCGTTAGCAAAGGTGCAAAATGGGTATTATTTTCCCTGTGCATGATAGTCTCATTATTCATATTATTAATCTATGTAACCATTTTCTGGGGTGCATTTACAAAAATATGGGGTATGAATAATGAATTTACATTGGAGAACTTTAAATATGTATTTGACGTTGGAAGAGAAGCTATTAAAGATACGCTTACAATTGCTTTAACTTCCACTCCTATTTCTGCATTACTTGGAATGATTATTGCATTCTTAATTGTACGAAAAACATTTCCCGGTAAAAGAACCTTGGAGTTTGTCTCGTTATTAAACTTTGCAGTTCCGGGAACTGTAGTTGGTATTGGATATATATTAGCATTTAATTCAAAGCCATTGTTATTAACAGGGACTTTTGCGATACTTGTATTGAATTTTATATTTAGATATGTGCCAGTAGGTATTCAATCTGGAATTTCACTTTTAAATCAGGTAGATCCGGCAATAGAAGAGGCTGCATATACACTTGGAGCTAATGATAGACAGGTATTTTCAAAGATTACTTTACCTCTCATTGTTCCTGCATTTTTTTCAGCTCTTGTATATTCATTTGTGAGGGCAATGACGGCAATTAGTGCTGCTATATTCCTTGTTTCTGCGGATTGGAATTTAATGACTGTTCAAATATTAAGCCAAACGGATTCAGGAAGATTATCAGAAGCATGTGCATTTTCTGTAATTTTAATAATGATAATTATAATATTTATTTCCCTATTAAAGGTATTCTTAAAAAATAAAGTTTCTCTGATGAATGAAAATTTTGCTTCAGAATAGGCAGGTGTATAACCCATGAGTTTAGAATTAAAGAATATTTATAAAATATTTAAAAGCGAAGGGACAGAAACAGTTGCTGTAAATGATTTTAATCTAAAAGTAGAAGAAGGGCAATTGGTAACCTTTTTAGGGCCTTCAGGTTGTGGAAAAACCACTACATTAAGGATGATTGCAGGATTTGAAATTCCTACCAATGGAAGGATATTTCTCAATGGAGAGGATATTACCAATATGCCACCAAACAAGAGAGATATCTCTATGATGTTTCAAAGCTATGCGTTATTTCCTCATATGACTATAAAAGAAAATATAGAATTTGGTTTAAAATTAAAAAAATTATCAAGAAATGAAATAACTGAAAAAGTGAAAAGAATAATAGAATTAACCAATCTTGAAGGCATGGAAAACAGAAGACCTGACCAAATTTCCGGTGGTCAACAACAGCGTGTTGCACTTGCAAGAAGTCTTGTTATGGAACCAAAGGTATTGTTATTTGATGAACCACTTTCAAATCTTGATGCCAAACTTCGTGAAAGTATGCGTTCTGAAATTAGAAGAATACAAAAGGAACTCAATATTACCAGTATATACGTAACTCATGATCAAATAGAAGCAATGAGCATTTCAGATGTTATTGTTGTAATGAATCAGGGAAAAATTATGCAGGTTGGGAATCCTCTTGAAATATATTCAAAACCCAAAAACAAATTTGTTGCAGATTTTATTGGAAAGGTTAATTTCATAGAAGGCAAGGTTATAGAAAAAAAAGATGATGAATATGTCATATTCAATGAATCGCTTAATCAAAGTTTTACAGGAATTGGTGGTGAAGAATTCAGTATAAATGATTCCGTATTAATTGCCTTACGACCTGAAGCTATAAATACAGAGCCTAAGGAAAACAATATAACCGGAATTATAAAAAAGTTGGTATTTCTTGGTGCGCATGTAGAGTATCAAGTGGAATTAAAAGATGGTCAAACAATAGATATAGTACTCTTTAATCCTATTGAAAATGAAATCCCACCAATTGGCAAAGAAATAAAATTATATTTCAGCAAAAAAGCTGCATGGATAATAAAGAATAATTAAACCATCACATCACAGGGGGTGTTCTTATGAAAAAGAGTATTTTTTTGGTAGTTTTGTTAATCGTTGGCATTATGGTATTTTCAGCAAATGTGGTAAAGGCTTATACAACGCTTGAAGAACCGCTTGCCAAGGAATTATTTGACAGATTTGAAGAAGAAACAGGGATAAAAGTAGAATGGGTAAGATTATCCACAGGTGAAACAGTAGCAAGACTTGAAGCTGAGAGAGAAAATCCACAAGCATCAATTTGGGTAGGAGGAGTAGGTCTTGGACACGTTGAAGCAAAACAAAAGGGTTTAACCACACCTTACAAATCACCTCTTGCACAATATACACCTGCACAGTTTAGAGATCCAGAAAATTATTGGATTGGTTTATATATAGGTGTACTTGCATTTGCTACAAATGAAGAAAGAGCAAAGGAATTAGGTTTAGAAGCACCAAAAGGATGGTTTGATATTATTGATTCAAAGTACAAAGGACTTGTAAGGGTTGCAAATCCTAATACTTCAGGAACAGCATATAATGTTATTACAACAATTTATCATTTATTCCATGAAGACGAAGAATTAACATTTATGTTCTTACATCATCTTGATAGAAGTATAGACCAATATACAAAATCAGGTTCAGCTGGTGGAAAACAGGCTGCTATAGGTGAAATTCCATTTGCAATAGGTTATGCACATGATTTATTTAAATTAATCGCAAACGGTGCTCCATTAAAGGTTACAGTACCAGAAGAAGGAACAGGTTTTGAACTTGCTTCAATGTCATTAATTAAAAACGGACCAAATCCAGTAAATGCAAAGAAATTATATAACTGGATGCTTCAAAAAGAAGCACAGGCTATGATAGCAAAATGGTTTGTAATTCCTGTATCAAAACTTGCTCCAAAGGATAAGGCTCCTTTAAACATTGACGATTTAAGAATTGTAAATCAGAATTTTGTATGGGATGCTGCAAACAGAGAAAGATTAGTAGAAAGATGGAATAAAGAAATTGGTGCAAAGTAAAAATTAAACCTACCAGACGGCATATAGCCGTCTGGTTAAAATAATATTCAGGAGTTGAAAATATGTTCACAAAAAAGAAGATAATATACTTTCTATTATTTTTACTTATTGTTGCTTCTGCAGATATATGGATATTCTCCAGCATAAAGGATTCATATACAAAAATAATAAATGATAATATTCTTGAAACTGGAAAGATAATATTTTCTTCTGTTTCTGATAAAACAGAGGATATTGATTCATGGATTTCTAACGTCGAAAATAATTATGAAAATATAAGAATTATATATATAAAAGGTCTTCCTCAATTTGAGGAAACTACAGAGTTTTATAAAGATAAAGAATTTTATGAATTTTATAAATCTAAACTTTCCGATCCTATTTTTGAAAAAGGATTAGAAAGTGCTGTATATAGCGAATACTTTTTAACGGATAATATGTATTCGTTAGATAATTCGCAGTATAAGATAGTTTTTGCCCCAATATTAACTTCTGAGTATGATATAGTAGGAATAGGAATAATGTTTTTTAATATGGAAGGATATTTAAAATTCTATAGACTATTAAATATTTTTGCTGTTTCAATAATTATGGCATTTGTTTTAGTATATGGGATTATTCTCTTTTCAAGAGATCCTGTAATGAATTTTATTATATTAGGATTATTTGTTATTGTAGGTATATTCACTGCATATCCTCTTTTCGAAGCAGTAAGGCTTACATTTATAAAAAACGGTGAGTTTTCCATGGAAATATGGAAAAAAATACTCACCACTGATCAATATTTAAAGGCTTTCTGGGGAAGTATTAAACTTGGTATTTCAACTGCCACACTTTCAACATTAATAGGCTTTCTATTTGCATTTACCTTAACAAGAACATCTATAAAAGGAAAGAAATTTTTCAGCACAATGGCTACATTACCTGTTATTTCTCCACCATTTTCTTTAACATTATCCATATTATTGCTATTTGGAAACAATGGACTTATCACAAAAAAAATATTGCATTTGCAAAATTTTAGTATATACGGTTTAACGGGATTAACCCTTGTTCAAACAATGGGAATGTTCCCAATAGCCTATTTAACAATGGCAGGAATACTTCATGCAATAGATTCAACATTGGAAGATGCTGCACTTGATTTAAACGCATCAAAATTAAAAACATTCTTAACGGTTACATTACCGTTGTCAGTACCAGGAATATTAAGCGCCTGGCTTCTTGTATTTACCAATTCACTTGCTGATTTTGCAAATCCATTGATATTATCTGGAAATTATAGAGTACTTTCTGTTGAGGCTTATCTTGAAGTTACTGGTATGAATAGATTGGGAAATGGTGCAGCATTATCATTGTTGTTATTAATGCCAACCATTACTGCTTTTCTTGTTCAGAGATTCTGGGTATCAAAAAAATCATTTGTTACCGTAACAGGAAAACCTTCACCACGTATTACTGAATTGGTATCAAAAACTGTTAAAGTAACTTTGGTAACCTTAATGGTATTAATAGTGGTATTTTTGATTTCATTATACGGTACAATTGTAGCTGGATGTTTCGTGAGAAATTGGGGTATTGATTATACATTTACACTCGAAAACATCAAAGAGGCTCTTCAAAGAGGTAAAGATGCAATTACAGACACTGTAACGCTTGCAACAATTGCAACACCTCTTGCTGGAATTCTTGCAATGCTCACAGCATTAATTCTTGTTAGAAAAAACTTTAAAGGAAAGAGAATATTTGAAATACTTATAATGGCTCCATTTGCTATTCCTGGAACATTAATAGGTATCAGTTATATTCTTGCATTTAATAAACCACCATTAATATTAGTAGGAACAGGAGCTATTATAGTTATAAATTATATTATCAGGGAATTGCCTGTTGGCGTTGAAGGCGGAGTTGCAGCATTAAGACAAATAGATCCATCAATAGAAGAGGCTGCTCAAGATCTTGGTGCCGATGTACCAACGGTATTTAAAACTATAGTATTGCCATTATTAAGGCCTGCATTTATTTCAAGTTTATCCTACACATTTGTCAGGTCAATGACAGCTGTTAGTGCTGTAATATTCTTAATATCAGCAAAATGGTATCACATTACTGTTTTGATATATAATTTCTCAGAAAATCTGAGATTTGGTTTAGCCAGTGTTCTTGCAACAACATTAATCATTATAGTGCTTATAGCCTTCGGATTAATGCGATTAATAGTAAGACAAAGTGAAACACTTGAAAAAACCGTTTCCGGTGAGAGGTGAAAATTATGAAGAAAAAACAGGTATCCTTAAGATTGGAAAATGTAACTAAAATATTCAAGGACAGGAAAAATAATACAGAGGTAATAGCAGTAAACAATTCTACCTTTGAAATAAAACCAGGAGAACTCATTACATTGCTTGGACCTTCTGGTTGCGGAAAAACTACTACATTGCGTATGGTTGCCGGATTTGAATTACCAACGAAAGGAAAAATATATATAGGAAATGAAGACGTAACTTTCCTACCTCCTAATAAAAGAGATACTGCAACTGTTTTCCAGAGTTATGGATTGTTTCCACATATGACAGTATTTGACAATGTAGCATATGGTTTGAAATTAAGAAAATTATCCAGGGAAGAAATAGAAAAGCGTGTTTTTGAAGCGCTTGAAATGGTTGGATTAAAGGATTTAGCATCAAGGGCACCATCAAGACTATCAGGAGGACAACAACAAAGGGTTGCGCTGGCACGTTCAATTATAGTAGAACCGGCTATATTGCTCCTTGATGAACCACTCTCCAATTTAGATGCTTTACTCAGGGAACAAATGAGAATTGAAATTAAAAAAATACAGAGAAAATTAGGAATTACAGCTATATATGTTACGCATGATCGTGTTGAAGCAATGAGTTTGTCTGACAGAATAATAGTAATGAAAGATGGAAAAATTATGCAAATTGGAACACCTGTTGAAATATATGAAGATCCAATCTCTAAATTTGTAGCCGGATTTATAGGGAAGGTTGCCTTTTTTACAGTTGATGTAATAGGAAAAGAAAATGACAATATAGTAATTGATTTTAAAGGAAGAAAATTAATTATGAAAAAGTATGATAAAGAGTTAAATAGCGGAGATAAAGGTGTTTTAATGGCAAGACCAGAGTCTCTAATTTTAAAAGAAGAAAAAGAAGGGTTAATAGAAGGAAGGATAAAAATAAATGTATATCTCGGAAATACTGTAGAATCATTTATTGATACAGAATACGGTGAAATAATGGTTCAAATTGATAATCCTGGACAAAAAAAGATTTTCCCGGAAGGTGCTGCAGTTTCTATAGACATTGTCCCTGAATTGTGTAAGGTATTTAAGGAATAATAAAATTATTGCAAATGAGGCTTTGAATAAAAAGCCTCATTTCATTTTAAGCACGGTATGATATAATTTAATAAAAGGCTTATTGAAAAATCTTGAATTTTATAGAAAGGGTGATGGAAAAATTAGATTGGATATATTTTTAGTTAATAATAAATACGTTGATTCACGTGAAAAAGCACAAAGGCTTATAAAAGAAGGAAAGGTTTATGTAAATAATCAAAAAATTACAAAACCATCTAAAAAAGTAGATGAAAATGCTACAATAAAAATTACAGAAACAGAAAAATACGTAAGCAGAGCTGCATATAAATTATTAAAGGCTATTAAAGAATTTCAACCTAAAATAAATAACAAAATATGTGTAGACATTGGTTCCTCTACAGGAGGATTTACTCAGGTATTACTGGAAAATGGTGCAAAAAAAGTTTACTGTATAGATTCAGGAACAAATCAGCTTCATGAAAGCTTAAGAAATAACGAAAAAATAGTTTTAATGGAAAACACAAATGCTCGATACCTTAGAAAAGAAGATTTTGAATCTGTAGAATTTTTTACCAGTGATGTTTCTTTTATTTCAATTACAAAAATTATTCCATCAATAAAAGAAATTACTGCTAATAATGCAGAGGGAATAATACTCATAAAACCTCAATTTGAATTGGAACCATCAAAATTATCAAAAGGTATAGTTAAAAAGGAAGAATATAGAGAAGAAGCTATAAAAAAGGTTTTTAATTCATTAATTGAAAATGGATTTGAAATAAAAGGAATGGTAGAATCGCCAATTAGAGGTAAAGACGGTAATATTGAATATCTGGTCTATATAAAGAAAATCAATTAACAGAGTATTAATTATAAAGCAAAAAAAATAACGTTTTTATCTGTTAAAATACAGAAAAAATTAAATATTCTGGAATTTTTCTTTTCCTATATAATTCCGGTAATATGGTCCGGAAGTCTCTACCAGATGGCCGTAAACCATCTGACTATAGGAAAAGGGGAGCTTAATATATATAATAATATATAATGCACCTCTTTTCCTGAGAGGTGCATTATTTTTATAGGAGGTGCCTATGAAAAAAGTATTGATTATTGATTATGGTTCGCAATATACACAACTATTAGCAAGACGTATTAGAGAAATGGAAATCTACTCTGAAGTTGCTCCACATGACGCTGAAATCACCAATTTAGAAGATATAACAGCTATTATACTATCTGGAGGTCCAAAAAGCGTTAACGATAAGGATGCGTTAGAAATTCCTGATTGGATATTCAAGTTAGATGTTCCAATATTGGGAATCTGTTATGGAATGCAGGCATTGGCAAAAAAACTTGGGGGCAAAGTTGAGAAAACAGAAGTTTCTGAATATGGAAAAACAATAATAAAAGTAAGCAATAACGTATTATTCTCAGAAATACCGGAAAAGATTATAACCTGGATGAGCCATGGCGATTCTGTTGTTGCACTTCCAGAAGGAAGCGAAATTATTGCTACTACTTATAATGGTATAAATGCTGCTGTAAAGTTTTCTGAAAAAATTTACGGGATTCAATTTCATCCAGAAGTAAAACACACAGAATTTGGATTTGAAATACTTGAAAATTTCCTCATTAAAATTGCAAAACTGGAAAAAAACTGGTCTCTTGAAAATCTCATCGAAAATAAAATAAAAGAAATAAAAGAAACAGTTGGTAATTCAAAAGCCATCATTGCACTTTCTGGCGGAGTAGATTCTTCTGTTGCTGCAGTATTGGTACACAAAGCCATAGGGGAACAATTGAAAGCAGTGTTCGTAAACCACGGATTAATGAGATTAAATGAAGAAATTGAAGTAAAAAAGATATTCAATGAATTATTAGGTATAAATCTTACAGTTGTAGATGCACAAAAAAGATTTTTATCTAAATTAAGCGGTGTTACTGATCCTGAAAAAAAAAGAAAAATAATAGGAGAAGAGTTTATACGCGTATTTGAAAACGAAGCAACTAATGAATATGAATTTCTCGTTCAGGGAACTATATATTCTGACGTAATTGAAAGTGCCGCATCAGGAAAAAATACGGCAAAAATAAAGAGCCACCACAATGTAGGCGGATTGCCGGAAGATATGAAATTTAAAATAATAGAACCTTTAAGGAATCTTTTCAAAGATGAAGTAAGAGAAGTTGGAAAATTATTGGGAATACCTGAACATATATTATACAGACATCCATTTCCTGGTCCAGGATTGGCAATACGTATAATTGGAGAAATCACAGAAGAAAAGCTAAATATATTAAAAAAAGCGGACCATATATTTATAGAAACATTAAAAGAGTTTAACTGGTATAACAAAGTATGGCAGGCTTTTACTGTTTTAACACCAATAAAGAGCGTTGGCGTTGTTGGCGATGAAAGAAGTTATGATTATGTGCTTGCAATACGCTCTGTAGATAGCGTAGAAGGAATGACTGCTGATTGGTCAAAAATCCCTTTTGAAATACTTGAAAAAGCCTCAAGTCGTATTGTAAATGAAGTAAATGGTGTTGGAAGAGTTGTATATGACATAACCTCAAAACCCCCGGCAACAATTGAATGGGAATAGAAAGGAGCGATAAAATGTTTAGAGAAGGATTGACATTTGATGATGTATTATTATTACCAAAATACAGTGAAGTAATTCCTTCGGAAATTGAAACAAAATCCATACTTGTTAAAGATATATATTTAAACACACCTTTTCTTTCAGCAGCAATGGATACAGTAACTGAAGGCTTAATGGCAAAAGCAATAGCCCATGAAGGCGGTATTGGTATAATTCATAAAAATCTAACTATAGAAGAACAGGCTCATGAAATAGAAAAGGTAAAAAAAGCGGAAAATGGCATAATATACGATCCAATAACAATAACTCCAGACACAACAATATACGAAGCGGAAAAATTAATGGCTGAATACAAAATAGGGGGATTACCTGTTGTAGATGAAAATAATAAATTATTGGGAATATTGACAAATAGAGATATGCGTTTTGAAAAAAACACATCAAAAAAGGCAAAAGAATTAATGACACCTTTTAAAGACCTTGTTGTCGCAGGGCCACACATTACAGTAGTTGAGGCAAAAGAAATACTTCATCAAAATAAAATAGAAAAATTACCTATTATAAATGAAAATAATGAATTAATTGGTTTAATAACAATAAAAGATATAATATCCGTAGTTGAACATCCAAATGCTTCAAGAGATAAAAAGGGAAGATTATTAGTTGGTGGAGCAATTGGGGTTTCTGATGGGTTAGAACGTGCAAAAGCTCTTATAAAAGCAGGTGTTGATGTATTGGTACTCGATTCAGCACATGGTCATTCAAAAAATATACTGGAGACATTGAAAAAAATAAAAAGCAAATATCCTGAAGTACCTATTATTGCTGGAAACATTGCAACAGCAGAAGCAGCAAAAGACTTAATAAAAGCCGGTGCAGATGCTGTAAAAGTAGGAATTGGTCCCGGTTCTATTTGTACAACAAGAATAGTTGCTGGCATAGGTGTTCCGCAATTAACAGCAATAATGGATGTAGTTAGCGTTGCAAAAAAACATAATATACCTGTAATAGCCGATGGGGGAATACGATATTCAGGAGATATAGTAAAAGCATTGGCTGCTGGTGCCAATACCGTAATGCTTGGAAGTTTATTTGCAGGAACAGAAGAAGCTCCCGGTGAAACTATACTTTATCAGGGAAGGAAATACAAAACATATAGAGGAATGGGTTCAATTGGAGCAATGAAAAGAGGCAGTAAAGATAGATATTTCCAGAGCAATGTAGAAGAAACAGAAAAGCTGGTACCAGAAGGTGTAGAAGGAATGGTGCCTTATAAAGGAAAAGCAAAAGAAGTAATTTATCAATTGCTTGGCGGATTAAAGGCTGGAATGGGATATATAGGCGCAAAAAATATTGCAGAATTGCATGAAAAAGCAGAATTTATAAAAATCACAGCTGCAAGTATGAAAGAAAGTCATCCTCATGATATATCCATCACCAAAGAATCGCCAAATTATTCAATAAAGTAATACTATTTATGATGCGGCTACATTTGTAGCCGCATTATATATATAATAAATTATTGGACAATTTTTAATTTTTGTGGTATAATTTTGTTCGTAAAACTAACAAAGGGGTGATACAGTGACTTTCGCCATTTCAATTGCTCATTTTTTAGCCGACTTTTTAAACTCTTTCTTTAAACCGTTAGGTCCATACTTCATTGAAAGATATAATATTGACAGTAGAACATTTACAAGCTTACTTTCTTTAATAGGTGCATTGTCATCGATTTTGCAAATATTTTTTGGATTATATTTTGATAGGAGAAAACGCGATGGTGTATATATTATTTCTATATTGATAATGGAAATAATATTGATTTCTATCTTAGGATTTGTAAACAGTTTCTGGATTTCACTGATAGTAATATTTTTTACAAGATTGTTTAATTCTGCTTTTCATCCTATTGGTGCCAGTTTTGCAGGAAGAGAGAACAAAGGACATCATATTGCCTGGTTCTCAGTATTTGGAACATTTGGAGCTGCAATGGGACCAATATTTATTACAATGTATCTCAGCATAGTTGGATTTGAAAAAATCTATTACGTTGGGCTTATAGCATTATTATTTATTCCTTATTTATATAAAAAATTATGGAAATATGAAAAACAACAAATAGCAGAAAAAAGATTCCCTCAACTTTCTGAAGCACTTACATTAATTCCTATTTTTTTAATGGTAACCCTAAGAGGTTTTGTAATGGATATATTCCATACATTTGTACCTATATACGTTAATTTGCACGGTGCCAGTCTTGTTGTAGGTGGTGCTACTTTAAGTATTGGTATGATTATCGGAATGTTTACCAATTTCTATGGAACAAAATTAATGGAAAAAATAGGTATTAGGTTTATAAATTTAATTGGTTTCCTTGGAATGGGTATTGCCGGTATATTATTATTAATGGTTGATACATCATTTTTAAGAATAATAGCCTTTGCATTATTTGATGCCTTTGGATTTTTAACAATGTCAGCAAATATTGTTGAGGCACAGAGTCTAATGCCTAAAAATAAAAGTTTTGCTTCATCGGTATCAATGGGATTTGCCTGGGCTATAGGAAATTTCATATCCAGTGGATATGCTGCAATTTTTGGAAATAACGTCTCTTTTGTTTTATATAGCGTTAGCATATTTTCCATATTTCTTGGTATAATATATCCTATATACTATAAAAATAAAAAAAGATTTAATAATTAAATTTCAGGAGGTGTGAAAATGAAGTGGGATTTAACTTTTTTCTATGATTCACCAGAAAATGAACAAATTAAAAAGGATTTTGAAAATGCGCTTGAAGGAGCAAAAAAGTTAAAAGAAAAATATTATCCTATACTTTCTTCAAAAGAATTATCAGCTAAAGAGGTTAAAAATTTTCTTGAAGAATTGGAAAAACTTATTGAAAAACCATATTTTGCAATGCAATATGCAAGTTTATTATACTCTGCAAATACTCAGGATAAAACAGCTCAAAAATTAGTTGCTATGGGACAGGATTACCTTACAAAAGGAGAAATGGAACTTTCATTCTGGAAACCTGTATTATTAAGCCATTCACTTGAAAAGCTTGAAGAATTAAAAAATTCACCTGAATTAGAAAAGTATAAACATGTACTTGAAGTATTAATTGAAGAAAAACCTCATGTTTTAAGTGAAGACGCTGAAAAAGCTTTATCTGCTTTAGAACCTGCTGGAAGAAGAGCATTTAGCAAGTTATATGAAAAATTAGTTTCCTCATATACATTTGAAATTGAAATTGACGGTGAATTAAAAACAATGACAGGTGCTGAAATTCGTTCATTAAGACAACATCCTGACAAAGATTTAAGACAAAAAGCAATGAAAATGTTCTTTGAAAGATATGAAAAGGATAAAATCATATTAGAAAGCACATTTAATTCAGTTGCAAAATATTACGATACAGAAAGCAAATTAAGAAACTATCCAGAACCAATTTCCATGAGAAATATGGCAAATGAGGTTAAAGATGAAATTGTAAAAATGGTAATAGATGTAACCACAGAGCAAACACCTATTGTTCATAAATACTATAAATGGAAAAGAGATTTCCTTGGATACGATATAACCCTTGCTGACATCTATGCACCATTAAAACCGGTAAAAAAGGAAATATCCTTTGAAGATGCAAAAAAATTGGTACTTGATGCCTACTATGAATTTGACAAAGAGATTGGGGATATTGTAAAATCATTCTTTGATGAAAACAGAATTGATTCTGAAATTCAACCTGGAAAACGTGGTGGAGCATTCTGTTCATATAATATTCCTAACTACAAACCATTTATATTACTCAACTATACAGGAAACATGAGAGATGTAATGACATTAGCACATGAACTAGGACATGGTGTGCATGGGACATTATCTTCAAAACAGTCATTATTAAATTATCATACACCATTAACAATGGCAGAAGTAGCTTCTGTATTTGGCGAAATGCTCGTAATGGACAAATTACTAAAGGAATTAGAAGGCGAAGAAAAACAGATGTTTATAGCTTCAAAAATAGAGGATATGTTCGCAACAATGTTCAGGCAAAACATGTTTGCTAGATTCGAAATACAGTCACACAAAATGATTGATGAAAATGGAATGGCTTCATGGGAAGAATTGTCAGAATTATATGAAAAAGAATTAAAAATAATGTTTGGTGATTCTGTAAAAATCCCTGAAGAATACAAATACGAATGGAGCACAATACCTCATATGCTTGCAGTACCATTCTATGTATATGCATATAACTTTGCAAATCTTCTTGTAATTGCATTATATGAAAAATATCTTGAAGAAGGAAAAGCATTTATCCCGAAATATAAAGAATTATTATCCAGCGGTGGAAATGCAGCTCCAGAAAAATTACTTGAAAAACTGGATATTGATATTACTAAAAAAGAATTCTGGGAAAAAGGCTTTAAATATATAGAAAGAGAACTAATTAATAAGTTATAAAAAGAAAACAGCCATATATTATGTGTCTGATAGACTGAAAACAAACCTCTTTGCTAAATCAAGCAAAGAGGTTTGTTGTTCTAAATATGCGACAAAAAAAGAAAAATTAATTATAATTTTACTCGGATTTCACATTATATATTGATATCTTTTTTTCTTTTTGATATAATGATTGTGAAATAAATAATTAAAAACTAATATCTTTTGATTATAGTGTAACAAATATTAAAAATATATATTTGTTAGGTTTTATTATGAATTATTAGTTATAAATTTCACAATATTATCAATGATATTATTATAATAGCTGGTATAAATGGATATAGTTACAGAAAAAAATCTTTAAAAACCGTTATTCAAATCAATATTATAAGTAAGAGGTCAATTTTTTACCCCAGGGGGTCAAAAGTTATTAGTTGACATTTGCATTCAGTCGGCTGAGTTCTTCTGGTACCAGATGAAATATACGATAGAACTTTCTTAATTATATTATAAAAACTCTTTGAAAACATTTTCTCAAACTTTAATATAATACTTAATCAAAGGAGGAGGAGTCTTATGAAGAATAAAAATATATTTTTTATAGAAATTTTTATAACCCTTAGTCTTTTTAGTGTCTTTTTTACTTTTTCAAGTATTAATTTAGCATCTATGCTTGGAATCTCAAAACATGCAGCTGAAAAGGTTATAGATATCATTGATACATTTTCAACGGTAACAACAATTATTTCAATTATTACAGCAGTTATTGGAGCAGGAGCAATTACAGCAGGACTTGTTGCTGTTGCAAAAAAAATGATAAAAAAATATGGCAAAAGATATGCAACTATGTGGTAATCTTTTTTAATTAAAAAGGGAAGAATGATTTAATCATTCTTCCCTTTTCAAGGAGGAGATAAATATCAAATTACTCATAAAATATTGGATAAATAATTTTAAAATAGTTGAAGATACATTTATAAACTCCTTTATTTTTTTGTTCATATATATTTTCATGATCTTAAGTTCTTTTTTTCTATATATTTTTCTTCTAGATAAAAATAATTTTTTAATAATTTATTTTTTTTCATTTCTATTATTTGACTATAATTTTCCTAATATTATTTCACTATTAAAACAGTATAGAAATGTACATTATTTAGTATCCAGGGAAGTTACTGCTAAATATGTTATATTTACTTTTTTAAGATTGAATCTTTTTAGCAGTATATTTATTATTTCAAATATATTGTTATTTTTATTATATTACAATGATTATAAAAAACTATTATTTTTGTTAATTAATTTTTTACTTCAAATTACCTTATTTTTTGTGAAAATATATACAAAGAAGGAAAAGTATATACTTATAGTTTTTGTTTTTCTTTATTTATTGTATATTTTAAAAATAAACATATTATTTTTTATTCCTGTTATTATTATTAATGTTATATTTTTATATCGCACATGGTTTTCACAATTAAAAAATATAATTATTAATGATAAAAAGTTTTCAGAATACCTTTTTTATTCAGAAAAAATTACTTCATGTCACTCTTTAATACTTTTTTTTAAGAGATTACCATTAAAAGAGTATGCTGAATTCATATTCGTTTGTTTTGGAGCAATTATTACCTATCATTTTTTTGGATTATATTCAGCAGAATATTTTTTAATAATTTTGTTACTAGCAGAATTAGAGATAGTTTTTGAAAAAAATTTTTTGAATTTTGACAGAGAATATAGTAAATATATATTTTTTAAAACCACAATACGTCCATATAAAAATTGGTTTCTTAATTCATATGAATTGAAAATAGGAATTATTTTTACCGTTATTATATTTTTATTTTTGTTTTTTATAGTATTTTCTGAAGGATTAAATTTTTATATTTTATTATTTTTTATAAATCTTCTTTTACTAATGGTGTACATAGTAAAATCTTATATTTTCGTTTATTACAAATCTCTTGAAAATAAAAGAAAAATAAATCATTATTTTTTGTTTGCATTTATAATATTTGTAGCAATAATTTTTCAAGTTCCTGATATGTATAGTAAAATCTTTTTTAAAATCCAAGGGTATCGCAAAATATATGGAGAATTCTTTAAAATTACCTTTTTGATGATTTTAAATATATTTAATATCCATAAACTGATATCTGATTATATTTTTAAAAAAAGGTGAATGTATGCCAAGAAAAAGACATATTTCTATTTATCTAATATTGTACCTATTTTTATGTTTTGAATTAATATATTTTTATGATAAGATATTTTGTTTATCCGGGGAAATATATGCAATACCACAAAAACATAGCTTTAAATTAGCTATTGATATTATATTAAATAATTTAAAAAATTTTATATCTTATATATTTTTATTTCCTTTAATGCCAGTATTCTGGATAATTGATCTATTTTCAACAACCTGGAGTATTTATATTGGTATAAAATCAGTAGGTTTATATAATACTTTTGATAAACTTTTTCCACATATTGTTATAGAATTTCCAAATTATATTATCTATTCTTATATATCCTATTGCCTTATGCTTAATTTTTATAGATTTAAATACAATGTGATTTTAAAAATATTTTCTGAATATAAGAGCATTTTATTAATAAATATTTTTTCTATTATAATAAGTGGGTTTGTAGAAGGTTTAATATCCTAATAAATAATAGGAGGAAAATTCTAAATGCTTGAACTTAAAAACTGCTCTAAGAAATATGGAAATAAAGTTATTTTTGAAAATGTATCCTATACTTTTTATAATAATATATATTGGTTAAAAGGAGAAAACGGAATAGGAAAAAGTGTATTTCTTAGATGCCTTTCAAATATAGAAGAATTTAGTGAAGGAATATATAAAAATAATTTTAAAAAAATTTTGTATATTCCAGAATTTTCACTTAATGAAGACTGGCTAACATTAGAAGAAAATATAAGATTATTTATGTATTATCATAATATAAAAATTACAGAAAATACCTTTAAAGAGATTTTAAAAAAATTAAATATAAATGATTTTTCCATATTTCCTTATAAAGCGTCTATGGGGACAAATTTAAAAACAATTTTTTCATTAATTTTTATACCAAAAGTGTGGAGTTTAATTGTAATTGATGAAACTCTTTCTCATATTGATATAAAAACACAAAATATTATATTTAATGAGTTAAAAAAAAGAGTATCTGAAGGAACAATAATAATATTTACTTATCACGGAATTTTAAATAGTCATAAATTTATAGAATTAACCTTAAAAAAGGAAGGGATATTTTGTGATTAAAAAAGAACACATTATTTTTCTTTTAACTTATATTGGTGCATTATATATATTTATTTCTTTTATTTTTGAATATTTTCAAAATAATCCTGAAATGAAAAAAAATATTGTTGATTTAGCTCAAAATATAGATATAAATATTTTATATTTAGATAAAATAATTATAGTTATTTCTTTTATTATTTTTTTCTTTTCATTTGTAATAGAGATATGGTTAAATAAATTATTTTTTGATTTTTTCTATTTGAAAATTAAAGAATTAAAGTTAGCAATAGGTATTTTAATAAGTAACATCTTCTCTATATTGATAGGTATCTTCCTTTTAAAAATAAAAATAAAATTTTATATATTACTTGTATTTACAAATTTTATTGGAATACTGATAATGATTATTTTATTTTCTGACGAATTAAAAAATAAAAAATTGTATTATGGTATATTTTTTGGCATAGTATATAGTATAAATTTTGTTATCCATTATTTTGGTAAATAAACCTTATTTTTTAAAATTAATATGGTCACCTTTTTGGTGACCATATTAATTTTATTCTTCTACCCAAACAGAGACAGAACCTCCATTAACTTTAAATTCTGCCCATCCATAATCATTTGTCCAAATTTCCTCTTTTATATTCCCCAGCAAATCTATAAACTTTGTTTTTTTCTTTCCAACATACATCCATTTGCTTCCACCAGGACCATCCGAAAGTATTACTGCCATGCTTTTTGGGTGTTCTTCGTCTCCCAATCTTGTCCAACCAATTATGTCTTGGTGATCTAAATAATCATATTGCTTTCCATATGAATATAACTTTCTTGCTTCAATAAGTTTTTTAATTGTCCCATATTGTTCTTTTATTCCAGGAGCACCATACATATCCCCATAAAAAACACATGGATAACCATCTTTTCGCAATAGAATCATTGCATAAGCTAAAGGTTTAAACCAATCCTGTACAGGAGAAGATAAAGACTGACCAGGCTGTGTGTCATGATTTTCAACAAAAGTAACAGCTTTTATAGGATTTTTCTGAACAAGTGTTCCATTAAAAATATTTCTCATGTCATAATAGCCCCCAGAATTCGATGCCTCGTAAAAATGTTGATGCAATGGAACATCAAAGAGAGACATTCTACCTTCTGTTTTTGATATATAATTTTCTAGTTTATTAATATCTGTACTCCAATATTCTCCAACTGTAAATAATTCTTTTCCTAATACATTTCTCATATAATCCAGCCAATCATTAAAAAAACTAAATTTTATGTGTTTTACAGCATCTAATCTAAATCCATCAATTTTTGTAAAATTAACATACCATTTACCCCATTTTTTAAGTTCTTGTACAACTTCAGGATGATCCATATCAAGATCTGCACCCATTAAATAATCATAATTAAAATTTTCATCATCCACTTCCCAATCCCATGCCTTTCCAATTCCATTAAACCTGAATATAGCTTTTTCACCAGTGTTTTGATCCCAATCTACACCATCAAAATGATACCATCTCCATTTAAAATCTGAATATTTATTATTTCGTCCTGGAAAATTAAAAAGTGTCCATGCTTTTATTGTTTTATTTTCAATTTCAATATTCCTATTATTCCATGAAACTTTTGTTGCATTAACCCATTCTGTATTATCTGCTCCCATTTTATGATTAAATACAATATCGCCATAAACCTGTATATTATATAAATGGGCATTTTCAATTAATTTTAAATATTGTTCTTTCGTTCCGTATTTTGTTGAAATAGTACCTTTTTGATTGAATTCTCCAAGATCATACAAATCATAGACTCCATACCCCACATCACTTTTTCCTGCCTGCCCTTTATATGCTGGTGGAAGCCATAATGCCGTTATCCCCATTAAGGCTAAATCTGGAATTTTTTTTGATAACTCTACCCATAATCCGCTTTTGGTTTTCTCATTATATTCTGGCAAATACCATTGAAAGGCCTGTAGCATTACACCATTTACAGCTTTTATATATTTTTCAACTTTTATATAATGAGTATCATCATAAAAAGTTATTTTATAAGTGGTGTAAGGTTCAACTTCATAATCATTAGCGGGATAACTTTCTTTCCAATCACCAAAATGATCTATCTTAAATCTTGGTTTTCCATAACCATCTCCATTATTAAATTTAATTATAATTTGCCATGTATGAGGACCTATTTTAGACATATGAGTAATTCCCCAATTGTTTGGTGTGCCTCTAAAATATGCATTCCCCCATTCACTTTTAACTTCTTTTAAAATTTGTTTCTTTTCATGATATGATGTTTTCAGAGTTTGGTTAACACATCCATTTAAAATGAAAAAAAAAGATAAAAAAAACATAAAAACAAAAGTTACCACTAACTTTTTCATTTTTCCTCTCCTTTCATAAAAGATGTTATTTTTTTTTAAGTATAGAAATTATATAATTCTTAGTTTAATTTTAAAAAGATAGAAAATAAAAGTTAATATACAAAAATTAAAAATATCACCTTATAATCAATAATAAAAACAAATAATACATCATAATAATAAAAAACTCTAATGCAGGTATTAAATATAATAAATACCCACATTAGAGAAAAGTAATTAAATTTATTACTGTATTAAATTTCTTATAGCTACATTCAATGTTGTTGTTAATGATAAGGTTAAATTATATTTATTTAATTCTGGAGAATAGAATCCTGCAAATTCAAAATTTAAAGGAATCATTGAATCGGTTAAGAAATAAAGTTTTGGCGATAATACAATTGATGTCCCTAATAAATTCTTTTCATCGGTATATTTATATAAAGCATTCAATGATATATTTACATTACCTAAAGAAAATAGATTATATACATTTAAACGATTTTCAGCATAAAAAGTCTGATGAAACAATTCAACATCCAATCCATAATAATATTTAACCTTGCTAAATTCAAAAGTAAATGTATTTGGAAATTCTTCATCAAATATTACTTCCCTGCCATTAAGCGCATTAAACATCTCAGCATTTGAATATGCAGCTTCTATACTGAAAGAATTAAAAAACTTTGAATAATTATCAAAGAAATATGCTGCATTTCCAATAATTCCATAATTATATTCATTATCTTCATTCATAAAATAATAACTACCATTTGTATATAATCCTGAATTAAATAATTCAGAAACTTCAAATCCAGTATATACATAATAATTTTCTAAATCAAAAAGTTTTAAACCACCATAAAAAGCTTTATTCCCTGTTAATATTTTTGAAGGTAATCCTATATCAAGTTTTTGAGATAATGCAAATAATAAATCAACATTAAATTCCTGAAATTTATTAATATAATCAAATGAAAAGTCCGATGAAAGTGAAAGCCATGGTGACGGATTGTATTTACCAATAAAATAAATACCTTCATATATTAGTTTTTTATCAAACCATGAATAGAAATCTTTTGGTTTTTTCATTAATGAAAAATATCCTACACCTAAAGAATAATATGGATATGCTTCAAATGCTAAATAAGCCGTACTTTTTGATTCTAAAATATTTATTGGTTCATAATCTGTTTCAAAATTTATAGAATACGAATCATAATCTGAATAATTTGAATTTTCAGGAATTAAATTTGATTTTATTATTACAGGATAATGATTGTTTCTTCTATTCACATCAAATGTATGCATATCAGGATCAATATCTATTCTTTTTATATTGGAAATATCGTATTTTAATACGGTACTATCTGTTGTTACAAAATCTATTGTAGCCTCTTTAGTTATAACCTGAACTCTAACTGGAACATGCTTATTATCTAAATCTATAACGAAATGATTATCCTGATATTTTATTGATGGATCGAAATTCTCTTTACTTTCAAATAAATCATATACAATTTCTTTTTTAACTCCATTCTTTATAAGAAATTCATAAAATTCTTCCTCTGAAGGATCTTTCTCATTATATTGTTTATAATACTTCGCAAGTAGTTCTGTGAATTTCTTTCTGGTTAATAGTTCTTCTAAAGAAAATAATGCTCTTTTTCCTTTTATATAATAAATTGAGGAAGCAAAGTTATATGGAATTTCATCAATGTTATCAGAAACTGCATTTTCTATATCAAAATACTCTAAATAAAATATACTTTTTTGATCCATTTCTGAAAATGTTTTGGGCATATTTTTAACAAGAGATTCTGTTAAAAAATCTGGCAAATAAAAGTTCATTAATGGATCATTATCATACTTTTCAAACATGGAAATATGCGCAGAATAATCTGCAAAAGCCTCACTCATGAAATTATTGTCAAAAAAATCAACGCCAACACCTATTCCAAACCAGAGATGTGCCAATTCATGTGATACTACATAAAATGTAAGTGGCTCAGTCAATCCCGGCAATAATAAATCTGCTGTGGTAAAAAATCCATCCCCAAGCAAAAACATTCCATCTGCTGCCATTCCATACATTCCCGGATATGGATCCTGAACTACATTTATATGAGAATACTTTAATTTCCCATAATTTTCTGTATGTATTTCAAGCGCTTTTATTACATGCGTTGCCATTACAGCAGCTCTTTGTTCCTGGCCTTTTTTATACCAGATAGAAATTTCATAATCTCTGGCTTTAAGCTTTAATTCATTATAAACGTTTTTTTTCACAAACACTATTGGAAAAGAACGAAATTTTCCTTCTGAAACATAATAACCATCTATATATTTGCCAGAAAATACAGGAATATAATCTTTATTATTAATAGAATTAAACCTAACTTTTATATTATGCGCTTTTAATACATATCCGCCATTCTCTGGAAGTATCATTGGATACCATCCAAAACGCCATATAAATATGTCCTGATATGCAACATTATCAGCACCGTTCATTTTTACAAAATATGTTTTAAACTTGATATGTATCTTCCTTTTATCTGTTTTTACAAGTAACACGCTATTTTTCAATTGATATTTTCTCAAATATTTAGAGTTATAATCTCCAATTGTATAATCCAGAGGTTCATTTTTCTCATCAGTAACCGTTAAAATCTCCATTTTTGTTTTACTATTAGATTCAAATAATGCATTTAGATATGGATTGTCTTTGCTATCCAAATTTGGATATAATATAAATTGAGGTTTTTCGCCATTTTCCAATTCAACAGTCATATTTCCCCAAACAGCTGCTTCATCAGGAAGAAAGGTTAAATCAATTGTATATTTTGCTGAAAATACTATCACAAAAGATAATATAACCATAATAATCAGTAATACCTTTTTCATTTATTTCCCCCTCCAAGCATTTCATCAAGGAATTTAACAGCATTTTCTTCTGTATAACCTATACTTTCAAGAAGTTCTATGGCAAAAGAACGTGTTATTTTTTCAGTAAGCAATAACTCTAAAATCTTCTTTTCTTCAATTGTTAATACCATATTTTCCTCCTTTAAATTAGAAGAGTCTTTTAAATTTTCATTAACTTTATTATTCTCCTTGTTTATTTTTTCAACATTTTCAATTCTTTTTAATTCAATATTTAAATCACCAGAAACACTTATAAAATCAATTATTCTATTTTCTCTTTTTTGATTAAATTCCACATCTATACCTTTTAAATATATATCTCCACTTGCTGTTTTTTTATTTACATAAACCTTTTCATTTCCAGCAATAACTAAATCACAATCACCAGAAACATTCTTTACATAAACCTTTTCAAAGTCTTCGATTAAATAATCCACACTTAAATCACCAGAAACATTCTTAAAGTCTATAACCTTACATGGAGTTTTTGAAATATCAAGATCACCACTGGTACTTGAAAAATTGATTACATCAATGGAAGAGTTATTTATGTCAGTATCTCCAGAAACAGTTTTTATATCAAATTTTTTTAAAGTTATGCCGTTACAGTCACAATCACCGGTAACACTATTAATTGAAAGTTCTTCAATATCTTTAGAAATTTTTAATGTTGCATCACCATATACTCCACCTGAAAATCCAAAAAATTTCTTTAAAAAGGAATTTTCTTCTTTTTTTACCTCGATAATCCATGTATCTCCTTTTACGTTTTCAACAATTTCACAATCCGATGGAAGATCATCATACTCAAAAATATTTGTTTCATTTTTTGATGAAACAACATCAAGATCAATACCTACTGCTTTAATAACAATCTTCTTCACTCCATCCCGCGTTAAGATTCCATTCATTCTTTATTCCCCTTTCCTTTTAAGATTTCTTTGGCTTCTTCAGGAGTAAGTTCTCCTTTTTCTATTTTTTCAAGGATTTTCAAGGTATCAACTGTATTCTTTTTCTCATCAAATCCCATAGCCCTTACAACACCTTCAAGCCTTGCTTTTGCTGTTGGATATGATATGCCTATTTCTTTTTGAACATCAGAAAGATTTCCTCTGTTTTTAATAAATATCTTTAAAAAATATAATTGTTCATCTGAAAGTTTTGCAAAATCATCAAGGTGGAAACTACCTTTTATTGTAATATCACATGTTGGACATCTAAATTCAGAAATAACAAGATCACCACCACATACAGGACATCTGGTTAAACGTTTTTTCTTCATCATGTCACCTCCAGGAATTTAAAAATTTTTATTTACATAATAAATAATACCACTTAACTTTAAAAAAGTCAAGTGGTATTATTAAAAAAATAAAAATCCATATTCAAATAATTTTATTATATGATTTTAATTTAAATAATTTCAATATTAACCTTTAATTTTTCTAAGTCCAAAATTTCTTTCATACTTTTTCCATTTACACTTTTTATGAAATCTTCAATTACAGCAACATCATATCCTTTTTTAATTGCAGTTTTAATTGTTGCAAGGACACATACATCACCAGCAAGTCCAAAAATAATAAGTTTTTTAAAGTTATTTTCTCTAAGAAATTTATCCAGTTCTGTTTCATTTTTTGTTTCCATATCCTCGTAAAATGCTGAATAACTATCTGTATTTTCTGTTGTTCCTTTTTTTACGAGGAAATCATAATGTTTTATAAATAATTCATTTCCATATGTTCCTTTTATACAATGAGGTGGCCATTCATTAAATGATTTGTGATTTTCAGGATGATCATCTTTACTTGCAATAATGGTATAACCAATATCTTTTGCTTCCGCTATAAATTCATTAACCTTTTCTATCCATTTTTCATCCGTACCTTCTACAGGCAATTCTTCTGGACATCTAAGAGTAAAACCATTTTGGCAATCAACACATAAAATTGCAGTATCTTTAATATCATAGTTTAAATCTTTCATTTTTTCAACATACATATAAAAAACCTCCTTTTTGTTAATTCATCTTTAATTATACTAAAAAATAGGAAAAATGCAAAAAAGACAAATATAATGAAAAATTTTTCATTATTTGATAAATTTCGAGAATAACCGTTGCTTTGTAAAGTTTTTGAGGTAAAATAAGTATGGTATAATAAGATGGAAAATTACAATCCAATAAGGAGGGATATAAAAATGGCAAAGATGATAAGAAAAAATTATTTGTTGGCACCAGGTCCAACACCAGTTCCAATTGATTTATTATTAGAAGGTGCAAAGGATACAATTCACCACAGAACACCTCAGTATTTAGAAATTCAAAAGGTTGCTTTAGATGGTGCTAAATATATTTTCAGAACTGAAAATCCTGTATTTATTTTATCCTCTTCAGGTACAGGAGCTATGGAAACAGCTGTTGCAAATACCTTAAATCCAGGAGATAAAGCAATAGTTGTTGTAGCAGGTAAATTCGGAGAAAGATGGATGGAAATTGCAAAAGCTTATGGAATAGATCCAATAGTAGTTGACCTTGAATGGGGAGATTATGTAAAACCAGAAACAATAAAAGAATTATTAGAAAAAAATCCTGATGTAAAAGCTGTATTTACAACATTAAGTGAAACATCAACAGGTACAGTTCATCCAATAAAAGAAATTGCTGAAATAGTTAAAGATACAAATGCAATAATGGTTGTAGATGCTATTAGTGGTATGTTAGCTCAACCATTAGAAATGGATGCATGGAATCTTGATATTGTAGTAACAGGTGTTCAAAAAGGATTTATGATGCCTCCAGGTATCGCTTTAATATCAGTTAGCGATAAAGCATGGAAAGTAATCGACGAAAATAAAAATTATCATTATTACTTTGATTTAAAAGCATACAAAAAGAAATATCCAGATTCACCATACACACCACCAGTTAACCTAGTATATCAATTAGCAAAATCAGTTCAAATGATTGAAGAAGAAGGTATTGAAAATGTATGGGAAAGACACAGAATTATGGCTGATGCCACAAGAGCTGCAGTTCAAGCAATGGGATTAGAATTATTTGCTAAAAATCCTGGAAATGTTTTAACTTCAGTAAAAGTTCCTGAAGGTGTTGATGGAGGTAAAATATTAAAATATTTAAGAGATGAAGAAGGAGTAACATTTGCTGGTGGTCAAAATCACTTAAAAGGTAAAATAATAAGAATTGCACATCTTGGTTATATGTCAAAATACGATGTAATTGTTGGAATAAGTGCTCTTGAAATGGCATTAAAGAAATTCGGATTTGATGTTGAATTAGGTGTAGGCGTTAAAGCTGCACAGGAAGTATTCATGAAAGAAGGTGTTTAATATGTGGATTCATATAAATGACCCTCTTGATAGTGAAGCAACAGAAAAACTTAAGGCCGCTTTACCTGAAGCAAAAATAACAATAGAACATTTTGAAAAAGATGAATTAATTGAAAAGGTTAAAGATTTTGATGTTTTGGTTGTAAGAAGTGCAACTAAAGCAACAAAGGAAGTTATCGAAAATGGAACTAATTTAAAATTAATTGCAAGGGCAGGTATGGGGTTAGATAATGTAGACCTTGAAGCAGCAAAAGAAAAAGGAATAAAGGTTATAAATACACCAGGTGCAAATTCATTATCAGTTGCTGAATTAGTTGTTGGATACATGCTTTCAGTATACAGACATTTAGTAACAGGAACAGTTACATTAAGAGAAGGAAAATGGGAAAAGAAAAAATTAAAGGGTTTTGAATTAACAGGAAAAACCCTTGGTATAGTAGGATTTGGAAATATTGGAAAATTAGTAAGAAAATTAGTAACAGGTTTTGATATGGAAGTGCTTGTTTTTGATGTTTTCGAAATTCCAGAAGAAGTTCAAAAAGAATATAATGTAAAACAGGTATCCTTAGAAGAATTAATTAAAAACTCTGATATAATTACATTACATGTACCTTTAACAGAAAAAACAAGACATCTCATTTCAGAAAAAGAATTTGAAATGATGAAGGATAATGTTGTAATTATCAACGCAGCAAGAGGTGGAGTTGTCGATGAAGAAGCATTATTAAAATACCTCGAAAACGGAAAGGTTCTTGGTGCTGGATTGGATGTGTTTGAAACTGAACCTCCAACATCAGAAATACAAATGAAATTATTAAATCACCCAATGGTTGTTGCAACCCCTCATATTGGCGCAACAACAAAAGAAGCGCAAAAAAGAGTAGGGCTTGAATTGGTAGATAAAATTGTTGATATAGTAAAAAATATGTAATTTGTTAAATTATTTTAATAATTTTTGCTATATTTTGAGTTATAATATACTTGTAAAATTTAAAATATGGAGGTGTTAACCGTGAAAGTATTCGTAGATAGAGATGCATGTATCGGTTGTGGTGTTTGTGAAAACCTTTGTCCAGATGTATTCAAAATCAATGACGAAGGTAAAGCAGAAACATTAATGGAAGAAACAGATTTACCATGCGCACAGGACGCAGCTGATTCATGTCCAACACAGGCTATCTCAATTGAAGAATAATATCCTCTTACAGACCAACCTTGGAAAAGGTTGGTCTTTTTTATTCAATTTTATATAAAATTTATTCAATAAATTGCAAAATGCATGTTTTGCGAATTATAGATTTTGATATTTTGAAAAAATGTTGTATAATAAGAATTGAAATTTTGTTAATTACAATCTGGAGGGGGCTAATATGAAAAAAAGCAAAGTAATTGTTGTTACATCTGGAAAAGGAGGAGTAGGAAAAACCACCATATCCGCTAACATAGGCACTTCTCTTGCTTTATTGGGATATGATGTATGTTTAATAGATGCGGATATTGGATTAAAAAATCTTGATCTTGTATTGGGATTGGAAAATAGAATAGTTTACACTATCCTTGATGTTGTAAAAGGCGGAAAATCTCCTCTTGAAGCTGTTGTAAAACACAAACAATTAAAAAAGCTTAACTTACTTGCATCTTCGCAAATAGCTAATAAAGATATGATTTCTCCAGAAGATATGAAAATGATAATAAATGAACTTTCAAAACATTTTGATTATATAATTGTTGACTCACCTGCTGGAATTGAGAGAGGATTTAAAAATGCTGTTGTTGCTGCACAACACGCAATTGTTGTAACAACTCCTGAATTAACAGCTATTAGTGATGCTGATAGAGTAATTGGGTTATTGGAAAATGAAAAATATGATGAAGATAGTATATCATTAATTGTAAACAGAGTAAAACTTCACATGGTAAATAGAAATGAAATGCTATCTCCTGAAGATATAAGGTCTGGACTTGCTGTTGAATTATTAGGTATTGTTCCGGATAGCGAAGAAATAATTATTGCAACGAATAAAGGAATCCCTGTTACAATGGAAGATGAATCAAAGATTTCAAAAATCTTTATGAATATAGCAAAAAGAATCTCAGGTGAAGAGAATCCTATTGAAAACGACCTTGCTTTATTAAAAGAATCCTCAAAAACCGGATTCAAAGGATTCCTGCAAAAGATATTTGGTGGCAGGTGATATGAATGGGCTGGTTTAATTTCGGAAAGAAAAAAGCAAGTAGAGATATTGCTTTAAAAAGAATGCAAAATCTCGTTGGAAATAGGAGAGAAAAGGTAACAAGGGTTGTCTCAAGTGAAAGCAGAGGCAATGTTGCTGTTATGGAAAGAACAAATGTAAATATTAATGTAAATGAAATGTCAAAAATGATAAGGGATTATGTTTATAAAAAAGCTAAAATTGATAAGAAAAATGTCAAAATTCATATTAGTAAAGATGAAAATGGTTATACAATAGTAACAAATATCTTTTTCAAGTAAAAGAGGTGATTTAGATGCTTAAAGAATTTCATATTAGAACTTCTACAAGAAATGAATTTATAGATATTACCTCTCAAGTTGAAAGTTATATTTCTGAATCCAATGTTAAAGAAGGTATTGCAATTATTCATGTTCCACATACTACTGCTGGAATAACAATAAACGAAAATGCAGATCCTTCTGTAAGATATGATATGACATCATTTTTAAGCAAGCTTATTCCTAATTTAAAGGAATTTACACATATGGAAGGAAATTCTGATTCTCATATAAAATCCTCACTAATAGGTCCGTCTTTAACTGTTATAATAGAAAATGGCAGATTGCTTTTAGGAACATGGCAGGGAATATATTTTTGCGAATTTGACGGTCCAAGAATGCGAAAATTTTATGTAAAAATAATCGAAGGATAATAAAAAAGGGACGTTTAAAACGTCCCTTTTTTATTATTTAAATTTTAAATCTTTTTATTAAATCTTCAAGTTTTTTAACTGAGTCTTCCAATGTTTGAGAAGTTTTCAAAAGTTCTTCACTACTCCTCTCTATATGAATAAATTCTTCTTTTGACTCTCTTACATATTCATTTACGTTTAATACATTTTTCGATGCCTGATCCATAGCAGCTGCCATTTCTTCAGATGATGCACTCTGTTCTTCGGAGCTTGAAGCAAGACTTTCGACCATACTTACTATATTTACAACAGCATCTTTTATCGCTGTAAATTCATTTGAAACCTCTGAACTTTTTGAAGAAACCCTTTCTATTATTTCAGAAACATTTATTGATTTCTTACTTACCATATCAGCTTCATCTTTTATTCCTTTTAAAAGATCTGATATGTTTTCTGTAGCCTTTCGTGTTTCTTCTGCAAGCTTTCTTATTTCATCTGCAACAACAGCAAATCCTTTACCAGCTTCTCCAGCTCTTGCAGCCTCAATTGCAGCATTTAATGCTAAAAGATTTGTTTGTTCTGCAATGCTGATAATTGTATCAACAATTTCACCAATATTTGCTGATTTTTCCTGTAAGCTCTTTACACTCTTTGTATTTTCTATCGCTGCATTTTTAGCCTCTAATGCTATTTCTAAAATTTCATTTATACTTTTTTCCCCAATTTTAACTGATTCTTCTACATCTGTACTTTTCTGACTTAAATTCTGTGCGGCCGAGCTTACCATCTGAGCTGCTGATGCAACCTCTTCAATTCCTGATGTTGTTTCTTCAATGGAAGATGCTGCATTATCTGATTCTGTTAATGCAATGTCTAATGTTTGTTCAACCTTTTGAGTTACTTCTCTCAATTTATTAGATGCGTTTAACACATTGTTTTTCTCTATACTTAATTCATTATTACCGGCTATAATTGACTCTATAAGATTTTTAAGAGATACTCTCATATTTTCAAGAGATTGTTCCAGATGTCCTATTTCTGATTTTGATGTAATCTTGATTTCTTCATTTAATATTCCCTGTTCAATTTTTTTAATATTTAATACCAGCATATTTATTGACTTTGTAATTAATATCTTCATTATATAAAAAATAACAAAAACCAAAATAACCAGTATAGCAACTAAAATAACTGCATTTTGCATGGTTGAATCATATAAAGGTTTATATATTTCATCCTCATATGCTGCTAAAACAACATATAAATCCCCACTCATCCTTTTTACATAAGCTATCTTTTTATACAATTTATCAGAATCTTTTGACTTTGGATAATAATATTCATAAAAACCTTCACCTTTTTCTATAGCCAGATCAACTATTTTTTTACCTGTTTTTGGATCAACAGACGTTGCTGGCTTTCCTATTTTAGATTTATCTTTATATATAAAATACCTACCATCTCTGGTATATACTATAGGATATGTATTATCTCCTACATATGAAGCAGTATACAAATCATTATACAAATTATTTAAAAATTCTTTTTTTCTTTCAGCTAACTTTTTATCAATATCATCTATATATACTCCCGTTCCAACCAACCATTTAAATTCAGGAATCCAGAATATTACACTTATTTTTGGAAACTTTTTATCTTCAGGTTCTCCAGGTTTTCCCCATTCATATTGAAGAGTTGCTGTATTATCCCCTTTTTCATATGCTTTTTTAGATAACTCTATCATTTCTTTTACTATATATTTTCCATCTTTAGATTGTAAAGAAGACAGATTTTTTCCTTCAAGAGATGGTGAAGCCGCATGCATTATCGTTTTTCCAGTTTCATCAAAAATAAAATAATATCCTGTTCCATTATCATATCTTAAAATCCTTATCTGTTCCTTTATAATATTCTTTGCTTCTTCGCTTGAAATCTCTCCTTTTTTCATTTTTTCAATATATACATTCACTATATCTTTAGCTATATCATTTAATGTTTCCAGTCTATCAATAGCTGCTTTCATCATTTCATTTTGTAATTCCTGTGTCCCAACTCTGTATGTTTCCATTGTTGTTGCTATACTCTCAACACTCTGTTTTAAAATTCCATTTTTTACATATCTGTCTGTTAGATTTTTAATATTTCTATGTGTTGAAAATCCATTTATTAAAAATCCAAGAACTATAACCACTGTTACATAGAAAATTACTTTAAAACCTAACGTTTGATGAAATTTAAGTTTTTTCATACTTTCACTCCCTTTTTCATATATACAAAAATTATATATATAATTTCTTATTAATATTATATCACATTTTTTATAAAAATTAATATATCATTGATATATTAATTTTATGAAACAACAAAAATACCAGGTTTTAATGCAAAACCATTAAAACCTGGTATTAATCATTGTTATATTAACTTTTATCTTTTAATTTCTTTTTCATATTTTTTAAACTATACATATTCTGATCCGCTTTTAATAAAATCTCATCAATATCACTATTTGGAATATATCTTGCAAATCCAAGACTTATACTATAATGAATATAACTATATTTATTTAAATGCTCCAGTTTTTTATTTATTGTATCTCTAATTCTTTCTGCATCTTCAATAGTACAATTATATAACCCCATAAAGAATTCATCGCCACCATATCTCGCAACAACATCTGAATGTCTAACAGAAGATTTTAATATATTTGCTATATTTTTTATAGCTTCATCACCTTTAGAATGGCCATATACATCATTTATTGTTTTTAAATTGTCAACATCCACAAAACCTATTACAAGAGGCTTGTTTTCTCGTTTTGACAATAATGCCAGTTCTTTTAAAATTTCCATGCCAGCTCTTCTATTATATAACCCTGTTAACGAATCATAATGAGCAAGTTTTTCAAGTAAAATCTCATTTTCCTTTAACTTTGTAATATCTCTGCTAATTAAAGCAACACCATATTTTTCTCCACCTTTATATATTGGATAATAGCTATTACTTACCCAATATATACTGCCATCTCTTCTTTTTATAGGTTTTTCTATAACGAAACTTCTTTCTTCATTATATGCTTTTTCCAATTCTAATAAAAATAACAATTCTCCTTCAAAAATTTTTCTTAAATTAGAACCTTTTGTGATATTTTTATGAAAATCCGTTCTTGTCCTCTCTTTAAAAACATTATTAACAAGTATAACATCAAAATTCTTATTTACAAATAATATTCCATCTATACTATGTTCTATAAATGATTCCAGAAGTGCCTGAGATTCTTCGAGTTTCCCCTTGGTATTTTGAAGCTCTTCCATATTATGTTTTAAAGTGTTATATAATTTTTCAACTTTCTTTTTATTTTTCTCCAGCTCTTTATTTCTTTCTAACAATTCTTTTGTCTTTTTTTCTATATTTCTTCTCATTAGATAAATAAAAATAATTAATATAAAGGTTATTATGCCTATAAGCAAAAGTACCGGTAAAATCCAGGTTGGAATTTGCTTTTTATATAAATATTTATTGATAATTTTATAATAATAAGATTCATCATTTCTCTTTAATTCTTTAAGTCTTAAATCAAGTCTATCTATAATTGGTTTTAATGATTTATTACTATATATCATATATATATCAACTGTATTCAATATCAATTGTGTTTCTTTTATATCATACTTTTTTCTGGTATTTAGACCAAAAATCCTGCTGGCAAGAGCATAATCAACTTCACCATCTTCCAAACTCTTAAAAACTTCTTCATATGAATTATATTCTTTAAATTTTATATTTAAATTCAAATCACTATCTATCTTTTTTAACCCCTGTGGTCCTTCATAATATACATCTTTTTTCAATACAGCAACACTTTTATTTTTCAAATCCATAAAACCATGAAGTGTAACATTTTCTCTGGAAAATATCTGTCCCCAATCAAATAGCAAAGGTTCTCTGCTATATTCAAAATATTTTGCTCTCTCTTTTGTATATGCCACACCAAACATAATATCGGCAAGATCATTTTTTAAATATTCAAGACCATCTGCAAAATTTAAATAAATATATTTATAATCTATTCCTTCTTTTTTAGCTATATAATCAAATATTTCCGGAAATATACCTTTTACCTTCCCATTATCAATATACATAACCGGTGGTGCACTATATATAACCACCGTCAATGGTCTTGCTATCGTAATCGTTACCATTATTATTATAATAAAAAAAAGAAACATTTCTTTTTTCATTCCAACACCCCTAATTGAATTGTATGGTTAGATTCACCATATTCATCAAAGGATAATTCACCAAATGTTGTTTTAAACCTATATTTAAAAAATGAATCTCTTATCGCATTAACTTCTCTACCTTTATTTTTTATAATTTTAGATATTACTTCAAGAGCCTCGTAGGTACCACATGCATATATTGTTGGTTCTCTTTGATATAGTTCTTTATATTTTACAAAAAATTCTACATCTTCTCGAGGTTTATATCTTAAATAATATGAATATATAACATTCTTTTTTACATTTAATAAATCAGAGAGTTGATTTTTATCAATCCATGGCGTTATCACTATATATACATCTTTATTAATTGATTTAAGATAATTAGCTATCATTGCTGTATTGGTTACAGAATTAATTAATAAATACACAAAGTTCTGTCCTTCGTATATATTTTTAACCTGTTCCAATATTGAAATATCAGAATTTTTTAATACACCATAATATATTTTTCCGTTATAATATTTTTTAAAATTAACGAAAGAATTATTTATATAAAGCGGATTTTCAAAATCTTTTATCACAAGTAATTCATCTGTTGTTTTATTTAAATATTTAGCAATTGCTTTTTGTTCATTTTCATTTGATATATTTAACCTAAAAAAATTATCGTTTTTGTTTTTAAATTTATCTGCAGTAATTGAAATGCCAATACCTATAATCTTTTCATCCTTTAATTTTCTATATATAGGTTCAAATAATGTGGACGATGAATCAAATAATATTACCCTTACACCTTTTCTTTTTAATTTTTCAAAAGCTTTTTGCGCATCTTTGATATTTCCCCCATCATCTTCTATAATAATTTCAAGTTTTTTAGAATCAGGATTTAATTTTTTAAACAATTCTATACCATTTATTGTATCAGAAACCATAAACGCTTCATTGCCATTTAGACTGGCTATAACCCCAACCTTAAATGGCATCATAATTGAATATATGACATAAATTATAAGTATGGCTCCTAAAGTAATAGATAGTATTTTAATATTTTTTTTCATTGAAATCCCTCACAAAAAAAGTTTTTCATTTAGATTATATACAAAAAAATAAAATTTGTAAACATTTCAGTTATAACATTCGATATTCTTAATATTTTTGTAAGCTTTTTTCAATTTTTTCAAGAATTTCTTCTTTAAATTTATTATTAAAAACTATAAAAAGGTATTCATCATTTTTTTCACGAGCTCTATATGTAAGATTATAACTTCCAATTAATACCCCTTTTTCATTAATTAATATTTTTAAATGCATATTTTTTTTATTATCCTTTATAAATTTTACTTCAACACCTTTTAAGTATCTTAGAATATTTATATTTTCCAGATTCCAATCATCTGCATATATTTTTATTTTTATATTTTTTCTTGTTGAAAGTTTCTCTATTAAATACGCAATTCTTGAATCAGTAAAAGAAAAGGTATATATGT
Source organism: Marinitoga piezophila KA3 (assembly GCF_000255135.1). Taxonomy (NCBI): domain Bacteria; kingdom Thermotogati; phylum Thermotogota; class Thermotogae; order Petrotogales; family Petrotogaceae; genus Marinitoga; species Marinitoga piezophila. The sequence continues at coordinate 558,936 of NC_016751.1, forward strand.
TTAGAAACTCATTTGTATTCGTAATAAAATCTTTTACCGTATTATATATGTTTTCAGAAGGACCGGTAACTATTTTTATTTTTCCAAATTCTTTTGTAAAAATTTCTTCATTTATTATTTCTTTTTTCTTACCAAATTTTCCTGATGCAAAATTTTTAAATTCTTTTAAAAATAAATTTACAATTTTTATATCTTCAGAATATATAAAAAGATTTATGTCTTCAAAAATACTTCCTGACGTAAAATTTCCAGTTCCAAATAACACGCTTTTATTGTTAAAAATTATAAACTTTTCGTGTAAATAACCTTCATAGTTTCTATCAGGCAATATATAATTTAAATTGCCCTTTAAATCATTTTCTATAAATCCTTCTGTCTTTCTGGAATCGAGTATATCTATAAATGGTTGTGAAATACTTAAAGAAACGAATTTTATATTTTCAGATAAAAAAGATTTCTCTTTTATAAAATAAAAGAGTTCCTGTGAAGGAGTTATGAAAATTTTATACGGAAATGTCATAGAAGAAAAAATTATTATTATATTTAAAATAATCTTTCTTCTCATATTAAAACTTTATTCCGGTAAAACGTAGAAAAATACAGCAATAAAATGTGCAACACTACCAGCAAGAACAAATAAGTGCCATATCATATGTCCATATGGCAATTTTTTCCATATATAAAATACAGCACCTATTGTATATGCAAGTCCTCCTATTACAAGCCACATTAATCCACCATATGGTAAATTTGCAACCAATGGTTTTATAGCTACGACTACTAACCATCCCATCATCAGATAAAAAATCGTTGAAAGGATTCTGAATTTCTTTACAAAAAATATCTTTAAAATAATACCGACTATTGCCAGACTCCAAATGGTAATAAATAACGTCCATCCAATTTTTCCATTTAGTGTAACAAGAGTAAATGGTGTATATGTTCCTGCTATAAGCAAATAAATTGACGAGTGGTCAATTATTTTTAAAAATTTTTTTATTCGTGGTTTTTGAATGCTATGATAAACTGTAGATGCAGTATACAAAAGAAGTAAAGTTGAACCATAGATAGCAACACTTAATGTCTTCAAAAAGTTATTTGTTTTTGCAGAAAATATTATCAATATAATCAATGCCACCAGACTGAAGATAATACCAACACCATGAGTTATGGCGTTGGCGATTTCTTCACCAAGAGTATATTCCTTGTATTCAGTATTTTTTGTACTCATTTTTCATCCCCCTTATTAAGTTTTTTTTCTATTTCAAGTACTAAACCTTCAGCTGTTGCAAGATTTGTTGCCAAAGGTATATTATGAACATCACATACTCTTAGTAAAGCAGATACATCTGGTTCATGGGGTTGAGCAGTAAGTGGATCTCTTAAGAATATAACAAAATCCATATTACCTGATGTTATTAACGCTCCTATTTGTAAATCACCACCATATGGTCCCGATGCAAATTTTGTAATTTTTAAACCAACCTTTTCCTCTATTAAGCTTCCTGTTGAATTAGTTGCATATAAATTACATCTTTCAAATACATGTTTCCACTCTCTAACAAACATCACGAGATCAAGTTTCTTTTTATCGTGTGCTATTAATGCTACATTAATCACATTCTCTCCTCCTGAATTTAAATTTATGATATAAATAAAAAGCGACCTGATTCTTCTCAGGTCGCGAATTTTTAAACATCTCATTTTCATTATATCATATAATTTATATTTTGTCAACAGGATAAAAGTTACTATTTTTTTAATTTTTTCAGTTTAAAGAATTCTTCTCTCTCAAATTCTTCCAATGTATCCTGAATAAATTTGATAGATGATTGTAACTGTGGAATTACAACATTTTCAAGTGCAGAAACTCTTTTCTTTGTTTTCTTTACTTCATATGCAAGCTTATATACTTTATTTTCTATCATTGCTGCCTCTGTAATTAGTTCAAGAACCTGTTTAAAAGATATATACGCTTTATCTAAAGCTGCATCGGTTCTATATATTTCATATGGTATTTCTGTTTTTTTCTCATTTTTATATATTTCAGGTACTTCAACACCCATAATACTTCTAAATCGTATTTTCATTCCATCGAATTCTGGAACCCCCTTAGCGTATTGTTCTACATTTTCTATTCCAAGATCAAGGTTTGCAAGTTGCAATGATTCATAAGCTATTTCAAAGATCTTAAGTATTCTCTCCTGTATTTCCTGTGCCTGTTCAATTAAATCAACTAACTCTTTCATTATTATATTTCTCTTTTTTTCAAGCAAATCGTGCCCCTGTTTGGCAAGTTTATATTGTTGTTTTAAATTTATAAGATTTCCTTTTGTTGGAATAGTTTGATTGAATATCATAATTTCACCTTCATTCTTAATGCAATAAACTTATGCATTTTGAGGTTTATAATACTTTTCTATATATGCTTTTTTCACACGTGTTAATTCGGTTTCTGGCAAAATTGAAAGCATTTCCCATGCCAGATCCAGTGTTTTCTCAAGTGGTCTTTCCTCATCAAATCCCTGATTAATAAACTTCTCCTCAAACTCTTTACCAAATTTTAGATATAATTTATCGATATCAGAAAGATCTTCTTCACCTATAATAGCTGCCAATGACCTAATTTCAAATACTCTTGAATATGCTGCAAAGAGCTGTGATGAAATATCTGGATGGTCTTCCCTTGTATATCCTTTACCAATACCATCTTTCATTAACCTTGATAAAGAAGGCAATACACTAATAGGTGGATATATATTTTTCCTATGTAAATCCCTTGATAAAACTATCTGCCCTTCAGTAATAAACCCTGTTAAATCCGGTATGGGATGCGTTATGTCATCATTTGGCATTGTCAGAATTGGAATTTGTGTAACAGAACCTTCTTTTCCTCTAATCATACCAGCTCTTTCGTATATTGAAGCAAGATCAGAATATAGATAACCCGGAAATCCTTTACGCCCTGGAATTTCACCTCTATAATTTGATAATTCTCTTAACGCTTCACAATAATTTGTCATATCATTTAATATAACCAATACGTGTTTTCCTAATTCAAATGCAAGATATTCAGCAACAGTTAAAGCTATTCTCGGAGTTGCAATTCTTTCTACTATTGGGTCACTGGCAAGGTTTAAGAAAACTACCATATTTTTTATTGATCCACTTTCCTCAAAGTTTTTGATTATAAAATTTGCATCGTCTTTCTTTAATCCAATTGCACCAAACACAACTGCAAACTCTTCATTTGATTTTAATTTTGCCTGTTTTGCAATTTGAACTGCCAGTTTATTATGAGGAAGTCCATTTCCTGAAAAAATAGGTAATTTTTGTCCTCTTATAAGAGTAAGCATACTATCAATTGCCGAAACTCCTGTTTGAATAAAATTTCTTGGATATTCCCTTGCTGCTGGGTTAATAGCGGAACCATTTATATCAACACTTTTTTTGGAAATTATTTCTCCCATTCCATCAATTGGGCGACCTAAACCATCAAATGTTCTCCCAAGAATATCTGGAGAGAGATTTATTTCAAGCGGTTTCCCTAAAAATCTAACTGTTGTATCTCCCAAAGATAATCCCTGAGTACCTTCAAAAATCTGTATTACAGCAGCATCTTCACTAACCATAATAACTTTTCCGCTTCTTTTTTGATTATTATGAATTATATCTACAACTTCATCATACTTTACATCTTTTATATTTTCAATAATTGCAAGTGGTCCTTTTATTTGAGATAATCCTGTATATTCGCGTACTGCCATTGTATCACCTCTTAATCATGATAGGTACTTTCAAGTTTTTCAAAATGTTCATCAAGCATCTTTTCAATACCTTCAAATTCTTTTATTTCCTTTATTTCTTCCTTCATAGTTAGTAACTTTGATATTATTTCAGGTGGTAAAACCTGACTTAATGCAATAGACCTATCAACATATTTCTTTGCCTTTTGATACGTATCCATTATTATTTTTAATAAATAATATTGTTTTTCAAGCGGACAATAAGAATCAACCTCGCTAAATGCACTTTGCTGCAATATACCAATTTTTATCATCTTAGCTATTAAAACCGTTAATTTCTGATTATCTGGCAATACATCTTCACCAACTATTTTAATAATTTGTTGTAATCTATCATCTTCTGTAAGCAGTTTCATTGCTTCATCTCTATATTCATTCCAATCGGATTTCACATTTTCTTTAAACCAGTCATTTAAATCTTCCGTATATTCACTATAACTCGTTAACCAGTTTATCGATGGATAATGTCTTGAATATGCAAGGTTTTTATCCAATCCCCAAAAACATTTTACAAATCTTCTTGTATTTTGAGTAACTGGTTCTGAAAAATCACCACCGGGAGGAGAAACAGCCCCTATAATTGTTATAGAACCTTTTGTTCCGTTAAGATTTTCGCTAATTCCAGCACGTTCATAAAATTGCCCTATTCTTGATGCAAGATAGGAAGGATAACCTTCTTCAGCTGGCATCTCTTCAAGTCTTCCTGATAACTCCCTAAGAGCTTCAGCCCATCTTGATGTTGAATCTGCCATAATCGCAACATTATATCCCATATCTCTAAAATATTCTGCAATTGTAATTCCAGTATAGATGGAAGCTTCCCTTGCTGAAACAGGCATATTAGATGTATTTGCTATTAATACAGTTCTATTCATTAAAGGTGCTCCTGTTCTTGGGTCTTTCAACTGTGGAAATTCTTCTAAAACTTCTGTCATTTCATTTCCACGTTCTCCACAACCAATATACACTATAATATCAGCATCTGACCATTTTGCCAATTGATGTTGCGTAATTGTTTTTCCAGTACCAAAACCTCCTGGAATAGCTGCAGTTCCACCTTTACTTATTGGAAAGAATATATCTATTACACGTTGCCCTGTAACTAATGGTATTGATGGTTCCAATCTTTTTTTTACAGGTCTTGGAACCTTTACAGGCCATTCTTGATATAGTTTTATTTCATGAATATTTCCATTATTATCCTCTATTTTTGCAATTATATCTGTTACTTTATAATTTCCATCATTTACAATTTCAACGATTTTACCAGATAAATTTGGGAATACCATTATTTTATGGACAAGATGTTCTGTTTCCTGAACCTCTGCAATTACTTCTCCACCTTTAACCAAATCCCCTTGTTTTTTTATTATCTTTACTTCCCAGTATTTATTGGTATCTAATCCAAATGCATCTATTCCTCTTCCTATAAACGATCCAGACTTTTTTATCAACTCATTTAAAGGTCTCTGTATTCCATCATATATACTGCTTAACAATCCCGGCCCAAGAGCTACAGATAACATTTTCCCTGTAGATTCCACAGGTTCTCCAGGTTTTAACATAGATGTCTCTTCATATACCTGTACTGTAGCAATATCTCCATCTATCCCAATAACTTCACCTATTAACTTATAATTACCAACTCTTACCATTTCATTCATAAATAAAGTTTTTGCATCTTTTACCTTAACAACAGGACCATTTATTTCTTTAATTTGCATTTAAATCACCTACCTCTTCTAAAACAAGAGTGAATATTTCGCCCTTTATTTCTTCAATATATGAATCTATTGTGTTTCTTATATTCACCTTTTCACCTTTTAATAATACTCCACCTTCAATATTTGAATCACCAATTACTTCGTGATCCATTACAAAAGACTTTACAATTTCAATATCATCGGGATTACATAAGACAACATATTCTTCATCTATTAAATTTTTTGCTTCTATATATAATTTTTGATAAAAAAACTTTTTTCTTTTGGCATCAAGATTATATAAATCTTCCTTAACCTTTTCTAAAATCCTTTCTAAAAACTTATTTTTTAAATATGTATTTTCTTGATTTAATTTTAATTCCACTTTTGATTTTGCTATCTTTATTATCCTTTCACTTTCAAATTTCACATCTGAAAGCCTCTTATTCTTATATTCTTCAATTTCCTTTTTAATCTGTTTTTTATACTCTTCTAATTTTTCATCATATTGTTCTTTCATTGATTCGTATTCAACTTCAAAATCTTTTTCTAATAAATTTATCATTTTATTTAATTTATTCTCTATACTACTCATGGACTCTCACCCCAATTGCTTCTTCAACATACCTGGTAATAAAGTCTTTTTCACCACGCCAACCGTGTCTATCGGGAATTACAAAAATCAAAGGTAATTTACCTGATAATTTATGATTTTTTAGCTCCTCAGGTATTTTATTTGCAGCAAGTTCAGTTATTAAGATTACCCCTATTTCTTTATTTTCAATTGCATTATTAAATTCTTTTAATATCTCTTCACGTTCATGAACAACAACACCATTGACACCACTTAATCTCAATCCTATAGATGTGTCAATATTATCGCTAATAAGAAAGAATTTCATTGTTAAATCCTCCCAAGAATCATAATAGTAACAATTAATCCATAAATTGCTATACCTTCAGCAAGACCAACATATATCAATGTTTTACCCAACAATTCTGGTTTTTCACTAATTGCACCAACTGAAGCAGCACCTACCATACCTACACCAACACCTGCACCAATAGCTGCAAGTCCTGTTGCCAATGCGGCACCAACAAGACCTAATCCAAGGTTGTTATTTGTATCTGTTACTGCTGCTTGTGTAGTTCCTTCAGCAAATACATTTGTTGGGAAAAGTCCTATTACTGCAAACACTAAAATAGCCACAAATAAAGCTATGTTTCCGGCAAACACCTTTTTAGCGAATAATCTAGCTTTTTCTGGATTTTTTGAAAAGTAAAAACCTGCCCATACTGTTGAAATAACTAAAAACATCAATGAGATAACATATGCCATAACTAACACCTCCGTGATTTTAAAATTTAAATATATTTTTAATAATTAAAAATAAAAGTTCTTTTAGATAGTGAAATTTTTTAGTTTGTATTTATTATAAGAAAATAGTTAGAATAATGTGAGCGAAAACTTGAAAATTCCCGAAAAAATTCGAAGTGGAGCCGGTCAAAATCACACGGATGTGATTTTGAGTGAAGACGAACATGGATGTGAGTCTGCAACGACCGGCAGGAACGAGAATTTTTGAGGATTAGAATTTTCTACCGTTTGAGCGAACATTATTCGTACTATTTTCTTCATATTAACCTTTAAAAAAATTTTACTAAAATTTATATTTTATAGGATTAAATTCCTTTCCATCACCTTTAAAGAATCTTGTAAAAAATTCATAATACTCAAGCCTCAACGTTTGAATAAATACTACAAGACCTTCAAGAACGATTATTATTATATTTCCAAGCAATAAAATAACAAATGACGATACGGGATTATTTGTCATTTTTGCCATCATATAAAAAGCCAAAAACAAGCCTGCATGATTCATTGCAAAAGCACCAAGCCTTATAAATGAAAGCGTATTACTCAAATATCCCAATAATACTTCAAATAAATCAAAGAATCCCTGAACAATTTTCTCTCCAAATTTCCCTTCTTCAAATAAAATACTTCTTAAATATATTAAAACTACTAATGTAATTATGAATATATAACTTATTTTTGGAAATACCCCATTTTTCATCATATAGAATACTGAACCTAATAATATCCAATACAAGGCTATTCCAGATATACCATTTGGATCAAATAATAAAAAGCTTTTTTCTCCACGTCTAATTCTATTTGCTATATTTAAAATCATTGCCACAGTTATAATTGCTATACCAAAATACACAGAAAGCAATAAGAAATAATTTATATTATCCATAGGACGTTTCCACAATGGATGTATAATATCTTCAAACCCAAAAACGCTTCCATATAAAACTCCAAATAGCATTGAAGATAACCCTGACGCACCTATTACATAAAACAAATCGGAACCTTTCTTTTTATATAACCAAAAACCTAATGCCGAAAGTATAAAACCATGTCCTACGTCACCAAACATCATTCCATAGAAAAACAAAAACATTAAAGTTATTAACGGCGTTGGATCAATTTCATCACTTGATGGAACACCAAACATTTTCACAATAAATTCAAAATGTTTGAAAAATCCCTTATTATTTAAAATAGTTGGTGCTTTATCATTAAATGCATATCTTAAAAGTAATATGTAATCATTTGTATTTACATGTTTTTCAAGTTCTTGATATGTTTCTCTGGTAGTCCAACCAGATATTACAAAAAAGTTTTCTGTAAACTTAACATTTTGAGCAAGATCATATATGTTTTTTAGAACAAATATGTAATCAAAATATTTGTATATAAATCTTCTATTTTCGAAAAATATCTTCTTTTTTGCCATATTTAGCATTTCTATTTCATACTCAATGGACTTGTATTCATCATATAATAAAAGTAATATGTCTTTTGGATAACCTGCATAGTCTTCATTAATCTTATATTCGACAAAATTTGCTATGGATAAAATCTTTTCTATTTTTAAATTGGAATCATATATTATAAAAACCCAGGTATTTACCTCATCCGAGTCAAGGATAATGCTTATTATATTCTCCTTTTTTATACTGTCACAAAACCTTTCAAAATAAAGCTTATTTAATTTTCCTATCCTATATTTTAAACGTTTCATTTTTTTTAGATCTGATACATCTATATCTATATTTTTCAATTTTTCAAATAATTCAATTTCCTTTGACAAAATTTCTTTTTTTTCGCTTAACTCTGACATTTTATTTGATATATTTTCCAGTTCTGTATTCAACTTTTCTGAAAAATTACTTATTTCATCCTTATCTATAATCATAGGGAAATCTATTTCTTTAACTTTTGGTTTGGGGGTTCTATTTACACTATTGAATATATTCATAAAATCATCATATATCTGTTTATATGGATTTTCTTTTTCTGTTTTCAATTGTTTTAATATTTTTTTATCTATTACCTTTTCAAGAGGAACTATTTCTATATTATTAGAATCGAGAATCTTTTTTGAAATAATTTCCAATTCATATTTATTGGATATTATAGTGAATGGTATCATTTCTTTTTTCATCTTATTACACCCCCATTAATAACAAAAACTCTTTAATCTTTTCATTTGGCAATTTATATCTTTTTCCTTCAATTAATGTTATTAAATCCTTATATTCATATTCCCTTATATACAAATATCCACTCATTACATCAAATCCATTTTGTGTATGAGATATTAGCTTCCTTGATGATTTCAACAAAATTCTTTCACATAACCTTTCAATAATATATGGAAAAATTTCCGGATCAATATTTTTAAAGAATTCACCATATTTATTTTCAGTTAATTTTGCAAGAAATTCATCTGTATTGGAAGCATTTGCAAGTTCTCTTAATTCATCCTGAGTTAATCTATAATGTATAGGCATTAGAAAATTCAAAACCTCTTCTGGAGACAACTTAAATAATATTCTTGAACGATATATCCACTGTATATTAGCAAGATCCATTTGTTCATAGAAAAGATATTTCAAGTTTTTTCCAAACATTGGCATTAAACTCAACATCGATTTCATATTGGTAAAATACCAGAAATCAAAAGCATTAAGAAGATATTGAATTTTTCCATTCTTTTGATAATTACTGTAAGCAGGTTCAAATATGGAGCCATACACACTATTTTTAAATACATTTAATGCATCATCAAAAGATTTAATAGTAAGCAGGGTATCTGTGGATATACTCTGGTGGTATAAGGGGAAGAATTTCTCCTCTGTAATATATTCAGGATGTTCAGAATGCAGGGAACGAAGGATAAATTTTATATTTTCTATTTCAAATCTCTTTTCCATTAATTTGAAGAATCTTTGACCTTCAACTGGAAGATAGAAATATATATTATAAAAATCTTTTAAAATTGCCTGTCTTATAAGTATTTCTACATCTCTTCTATGTAGTTTTGAAATATCCACATTTTCAAAATATTCTTTGTAATGTGTATTTGCTTTAAGATATTCGGTTACCTCTGTAACCGTTTCTGTATTTATCAAATTATTAAAGTCTTCCTCTGTCAATATTTTTGAATGCAAGACTTTAACCTTTGACATTAGGGCTGGAAATTTCAAGGCTATCATCTCCAATTTTATTTTATTATAATTTTTTCAATAATTTTATTACTAATCTCATCTATATTATCATTTAATTTATCATACCTTTCTTTTAATTTTTTGATATCGTTTTCAAGCGTTTCAAAAAGCTTTTTTTCTTTTTCCTTTGCAGAATTTATTATTTCTTTACATTCGTTTTCAATCTCTTGGAATAATTTTTCTTTTTCATTGTCAATATCTTTTTTCTTTTTTTCAAAAAGCTTTTTTAATTCCTGTTCAGCAGTTTCCAATTTTTTAGAATGTTCAACTTCAGCATTTACAAGTTTTTTAACTATTTCTTCTGGGGAATATTCCATTTTTACACCTCCTTCTGTTATACATTATACTCCTTTAAAAATTAAAATAAAAATAAAAATATGGATTTTTATAAATAGATATTATTAAGAAAAAATTAAAGATATAATCTGTCATATTTAATTATATCTCATTGAAAAATCTAAAAACGTGATTTTAATCCTTGATTTTTTTTAACGCGTCTGATACTTTAATTAATATAAAATAAACTTTTTATGGATATAATTAAAATAAAGTTAAAATAGAAAGGAGCAAATTAATGAAAATAGCTTTTATCTCAGATATACATGCAAACTTAGAAGCTTTTGAATCTGTTTTAAAGGATATTGAAAAAAAAGAAATAAATGAAATTTATTGTCTTGGAGATATAGTTGGCTATGGTCCAAATCCAAATGAAGTTATTGAAATAATTAAAAATAAAAATATTAAATGTGTCAGAGGAAATTATGATGATGCAATAGGATTTGAAAAAGAAAGCTGCGGATGTGCATATAACCCTGGAAGAGAAACAGAAGTTGGTGATGAATCGATAAACTGGACTATAAAAAATACTTCAAAAGAAAATAAAAAATTTTTAAGGGAATTACCATTATATATGGAATTTGAAAAAGAAAATCTCAGATTTTTTCTAACCCATGGTAGCCCTTTTGATAATTTATTTGAGTATATAAAACCTTCTGATAATGCAGAAAAGTTCATAAAAATATCCCGGTATAATAATTCAGAAATATTTGTATTTGGTCATACACATTTAATGATGGCAAAACATATTAATGGAAAAGTTATACTTAACCCTGGAAGTGTAGGAAGAACAAAAGACGGGGAACCCTTAGCTACATATTTAATTATGGATATATTCAATGGCATTTATTTTTATGAATTCATTAAAGTAAAATATAATGTAAAAACTACCATAGAAAAAATTGTAAATGTTGGATTACCTGTTGAATTAGCTGTTGTTTTAGCTTTAGGAAAAACATATAATATGGGAAAAGCTAAAATTAATTCAAGAATTGGTTTTAGATTGTAATCTATTATTATAATAATATTAATATAATTATTTTAACATTAAAATAAGGGGGCCCGTTATGAAAAAATTTCTTACCTCTTTACTTCTTTTTATGGCATTGCTTTTTTTTGTTTCATGGTTATTTCTACCAAGAGGATATGTTTTAAAAGATTGGAATATTGAAGTTCCATTTTATAAAATTCTTGAAACTCCAGATAAAATAACCTTAGAAACAACTTTTAAAAAAGTTGATTATAATTCTTTGATAATCCCAAAAATAGCGGGAACAAGAATACAGGTTTTTATCAATAATAATATGATATATGATTTTGGAAGCAGTTCTGGAAATCTCTGGAATAAAGCTTTTCTTGTACGTTTCAACAAAAATATATTAAATGAAAATAATACTTTAAAACTTGTAATTGAAGGTGCATATGATTATGGTTTAAGATATTATCCATATTTGGTTTCAGAAAATGTAGCCAATAAATATTATTTATTGATAAAAATATTCAACGAAGATATTTACCTGATAATAATTGGTAGTTCTTTAATTCTCGGTATTATTTTAATACTTTTATCCTATAGAGAAATTAATAGAAAACATTTCTTTTTTCTCGGGCTATCTCTAATATTTGTGGGTTTATATTTAATAGATTTCCATACACGTGTAAGCAATGGAAGCTTAATGCAATATTTTATTTTAAAGAAAATACTGATAACTTTTTCTTTTCTAAGTTCTCTATATATAATGCAAAGTGTAGAATTCTATATTTACAGCTATATAAAGGATAAATTTTTAATTATATTAACATTTTTAGCTATTTTGATAATCTGGGCCACTCCTAACTTTTATATATTAAAAAAGGTCTATGACATATCCAATTTAATAATTATTTTAAATCTTTTGGCAGCGGTATTTAGAATACATCAAAACGCTTTAAACCTTTATTATTTTTCAACATGGTTTTTGCTCTTTACGTCATTTCAATCAATTATAGTAGTATTATTTAAAATAAATCAACCGGTAATCTTTAATTATGGTATGTTAATTGTAAGTTTAAGCTATGGTTTTCATCTGGTAATTAATTATAGACTTCTTGCTGAACATAGTAATAAAATGTATAAAAAAGCTATCATGGATCCACTTACCAATGCATATAATAGAAGTTTTCTTGAAGAAATTCCACATAAGGGGAAATTAGTATTAATAGACCTTGATGATTTAAAAAAGATAAATGATGAATTTGGCCATAAAAAAGGCGATGAAATATTAAAAGAATTTGTGGAAATTGCAAAAAACAATCTGAGAGAATCAGACTATGTAATAAGAATGGGCGGAGATGAATTTATATTAATTATTAATGCCAAAAATGCTGAAAATATTATAGAGCGTATTAGAAATATTTTTAAAAACAAAACTGGTTATGACTTTTCATATGGTATTTCTGATTTTAAAGAATTCTATACTTCTTTTGAAGAAGCTGATGAAAAAATGTATATAATGAAAAAAAAGAAAAAAAATTCAAATGTTAAAGAGGGATAATTATGTATTATTTCAATGAAGATGGAAAATTCATATATAAAAACACTAAATTTAATAACAAAAGCTTTGCAATTCCAGTGGTTACAGATACACATATGCATATATTGGGATTTGGTGAAAAACTTTTAAATCCTGACCTTTTACATATGAAAGATAATGAAATAATTGAGCTAATTCTAAAAAAAATAAATGAAGCACCTGAAAAAATCATTCTAAGAGGTTGGATGAATACAAAAATAAATATTGGTATGCTGGATAATATTACCAAAGATATTCCTATTATTATGATAAGAAATTGTGGTCATATTGCTTTAGTTAATTCTAAAGTTTTTGAAGATATTGATTTTAAAAATAAAGAAAATATTGATGTAAAAACCGGATTAGTAAAAGAAAAAGCACTTGAAGAAATTTATAATAAATATGGCTATTTTTCTGATATTAATAAAGCATTTTCTACTGCAAAAGATTATCTATTAAAACGAGGATATGGTTATATACATTCTGATGATTTACACGGAATTGATATAAATGAACTTCCACAAGATGAGGAATTATTTATATATGAAAAAATAGCTGTAAATAATTTTGATGAATTAATTCAATTAAATAATAAGAAAATATTCAAAAAATATAAAGCTGTAAAAGTTTATATAGATGGCTCTTTTGGAGGAAGAACCGCATATTTAAGAGAAGTATATAATGATAATAAAAATACATACGGTATATTAAATTGGAAAAAAGATGAACTTAAAAAGGTGATAGAATTTTGTGAAAATAACAATTTACACCTTGCAATGCACGCAATAGGAGATAAGGCTATAGATATTATTCTTGACTCTTTTGAGGAATTAAAACCTGAAAAATGGCATAGAATTATTCACGCTTCAATGTTACATGATGAACAAATTGAAAAAATTAAAAGGTTTAAACTTATTTTAGATATGCAACCGCAATTTATGAAATCCGATGATAAAATGTTAAATGAAAGATTAGGAAATAGAAAAGTTCTCACATATAGATTTAAAGAAATTTATAATCATAATATTCCTATGTTCTTTTCTTCTGATGCACCAGTTGAAACACCAGATTGGGTAAGAGATGCAAAAATCTTAAATTTCTCAGGATTACCCATGGATTATATTTTAAAGACAATAATCTATTCGCCAAAATTAATTGACAGTAAAGATAGAAATAATGGTTATATTATCTTTAAAGAAAATCCTTTAATTAATTTAACCTATCCTGATGAAATTCAAAGGGAGTTTTAAAGATGTTATTGTATTTTATATCTGTTGGAATAATTCTAATTATTCTCCATCTTTACTTTGTTCGAAAAAGACATGAACAATTAAACAACATTATAAAAGATGCATATAAGATTCTTGATATGCTACCGTTTTCCATTGTTATACATGATAAAGAAAATATACATTATAACAACTTAGAATTTAAAAAAATGATTGGAAAAGATATTAATACAAGCAAAGAGTATATTGAACTCTTTCCTGAATCTGAAAGAAAAAAAATAATAGAAACATATGAAGCGTTAAAACAGGGAAAAGAAGTTCCAGATAGATTTAGAACCATTAACAATAAAATTTATTATTTAAATACACAAAAAATAGATGTATTTGGAAAACAATTATTTCTAAGTATCTATAAAGATATGACAGAAATAATAAAAAAAGAAAATGAATTAAGAGAATTTAAGGAAAAAACAGAAATATTAAATGATATCCTTAAACTTTCATATTCAACAGATTTTGATCTAAAAAATGACATAGGAATAATATACAATTATTTGAAAAAAATAAATATGATAGACCTTTTTGGTGTTTTTAAATATGAAAAAGAAAATGGTTATTATGAAGAATTTATATATTACAATAACGTGTTTTATAATGGAATTCTAAAACCCACACCTGATTTGGCCCTTGAATATATTAGAAAAAACAATATGAAAGAATTAGATGTGCCAATATTCAATAATGAAATAAAAATCGGCAATAGAAAATACATACTAAATCATGAAATATTTAAAAATAAAATATTTTATTCCAGAATATTTTTATACCATTCCGGCGACAAAAATGCTTCTGCAATCTTTATATTTGGCAAAAATAAAGCCATTTCGGAAGAAGATAAAAAATTAATCTCACTAATTATGAATCAGATATATATTACATTTCAATATAAAAGAGTTATAAAAAATTATAATGAAGAAAAAGAATACTTTAAAAGTATTGCCAATAAAGATCAATTAACAGGATTATATTCCAGATACTTCTTTAATGAATGGATTATAAAACATGTAGAATACCTGAAAAGAAGTCAGAAAAACTCTGTTTTTGTGATGATTGATGTTAATGAATTTAAAAAAATAAACGATACATATGGGCATTTAACTGGTGATAAAGTGCTAAAATACGTAGCAGAAAAGATAAATGATGGAATAAGAAAAATGGATATAGCTGTTAGATATGGTGGTGACGAATTTTTAATTGTTTTTCCAGAAACGGATATAAATCATATAAAGAAAAAAATGAATAAAATTTGTGAAGATATTCAGAATAATGAATTTGATTTTGAAGTTGGAATCTCTTACGGAATATCTGAATTTTCAGGCGAAGACTACCTTGAAGCATTAAAAAAAGCCGATAAGGAGATGTATATAATGAAAGAAGCAAAGGATTGTTAAGTCCTTTGCTTTTTTTATTTTTTTTGTTATAATATATTTGAATGATTATTCAATTATTCAAATAAAAGAGGTGAGAAAAATGAAAAAAAAGGAACTTGTACTCGACGGTTTAAATTGTGCAAGTTGTGCTGCAAAAATAGAAGAAAACGTAAAAAATCTGGAAAATGTTGAAGGAGTAGAATTAAATTTTATTACCAAAACATTGTCTGTTAATGTAGATGATGAAGATAAAATAGAAGAAATAAAAAAATTAGTAAAAAATATTGAACCAGAAGTATTGGTATACGAAAAAAACAATAAAAATGAAAAAAATAATGAAAACGGTCATAATCATGGCGATGAAGAATTTAACAGAAAATTTGAAATTATCAGATTAATTTCTGCACTTGGTATATTTTTAACTGCCTTGTTTGTAAAAGAGCCTGTTTGGCTTCAGATTTCATTATACATTATTGCATACTTAATTTCTGGTGGAAAGGTATTAATAAGATCTTTTAAAAATATTATACGTGGAAATTTTTTTGATGAAAATTTTTTAATGAGTGTTGCAACAATAGGTGCTTTTTCAATAGGTGAATTTCCTGAAGCAGTTGGAGTTATGGTATTTTATGAAATAGGTGAACTATTACAGGACATAGCTGTAGATAATTCAAAAAAATCCATAAAAGCTTTGTTGGATATTAGACCGGATTATGCAAATCTTTTGAAAAATGGAAAAGAAATAAAAGTATCTCCAGAAGAAGTTAAAAAAGGTGACCTAATAATTGTAAAACCTGGTGAGAAAATACCATTAGATGGTTTTATAGTAAAAGGAAATTCTATGGTTGACACATCTGCTTTAACAGGTGAGTCTGTTCCCAGAACAATAAAAGAAAATGATGAAGTGATGAGCGGGTTTATAAATCTTAATGGTGTTATTACAATAAAGGTTGATAAAGAATATGCAGAATCTACTATTTCTAAAATACTTGATATGGTTGAAAATGCTGCAGCAAAAAAAGCACAAACTGAAAAACTTATAACAAAATTTGCAAAGTATTATACACCTGTTGTTGTATTTCTGGCTATCGCTTTAGCAACATTACCTCCATTAATTACAGGTGCATCATTTAATGAATGGTTATACAGGGCTTTGATTTTCCTTGTTATTTCCTGTCCATGTGGTCTTGTTGTTTCCATACCTCTTGGATATTTCGCAGGAGTAGGTGCCTTGTCTAAACGTGGAGTTCTTGTAAAAGGCGGAAATTACCTGGAACGGCTTAAAAATTTAGATATAATAATTTTTGATAAAACTGGTACATTAACTGAGGGAGTTTTTGAAGTTGTTGATATAAAAGGTTTTAATAATTTTAAAGAAAAAGAAATACTTGAAATAGCTGCATATGCCGAAAAGCATTCAAATCATCCAATAGCGGAATCAATAAAAAGAAAATTTGGAAAAAATATAACTAAAGATAATATAGAAGATTATGAAGAAATTTCAGGTTATGGAATAAAAGCAAAAATAAATAAAAAAGAAATATTAGTAGGAAATAAAAAATTAATGAGTATGTATGGAATAAAAACTCCAGAAATTAAATACAATGGAACTATAGTATTTGTTGCTATTGAGGGTAAATTTGCAGGATATATTGAAATATCAGATAGAATAAAGCCTGGTGTCGCTGAAGTAATAAAAAATCTAAAGAATTTAGGAATTAAAAAGACAGTAATGCTTACTGGAGATAATAAAAAAGTAGCGGAATCTGTTGCAAAAGAACTTGAAATTGATGAATATTATGCCGAATTACTTCCCGGGGATAAAATAAAACTTTTTGAAAAATTTATAAATGGAGTTTCTACTGCTTTTGTCGGCGATGGAATAAATGATGCTCCTGTATTAACAAGAGCCGATGTTGGTATTGCAATGGGAGGTCTTGGCTCAGATGCAGCAATAGAAGCAGCTGATGTTGTTATTATGGACGATGATATTTCCAAATTAATTGATTCAATAATGATTTCAAGAAAAACTTTAAAAATAACCTGGCAAAATATAATATTAGTTCTTGGAATAAAAGTATTATTTCTCACACTTGGTGCATTAGGAAAAACAGACATGTGGGGGGCCGTATTTGCTGACGTTGGTGTAACTTTAATGGCAGTATTTAATACATTAAGAATTTTAAAAAAATAACACTCGCGACTTTGCGAGTGTTATTTTTTTTCATTTATATGAATATATCCAACTTCTATTAATTCTTTTACATGTTCATCATCAAGGGAATAATACACTACTTTTCCAACTTTTCTATATTTTACAAGATTAGCCTGTCTTAAAACCCTCAACTGATGTGAAACGGCAGAAATTGTTTTTCCAAGAACATAAGACAAATCACATACACACATTTCTTCAACCTGCATTAAAGTATATAAAATTTTCATTCTCGTTTTATCACCAATAACCTTAAAAAGTTCTGTTAATTTATTCAATGTTTCTTCATCCGGAGTATTAGTCTGAACTTTTTTTACAATATCCCCATGAACTTCTATTGTCTGGCATATTTCAATATTGGACTTTGTGTTTTTTTTCATATTTTCACCTTCTCGATATAATTTATAAATATTATATAATGAATGCCTTCAAAAGTCAATTAACATCTAAAAAAGCCAGAGGAAATTCCTCTGGCTTCAATTAAATTCTGCATTATTTTCCGGTTGATAATATTCATCTGGTAAAGAGAAATAACCTATTATCACAAATATAGAGGCAATAAAGTAAAGAACAAACCCTATAAGAATTACAAATAATATAAGCCCCCATTTTGTAAAGGTTGCTGCTTTATAAAAATAATCATTCCCAAAATAATCACCTAAAAGATTATATGCTTTAATTTTATAAATTACAGGAATTATCATTAATGCAATAAATAATAACAAAACCCTGAAGGAAGATGAAAAAAAGAAATTTGTTTCCACGTTATAATAATTAACCCCTGTGACAGTATCGTGAAAATCTTTTAAAATTCCTAAAAAACCAAATGCATAAATGGCATAAATAAATATAGTTGGCCATAACAAATAATTAAAAATACGTTTATCTCTTACAATCTGACTTATCTTATAAACTCCTATAAGTTCAAGAATTGCTCCAATTATTCCAAAATGCCCAGCAAATCCCAATACTGCCCCCACTCCCGCTAAAATTTTCGCTGTTTTTAATTCGTTATTCATGAAATCCCCTCCTTTTAATGAGAATTTATTCACAACTTAGTGTAAATTTTTATTTTAAAAAAAGAATATATATATAAATCATGCATATTATATCATAATATTTCATTTTTTTCAAGAATTTATAAAATATCGTTATAATGTTTCTTATTATAAATTCTAAAAAGTTATGGTATAATATTATTATAAACAGAAAACGTTATCAATACAAATAATACCATTAAAATCATAAAAAAGGAGTGATGAAAATGGATTACATGAAAGTATATGAAGAATGGTTAAATAGCCCATATGTAGACGAAGATACAAAAAAAGAATTATTATCCATAAAGGATAATGAAAAGGAAATCATGGAAAGATTTTACAAAGAACTCGAATTTGGAACTGCAGGGTTAAGAGGTGTGCTTGGTGCAGGAACAAATAGAATGAATATATACACAGTTGGTAAGGCTACTCAGGGATTGGCAGACTTTATCATATCAAAAGGCGAAGAATATATGAAACGTGGTGTGGTAATTGCCTATGATGTTAGACATATGTCACCTGAATTTGCAAAAACAGCTGCTTTAGTTTTAGCTGGAAATGGCATAAAGGTTTATTTATTTGATCATATTGCACCAACTCCATTATTGTCATATTCTGTTAGAAGATTAAAAACTGCTGCTGGTATTGTTATTACAGCAAGTCATAATCCTAAAAATTATAATGGTTATAAAGTATATTGGGAACAGGGATCACAAATTCTTGATGATGTTGCTATTCCTGTAATGGAAAATATAAAGAAATTAACAGATTTCTCTATGATTAAAAAGATTACTGAGGAAGAAGCTTTAAATAAAGGATTATTGGAATATGTAGGAAAAGAAATTGAAGACGAATATATTGAAAAAGTAAAAGGTCTTGCAATAAGAGAAGAAATTGATAAAGATATAAAGATTGTTTATACACCTTTAAATGGGACAGGAAATAAACCTGTAAGAAGAGTACTTGCAGAAAGAGGATTTAAAAATGTTTTTGTTGTTCCTGAACAGGAAAATCCAGATCCTGACTTCACAACTGTTGGTTATCCAAACCCGGAAGATTTAAAGGCTTTTGAATATGCAAAAAGATTGGCTAAAGAAAAAGATGCTGATTTAATTATTGCAACTGATCCAGATTGTGATAGAACAGCTGTAGTAGTTAAACACAATGGAGAATATGTTCCTCTAAACGGAAATCAAACAGGTGCTATTTTAATAAAATATATTATTGAAGGAAGAAAAGAAAAAGGCACTTTATCAAATAAAGGTATGATTATAAAATCTATTGTTACAGGAGATCTCGGTAAGGAACTTGCTGCAAAATATGGAATTGTAACCTTTGAAACTTTAACAGGATTTAAGAATATCTGTGGTCTTGAAAATGAATTAGAAGGGAAATATGATTTTGAATTTGGCTATGAAGAAAGTATTGGTTATGTAACAGGTACATTTGTAAGGGATAAAGATGGAGTAATTTCATCAATGTTTGTTTCAGAAGCTGCTGCATATTATAAAACACAGGGGAAAACACTTGTAGATGTATTATACGATTTATACAACGAAATTGGATATTATTTTGAAAACAACTTCTCATTGATTATAGAAGGTCTTGAAGGAATGGAAAAGATGAAGAGAATTATGGAAACATACAGAAAAGAATTCCCAAAAGAAATTGGAGATATGAAACTTGTAAGATATATAGATTATCTTGAAAGAAAGGATAAAGATCTTGTTTCAGGTGAAGAAAAAGAAACAGATGTACCAAAATCCAATGTTTTAAGATTTTTCTTTGATGACGGTTCATGGTATGCTGTAAGACCGTCAGGAACAGAACCAAAATTAAAAATTTATATTTACTCAAAGGATAAAAATGAAGAAAAATCAAAAGAAAAATTAGCTCTTATGAAAGAAAAAATAATGGAAATTATTAACTCTGTTGAATAATATAATAAATAAAAGCTCCCATATGGGAGCTTTTATTTTATACATTAAAATCCTACAGCAAAATTAATATTTAATCCAGTATTTACACCATCAAATAATTTGTCTGTATCTGGTGCTTCTGACTGTACTGATATATTTAATTCACCAAAGAAAACATTAACTCCAAGTCCTCCATCAAATCTCCAGAAATTTATATTTCCTCCATCATATGAGTAATTTCTTATTTCTGCCCATACTGGTAATAATCCCCAGAATAAAGCTTTTCCCGCAGAAACGCCCCATACTGTATCCTCTGTATCTGGTGCATATTCAATAAATGGAACAAAATCAAATATTATAGGTAATGTCAGGAAGAAGGTCATTTTCCATGGAGGCATACTTTTAAATGGCTCTTCATTTGTTAAGCTACCTATTTCAAAGTTTGTAAATTCAACATATTCAGTGTCCATTTCTCCATATACAAAATTTGTATCATATTTATATATATCACTACCCTGAGAAATTGTAATATCCTTTAATCCAAAACCTATTGCAGGGTAATTTTTACCTGCTACAAATCCTATGTCCATTGTGATTATTCCATTATTCATAAGTTTATCTGATAAATCTTCAATATCTTCAAATATCTTCATATCATCAAATAAAAGGGAATAGTCATATGGAAGTTCATGGATTCTTCCTTTAAATGCTGATACTACAATAAATTTTTCGCTTTCACTATCACATCTCACATCAAACACAGGAACATGACTTTTTACAGTTGCTCCAAATGAAAAATCCTTTCCTTTTAATCCAAAATAAACTCCTCCTGTTACCCATAATGAATTTTCAAGAAATTTGTTATAATCGATAAAATCCTTATTTGTTATATTTAATTCAGGAGCCACTACTAATGCACCTAACTTTAGTTTTGAATATAAATCAAGAATTTGTTTTCTTCCAAGAATATTAGCTTCTTCTAAATCATATAAACCAGATATATTTCCAACAAGATTCAAGTCCATTGCTTCTTCAAAGGATAAATTTGCATCCTGTACTATTCCTAAGTTTAAAGTTCCTCCTAATTCAATATTATTTCTTGCTGACCATGCTATTAAAGCCGGATTCACTTCCCGGTTCCATGGCGATAATGCGTTAATGGCAGAAAATGCTGTAATAACCATAAATATGGTAAGGATAAAAATAATGTTTCTTTTCATTTTAAACCACCCCTTTCAAAAATTTCAAATATATATATCGCCTATTATTATAAAAACTTTAATTATAATCGCTCCTCATTTTTATTATATCACAAAAATTACAAAATTGAAACTAATTTGTTTATAAAAATCAAACTAATATTTTTTGAAATGCCTTTATTCCAATTTCAATAATATTATCATCAGGTAAGAAAAGGGGTGAATGTAAACCTACTCTTTTATTAGTTCTGGTACCAAGCCAGAACATTAATGACGGATACTTTTCAGCAATAAACCCAAAATCCTCTCCTGTCATTTTATATCCACAATCTATAACTTTAAAATCATCTGAAACTTTTTCTATAAAATCCTTATACAATTTTTTGTTATTAATTACTTCCTTATACCTTGAACCAATAGTTATTTTATAATTTATTCCCATGCTTTGTTTAATTGATTTAAGAATTTCTTCTAATTTTTTTATATATTTATCTGTATATTCCAAACTTAATGATCTTATACTTCCTTCTATTTTTGCATATGAAGGAATAACGTTTCTAACATCTCCTGATTTTATCTTTCCAATTCCAAATAATATTGGCTCAACAGGGTTTAAATTCAATCTGTCTACATTATCAAGAAATGTTCTTAACGCATTAAATGCATTGATTCCATCTTGTGGAAATGCTATATGTGACTTTTTACCAAAAAATTCAATATCTATTTCAACAGCCGATGCAAATAATATACCTTCTGTTGTGGCAATAATTCCTTTTTCATATTCATCAGTAACATGAAGCGCATAAGCTCTTTTTATATTAAATTTATCAAATATACCACTTTCTATAATTTTTAAAGCTCCTCCTCCACCTTCTTCTGCAGGTTGAAATAAAAATAAAATATTTTTTTGAATTTTTTCTTTCAAAACATAATCTATCAATCCATATAAAATTGCCATATGAACATCATGACCACATGCATGCATATTTCCATTATATGATTTAAATATAGCATTTGTTTCTTCTTTTATAGGTAATGCATCAATATCCGCTCTAAATAAAATATATTCATTTTCATTTTCCAGAGGGCTATATTCTATAATCAATCCTGTTTTTAATGGTGTATGAATTTTTATATCGACTTCATACGCTTCTGCTAAATTAGATATGTACTTTTTGAGCATTGCAGTAGTTTTTATTTCCTGAAATCCCAATTCT
Organism: Marinitoga piezophila KA3; assembly: GCF_000255135.1. NCBI lineage: Bacteria > Thermotogati > Thermotogota > Thermotogae > Petrotogales > Petrotogaceae > Marinitoga > Marinitoga piezophila. Next base: position 582,163 of record NC_016751.1, read on the forward strand.
GGATTTTGATGTAAAATATGTCTTAATTCAACAGCATTTAGCATATCAAACCCTCCATAATATTAATTATTTTATCTATTTCATCATATTTGATATTTAATGCTGGCAGCAATCGTATAACAAAATTGTTCTGAATCATATTTAATAATAATCCTTTACTTAATGCAATCTTTTTTAATTCATGATATGAATCATCTAATTCGATTCCTATCATTAAACCTTTTCCTCTAATATCCATAATTTTAAATGAATTTAAATTTTCTAATTTTTCAAAGAAATAATTACCTTTTTCTTCAATATCATTTAACATATGAGGAATATTATCAACAATATATTTTGCACCAGCTATTGAAACTGGATTAGGTGCGAATGTTGAACCATGATCACCCTTTGTTAAAATTTCAGCTGTTTCTTCAAGAAATAATGTAGCTCCTAATGGTAATCCTCCACCAAGGGCTTTCCCCAATGTAATTATATCAGGTTTCAAATTAAAATGTTCATATGAATAAAATTTTCCTGTTCTTCCTATTCCAGCCTGTATTTCATCAGATATTATTAAATAATTATATTTTTCTTTCCAAAAATTAATTGCTTTTGAAAAATCATCAGTTATGGGGATAATTCCTCCTGAACCCTGAATTGGTTCTACAAAAATTGCAATAACCTCTTCCCCATGATGTTCCATATAATCATTAAATCCGTTGACATCATTAAATAAAAATTCCTGACATTTTGAAAGCAACGGTCTAAATGGAGCTTTTAAGTTTTCAAAACCATTTATAGATAATGCTCCCAATGTTCTTCCATGAAATCCGTTTTTAAAATAAATTATTTTATTCTTTTTATTATGAGAAATCTTTTTTATTGCTTTTAGAGCTGCTTCCACTGCTTCAGTTCCAGAATTAGTAAAAAAGACTTTCCCTTTTTTACCAGTAAAAGATATGAGTTTTTCTGCAACATATAATGCATCTTCATCAAGAAAAAAATTTGAAATATGCATATATTTTTTCATTTTTTCCTGAAATTTTAGTAATAATGGTTTGTATGAATGTCCAAATGCCATTACTCCTATTCCAGAAAATGTATCAATATACTTATTTTCTTTTTTGTCGTATATATATATTCCTTCTGCTTTTTCAACTTCAATATCAAAATAATCATACATTTCAAGAATCATAATTCAAACTCCTTTGTTATAGAATTTATAGCTTCTGAAAGATATTGCTTTTCAATTAAACATGAAATTTTTATTTCAGATGTTGTAACCATTTTTATAGGTATATTTCTCAAAGCTCTAAAAAATCTTGAAGCAACTCCTTTTTCTGTTTTCATACCAATTCCTACAACAGAAACCTTAACATATCCGTGTTCATAATTTATTTCAGAACCATCTACATCTTCCAGAGCTTCTTTTAAATATCTATCAAAATGTTCCATTTCTTCTTCTATTATTGTAAACGAAAGATTCAATTTATTATTTATATTTATTATAGATATCATATCCACATTAAAACCTTTATGGGCAATCTTATCAAATATATTATACACCTTTTCATGATCAAGTGGTAGATTTGTTATTGTTACCTGAGTTTGATTTTCCAATATACTCATTCCTGTAACAACTGGATTTTCTATATTATCTGCTATCACGTATGTTCCCTCCTCATTTAAAAAAGTCGAGGCACAGTATATTTTTACATTAAATTTTTTTGCTACTTCCACTGCTCGACTATGTAACACCTTAGCTCCTAAACTTGCCATTTCCAACATTTCATCATATGTAATATATTTTAATTTTTTTGCTTCTGGATATATTTTAGGATCAAATGTATAAATACCTGCAAAATCGCTGTATATTTCACAATTAATATTTAAAGCAGCAGCTATAGCTACTGCAGATGTATCAGAACCTCCTCTACCAAGTGTGGTATAGTCGCCATCTTCATTAATTCCCTGAAATCCTGTAATAACAAGAACATCATATATTTTAAAAAGAGAAAGTATTTTATCTGTTTTGAATTTTTGAATTCTTGCATTGTTATAATCACCTGTTGTAAAAATACCTGCCTGAAAAGCATTTAACGATTTTGATGAAATATTTAAATCATTTAATGCAATGGACAATAACGCAACAGACATTTGTTCTCCAGTTGTTAAAAGCATATCCAATTCCCTTGGATGTGGAGAATTGGAAACTTTTTTTGCCAGCTCTATCAGCTTATCTGTGGTTTTTCCCATTGCAGAAACTATTACAATTACTTTGAAGCCTTCTTGAACTCTATTAGAAATTTTTTTCGCCACAAATTTTATTTTTTCTGGTGTTGCAACAGATGAACCTCCATATTTTTGAACAACTATATTCATATTATCACCTATAATTCTCTTAAAGCATCAAGAATTTGTGTTTTGCTCTTGGTTTTTTCATCTACTTTTTTTATTATTTTTGCTGGAACTCCTGCTACAACCGAATTAGGCTCAATATCAGAGGTTACAATTGCACCTGCTGCAACAACGGAATTTTCCCCTATTTTTATTCCTTCTAAAATAACTGCATTTGCTCCAATTAATACATTATCTGCTATAATTACTGGATCTGCACTTGGCGGCTCTATTACACCGGCTATAACTGCTCCTGCACCAATATGACAGTTGTTTCCTATAATTGCTCTTCCACCAATTACCGCATTCATATCAATCATAGTTTTGCTTCCAATTTTAGCTCCAATATTTATTACAGCTCCCATCATAATTACAACATTATCTCCAATTTCCACAAGATCTCTTATTATTGCACCTGGTTCTATTCGAGCGTTAATTTTTTTCAAATCCAATAAAGGTATGGCAGAATTTCTTCTATCTAATTCTATTTTATAATTTTCTATTTTTTCTCGATTTTCAGATAAAAAACTTTCAAACTCTTCTAATTCACAAAATAACACTCCACTTTTTTCATCACCAAAATAATCATTAAAAGGCAAATCTTTAAGATCTCCTTTTAAATATACTTTAACAGGAGTTGTTTTTTTGGATTTTGCAATATACTCTATTATCTCATATGAATTCATAGATATCACCTCATTTATTAATTTATTGTTAGATTGAACACATCATTGAATGTATAAAATCCTGCTATGCTTTTTATTGCAAATTCCGCAGATTTCAAAACCCCTTCTGCAAATGTCCTTCTCGACAATGCTCTATGTGAAATAGTAATTACCTCACCAAGCGTACCAAAATAAACTGTATGATCTCCTGGAACATTTCCAACTCTTATCGAAGAAATATTTACATCTTTATTTAACACATCCTTTAGCATTTTAGCAGTACCAGAAGGTTTGTCTTTTTTAAATCTATGATGCGTTTCTAAAATTTCTATATCTACATCTTTTAATAATGAATCTGCTAATTTTGTTAGCCTTAATAAAACCTGAATTCCAATTGAAAAGTTATAGCTTTGAACAACAGGGATATTTTGCGAAATTTCATGTAATTGTTTAATTTGATTTTCATCTAATCCTGTTGTTCCTATTACTAAAGGAACCTTAAATTTATCAACATATTCTATAACTTTATTAAAAGCTTCTGGCAAAGAGAAGTCTATTAATATTTCTGGTTTTTCTTCAAAAAACTCACCTGATTTATCATATGAAAAAACAAGCTGATGTCCCTTTTCAGAAAATAAATTATATATTTCATTTCCCATTCTTCCATTTCTTCCAATTAATCCATACTTCATATTCCCAACTCCTCAAACAAATTATCAATTATCTTTTTTGAATTTTCACTTAATTCAACAAGCGGTAATCTTAAAATATTTTTACAATATCCAAGTTTTGAAACGGCATATTTTATCGGTATAGGATTCACTTCAATAAATAGCTTTCTCATTAAAACATTATATTTTTTATTTATTTCCTGTGCAGTTTTGTAATCATTTTTTATTATCGCATGAGTAAGCTTTTTCATAACTTCCGGTAAAACATTTGAAAATACTGATATAACCCCATCTCCTCCCAAAGCCATCAGAGGTAAAGCCTGATCATCATTCCCGGAATAAACTTTCATATCTTCCGGTTTTACTGAAATTAATTCTGCAATTTGAGATATATTTCCACTTGCTTCTTTTATTCCAATTACATTTTCATTTTTTTCAAATATTTTTACTGCTGTTTCTGGTAAAATATTTGATCCTGTCCTTGAAGGAACATTATACAAGATTATTGGTAAATCTGTTCTTTCGGCTATATATGTGTAATATTCAACAAGTCCATTTTGTGTGGATTTATTATAATACGGATTAACTATTAATAACCCATCTGCACCAGACTTTTTAGCAAGCATATTATTCGTAATTACGTGTTCTGGATTATTTGAACCAGTCCCCACAATTACAGGTATTTTTTTATCTACTACTTCAACAACTTTATTAACAATTTTTTCTCTTTCATACTCTGAAATTGTTGGTGCTTCACCGGTAGTTCCAAGAACTATAATTGCATCTACATATTTTGCCTGAAATTCAACAAATTTTTCTAATGCTTTAAAATCAACTTTTTTATCTTTATCAAATGGAGTAATAATTGCAGTTCCTACACCTTTAAACATAAATATCGCCTCCCTGTATTGTTGAAAAATAATCATCTATTGTTTCTGCTCTTCTAATCATTTTAAATTCTTTACCATCATAAATAAATTCCGCAGGACGTAATTTTCCATTATAATTAAATCCCATTGAATGGCCATGTGCTCCAACGTCATGAATAATCAAAATATCTTCTTCCTCTAATTCTGGCAATTCTCTATTTATAGCAAATTTATCGTTATTTTCACATAATGATCCAACAACATCATATTTTCTAACTTTTTTTGTTTTGCTTTTTCCTAACACACTTATATGATGATACGCTCCATATATTGCAGGCCTCATTAAACTGGACATATTTGCATCTACCCCGGCATATATTTTATAACTTTCCTTTATATACAAAACCTTTGTTATCAAGTAACCATGAGGACCTGTTATATATCTTCCATTTTCTGTAAAAATACGTGGTTTCATATTGTTTTTTATAAAATACTCAAAGTATAAGTCCTTAATCCTTATACTCAATTCTTCAAGATTAATTTCTTTCTCCTGCGGATGGTAAGGAATACCAAATCCGCCACCAATATCTATAAAAGAAAAATTTATATTTAATTTTTTGGATATTTTTAAAGCTGCTTCAAAAATCAATTCTGTATTTCTAGCAATTATATTTATGTCCAGAGTATTTGAAATTATCATGGCATGTAATCCAAATTTTTTAATTCCTTCTTGTTTTAATAATTCATATCCTTCAATTAACCTGTTATATGGCACCCCAAACTTTGCTTCTTTAGGATTCCCTATAATTCCCGTTCCATATGCTTTTTCAGGTGTATACCGTATAGAACCAATTTCAGGAAGAGAATATAATCTTTTAAGCTTTTGAATGTGATTAATATCGTCAAAATTAATTATCGCTTTTAATTCCAATGCCTTTTTATACTCTTCCATAGGAGTATTATTTGAAGTAAATAGAATATTTTCACCCACTGCTCCTACCCTTTCTGAAAGTATTAATTCTGTCATAGAGCTACAATCCATACCGCAATTGTTTTCTTTTAATTTTCTTAATATATATGGAGTAGGCGTTGCTTTTACCGCAAAGTATTCCTTGTAATTACACCAATTAAATGCATTTTGAAGACTTTTTAATGAATCTATGATTCCTTTTTCATCATATATATAAAATGGTGTTGGATATTTTTTAGATAATTCATAAATTTTTTCTTCAGGTATAGGTATTTTTTTCATTTAATCCCTCATTTCCAGGTGTTTTAATAATATTCTTACCGCATTTGTTGCAGCTCCAACCCTTACATTATCGGCAACTATCCAAATTAAAAAGGTATTTTTTCCCATTTTTCTTAAACGTGAAACATAGGTTATATTACTTCCAGCAACCATTAAAGGAGTTAACAACTTTTCTGTATATACAACATTTTCTGTTGCGGAAATAAGATTTTTAATTGTTTCTAAAGGAATATCTTTCTTTATCCTGAAAACTACGCTTTCTGAATGCCCATATAATACAGGAACTCTAACTGCAGTAGGATAAACACTTATCGAATCATCATTAAAAATTTTCCTTGTTTCATTAACCATTTTCATCTCTTCTTCAGTAAAACCATTTTCCAATATAGGACCAATTTGCGGAATTACATTATTCATAATTATATCCGGAAAATGGGCTGTATTATTAATTCCATTTTGTTGATTTAACAATTCTTGAATTCCTTTATTACCTGCTCCAGAAACTGCCTGATAAGTACTTACAAATATTTCTTCTATTCCTATTTGTTTCTGAATTTCAGATAATGCAAGGACCATTTGAATAGTAGAGCAATTTGGATTTGCAATTATTCCTTTGTAATTTTTTATTATTTCACCATTTATTTCTGGCACAACCAATGGTATATTTTCCTGCATTCTGAAAGCTGATGAATTATCAATAATTACATTTCCAGCTTCAGCAGCAATTGGTGCATATCTCCTTGAAACATTTCCACCTGCCGAAAACAATAAATAATCATATTTTTCTCTCATAACATTTTCTGATATTTCCTCAATTGTATATTCTTTATCTTTAAATTTTAATTTTTTACCTGCTGATTTTTTTGAAGCAAATAGCCTTAATCCATCTACTTTTAAATTCGATTCTTCCAGAACTTTTATCATTGTTCTACCTACCTCACCTGTAGCGCCTACAATTCCAACCTTCATTCTCTCTCCTCCTTAAAAATTTATATAAAAAAAGGTCTTCCGAAAATACGGAAGACCCTATATTTGAAATAATCTATGTTATATACTATTTCAGCATATAACAACCTTTATTCCAAACGGCTCTCCGCATTTTCTCAAATGCGACAGTTACATGGGTATTCCCCATATAACCAGGCATACAGGATGGGTAAGTCCTGTACCCTTCGGCAACCTCGCCTTTCATCTATCCCAAGCCTACCCGGGCGATAGATAGATTACTCTTCTTGGTTGCGCCTCCGTTTGTTCGTTATACATATTAACTTTTGCTGTAGTTTAACAAAAAAGATTTACAAAAATTTTAATTAAATATTAAATTTATTTTTTTAAGTTTATATCCTTTACTTTTATTTTAACTTTTCTCATCCTTATTTTTTCAATAAATCTAATTATGGGACATCTCATTTTCCATCTTTCAAAAAATGTCATTATTTCTCCTCCATTTCATATATTACGTAGGTATTTTTTTGTTTTTTAGCTTTATACATAGCCATATCCGCTAATTTAAGCAATTCTTCAATTCCCTGACTATGTTCAGGAAATAATGAAACTCCTATACTCGTAGTTACAATAAAGCTTTTATTTTTTATTTTATATTCCCTTTTTGTACTCTCCTGAATCCTTTTTATAACAAGAGTTATATCTTCTATTTCTTTATATTGCATTAAAACAACAAATTCATCTCCACCAAATCTTGCTATTAAATCTGATTTTCTCATATGTGCTTTTAAAATATTGGCAAAATCAATTAGTAATTCATCACCTTTATCATGTCCAAAATTATCATTTACTGATTTGAAATTATCAAGGTCCATAAATAAAACTGCATACTTTAAATTATTTCTTTTTCCCAATTCCAGCATTTTTTCTGCATTATCAAAAAAGAATTTTCTATTTGGTAATTTTGTAAGCGAATCATGTGTTGCCGTGTAGTCAAGATTTTCTTTTACTTTATTTAAAGCCATATAATTATATACTATAAATGTCAATAGAATTATATTAAATAATATAAATCCCGCATCAAGAACTATCATCTTCTGTTTTTCTTTTAATATACTTGCCACATTACTTTCAAGTTCTTTAATTTCAATATTAATTATTTCCTGTGTATAAGAAATAAGCTCTGATAAATTGTCAAATACCTCTCCAGCATTTAAATGATAATAAGTTAAATTAAAAAGAGATTTGTAATAATTTTCAAGATCTTTATATTGATCCATATTTTTAATATTTTTTAATTTTTTTAATGTTTCTTCTCTAAATGGAAATTCCATAAAATTAATTATTTCTGTTAATCCATAATAGCTCTTATTAATGATATATAATTCTCTTTCTGACGGTGGCCTTTTATCAACAATCAGAGCAGAAAAAATTCCTCTAAATTCACCGATAAATTCCTTATTTTCCTCTATTAGATATATAGATAAAAGAGTTTTTGCTGTCTCAGGAAAAGAATCTTCTTTTAATGGATAATAATAAAATCTCAATAATTCATTTATGATATTGGTATATTCAACAAATATATCTATATTACTCTTTTTCTGAAAATTCTCCTTTCTAATATTTTCAATAGAGTATTTGATTTTTTCAATATTTGCACAACAACTATCGTCCACAAAAGCTTTTTCTATATTATTGAGATAAAAATCAACTTCTTTTTGCTCATGTTTGATTTTTTCTATAATATTTTCATCTCCACATATATGCATATTCATATATCCTCTTTCCTTTTGAAGATGAAATATTGCATTAGATGTATTTTTAATAACTTCTATTGATTTTTTTAAAATAACCAGGCTTTTTTGTTCCTTTTGGATTTGTAAAAAAAAGTTACCTGAAATTGCTAAAATACCTAAAAAAACAAGGATTATAGCCATAGTATTTAAAATACTCTTTTTCATAACTCACCTCAAATATTTGAATATATTTTATATTTAATATTATATCATAAATATAATTTCACAAAAAATCAAGGTATATTATCCATAATATTCAACACATATTTTATGTTATAATTGATATTGAATGGATTTAAATACTGGAGGTGTTAATATGTCATCAAAGGTTTATTTTACCAATTTAAGAACAAGACCTGGAATGAATTTGCTTGATAAACTCGAAAGATTGGTGAAAAAAGCTGGAATTGAAAATATAGATTTTAAAAATAAGTTTGTAGCAATAAAAATTCATTTTGGAGAACCTGGAAACCTTGCTTATATACGACCTAATTACGCTGCAAGATTGGTAAAAATTATAAAGTCATTGGGCGGAAAGCCTTTTTTAACTGATGCAAACACGCTATATACTGGAAGACGTTCAAATGCTTTAGACCACTTAGAAAGTGCCTACGAAAATGGTTTTAACCCACATACTCTTGGTTGTCATGTTGTAATTGCAGATGGTTTAAAAGGGACAAATTATAAAGAGATTCCAATAAATCTTGAATATTGTAAAACCGCAAAGATTGGAACTGAAATTGCAGAAAGTGATGTAATAATTTCTATGGCTCATTTCAAAGGACATGAACAGGCTGGTTTTGGTGGAACATTAAAAAATCTTGGTATGGGTTGTGCATCACGCGGTGGAAAACTCGAATTACATTCTACTTCAAAACCTGTTATAAAAACAAGAAACTGTGTGGGGTGTGGCATATGCGTAAATAGCTGTGCATATGATGCCATTCATCTAAACGAAAATAGAGTTGCTGTAATTGATTATGACAAATGCGTTGGATGCGGTCAATGTGTGGCTGTTTGCCAATATAATGCTGCTCAGGTAGTATGGAATGAAGCTTCAGAAATTATGAATAAAAAAATTGCTGAATATACTTATGCTATTGTCAAGGATAAACCTGCCTTTTATATTAATTTTATTATGAACGTCTCTCCAGATTGTGATTGCTGGTCACATAATGATTATCCACTTGTTCCTGATATTGGAATTGCTGCATCTTTTGATCCAGTTGCATTAGATATGGCCAGTGTTGATCTTGTAAAAAGTGCTCCGGTACTTCCTGGAAGTAAAATATATTCTCATGAACATCAACATGAATTTGTAGGTGAAGATAAATTCAAATTTGTTCATCCAAATGCTGATTGGGAAGCAGGTTTAATTCACGGAGAAAAAATAGGACTTGGAACAAGAGATTACGAATTAATCGAGGTATAATTATGAAAATAGATGTATATGGCGCTATATTTTATGACATTTATATTTACGGAGAAGAACCACATAAAAGTGAGATTTTAGAATTTCCTGGAGGTTCCGGTTTTAATATTTCCTATACTTTATATAAATTAGGAAATGAGGTTTATTTCAATGGAGTTATAGGAAATGACTTTAAGGGAAACTTTTTAAAAGAAAAAACACCTTTTAAGAATATAAAGGAAATTAAAAATCAGGAAACAGCTGTTTTCATTTCCAAAAACGATATTCCACTGGCAGTAAAAAGAAAAATAAATGATATTGAATTTTCTGATTTTGAAAAACATGGCGAAGTTGCTGTAATAACAAGTGAAATATCTATAAAAAATATTGAAAAAATATTAGCTTTAAACTATGATTATATATTTATAGATATAGGACCAAGACCTTTTTTAATTAATGATATTTCCTTTTCTGAAAATGTCTTTATTTTAGGAAATGAAAATGAAGCTAAATTATTTAATAAAAAAATTGATATTATAAAAGCAGGAATACGCGGCGTTTATTATAATAATAAATTATATCCTTCAAATGGTAAAAAGGCAAAATACACCACCGGACTTGGAGATATTTTTGATGCTTTTTTTATCGATAATTATATTAAAAATTTCGATATTGAAAACTCTGTATATAATGCTATAACCGCTGTTGAAAAAGTACTTGATATACCTACTCCATATCAAAAAATTGAATCCTGCACATAGAAGTGCAGGATTCTTCAATCTGATAACCCTTCCAGAAATTCTGGAAGGTCTATTTTAAAAACCTCTCAATAATATTATCAAGTAAAATTCTTTCATCATCTTCAAAAAAATAATATCCTAAAGCAACACGCTTATAACCTAAACCATATTTAAGAGCAAAATCACGAACCTTCCCTTTTGGATAAGGAGTAATTGGCCATTTAATATCGTATCGAACGCAATTTTTTAAAAACATATCAAAAACTTTCATTTCCTCATCGCTGAGCTTAAAATAATTAAAAACAAATTCCTTAAAGTTCTTTGGTTTCTTAAAAAGCTCAGTGATGAGTTTTTTTCTTGCTAAATAAAATGGTGAAATATTATATTCTGTATCTTCAACATCTTCAGAATTCAATAATTTCCTTTCAGTTTTCTTCAAATACTCTTTTAATCTCCAACTTACAAAAAGTTAAAACTATTTTTACTAATCTTTTTTGAAAGTAAGAAACTTTAAAATTAACATTCTCTTGTAACATAATAAAAAATTAAGAAAAAGACAAAATAATGAATATAAAAGTATTTTAAAAAACGAAATAAAATCCCGGATTTTTCGATGTTACATGAGTTAATTAAAATGTAATAAAAATCAACTTCTGAAATACTGATAAAAAGCGGATTTTTATTTTTGAAAAAACACTTGCAAGTCATGTCAGAAATGGTAAAATTCAAAATAAGAGGTGAAATTTAAATTATCTAAATAAATTTCATTAAATAAATGCTTTATATTTCTTTAAATATATAAATCGGCCTGACCTCTAAAAAATGGAAGAGAAATAAAAAAATTACAAAAATTTAAATATTAACTGACAAATACACGTTTTTGTTTTTTATATTCTCTTGAAAGGAGTTGAATATGAAAAAGATAAAAAATATTATAAATTTCATATATTCAAGATTAGGAAATAAAATAAAAGGAAGCGTATTTTTAATAATAATAGTCTCACTAATTGCAAATATTCTTGCCATTATTTTGCCATTGTTCCAAAAAAATATAATAGACGCTATTGTTAAGAGTAATTTAGAAAATGGATTAATATTTATTTTTCTTATATCAGGATTAACCATTTCGTTGATATATATAATTGAATCATTATTATTAGAAAAACTATTTAGAAATTTGAAGGGACGCATACAATATGAATTATTGACATCCATAACAAGACAAAGTAATAAAATTATTGACCAAAGAGGACCTGGCGCATATATGACAGGTCTTTTTGGTAATTCAGAACAAATAGCTATGCTATTAAAAAAGAATTATTTTTCTATGATTATAGGTATTATAGTAAGTTTATTTGCATTGATAATTTCTGCAAAATGGACATTAACATTTCCACTATTAATTGTAGGCTCTTATATATTGATTTTTTCAATAATAAAGATAACAAACAAAATTCATATAAGTAATTTCAATAAAGCAAGAGAATTGGTATTTGAAACAAATCCAAAAGTACTGGAATTTATTGAAAACAAAAGGAGTATAAGCGGATATGGAAATATATTAAAGCTTGAAAATAGGATATATAAATTATTTGAAGAAAGAGATAATTATTTTAAAAAAGCATCATATGCATCAATATTTGGTAATTCATCAATAGTAGCAATAAAAAATATAGTATTGACAATATTTTTTATACTTTCAATGTTTCAAATACAGAAAGGAAATCTTGAATTATCAGCATTTATAGCAATATTATCATATTTCCCTATAGTGTTTAAACCCATAGATTCAATTCAGGAAATATATTCCAATATAAATAAATTCGAAATGTTTTACAAACGTATAGAAGACAATCTTTTAAAGAAACCTAAATTGGATTTACCTGAGAACAATAAAATAAAAATAAGCAATTGTTCATTTTCATATTCTAATACAGAAATAATAGAAAATCTTAATTTAGAGATAAATAAAAAAATAGGGCTTGTTGGATTATCAGGAGAGGGAAAGAGCACAATATTAAAAATGATTTTTGGAGAAATTTCACCGCTTAGAGGATATGTGGAATTTGGAAATAAAGATGTAAGAAATATACATAAACCTTTTGTTTATTCCAGTATAAGATATTATTCACAGGAAATGGAAATATTCGATGAAGATTTAAATTTTAATGTAACCCTTGGAAAAATTGGACTATCTAAAAATGAATATATGGAAAAATTAAAAAATTATGAAGCACAATTATTTAAACTTATAAAAAAAATAAAGACAATGAAAGAGCCTTTAAATTTAAAAAATCTTGATTATGAATATATAAATATGATATATGAAATCTTTAATATTAATGATTGTTATGTAGAGAAAGAAAATCTTCTATATGAAATAATTGAAAAAATAAAAGATAACAAAATTAATGTCTCATTTGTGGCTGAAATATTATTCTCGCGTGATTACTACATACTGGAAAAATATGAAAATATAATAAAAGAATTGGAACTTGAGAAATTGGGAAATAGAAAATTAGGGCAAAGAGGTAAAAAAATATCCGGTGGTGAAAAAAATAGAGTATGTATGGCAAGATTTTTGTTGCCAGAACATAATGGGCCATTTATAATAGATGAACCATTTACAAGTCTTGATGCGATATCTGAAGAAAAAAATCTCAAAATATTAAAAGAATATATAAAAAACAAAAATGGAATAATAATATCGCATAAGATAAATATTATAAAAGAATTAGCAGATGAGATAATAGTTATAGATAAAGGAAAAATAATTGAAAAAGGAACACACAATGAATTAATTCAAAATCAAAAGCTTTATAGCAAAATACATAAAAACTTTGTGAAAATGAAAAATGTATAATTAATATATGGTATTAATAAACAGGAGTGAAAAAAATGATAAAATTTGAAAATGTTGTAAAAGAATATAAGTTAAAAAAAGATAAGGCGGTAACAGCACTTAAAGGAATTTCATTTGAAATAGAAAAGGGAGATATCTGTTTTTATCTCGGGCCAAATGGAGCTGGGAAATCAACAACAATAAAATTATTGCTTGGAATATTAAAACCAGATGATGGAAAAATATTAATAAACAATAATGAATTAAAGAAAAAATATAAAAAAGAATATTTGAAAAGAATCGGAATAAGTATAGGTAACAAGTCCCATTTAATATGGGACATTCCAGTTATAGAATCGCTTAAATTGGTGGGGAAATTATATAAAGTCCCTGAAAAAGTATCAGATGAACGGATAAAATATATGGCCGAAAAGTTAAATATCACACATGTACTGAATAAACCTGCAAAGTTTTTATCTCTTGGTGAGAGAGTAAAATCTGATATGATATGTGCTTTAATTCATGAACCTGAAATTGTATATCTTGATGAGCCAACAATAGGGGTTGATATATTATCAAAAGAGATAATATTCGAATTTATAAAGGAACATAATGAGAAAAATAAAACCACATTCTTTATAACCACGCATGATATAAGCTGGGTGGAAAAGGTAAATACAAAATTAATTTTAATAGATAAAGGAAAGAAAATATATTCAGGTGAGGTTGAAAAATTAAAACAAAATTATAAAATACCGGAATCATTTATGATTGAATTTGATAAGAAGATTGATATAAATAACTTTTTAGATTTTAAAGATAAATTCCTTGAGTTTAAAACAAGCGATAATAAAATATCTTTTGTATCAAATAATCATAATGTCCATATTGAATTTATAAATTATTGCTTTAAGAATTATAATGTGGTGAGAATAAATGAAATGACAAATAAAAAACTTGAAGATATAATAATTTCAATCACAAAAAAGGAAAGTGAAAAATATGGCCAATTTTAATTATTATTTTGAAAATTTCAAAATAGAATTAAAGCGATATTTTTTATATACACAGGAATATATAATGATGCTGATAATGAATGTAACAATGGTCTTTATTCAGTACGCTTTGTTTTCCAATCTTTTTTATGCTAAAAAACAAGTAATAAACGGATTTACAAAAGAAAATCTTTTACAATACTTTATTATAAATTTTCTGATTTCACAATTGACCTTTACAGAAGTACATGCCTCAATTAAAAATGATTATTATAATGGAAAAATGGTATTATAAGTTTTTCAAATACTTATGGCCTTATGGTAAAGCATATATATACAATGATATATTCAATATTCTCCGGTTTTTTAATACCGTTAAATTTCTTTCCTTTATGGTTGCAAAAAATAGCCAGTATTTTACCATTTAGATATATGGCATATGAACCAATAATACTTTTTATATCTTTTAATAAAAATATATTTTTCAGGATTATAGGAATTCAAATATTCTGGATAGTAATCTTATATATTATTGTAAAGTGGATACATAATCATATAGGAGAGAGGTTGTATATAAATGGATAGCGAAATAAGATATTATACAACAATATTTATGGAATATATAAAAATAAAATTTAGGAAGTTAAAAAGAGCTAAAAATATGGTATATATATCTTCCCTGCAAACGCTTGTATTTCAATTAATGAATTTAATTTTGATATTTACTGTATATAAAAACGATATAATCATTAATGGCTGGAGTCAGTATGAATTATTGTTTTTGTTTTCTTATACCAGTATAATACTGGATATATATTATATATTCAGCGGTGGATTATTCACATTGCCATATATGTATATTCATCGCGGAAAATTTGATAAATTACTTGCATATCCATTTAATACATTAAGCCTTTTAATATTTGAAAATATATCTCTCTATAGATTAATTCCATTAATTTTCAATATAGCGCTTACAATAATATTTGGGATAATGATACATGTAAAATTAAATATATTATCTTTATTTTTAATGTTTTGGAATATAATAACAGGATTTTTAATACTTTTTGGATTGACAATAATTCTAACTTCATTTAGTTTTGTGATGAAAACAAGGCAATCACCAGCATCATTTTTAACGCTTATAACAGGATTTGCAAAATATCCATTAAGTTTTTTCGATAAATTTATCCAGGTAATACTAACCTATTTTATTCCATATGCTTATATATCCTATTTACCAATTTCTTTCATACTGAATAAAAATGTGAAAATAAATTATTTATGTATTTCAACACTACTGGCTATAATTTTATTTTTAACAGGAATAATATTATTTCAAATCTTTACTGAAAAATACAGGTCAGTAGGTTCAAACTAGTGTCTCAGCATAGTTCTATATATTATTGATGCAGGTGTGTCAAATATTAAAAAAATAAATCCTGATGAAATTTGCGAGAGTGTTGGATATTATTATAAAAAATCCTGCACTTCTATGTGCAGGATTTTTTATAATAACTCCCTTAATATTTCTTCATAATTTCTTACTCTTTTGCATTGTAAATCCTGATGAATATCTTCTGGATCATATAGTATAAAATCCATTCCGGCGTTTTTGGCTCCCAGATAATCAGAATCAGGATTATCACCAATATATATTGATTTTTCAATTGGAACACCAGAAATTTCTGCAGCTTTATAAAAAATAATGGGGTCAGGTTTTGGTTTTCCAGCTTTTTCAGAAGTTAAGACAAATTCAAAAAAACGATCTAATTTTAAAATTTTGCTTCTTCCCTGTTGAACCTTTTCAACACCATTTGTAATTGCTGCCATTCTTTGTCCCATTTCTCTTAACTTAAATAGAAATTCCTCAGCTCCATCAAAGAAAAAACCGGCTTTTGAAAGGTTTTCAAGATATAAATTAGAAATTTTTTGAAAATCCACATCTTTATTTATGCCCGCTTCTTTAAAAAATTCTTTAAATCTTTCTACTATAATCACTTCTTTAGGATATTTCCCTTCAGAAAATAATTTCCACCATTTTTCATTTATAGGTACATATATTTCTATAAATTCTTCTTTAGGTTCAACATTTAAAGATTTTAACACTTCAAATAATGCGTATCTTTCAGATTTTGGAAAATCCAATAACGTATGATCTAAATCAAAATATACTATTTCATATTTCATTTTAAAACTCCTTCCTTACAATAAAATAATAAAAAGAACCTTTAAGATATCCATATTCCTTTATTTGAAATTCAGCATGCTTAATATAGTCAAGAGGTTTTCTAACCATCGAAGAACCTGCAAGCGGATAGGTAATAAGCGTTGTAAGATATAACATAAAATCCTTTAAAATATTTCCTGTTAATCCATGTTCAACAAATATCCCGGTTCCACCGTTTTTCAAAACTCGTTTAACCTCCAACATAGAATTAAATGGATTTTTTACCGAACAAAATACGTCTATAGATAATATAGTATCAAATGTCTCATCTTCAAAAGGCATATTTTCAACAGATGTGTTTATAAATTTCAGATCCAGATCTTTTCTATCTAAAGACTTTTGTTTTGCAATTTCCAGCATTTTAACACTTTTATCTATTAAAACAACTTTTGAATTTTCAGGATAATATTTTATATTATTCCCGGTTCCAACTGCAAGATCGAGTGTATATCCTTTTATCATCGGTACAAATCTTTGTCTGAACATATCCAATGTATTTCTTTCAAGGCTTCTTAAAAATGTATCATAATGTTTTGAAATAAAATCATATCGGGTCATTTAAATCCCCTCCACAAATTAAGAAAATATTTTTTCAGCGTATATCCTAACTTCTCTATCAAGATTAATAATATCCTCAAAGTCATTTAAAACTATATTTTGCTTTTCAAAATAATCAACACTGTTCTTTACAATTTTATAGATGTCTGTATATTTAATCTTTCTTTCGAGAAATAATTTAACTGCAATTTCATCGGCTGCATTAAAAGTTATCTGAAGCTTTTGATTCCCTAAAATTTCAAAAGCAAGTTTTAATGCCGGATATCTATTATAATCCACCTTTTCAAACTTTACAGGTTCTAAGGTTATATCTGGCAATTTATATTCAAATATTCTTTTTGGATATGTAATTGAATATGCAATAGGTATTTTCATATCTGGAATACCGTAATGAAATTTCATAACCCCATCTTTATATGCAATTATGCTATGAATGTGACTATTTCTATTTATTACAACATCTATATTCTTTATTCCAAAAAGATAATATGCTTCTATTACTTCTAATCCCTTATTAACCATTGTTGCTGAATCAATTGTAATCCTTTTCCCCATTGACCATACAGGATGATTTAACACATCTTCAACTGTTACGTTCTCTAATTCTTCCAGCGGAACATCCCTTAATGCACCACCTGATGCTGTTATTATTAATTTATATGGAATATCATCACCGTTTTTTAATTGAAAAAGCGCGCTATGTTCACTGTCAACAGGTATTATTTCAGTATTATGCTCTTTTGCATAATTTAAGAGCATATTTCCACCACATACTATTGATTCTTTATTTGCAAGGCCTATTCTTTTTGAAACTTCAATTGCTTTTAATGTATGGCGTATCCCGGCTGCACCACCAGTTGCAACAATAGTAAAATCAGGTTTTGAATTTTTAAGCATTTTCAATGTTGCTCCATTGCCAGAAAATACATTCGTATTTTCAATTTTCTCCGATAGTTCCTTTTTTTCAATTGCAGCATATTTTGGATTCCACTTCTTTATTATTTCAATTAATTTTTTATCGTTTGAACCTGCACTTACTCCAACAATTTCAAAATCAAACCCTTTATTTTTAAGAAATTCCAAAACTTCAAGCGTTTGAGTGCCAATAGAACCAGTAACTCCTGTTATAGCTATTTTCAAGACTATCACCTCTAATTATTTCTTTTTAACATTTTATTATATCATACTATTCTTTACTCCCAAATTCCAATACCTTTAATATGTTTCCTTTTCTGAGATACAAAAATTTGTCCATATAATATACAGCAAAAGTCTCTGCATCAAATATTTCAAAGGTTATAACATCTATATTGTCAAAAATAACTTTTACTTTATATATGGAATTTTTTTTATTTTGAAGAATTTTCCCTATCTTTTCTGAAGAATATATTTGAAGCGATGTATTTATTGTATTATATATTTCCATTATTAGCTTCTCATCATTTATTAAAGCACCATTTAATTTATCAAAAAAAATTATTTTAGCCCTATTGTCAAAAAGTAATTTTGAAATATTTGAAATGTTGAATAATTTTTCTTTCAATATCTCCTTAAAGAATTCTATATCTTCATCTGAACCATATATATATTTTCCAATTTTAAGGTCTTTATTAACCAAAAAATCTTTTTTTGAACCATCGAGAAAAAAGATACTTCCAATTATTGTCAAATTAGGATTATTAGAACTTTCTATATATTTATATACAGGAAGTTCTGAAATTCTTCGCCATACATTTAAAATAATCTCCGGCTCTGTAATCTCACATTGAGGCAAATAATCAATCTTAAACGTTATTTTTATTGGTGTTGAAGACATATATTTTTTTAATACTTCATTTGAATCATTTATAAAATAAACTTTATCAAATACTCTATTTAATGAAATAACTCCCCAAAAACCTATAAAAATCGTTATAAATAAAAATATTATTATATATTTTTTTATGGTTTTATTCATTATCTTTGCACCTCTTTTTATCAAGCGGAAACTTTAATACTATTTTTGTTCCGGTATTCGAAGACTCCATTTGAATTTCACCATTATGCTTTGCCATAATCTCTTTTGAAATTGTCAGTCCGAGACCAAAGCTGTTTT
This sequence comes from Marinitoga piezophila KA3, assembly GCF_000255135.1. Classification (NCBI taxonomy): domain Bacteria; kingdom Thermotogati; phylum Thermotogota; class Thermotogae; order Petrotogales; family Petrotogaceae; genus Marinitoga; species Marinitoga piezophila. The sequence continues at coordinate 601,614 of NC_016751.1, forward strand.
TCCCTTTTGACGAAATAAATGGCTGAAAAATTTCTTTTTTTATTTTTTCATCGATACCAATTCCATTATCTGATATTACCAGACAATAATAATTTAACTCTTTATAAGATGAGATAAATATTTCTGTACATTTACTATGTTTAATTGAATTATCCAGAATATTTAATAAAACCTCTTTTATCTTGAGATAATCTATACATAATAATTCTTCTTCAAAATTTTTTATTATTTTAATACCAAACTTTTTAAATCTTGGATTCAATAAAGAGATAACATCATTTATAAGTTCCTCGATTCTTATAAATGAAAATTCAAAATCAAATGAATTTTTGTTTATTTTAGAAAGATATAATACTTCTTCTACCATATCTAAAAGTCTATGTCCTTCTGAAAGGATATAATCTAAGGATTTATTTATATCTTCTTTGTTTTTTAATCTTTTTACTAATTCAGCATGTCCTAATATAGAGGTTATGGGTGTTTTTAATTCATGAGTTACGTTATCTATAAACATTTTTTGTTTTTCTTTTTCTTCTTTCAAAGAATATATATATTTTTCAAGGTTTTCTGCCATTTTATTAAATGAATTAACAAGTGAATTTATTTCATCATTGCTTTTTATATATATTCTTGAGTCAAAATTACCATTTGCTATTTTTTCTGTTTCTAACTTTAATTTTTTTATTGGCCTTACTATACTGTTAGAAAAATAATAATTCAATAATATAACAAAAATTATAGCTATGAAATCAAGAAATATAAGCTTTCTAGCTATAGAATTTATTATTCTAAATTCATTATTCATTGGATATATAAATCTGATAACCCCTATTACCTCATTTTTAAATAATATGGGTGAGGAAAAGAAAAGAATTTTTTCTTTTCCATATTTTTTTATTATATAATTTTTCATATTATTTGATGCATAATGTATATCCTGATAAACAAAATACTTTTTATTTGAAAAAGCAGTATCAAATAACAGTCTTTTTTTGTTATTATACAATTGAACCCGAAGATTGTATTTATTAGAGATATAATCGGCAAGAAATGGCGAGAGTTCTTCAAGTTGAAAATATACATCTTCAAAACTGAAATTTTTTAATGTATCCATTATATATATCTGTGATTCCTGACTATTTTTTATCATTTTTTTTATTACATTATCCAGAATGTTATTCTGAAAAATATTCAGAATAACAAAAAATATAATTAATAATATGGTAAATGTGAGAGAAATATTCAAAAATAATATCTCATTTCTAATGCTATTCTTCATTTGAAATTTCAAATTTATAACCAACTCCATATAAAGATTTTATTAAATATCCACATTTGCCTATCTTCTTTCTTATTCTTTGAACAGTCATATCTACAGCTCTTGTGTCTATAGATGAATCAAACCCCCAGATTTTTTCCAATATAGCATTTCTTGATAAAACTTTGTTTGTATTTTTTACAAGCAAATAGAATAATTCAAATTCTTTCTTTGTAAAATATATTTCCTTTGAATCTATTAATACCTTTCTTTCATCAGGATAAATTAAAATTTTATTCCTCACATTAAGAGCTGTTTTATCATCATTAGAAAATCTTGATTTTTTTATTCTTTTTAATATATTTCTTATTCTTAATATCAATTCTTTGCTGTCAAATGGTTTTGTAATATAATCATCCGCCCCTAATTCCAGACCTAATAATTTATCATTTTGATTATTTTTAGCAGTTAAAATAATAATTGGAATATTATAATCCATATTTTGCAACTTTTTTAAAACCTCAAATCCATCAATATCAGGAAGCATTAAATCCAATATAACAAGATCTGGCATTTCGCTTTTAAACAAATTTATCCCATCTTCTCCTCTTTCTGAGGAAATAACTTCAAAATCTTCTAAAATAAGATTCATTTTAATAAGATCAAGAATGCTTTTTTCATCTTCAATTATAAGTATTTTCATTATATCCCCCCATTTTTTAACAAAAATATCCCCCATCTTTTTGAAAATGGGGGATATTTAATACTTAAATAAATTTTTCTGTCTTAAGAAAATCTTTCATAAAATCTATAAATGATTGTCCAAGATTTGGATCAAACTTCTTTCCAAGATTAAACTCAATATAATTTAAAGCTTCTTCCGGAGATAAAATTCCAAAATGTTCAGAAGTTGCTGTGTGAGTGGCCCAATCAAACCAATCAACAATTCCTATTAAACGTGCATGATATGGAATTTCTTCACCTTTTAGGTGATCTGGAAATCCTGTTCCATTCCAGAACTCATGGTGAGATCTTACTACATCCATGGCATACCAGAGTTCTTTTCTATTTCCTAAAAATACAGAACCTGCTACTGTATGTTCTAAATCCCATTGTTCTAAATCAAAAACCCTTGTTTTTGAAAATAGCATTAATTGTTCAATACCAATTCTTCCTACATCGTGTAACATAGCTACATCATATATTAATTCAATTTCTTCAGGATCTTTTTTCATATATTCCGCCCATTTTTTTGAATAAAATGCTACACGTTGTGTATGACTCATACTTGTCTTTTTATCTTCAACTTCAAGAAGTACTATTAAATTTTTTATAAACTCTGCAACCTCTTTTCTTTTTTCTTCAAGCAAATATAAAAGTTCAAATGGAGCTTCCTCAAATGAATCAGATAACATACTCAATAAGAGAAGTTGAAATGCCTTTTCAGAATTTGGAATTGATTTCGGAAACCTTTCATCATTAATTAACTGTATTTCTTTATCTTTTATCAAAATGTAGGGCATCTCACATTCCATCTGCTTATCGGAAATTCTTATAACCGTATTTTTAGGGGTATCTACATATTCAAATAAAAATTTATTTAAAACCTTTCTACTTAATCCTGTAGGATCGTAGATTTTATGTTTTTCGAATCCCATCTTCATGCCTCCATTCAAAAAAAATGTTATTTCTATATAATTATACCATATTTATGTTTTTTAAGCATAAATACTTGACAAAATCATCTTTAAAATATATAATTATTTCGTCAATATTCTTGCCGGTGTAGCTCAACGGTAGAGCGGCTCATTCGTAATGAGTAGGTTGGGGGTTCGATTCCCTTCACCGGCTCCAGAATCTCCTGTATTAAAACAGGAGATTTTTTTGTTTTTTTCATTATAATAATTCTTTTTTGTATATCATTTTCCTGAGTTAATTTTATGTTATAATTAATTTTGAAATGGAGTGATTTTATGAAAATTGAATTTAAAGTATTAAAATTTATTAGAAAATATAATATGTATTCTCCGGGAGATAGGGTATTATTAGGGGTTTCCGGCGGACGTGATTCAATGGTAATGCTTGATATAATGGATAAATTAAAAGATATTTTGAAAATAGAGATAGGAGTTGCGCACTTTAATCATTCGCTCAGAAAAGAAGCAGATTCTGAAGAAGATTTTGTAAAAAGTGAAGTATTAAAAAGAAAAATTACATTTTATTCTAAAAAAGAAGATGTTAAAAACTATGCAAAAACGCATAAAATTGGCATTGAAGAAGCTGCAAGAACTTTAAGATATAATTATTTTAGGGAAATTTTAAAAAAAGAAAAATATAATAAAATAGCTATAGCTCATTATTCCAGAGATTTAAGCGAAACTGTGGTTTATAGACTGATAAAAGGTACAGGAATATATGGCATTGGAGGATTGCTTCCCATAAACGAAAATGTTACACGCCCGATATTAATTTTAAATTTTGAAAATCTCGAAAAATATGTTACAATTAACAATGTTAACTATGTAATTGATCAGTCGAATTTTGATACAAAATATACCCGAAATAAAATAAGGCATAAAATCCTTCCTTATTTCAAAGAAATAAATGAAGAATACGAAAATGCAATATTTAGATTTGCTGAAATAACATGGGAATACAGGAATTTCGTAGAAAATATCTTTAATTCGCGAGTTGAAATAAAAGAAAACATTTACATTCTTTCTTTAGAAAATGACTTTATTGACAATGAAATTCTAAGGCTTATTTTTTTAAAATTAAACAAGTTACCACCTTCAAAAGAAGAAACAGAAAAATTATTAAAAATGAAATCAAAAGGAAAAAGAAAAATCAACGGATTAATAATAATAAAGAATAAAGATAAGTTAGAGATATCAAAGGAGGTAAATTCTCTTGGCGGAAAATAAGAATAATGATGGAAAAAATTTCAAAAAGCATATAGGAATTATTTCTGTATATTTAGTAATTGGTCTGATTATATTCTTTATTATAAAAGGTATGTCAGTTGATACAACAAATCTTACTATTAGTTACACACAGTTTTTAGATCTCGTTGATAACCATAAAGTTTCAAAGGTAATTGTTGAAGATACAGGTAAAGTAAAAATAAAAACTATTGATGGTCAAAATTATGAACTTTTTGCTCCGGTTGTTTTAAAAGATACTGATTTTATAGATAAGCTTATTCAAAATAAAGTGGAAGTTGATTTCAAACAGGATGTAACTTCTGGATGGATATATGGAATTTTAAGCTATGTAGTTCCATTTGTAATACTAATATTCCTGTGGATGATAATGTTAAGACCTCTTACCGGTAGAGGACCACAGGGAATGAACTTTACAAAAAGTCCTGCAAGAAAATATGATCCAGAAAAGGAAAGAGTTACATTTGATGATGTTGCTGGTGTTGACGAAGCAAAAGAAGAATTACAGGATATAGTAAAGTTTTTAAAAAATCCACAATCATTTAACAAACTTGGAGCAAGAATGCCAAAGGGAATTTTGCTTGTTGGACCTCCAGGTACCGGTAAAACTCTTGTAGCAAGAGCAGTAGCTGGTGAAGCAAAGGTACCGTTCTTTTATATAAGTGGTTCCGATTTTGTTGAATTATTTGTTGGTGTTGGTGCTGCAAGAGTTAGGGATTTATTCTCTCAGGCTAAAGCTAATGCTCCAGCAATTATATTTATTGATGAAATAGATGCCGTCGGTCGTCAAAGAGGCGCAGGACTTGGTGGCGGCCACGATGAAAGAGAACAGACACTTAACCAATTACTTGTTGAAATGGACGGTTTTGATCCAAGATCAGGTATAATTATAATGGCTGCTACAAACAGACCGGATATTTTAGATAAGGCATTATTAAGACCTGGAAGATTTGATAAAAAAGTTGTCCTTGATATGCCTGATGTAAAAGGAAGAGCTCAAATATTAAAAATACATATGAGAGGAAAACCTATTTCTCCAGATATTGATGTTGATGTACTTGCAAGAAGAACTCCAGGATTTTCAGGTGCAGATCTTGAAAATCTTATTAATGAAGCGGCATTACTTTCTGCAAGAAAGGGTAAAAAGATTATTGAAATGGAAGAAATGGAAGAGGCTATTGATAGAATAATTGCAGGTCCAGCAAGAAAAAGCAGGGTAATATCTGAAAAAACCAGAAAGATTATTGCCTATCATGAATTAGGTCATGCTATAGTTGGTGCATTATTGCCAAATGCAGATCCAGTCCATAAGGTTACAATAGTTCCAAGAGGTCATCAGGCTTTAGGTTTTACATTGCAATTACCTCTTGAAGATAGATATTTAATGACAAAAGAAGAGATATTGGATAGAATAACAGGTATTTTAGGCGGAAGAGCTGCAGAAGAACTTGTATTTAATCAAATAACAAGCGGAGCAGCAAATGATCTCCAGAAAGCTACAGAATATGCAAGAATTATGGTTTTAAAATTTGGAATGAGTGAAAGACTTGGTCCAGTAGCCTGGGGTGCTGAAGAAGAAGAAGTATTCCTTGGTAAAGAATTAGCAAAAATGAAAAACTACAGTGAAGAAACCGCTAGCGAAATAGACAATGAAGTAAAAAGAATTATTATAGAGTCTTATGAAAAAGCAAAAAAGATTTTATCTGACAATAGAGATAAACTTGATTCTATTGCTGCAATATTGCTTGAAAAGGAAACATTAAGCGGTGAAGAATTAAACGAGTTATTGGGTGTATCAAATTCCAAAAATGAAGATTCACCTATTGAAGATTCCGAGGGGGTGGAAAACGATGGAGGTGATCTGGAAAGAAGTTAAGGAATTAGAGGGGAAAGAATTTAACTACTCTTTTTCCGTTAATGATGAAAGCTTCTTATGGTCTGAAAAAGAAGAGTTTAAAGATTTTCATCTATTATCAACAACAGCATTATTAGAAGAGGTTTTTAGGGCTTCTACAGAAATAGTCAGTCCTTTAATTCCTGAACATGTAATGGTTGTATCCTCGGCTAAAATAAATCATATCGCTCCAACACCATATGGTTTTAAAGTATATATGAAAATAAAGATTGTATATGTAAAGGGAAATAAGATAAAATTCTTTGTAGAAGTTTTTGATGAAATGGAAAAAATTGCAGAAGTAGAATTTAAACGTGTAATAGTCAACAGCAAAGCTTTAAAAAGAAGAACAAACGACAAATCAACAAAATTAATGTAAATTTTCAATATTCGAAGGGAGGAAATTAAAATGGGTAAAAAGGTTATTATGATCATTGAAGATGATCCAGCAATTTCCGAAATGCTGAATTTTAATTTAACAAAGGAAGGTTATGATGTTGTATTAGCTTCAGATGCAGATGAAGCAGTAAAGGTAATAGAAGAAAAGGATGTAGACTTTTTCATAGTTGATATTATGTTACCTGGTTCAATGGATGGATTTGATTTCATAAGAACAATAAAGAGCAATGAAAAATTCAAAAATGCACCTGTTCTTATTTTAAGTGCAAAAGATGATCCAGCTGATAAAGTTGCTGGACTTGAACTTGGAAGTGATGACTACGTAACAAAACCTTTTAACGTAAGAGAATTAATTGCAAGAATTAAATCAATTTTCAGAAGACAACAACAGGCAATGCAAATAAAAGAAGAAGGTCCAAAGAAGATTATTGCAAAGGATCTTGAAATTGATACAGAAAGATATGAAGTTCTTATTAGAGGTAACCCTGTTGAATTAACACCTCTTGAATTTGAATTATTGACCTTCCTCGCTAAAAACGAAGGAAAAGTATTCAGCAGAGATGTATTATTGGATAAATTATGGGGTTATGACTATTTTGGAGACACAAGAACAGTTGACGTACATATAAGAAGATTAAGAACAAAAATCGAAGAAGATCCTTCAAATCCAAAATACATAATTACAGTTAGAGGAAAAGGTTATAAATTCAGAGATCCTGGAAAGGAAAAATTAGACTAATAAAAAACTAAAAGCGGCAGAAGGATTTCTGTCGCTTTTTTGAAATAGGTGATAAAATGGTGACATACTTTTTATTAATATCCATTTTTTTGGTTGTACTATATTATGTTGTAACCGCATATATGTCTTTAAAAAAAGAAACTTCGAAATTAAAATCATCTATATCAAGAGTATTATCTATCAGTGCCAGCGATCCTGCCACTGAATTTTTGGTACATTCTCTTGAAGAAAAGATAAAAGACTTAAATAAAAAAATGGATATAGAAAAAAGAAAAAGAAAAAATATCTATTCTATTTTGAATAATATCTCTGAAGCTATAATGCTCGTCTTTTATAATGAAAGTTCTGATAGATTAATACTTGATTATGCCAACAAAGGAGCTCAAAATCTTTTCATAACTTCTGATTTTTTAGGGAAAACGTTATCAGAAATCCTTGAAGATCATACACTTATAGACTTAATTTTAAAAAGTTATAGAAAAAATGAGAACTTAAAGGAAGAGATCATTATATATAGCCCTAAAAAATCTTTCTTTAATTGCGAGATAAAAAAAGTAACTTTAGATACAGAACATGAACAAAACTATAGAATAGTTATTTTACGAGATATCACGAAAGAAAAGGAACTCGATTTAATGAGAAGAGAATTTCTCACCGTTATGTCACACGAATTAAAAACACCACTTACTGCTATACATGGATATGCAGAAACATTGCTTATGAGCGATGAAAATATGTCTCCACAGGCAATTAGATTTTTGAGAATAATTGAAGATGAATCTTCAAGACTAACAAGATTAATTAATGATTTACAGGATATAAGTCGTCTTGAAAGAAAGGACTATGAATATCATTTCAAAGAATTAAATATTTCCAATTTAATAAAAAAGGTATATATGATATTTGAATCTCTGGTAAAAGATATGGATGTAAAACTTTATCTTGATATAGAAAAGGAATTAATTATTACCGGTGATGAAGACAGGCTTATGCAAGTTGCCTACAATATTCTCGATAATGCTGTGAAATTTACCTATATAAAAGAAAATGGTCCAAAAGAAATATTTATTAGATTGTATTCTGGAAAAGAAGATGAAATAATATTCGAAGTTGAAGATACAGGTATTGGAATTCCAGAAAGAGAAAGGAATAAAATATTTAATCTATTCTATAGAGTTGATAAATCAAGATCAAGACAAATTCCAGGAACCGGTATAGGATTGTATATTGTAAAACAAATACTTGAAAAACATAGAGCATATATTGAAGTAGATAGTGAAGAACAACAGGGTACGTTAATAAAGATTATATTTAAAGGGAGGAGTTTAAATGAGACCAGTAGACATAATTCATAAAAAAAGAAATGGTGGAATTAATACAAAAGAAGAAATAGAATTTATGGTAAATGGATATGTAGATGGAAGCATTCCAGATTATCAGATTTCTGCATGGCTAATGGCAATATATTTTAATGGAATGAATAAGGAAGAAAGATATTATCTTACCATGACCATGAGAAATAGCGGGGATATAATAGACTTATCAGGAATTGAAGGAATTAAAATTGATAAACATTCTACCGGTGGTGTAGGAGATAAAACAACTCTTGCTGTAGGACCGCTTGTAGCTTCTGCTGGATTAAAGGTATCAAAACTTTCAGGAAGAGGGCTTGGTCATACTGGTGGAACTATAGATAAGTTAGAATCCATACCTGGATTTAAAACAGCTATCTCAAAAGATGAATTCTTTAAAATTGCCAATGAAGTAGGAATGGTTGTTGCTGGCCAGACAGGAAATATTGCACCAGCAGATAAAAAATTATATGCATTAAGAGACGTTACAGATACTGTAGATGAAATTTCATTGATTTCTGCAAGTATAATGAGTAAAAAACTTGCTGTAAATTCTGATGGAATTGTTTTAGATGTAAAAACTGGAAGTGGAGCTTTCATGAAAAATCTTGATGATGCCGTTGCTCTTGCAAAATCAATGGTTGAAATTGCTGAACTTAATAATAGAAAAATAGTTGCTGTTGTAACAAATATGGATCAACCACTTGGTGAAATGGTTGGTAATTCCCTTGAAGTATGGGAAGCAATAGAAACATTAAAAGGAAATGGTCCTGAAGATTTCACTGAATTATGTCTTGAACTTGCCGCAAGCATGATTGACCTTGCAGGTATATATGAATATAAAGAAGCAAGAAAAATATTAGAAGAAAACATCAAAAATGGAAAAGCTTTAGAAATTATGAGAAAATGGATAAAAGCTCAAGGTGGAGACGAAAGAGTAGTTGACAATCCAGAAGAAATATTGCCTATTTCAAAAAATATCGTTGAATTCAAAGCAGAAAAATCTGGATATGTATCACATATAGATGCAGAAAAAGTTGGAATTGCTTCAATGGTGTTAGGTGCTGGAAGAAAGAAAAAAGAAGATGAAATAGATTATTCAGTTGGAATAAAGGTTATGAAGAAATTAGGTGCAAAGGTTGAAAAAGGAGATACTATTGCTTTATTATATGTATCAGATAAAAGTAATGTAGAAGAATCGCTTGAATTAATGAAAGAAGCATATGAAATTACAGACAATCCTCCAACAGAACATAAAATGAAATTAATATATGAAAAAATTTCAGGAGGTAAATAATGCCTAAAAAATTGCTTTTTATATTAAGCATTTTATTATTTGCTATTATTTCATATGGAAAAATAATTTATGTTGATTTAACAAAAGAATCTACAGAATTAAATTATATTACATTTTCCAATAACAAATATCTTGAGGTTGAAGAGATTTCCAAAATCTTCAACCTCAAGAAAAGTCCTTCTAAAAACATTATCTATCTCATCAGACATATTGGAAGTAAAATGGATGTTCTTGAACTAAATTTAATAAACGGAACTGTTAGAATCAATTTTAATATTAATGATTCTTTTGCATCTGCAGTGTTAAAAAACAATGATCAATATTATCTTCTTGTTGATGCTTTTGTGAAATTTATGGGATATCAAAAATTCGATTATAATGGAAATACTTATATTTATGCTTCTATTCCTCGAATAATAAAGATAGACTATTCGGTAAATAAAATTATCTTCTCAGTGAGTCATATAGTACATAAAGAAATGGTAATAAAAAATAAAAACGGTATAGTAATAGTTCCAGCTATTAATGAATATTCTGTTCCATCAGATATTAACTTTAAAATGCTGGGAGATAATGTTGTTGAATATGAAATAAAAGATTTTAATAATTATGATATTCAAATTTCAGGAAGAAGTATAATCTTAACTTTAAATCAGAAGAACAATAATTCTCCTGAAAATATTAAAACTGTCAATTCAAGCAATAATGTAGTTGAGAAAAAAAATATCGAAAACAATATCAACGAAAAAACTGAAAATAAAAATGATATTGAAACCAAAGAAAATGATTTAGTAAATAATTCTAACACCATAAATGAAAATAAAAAAGCAAACAATAATAACGCAAGTGAGGAAAAAAACTCTAAAAAATTGCAAATTGATACAAAACTTTTAAAAGTGGAAAATAAAATGATAGACTTAAACGGTCGAATTGTTCCTGTGCATATCGCCACAATTAATCCAAAAGAATTAGAAATAAAGGTTATGTTCAACAATCTTGGAAATCCTGAAGACGCTGAAAAATATTTAAATGAAGAAAATCCATTAGTTGCAATTAATGCTGGATATTTTGATGTTTCAACTCTGGAACCAATAGGAAAAATAATTACAGATGGAAAAATTCAGCACATTTCTTCATATTATAGACCATGCTTTATTGTTGATGAATATGGAGTTCCGTATATAAAAAAGGTAAATATGGAATACACAATATACATAAGAGGTGTCCCATTCTGGATAAAAGCTATAAATACAGCATGGAAAGGGGATGTAAAGCTATATACCAGTGCATATAAAGGAAAAATAAAAGAAAGTGAAGATGATTATTTATTCCTTTTAATAGAAAATGATTATATTGTATATATTGGTAAAAAAAGACCCATAAATAATCAAAAATTATTATTAATTGAAAGAAAATACCTGAAGTACATAAAAGATGTCGCAGAAGGAGATGAAGTAATATTTGATATAGATATAAATCAAAATATTGCTATAAAAGAGTTAATTGAAAGCGGACCGTTACTTAAAAGTAATGATATAATGCCAGAAGCGATGAAAGAAGAGAAATTAGCCTATTCATGGAGCATTATTAACCGAAAAACACCTCGAACGATAGTTGCAATTAATAACGATGATATGGTATTATTTATTGTAGTAGATGGATACATGGAATCAAATCCTGGAATAAATTATGACGAAGCAATATTGCTCCTTGAAAAAATAGGAAATATAAAACAGGCTATGATGCTTGATGGGGGAAGTTCTTCTATATTCTATTACAACGGGTCCATCTTAAATTATCGATCAGAAAACTGGAGAAGTAAAATACCTGCTTTTTTAGGGGTATTTAAAAAAGATAGATAAAGATTACTACAGTGGGGGTGCATTGATATGGGAATGATCAAGTCAGATAAAAAAAGGATAGTGGGGTTATTTGGACATCATGGATGTGGAAAAACCACATTAATGGATGCCATATTAAAAAACTTTGATAGCGCAGATAGGATTGGACAGCGCTATTTAGACATTGAAGAAGTAGAAAAAGACAAAGGTTCAACATTTTCAAATCATATTGTGTCAGTAGATTATAAAGATTCAAGATTTTATTTCTTTGATACTCCAGGAATGGCAGATTTTCTCGGAGACATTGATGTTGCAGTAAATGCTGTTGACAACGTTGTTCTTGTTGTAAATGCTTCATCAGGTGTTGAAGTTACAACAGAAAGAATATGGAAAATTGCAAGGGAAAATAAAAAGCCAATCTTTATTTTAATAAACCAGATGGATAAAGAAGGCGTAAATTTTGGTAATGTAGTTTCTGAATTAAAGGAATTATTTGAAGATGGTGTAAAGGTTGTTCCTTTACAGGTTCCAATTGGCGAAGGACCTGAATTTAAAGGACTTGTAAATCTTTTAACACATGAAGCATTTGTTTATGAAACCGATCAAAGTGGAAAAGATAAAAAATTAGATGAAATACCAGCCGAAGCAAAAGAATATTATGAAGCATATCATCAGGAATTAATGGAAGATGTTGTTGAAACAAATGAAGCATTAATGGAAAAATATTTAGAAGAGGGAGAAGAAGCTTTAAATCCTGAAAATGTTTTTAAAGCTTTACACGTAGCATTTGAAGATGATGAAGTTGTACCAATAGTTGTTGCTTCAGCAGAAAAGAATATTGGTTTAGATAGATTTATGGAAATGATTTATCTTGTTGGTATGCATCCAGATGAAAGAACATTTAATGCAAAATATGAAGATAAAGAATTGGTAATAGAAGGAAAAGAAGATGAGCCATTTGTAGGTCTTGTTGTAAAAAATGCCGTTGATCCATTTGTGGGAAAACTTACATACATTAGAATACTTGCTGGAACGGTAAAATCAGGTGATTCATTTGTTGAAGTTCAGGAAGATTCCAATGAAAAAGTATCTCATATATATATACCTCGATTTGATAAAAATGAAGAAGTATCAGAAGCTGGAGTTGGTGATATAATCGTTGTTCCAAAACTTAAAAAGAGTAAAATCAATGATACTGTAGCTCATAATTCCAGACAGGTAAAAGTTGATGTACCTGAATTCCCTGAACCAATGATTTCTAAATCAGTAAAACCAACTTCCAAAAATGAAATTGACAAAGTTAATAATGCACTTTCCAAATTACAGGAATCAGATCCTACATTCTCATGGGAATTTGATCCAGAAACAGGTGAAACAATTGTTTCTGGTCTTGGAACTACACATCTTGAAATTATGATAGAAAGATTAAAGAAAACATTTAAGGTAAATGTAGAAGTTGGAAAACCTAAGATTGCTTACAGAGAAACAATTAGAAGAAAGGTTAAAGCAGAATATAAACATAAAAAGCAAACTGGTGGTCATGGGCAATACGGTCACGTAAAAATTGAATTAGAACCACTTCCAAGAGGAGAAGGATATGAATTTGTTGATAAAATCGTTGGTGGTGTAATTCCAAAGAACTTTATTCCTTCAGTAGATAAAGGAATAAAAGAAGCTATGAAAAAAGGTGTTGTTGCTGAATATCCAGTTGTTGATATTAAGGTTACACTATATGACGGTTCTTATCATGAAGTTGACTCATCAGATATAGCATTCCAGATTGCAGCAAGACAGGCATTTAAAGATGGTATGAAGAATGCAAATCCTGTTATTCTTGAGCCAGTAATGAAAGTTGAAATTTACACACCAACAGAATATACCGGTGATGTAATGGGTGAAATCTCCTCAAAACGCGGAAGGCCAATGGGAATGCAATCATTAGGTAGAGGAACTGATAAAATTGAAGCAGAAATTCCTCTTGCAGAAATGCTTGATTTCTCGCCAAGATTAAGCTCAATTACAAGTGGAAAAGGATACTTTACAATGAAATTTTCAACTTATCAGGAAGTAACACCTGATATACAACAAAAAATAATTCAGGAAAGAGAAAGAGAGAAAGAAAATCAGTAATTATGATATAACTGGTCTTAGATTAAATACCTGTAAAAATATGATTAAAGAGCGCATTTTGCGCTCTTTTTTTATTTTTTAGCATTTCTTATGAATATAGCAGATTAAAATGTATTATAGGTAATTATAGATAATAACAGTTTAAAATCATAGTTTTAATATCTGGTGTTTTTGTAATATAATAATATTAGAATTTTCTAATATTCTTTTATTTTCTATAAGGGGATGATATTTTGGATGAATGCAAATTAATATCAAACGTTTTCAAAAGTCTCGCACATCCTATTCGTTTAAGAATCGTAAAATTATTAAGTGAAAAAGAACTATCTGTATATGAAATTGTTGAAAGGTTAGGAACAAGTCAATCAAGTATCTCACAACATCTTAAAATCCTTGAAGAAAACGGTATCATTGTAAAAAAGAAACGAGGAAATTCTGTATATTGTATTCTAAAATATCAATGTGTACTGGAACTTTTATCCCACGGAAAAAGAATAATTTCACAAGAATTGAATGAAGCTCATGATATCATAAAGAATTCCTGATTGCTTTTTGTGAAATAAAAAGTGGTTTTATCAAAAATAAAGATATTTTTCACAAATTTTTCCTAAAGGAGGGAGTACATTGAAAAAATTTATTTCCACATTTTTGACCCTATGGGTTATCTGGATTGCTCTAACAAATTTCAGCACTCCAGAATTACTTACAGGGCTAGTTGTATCTTTAGTTTTAGCTGGAATTATAGCTAAAACTGTAGATTATGAATTTGGTTTTTCTGTAATTCCAAAGGTTTTAAAGTTTGTTTTCATCTATGTTCCTGTGTTTATTGTTGAAATGGTAAAGGCGAATTTCAACGTTGCAGCAAGGGTTTTAAATCCAGCATTACCATTAAACCCTGGATTTGTTAAGGTTCCAACAAAATTAAAAGGAAACGTTGGAAAATTAACTCTTGCAAATTCCATTACATTAACTCCAGGTACATTATCTATTGATGCTGATGACGATTATATTTACATCCACTGGATTGATGTAAAAGGTGAAACTCCCGAAGAATATCAGAAGTATGTTTCTGGAAAATTTGAAAAGATTTTGGGAGGGATTTATGAATGAATACATTAATAGGCTTATTAATCGCAATTGGAGCTTTTTTCTCTATTATCAGATTAATTCAAGGTCCAACGACACCTGATAGAGTTGTTGCTATCGACACTTTAAACGTTATTATCACAGGATCAATAGTTTTCCTTGCTTTCTTATTCAAAAGTGAGTTATATCTTGATATTGCATTAGTTTATGGAGCATTATCATTCCTTGAAACAGTGGTAATTGCTCGTTATTTGGAGGGGAAAAAATGAGTGCTATAGGATATATATTAATGATAATAGGTGCGCTCTTTTATGTTTTAGGTGGTTTGGGTTTATACAGAATGCCTGATGTTTACAATAGACTTCAGGCAGCAACAAAAGCTACAACTCTTGGAACATTTTCATTGGTTTTAGGTGTAGGTATAGCTCAACCAGCATGGTTTATTAAAACTTTGTTAATTGTTGTATTTCTTACAATTACCAACCCTGTTGGAAGTTCTGTATTAGCTAAGGCTTCATATATTTACGGCGCAAAACCTTTTAAATTAGTAAAAAATGAGTTAGACGAACTCTACAACAAAAGTAGAGGTGATGAAAATGCAGATAATTGAGTTATTAGTAGGTATTACATTAATAGTATTCGCAATATTGGCAATTGAATCAAAAAAGATTATTACTTCAGTTATTTATTTATCAATATTAAGTATGCTTTCTGTTGTTTCATTTATCTTTATGAAGGCTCCTGATGTTGCAATTACAGAAGCAGTAATTGGTTCAGGTCTTGTAACCGCTGTATTTATCTTTACACTCTTTTCCATGAAAAAGGCTGGTGATAAAGAATGATGAAAAGAGTTATTGCAGGTTTAATTGTAATAGTTTTAGGAATATTTATCTTCACAAGCCTTTATGCTCCAAAAAGCAGTGAAGGAAAATTCTTTCCAGAATTTGGAAAGGCAAATTTAAGTGAAAGGGTTTCAGACAAATTTGTAAAAAAGAATGTAACCGGTGATAACGGTGAAGTTGTTTATAAAGAAACAAAAGACCCAGAAAGTGGTTCAGCAAATATGGTTACTTCTATTGTCGTAAATTACAGGTCTTTTGATACTTTAGGAGAAGTTACTGTATTATTTGTTTCTGCTCTTGGTGTTGGATTATTATTAAGCGGAAAATCAAGAATGAAATTTAAAACACCGCCTAATTTCATTTTAAAATCTGCAGTTAGGGTTATTGCTGGAGTAATATTAATTACAGGTGTTTACATTTTCATTCATGGGCATCTTACCCCTGGTGGAGGTTTTCCTGGCGGTTCTATGATCGCTTCAGCAGTATTATTATTCTATTTATCAGATGATGAATTTAAAACAAAGATGAAATCATTTAAATTATTAGAAGGAACTGCTGGAAGTTTATATCTTATATTCGGTTTATTAGGATTAGCATATGGAGGATACTTCCTTTATAACTTCCTTCCAACAGGAACTGTTGGTGAATTGTTCAGTGCAGGTATTGTTCCAATTATTTACATCTTTGTTGGTTTAAAAGTAGGATCTGAGCTTTCAAACTTGATCTCAGATTTTCTCTCAGAGGAGGGGAAATAAATGATACAATACATATTTATAATTTTAATATTAATTGGTATATATGGTCTTTTAACTCAAAAAAATCTAATAAAGCTTGTTGTAGCTTTAAATGTTTTGGAAGTAGGAGTTAATCTTTTCATAATCTCAGTTGGTTATGTAAATGATGGTGTTGCTCCTATATTATTCAACGGTGTAAAAACAACAAACAGTCTTTTTGTTGATCCATTACCTCAAGCATTGGTACTTACAGCTATTGTTATTGGTGTTGGTGTAACAGCATTGGCATTAACAGTTGTAAGAAAATTATACGCAAAATACGGCACATTAGAATTGGACGAGATGGGGAGTGAAAGCAATGATTAATCCTATCTTATTAATCGCGATACCATTACTATTCGCATTTTTATCTGTAATGTTTAAAACTTTAGATAAAACATTATTAATAATTGCTGTTTTATTTAATGCATTTGCTTCATTTGCTTTACAACAGGGAACTATTATCGTAGGTGGTTGGAAGCCTCCTTTCGGTATTAATCTTGTTGTTGATCAATATGCAGCTTATGGATTGATGATAGTAAATGTTGTATTTGCACTTGCAGTATTAACTTCAATGTCATCAATTAAAAAATATTCAACTGTATTATTGGTTTCATTAACTTCATTAAACGGTTTGCTCATGACAGGTGACTTATTCAATTTATTCGTTTTCCTTGAAATTGCATCAATTTCAGCATATATTCTTTCTACAATGACAAAAAATTACAAAGGAACATTTAATTACATTATCCTCGGTGCATTGGGTTCAAATTTATACCTTTTAGGTATAATTATCCTTTATGCCACTGCAGGAACATTAAATATGGCTGACATGCACGCAAAACTCTCTGGAATAAATAGCGATGTATTATTATTAGCACTTACATTTATCTTTGCTGGTTTTGCAGTAGAATCTAAATTATTACCATTTAACGGTTGGGTAAAAATGGTTTATGGAAACACAAATGACTTAAATGGCGCTATTTTTGCTTCAGCATATGCAACAACGGCAATAATGGTATTTGGTAGATTATTTACACAAATCCTTGTTGTCGATGGAACACTTAAAACAATATTCTTAACAATTGCAGTATTGACATTTGTGTTTGGAGAAATTGCAGCATTTGCTCAAAGAAATGTACGAGGTATTCTTGCATTTTCAAGTGTTGGACAGGCTGGTTTAATTGCAACATTGTTCTTATCAGGTGTAACTGGCGGGGCAATGATGCAGGTTGCTAATAATGCATTAGCAAAATTAATAATGTTTACAATAGCCGGTGCAATGTTTGTATATACTGGAACAGATAATGTAGAAAAATTACAGGGATTATTTAAAAAACATAAATTAATTGGTTTTGGATTTAGTGTTGCAGCATTATCATTGGTAGGATTACCTCTATTCTACGGTTTCTACGTAAAGGTATTTGCTTTATCAACATTATTTACATTAAAAAGTTTCTGGATTCCTGCATTTATCTTATTTGCAAGTTTAATTGAAGGTATTTATTACATCAGAATGTTGGTAAAACTCTGGAATCCTGGTGAAGAAGGAAAAGAATCAAAAGACGAATACACAACAAAATTATCCTTGGAAAACACATTTGCTTATGCACTTTTAGCTGTTGTAGTTGCAGCATTTATCATTTATGTAAGTTTTAATCCTGAATTTATTACTCAAGGCATAAGCAATTACCTTTCCAACATAGCGGGAGGGATGTGACGTGGCTTTAAATACATTAATCTTATTTATATTACTCGGCGGATTGGTTACATATGCAGTTTCAAAGTTCAATGATAAAGCAGGAGCTTATTTAACAATATTAATCTCAGTTGTTGCATTATTTGTTGTATATACATTAAAGGATTCAGCAGGTGAAGTACTTAATGTATTTACATACGGGAATTATTCACTTGATCTTGTAACTTCATCATATGCATGGTTCTTCTCAATTGTAATGGTTATTGTATATGCAATGGTTTCATTCTTTAATCCATACTGGATGGAAAAGGTAATACATCCAGCAGCATATAATCTTTTCTATGTATTATCTTTAGGTGGAACTATAGGTGTATTTTATTCAAAAGACTTTTTAACTTTATTCATCTTCTGGGAATTAGTAGTTTGGTCATCAATGTTTATTATTCCTTTAGGTAAATCCAGAAGAGCTTCAGTTGTATATTATGGAATTAGTACAATAGGTTCATTCTCAATGTTATATGCAATATTATTATTAAATTCAAAATACGGAACATTTGATATCTCAACAACAGTATCAAAAATGGCTGAAGATCCAAACTTTGCAGTTTTATTCTTCTTCTTAATTGTAATGGCTGGTTTAACAAAATTGGGTATTTTCCCATTCCATACATGGTTACCAATTGCACACGGTAATGCTCCACATACATTCTCACCTGTATTGTCAGGTGGTCTTGTAAAAATGGGTGGTTTTGTTGCATTTTTAATGACAGCTGTATTCCCAACATTTAAAGTATTCTCAAATCATTTCCAGATTATGGGTCACCCATTTGAAAATTATATTTTAATGTTACTCGGTGGAATTAGTATAATAATTGGAACATTAATGGCTATAAAACAGGACGATGCAAAGAGATTAATTGCTTACTCAACAGTAAGTAATAGTGGTTATATATTAATAGGTCTTGCATTAACAGATCAAACAGCATTTGCTGGAGGTATGATGCACGTATTTAATCATGCTATGGCTTCAGCAGCAATGTTCCTTGCTTTTGCAGCAGTAGCTTACAGAACAGGAACAACAAAGATCTCAGAACTTGGTGGATTAATCAAAAAAATGCCTGTAACATTTGCTGCATATCTTATTGCAATTATTTCATTAGCAGGTATACCACCTATGAGTGGATTTGCATCAAAGTGGTTAATCTTCCAGGGATTAATTAGAAAAGGAAACATGTTCATTGCATTTGCAGCATTCTTTGGAAGTGTTGGATCATTTATGTATGTATTCAGACCATTAGCAGGCGCATTTTTAGGACAATTATCTCCAAAACATGAAGATGTAAAAGAAGTTCCTTTCTTAATGCAAATACCAATGTTGATCATTTCCGGTTTAACATTGTTATATGGTGTATATCCAGGATTAATGCTAAGATATATAGCTAAAATTCAGGAAGTTGTAGGAATTAAACCTATTGTAATTGATGGTTTTAAAGTTATGACTCCAAATGGTATGTGGGATTCATGGATAGTTACATTGGTATTTGGTGCAGGATTTATTGTAGCTACAATACTTTATTTTGTATTGCCAAAATCAAAGTCCGTAGGATTAATGGATACTTATACATCAGCAGAATTTATTCATGATCCAGATTTATATCACTATTCAGCAAATTACTATGCCCCATTTGAAAGATTATATGCAAATCATCCTTCTGTTGAAAAGTTCTATGATGCAATTGCATTAAGGGTAAAAGAACTTGGACAGTTGGTAAGAACATGGTTCTTCAATGAAAATCCAGCATTTACTGTTTTCTGGATTTCAATTGTAATAACTGCAATATTTATGTGGGGTGATAAAATATGACAACATTCTTTATGGCCACAGGGTTAGTATTATTAGCCTTCTTCTGGCAGGTAACCCTTTCAGGTATTCAAAGAAAAGTAGTTGCTAAAATACACATGAGAGTTGGTTCTCCATGGTACCAGAACTTTATTGATTTATTCAAAGCTTTCAGTAAAAGTTCAATTTCACACGGTTTTATATATGATTTCGGTGTTTTAATGGCTTTGGGAGGAACAATAGCAACTTTAATTTTCGTTCCAGCGGGAAATATCGTTGTATTTAAAAATCTCGATAATTTCTTTGTTATTGTATATCTTTTAGCAGTTGGTTCATTGGGTATGGCTATGAGTGCTGTTGGTTCTGGAAACCCATGGGCTTCAATAGGTGTTATGAGAGCTTTAACTCAGATGCTCGGTTATGAATTACCATATATAATGACAGTATTTGGAATTATTTTTGCAAATAAAACTGCATCTATTTCTGCTATTGCAGCAGCACAACAAGGTATGGGCATTTTAGGTTGGAATTTATTTAGAATGCCTTTAGGAACAATAGTTGGATTTATATCATTAATGGGTATGCTTGGTAAAAAACCATATGATACACCTGTTGCACCTGCAGAAATTGCTTCAGGTCCATTGGTAGAATATGGCGGAAAACATCTTGGTATGCTTATGCTTCAACACGACTTTGCAACATTTGTTGAAGTTGGATTATTTGTAAATTTATTCCTTGGTGGTGGAACAATTGTAGAATTTTTAATCAAATATTTTGTAGTATATATTTTTGCAACAATGATTTCTTCAGTAGTAGCAAGGTTTAAAATTGATCAATTAGTTGCATTTTACTATAAAGTACCTCTTGCATTAGCCTTTATTCAAACAGCAATTATAATCTTCACCGGTTTGGGGGTGAGCATATGGCTTTAAATGAAAATGAAAAGATAAATGAAATAGACGTTAATGAAATGGATTGTACTGATACATTAACTTTCTGGGAAAAATTTGGAAATATATTCAGAAGCAAATCAATCTGGATGCTTCACTACTGTACAGGTTGTGGAGCTATGGAATTGCCTCCAACTATGACTTCAAGATTCGATATGGAAAGAATTGGTATGGCACCAATGGCAACACCAAGACAGGCAGATGTATTATTAATTACAGGATATCTAAGTGTAAAAACATTAAGAAGAATTATATATACATATGAACAGATGCAGAATCCAAAATATGTAGTAGGTTTTGGTTCATGTACATTAAATGGTGGAGTATATTACGATTCATATGCAGTTATTTCAAGGCTTGATTACTATATACCTGTAGATTTATATATTGCAGGTTGTATGCCAAGACCAGAAGCTGTAATGAGTGGATTTAAAAAACTAATGGATTTAATTAAAAAGGGTGAAGCTGTAGGATGGAAAAGATATCAAAAATATTATGATTGGTATAAAAAGAATCAGATTCGCGCCCTTGGGGAGGTGTATGTAAAAGATGAATTCCATGAATAATATAATTGAAGATATAAAAGCAAAATTTAATCCAGAATTTCATGAAATACCAAAGAAAAATCAAATATCCTTTGATTTTAAAAGCGATCAAATCCATGCAGTATTATCTTACTTAAAATCAAAAGGCTGGAAGCAATTAACAATGCTTACATGTGTAGACTGGATAAAAGAAAATAAATTCCAGTTAGTATACCTTCTTTTCAACTGGGATGAAGGTATTACAATTCAGGTTAGAACAAAAATAGATAGGGATAAACCTAATTTCAGAACTATAATAGACATCTTCCCTGGAGCAGAATATTACGAAAGAGACGTTCATGAATTCTTTGGTGTAACCTTTGAAGGTAATGAAAATGCAAATAAAGAACTATTCCTCGAATTATGGGATGATATACCACCTATGAGAAAAGATTTTGATCCACTTGCATATTCAAAGAAAAAATTCGATGTAAGAGATTATAAAGTTGATTTTATTCCGAAAGAAGGTGAAGCAGAATGAAAAGACAGGTAAAGTTATTCTTAGGTCCTAACCATCCAGGTATGCATGGTAACTTCAGTGTTCATCTATACGTAGATGGTGATATAGTTGAAAAAGCAAGACCATTACCTGGTATGCTTCATCGTGGATTTGAAAAATTAATGGAAAGAAGACTATGGATGAATAATCTTGCTTTAATACCAAGAATCTGTGTTCCTGAACCAGATATTAATGAAATGGTATATGCTCAGGGTGTTGAAACTCTTGCAAATATAGAAATACCTGAAAGAGCACACTGGATCAGAATGATAATTCTCGAATTAGCAAGAATTGCAAATCACTTAATGGCTTTAGGTGGAATTGGTGGTCCTACAGGATTGTATACAGGTCCTAACTGGGCTACATCAGATAGGGATTTAATACTTGATATGTTTGAAGAAATTACAGGTGCAAGGGTATACCATATGTATATTGTACCTGGCGGAGTTAGAAAAGATCTTCCAAAAGGGCTTGAAATGAAATTAGAAAAATACTTAGATTATTTAGAAAAGAGATTGCCAGAATATGAAGATTTAATTCTTAAAAACCCAATGGTTCAGGCAAGAACAAAAGACAATATAATCCTTCCAGAAGAAGTATGTTGGGAACTTGGTGTAACTGGTATTGGATTAAGGTCTTCATCAGGAAAACCATATGATATAAGAAAAGTTGATCCATATGCAAGATATGATGAAGTTGAATTTGACGTTCCAACAGCAACATATTCTGATGCATATACAAGGTTAACAATAAAATACAAAGAAATACAGCAGAGTATAAGAATATTAAGACAGGTATTGGATAAAATGCCAAAAGAAGGTCCTGTAAGAGTTAGTTTCTCAAGAGGTAGCGCACTAAGATGGAGAGTCCCAAAAGGACAGGTATTCAGCCATATTGAATGTGCTCGTGGAGAATATGGTTATTATATAGTATCAGATGGTTCAAATAAACCATACAGAATTGCGGTTAGAGGAGCATCATATCCACAGGGATTGCTTGGAATTGAAAAATATTTACCAGGAACAAGAATTGATGACGTTGCAATATGGTTAGATACTATGGGCGTATGTGCTCCAGAAATCGATAGGTAGGTGAGGTGAGAAAATGTCTGAAATAAATAAAAGTTTCTTTTCACCAGCAAAGGCTTGGAAATATTTAACAAAGAAACCTGTTTCAATTCCATTAGAAAATATTATTGATAATCCAAGAGAAGCTGCAGATAATTATAGAGGATTTCATACTAATGATTGGCAGACATGTATAGGTTGTGGTACATGTTCAAAGATCTGTCCAGCTGAAGCAATAAAAATGATAAGAATTCCTGAATTACCAGATGAGGAAGGTTCAAAACCAGAAAGACCTGCTTTTGATTATGGTAGATGTACTTTCTGTGGGTTATGTGTTGATATCTGTACCACAGGTTCTTTAAACATGTCAAAAGAATATGTACATCTTTCTCAGGATCCAAACTCATTCTTCTTCTTACCAAAAGAAGATGGTATACATCATATTAAATTCGACAAAGCATATCAGAGAACCGAAGAATCAGAATTACTTGATCTCGAAAGAGTTCCAATGGAAATACTTGATGCAGATACAAGAAAGAAATCTTTCTTAGAAGTTGTAAAAGGATTCTCAAAACAACAGGCAATAGAAGAAGCTGCAAGATGTGTGGATTGTGGTATATGTACAAAAACATGTCCTGCACATATGGATATTCCAGATTACATAAGAACAGTATATGATGACAATGTAGAAGAAGGTATGAGATGGTTATATAAAACAAACCCATTACCTTTAGTTTGTGGTAAAATGTGTACTCATAGATGTGAAACTGCATGTACTATTGGTCATAGAGGTGAAGCAGTTTCAATAAGATGGTTAAAGAGATATATTGTAGATCAGATTCCTGCAGAAGAATATGATAGAGTATTACAGCACAAACAGCAGATAATCAAGAAAGTTGACAAAAAAATCGCTGTTGTTGGTGGAGGTCCTGCAGGTTTATCAGCAGCTTATTATCTTGTACTTATGGGATATGAAGTTACAGTATTTGAAGCAGAAAAGAGACCTGGTGGTGTTTTAAATTACGGTGCACCTACCTACAGATTGCCTCTTGAATCATTTGAAAAAGACTGGAAATACATTGAATCACTTGGTGTAGAATTTAGATTAAATACAAAAGTTGGCGTAGATGTAACTCTTGAAGAATTAAAGGATAACTATGATGCTGTATTCCTTTCATCAGGTTTTGTTCTTGGAAGATCAACAGGAGTACCTGGAACAGATCATCCAATGGTAAAACAGGCAATGGTAATATTGAAAGATATGAAATACTATCTCACTGGCGATGGACCAAAACCATATATTCCAAAGAAACTGGTGGTAATTGGTGGAGGTAACGTTGCAATGGACGTTGCCAGAACAATGGTAAGATTACAGAACATAGAATATGGAAAATCAGAAGTGCATGTTGTAAGTTTGGAAAGAACTTTAGATGAAATGCCAGCTGATTGGGATGAAAAACATGAAGGTGGAGAAGAAGGCGTAATCTTCCATCCAGGTTGGGGTCCAATTGAAATAGTAACAGACGGAGACAAAATTAAAAAGGCAAGATTTAAGAAAGTATTATCTATCTTTGATGAAAATAGAAGATTCAATCCAAAATATGATGAATCACAGATTCTTGAATTAGAAGCTGACATGGTAGTTGAATCAATAGGTCAAATGCCTGATTATTCATACTTACCAGAAGAAATCAAAGAAAAAATTGAAATAGTAAGAGGAAGAATTAAAACAGATGAATATAACCAGGTTGTAGGTGTTCCATGGTTATTCGCAGGTGGAGACATTGTTCATGGTCCTGATATTATCCACGGTATAGCAGATGGTCATAAAGCTGCTCAGGGAATAGATTTCTATTTAACTGGTTATAACAAAGACAAAAAAGAACAATAAAAACATTTGTTTAAAAACCCGGGAATTAAATTTCCCGGGTTTTTTTTAGTCTTTATTATGTGGTAAAATTAAATTGAGACCTAAATTATACCATCCAAAAAGGGGGCTTTCTCTATGCATGTTTTAACCTCAACTGAAATGAAAGAAATTGATAAAAAAACTTCAACAGATTTTGGAATCACAGAAGAAGTATTAATGGAACAGGCTGCCATGGCCATTGTTGGTGAAATTCAAAAAGACTTTAATAAAAATTCCCATTTATTATTTATGGTTGGAACTGGAAATAACGGTGGAGATGCTTTAGCTGCAGCAAGGATTCTACACAATGAAGGATATGAAAACATAGAGGTATGTATTATAGGTGATGAAAATAAAGGTAGTAGATTATTTAAAAAGCAATTAAACACTTTAAAACAATTTGGATTC
Source organism: Marinitoga piezophila KA3 (assembly GCF_000255135.1). Lineage (NCBI taxonomy): Bacteria > Thermotogati > Thermotogota > Thermotogae > Petrotogales > Petrotogaceae > Marinitoga > Marinitoga piezophila. The sequence continues at coordinate 627,123 of NC_016751.1, forward strand.
TTAGACTTTTTTGAATTTAATGTTGATTTCAAAAATCATGTTAGCACTGCAGATTGTATAATTGACGGTTTAATTGGTATTGGTTTAAATGGAAATACAAATGATTTAATTAAAGGCGTTATTGATATAATAAACACATTTAAACGTGGAAAGGTATTATCTGTGGATATTCCTTCCGGGATTAATGCAAATACTGGAGAAATAATGGGAAACGCTATTTTAGCCGATAAAACTATTACTTTTGGCAGTGTTAAATTGGGACATATATTCTTCCCAGGCAGAGAATATTCCGGAACTATAAAAGTAGCTCCGCTTTCTTTTCCAAAAAGTTTATTCAATATTTCCCATAGGGAATTAGTAACACCAGAAATGGTAAAAAAATTACTTCCCAAAAGACCTAAATTTTCTCAAAAATATGACTATGGAAATGTATTAATTTTAGCCGGTTCTTCTGAATTTCCTGGTGCATCTATTTTATCTGCAATTGGAGCTCAAAAAGTTGGAGCTGGACTTGTTAAATTAATTACTCCTACACCATTATCTTCATATGTATTAAATCATGAACCGGGAATTATATATAAATCATTAATGAAAGACAAATTCTCTTTAAAAGATTTTGACTTAATCTCTAAAGAACTCAAAAAAGCTTCTGTTATTGTTATAGGTCCTGGTCTTGGACGCTCTGATGAAACCATGCAATTTGTAAGAAATGTAGTTGAATATTCAAGAGTACCTATTGTCGTTGATGCTGATGCATTATATGCAGTTGATTCATTAAGTTTAAGAAAAAATATAGTATTAACTCCTCATGTTGGTGAAATGAAAAGAATTGTAAGAACAGATGAAATTAATATAAGACAGAATTACGAATACACAGAAAAGTTTGCAAAACATAAAAGAGCCACTATAGTATTTAAAGATGCTACAACAATTATTACTAACGGCGAACGAACATATTTCAACATTACAGGTAATACAGCTTTAGCAAAAGGCGGAAGTGGTGATCTCTTAACGGGTATTATTGCAGGTTTGGTTTCTCAAGGACTTGATGTAATGGAGGCAAGTATTGTTGCTTCTTATCTTTCTGGAAGAACAGCAGAAATTATAAGCGATGAGATTACTGAATATTATGCAACACCTCTTGATATTGCAAAAAATCTATATAAAGCTATATCGGAGGTACTGAATGTATAAAAGCAAATTATTGCAAAAACTTGGCCAAAAACAATTATTAACTCAAAAACAAATTCAAGCTTTACACATAATACAGATGCCTTTATCAAAATTAGAAGAAGAGGTAAATAATCTGATTCTTGAAAATGTATTTTTAAAAATTGAAAAAAACGATATGGAATTATATAGTCTCGATCGTATGGAATATATAACAGAACAAATAAGCGAAAAAATAAGTTATATTGAAAAAATTAAACCTATATTTCTTGCAATTATACCAGATCATTTAGAAAAGGCTGGAGAAGAAATTCTTAATTATATAGACAACAAAGGCATTTTATCCGTTACGAAAAAAGAACTTTTTAAAAAACTTAAAATATCTAAAAAAGATTTAAATTTATTATTGTATACACTAAAGGAATTAGGTCCAACAGGTTTTGCAGAAGAATCATTGGAAAAAGCCATTGAATTACGAAAAAAAAGCGGTGAAATGGGATTGCCGTTATCTTCTCTGGAAAATCTGGACAATATTTCATATATTAATTCATCTCCAGATATTATTTTCTATAAGAAGGGAAATAAAATAATCTGGGAAATAAATATACCTGAACTTCCAGAAGTTGACGAAATATATTTAAATAATCTAAAAAAATTAAATGACAGAAAAACCCAAAAATATATTGAAAAAGAAATGGAAAAACTTTCTTTATTAAAAAGCTCATTGAAAAAAAGAAAAGAATACATGGAAATACTGGCACAATTTATTATTGATACAAATAATGAATTTTTATTAAAAAATATTAATCCCAGGAAATTTGGAATACGTGAAGTTGCAAATCATCTAAATATTTCACCTTCCACAATGAGTAGAATTGTTTCAACGAAATATTTTATGAATACAAATAATATTATATTCCCTTTTTCTGTTATATTTAATACAAAAGACTCCCAGAAAAACACCAGAAAAATTATATTCGATTTTATAAAAAAACATATGAATCTTTCTGATAGCAAAATATCATCATTATTAAATTCGGAATTAAATATAAAAGTTTCAAGAAGAACAATAAATAAATACAAAAATCTAATAAAAAGAGGTGAAGATAATTAACGCATTTATAATTTCAGGTGGAGAACAAAAAAGTGATTTAAGTTATTATAAAAGATTAATAGACAATTCGGATATATTAATAGCTGTAGATAAAGGCATTGAAATATTTCAAAAACTCCATATTGAACCTGATTATTTAATCGGAGATCTTGATTCTGCATCTCAGGAAAGCATAGAATGGGCTGAATCAAATGGTGTTGAAATAATAAAATATTTGCCAGAAAAGGATTTTACTGATATTGATCTCGCTTTTAAATTTGCTATTGAAAAAGGTGCTGATAATATTTTTGTTTCAGCGTTTCTCGGTGAACGTCTTGACCATATATTAGGAGCTTTATTCTTATTATCAAAATACAGGGATATTGGTATTATTTTTGAAGAAGAATTTATCGAAATATCCAGAATATCCAAAAAATTCTCAAAAACAGTTTCTATTGGAGAAACATGGTCTATTCTTTCACTTACTGAAAAAAGCAATAATATTACTTTAAAAGGTTTTAAATATCCTTTAGAAAATGGAATATTATACTTTAATAATCCCATAGGAATAAGCAATATAACAGAAAATGAAAAAATTGAAATTACATATAGCAATGGAATCCTAATATATATTCGCTGGAAAACAAAAGATATAAAATAAAAGATTTTATAGGGCATTTGTAAAATGCCCTATTTTTTATTTTTAAATTATTAAATTTTTGAACTATTTTAAAATTTAATAGTCTAAATAATTGATTATAAAAAATTACAACTATAGAGGTGATTAATATGCAACTTTCAGAAAAGGATATTTTAAATATGTTATTTGATCTTATGTCCAATTTCACAAAAATAATATCAAATTTTTCAGAAGCAGAAAAATTAAGAACTATAGAATTTTATATAATTGTTTTTCTTGGACTAAAAGGACCTCAAAAAATGGCAAAGATAGCTGAAATATTCAGCACAACTAAAAGCAACGTTACAAATATTATAGACAGTCTTGAAGAAAGGGAATATGTTATAAGAAACAGATCAAAAGATGACAGGAGAGTTATACTAATAGAATTAACAGAAAAAGGGAAAAATGTTTTTAATGAAACAACAGAAAATTTCAAATTAATTTTCGAAGATTTTATGAAAAAAGTATCTAAAGAAGATTTTGAAATCATTGAAAAAGGATTTGAAAAAATAATAAGTTTATACAGATAGTTTTTAAACTTATGGAGGGGGATTTTATGATTTTAATTACAGGAGCCACCGGGCATATTGGAAATGTACTGGTAAAAAAATTATATGAAACGGGAGAAAAAATACGTATCTTCGTTTTACCGGATGAAGATATAAGTATTTTTAATAACATGGATATGGACATTGTCTATGGAGATATTAGAAATAAAGATGATGTGCTAAAAGCAACAGAAGGAGTCAACAAAATATTTCATCTTGCTGCAATAATTTCCATTTTACCCTGGAAAAATGAAAAGGTATACTCAGTAAATATAGGCGGTGTGGAAAATATTTTAAATGCTATGAAATTTCATAATATCAAAGACCTGATTTATGTAAGTTCTGTTCATGCATTTGCAGAAATAGAACGTGGAGCTACGATAGACGAAGAAACTCCCATTTCGCCTAAATTAACCACAGGAGCATATGGAAAGTCAAAGGCTATCGCTACGCAAAAGGTTATTGAAGCAGGTGAAAAAGGAGAAATTAATTATAAAATATTATTCCCAAGTGGCGTTATTGGACCATATGATTATAAGCTTTCAGAAATAGGAAAAGTAATAAAAGACTTTTTAGATGGAAAAATTAGATATTGTGTTGATGGAGTATTTGACTTTGTAGATGTTAGGGATGTAGTTGATGGGATTATTGCTGCATCAAAGCTCAATAAAAAAAATGAAAAATTTATTCTAAGTGGTGAAAATATAAGCATGAGAAGATTTTTTAAATATCTAAACTCTATTACGGAGAAAAATGAAAAAATTAAATTTATCTCCCCTGTGAATTCTTACATTATTTCATACGGAAGTGTTTTGCATCATCTATTTTCCAATAAAAACCTCATTTTTAGCCCTTATACAGTTCATACATTAACTGGATATTATAAATTTTCCAGTGAAAAAGCAAAAAAAATTCTACATTATAATCCTCGAAGTATATATACTTCACTGAAAGATACAATAAACTGGATAAATAATTATTATATATTGAAAAACAAAGTGGCTCTCTAAGAGAGCCACTATATTTTTATATCTTTTATCTTTTTTTGCATCATTAAAACATTTTTTATAACTGAGTTTAGCATAGAGATAGTATTTATAAGATCCATAATATCTTCTTTTGACATATTAAGATTTCCTATATTATCCTCCAATATTAATGTATTGGATTGAAGATTATTAACCAGCTCTTCTAAAAATCTCTCATTTTTTTCAAGAATTTCAAGAGAACCTTCGGTAACCCCTGCTACCACACCAAACAATTCTGCAATATAATTAATCTTTTCCAAAACATTCTTTATCTCCTGAGAAAGATAATTAATCTTCTCATTTATCTGTTTGGCACTTTCATTTGTTTCCTGCGATAATTTCTGAATTTCTTCTGCAACCACTGCAAAACCTCTTCCATGTTCTTTTGCCTTTGCAGCTTCAATTGAGGCATTAATAGATAACATATTTGTTTTTCTGGCAATTTTATTTATATTCTTTGTTATTTCCATTACTTCATCAAAACTGCTTAATGCCTCTGATACCATATTTATAGATTCATTTACATCTGTTTTTACCTGTTCAAGGTTTCCACCTATATTCTTTAACTTTTCTATTATACTCTGATTCAGTTTAGATATTTCCTCTTTTTCATCGAAACTGCGTTTAGACATTTCTTCAATCTCATGAGCAATATGATTGGTATTTTCAATTGTTTCTATAATCTTATTACCAACCTGTTCAGTTACGTCCTTTGCTGTTTCAAATCTGTCTCCCAATACCTCGTCAAGGTTTTCTATAAATGATGTTAAAACATTTTCATGATATATTCCCTGGGCTAATTTTTCAATTGTATTTTTTAAGGATCTATTGTTATCCGACATAACTATCACATCCCGTATATATCATCTATTAAATCTACTCCACATTTTAAATTCTTAAACCAATCAAGGAATTGCTCATATTCCCTCTTTTTAAACAATAATCCATGTTGAGGTGTCATCATTTCTACATCAAGTTTTGATACAATGGACACCCATTTTTTTGCTGCAATATTTGAAGCCATGTATCTTTGATGGAAGCCTACCATATGTTTTGAGTAGTCATCAAAATTCTCTACAAAATACTTACTTTCAGATGGCTGAACAACTCCAACACCAATATCTCCAGAAAATAATATTTTTGCAATAGGATCATATACTATAAAATTACCAAGAGAATGCAAGAAATGTGCAGGGATTATATCAAGATAAGCACCATCTGGAAATTCAATTTTACCCCCTTTATCTTCTAAAGGCACCAGAGACGATGAATCAAAAACACCAAAATGAGGTAAAAATCTTTCCCACAATGCTGAAACATAAAATCTTGCATTATTTAATGTAGAGCTCCACAACGCTATACCAGAGGATACATCTGGATCCTGATGTGAATAAAATACACCTATAATATCATCTGTATCAATATATTCTGATACATTTGCCAGCACCCTTGGAAAAACATGAACTCCTCCAGGATCAAGCAAAACACCTTTTCCCTTGTGAATTATTAAAAACTGATTTGTAAATATCCCTTCAAGGTTATTCTTTTCTACTCCAAGATATATATATTTGTGGTCATCATTTTCAAATAACACTATAGCTTTTGAGTTATCCATTGTTATACCCCCTCAAACTAATTATTAATTTATATTACCAAATGTCATCCAGAAAATCTTTTTTACAAATACAGGATTACCAGGATTTGTAATATTAAATATCATTAAACCATTTTTCCCATCTGCTACATATAGGTAATCATCCTTTACAAATAAATCCTTTACTATTCCAGGTGTATTAACTCTGGAAATTATATTACCATTTACTGTATCAAAAATAACAAATCCATTTTCACCTAATGCTGCAAACCCTATATTATTAAAGATTCTAACTTTATTCACACCCTGATTATTAAAAGAAAATACCTTCTCAATTGATACATTTTCAGGATTTGAAATGTTTATTTTATAAACGCCTGGATTACCAGCTGGAATAACTGTTGAATTTGACAATTTATATTTCCAGTCAACAGCCACATATGCATAATCTCCTGAAACTTCTATATCTTTTGCAAAACCATTTATTCTAAATTTTGGTTTTACTCTTTCAGCTGCTTTACCATCAAACTTAAATACTTCAAATCCAACATCATCTGTTGCAAGGAATATATAATCATTTACTTTAGCAACATCCATGCTTCTTCCTGTTACTCTGTTAATTGATAAAATCTGAGGTTTCTCTTTATTTGTTATATCAAGAATTACAAGATCTTTATATCCATCTGCTATAAATGCTTTATTTCCTTCAATGATAAAATTATTTGTATAGCCAAGAATTACATTGTTATTTTCTTTAACGTCTATATAATTGGATAATACTTTAGGTTCCTTTAAATTTGAAATGTCAAAAATTGTAAAACCATTTTGTCTATCTGCAATATAAGCATAATTATATTTTGAAAATACATTTACTGCATCATTTAATGTTTTTTCAAGACGTCGAGGCAAAAATTTAAGGTTTAACGTCTTCTTCGATGAAATTTCAACAGGATTTTCAGGATTGCTTATATCAAAGATAATCAAACCATCTTTTTTATCTGATGCATAAAGATAATTACCTGATACATAAAGCCCTTGAAGGTCTGTATGATTATTATATATCTTCACAAGTTCAGGCTTTGCAGGATTGGAAAGGCTATATACTTCAAGACCACCCCAGTTATCTGTAACTACTAAAAAGTCATTATCAACAATTTTAAGATCTATAGGTGTATCAAGTGTATAATGCCTATATATAGGTTGAATTTTATCTTTCTTATTTTTATTAACTGCTGGACTGTTTATATCGTTTAGATTGTATACTTCAAGACCATACCATCTGTCAGTAACGTATAAATAATTTCCATGTTTTAATATTGCATTAGCTCCTCCACCTGTATCAACACTCTTTACTAAAAATGGTAACAATTTAAAGGATATATCAAATATTGAAATACCACTTGCACCATCAAGAGTATACAAGTGCTCACCATCTATGTAGATCTTTTGAACATCTCCACCTGTTTTTAAATGCCTCATATATTTATATATACCATTACTCTTTGAATATATTGCCAACCCTTTTATTCCATCAGCAACATATAAATAATTTCCTGCAAATGCAAAATCATATGTTTCACCAATTGAATTTATTCTTAATTCCTTAACCACTTTATTTTCTTTTATTTCAAAAGGTATAATCTCATTTTTATATACAGAAACATATATTTTTCCATTATACTCCTTAATTTGTGTTGGATAATCCTTTAAAGAAAATACTTCTGAATTTCCATTGGTTAAATTAATAAAATAAACTTTTCCGGATTTTAACCCAATGATTATATATTCGTCATTTTTATAAAACGTAGTTACTTTAGAATCAAAGAAAACAGGAATATTTTTTGACTTTATAATACTTGGGTATGAAGCTATTAATTGTGGAGCCATTGGATTTTCAAAGTTTATTACACTTACCCCTTCTTCAAAACTGTTTATAAACAGCGGTTTTGTTGGATTTGCTATTACCAGTATAGATAATAATAGCATTAACGCCATTGAGAATGTTAGTTTTTTTATTTTCACTAAACTTCCCCCTTTCAAAATTTTTATTTCTTATTATATAGTATACCAGAAAAAAGCTAAAATTTGACGATTTTATTTTAAAAATGGTAAAATACTATGGCAAAATATATATTAATTTCAGGAGGTATTTATGAAAAAACATCACAAAGAGATTTTAGAATGGATGAAAATCACATTATATCTTGGAATAATTGGTTTTGGTGGTTTTTCTGTTTTAGCTTATGTAAAAAAACTTCTTGTTGAAGAAAAAAAATATATCACACAAAAATTTTATTTAAATGCAGTTGCTTCTATCTCTCCTTTACCAGGAGCTATGGCCGTGAACATGATAACTTTTGTTGGAGCTGAGTTATACGGTTTCTGGGGCGCAATACTTGGTGTAATAACCTTTATAACCCCCTCATTTCTTTTAATGATTTTACTTGCAAAATGGTATATCAAATACGGAAATACGCCATATATTGAATTTCTAACAAATATGTTTATTCCTTTAATTCTTGTATTTATTACCAATGCACTTTTTAAAATCTCTAAAGGTGTTTTTAAAGAAAAAATCTCATATGTTTTCACCATCTCAGCATTTTTAATGTTATTGTTTTTAAAGATAAATGTTATATACGTAATCTTATTATTTGGATTATTGGGTATGATTTTAAATAAAGAAGAAGGACATGTAGAAGATATTCATTTAAGACGTGTCCCAAAAAGCAATAAACTATATGTGACTTTGTTTTTAATTTCCATTGCAATAATAAGCATATATGTATTTTATAAAAATCCATTTATATTTAAAATGTTCTATAATTTTTTCCTTTTAGGTGCAACAGGATTTGGAAGTGGTTACTCTGTAATAGCTGTCATGGACGAATTAATTGTTAGGAAATTACAATGGCTAAATGTAAAGGAATTCACAACAGCTCTAATTGTTGGACAAATAACTCCAGGACCTGTAATGATTACAGCAACTTTTGTCAGTTATTATTTAAAAGGCTTTCTTGGAGCGTTATATGGAACATTAGGAATTTTTCTAACTCCCATGACATTGGCGTTTGTTTTAAGCAAATATCAATCAAAAATCCGTGATAAAAAATGGTTTGTTGGATTTGTAAAAGGAGTTAATCCTGCTTTAGTTGCAATTTTATTGAGGCTTATAGTAAAATATTCTATGATATTACCTTTAAATATATTTTCTATTTTAATATTAATATCGTCTATAATCTTTATTATTAAATTAAACAAACCTCTTTATGCTGTTTTTAGTACCATCGCTCTGGGAACCATAGCTTATTTTATTTAAATTCCAAGGAGGTATTAAAGTGATAGCTAAAAAATTCAAAGTATATGGAAGAGTGCAGGGTGTTGGATTTCGATGGTTTGTAAATCACACAGCAGAATCGTTAGGCATAAAAGGCTATGTAATGAACATGCCAGATGGAAGCGTTGAAATTATTGCTGAAGGAACTTCAGAAGAATCATTAGAAACCTTCAAAGACTATATAATTAAAGGAAACGGCTTTTCCGATGTAGAAGATATAGAAGAAGAAAACATTCCTGTTGAAAATTACCCTGATTTTTCAATAAAATATTAAAAAGGAGACTATTATGTGGAGAGATATTTTAAAGGAAATATACAATAATAAAATAGAAGGTTTAGGCATTTTGCCTCATTATAATAATTATTCAATAGTTAATATTTCAAATTGGATTATTAAAAATTTTGACGGAAAACCTTTTCACAAACCTTATCCTATACCAATTTCACCAAAAAAACACGTAATTTTAATTTTAATTGACGCTATGAGTTATGATACCTTTAAACTGGTATTAAAAGAAAAAAAGCATGAACTTTCTTTAATTAATAAAAGCCATTTTTTTCCTGCAACTTCTGTTTTTCCATCAACAACAGCAAACGCCATAACCTCCATTGTCACAGGCAAAACACCTGCTGAACACGGTATTTTAGGATATATTTTATACTTTAAAGAATTGGGTTCTTTGGTAAATATGATTGATTTTTCTCCTTTATATGGTGGAAATAGCGTATATGAACCATATTTCATAAACAATTTGCTTAATGTTTCAACTATATATGAAGAGTTAAATAAATTAGGCGTTAAAACCTTTACACATACACATTCAGATATAGTCGGTAGTGGATTAAGTAAAATTCATAATAAAGGAAGCAACATAAAAGGATATAAATCGCCTATTGAATTATTTGGGATGATATATGATAAGTTACAGGAATACAGAAAAAACAACGATACTTCGTTTCAATTTGCATATTATGCATATGTGGATAGTATTGGACATAAATATGGAGCAAGAGATCATAAATATAAATCACAAATTTTCTGGTTTTTGAAAATGCTTCAAGAAGAGTTGCTAAAAAAATTATCTCCAGAAATAAGAGAGGATACTGTTATATTAATAACTGCAGATCATGGAATGCTAGAATCTCCCTTACAAAAAGAAATAAGATTCTCCAACGAAGATGAAATTTCCAATTATTTATGGGCTCCACCTGGTGGAGAAATGCGAATGATGTATTTTTATACCAAAAGCAAAAAAGAATTTATGGAATATTTTAATTCAAATTATAAAGATTATGGAAATCTTTTATCTATTGAAGAAAGCGAAAAAATTAATCTTTTTGGCGGTTCTCTTAATAATGATTTTAAAAAAAGAATTGGCGATTTTACAATGATTGCTAAAGATAATTATAGCTTTGTTTTTAAATATGGAAATTCTTTTGTTCATCTAAAAGGGAAACACGGTGGTTTATCGTATAGAGAAATGATAGTTCCTCTAATTGCTTTTTAAACTGAATTTAAAAGCTATTATAAAAACCATAGAAATAATCATAATAAAAACAAACATATATCTTTCTATTTGAGGATATAAAAGATATGAAACAAATGAAGCAAATAATCCACCAAAAATACTCATATGAAAGGCATACAAATAATTTTCCACATCGTCTTTTATACTTTCAAATTGAGAAATAAAACTCCATGAGATACTCTGAAAAACAAAAATCAAAAAGGTTACAAGTATTATAAGCAATTTATCAGATGTATAAAATCCTATAATAGAAAAAAAGATAAGCAAAAGATTCAACGTAATAATAATCTTAAAGACGCTAAAAAAACGAAATATATACTTTGAAAGTTTTATACCTATTAATAATAATACTGTCAATATAAAAATATGAAGATTTGTTAGATACAAATCAGAAAACACATTAAAATATATTAATTTTATATTGGAAATTAATATATAAAAATCAAAGCCGGACAAAAAGAAAAAGAAATTTAAACATATTTTACATTCTTTATTGTTATCAAAATAGCTAATATTTGTATCAAGATACTTATTAAATGGAAATAACAAAAAACCAGAAAAAAGAACTAAAAATCCTGCACTCCAACCCAGTTGCGGAACAACAATTAAGTTTATCATTGCAGCAAATACATATCCAAGAACAAGTCCAAGTGTTCCAAAATAAAATTTTATTTTTGAATACTCAGATAAAAATGATGTTTTTATTCTGACATAAATCCAGAAAACCCCCAATCCCATACCTGCTAAAAATCTTAAAAATAGAAAATAATCGTAATCAGGAGCAAAAAAAGAAAATGCATTTAATAACACAACCAGTGTAAAAAAGAACCTTCTAACTACTTTATTCATATTTAAAATAATTCTAAACAGCAAAATTCCAAAATTAAAACCAAAAAAAGTAGTAAAATTAATTACATAAAATTTTTTCATTTCAATATTATACTCACCAAGGATCTCAAAAGATATGAAGTTAGGCAATACTAGACTATAAGATATATATAGCATAGAAAAAAATATAAAAGCCAGAGATATATTTAATTTAGAATTCAAAAATATATTCTTATTTTCCATTTTACCTCCTCCTTTTGAATAATTATACCAGAATTTTAAATCTTTTAAACCTTCTATTATTGACTCATTTAATAAAATATGTTATAATTATGTGCGGATTTCGGGGCGTGGCGCAGATGGGAGCGCGTTTGCATGGGGCGCAAAAGGTCGCTGGTTCAAGTCCAGTCGCCCCGACCATAGAACTCCGGTAGTAAATACTGCCGGAGTTCTTATTTTTTAGGGAATAATCAGTTGTTTATAGAATAATTCATTGAAAAAAAAATTAAAATCCAGGGGTGAGGAACTTGAAACTAAAATTGATTATAGCTGCCGCTTCAGCATTTGTAATATTGATGACCGCAATTGTTGTTATTCCTATAATAATGAAAAACGAACCACCATCTATACCTGAATTATTCACACCAAAAAACGGATCCATTGATCTGCCTGTAAATATTGTTTTTTCATGGGCCGGGAATGATCCTGATGGTGATTCCTTAAAATATGATTTATATTTATCAACAGAAAAGGATAATCTCACACCCATTGCAACAGATTTAGTTGAAACTTCATTCTCCAGAGTATTAAATTATAACAAAACATATTATTGGAAAGTTGTTGCAAAAGATAAAAAAGATTCCACAGAAAGTGATATATGGTTTTTTTCAACAGAAAATTCTATTCCTTTAAAACCATATAATCCCACACCAAAAGATGGAAGTTCTAATGTTCCTGTGATTACCACTTTATCCTGGCAATGCGAAGATCTTGATGGGGATAAAATATATTATGACGTATATCTTGGCAGATCAATTGATACTTTAAAACTTTTAGCTTCAAACACTACAGAAAATTCTTTAGAAGTTAACTTAAAAGAAGATGCAAGATATTACTGGAAGGTTGTCGCCAAAGATGAACATGGCGGAATTACCTATGGGGAAGTATGGGCTTTCCAGACAAAATCTTTAAAAGAATTAGGAACACCTTTCAACCCAAAACCAACAAATAACGCAACTAATATAGAAACAAATGTAAAATTAGAATGGCAATACGCAGGTAAAGAAGCTTTATTTGACGTTTATATGGGATTAAACCCAGACGATTTTACACCAGTAGCTCAAAACTTAGGATACCAATTCTATGAATTATCTTTAGATCCAGGAAAAACATATTACTGGAAAGTTATTGCAAAATCTGATAATGAAGAAAAAGAAAGCTCTATCTGGAATTTTACAACCAAACCTCTGGAAAACTCTGAAATAATTACCGAAAACGCTACAGAAACACAAAGTGAAGAAGATATTACCATTGAAAGCACCACTATTATAACCAATGAACCCACCTCTACATTAGAAGTAATAGAAACAACAGAAGCAACAGAAAAATTAGAAACTATTCCACAAAAAGAAATACAAAAAGAAATAATTGAAAAGAAATATATTCATACAACAGGTAGCGGAATGGGAATGTTTATTATAGATGTAACAGATCCTAAAAATCCAAAAATTATAAATCATGTTTATACAGAAGGCTGGGCTGTAGGACTTTATGTAAAAGAAACACATGCATATATAGCAGATTGGATAAATGGTTTTGTTGTTGCAGATATCACCGATTTAAAACATCCGAAAAAAGTTGCTAAACTAAAAACCTTTGGAAAGGTATATTCAATATTTGTAAAAGGAGATATTGCATATATTCTTGAAGGAAACTCTGGAATGGAAGTTGTAAAAATAAATAAAGATTATTCTTTAGAATCATTAAGTTATCTCGATTTAAAAGGAACTTCTGGAAGAATTTTTGTAGAGGATAATTATGCATATATTTCAATGGGATATGATGGATTTGTAATTGTTGATGTTTCTGATCCAAGAATCCCAAAATTAGTAAGCTTCTTTGACGCTGATGGTTTTGCATATAATATTGTAGTTCATAATAACATAGCTTATCTTGCTGATGGCGATCACGGGTTAAAGATTATAAATGTAAAAGATAAAATACATCCAAAATTAATTTCAAAACTAACTATAAAATCAGAATGGGGAAGAGTATTTTATGATAATAACATTGTATTCTATGCCAAAGGAGAAAAAGGGTTTGCTTTAATAGATGTATCCAATCCTGAAAAACCTGTATTATTATCTCAAATAGACACAAAAGGATTCTGCTATGGAGGATATATTTATAAAAATTATTTATACGTTGCAGACGGAGAAAATGGATTATTAATTTATGATATTTCAGATCCTGAAAAACCTGTATTTTTATCTCATCTTGGTAATTTATATCTTCAAAACGTAATATTGGAAATCAGAAAATAAATTATATTAAACTTTTTGAACAAAATAAAAAATTAAAAGTCTAATAATAAGGAATAAACCTCTTTTGTGGTATAATATTTAAAAACCACAAAGAGGTGATCTTTTTTGACAGAAAAAAAATTAATTGAAAGATTAAAAGCTAAAGATAAAGAAGCTTTTGAAGAGTTATACAATCAATATGCACCCAAAATATATGTAACCCTCAAAAATTATGTTGGACCAAATGAGATTGAAGATGCTCTTCAAGAGGTATTTTACAAGATATTTAAAGGAATCCATACATTTAGAGGGGATTCAAAGCTTTCGACATGGATTTATCAAATCACTATTAATGTTGGAAAGGATTTCATAAGAAAGAAAATTAAAAACCCTGTGGAAAATATTGATCTTACTGAAAATTATACAGAAGGCGTTGGAATCCAACCACATTCTGATGTAAACGTCTCAAATGAAGTTTTTGATGAAATGGAAATGGACAAAATCATTAAAATCATGGATAAATTATCTGAGGAAGATAAAACCCTTATTAAATTAAGAGATATTGACGGTCTTAGTTATGATGAAATTGCCAAGAAATTAAATAAACCGCTTGGAAGTGTAAAGAGCCGTTTGCATTATGCAAGGAAGAAATTCCAAAAACTTCTCAAGGAGGAAGGCCTCTTATGATAGACGAAAAGAAATTAGAATTAATTAATATGATATTAGATGGAGAAAATGTGGACTTTGATGAAAACTTAGAAGAGGATATTGCAAAATACAAATCATATGTAAGAGCTTATTTTTTAACTCAGGAAAGTTATATTATTACAGAAAAATATAAAAGTACTATTATTTCAAAAATAATAGTAAGCATTGACGCGGAGGAATAATATGCGAGAAGTATTTATGGTTGGAAACATAGAAGACAATAATGTATATCTTATTAGCAACATGAGTTCCGCATGTGAAACATGTACTCTAAATGGAGCATGTAGTGCTGGAAGTTCACAAAGAACCATGAAAATTAATAAATCTCAATTTGAAAAAATGCCTTCAATTGGAGATTATGTTGTAATAGAATTACCGGAATTTTCTGTATCCAAAATTTCATTCATTATATATGGCTTTCCTCTTATAATGTTTATTCTATTTTTAGTTATTGCATATTTTATTACAAAAAGCGATACTTATGCTTTTGTATCAGGGATAATTGGAATATCAATTTCATATGGAGTAATTGCCTATCTTGATAGAACCGTCTTTAAAAAGAAATATCAACCAAAAGTTATTGAAATACTTCCAAAAAGAAATAATATCAATTTATCTGTTGGTATAATAAAATAGCGAGCTTGTTTATTCAAGCTCGCTATTTTATTATTAAATCTCATTATGAGCTGCAAACTTTAAAGAAATAAGAGTCAAAACTATTAAACCAATAGAGACTATACTTAATGCATAACCTATTCCTATCAAATCTGCTAAATATCCTATAACAGGAGTTAATATCGCTGTTAAAAGAGTTTTAAATTGCGATTCAACTGAAAGTACAGAAGCAAGAATATTATTATCTATATTATTTGAAATATAGGCTACGCTTATAGGCTTCCTTAAATTTTCTATTAAATATATTCCAAGGTAAAAGATAATAGAAATTGTAAATAATTTAAATTCATAGGTTATTCCACTTAATATTCCAAAAACAAACCCAAGACTCATTGTTAATACCAGCGGCTTCAAATATGTTTTAAACTTTTCAGCAAACTTACCAGAACGTCTTGATACAAAAGATGTAAGAAAATATATTACCGAATATACTATACCAATTACCAGCGAAGAGCGTTTATCTTCACTTAAACTCATAAATATTGGTAAAGATATTGCAAATGATTTCAACATAGGTTGCAAAAAGTCTTTTACTGCAGAATAATAACCTGTATATGATGAACTTATTAAAATGCTTCCAAATAATCTTGCACTTTTAAATGCCACAGCAAATTCTTTAATTACCTTTTTAAATGAATTGGTAAACTCTTTAAAATCAAATCTTTCAAGCGTTCCATCTAATTCCTTTGGATAAGTGAGCATTAGAATTAAATCGAAAATATACGGAATTATCGTAAATAAAAATATAGTTTGATACTTTCCAGAATAAAATACAATACCACCAGCTATTAAAGATGAAATAGCAGATCCCAGCTGTGAACATGATCTTGTATTACCATAATAATGAACCTTCATCTTTTCCCAGCCTTTGATTTTTAAATATTCAAAAATCATAGCTTTATGCGTTCCTGTTCTAAATGCCTCACCAAAAGCATAAAGGATCATCGCAAATGCAAAAATAGTATAACTTTTAGAAAAATAAAAAATAATGAAAGAAATTATATAACTTGAAAAAGAAAATACCATAGATCGCCTTCTACCAACAGAATCAGCAATAATCCCAGTTGGAATTTCAAGAATATTTGTCGCAATTTTCATTATTGAATAAAGCGTACCTATTTGAAAGAAGTTAAGCCCTTTTTCAAGAAAAAACAAAACAAGAAAAGGCTCAAAAAATCGCAAATTTTTCAAAAATCCATAAGCACAAAACTTATAAAACTGTAAATCCTTGTACTTTTTATCCATCTTTAACCTCCTATCTTTTATTTTATTCTATATTTTTTCTTTACCCTTTTTATTTCATCTCTATATTTTGCAGCATCTTCATATCTTAATTCTGAAGCCGCTTTAAACATTTCTGCTTCTAATAATTGAATATATTCTTCCGGTGTTGTTCCTTCTGCTACTTCAAAGATAAATTCCGGTTTTTCTGTTTTTTCCATGAATTGTTCAAAAATATTTTTAGGTAATTCCTTAATAATACTTTTAGGAATTATATTATTTTTTTCATTATAATACATCTGAATCTTTCTTCTTCTATTTGTTTCATATATTGCCTTTTGCATTGCTTCAGTAATTTTATCTGCATATAATATTACCTTTCCATTTATATTTCTTGCTGCACGTCCTATAGTCTGAATTAATGTAGTTTCTGAACGTAAAAAACCTTCTCTATCAGAATCCATTATAGCAACTAGCGAAACTTCTGGTAAGTCAAGACCTTCTCTTAAAAGATTAACACCTATTACCGCATCAATTTCACCACTTCTTAGTTTTCTAATAACTTCAGCTCTTTCTATTGCATCTAATTCAGAATGAAGGTAGGTAGCTTTTATTCCAAGCAAATTTAAATGATCAGAAAGCATTTCTGCATCTTTTTTGGTTAATACAACAGCTATTGCTCTTTCATTTCGAGATATTATTTTCTTTAATTCTGCAATAAAATCGTCCACCTGACCCATTGTAGGACGAACAATTACTTCTGGATCAATAAGGCCTGTAGGCCTGATTATTTGCTCTACTACTTGTTCAGAATGCTCAAATTCAAATGATCCCGGTGTTGCAGAAACAAAAATTGTCTGGCGAATTTTCGATATAAATTCATCAAATTTCAGCGGTCTATTGTCAAATGCTGACGGAAGTCTAAAACCGTATTCTATAAGATTTCTTTTTCTGGAATGATCTCCTGCCCACATTGCTCTAAGCTGAGGAATAGCTATATGCGTTTCATCTATAAATGTAATAAAATCATCGTCAAAGTAATCAAGTAATGTCCAGGGCGGTTCTCCAGGTTTCCTCATATCAAAATGCCTTGAATAATTTTCTATTCCTTTACAATGCCCCAATGTTTCCAGTAATTCTATATCCATTAATGTTCTTTGTTTTAATCTTTGTGCTTCAAGTAATTTACCTGCTTTTTGTAATTCTTTCAGTCTTTCTTCCAGTTCTTCGCGAATAGACTGAGTTGCTCTCATTATCTTTTCTTCAGTGGTAACAAATTCGCTTGCAGGATAAATGGTAATTTTATCAAAACTTTCAATCTTAGTTCTGTTTAATATATCAAATGAGTATATTTTTTCAACTTCATCATCAAAAAATTCTATTCTAATTCCAAAATCTTCATATGGTGGATATATTTCGAGTATATCCCCTTTAAATCTAAAATTACCGCCTGTATGTTTATCTTCTGAGCGATTATAAAGCATTTTTGCAAGTGATTCTAAAATAAATCGTCTATTATATTCTTCTCCTACTTTTATTTTTAAATTTATATTGGCAAAATCTTCAGGATTTCCAGATGCATATATAGCCGAAACACTGGATACCACTATAACATCCCTTCTGGTTAATACAGATTTTAATGTGGATAATCGCATTTTTTGAAGAATTTCATTTATACTTGCATCTTTTTCTATATACATGTCTCTTGTTGGTATATATGCTTCTGGCTGATAATAATCGTAATAACTTATAAAGAATTCAACTTTATTTTCAGGGAAAAACTCCTTAAATTCTCTGTATAATTGAACAGCAAGTATTTTATTTGGGGATAATATTAAAGTAGGCCTGTTTAATCTCTCTATTACATTGGCCATGGTAAATGTTTTGCCTGAACCGGTGACCCCTAATAACGTTTGAAATCTATATCCTTTTTTTATTCCTTTAACTAATTTATCTATTGCTTCTGGTTGATCACCCTGAGGTTTATATTTTGAATATAATTTAAAGTCTGGCATTATATCACCTTTTTATTTTAAAATTTTACTTATATTATTATTATAACATGAAAAAATAACAGGGACCTGAAAAGTCCCTGTTATTTTCAATAAACACCCATTGAATTTTTGCCTATCATTGGCCAGCTTGACGAATCCGGTCCTGTTATATTATCATATATTGCATAAATATAACCATTATAAGTAGAAAAATAAATTGTTCCATCATTTGATATTATTGGACTTTGAAAATATGTATAGTCTCCAGAATCAAGTGTAAATACCCATTTTTCACTTCCATCTCCTGGATTAAATGCATATAATTTTGTGTCAGTTAAAACATAAATTGTTCCATCACTTCCTACTGCTGGAGAACGTGAAAATATATGATCACCATTTGGTAAGGTTATTGACCATTTTTCAGTAAGATCCGGATTTACTGCATATAATTTATCATAATAAACTGCATAAATTGTTCCATCACTTCCTACAACCGGCATTCCCGGATTAAATCCAACTGATGATGGCGGATCAGACATAATTGTATCTGTAGAAAATTCTGTATCTATATTATAATAAGCAATCGAATAATCATCTCCAGTAGTAAAACTAGTTATAAGATAGTTTTCATTGTTATAATTACTATATATCACTCCATATGCTGCTTTAAATCCTTCAGTTGTTTTTTCACCAAAATAAGCATCCAACTTTATTACACCTGGGTTAGAACCTCCAAATGGTATAAACAAATAATCTACTCCTTCTATTTTAGCTGAGATTATCCCTGAAACATCCGATGTATTGGCATTAATAGTTGTAGTAGAACAGGAACCACTTTCATATGTTACAAATAATGTTGCATCAATAAGATTCCCTGCTGTTTCATCTTTGCCTATAAAATACAAATTACCATCTTCTATACTTGTAAAATATGGGAATAAATTAGAGGCAATATCTGGAATAGACCATTTCACAAATCCCAAATCTGAATCAATTGCAACCATAGAGGAACCGTTTCCTCGTAATGTAGTATAAATATTCCCATCATAACCTTTCATTAAACTATACCCCGCCAGAAAATCGTCTATCATACTCCCTTGTACTACAAAATAAACAAGCATTGTATTCCATTCCAAATTACCATTTGAATTATACTTTGAAACATATGTTTTTGTATTTTCAGTACTTGAGGATGAATAGGTTATATATATATTTCCTTCATCGTCTATTACAGGATTTGCTGCAATATAATTCCCACCTGTATCTATTTTGAACTTTAATGTTCCTGGAACTATATGTCTTATAGTATATATTTCACTGAAGCTTTTAGCTCCGTGTTCGTCTTTTGCAACTATTTGCCAGTATAGAACATCTGTAGTCAATGAAATAGTATAGGAATTTGTTGTTAAATCCGATGCAGTAATTGCAAGAGTATTTGTAGATACAGTACTTGTATATAAATCATAAACTACAGTATCGTTGTCTTTATCTACTACTTCATTCCAGTTTAAAATAACAGAATTTTCATATACTTTTTCCAGGTTATCAGGAGAAGTTAATACAGGATCTTCTGGTGGTGAATTTGTTTTAAATTTATAAATCGCACTTTCTGTTTCTCCACGATTTCCATCATTTGCTATTACTTTCCAGTAATATGTTTTATCTTCTTCTAAATTTGATATAGTTATTGTTGTGCTTTCATAACTACTTTCTACCAATGGTGGACTTGATATATCTCCAAAATATATATCATATTTTATCTGATCTCCATCTATATCCAATCCATTCCATACCAATACTACTGTATCAGTACTTTCTACTGTTTCATTATTCATTGGATTTACTATACTTATTGATGGTACATTGTTTGGTTTTTCGGCAACTGTTACTGAACTTATTCCTGTTTCGCTTATGCCGCCTCGTCCATCATTCACTCTTATTTTCCAATAATATGTTTTACCTCTTTCTACTGGAATTATGTAACCTGTACTTTCACTGCTCACCTGTACTAACGGTGGATTCTTTTGTTCTCCATAATATATATCTGATTTTACTTCATCTCCATCTTCATCACTTATTTCCCATTTTAATTCTATTTCTGTTGTTTCATAACTATATTCTTCCCCATCATCAGGACTTTCCTTTGTTACTACCGGAATATGATTATTTTCTTCCATTTCTTTATTGGTTTTAAATTTATATACTCCACTATCTGTTTCACCATCATTATTATCCTTTGCTATTACTCTCCAATAATATATTTTATCTTCTTCTAAATTTGGTATTGTAATTGTTGTTTTTTCATATCCACTTTCTATTAATGGAGGGCTTGATATATCTCCAAAATATACATCATATTTAATCTGGTCACCATCTATATCTGATCCTTTCCATTCCAGTACTACTGTATCAGTGCTAATCAATGTTTCACTGTTTAAAGGACTTATTATATCTATAGCTGGATCAGTATTTTCCGGATTATCCCCACTATGTTCTATAATAAAATAGTAAGTGTCAGACTCTGTTAATGCACCTCTGGAATCTTTTACCTGAATTCTCCAATAGTATTTTTTATTTTCTTTAAGATCTGATATTATTAAGCTTGTTGAATCATAATCCACTTTTATTAAAGAGGGTAAAGGAAAATCTCCAAAATATACATTATATGTTAATTTATCATTATCCGGATCTTTACTGTCCCAGATTATTTTTACTGTATTTGTACTTTCTAATGTTATATTATTTTCCGGAGATATTAAGTCTATAGCCGGTGAATGATTACCCGGAATTTCTACCTGTTTTGTATAAAAATATTGCGTTTTTGATTCCACAAATCCACCATCTTCACCATAAGATATTATTTTCCAATAATATCTCTTTCCAGATTTTAAATGACTTAAATAAAAATATTTTTCTTTATAATGTTCTTTTACTAACGGTGGAATGGGATTATCTCCAAAATATATGCTATATTCTTTAACCTTAAAATCATCTTTATTCATTTTCCATTCCAAGGTTGCTTCATCTGTTTGAGATATTGTTTGACCATTTTCTGGCGTCAAGAAAACGATTTCTAAGTTTTTATAAACATCATTTTCTTTTTCCTTTTCGCTTATTGTTTTAAAATACCATATTGGTCCTTCTGTAATCCCTCCTCTATTATCCTTTGCAACAACTTTCCATTTATATAATGTATCTGGATGTAAATTTGTGTATTTTATTTCAGTTTTTGGATAATCCACTTCTACTGGAGTTAAATTTCCATTGGATTCTGACAGATATACGTTATATAGTAATTTATCGTTATCTGAATCCTGGCAATTCCATTTTAATGTTATTTCCGTTGCAACATTTGTTG
The DNA here is from genome assembly GCF_000255135.1 of Marinitoga piezophila KA3. Taxonomy (NCBI): domain Bacteria; kingdom Thermotogati; phylum Thermotogota; class Thermotogae; order Petrotogales; family Petrotogaceae; genus Marinitoga; species Marinitoga piezophila. The sequence goes on from NC_016751.1 coordinate 649,410, forward strand.
AATTATTTGCAGGAAATGGTTCATACGGTTTTAACGGTGCTGTATTTCTTAAAAAACATCCTGCTAATAATATCAATATCATACCCAGCCATACAATTTTATACAATCGTTTCATAATACCGCCCCCTAAAAATTATTAATACATCTTTAATTCAATTATATCACAAAATTAAAAAAATGGTCGATTTTTTATAATCGACCATTTTTTATTTATTATTTTTTAAATCCTATTTAATTTTAATCGTGCATATAATGGAATACCATTTAAATATGGTGGATAATATTCTCCTTCTATTAAAGGTAACGCATATTCAATGAATTTTTCATTTACAAACATTCCATCTTCTGTTATAAATTCTGGTGGAACAAGTTTTGTTTCATTTGCCACATTATCTAAAGGAATTAACTTTGTTGTGCTCATATATGGAGAATTCATTAATCTTTCAATTCCAACCATATATCCACTTTTGCCTTCTAATGCATATTTAACGGCCATTGCTCCAACTTCAATTGCTTCATTTACATCTACCTGACTTGAAATGTGTCTTCCACTTCTCTGTAAATAATCAGGCACTGCATAATGTGTTTTAATACCCAATTCGCTTCTTATAAGATTAGCAAGCGTTGAACCAATTCCACCTAATTGAACATTTCCAAAATTATCTTTATATCCTCGAGCTGCAACGAATGTTCCATCTGCATATTTTATTCCTTCTGAAGCTGCAATTGAACAATAGCCGTATTTTTCAATTGTTTTTTCCACTTTTTCAAAAAACTTTTCTTTATTAAAAGGAACTTCTGGCAATAATATAATGTGTGGTCCGTCACTTTCATGCCTTTTGGCAAGCGCTGTAGAAGCCGCAACCCATCCTGCATGCCTTCCCATTGTTTCTAAAATAAATACTTTTGTGGAATCTGCAGCCATGCTTTTTACATCTAATGTTCCTTCTAAAATAGCAACAGAAAGATATTTTGCAATAGAACCAAATCCTGGTGTATGATCTGTTTCAGGTAAATCATTATCTACCGTTTTTGGTACTCCCATTACTTTGATATCATATCCTATTTTCTGTGCGTATTGATGGATTTTATTTGCTGTATCCATTGAATCATTTCCACCATTATAAAAGAAGTACTTTATGTTATACCTGTCAAATATTCTAAATATTTCCTCAAATTCACTTTCTTCTTTTAATTTTCTTCTACATGAACCAAAAGCACTTGATGGAGTAAACTTTAATAATTCTATTTGTTCTGGATCTTCTTTCCCCATATCTGCTAACTCTTCATTAAACACACCATTAATTCCATTGATTGCAACATAGATATTATCAATTTCTTCTGCATTTAATGCAGCTTTTATTACACCATATGCTGATGCATTTATTACACTGGTAACTCCTCCTGATTGTGCATATATAGCATTTTTCATACTAAAACCTCCCTCTCTATGTCAATAAAAATAATAGGCTCACCTTTAATGGTAAGCCTATTTTATCACATCTATAATTCAAAATTTTTAAACAGTATTAAAATTTGACGTCATATTTATTATGTATTTACATAAACATCGCAAATAATTTATACATCAAAAATGAAACTACTGCTGCCGCTGGAACTGTAAGGAACCATGAAACAAATATATCTTTTATAACTCCAAGATTTATTGAACCAACACCCCTTGCAAGTCCATTACCTATAACAGAACCAACTACAGTATGTGTTGTGGAAATTGGCATTCCCATGTTTGACGCTATTAATACTGTTGTTGCTGTAGAAAAGTCTATTGTAAACCCTCTTGAATTATTTAATTCTGTAATTTCTGTACCTACTGTTTTCATAACCCTCTGGCCCCAGATTGCAACACCAATTGCTATACCAAGCCCTCCCATTGCAAGTATATATCTTGGAATTTCTGCTTTTGCACCTACTGTTCCTGTTACAACAGCTGCATATATTGCAGCTACTGGCCCTATTGCATTTGCAACATCATTTGCGCCATGAGCTAAAGCAACATAACATGAAGTTACAACCTGAGATTTTCTAAATATTTCTTCGACATACTGATATGGATCATCTGTAACGTTTTTCATTTTGGCTATTATATAAATCATTATTATTACAGAAATAAATGCACCAAATAATGCGGCCCATATTATAGTTTTTAAAGTAATTGACATATGAAGGGTTTTTACAATAAATGAAAGTCCTATTATAAATGCGGCAAGGCCAAGAAAGAAAGGTATCCAGATTTTCGAATTTCTTTTTATGTCTTTACTGTGGAGAATAGTTGCAGAGATAGCTTTAAACATAAAGAAGGAAACCAGCAAACCAACAAGAGGTGAGATAATCCAGCTCAATGTAATGGTTACTATTTTACCCCAATTTACAACTGCTAGACCACCTGCGGCAATTCCATAACCCACCATACCTCCAACAATGGAATGAGTGGTTGAAACTGGCCATGAGAAATAGGTTGCTATCATTAACCATATTGTAGCCCCTATTAAAGCAGCCATTGACCCCCAGATAACCACTTTTGGATCAGCAAGTAAATCAAGGTGCAATATTCCCTTTCTTATTGTTTCAGTAACCTGTTTCCCAAAAAATGTAGCGCCAACAAATTCTAAAACCCCTGCAATTAATACAGCCTGTTTTGGTGTAATAGCCTTTGCACCAACAGCAGTAGCCATCGAATTAGCAACATCATTGGCACCAATTGCAAGTGCCATTCCAAATCCTATTAATAATCCTATAATTAATATTGTAGTCACGGATTTATCCTCCTTTACTCATTTATTAATATATGTACTCTATCACATACGTTTTGAGTAACATCAGCTATACGAGCAAGTAATAATATTAATTCCCTTAAGTAAAGGAAATCAATAGGATTCATTGTATTTTTCTGGGAATAAAGCCATTTCCCAAATTTAAATAATTTATTATCTACATCTTTTTCAAACCATTTCATTTCTTTTATATCCTGCTCTTCTATTGAAACTGTTTCTTTAGAAAAGTCAGAACTTAAGATTATTTTTAGATATTTTATGGTTTTTTTGAAATGATCAAGCATTTTTTCTATTTCATTTACAACAGAAAAAATAATTTCTTTATGTTCTTCTTCTAATTCTATTTGATTAAATGTCATTTTTTTCGCTACATCTTCAATGAGATCGATTATTGAATCCTGTAAATCTATAAATTCCAGGAGTTCAATACGTTCAAATCTGTAAAGATGCCCTTTTTTTAATAATTGCCTGAAATTTCTTTTAATGTCGTCTGCATCGTCCTCAAGTTTATCAATTTTTTCGACGAGATCTTCGATATTTTCCTGATTTAAATATCTTTTAAAAAGTTCAGGAAGATAATCCGATGCCTCTTCTACAATACGGGCATGTTTTATGATCTCATCAATAGGATTAAAACGTTGAAATACCTTTCCCCAGATAGTAATGGGAATCACCTCCTGTATGATTAATTATCTCTTGCATATTTAGACAGGAATTCATATGCTTCGTTAATCTGTTTAAACTTTTCTTCGCATATTTCTTTTCCATCTTTACATCTATCCGGATGATATTGCTTTGTTAAATCCCTGAATCTTTTTTTCAATTCATCTTTTGTGAAGTTTTCCGATAATCCAAATATATTTCTATAATAATCAAATTTTTGTCTTAATTCATAATAATTTTGAGAACCATAATATTGTCCTGAATCAGAAGAATTGCTGGTTTGTCTATATTGCCTGTAATTTCCGCCATATGTATTTCTCCTATACGGCCCATATCTATAGTATCTAACTCTTACATTTTTTGATAAAATATAGATCCCCAAAACAACAAAAAGCAATAATATAGGATTTCTCAGTATTAATACAAGAATTGATATGAAAAGTTTGAAAAAAATTGAAATTACAGAGAAAAAGCCTATTATTAATAATATTCCCAATATAAGCAGTATTCTGTCCATTTTTACCCTTCTTTCATAGTTCTTTTACAACAAGATAATAACATATAATTTTTGAAAGTTTATTGCTTTTATTTTTCAAAGAGAAAAAGGCATCAGAAAAATCTCTGATGCCTTTTATTATATATTCTGTATAATGCCGGAAAATCTATTAAAAAATGTAATAATATAGCATTTATAATTCCGTATTCAAAATAAATATAGGAAAAAAACAATCCAAAACCAAAACGCAAAGGAAAAGAAATAAAAAAATATTTTTTCTTTTCCATACCATTTATTACATTAAATATATGAACCATTGCAAATAAGAAAGAAGAGATTAAGACGCTATAAAATTCCATATTTAATATTTTTATTAAATATGTATTTAATATTCCTCTAAATAAAACCTCTTCTGTAATGGCTGCTGATAAAGGAATTAAAAAGACAAGATTTTTGTTTAAATATATTCTAAGTCCATCACTTTTTATTATTTTTTCTGGCAAAGTTATAATCGCTATTCCATAAACCACGAACACACTAAGCAATTTTAAATATTGCAGATTAAAAGTATATAATTTTAATCCCGCAATAGGAATTAAAATTAATGAAAATATTATTTTTATAGTCGAAGCTCTTTCTAACGGATACTTTTTTTCTATTAAGTATATAAATAAAAAGTATGCTGCTAATATTATTGCAAGAATTAGTATTTGCATGTATGAATTATTTCTCCTTCAATTTTATTATTGTTTCAACAAATGATTTAAATATTGGGTGAGGCACCCCAACTTTTGATTTTAATTCTGGATGATATTGAACGCCTATAAAGAATGGATGATTTTCTATTTCAACAGCTTCAACAAATTCAGATTTTGAGGATATTATTAATTTGTTTTCTTTGTTTTCTTCGTCTGGATATGCAAATAATTCTTTGAATTTTTCTAAATTAACTTCATATCTATGTCTATGTCTTTCGCTGATATTTTCTTTTTTATAAATTTCATATAATCTGGTATTTTTAAATACTTTTGTATCCTGAGCTCCCAATCTCATTGTCCCGCCTAATTTTAATACTTTTTTCTGTTCTTCCATTATGTCTATTACAGGATATGGGGTTTCAGGATTAAATTCAGAAGAATTTGCGTTTTCTAAATTTCCCACATTTCTTGCAAACTCAATTACAATAATCTGCATTCCAAGACATATTCCAAATAATGGTATTTTGTTTTCTCTTGCAATTTTTACCGCTTTTATCTTTCCTTCTATTCCTCTTTTTCCAAATCCACCCGGTATTATTATACCATCATATTTTAATAATAATTCCTTTGCTTCTTCTTCTGATAATTCTTCGAGTATTTGTGAATCTATAAGTTCAGGTTTTTCTGCTCCGCTTAAGAATATACTTTCTATTATGCTTTTATATGCATCATCTGTACCAAGATACTTACCAACCATGGCTATTTTTATTGGTGCAAATGTTTTTGGATAATTCCAGTTTAATGTGTCTTTTATTTTTAAATTTAATTTCTCTGCTATTATTTTTTGAATTCCCATGTAATATAATTTTTCCGGTACTTCATATACGTTATCTGCATCTGGAAGGTTTATAACATACTTTCTATCTATTCCAGCAAATAATGCTATTTTATCTAAACTCGGTGAATCTATTGTTTTTTCAGTTCTGATTATTAGCATGTTTGGATGAATACCTATTTTTCTTAATAATTGAACTGATTGTTGTGTTGGCTTCGTTTTAAATTCATTGGTAACTCTCAAATATGGTACAAAGGTTACATGAATAAAGAAAAAGTTTTCTATTCCTTCTTCAAGAGATAATTCTCTCACTGATTCAAGGAATATTTCTCCTTCAATATCCCCAACTGTTCCGCCTATCTCTATCATTAACAAATCAGCATCTATGCTTTTTATTCTATTTTTTATTTCTTCAGTTACGTGAGGTACCATCTGTACTGTTGCACCAAGATATTTACCTTCACGCTCTTTTTCTATTATTGATTTAAATATCTGTCCTGCTGTAATGTTATTAAAACGTTTCATATCAATTCCTAAAAATCTTTCATAATGTCCAAGATCAAGATCTGCTTCATATCCATCTTCAGTTACAAAAACTTCTCCGTGCTGATTTGGATTCATTGTTCCAGCATCAACGTTTAAATATGGATCAATTTTTAAGGAATTAACCTTTATTCCAGCATCTTTTAAAATTCTTCCTATGGATGCCGAAACAATTCCTTTACCTATTCCACTAAGAACTCCACCTGTTACTACAATATACTTTTTCGCCATTTTAAACCTCCTTCAAAATTTTATATTAATTTAAATTTTCTTTTACAAAAAAGAACAGGGGAAGCGACTGCTTCCCCTGTGAGGTATTATTCTTCGTCTATATTTAATTTTTCTGCAAGTGAGTTAACAACATCTTCTACAGTTCTTATATTTTCAAGTTCTTCGTCTTCGATAGATACTCCAAGTTCAGATTCAAATGCCATTGTTAAGTCAACAAGTTCTAATGAATCTGTATCTAAGTCGTCTGTAAAAGATGCATCGAGAGTTACGTCTTCTTCATCAACATTAAGTGTTTCAACTATAATTTCTTTTACCTTTTCAAAAAGTTCATCTCTTGTCATTTTTATACCTCCTTGATTGTTTTCACAAGACAGCCATTTTTTTAAGACTAAATCGGTATTATTATATTAATAATTTCAAAACATGTCAAGTAAATTTTTTGTAAATATAATTTTAAAATAATTTTTTTATCTTTTTAATATCTTCATCATCTATAATATCCTGATTTTTTAATTCTGATAATATTTTAAATTTCTCTGTTATATCAAGTTTTGAGATTTTTGAAAAGATATAGCTTAATAATTCATTTTTATTTTCAAATTTAATCTTCTTTATTTCTGAAACTATATCCTCTTTTTTACCTGTTGTTTTTTCATAATTATTATCTTCAATTGTTTTATTTTCGAATGATTCTTTTTTATATGTTTCACTTAATATATATAATGTGTTTGTTTCTTTTATTAAGGACAATAATAAAAACCATTCATAAAGATTAAAGGTTACTATTCTTAATATTACAACGGCATTGGCATCTCTATATTTTAATGGAGCTTTATCAATTAAGTTATGCTGAATCTCAAAGTTCTGCAATATAAACTGATCTCTTATTAATCTGTTAATTATTTTTATATAGGTTAGCCATAATAATAACAGAAATAAAACAAATAAAAATATTTCGCTATCAGGAATATATACATCTATATTTTTTAACTCTTCAATATTATGAACGCTTGCATACAATTTCTCAAACCTATTTGATATTTTTATAAAGATCAGTGTAAATCCAAGATAAGACAGTAGATATGCAATTAGATAAGATATAGAATTGTTTGTTTTTATTCTTTTTATATCTTCATTATCTATATTTGAGTTTTTAAAATATGCTTTTATTCTTTTTACATGTACATCCCTGTTTTTTAAAAGTATATGATATATAAACATTGTTATGGCAAAGCTTAATGGCCATAAGTATGGAATGATATACATTATCATCCCTAAAAAAACTATCATTGGGTTTAAAAGTATCATTGAATCACTCCATAGTATTTTTTTCTTTTAATATTTGAGGAACCCAATACCTTTCAACTTCAAATTGTTCCCCGGTTTTCATATTTTTTATTGAAACTGTTTCTTCATCTCTTTCTTTTTCTCCTATTATTGCTACAAATGTTGCTCCCATCTTATTTGCATGTTTTAATTGATTTCTTAAACTTCTATCTGAAATATTAAGGAAAACCCTCAAGCCTTCTTTTTTTAAGTTTCTTGAAAGTTTCAATGCTTCAATATCTGTATTTTCTCCGGAATATGCAACATATACATCGATTTCTTCTGGATTTTCGACTTCAACTTCTTCGCTTTTTAATGCAAGTATTATTCTTTCAACTCCCAGGGCAAATCCTATTGCTGGAGTTTCTTTTCCTCCTAATTCTTCAACAAGAGAATTGTATCTTCCACCACCAAGTATAGCAGATTGAGCTCCTAATCCATAATGAACAATTTCAAATGCTGTTCTTGAATAATAATCCAATCCTCTAACGATTTTTGGATCTATTTCATAACTAATTCCCATTTCATCAAGGTATTTTACTACACTTTCAAAATGTGATTTACATTCATCGCATAGATAATCTAAAATAGATGGGGCATCTTTTGATATTTCTCTATCTACTTTACAATCTAACAACCTCATTATATTGGTATCGTATCTAGTCTGACAATCCTTACACATATTTTCAAGATGTGGTTTAAAATATTTTTTTAATGCTTCCCTATATTTTGGACGGCATTTTGGACATCCTATACTGTTTATTTTTATTTTATAATTTTTCAACCCAAATGCTTTTAACAATTCATCAGCCAATATTATTGTTTCCGCATCAGAAATTGGTGTGTCTGTACCAAAAATTTCTACCCCTATTTGATGAAATTGTCTTTGACGTCCTGCTTGAGGTTTTTCATATCTAAACATTGGCCCCATATAATATAGTTTTATCGGTGAACCAAGATTTATCATGGAATTTTCTATATATGCTCTTACAACAGAAGCTGTGCCTTCTGGCCTTAATGTAACTGACCTTTTTCCTTTATCTTCAAATGTATACATTTCTTTTTTTACTATATCTGAAGTTTCACCTACACTCCTTGTAAATAATTCTGTTGGCTCTATTATAGGTGTTCTAATTTCTTTAAATCCATACTTTATAAATGTATCCCTTGCAATCTTTTCTATATAATACCAGTACTTTGTTTCATCACCAAATATATCCTGTGTTCCTTTAAACCGCTTATACTTCGCCATAAACTACCCTTTAAAAGGATTCACCTCCTCGAAATTCCTGTATCTTTATTTCTATTATATCTTTAATATCTCTTATCATTTTTATAATTGCAAAATATATTACAAAGAACTCAAGTCTACCTAAATACATACCTATTGTCTCAATCCAGATAACTCCAAGCGGAGAATCTGGAGTTGTTATTCCAATTGATAGTCCAACTGCTGATAATGCTGATGCATATTCAAAAAGAGAATCTTCCATTGAATAGCCGTATCCCAATAATACCATTACACCTATTGTATAAACAATAAAATACATAAATACAACCGCTATAACATCTTTTAATGTGTCATAGGAGATTCTTTTTTTGGATATTCCTTTGTAAACTTCTATATGAAATATGCTTCCTTCAGGTTTAAAGTATGTTTTAATTTGATGTACTATTATCTTCCATATAACAAATACCCTGAATAATTTCAATCCACCTGAAGTTGAATCCATCATACCACCAAGTATCATTAATATTGTCATAATCAATAATCCCATATTATTCCAGTTATTAAAGGTCACAGTTGAAAAACCTGTTCCCGTTAATGCCGAAATAGCCTGAAACGCAGAATGTCTTATACCATTTAAAGGGCCGTATAATTTATCTGTTGTAAAATAGGCTATCATGGGAATTGAAAATAATAAAATAAAAAACATTGTTTTGGGTTCCGGATTCTTTTTAAATAAATCTCCTCTTCTTAATGCTGCATAATGAACACCAAAGCCTGTTCCACCAGCTATCATTAATACCATTATTATTATTTCTGCAACAGGATTATTAAACTCTCCTACACTATCTATTTTTGTCGAAAATCCTCCTGTTGCTAAAGCTGTTAATGTATGATTAAATGCATCAAAGAAACTCATATGAGCTAAAATTGTTAATAATATTATTCCTATTCCAGCCCATGAAAGATAAATTCCAAAAATTATCTTTGCTGAATCTCGCAAATTCGGAACAACGTTATCCGTTCTTCCTTCCGCCTGGTATAAACCGACGCCAAGTGCTCCAGTTGCTATAACCATTATCAATGCAAAACCTGCACCACCAAAATATTGCATTAAACTTCGCCAGATAAGAAATATTTTGGGAATTTTTGTCACATCTACAAGGGTTAAACCTGTTGTGGTCCATCCGCTCGTAGATTCAAATATTGCATGATGTATATTTAATATTCCAGAAAATACAAATGGCAATGCTGAAAAGAATATTGATAATGTCCACACAAGAAATATTATTACTATTGCATCCTGAATGTTTATTGGTGCGTTTTCTGTTCCCCAGCTAAGCAATATAAAGAATGCACCTGTAAAAACAGTTATTAACCCTGTTTCAAAAAAACTATAAAATGATGGAAGATCTTTATATAAGATTATCGCTAATGTTCCAAATAACATCAAGGCTATCCCAAAGTATATTAGCATAGTGCCTGTGTTTTTAAATATTAATTTATATCTATGTTTTAGATTTGAAAGGTATTTTGGCATTTACTTTCATCCCTTCAAGAGTTTTAATTTTACTTCTGGAACTTTGTGTTTTAATGAGAATATAACAAGCTTATCTCCAGGTAATATTTCTGTATTTCCCTGAGGAACGAATATTTCTTCATTTCTTATTAGCATACTTACAATTGAGTTCTCTGGCAAATGAACATCTTTTAATTTTTTATTGGCTATATAATCCTGCTTTTTTATTCTAACTTCTATTATTGCCAGTTTATCTGCATATGGATTGAAGAAGCTTAAATTTGTTTGATACTCAATTGATGCCTCTATTAATTTTTCAATCCAATTTGTAATACTTACCGTTTCAATATGATTATTTAAAAATAGTTTTTCATTTTCTGGATAATTTACAAGAGATATTACTCTGATATCTTCATATAGGTTTTTTATTACCCACGAAACAACAAAATTAAGCGCATCATCATCAGATAAGGATATTACGCCTCCAACCCTATTTGGCGCCATATCAAGGCTTTCCAGAAAGCTAACTTCTGTTGGATCGTGCAAAATACCTTCAAGATTGGCATAATAGGCTTTTAAAGATAATATTCTATTAACATTTTGAGGTTTTGAGGATATATAATAAACGTTATGTCCCTGATATAAAAGATTTCTAACAATAGAATAGGCTATCGTATTTCCTTCAATTATATAAAAGATTTTGTTTTTCATAATGCAACACCTTCATTTCCTATTAATTCATCAACAGCATGTTCTATAGGACAGAATATATTGAGTCCTGCTTTTTCAAAAAGATTTTTTTTCTGCGGATCATTAACCCTTGCTATTATTTGAAGATTTGCATTTTTTGATTTGTATAATGTATTACATGCATTGGCAAGCATAAAGTTTAAATTATCATCAGGAGTTACTATATATATCAAATCTGCTTTTTCTGCTTTTACCTGTTCTAAAATAACTATATCAGAACTATCTACAACCATTGAAAATCCTGTAAAGTTGTATTTTTTTAATCTTTCCAATGCTTCTGGATCTTTGTCAACAACTATTACATTGTGTTCTTTAGAAAACTTTCTCGCTAATTCGGATCCCAATCTTCCACAGCCTATTATTATTATATATTTCATTTTATTTTTCATTTTCAAAATCCTCCAAAACACTTTCTATAGTATTTTGCAAATCTTTATCCTTAATAACCCCATCTGATAATGCCAATGCTGCTTTATAATGTTTTCTTAAAAGAGTTATGTTTTTCAATTTCTTCCAGTACAAAAAACCCAATAACATATGACTTTCATATCTATTGGGATTATCTCCCATTAATTTACTTATTTTATCTTCAAGGATAAAAAATTCAAGATTACTGTTTTCTGGAGAAAACTTCATTATTTCTCCTCTTAATTTTCTGTATTTCGATTCAAATGTTTCTCCTTGAAAGATAGATTCTGCCAGCATTATTGAAAATTCTTCGGGTACTATAGGCTTTTCTATCCAATCAACAACCCCTATTTTAAATGCCGATTTAATATAATTAAGATTCATTTTATTACTTACAACATATAATGGCGTTTTAGGTTGATATGCCCTTAATATTTCAAGGGAATTGACAATATTTTCACCGTGTAATTCTATTTCGCTAATTATAAGTGAAAATCTTTCTTTGAAATTTTCTTCTTCATTAATAAATTTGTTTAATTCTTCTGTGGTGTAAATTATCGTATTAATATATTCATCATCGCTTAAGAAGCTATGTATCATTTTTTCATACAACATAACAATTTCTGGCGAGTCGTCAATAATAAGAATTTTATGCATAATATTCCTCCTCTGGAATCATAAAACTATAAAACAAATTCGCTTAAATCCTTGTTATCTGCTAATTCTCCTATTCTCTGCCTTACATATTCTTTGGTTATCTGAATTTCAACTTCTGTTTCAAGTGGAGCTTCAAATGATACTTCTTCAAGCACTTTTTCAACTACTGTATATAGTCTTCTCGCGCCAATATTTTCAATTCTTTCGTTTAAATCAAAGGCAATTTTTGCAATTTCTTCAATTCCTTCTTCTGTAAATACAAGGTTCACTCCATCTGTTTCAAGCAATGCTTTGTACTGTTTTGTAATTGCATTTTCCGGTTCTACTAATATTCTTATAAAGTCTTTTTCTGTTAAAGCTTCAAGTTCTACTCTTATTGGAAATCTTCCCTGTATTTCCGGTATTAAATCAGATGGTTTTGCAACATGGAAAGCACCTGCTGCTATAAATAACATATAATCTGTTTTTATTGGGCCATGTTTTGTAATAACTGTAGTACCTTCTACTATAGGCAATAAATCTCTTTGAACACCTTCTCTTGAAACATCGGGTCCTGATCCACCTGATCTTGCCGCTATTTTATCCATTTCATCAATAAATATTATACCTCTATTTTGAGCTCTATCTATTGCTTCCTGAATCATTTTTTCTTTATCTATTAATTTTTCTGCTTCAAGAGGTAATAATAATTTTCTTGCGTCTCTTATTTTTACTTTTTTTCTTTTGATTTTTTTAGGCATCATATTTGAGAACATTTCGCCAATTTGAATTCCCATATCTTCAAATTCAGGCCCCAATCCAGCAAACATAGGAGCTGGAGCTTCTTCAACCTCTATTTCTATTTCTATATCTTCTAATTCACCATTTCTTAATTTTTGTCTTAATGCTTCCCTTCTTTCAAAATTATCTACTGGTTCTTCTGGCTCTTCTCTTCTTGGCTGATTTTGACCAAACATATTAAGTAAGTCCATAAAATTACCTGCATTCATATTTTTCTTCTTTTTTACACCCATAATAGAGTCAAGAATAATTTCTTCAACCATTTTTTCTGCTTTATCCTGAACATTTTCCATCATTTCATTTCTGACCATATTTATTGAAACATCAACAAGTTCCCTTATCATTGATTCAACATTTTTTCCTACATATCCAACTTCTGTAAATCTTGTGGCTTCAACTTTTATAAATGGCGCATTTGCTATTTGAGCTAATCTTCTGGCTATTTCTGTTTTACCAACACCTGTTGGACCTATCATAAGTATATTTTTAGGCATAATTTCTTTTCTCATATTTTCTTCTAATTTTAATCTTCTATATCTGTTTCTTAAAGCAATAGCTACTGATTTTTTCGCTTCATTTTGCCCTATAATATATTTATCTAATTCTTTTACAATTTGTTTTGGGGTTAATTCAACTGCCATTTAATCCACCTCTTTCCTTAAATTAAAATTAATCAAGATAATTATACCATAAATATATTGTATTAATGGTAAAGAAAATATGAAAGTGGATGAAAAAAATGCCCGCAAAACGCGGGCATTAAAATCATTTTTACTTTCCTTGGATTATATTATTGATATTTGAATATGTTGCATAACCATTATTAAAGAAGCTCATAAAGTTGTTTACTATACTCATTACACCTAAAACATTTGTCATTGCATTTTTTGGAACAAAGATGATGTCTCCTGGTTCTAATAATTTATTCATTTCTTCTGGAACGTTTGATCCATTATAAAAATCTTTAAGATTTAATACAATCGGTGGTTGATCTGGACCATCTGTAAATAAATATACATTTGAAAGTTCTGCTGTTTGTTTATTAACCCCAGCTTTAAATAAAGCTTCTATAACATTTAATCCTTTTGTATATGGTATCATTCCAGGTTTTAGAACCTCACCAAAGATATATACTACCTGATTGTGTGTACTTGGAATATATACTACTGTTCCTGGTTCCACTAATATTTTATTTAAATTTTCTACGGAATCTAAATTAATTTCTTTAACTTCTCCAGATTTCAAATACAATTTAATGACTTCTTGACTTCTCCAATCAATAGAAATTTGACCCAATAATTCTGTTAAAGGTATTGAGACCTCTGTTTTTATACTTCTTGGTGATGTATTACCAAGAATAGTTATATAATTTAGATTAACATCTGTTTCAACAGTTACATATGTTCCCATTGGAATTTTTGCCATTGGATTGTTAATTACGTCAGAATTTGTATATTCAGCTATTTTTTCATTGTTTTGATATATTGTTATAGTACCAGTTCTTGAAGGTGAGAACCCATCTACAGCACTATATAAATTAATTAGCGTTACATAATCTTGATTCTTAGGGGTTAATGTTTTTATCATACCATTTTTATATACAATTATGTTATCGTTTTGTGTTTTTACCACGTTTATATAAATAGGTTTAATAACAGGAATTATACTTAACTTTTCTTGAGCTTCTGCTCCATTTAATTTGTATACACCATTTTCATCCTTTATCACAATTTCATATTTTTTAGATGGAATAAATCCTGATTTTAACAAGATATCCCATATTGATTCACTGTATTTTGCAACATATGTTCCTGGAACTACACCTTCACCTAATATATATACATTTCTCTTAGAAGTTTCAGCTAATAAGGTCATTCCAGAATCTATAATATCGTTATATACTTTATTTTCTTCAATATAATATGTTTTAGAATAATTATCTCCCAATACTATTATTCTTCCGCTAAAATCGCTTCTAAAACCCCTTGCCCTTGCTATAATAGCTGATAAAGTCATTGGCTCTGAAAGGTTGAAATCCAATTTTCCATTATAATTAAATGCACCAAATAAATATACATAATTCTTTTTTATCTTTATTTTTATAATTGCTCCTGCTTTTAATTCTCCATTTTCAACTTCAAATGTTTTTACGTTATCCTCTAAAATACCAAGTTTTGCTAAGATTGTTTGTTTATCTATTTTTTCGTTTTTTGAAAATCTCATTGTTCTTGCAATATCACCTGTTATATATACAACTTTATCTATTGTTGTTACATCCACAAACATTCCTGGTTTAAAATCTATATTTTTTGTAGCTTCAATAGTTTCTTTTGTTTCAGGGTCAAATATTTTTATTATAGCTGAATCTTTATCTATTCCATATTTACCTATTAATGTATCTAAATCAAATTTTTCATTTTTTCTAAATACTATTTTTCCTCTTCCAGTCATATAAATATATTTTTCCTGAGAAATAAATTCTATGGACATATTATTTTTTAAATTTATATTTGTTGTAGCTTCAAAGGTTTCTTTTGTTTCTGGATCGTATATTTTAACCTTTGTTGTATCTTTATCAATACCTAATTTTCCAATTAATGTATTTAAATCAAATGATTCATTTGGTTCAAATATTATTTTTCCTCTTCCATTTACAAAAACATAATTTTCAATAGGAGTAAATTCTACAAATTGTCCAGGTGCAAATTCATAATTTTCTGTAACTTCTATTGGTTTTCCGGTTTTTTTATCATAAACTTTATATAAAACCTTTTTTGGATCTATTCCTAATTTTGCCATTAATGTTTTCAAATCAAAACTTTCATCTTTTTCAAATAATACTTTTCCACCTTTTTCATCAATTCCAAAAACATATACATATTTATCAAGCTTTTTTATAACAACTGTATCGCCTTTTTCAAGCATTATTTTTTTCGTTTTTAGCTCATCAAATGTTATGTTTAAGATATTATTTCCTCTTAAAATCATTATATTATTATCAAGCATTTGTAAATTTACTTCTGTTACAGATATTGCTTCAGAAATAATATCATTTAAAGTTATTCCATCATAAAATTGCAATGTTTTTATTCCAAAATCTGTATAAACAGTTATATCGTTATTATATTCAAAAGGAACAAGAATTGTAGAATTCTCTGGAATCATTGGATCGTCCTCAAGTAATAAACCTTTGAATAAATTTGTTATATCATATTTTTCTATCTTTCCATCAGGATATTTTACAATAACTTTAGAACTTTTCCATTCTACAGCAAATCCACCAGCTAACGCCAATACCTTTGAAAGACTTAACTGAGGTAAAGGCATTTCAACAATTCCCTGTTCTTTTACATTACCAATTATTTGAACTCTAAATGGAGCGTAATTGGTAATACCCAAAGTTATATTAGGTGATTTTATATAAATGGCCATTTTTTCTTTAATTTCATTTTCGAGCTGTGATATATCTTTACCTTCTGCTTTCATTCTTCCTATTGGTGGAACTGTTATCATGCCATCAGGACCAACAAGTATTTGTTGATTGGAATATTCTGGATATCCAAAAACCCATATTCCAAGAACATCTCCTTTTCTGATAGTATATTCTGAAAATGCAACTATAACCAATAATACAGTCAATAAAAGAACGAGTTTCTTCTTCATAAAAAAACCTCCCGCTATATTTATTTTTTTATTTTAATTATTTGCTCTATAAGATTTAATTCCTGATTGGAAAAACCATTTAATTTTAACAAATTCAATATTTCACTGGCTTTAGAAAATTCCTTTAATTTTAAATATGATCTTAATAATAACATGTTCATTTCCATAAAATACATTTCATTAACCTTTATTTTAATGCATTCTTCATATTTTCCAGATTCAAATAATGCTTTCATTAAATAAAAATTTGTCTCTTCAGAGTTAAAACCATTATTTATAGCTTTTCTAAAAAAATCGGCCGCTTTGGAATATTCATTTTTCATTAAATAACATACACCCAGATTATGTAAGGCTATTATATTATTCGGTTCATCTTTTAACACCATTTCATAATTTTCAATGGCAAAATCCACATTACTTTCTTTTAATGCCATATTGGCTATACTGATATAATAATTGATTTCTTTTTTATTCTGCAATTCCAACACCTTCCGAATAATAATACATAGTATCTGTTATCACTTTATTCCCAATATGTAAAAAGATTCTTACCGGTCTAATACCCGGTGCAATTGGAGGGAATATTTTATAATTTATTTTTTGAATAATCTTTTTTGAGTCTTTTATGTATTTTTCAAATAAACCAAAATCTTCTTTAGGAATAATTGCTCCACCTGTTAATTTTACCAAATTTTGAGTTTGTTCTGTTATATATTGATTTTTTACTATATATAACGATGTATTTGTAAATATAAACGGTATTATACTTGTTATATTAACATATTTATTTATGTCTGAATTTTCTTCATCATTTAAAATTACCACAGAATCATTTTTTATTTTTGGTAACATTTCAAGAAATAGATGTTCTGTATTATCAAAATAATAAAAATTCGGTTTCTCTAAACTTTTATTGTAATTAAACGCATACCTTCCCTCTGAATCGGTAATATAAATCTTTTTACTTATAAATTCTATAAAGTTATTTCCTGGATAAACAGTATTAATTTTTAAGTCTATTTTCATTTTTTCTGTATTAAATGCTATGCTATATATAAATATGTAAAACGGTAATGTTTCACTTTCAAAATCCACCATATCAAGCGAAGCCTGAAATTTGGTATAGTCAAATTTGGTTATTACACCATTTTTATATTTTAATAGATATGGAAATTTATAGAATTCTTTTAATTTTCCATCTTCAAATAAATATGTCTTATCATTCATAAAAGATATCAAAGTTATATTAAACGGCAAAGAGGCTATACTATATGGAAGGTGCTTGTTTTTTAAAATATATTGTTTTACAATCTTTTTTTCAAAAATAGAAAAATATAGCAATTTTTTGTTTTTTATATCTAAAAGCTTAATCTCACCATCAAATAATGAACCTGAAGTAATAAATTCATCATGAGACATTTTGAACTCTTCAATAACTTTTCCAGTATAATCTAACTCTAAAACACTATTTTTCTCATTTGAAAATACCCAGAACCTTCCCACTTTATCAATTCCAAACAATAATAGATTCTTTAAGGAACTAATTTTTGTAAACACATATTTATTCGATTTGGAAAAATTCTTCATTAAATATAATCCTGTATTTCCTGAAATATAAAAATAATCTGTTCTATCATCATAATATATATTTATCGCTTCAAAATCATCGGAAATTATTTCATTTAATTTTATCCAGCCTTCAACTGTATTATTGGCATTTGTATAATATATCAATTTATTTTGAACATCAAGAAGATATATATACTCATTTATTATTTCAAAATCGTTTATAATATAAAACTTTTCGTTCGAATTAATTATATTTTTTACCTTAAATAATTCTTTTACTTTTAATTCAGGATGCTCTGCTACGCCAAATGTTTTAAGAGACGATATAAATTTGTTAAGCGATATTGTTTCGCTATTGGAGGGAGCAAAAAACAAAATATTGTTTAAATCTTCCTGTGCTTTATCAATCTGTCCAAGCA
The DNA here is from genome assembly GCF_000255135.1 of Marinitoga piezophila KA3. Lineage (NCBI taxonomy): Bacteria > Thermotogati > Thermotogota > Thermotogae > Petrotogales > Petrotogaceae > Marinitoga > Marinitoga piezophila. The sequence continues at coordinate 667,987 of NC_016751.1, forward strand.
ATAAATCTAATTTTGCTGCGTAATACCAGAAATATGGAACATCATTTAAATAAATTTCATTGGTCATTGCTTCAGATAACTTTAATCTTGCTTCATATCTATTACCAGAAAAAAAAGCCTGAAGGCTCTCCGAAAATAATTTTCGAGCCATTTTTTCGCTTTCTGTTAAATTTTGAGAATATGCAAAAATAGTTAGTACAATAAGAAATACCAGAACAATAAACTTATTTTTCATTATCTTACCGATTTCTTAATTATCTCTATGATATCTGTTTTTCTTTCATTTCCATTAATTAATCTCTGAATATTAGCTTTATGCATATATACACTTAACCCTGCAAGGGTAAGATTTAATATTCCCAATTCTTTTGAAAAAAGGAAACTAACAAATCCAAGTATTGTTAATGTAACTATAGAGGCCAGCGATACATATTTTGTAATTAACGTTATAGGAAGCCATATCATAAAAAACAACCATCCAATTGTAGGATTTAATGCAAAATACGTACCAACAGTGGAAGCCACTCCTTTACCACCTTTAAATCTTAACCATATCGGAAACAAATGCCCTAATACAGCAGCTAATGCCACTAAATAAGCTATACTTCCAGAAAATTTAAAGGCTAAAAATGTTGGACAAAATGCCTTAGCTGCATCAAGAACCATGCTTAATATTCCAGGCAAAGCCCCTGCACTTCTTAAAACATTTGTTCCTCCAACATTTCCACTTCCAACTTTGGTGATATCTATACCTTTTATTTTTGCCATAATATAACTAAAAGGTATAGAACCACATAAATATCCAAAAATTATCCATAATATCAAAGACAATTTAATCACCTCATTATTTCTTACGGTTTTTAAATTTTATAAATACAGGGGATCCAATAAATGGATCTATATATCTACGTATCATATTTTGAATAGCTCTTTGATATGATTTTGGTATTTCATGAGGCATATTGCTGAAAAATGTAAATACCGGTGGTTTTACATCAACCTGAGTTCCATAATATATCTTTATTCTTTTTCCTTTTCTAACTGGTGGTGGAGAAACCATCATAAATCTTTCCAATGCCGCATTTAAAGCGCTTGTTGGTATTCTTCTTGTATATGATTCATATGCGGTGTTAATTGCATCCATAAGTTTTTCTATTCCCCAATGTTTTACTGTAGAAGTGAATACAACAGGACTATAATTTACAAAATATAATTCTTTTTCAAACATTTTTAAATATTCTTCCACTCTTTTATCGTGATACTTTACTAAATCCCATTTATTAAATGCTATAACTGTAGCCTTACCTCTATTTTCAGCAGTTCCTATTACTTTTTTATCCTGTTGAGTAATTCCCTCTGTTGCATCAATTAAAAGAACCACCACATCTGAGTTTTCAATTGCACGTATAGTCCTAACAGTACTATACATTTCCACACTGCCGTATTTGGTTTTTGATTTTCTCTTTAATCCTGCTGTGTCAACAAAAAGATATTTCTGTCCATTTATTTCCACTAATTCATCTATTGTATCCCTTGTTGTCCCCGGAACATTTGAAACTATTGCTCTTTCAATACCTGTAATTGCATTAAATAATGAGGATTTACCGGCATTTGCTCTCCCAATTAGAGCAACCTTTATAATATCTTCATCATTTTCTTCTAACTCTTCCATATGCTCTGGAATTTTTTCAAATAATTTTTCTATTAATTCATCCAGATTTTTATTATGTTCAGCAGATATTGGAATTGGCTCTCCAAATCCTAATTTATAAATTTCTGGCAATACGTTTAATTCAAACTTTTCATATGATTCAACCTTATTTGCAACAAGAATTACTTTATCCTTTATTTTTCTAAGTGTGTTTGCAAGATAATAGTCTTCTGCGGTTAATCCATTTCTTCCATCAATTACAAATATTATTGAATCCGCTTCTTCAAGCGAATTCATAACTTTTTCTTTTGCAATAGCTTCTAATTCATTGGTAGGCTCTTCAAAAATACCGCATGTATCAACTAAGGTGAAGGCACGCCCATCGTAGCGTGCCTCACTAAATATTTGATCTCTTGTTACACCTGGCATATCCATTACTATTGCTTTTTTTTCTTTTATCAACCTGTTAAATAAAGTTGATTTGCCTACATTTGGTTTCCCAATGATTAGTACAACTGGTTTCATTTATTTAATCACCTCTTATTCTTCTAATAAGCTAACAACCATACTTCCTTTTTGATCTTCAGCTTCAAATTCTATTTTAATTATTTTACCATTTACTGTACTTCCAATTTCCAATACATCTTTTATATCCTGATTTTCTTCAAGATTTATCTTTGATTTTGGAATAAATGCTTCTACTTCATATTCATCAACGATAATTACAGCACCTTTTCCAACATATTTTACCACTTTACCTGAAATTTCATCACCATTTTTTAATTCATTTGATACCTTTTTCCATGGATTTTCTTTTGCCTGTTTTACACTTAATTTTATTTTCCTATTTTCTTTATCTACATGTAAAACCTTTACTTTTACTTTATCTCCTTCTTTAAATAAATCTTCAACATTATCTACAAAATTCCAGGATAATTCTGAAACATGGGAAAATCCTGTTAATTCATTATCGAGTTTTATTATCAAACCATTTGGTAATATTTTTTCTACCACTCCATCTACAATATCGCCTTCATGCAATTTTTCATCAATATCTTTCCATGGATCTCCTAAAACCTGTTTATAGCTTAATGTGATTTTCTTTTTGTCTTTATCAATTGAGAGAACTTTTACTTTCACTTTATCTCCAACTGATACAACATCCTCAATTTTCCTTTTACCTGACCAGAAAATTTCTGATTCATGTACCAATCCTTCAATACCTTCACCTAATTTTACAGCAAATCCAAATGGGAATATTTCTATAACTTCCCCTTCTACAATTGAATCAACTGGATAATCTTTTTCTACTGTTTCCCATGGATCGTCTTTTAATCTTTTTACTGATACAGAAATTTTTCTATTTTCTTTATCAAGTTTTATAATTATACCTTTTACTTTGTCTCCTATTTTATACATTTCATTTATATCAACTTTTTTATCCCAGGAAATTTCGCTTTTTGGAACCAATGCTGTAATGTATGGATTTAAACTTATAAATAATCCAAATTCTTTTATTCCCGTAACTACACCTTCAACAAGTGTATTTAAATTATGTGTATTGAAAAATTCCTCGATATATTTATCTACCAATCCTTTTCTTGAAACTACAATATTTAATCTTCTTCTTCTTTCTTCTCTTTTAATTACAAGAAAATCCATTTCTTCTCTTGGAAATGGTTCATTTGGATTTAACATTGCAAGAGAGCCTGGCAAAAATGCTCTTACAACATTTTCAAGTTCTACTATATATCCTTTTTCAACTCTTTCTTTGATTTTTCCCTTTACTACTTTACCTTCTACAATTTCATCAATTATTTCGTCTTTCTTTGCAGCTTTTTCAGAACCAAAAGCCTGTCCTTCTGCATCATTAATTTTTAAAAGCTTTACCTTTATTTTTTCACCTTTTTTATATTCATCAATATTTTTTAATAAATAATCCTTTCCCACATAAACATCAAATGCTTTCCCTGGCGCAGAAACGTATACTCCATCAGAACTAATGGAAATAATCTCACCAGTTAATGTTTCCCCCTTTTTTATATGAAATTCACTTACTTCATCAAGCATCTTCTCAAACTCGTTTTTGTCTTCAACCATCAAAACCCCTCCTTAGATATTCAATGACTTCTTCTAATGATTTATTTGGTGTGGAAGTCCCTGTAAGAATTCCCACCCTATTATATTGTTTTGTAATCTGCATTTCTTTTAACTCATTAACCGAATCAATATGAACCGTATTTTCATTATATTTTTTTGAAATTTCATATAACTTTCGCGTATTGGAACTATGCTTTCCGCCTATTATTATAACAAATTCTGCCCAAATTGCAATATCTTTTGCTTCATTTTCTCTGATTTTCGTTTCATAACAAATTGTATCTTTAATTAAAATCTCATTATAATCGCATAATTTTACCATTTCTGAGGAAAAATTTTTGAAATTATTATAATCCATGGTTGTTTGAGTAATTATACATATTTTATCGCTTTTAACATATGTAGGTTCTCTTAAAATAATAACTTTTTCTTCATCTATGTTTCCTTTTAATCCTATCATTTCAGCATGTTCTTTTTTGCCATATGCAACTATAAAATATCCTTTTTTCTGCATTTCATATGCATATTTAAAAACATTTTCAACAATAGGGCAGGTTAAATCAACTATTTTTTTAAAATTCTTTTCTAAATATTCTTTATCTTTTTTGGGAACACCATGAGCCCTGATAATACAAATTGCTTCTCCGGAATCTTCCGGTAAAACATCCAAAGATTCAAAAGATAAAATTCCCCTATTTAACAAATCTTTTTTTACTTCATTATTATGAACAAGATCTCCATATAAATATACCTTTTCACCACTTTTTGAAAGCTCTACTGCTTTTTCGTATGCTCTTTGAACACCATAACAAAAACCTATTTTTGAGGCTAATTTTATTTCCACAAAATTCACTCCTGATTTATTTTTTTATTTATTATTTTACTAATTTCATCAACTACGGTTTTAATATCTTTCCCAGTAGTATCAACGGTTATTGCATCTTCAGCAGGTTTTAATGGAGCTATATCTCTTGTGGAATCAGCAATATCTCTTTTTTCTATTTCTTTATAAATTTCCTCATAATTTACATTTTTCCCTTTTTCAAGTAATTCTTTATATCTTCTTCTGGCTCTTTCTTCAATTGATGCTGTAAGAAAGATTTTCACGTCAGCATCAGGTAATACCACTGTTCCAATATCTCTTCCATCAATAACAACATTATGTATTTTCGAAAGTGATTTTAATATTTCATTAACCTTATTTCTTACTTTTTCATTTTTAGCTACTATAGAAGCTGCTTTTCCAATTTCAGGCGTTCGAATCTGCATTCCAAGCTTTTCGTCACCAAGATAATATTCACCATCAATTATTTTTATATCAAAGTCTTTCAATGCTTTTATTATATCATCTTCATTAAATAAATCAAAATTCATTTTTTTTACGAAATACCCAAAAGCTCTATATAATGCACCGCTATCAAGATAATATAAATTAAATATCTTTGCTATTTCCTTTGCTATAGTACTTTTTCCTGAACCCGCTGGTCCATCAATTGCCACTTTGAATGTTTTGCTCATTCCATGTCACCTCATAAATCTAATTTTATCTTTAATTCGTTTAATTGTTTTTCAGAAACTTCCGATGGAGCTTCTGTCATAGGATCTGAACCACTTGCTGTTTTCGGGAAGGCTATAACCTCTTTTATTGAATCCTCTCCTGCCATTACAGCAATTAATCTATCAAATCCTATTGCGGCTCCTCCATGTGGTGGAGGACCATATTTAAATGCTTCAATCAAGAATCCGAATTTTTCATTTATTTCTTCATCACTTAAACCTATCATTTCAAAGATTTTATTCTGAAGATCTTTTCTGTGAATTCTTATACTACCACTTGCCATTTCATACCCATTTATAACAAGATCATAACATTGAGCTCTTATTTTCAATGGATCTGAATCTGCATATTTTTCAAAATCATCAAGTTTTGGCATTGTGAAAGGATGATGCTCCGCAACAAGTCTGTTTTCTTCTTCATCCCATGCAAACATTGGAAAGTCTACAACCCATAATACATCAAATCCATCTTTCTTTTCCATCTCTTCTTTTATTAATTTAACCCTTATATGACCTAAAATCTTATTCACTTCTTCATTTTCTCCAACAATTAAGAAAGCTATATCGTTATCTTTTATAAGACCTTTATCAAATATATTTTTGATTTCATTTTCAGCTATTTTCTTAATTGAAGATTTTACTTCTCCTTTTTCATTTTTTATCCAGATAAGTCCACCTGCACCAACTGATTTTGCAAATTCTGTATATTCATCTATTCTTTTTCTTGAGAATTTATCTGCTTTTTCAGATAAAACTATTCCTTTGATTTTTCCACCATTTTCTATCACTTTTCTTATGAAATCTGCTTTTGTTTCTTTAAAGTCTTCGCTAAAATCATTAATTTCAAGGCCATATCTTGTGTCTGGTTTATCACTGCCATATTTATTCATCACTTCATCGTATGTAAATCTTCTTAAAGGTGTTTCAAGATCATAATCTAATAATTCTTTAAATAATTTTTTTAATAACCCTTCTGTAAGTGTTAAAATATCATCCATTTCAACAAATGACATTTCAAAGTCTATTTGTGAAAATTCAGGCTGTCTATCTGCTCTAAAGTCTTCATCTCTAAAACATCGTGCAATCTGGAAGTATCTATCAAATCCAGAAACCATTAACAATTGTTTAAACAATTGTGGTGACTGAGGTAATGCATAGAAATTACCTGGTTTTAATCTTGATGGCACTAAAAAGTCTCTTGCACCTTCAGGGGTACTTTTAGTTAAATATGGTGTTTCTATTTCCAAAAAGTCATTTTCAGAAAGGTATTGCCTTACAATTTGTAAAGCCTTATGCCTCATTACAAGATTTTTTTTCATTCTATCCTTTCTTAAATCAAGATATCTATATTTTAATCTTAGATTTTCTGAAATTTCCTCATCTTTATTTACATAAATAGGCGGAGTTTCTGATTCTGACAATACTTCCATATCATTTACGTCAATTTCAATTTCACCAGTTGGCATATTTTTATTAATCGCATCGTCAGGTCTTTTTCTTACAACACCTTTTATAGCTATTACATATTCATTTCCTATTGTTTTTGCAATTTCATAAATTTCTTTATTTTCAGGATCTATAACAAATTGAACCTTTCCAGAAATATCTCTCAACAATCCAAATTTAATTCCTCCAAGATCCCTTATTCTTTCAACCCAACCATTCAGGATAACTTCCTGACCTATATTTGATGAATTTAAATTCCCACACTTATGTGTTCTTTTTAATTTCATTTAAACACCTCCAGATAGATTTTTATATAATAAATTTAGGATTTTTCTTATATTTACAGGGAAAATAACAGTGAAGAAATTTTTCTTTATAAGTATATCATAAAAATATGTCTAAAAATACCAATTTATTTTACCATTTTTTTTGATTTTTGTGGTAAAATAAGATATGAGACTTAAGAAAATAATAAAATTTTTTGGAGGTGTATAGGATGAAAAAACTATTAATCATTCTTATGGCGTTAGCATTGGCAGTAGCATCATTTGCTGCAACAACATATAAAGATGTCCCTGTAAATCACTGGGCATACGATTCAATTGAAAGGTTATCTTCACTTGGAATTATAGAAGGCTTTCCAGATGGAACATATCAGGGATTATCTCAGGTAAACAGATATCAGTTAACTGTTGCTTTAGATAGAGCATTAAAGTATGTTGAACAACAGTTATTTGCAACTCTTGCTGAAAAGGTTGTTGAATTAGATAAAAAGGTTAACGAATTATCAAAACAACAGGGATTATCAAAAGATGAAATCAATGCAATGATAAAAGCTCAATTGTTAAATATGGATACAAAAGAATTCAACTCAAAAATTACACAACTCGAAAATTCCGTAAATGAATTAAAAAGTGCGTATGACGTATTAAGCTTTTTAAGTTCAAAAACAGATGCTGTAGAAAAAGAAGTTTCAACTTACGATGCAAGAATTAAATCTTTAGAATCACAGGTTGCAGAATTAAAAGCTCTTTATTCTTCAGTTGAAAGCGTTAAAAAAGATTTATCAGCAAATAAGTCAGCAATGGAAACTTTAGGAGTTCTCGCTAATAAAGTTGCTGCTTTAGAAGAAAAATATAATAATGAAATAATGAATTTAAATGACAAATTTGCAACGAAAGATGATGTTGAAGCAACAGTAAAAGAATATCTTTCCGATTACGCAAAAATTTCTGATTTAGAAACCAGATTTGTAAAATCAGAAGATTTCAAAGCTTTAGAAATGGAATTATCTTCTTTAAAATCAAAAGTTGATGAAAATGCTAATTCAATAAATGCATTTAATACAAAATTGGATAATTATGTTACTAAAGATACATTGAAAGATTATGCTATGCTTTCTGATCTTAAAAAATATGCAACTTTAGGAGACTTAAAAGATTATGCATTAAAAACAGATTTAACAAGATATCTTGAAGTTTCTGCTTTAGATACAAAATTATCAAATTATGTAACTGCAAAAACATTTAACGAAAAAATCGAAGAATTAAAAGCAGATATTTCAGATAGCACAAGCAATAATGATCAATTAAAGAAAGACGCTGGATTTGCCAAGACATTAGGAATTATCTCTGTATTAATTTCAATTGGAGCTGTTGTTATCGCTTTTACATTGTAATAAAAAAATAAAAAAGCCGTGTTTCACAACACGGCTTTTTCATTTTTTATTTTCTGGATTATATTTATTATTTCTTCTTTTGATTCAAGAAACACATCAACCAATTCCGGATCAAATTTCTTTCCTTTTTCATACTCTATTATTTTAAATGCTTCAGAATATGTATATGCTTTTCTATACGGTTTTTCTGTAATTAACGCAACAAATGTATCTATTATACTCACTATTCTACTTTCTATTGGAATACTCTCTCCTTCTATTCCATATGGATATCCCTTTCCATCCCATCTTTCATGATGAGAAATAATAATCATTGCAGCTGTTGAAAAAGGCTTTAAAGAAATTTCTTTTATCAATAAAAATCCTATTTTAGGATGTTTTTTTATTATTTCCCATTCTTCATCTGTTAGTTTTTCTTTTTTTAATAAAATGCTATCTGGAATATAGCTTTTTCCAAGATCATGTATTTTTGCACCTAAATACAGATTTTTTAATTGTGGCTCTTTCATTTTTATTTTTTTTCCTATTAAAATAGAAATTTCTCCCATTAATTCCACATGCTTATAATTATATTCTTTTATTTCAGCCAAAACACCAAGAACGCTAAACAAAATTTCCAGTTGTTCAAAATAATTTCTTTTTAAATTTTCATTTTCAATTGTTTTTATACTTAAATCATTAAAAAGAAAATTTAATGATTCTTTTAAAGGTTCAGATTCAAATGTCATATCTTCAATTATCTTTTTTACTTCAAATTTAAAATTTTGATATGTAATCTTTCCATATGAAAATTTTTTAAATGCCGATAAAAAGTTTATTATCCCTGCATTTTCTTTATATAATTTTTCATTTTCATTTCTTAAATACTTATTCTCTTTTAAAAGATTTTCAATAGGTTTCTCAAGCAAATAAATCTTCTCGTTAAATAAATTAAATATTTCATCAAATTCTTTTACTTTTGATGGTTCAAATTCATTTTTTAAAATTTTACCCGTATTATAATTTATATGTATCTCACTTATTTTTTTTACATTATCCTTAAAAACTCCTGTAATATATTTATAAATAATATAATGAAACACAAGTGCAAATAAAAATGCCAGAATAAAAGTATACAAAATAGTTTGTGCATAATCTCTTATAAACCCAAAAATATTCGGTTTATAAAACGTATAAATCTTTAATAAATTTTCATTTTTTAAATTAAAAAATTCAAAATCACTCAAATAAGTTCCATCTCTTCTACAAATTTTTTTTACACAAATTTCTTTTTTATTTTTTTCATATAAATCTCTGTTTCCATATATAAAATTTCCATAATTATCAACTATATAATAATCAAAAAACAGATTTATATTGAGAAATCTGTTATCAAATAACGTTTCAAAATTTAAACTAATATACTTATATGTATTTTTATATATTAAAAGAAATATAGGTTTAGGGTTTTCAGAAACTATATAATATAAATTAACATCATATATATTTTTAAGGAATTTTGTTTTTTCTATTCTTTCTGGTTTTTCCACTTCTTCAATAATATTTGTATTCTCTTGTGAATAAACAAAATCAATTATTTCATTTTCAAAATCATTTATAATTATGGAATCTACCACTTCTATTGTTAATTTGATATTTTCATAAAATTTATCTATTTGCTCCTTTTGTTTCAAAAAAGATGATATGATAAGGAAAGAGGAGAAAATTAAAATTAATAATGCGAGAATATATATAATCGTTATTTTATACATGGTCAATTTTTGTTTCATATTATCACCTCATAATAGTCTCAATATGTATTATATCATAAATTATGAAAGGGGATTTAAATGATTTTCTATGAATTATTTGTTCGTTCATTTTTTGATTCAAATGATGACGGAATTGGAGATTTAAATGGTATAACTCAAAAATTGGATTATTTACAAACACTAGGAATAGATGGAATATGGTTATTACCAATTATGAAATCAGCTTCTTTTCATGGCTATACTATTATTGACTTCTATTCGATAAATCCTTTATACGGTAATTTTGATGATTTAAAAAAATTAATAAAAATAGCACATGAAAAAAATATAAAAATTATTTTAGATATCCCAATTAATCACACTTCTGTAAAATGCCAGTGGTTTCAAAAAGCTATTAATGGAGATAAAAAATATGTCGACTATTATGTATGGCAAAATGAAAAAACAGATATAAACGAAAAGAGACATTGGGACAACAGTCCAATATGGTTTAAATACAAAGATAAATATTTCTATGGTTTATTTGGCTCTTCCTCGCCAGATTTAAATTTCGAAAATCCTGAGTTATGGGAAGAAATGAAAGGTATTTTTAAATTCTGGTTAGATCTTGGAATTGATGGATTCAGACTGGATGCAGCAAAACATATCTTTGATTACAATATAGAAAAAGGAAAATTTGAATATCAACATGAAAAAACCATTAAATTCTGGAAGGAAATGGTGGATTATATAAAATCTATAAATGAAAATTCCATTATTGTTAGTGAAATCTGGGATTCACCAGAGGTGGTTAAAAAATATCATGGACTATTTGATATCGAATTTAATTTTCCATTATCCTATGAAATAAAAGATGCTGTAAAGTTTCAAGATCCCCATTTATTGGTAAAAGGCATTAAAAATACATTATCCCATTATATAAAGGGGAATGTTGAATCTGTTTCGGGCAACTTTTTAACAAATCATGATATGAATCGCCTTGTTTCAGAATTAAATAACGACATCAATAAAGTTAAATTAGCTTATTCAATATTATTCACGCTTCCAGGATATCAATTTATATACTATGGCGAAGAGCTAGGAATGAAAGGATTAAACTTAGATGTAAACTTTACAGAAGATTCTCAAGAACCATTTCAATGGTATGAAAACGGATTTGGACCCGGTCAAACGGAATGGAAAGGTTGTAAATATAACCCGCCATATTCAAATATTTCATACGAATCAGAAAGAAATGATATAGACAGTCTTCTCAATTATATAAAAACATTAATTAAATTTAGAAAAGACAATATCTGGCTTTCTAATGCCAGAATAGATAATATAAGAAACAACAGATACTTTATTTCGTATTCATTAATAGGTAAAAACAACAAATTTGATGTTTATCATAATTTTAAAAATCAACCTATAAATATAAACATCAAAAATACCGAAATACAGCTATTAAATGGTTCTTTTGTAAAAAACAAAAACATTATAAAACTCAATGGACATTCTACAATAATTATAAAAAATATAAAAAATTAAACGGAGGTGATGTTTATAAAAAAACATCTTATTATCATCTTAATACTTGTAGTAAGTATTCTCAATTTTGGAAATGATAAGAATTATAACCTTACAAACGAAACAAATTTAAAAATCTTTTTAATGGACTTTATGAACCGAGAATACAAACTTACTACAGGAAAAGAATTAAAACCAGAAAGAAAAGTAGCATTAGCAGAAGGCATTTTATTAGCATCAAAGGAATTTAACATTTCACCAATTCTCATAGCCTCTATTATCGATATTGAAACGAGTTTTAGAAACGTTATAGGAAAATATGGAGAGATTGGATACATGCAAATTCGTGCTGAAACAGCTAAATATATTATTGAAATGTATTATGATAGATTTGAAAAATACGGCTACAAATCCACAGATTTAAAATGGATAAAGGATAGATTATTATTTGATCCTAAATATAATATTCTTGTAGGAACTGCTTATTTATCTTATTTACAGGAAATACACGGTGATATAACCCATGCTGTAGGATGGTATAATGGCGGAGGTAATTCCTATTACTTAGAAAAGGTAGTATTTAAAATTGCACAAATTACAATAGAATATCCAATTATTTAAACAAAACCCTGCAAAAATGCAGGGTTTTTTATTATTATGTTATAATAAAGATGAAAGGGGGAATTGCTATGGCCGAGAAAGAACTAAGAGAAATTATTTCCCATACCATTAATTCTGTATTACCCGAAAATGCCGTAAAAAAACATATAAGTAAATTTTCAGAAATTCAAAACAATAATAAAATATTCTTATTATCAATTGGAAAGGCTGCATGGAGAATGGCTAATGCTGCTAAAGAAATATTAAAAGATAAAATAAAAGATGGTATAGTTATTACAAAATATAAGCATAGCCTGGGAAAAATCGATTCACTTGAAATCTTTGAAGCAGGACACCCAATACCAGATGAAAACAGTTTAAATGCCACAAAAATCGCAATTGAAAGAATTAAAAAGTTACCAGATGATTATATTATTTTATTTTTAATATCCGGTGGTGGTTCAGCGTTATTTGAAATGCCAGAAGATAATATTACATTACATGACATACAGAATATTACCGATCAACTTTTAAAATCTGGTGCTGAAATTAATGAAATAAACATGATAAGAAAAAGACTTTCCAGGGTAAAAGGTGGAAAATTTGCTAATTTAATTTATCCAAAAAATATATATGCTCTTGTATTGTCCGATGTACTTGGCGATAATCTTGAAAGTATTGCTTCCGGTCCAGCCTATCCTGATAAATATACATACAATGACGTGTTAAATGTAATAAAAAAATATGAGTTAAATATTAATGATAAAATACTTTCACTCCTGAAAAAAGAAACACCAAAAAATATTCAAAATGCCAAACATATAATAATTGGAAGTGTAAGACTCGCCTGTGAAGAAGCTATAAAAAAAGCTAAAGAATTGGGATATAATACATTATTGCTTACTTCCATATTAAATGCCGAAGCAAAGGAAGCTGGAAAAATCTTTGCTGGAATTGCCAAGGAAATAATTACAACGGGAAATCCCTTAAAACCTCCTGCTGCAATAATCGCTGGAGGAGAAACCATAGTTTATGTTAAAGGAACTGGTTATGGCGGAAGAAATCAGGAATTATCATATTCTTTTGCTATTGATATAGAAGGTTTTGAAAATGTTTATTTTTCTTCCTTTGGAACAGATGGAACAGATGGTCCTACAGATGCAGCAGGAGGAATTGTAAACGGAAAAACAATAACTAAAATTCGAAAAAAAGGGCTTGATCCTGAAATTTATTTAGAGAATAACGATACCTATAATGGGTTAAGTGAAGGTGAGGCTCTTTTAAAAACCGGTCCAACAGGAACCAATGTCAATGATATAATGATATTACTTGTTGATTGAAATATAAAATCCTCTGAAGAATATATTATTTTTACAGTGTCCAATAATTTAAAAAAGCGAAAACTCGCAGATTGCCTGAAAAAATAGCGAATGGAACCGGTCAAAATCACATGGATGTGATTTTGAGTGAAGACGAACATGGACGTGAGTCTGCAACGACCGGTGGGAATGAGCTATTTTTGAAGATTTGCAATCAAGGTTTGAGCGTTTTTAATTATTGGACACTCAAATATTATTTTCAGAGGATTTTATATTTTTTTTAATATTTTTTATACTTTCTATTGACAGCGCAAAAAAATGTGTTATAATTAAAGAAAGACAAGTAAAAGGAAAAATCTTCTTTTTTCTTTGATTTTCTCAAAAGCTAACCGTGTAAGGGGGTATTAATATGGGAAGCATGCTTAATGATGAAATGTTAAAAATAGTAAAAGCTGAGCATCATGACCCGTTTTCAGTTTTAGGAATTCATAAATTAAATGAAAAGGAAATTGTTATAAGAACATTTCACCCTTTTGCTGAAAAAATAGAAATAATCAATTTAGATACAAAAACAAAAAGAAAATACAAAATGGAAAAAATACATCCAGATGGATTATTTGAAAAGGTTTTAAAAAGAAAAACATTCTTTAAATATGAATTTTTATACACTGATTCAATTGGAAATAGCTGGAAGTCACGGGATCCATACAGTTTTCTACCTGTTCTTACAGACTATGATCTGTATCTTTTTAATGAAGGAAATAATCATAAGATTTATGAAAAGCTTGGTGCTCATCCAATGGAAATAGATGGTGCAAAAGGAACATATTTTGCAGTATGGGCACCAAATGCTAAGAGAGTAAGCGTAGTTGGTAATTTTAATAATTGGGATGGCAGAGTTCATCAAATGAGAGTTCTCGGAAGTTCTGGAGTCTGGGAAATTTTTATTCCATTGGTTCAAGAAGGAGATATTTATAAATTTGAAATAAAAACACAAACCGGGGAATTATTATTAAAGGCCGATCCATATGCAACATATACTGAATTGCGTCCTAAAAATGCTTCCATTGTTTATGATTTAAATAATAAACACAGATGGAATGACAAAAAATGGATGGATAAAAGAAGAGAAACAAATTGGTTTGAAAAACCTATTTCTATTTACGAAGTTCATCTTGGTTCATGGAAGAAAAAAAATAATGATGAATTCTTAAATTATAGAGAACTGGCACATCAGTTGGTTGAATACGTAAAAAAACACGGATACACTCATATTGAAATTATGCCAGTTTTAGAACACCCTCTTGATGAATCGTGGGGATATCAGGTAACAGGTTACTTTTCACCAACAAGTCGTTATGGAACACCTGAAGATTTTATGTACTTTGTTGATTATATGCATCAACATAATATTGGAGTTATACTTGATTGGGTTCCAGGGCATTTTCCAAAAGACGCACATGGCTTAGGAAAATTTGATGGAACAGCCTTATATGAACATATGGATCCTCGATTAGGAGAACATCCAGATTGGGGAACATATATATTCAATTATGGAAGAAATGAAGTTAAGAATTTCCTTATATCCAATGCACTTTATTGGCTCGATAAATTTCATATAGATGGCTTAAGAGTTGACGCTGTGGCTTCTATGTTATATCTTGATTTTAGTAGAAAAGAAGGAGAATGGATACCAAATATTTATGGCGGTAGAGAAAACCTTGAAGCTATAGAATTTTTAAAATACTTTAATTCAATTACTCATAAATACTTCCCTGGAATATTGACTATCGCTGAAGAATCAACTGCATGGCCAGGAGTATCTAAACCTGTAGATCTTGGCGGTCTCGGTTTTTCCATGAAATGGAATATGGGATGGATGAATGATTCATTGAGATATATGGCCAGAGATCCATTATTTAGAAAACATCATCAAAATGAATTGACTTTTTCACTGGTATATGCATTTTCGGAAAATTATATACTCGTTTTATCTCATGATGAAGTTGTTCACGGAAAAGGTTCTATGATAAATAAAATGCCCGGGGATTACTGGCAAAAATTTGCTAATTTAAGGTTATTCTATTCTTATATGTTCGCACATCCAGGAAAAAAATTATTGTTTATGGGCAATGATATAGCTCAATTTAATGAATGGAATTGTAAAAAAGCACTTGATTGGAATTTGTTAGAATTTGATTCTCATAAAAAGATGTTAAAATTAATCGATGATCTTAATAGGTTGTATAAAGAAAACCCCGAATTATATGAAGTTGATTATTCGCCTGAAGGATTTGAATGGATAGATTATAATGATGCTGAAAATAGTGTTATTTCATTTATTAGAAAGGGTAAAAATCCTGATGAATTTATTGTTGCAGTATTTAATTTCACACCTGTTGTAAGATATGATTATAGAATAGGTGTTCCAAAACCCGGATTTTATAAAGAAATATTAAATACAGATTCTGAAATATATTGGGGAAGTAATGTAGGAAACCAGGGCGGAATATATGCAGAGCATATTCCATTCCACGGAAGAGAATACTCAATTAATATTACCTTACCTCCTCTTGCAGGAATATATTTTAAATGGAAGAAACAATAATTTTAAAAGCCAGAGTTTTTAAAAACTCTGGCTTTTTTTATCTATCTATTGTTTCCAGAAATTCATCAACCTCTTTACGAGCAGGTATTGATGATTGAGCACCCTTTCTTGTAACAGACAATCCTGCTGCTGCACATGCAAAAACTATTGCCTCTTTAATATTTTTACCCTCTTCTAATGCAGTAGCCAATGCCCCATTAAAAACATCTCCAGCCGCTGTGGTATCAATTACATTTTCAAACTTAAATGCAGGAATTTTCAATATATAATTTCTATTATATAATATTACGTCTTCTGGCCCGCGTTTTAATATAATATTTTTTATTCCGAGATTAAAGAACTTTCTTAATATCTCTTTTAAATTTTTTTCTGGATCAAGGTTAAAAAATTTATTTGAAAGATACTTAAATTCTTCCTCATTTGGTGTAAAATAATCAACATACTTAAAAATTTCATCTGTTATGTTGGGAGCTGGTGCCGGATCAAATATAACTATCTTCTTTTTAGATTTTAATATTTTTGCTACATGCAATGTTGTTTCAAAAGGTATTTCATTTTGCAACAAAAAATATTTATATTCCTGCAAAATCCCTATCTTTTTTTCAACAATTTCAGGCGTAATAAAACCATTTGCTCCTTCAAATATAACTATTCTATTTTCTCCTTTTTTTGTTACTTCGATATATGCTCTTCCTGTTGGCAAATCTGTATAAACATATCCTTTTATATTTAATTCGTCAAAATTCCTGGCAAGCTTTTTCCCAAATTCATCATTTCCAAGCGCTGTAAAAAAGTATACTTCTTTATTTGAAAGTTTTGCTGCAGCAACAGCCTGATTTGCTCCTTTTCCTCCTGGAAAGTATTCCAATTCTTTTGCTTTTTGAGTTTCCCCGGGATTGGTGAAATGTTCTACAGTTAAAACAATATCCATATTTGAACTACCTATAACTCCTATCATTTTATAGCCTCCTTCACATCTACTATAAATTTTTGATAAAGCGAGTCTAAAAATATTAATTCATATAATATCGACCCACGAATTGTAATTAAATCCCAATCTGAAAAATATGTTTCTTCATTTAAATTATTGCCAAGATAATAACTTGAAATTTGATTAAATTTATATTGTTTTATTATTCCATCACCAATATCATCATTAGATGAAGCGATATATAAAAAGTCTGCGTCTATTAATATATGGCTTAATCCAAATGAAATGGCATATATTTTATTATCCCTAATTTCTGCCCTAAATGTTCCAGGAAAGAATTTTGACTCCTGATATATTATTGCAAGAGCCAATTCAACAGGTATATGGTTTAGATATACTTTTGGAGAGTCATAAGATGTTTTGTTTTCCAGAATTATATTTGAATGCGTATATGTATATGCAACATCAACAATATATTCTGCATATTTTCGTATTTCTTCGTTGGTTAATTCTTCACTAAAATATTTATCATACCATGTTCTGAATAAATATTTATCATTATAATCTCTTGAAATAAGATTATAGACTCTTTCAACAAGAAAATCTCTTTTCTCATAACTGGATAATAATTCTGGATTTAAATTGGAAAAATCCCTATCTGTTTTTTGAGGATTTACAGGAATCTTTTCATCAAATGCATCTATAAGTTTAACAGAATTACTGTTATTTATATAATTATTCATAATATTTCCAACATAAATTTCTATCCTTTTATCTTCTGAATCTATATCTTTTAAGGTTAAATTCTTCGTTGGCATAATATTGCTTAATCCAGTGAAATATTTATAATTGCCCCATATATTTTCATCATAAGTATATGAAGTACTATAAACATAATTATTTAAAATATCTTTAAAATCCCTATTTTCCCCAGCATTATATGCTGCAGCCATTACTCTTATCAGGATTTCTTTTTGATTATCAGACAAATCAGAAAAATTGGTGTCAACAATCGGTTCAGCTTTTTTTAT
This sequence comes from Marinitoga piezophila KA3, assembly GCF_000255135.1. Taxonomy (NCBI): domain Bacteria; kingdom Thermotogati; phylum Thermotogota; class Thermotogae; order Petrotogales; family Petrotogaceae; genus Marinitoga; species Marinitoga piezophila. The sequence goes on from NC_016751.1 coordinate 686,168, forward strand.
ACAAGATGAAAAAAATAATACAAAAATCAGTAATATTATGATATAATTTTTCCACATAGCTTTACACCTCACTTTTTCTATTTTATTATATCATATATTTTTTCGAAATTAAGCATACTCACGCATACTCACGCATACTCAATCATACTTACGCATACTCAAAATAATAAATTATAATCATGAAATTTTCTTCATACTGGTTAAATTTAAAAAGATTTTTCGTTTTGAGAAAATCTCTTCAAGATGTATAATACATCTGAAAGGTTAAATACTTTTAAACATAAAGGAGGAGATTTAAAATGCCAGTAAATTTAAAAGGAAGAAGCTTATTATCATTAAAGGATTATACACCAGAAGAAATAAAATATTTATTAGATTTAGCTTTTGATTTAAAATCAAAGAAAAGAGCAGGTATTAGAACAGAAACATTAAAAGGAAAAAACATTGTTTTAATTTTTGATAAAACATCAACAAGAACAAGAACAGCTTTTGAAGTAGCTGCATTAGACGAAGGAGCACACGTTACATTCCTTACAAACAGTCAAATGGGTAAAAAAGAATCTATCGAAGACACTGCAAAGGTTTTAGGAAGAATGTATGATGGTATTGAATACAGAGGATTTGAACAAAAGGTTGTTGAAGATTTAGCTAAATATTCAGGTGTTCCTGTATGGAATGGTTTAACTGATGAAGCACATCCAACACAGGGATTGGCAGATGTTATGACAATGATGGAATTCATCCACAAACCATTAAATGAAATGAAAGTTGTATTTATTGGAGATACAAGAAATAATGTTGCAAATACATTAATGAGAATTTCTGCGAAAATGGGAATGCATTATGTAGCAGTAGGACCTGAAGCTTTAAAACCATCTGATGAAATGATGAATGAAGCTTTAGAAACAGCAAAAGAAACAGGAGCTGTTATTGAATATACTTCAGGTCTTGATGGAGTAAAAGGAGCAGATGTAATTTACACAGATGTTTGGGTATCAATGGGTGAAGAAGATAAAATGCCTGAAAGAGTTGAATTATTAACTCCATATAGAGTTGACATGGACTTAATTAAGAGAACAGAAAATCCAAATGTAATTTTCTTACACTGTCTCCCTTCATTCCACGATTTTGAAACAAAGGTTGCAAGAGAAGCTAAAGAAAGAGGTCTTGATATTAGAGAAGTTACAGATGAAGTATTTAGAAGCAGACATTCAAAGGTATTCGATCAGGCAGAAAACAGAATGCACACAATAAAGGCTATTATGGTAGCTACATTATAAAACACCGCAAAAGGGGGAATTTACATGAAAAGACTCGCAGTTGTAGCCATAGGAGGTAATGCAGTTAACAGACCTGGTGAAAAGCCAACAGCAGAAAACATGTTTAAAAACATCAGAACAACTGCATCCTATCTGGCAGACATGATTGAAATGGGTTATGACCTGGTAATTACACATGGAAATGGTCCACAGGTTGGAAATTTGTTATTACAACAGGATATTGCTAAAGATACTATCCCACCATTTCCTATGGATGTATTGGGGGCTATGACACAGGGATATCTCGGTTATATGATTGTACAGGAATTGAAAAACATATTAAAGGAAAGAAACGTTGAAAGAGATGTTGCAGCAGTTGTTACTCAAATTGTTGTAGATAAAAATGATCCTGGATTCCAGAATCCTTCAAAACCAGTTGGTCCATTCTATAGTGAAGAAGAAGCTAAAAAAATGATGGAAGAAAAAGGCTGGATCTTTAAAGAAGATGCAGGAAGAGGATGGAGAAGAGTTGTTCCATCACCAATTCCTCTTGACGCTGTTGAAAAGAACACGATAAAAGAATTAATAGAAAAAGATGTTATTGTTGTAGCTGGTGGCGGTGGAGGAATTCCTGTAATTTATGATGAAAATGGTGAATTAAAAGGTGTTGAAGCTGTTATTGATAAAGATAGAGCATCTGCATTATTGGCAAAGGAATTAGGAGCTGATGAATTTATTATCTTAACAGCTGTTGAAAAGGTATATATTAACTTCAACAAACCTGATCAAAAAGCATTAGACACATTAACAATTGCAGAAGCTGAAAAATATATTGAAGAAGGGCACTTTGCTAAAGGAAGCATGTTACCAAAAGTAGAATCATGTATTTCCTTTGTAAAGGACACAGGAAAACCTGCATTAATTACAGATATGGAAAAATTAAAAGAAGCTCTTGAAGGAAAAACAGGAACAAAAATTGTACCATAATAAAAAAGCGAGAGATATAAACTAAAACCATTGTCTGGATTGTGAATCTCTCCCTCTCCCCACAATCCAGGCCCTTTTAAAACAATATCCGGCAAGCTCAAAGCTTGCCGGTTTTTTATTTTATTTTTATTTCAAAAGTATCGATAATTTTATGGTGTTTTGTAATTTTTTCAGTATTAAGTTTATCGACAATATGGCCAACACCAATAACTTTAAATATAATTTTATCCTTTTCCACTTTTGCAATTATATAATGATATTCTCCATAATCAAGTTTTACCGTTGTTGGCTCTATATCTTTTTTATGTTCAACCTCCAAAGGAGCTCCCCCACCACCGGTAATAACATATATTATTCCATTCTTTTCATGTCTTTCATAACTGTGAACATGACCGTTAAATACAGCTTTAACATCATATTTTTCAAACAACGTTCTCCATATTTCTTCTAAATGTCTTTCTGAAGTGCTATAATAATCTACTGCATTATTCCAGAATGGATGATGGAAAAACACCAACTTTGTCGTATTTTTATTCTTTTCAAAAAGTTCTTTTAACCATTTTAATTGGGCGTCTTCCAGTTGCTTTGTACCAATTGCATTTGAATCAAGAAATACAAATAATAATTTTCCATATTTAAAAGAATACCATCTTTTATCATAATCTCCACTGCCTTGTGGAAGATAAAATGCTTCATAATAATATGTTGAATTTCTCTCATGATTTCCCAATAGTGGATAATATACTGATTTTTCAGCCAGATTAGATATTTCATTAAAGAAATGATCCCAATCAGGTAAGTAATCTCCTTTTTCAACAAGATCTCCAACATTTATTACAAATTCTGGATTTTCTTTAGCTATTTCATCACACACCATTTTATGTAGTTCATGATATGTTCTGGTATCTCCATAAACTGCAAAGATTAAATTATCTTCATTTAATGATTTTGTTTTAAATTCACCAACGGTTTTTATATTTGCAGGTACAAAATAATTATTAATATTCACCTCATAAACATATTTTTCCCCTGGAACTAATCCTGTTATTGGAACATGTTGTATTGTCATTGGATTTTTCACATAAATGGTTTTTATTAATTCGCCACGATTATAAACTTTAATATCTGCCGTTGCTGCAATCATAGTTTTCCAGTTTAGAATTACAGAATTTTCTGTGTGATTTGTCAAATAAACTGGCCATATATATATGTTTTTATTATAAATTGGGGACGTTTTCAATTCAAGAAATTTTTCAGGATTTTCTATTTTGATCTTTTTATTTGAAAAACCGGAATTTTGAATGGAAATATAATATCCTGACTCTACATTGCTAAATGAAAATTCGCCTTTGGAATTTGTATAAGTCAATGAAATCATATTTTCATCTGAGTCATATAATACAACTGGCAAATTTGCTAATGTACTTATCTTCTCAAATGGAATGATTTTTCCTTTAAATGTTTCCTCAGCATTTAAAATTTCTTTTCTTGTATCTTCTATATTTTTACTGATATATAATCTTCTTGAAAATACCTTTTCTTCATCTGGATTTATATATACTGGCTTATATATAACTGCTCCGAAATTTTTAGTAAATAATGTTCTAAATATTTTCGTATTTTCCGAAGATATACTATAAGATATAAAATTTTCCTGAATTTCCAATACCTTTTTTCCACTTTCATTTGTTTTAATTATTATTGGGAATAATTCTTTAAAAGAGACTATGTCCTTTAACATTATTTTTATTTTCTTAGAAGATTTATTGTATATATAATTTTTTATCTCTATATACTTTTTATTATCTCCAAGGTAGTATTCCTGAATATTTCCATCATTCATTTCAAATTCTATTTTTGCATATTTGTTTGTTTTATATAATTTTATTTTTAATGGAGAGGATATTTTATTTTGAATAAATATCTTATATTCATCTATTAATGTTCTTTTTGTTTCATTGTCATAAGCTTCTATAATCTTTCCAGCCAATCCATCATCTCTATCCTTTGAACCAATTACAACAGATATATAATCATTTGCTATTATATAATCACCTGTTTTTGCTTTTGAGAAAAACGGTAAATCATAGATATTAATATCTGAAATCACATAAATATTAACTCTGGCAAATATACTTACCGAAATAATTAACAATAACATAATTAAAAACTTTAATTTTCTCAATTTTTTCAGCCTCCCTTTTCAATAATATTCTTAGCTGCAATATATGCTGATGAAAATGCCCATTGCAGGTTATATCCTCCTGTGTAGCCATCAACATCAACAACCTCTCCTATAAAATATAAATTTTCTACCAATTTTGATTCCATACTTTTTGAATTAATCTCTCTGGTGTCAATTCCCCCTTTAGTTACCATTGCAATGTTAAAATCACCTATTTTTTTCACTTTAAATTCATGATTAACAAGATATTGTATCACATTATTCCTTTCATGTCTAGAGAGATTATTTAATCTTTTATTTTTATCGATATTTAATATTCTAAACATCACAGCAATAAATCTTCTGGGAAAACGAAACTCTTTTTTCAAAAAATCGTATAATAACATATTTTTATTTTGATTGGATTTTTCAACAAAATATTTACGAAACTTTTCTTCATTATCAAAATCAACAAAGGAAATCTGAATTTTATCTCCATCATTTAAATATCTGGAAAAATTCAATACTACCGGACCTGAAAAACCTTTATGAGTAAATAATAAACTGCCATACATCTTATTTTTTGCTTTTTTTATCCATACATTAATAGAAATTCCCGCAAGATCTACAAATGGATAATTCTCTATCTCAATCGGGGTTAACGCTGGTCTGGGAGAAATTATTGTATGCCCAAAACTCTTTGCAATTTTATATCCATCTCCCGTACTTCCAGTCATTGGGAAGGATTTTCCACCTGTGGCTACTATTAAATTTTTTGCATTGAATATCCCGGATTCTGTATATACCTTAAAATATTCATCAGATTTAATAACCTTTTCAACCTTTGAGTTATATATAATTTCATGTTTTTTATCTTCAAGATATTCATCTAAAAGATAATTTAAAATTTCTTTTGCTCTCATTGATTCTGGAAATACCTTTCCAGAATCGTCAATATAAAAATTTATTTCAAAAAAATTAATTAAATCATCATTTGAAAAGGCATATATGGCTTTTTTTACAAAATTCTTTTTCTCACCGTAATGTGTAATAAATTCTGTAATTTTACCTGTATTTGTTATATTACATTTTCCTCCACCTGAAATTAATAATTTTCTTCCAGGTTTATCCTTTTTTTCTAATATAAGTACTTTTTTATTTTTTAAATTTATTCCTGCAAATAATCCAGCGGGTCCTGCTCCAATAATGATTACATCATATATTTCCATTTATAATTACCTCCATATTTTTAAAAATTGGACAGTCATTTGACTGTCCAATTTTTATTTTTCAAATTCTTTAAATATTGATTCATAAAAATCAATTAATGTGGAGTAATTCGTTGCAAATACATCTATTTTTATCTTTAAATTAGGCAATGCTTTTAAATTTAAATTATGGTAATCAACATTTGTCACCAGTGTATCTGAAGCGGTTATTATATAATCTTCCTTAGGAGTTTCATATTGAATTTTATATCTCTTGTAGAAATGTATCAACAATCCGTTAAGATCTATAACCTTCAATTGTTTTTTATCGACTATTTTGGCAAAATTATCTGACATCGATATTAATTTCTGTGTCATTTCAAGAAGGTTATTTCTATAATTCATCGCATTTTCCGGATCTATTTTTTCTAATTTCTTTTCTATCTTATACGCAATTACAACAGAATATAATGGATCTGTCCATAAAAAAGGGTTTTCATTATATGGATAAAATAATACACCTTCTGATAATACCACTTTTTGAATATTTTCAGGCGTTTTTATTTCATCATTTAAAAGTATTACGAGATCAACATTATCTGTTATACTATATTTTTTAGAAAAATCAGAATTGGTTTTAAATAAACTGGTAATAGTTGAATCAGGAGCCAGTTCTTTTGTAATTAATTCGAGTGGTTTTATCGATGTAACTATGTTTAATCCATAAATTATAATGTTTACTGAAACAATAAATAAAAACAGAATTTTCTTCATATACAAACCTCCATAAATTTTCTATCCACAGAATTTTATTATATCATAAAACCTCAAAATAAAGAAACTAAATAATCCCTCTTTATAGAGGGATTATTCAGACTTATGATTATTAATTTTTCTTATTTTCGCTATTCTATCTGGATTAAGATAATTTAAACAGCAACCAGAACCAAACATTCTAACCTCTGCATTTATACTTTCTTCGTATTTTACAATTTCATCATATTTACTACATTTATTATCTTCTGTTAAAAATTTGCATTGTTGTTTTTCTTCATCCCACTCTCCATAAAAACATGGTGTGTGTTTACAACAGTATCCACATTGTACACAGGGGGGACATACTTCTGTATGCTGCATTTTGTCAAATACTTCCTCAAAATCATCAAAATCATCAAAAATTTCAAAATCATCAAAAAACATAAAATCACTCCACTTATTTTTTTTAATTATAATAGAATTTAAATACTTTTCCATTGCTAAACATTTACAAAAAACTTTTCAACGTTGCATTTTCTTTCAAATAGTGCTTTTTTTGCAAGTTTATCAGCAATTTCATTATAGTTGTTCCCGCTATGTGCTTTAACCTTCCTAAATATAACTTTTAAAGTATAATCATTTATATATTTATCAAATAATTCCTTATATCTTTTTGTTAAATAATTATTTGTCTTCCAATATCCCAAAGCCCAATTTTCAATCCCGGAATAATCATAATATATTTCCATACATTCAACATGATTTTGTTTAGCATATTCCAGAGCTATTAATGTTGCTATAATCTCTCCGGAAATATTTCTATATTTTAATAATTCTTCATTTTCACCATAACAATAATATTCACCTATGTTATTATCGTCTATAATCACAATTCCTGAACCATATCTTTTAATTTTATTATCATAACTTCCATCAACATATGCTTTAATACATTTATTGTTACTTTTAATTTCGTTATTTATCTCTTTTATTTGTATTTCACCTTTATTGAACAAATTAAGAAATTCATTTGCAACATTTTCATTGGTGCTTTCAATTATTTTCAAAGTGGTTGCTTCATATTTTTTGTTGTAATATAATTGAACAATTAAAAAGTCATTTTCCTTTTTTAAATAATAGACTTCCTGATATTGAAAATGTTTTACCCCAATTATCTGAAATCCCTCATTTGATATCATATTTCTAAATTCTTCGTATATATGCTTTGTTCCTTCGTCTTTAAAATATAAAGTATATTCAATTTTTATATTTTTCGAAATTTTATAATCCGTTAAAACCTTTATTTTATTCCAGTATCCACTTCTAAATGCAGGGATATTCTTTAAATATACCTTCTTTTTTGAACGCGTTATTGAAGTATATAACCATCTAAAGTATTCTTCAGTTTTATAATTATTATAATAGCGGCAATCTACATATACTGTATCCCATTCTCCTCCCTGAGCTTTATGAACTGTAACAGCATATCCATACTTCATATGCAGGGCATTAAAGTAAGGATTGCTTTTCAATTTTTCAATGATATCAAAATTAATATTCTTTACATCATCACCCAATATATATTTATATAATGCATAATACGTTAAATTATCAACGCTTAATTCTTTTGCTTTTAATGCATTTCCTAAAATCCAGACATCATATGTTTTTTCTTTTGAGTTTATTTTTTTTAGAGAAAGCTTATACAATTCAATTGGTATCACAAATTTATTCTTTATCTCCACATTCTCAGAAATATAATCATATATCTTAACAACTTCAAAAAACTCGCCATTAAAAACCTTGCCAAAAAATTTTGAATTCTTTGTATTTAATAGAATATCACCAATTTCAATATCTCTGAAATATCCCAATTTTTTTCTAATTATTTTATTATATTCAAGCGCTATTTTATTAGTTGAACATAAGATAATTTTATCCTTTAAATTTCCATTATTTTCCATATAATTTTCTATTATATTATCTTCTCTAAGAAAGTCATTTTCAAATACAAAATCTAAAAAATAATAGTTTTTTCTTTTTATTTTTTCCTTTAATATATTTGAATTCTTTAAAATTCCACTCTCTTTTTCCTGCCTAACAACATCTTCAAGGAATACCTTATTTCCTTTCAAATTAAATTGTTTTTCTAAATATACTCTATTTAAAGCTGGAGAAAATGATGAATTGACTGGAGGTAGTTGATTTTCATCACCTAAAAAAATAATTTTGTTATTTGAACCGTAATTAAACACATAAGATATTAAGTCTGTTAATAATTTTCCGCTTCCAAAAACTAAATGCCCATCATCTATTCCTTTTGAATCAGAAATCATAGAACTTTCATCTACTATAAAAATCATATCTTCTTTCCAATCTTCCTTTAAATTAAAAAACACCTGAAATATATCTTCTTCAAAATTAATTCTTTCATGACTAAAATCATATATAACACTATGAATAGTATATGATTGAAAGCCTGATTTATTCGATAATATATCAGCAGCCCTTCCAGTTGGCGCCAAAAAAACAAAATCTTTATTCTTTCTTTTTAAATATCGTGCAAATTGAGAGATTAAAAATGTCTTACCTGTTCCGGCACTTCCCTGAACAATAAGAAAATCCTTTTGATTATATAAAAATTTATCCAATTCTTCTGCAACAAAACTCTGGTCTTTTGTTAAGTCAAAATCATATAAAAAATCTATAAACATTATTATCACCTGTTTTTATATTTTTTTAGTATATCTATTAGGTTGTCCAATAATTAAAAACGCTCAAACCTTGATTGCAAATCTTCAAAAATAGCTCATTCTCACCGGTCGCTGCAGACTCACGTCCATGTTCGTCATTTTCGTTGTAGATTGAAAAAAATAAAAGTTCATTCATACGACTTGAGCACTAATCCTCAAAAACTGCTCATATTCGCTGGGGCGCTCAGATTCCCCATCCCTGGGGAAGCTTCGCTCAAAAAAACATCCTGTTTTTTTGTCCCACTTCATTCGCAGTTTTTTTCGGGTGCTCTGCGAGTATTCATTCACTTTTATTTTTTTCAATCGTTTGTAATTTTGCCTCATGCAATCTGCGAGTTTTCGCTTTTTTTAATTATTGGACATCATATATATCTATTTTTATAATCGTAAAATCCAACTATCTTAATTATAACATAAAAAAGTCCCGGTTTCCCGGGACTTCCTTCACCATCTTGGAGCTCTTGGTCCATAATAGTTCCAATCATCGTGAGGGTATTTTGGTGTATATCCTGGTATTTCATTGTAATATCCTGAACCTGGATAATTATAATTCATCATGGGTCTTTCCCATGCACCCATAGGTGTTCTTCCATAATAATTCATAGGTATTCTGCTACCAGGTCTTCTAAAATTATTATTATATGGTCTTCTAACTGGTGGTTTATTTGGTATTGGATTATATCCAAATGGTTTTCCTGCATATGGTCTAACATTTGCCCTTACAGCAGTTCTTCTGAAAAACTGATTTCTATTATATACTTCTTCTCCATTTACCTTTGCTTCAACAGGTCTGAATATTTTTTCATCTTTAAATTCTGCAATCCAACCTTTTAATTCTACACTGTCACCTTCTTTTAGATCTACAGCATATCTTGCATTTACATGTACTATGTAGCTATTTCCATCTTCTGTTTTTACAGTTACAAACAATATTCCTGGAAAATCTTCTTCTGTTGAAATACTTTCAACTGTTCCTTTTACTTCAATAAGATTTTCATCATTAAGCCAATATCCACCTTTCACCTGCTGGTAACGTTGATAAACTGGAGCATTTAGTGGTTGATATGCTCCTGGCAATGCTGCACCTCCAAATGCAAAGATTGAACCTGCCATCAATCCGCCAATCAATAATGTTGTTAAAAACTTTTTCATAGTAATTCACCTCCATAATTTTGGTTCTTTATTTTATTTATTTTCGACACCATTATAATACCTTATAAACCTTAAAGAAAACTTAGAACTTACTTAGAAAAAACTTAAAAAAAATCCTCTGCAAAAAATGCAGAGGATTTAAATTCAACTTATTCAATTTTCTTTTATTCTTTTTGCCATTGCTTTAGCCAATTCTCTTAATTTTTCATAACTTTCTTCTTTAGCTGAAAATTGGACTTCAACTGGATCTGCAACCATTTCCCATTTGTTTTTATTAATGTATTCTACAATACCTTTTACTCCACCGCCACTCCATCCATATGTTCCAAATACTCCAAATACCCTGTTTTTAATACCTTTATGGGCTAAATTTATAATTACCTTTTCCATTGGTGGAAAGATATCATTATTATATGTATTTGTTCCTAAGATTACACCTTTAAATCTCCATATTTCATTTATAATATATGATTCATGAGTATTTGACGAATTCATAACTCTGATATTTTTAATTCCTTCATCAGCAAGGCAACGTGCAATATAGTCTGCCATTTTTTCTGTATTTCCATACATAGTTCCGTATACTATTACAACACCTTCTTCTGTTTCATATTTACTCCATTTGTCGTATAATTCCAATATTCGGCCAGGGTTACTTCTCCATACAGGACCATGTGTTGGTGCAACTATTTCAATATCAAGTCCTCCAACCTTTTTCATTGCTCTTTGAACCATTGGACCAAATTTTCCAACTATATTAGAATAATATCTTCTTATTTCATTTTCATAATATTCAATATCAACTTCATCATCAAATACCCCACCATCAAGTGAACCAAAACCTCCAAATGCGTCACCTGTAAATATTATTTTATCTGTTATTTCATATGTCATCATTGTTTCTGGCCAGTGTACCATAGGAGTTAAAAAGAATTTCAATTTATGTTTTCCTAAATCTATTTCATCTCCATCTTTAATTTCATATAGATTATCTTCAATATCATATAATGCCTTTAAAAATTCAAATGTTTTTTTGTTACCAACTATTTTCATTTCAGGAAATTCATGCATTATTGTTTCAATTGCTCCTGAATGGTCAGGTTCCATATGATTAATAACAAGATAATCAAGTTTTCCACCATCAAGAATATCATAAATCTTTTCAATAAATGCATTTACCTTTGAAATTTTTACAGTATCAATTAATACATTTTTTTCATCTTTTATTATATATGAGTTATAAGTTACACCTTTTGGCAATGGCCACATATTTTCAAATAAATGTGTGTCTCTATCATTTACACCTACATAATAAATTCCATCTGTTATTTTTAGAATTGTATCCATAATAACCCCTCCTAATTGAATTGATTTTAAATTTAAACATATTCTATAGAAATTATATCATATATTTAAGATAGTTGTGTATAAGTAATCGTTAATTTTATGTTTTAATTTAGACAAAAAATATCTGATTATATTCATTCTAACCGTGATTTTAATCACACATTTATATATATGTGAACATATATAATATATATAGGAAAATTTATAATATGCAGAAAGGAGCGTTTTTTATGAAAAAAAAGCTTAGTTTAACAATTATTTTGATGTATATTTCACAAATTGCGTTTTTTATATTATTTTTTATGCTTTTAAAGAATCATAAGCTTGTAAAATGGATGTTTGTATTTGTAGCTGGTTTATTAATTTCTCCATTTTTTGGCCGCTTTTATTGTGGGTGGGTATGTCCTATAAATACTGTATTTAAACCTATAGATTTTATATTTAAAAAACTTAAAATTAAACGTTTTAAAGCTCCTGCATTTTTAAAATCAAAGATTGTAAGGTATTTTATGTTAGCATTGTTTATAGGCGCTTTTGCGGTTACAAAAATGCTTAAAATCAAAGTAAATATTTTATTGTATATTATAGGGACAGCTACATTAATTACTTTATTCTTTGAAGAAGAATTATGGCATAAACACCTCTGTCCTTATGGAACAATGCTTAGCTTCTTATCCCAAAAATCCTTCACAAAATTGAAAATCGATGAAGAAAAATGTATTGGCTGTGGATTGTGTCAGCAGGTTTGTCCAACAAATACAATTATAACCCTTGATAGTAAAAAAAGGAAAATAGAAGCAAGAGAATGTTTAATGTGTTTTCAATGTCAATCTGTTTGTCCTGTTAATGCTATTTCTCTTAAAAGTTTTAAACAATAATGCAATAAATAAAATAGCTACGGTTAAACCGTAGCTATTTTATTTTCCAGTAAACTGTATTATTTTTTACTATTAAGTCTATTTTTTTATTATCTCTTAAATGTCCAAGATACCCCATTATTGTAGTATTATATAAATAATATAATGTTGCATTTGTTATATTTAAATCATAACTATATAATAAGTAAGATACTATTTTTTCTGTGCTCTTTTCTGTATCCACAAATTCAAGGATTTTATTTTCTATTTCTTTTATTCTTTCATAATTTTTCTCTGCTAATGATTCTATATCTTCTATTAAAGTTCCATGAGCCGGAAGATAATATTTATAATTTGTTTCTTTCAGTTTTAATAATGTTTTTTTTGCATTTTCTATATTTACATTAACGGGTATTTTATGTTTTTCCAATAATTCTTCTGAAATTAATGCATCTCCACAGAATAATACATCTTCATAAACTATTCCCTTTTGAAATTCTGTATGACCATCAAGACGAATTATTCCTATTTCAGCATCTTCTACTTTCACAGTATTATCATCCATTCCAATAATATCCGTTATTTTAGATGGTTTTGCCAATAAGAATTTATTTCTTAAATCTCTTACAGGATATGCTCCCGAATAGAGAAAATAAGGCAAAAATATTGGATTTTCTATTATGCTCATTTCAGCTCTTGTTGAAATTATTCTTACTTCTGGATTGTGCTTTTGTATAAAGTGATTACCACCTATGTGATCCGCGTGCATATGTGTATTAATAATGTATTTTACCTGAAAACCATTTTCCTTTAATATTTTTACTATTCGTCTTCCTTTTGAATCATCACTACCACTATCTACAATTAACACATCATTATTATCGTTTATCCTTATTACACCAATATTTGTTGTATCGCTAATGTAATATACATTTTCCGTTATTTTATGAAATTCCATAATTCCCACCTTTCTTATATATAGAATTATTTATATATAATTCTATTTCTTCCTTCTTTTTTAGCTTCATATAAATTATCATCTGCAATTGCAAGAATCTGATCTATGTTATATTGACCATTATTTCTGGTTGCTCCTATACTTACAGTAACTTTTATTGATTGTCCTTCAAAGTTAAAATCATACATATATATTATATTTCTAATTTTTTCCAATATTTCAAGAGCCTGTGATTCTAAAATATTTCCTTTAAAAAATATTAAAAACTCTTCTCCACCAAATCTTCCAAATTCTCCAAAATCACCTACAATCTCTTTTACAATTTTCGCAAATTCACTTAATACATAATTACCGGCTAAATGTCCATATGTATCATTTATTTTTTTAAAAAAATCGAGATCAAGAATTGCAATAATTGGATTATTTGATAATTCGTTTTTCAATCTGGAATAAATCTCTTTTCTATTATAGATTTTTGTTAAATCATCATGAGTAGATTCATATTCAAGTTTTTTATTTAATTCCAATATTTTTTTATACATTGATACTATTCTCTCACCAACAGAAATACGTACTCTTAATTCATTTTCATCAAAAGGTTTAATTACATAATCATCTGCACCTATTTCCAGTCCTTTTATTATATCTTCTTTATCGGTTCTTCCTGTTAGCATGATTATATATGTATAATGATCTGAATCATTTTCTTTTTTCCTTATTTCTTCACACACTTCAAACCCGCTAATGCCTGGCATAATTAAATCCAGCACCATTAAATCGATATTCTGGTTATTATGTATTTCCAGTGCCTCGTATCCATCTGATGCCACCAACACATTATAATTAAATTTCTTAAAGAAATCCTTTAAATAAAGTCTTTCAAGCTTTGAATCTTCTACAACGAGAATATTCATGGTTAATCCCCCTACCTCTCGTTTATTTATCTACATCCTTTTTTACAAGATACCATAAATATAGATCTAATTTCCCTATTGGTTCGTTAAAATATTCTTCTAAAACCTTTAAGCGTTTTTCGTATTCCAGATATCTTTTCTTAGTCCATCCACCTTTTGGAATTTCATCAATTAATTGATTTTCAAGCATTAATCTCATAATATGCTTATCTAAAATAGCAACATCTCCATACCCAATATTTCTTAAAAAATGACTTGCTTCCTTCCAACCTATTCCTTTTATATTATTAACTATAAATTCTCTAAAATGATAATAAGGAAGGAAAAACAAAGGTTTTATCTTTCCAATAATCCATCTATTAGAAACAATATATTGGGCCCTCGCTCTTGGAAATCTATGTCCAACCTTTCTTAAAGCTAATTCCAATTCATCAAGAGGAAGTTCTATAAAACCATTTATTCCTATTTCTTTTTGAGCTTTTATACCTCCTTTGGCGCTCCAATTGGCTGTAAGAATACAAAAACATAATTCAGAAAATAATTCTTCTTCACTTCCATTTTTCCCAAGTTCAACAAATTCACTCCATCGTTTTTCCACAAGTGGTTTTGCTTCATCATATATATTTTTAATATCCTCAACTAATTTCATTATTACACCTCACTCATTTAAATAAGGTTACAATCCACACAAGAATTGGCGAAACAATTAATGCCGGTAAAAAATTACCTATTCTGGCATCTTTTATTTCCAATATTTTAAATCCAAGCCCTAATACCATTAATCCACCAACTGCTACAAGATCATTTAAATATATTTCATTTGTTAAAAAAGATAAAGTAGAGGCTAATAACACTATACTTCCCTGAACTACTAAAACAGAGCCGGCAGAAATCATAACCCCTAAACCATAAATTGATGCCAATACCATTGACGAGATTCCGTCTAATAAAGATTTGGTATAGATTAACGTTCCATCTCCAGTTAAGCCTGCTGTTATAGAACCTATAATTGTTAAAGGTCCAACTAAAAATAATATAGAGGACATTACAAATCCAGTTGAAAAATCTCCTTCATGCATAGAATCTCCTATTCTTTTCAACCAACCTTCTATATCTAAAATTTCGCCTATTAACCCTCCTATTGCCATTGAACCCAACACTATAAGAAAATTATTTACTTCCATTGTCATTTTAATACCAATTCCAAGAGTAGTCAAACCAACACCATAAAAGAGAATAGTCTTTAATCTATCAGGAATATTCTTTTTTGCGAATAATCCAATTAAGCTTCCTATAACAACGGCTATAGCATTTACCAATGTTGGTATCATAACATTTCCACCCCTATCTTTTTTATTTTACCAAAACATTTAATGCTTTCTTTATAATACCAAATTCAAATGGCGAATGCCCCAGACTTTCGCCATCAACTTCAAGATATATTTTTTCCTGAGAATTTATTGATAATTTTTCCGTTCTAAAATAATCCACCCATGGTTCCTTTATAAAACTTCCATCAAATAATTTTTTAATTTTTTGAACGACTACCCATTTTGGTAAATCATTTACTATTGTTACATCTAACTTACCGTCATCCGGAATTGCTTCTGGAACCATTTTCATTCCCCCGCCACTATATTTACATATACCAACCGCCATTGAAAAAATCTTTTTATTTAAACTTTTATTTTCATATGAAATAATTGCATTTTGCGATGTATATTTAAATAAAGAAGATAATAAATTTAAAAGATATGAAAAGGAAGAACTTTTATTTTTATCCTTAGAATTATTGGTTCTTCTGGTAACTTCAGCATCAAAAAACATGCCGGCAATATTCACAAAAAATCTTTTTTCTTCCTTTTCATCATTATAATATTTTACAAACCCAACATCCTGCGTATATACCTTTTCATGTTTTAAAACATCTATTGCTTCATATATATCCACTGGAATTCCTACTGTTTTCCCCCAATCATTTCCAGTTCCCGTTGGAATTAAACCTATTAATAAATTTTCTGTTTTTTCAAATTCTTGAGAAAAAAAACCGTTAACAACTTCATTTACCGTCCCATCTCCACCTACTATTAAAAAGCGTTTATATCCATCTTTTATTGCTTCAATTGTTAAAGAATATGCATGCATTCTTCTACTGGTAAAAACTTTCTCAAAATCTATCTTTAATTCTTTTAATTTTTTTTCAATTACTTTCCATTTTTCTTTTGCTTTTCCGCCAGAAGAATGTGGATTTACTATTATATAATATTTCTTCATATTTTCCTCCTACGAAATTTTATTCACATTATATTATATCATAAAAAAATAAGGTAACCCACAACGGATTACCTTAAAATTAATTTTTTTACATTAAGATCTATTCCTTTTTTATTTATTTCAAATATCTCTGTTGAATTGGCTATTGTTA
Organism: Marinitoga piezophila KA3; assembly: GCF_000255135.1. Lineage (NCBI taxonomy): Bacteria > Thermotogati > Thermotogota > Thermotogae > Petrotogales > Petrotogaceae > Marinitoga > Marinitoga piezophila. The sequence goes on from NC_016751.1 coordinate 702,948, forward strand.
TATATCCTTTTTCATCTGACAATAAAAATTCTTCAAAAAATTCAACATCTTCTTCCTTCGATAAACCAGGAACATATGTCATCCTGAATTCATAATTTATATTTAAATTTCTTAAAATGTCTATACTTTCTTTTATTTCTTTTTCAAATGAATAATTCCTGCTAATTAACTTTGTATAATTCTTAAAATCTGCTTTTATATCCATTGCCACATAATCAATTAAATTACTTTCTACAAGTTTTCTTAACATTTCTGGATTGGTCCCATTAGTATCCAATTTAACACTATATCCAAGATTTTTTATTTTACGTATTAAATCTGGCAAATCCTTATGTATTGTAGGCTCACCACCTGTAATACATATTGCGTTTAATCTTTTTCTCAAACCCTTTAATTTATTTAATACTTCTTCCTCGTTTAATTTTTTATAATCATCGGCATATGCTATTTTCCAATTATGGCACCATGAACATCTGAAATTGCAACCACCTGTATATAAAACAGCTGAAATCTTTCCCGGATAATCCACAAAACTAAACGTTCTAATACCGGCAATAATCATTTTATCATCCCCTGATAATCTCTTTATTCAATCTGAACTGTATTCTTTCCATATATTCCTGTTGTTTACCGTCATTCCAATTTTGCACTGGTCTATAATATCCCACTACACGTGAATATACCTCTGTTTTCTTTCCACAATATGGACATTCAAAATGTTCTCCTGCAATATATCCGTGATCAGGACATATTGAAAATGTTGGCGTAATACTCATATATGGCAATGAATGGTTTTCAAAAGCTATCCTTATAAATTCCTTCAATGCTTCGCCATCTGTAATTTTTTCCCCAACAAATATATGTATTACCGTTCCACCAGTCCACTTGTTTTGCAACCCTTCCTGATGTTCAAGTAAGTCAAATGGATCTTCAAAATAATTCACAGGAGGATGCACAGAATTTGTATAATATGGATTTTCTTCAGTTCCGGCATGTTTTATATCCTTAAATTCATTTAAATCTATTTTTGCAAGTCTATATGTTGTTCCTTCAGCTGGTGAAGCTTCAAGATTATACAAATTACCTGTCTCTTTATTAAATTCATTTAATCTATCAAGCATGTAATTCATTATCTCTTCAGCAAATTTCTTTCCTTCTGGATTTACTATGCCATCTTCTATTCCAAAATTAAGCAATCCTTCATGCATACCAACAAACCCTATTGTGGAAAAGTGATTTGCCCAATATTGACCTGTCAATTGATATACATTATCAAGATAAACCTTTGTATATGGATACAATCCCTGTTTCGTCCATTCTTCAACATATTGCCTCTTTATTTCCAGACTTTCCTTTGCTATATTCATTACATCATCAAGTAATGAATAAAATTTTTCTTTATTTCCGTTAGACAAATACATCAACCTTGGCATGTTTACAGTAACAACACCTATAGAACCTGTTAATGGATTAGAACCAAATAACCCTCCTCTTCTCTTAACCTCTGTTTCTTCTTTTTCTCCTTTATCTGCATTAACAAAACCAAAAGACAATTCTTTCATATGATTGATTACCTGTCTATTATCAAGTTTTAACCTACAGCACATTGAACGTGCGTCTTCTGGATTCATGTCGGAATTAATATAATTGGCGAAATATGGCGTTCCATATTTCATTGTCATTGTCATTATCATTGTTGCAACTTCACTATCCCAATTAAAATCCTTTGTGATATTATATGTTGGAATAGGAAATGAAAATGGTCTTCCATCATAATCTCCCTCAAGCATTACCTCTATAAAAGCTTTATTTATCATATCCATTTCAATCTGGAACTCGCTATATGTTTCTTCTCTTTCCTTCCCACCAATAATTACATGTTTATCCTTATGAGTAGACGGAACTGTTAAATCCATTGTTATATTGCTAAATGGAGATTGAAATCCAACCCTTGTAGGCACATTCATGTTAAATATAAATTCCTGCATTGCCTGTTTTACCTGTTCATATGAAAGATTATCGTATTTTATAAATGGTGCCAATAAGGTATCAAAATTCGAGAAGGCGACTGCTCCAGCAGCTTCACCCTGCATTGTATATAAAAAATTAACTATCTGTCCCAATGCTGTTCTAAAATGTCTTGCTGGCCCTGATGCAACTTTGCCAGGAACCCCATTAAATCCTCGCCTCAATAAGTCTTCCAAATCCCATCCAACACAATATGCGGATAAAGCACCTAAATCATGTATATGCATAAATCCCCTTTTATGATACTCACTAATTTTTTTGTTGTATTTATCATATACTTCATTAAGCCAGAATTCCTTTGTTATTTCCTGATGTATATGATTATTCAATCCTTGAAGCGAATACTGCATATTGGAATTTTCCCTAACCTTCCAATCCCTGTTTTCAAGATAATCATAAATCAAATTCATTTCCCCACCTCCATTTTTCTCTATAGCACGATATATTGTATCATATTATATGTTAAAATACAATATGTATGCATTTCCGATAATTCGGGTAGAAAAAATTCAAAATCAATATAGATATATATTAGGTGTGAATGTTAATTTTTTGTAAGAAATTAATTTGCTTTACGAATTAAAATATGATATAATCAATATAAATATCTTATTCAAACAGGAGGGATTTTTATGAAGATTTTATTTAAAGGTGCAACTATCTATCCTATTACTTCAAAACCACTTAAAGGTGATTTACTTGTTGAAAATGGAAAAATCAAAAAAATTGCAGAAAAAATAGATGAAAAAGCAGATGAAATTGTAGATGTTTCTGGAAAATTTTTGTTTCCAGGATTTGTAGATGCTCATTCACATATTGGTGTATTCGAGGAAGGTGTGGGAATGTCATATCAGGACGGAAATGAAATGACAGATCCAAACACCGCACAGGTAAGGGTAATTGACGCTTTCTATCCAGAAGATGCTGCTATTAAAAGGGCTTTAGAAGGCGGTGTAACTACAGTAATGGTTTTACCTGGAAGTGCAAATCCAATCGGAGGACAGGGAGCAATTTTAAAGTTTAGATCAAATATAGTAGATGAAATGATAGTAAAAGAACCTGCAGGATTAAAAATGGCAATGGGGGAAAATCCTAAAAGAGTTTATGGAAATCAAAACAAAATGCCAGCAACAAGACTTGGAAGCGTTGCTGTAATAAGGGAATTCTTTTTAAAAGTTAAAAACTATATGAAAAAGAAAGAAAAAGAAGATTTTAATGAATATGATTTAAAGATGGAAATTGGTGAAAAAGTGTTAAAAAGAGAAATTCCTGCAAGAATTCACGCTCATAGGGCTGATGATATATTAACAGCTATTAGATTATCTGAAGAATTTGGATTTGACGTGGTAATTGAACATGCAACTGAAGCATATAAGATAGCAGATTATATAAAAGAAAAGAATATTCCTCTTGTTGTAGGACCATTATTTGGCTTTAGAACAAAATTAGAATTAAAAGATATGTCTTTCGACTTATTAAGAATAGTAAATGAAAAAGGTATTTTAGCAGGTTTAATGTGTGATCATCCTGTATTGCATTTAGAACATGCGAATGTTCAGGCTGCTCTCGGGATGAGATACGGAGCTAAAGAAGAGGATTTATTAAAAATGCTTACCATAAATGGTGCAAAAATTTTAAAAATCGATGATAGAGTTGGTTCATTAGAACCTGGAAAAGATGCCGATATTGCAATCTGGAATTATCATCCATTTGATATTAGAGCTAAAGCTGAAAGTGTTTATATTGAAGGAAAAAAAGTATTATAACCAATAATAAAAGCGGAATCCAAATCTGGATTCCGCTTTTATTATATTAAAATTATTCCTTTTCGTATGGGATACCATCTGCTGCTGGTGGTCTTGTCTTTCCAACAAATCCGCTAACAACAATTATTGTTACCAAGAATGGTAATAAATTAAGTAAAGCTTTCATTTCTGGTGGTATATCAAGAATAGATTGCAATTGAATATTTAAAGCATCAGAAGCTCCGAAAAGCAACGCTGCCCACATTGCACCAACAGGATTCCAGTTACCAAGAATCATAGCTGCTAATGCAATAAACCCTTTACCACTTGGCATATTTTCCTGGAATTGTCCTAATTCACCTATACTTAAATATGCTCCACCAAATGCAGCTAACAATCCACTCATTAAAACACCAAAATATCTAATTCCAAATACATTTACACCCAATGTATCTGCTGCTTTTGGATTTTCACCAACTGCTCTCATTCTTAATCCCAAAGGTGTTTTATAAATTAAGAACCAGCTTAAAGCAACTGCTATAAATGCGAGATATACAAAAATACTCATTTCATCGAATATTTCACCGATAAAAGGTACATTTTGTATAGCTTCAAATTTTACTTTTGGAATCTTTGCAACAAAGTCTGTTTGTCCTGAATGTCCAAATATTGGTTCCATTAAAAATGCTGTTAAACCTGTAGCAATAAGGATTAAAGCTGTAGCACTAACAATCTGATCTGCACTCCATCTAATTGAAACATATGCATGAAGCCATGAAAATAGAACTCCAGCAATTAAAGCTCCTGCTAATCCTATCCATGGGTTACCTGTGTAAAATGTAAAAACAACAGCTGTAAATGCTCCTAATTTCATAATACCTTCAAGAGCAATATTTGTAACACCGGTAACTTCACTAAAAACACCACCTAAAGCTGCAAATATTAAAGGAGTTGCACTCATTAACATCAATTTATAAAATACCGGACTTGTTAAACTTGCAATTATAGCTTCAAATACATTCATTTAGATTCACCACCTTTTGGGGATGAAAATTTCAAAATCCATGTTCTAACAATTCTATCTGCTGCAACAAAGAATATAATAATACCTTGAATTATTGTAACTATATCATCTGGAACCCTTGCAAATTGCATGGCATTTGAACCTGTTCTTAATGAAGATATAAGGAATGCTGCAAAGATGATTCCAATTGGATTATTCTGACCAATCAATGCAATTGATATACCATCAAAACCTTTACCACCGCTGAAATCAGCAAAAATCCTATGATGAATAGCCATTACTTCCAAAGCACCTGCTAATCCTGCTAAAGCACCACTAATAGCCATTGTTAACACTATATTTTTCTTTAAAGAAATTGCTCCTGCTTCTGCTGCATAAAGATTATAACCTACCGCTTTTACTTCATAACCTGTTGTTGTTTTTTCAAGTAATATATAAACCAGAAATGCCATTACTATTGAAATAATTATACCTGATGGTAATGTATTCGCCTGAACTGTCATTAAAGGTGGAAGTTGAGCACTTTGAGCAATTTCAGGTGACTTTGGAACTCCCTGACCAACAGCTAAAGGACCAACAACAAAGTAATTTGTTAAATACACAGCTATCCAGTTAAGCATTATTGTTGTAATAACTTCATGTGCACCTGTTGCTGCCTTTAAGTAACCCGCTATTGATGCCCAGAATGCGCCACCTAAAATTCCTGCAAGCATTGTTATCGGAATAGCAAATACAGGTGAAACATTACCTAAATTTATTCCAACAAAAGTAGCCGTTATAGCTCCCATCATCATTTGTCCTTCAGCACCTATATTAAATATACCTGCTTTAAAACCAAATCCTACAGCAAGACCTGTTAATACAAGCGACATCATTTTTGAGATATTTGCTGCCCATGCTGCCTTATCTCCAAATGCCCCTTTCAACATAACCCAATATGCACTTATAGGATTTTTACCTATTAATAAAATAACAATTGCTGCTATAAATAACGCAATTATAACAGATACTACTGGAACGAGAATACTCATTGCATTTTTAGAGATTTTATTTTTCAATTTGAATCCCCTCCATGTGACAGCTTTTCTTCAAGCTTTATATCTTCTAATTTATGACCAGCCATCATTAACCCTATTTCTTCTATTGTTACCTCATCTGGTTTAACTTCACCCATTATTTCTCCTTCATACATAACAATTATTCTATCAGAAAGAGATAATACTTCTTCAAGTTCCATTGAAACAAGTAATACAGCAACATCTTTTTCTCTGAGATTCAAGATTTCTTTATGAACATATTCAATAGCTCCAACATCAAGACCTCTTGTAGGTTGAGCAATAACTATAAATTCCGGATTAAAGCTAACCTCTCTTGCAATAACAACCTTTTGCTGATTACCTCCTGAAAGATTTCCTGTTGGTATTGTTCTATCTGGTGGCCTTACGTCAAATCTTTTTACAAGAATATCTGCATTCTTATAAATTACATCATGGTTTAAAAATCCATTCTTTGCAAATGGTTCTTTATAATGCTTCCCAAGAATCATATTGTAATAATTTGGAAATTCCTTAACCATAGCATATTTAAATCTATCTTCTGGAATATGACCAATATTTCTTTCTCTTAATTCTCTAACGGTTTTCTTTGAAACCTCCTCACCTTTATATAAGTATTTTCCATTTTCTATTTTTCTAAGCCCTGTTAAAGCTTCTACAAGCTCTGTTTGACCATTACCTGCAACACCAGCAACTCCAAGAACTTCACCTTTTCTTATTTTAAATGATACACCTCTAACTGCATCTAAACCTCTATTATCCTTTATCCATAAATCTTCAACTTCAACAATGGTGTCTCCAGGTTCCTTTTCAGATTTTTCTACTCTTAAAACAACTTCTCTACCAACCATCATATTAGCAAGTTCTCTTGCATTTGTATCTTTAGCTGCAACATGCCCTGTAACTTTACCCAATCTCATAACAGTAATATTATCACTAATTTCCATAACTTCGTGTAATTTATGAGAAATAAAAATAATTGTTTTTCCATCTTCACGAAGTTTATTGATAATTTCAAATAATTCTTTTGTTTCCTGTGGAGTCAAAACTGCTGTAGGTTCATCAAGAATTAAGATTTCAGCACCTCTATAAATGGTTTTTAAAATCTCAACTCTCTGTTGCATACCTACTGGTATATCCTCGATTTTTGCATCAACATCTACAAACAAACCGTATTTTTCTGAAAGTTCTTTAACTTCCTTTCTGGCCTTTTTTAAATCAAATGTCATTCCTCTTTTTGGTTCAGAACCAAGAACTATATTTTCTGCAACTGTTAATGTATCCACAAGCATAAAATGCTGGTGAACCATACCAATACCAGCTTTTATGGCATCACCTGGACCTTTAAACACCTTTTTTTCACCAAAAATATAAATATCTCCGGATGTTGGTGTATAAAGTCCATAAAGCTGGTTCATCAATGTTGATTTTCCTGCACCGTTTTCACCGATTATAGAATGAACCTCTCCCTTTTTCACTAAAAAATTAACATGATCGTTTGCGAGAACTTTAGGGAAACGCTTAACAATATCTTTCATTATTACAGCGTATTCCTTTTTATTAATAGAAGAAAGATCTATACTCAACTTTTACACCTCCTGAACAAGCTGCTATTAGTTATTGTTAATACTTTATGAATATCTCACAATATTCATAAAGTATTAACAATTAAATTTATAAATGAGGCGGGAATAACCCGCCCCCTGTATTACTATCAATAAAATTCAATTAAAATGGAAATTCGATATCTGTTGTGAAGTTGTTTAAATCATTTTCATTATCAGGAACTACTAACATACCTGTTTTAATTGCATAATTTAAGTATTCAACTTCTGCTAAGATTCTTGAAGGAACCATACCTTTTGTGTATTTCATTGGTGATAATCCAACACCATCTTCCTGTGCACCTAATACTTCTAATCCACCTTTAAATCTGTTTCTGTATGCATCTCTTACACCATAATATGATGCATTGTCAACTCTCTTTAAAGCACTTGCTAAAACATAACCTGGTGCCATGTAATCCTGGTCTGAGTCAACACCAATTGCAAAGTATCCTTCGCCTTTTTCATAGTAAGCATCAACAATTTTTGCTAAATCAGCATTTGCATCTAAACCGTATACTTTTAATGATTTTTCTTTTGCAGCATCAATAACACCATTTCCACAAGCACCTGCTGCTGCGAAGATGATATCTGCACCCTGGTCAAATTGTGCTAATGCCATTGATTTACCTTTTGCAGCATCTGTAAATGAATCTGTATAACCAACAATAACTTCTACATTTTCTCCATAAATATCGTTGTATGCTTTAACACCTGCTACATAACCATATCTAAATCTTTCAACTGGTGGAATAGCGATACCACCAATAAATCCTACTTTTCCTGTTTTTGTCATAGCAGCTGCTAAGTAACCTACAAAGAATGCTGATTCCTGTTCTTTAAATAAGTATAATTGAATGTTCTTTGGAACATTTCCTCCTTCTGGTGGAGCAATATCAATACCTATGAACTTTGTTGCTGGGTATTGTGGAGCAACGTCAAATAATGCATTACTCATCATAAATCCTACAGCAATAACAACATCTGCTTCTTTTGCAGCGTTTGAAAGGTTATCTACATAGTCACTCTGTTCCTTTGACTGAATTACCTGAACATCAATTCCGTATTTATCTCTTGCTCTTAAAACTCCTGCCCAAGCACCATCATTAAATGACTTGTCACCTAATCCCCCAACGTCTGTTACCATAATAACCTTAAATGCAAATGAAGAAACTACAAATGCCAATACCAATAAGAAAAGAACTGCTTTCTTCATATACCTTACCTCCCTTTATGAAAATTTAGGATTAATAATCCGCTAAGTGCGGTGAATAATAACATTAATATACCAAATGTAGTATTAACACTAAACATTGTGGCATTTAAAACTGGATATTTAAATTCTGATAATACTTCAATTGTACCAGGTTTTATAAATGCAAGAATTGAAGCAACTGTCATAATACCCAATCCTACTAACTTAAACATTATCTTTTCATTTACAAAGAAGTATATAAAACCAAGTATCAACAATAACATTACCTTTGTTCCCCAGTCTGAAATCAAAGCTTTTAAATCAATTGGAATTGCCTTTTCTTCCGAAAATACATTTAACAGGTTAGCTTTATAGTCCTTTAAAACATTGGTTTTTATCATTTTACTTTCAATGTTTGATTTTAAAGTATTGGCAAAAACATCATCAGAATAAATCAAAATATTTTTCATATGTGCATTATACTCTTTTAATCTTGAATCTATATCTTTTTGTCGAATTTTTGAATTTCTCTCAAATTCTTCTAATGCTTTTTTATAATTACTGAATATTTCATTATATACATCTTTATTATCATAATACAATCCCTGTTTTAAAATATCAATAGAAGCCTTTCCATCTTCAAAATTAACATAATCTAAAATCTTCTTTTTTCCTGAATCCACTAAAAATTTCTTTAAAGATATTGTATATATATTTCTTGCTTCAGAATACTCTGCGGACAATTGTGAGCCAATAAATGCTATATCTTTATTAACAAAAGCATGAGGGAATAATAAAACATCATTTAATAAAGCCTTCTGCATAATAGAATTATGAAAATCTGGGTTTTCATCCATTCTTACCTCTTTTACATCTTTTACAAGAGGAACATTAACAATAAGCAATATTAACACAAGTAAAGATACATTTATAACTCTCCTTAACCAGTGCATATTTCTTCCAAAAGCCTGGAAGAACATTGTAATTAAAATCATGGCAAAGAATACCACGAAGAATGAACCATAAATAAATGCAGTTGTTATATCTTTTGTAAAATCAAAATATTTTATTATATATACACTTTCAACAAGAACTATACCGAGGAATAACCACTGGAAAAGATCCTTCTTTTTAAGCAATAAAATTAATATAATTAACCCAGCATAAACAGCAAACCTTATCCAATCATTGCTTCTTTCAATCTTTGCATTATCGAGGAATATATCTATAACAGCTTTTGTATCATTTTTTATTGTTTCTGGAACAAAAGATAAAACCTTTGAGGCAAGATCATCTATTTCTATTTCAAGATCTTCTCCTGTTAATCTTGTTTTGGATATCTCTAAAATTCCTTCATTTAGTACATCTTTATTTTCTTCAATAATTTTATCAAAAAATGCATCAGGTTTTCCTTCATATGTATAATATTCAGGAAATTCTAATTCTGCATTTCTATTTTTCATTCTTCTTTTAGTCAACGTTTTATTTGGCGAATCTTTTACAAGCCCTAATGAATATGCAATTGTATTCTTTATATACAAAAATCCTGTATCCTGTAAATATGAAGAATATTCTTCCATTGCAAGATAAAATGCAGGTAATGATCTAATACTTTCTTCAGACATATCCTTTCCTGCAAGAACATTTTGAACATAACTTAAAAATCCTGAAAATGCTATTTCCTGCTCTAAAGAATCAAATTTGTGCTGACTTGCAATTGAAGAAAGATGTTTTGAAATATATGAAGGTCTATCTGTATACTCAGCACTTCCTACCATCTGGGATTTATAGAATTTATAAAGCCCCATATTTTTCATTTCAGTAAAAAACCAGTTTAAATCCTCAGAATGGCTGTTATACTTATCTATATATTCCACATAATAGGTCTTTATCTCATTTAAATTCAACGAGAAAACGTTAACAACAAGTATTGAAAAAATAATTAGCCAGATATATTTTTTCACAAAAGCACCTCCTCAAGAATTTTCATTTTCAACATAATTATATCACAATCCTTAGAAAATTGCACATGCATATTATCATATTTTTCTTTTTATTTCAAGAACTATACTAAAGCGTTTTTATTAAATATATTATTTTAATTTAACCTGAACAGACTTCTTTAAAGTTTAAAGCAACTAATCCATTTTTTTTAAAGTACACATGGTATAATCATTATTACAGTAGTTTGTGAATGAAGTTTTATAAAAATTGTAATTTTGAGGTGATATAATGAATATTCTTGTAACAAATGATGATGGTATAATGGCACCGGGAATATATATATTAAAAAAACATCTTGAAAAAAAACATAACGTATATGTTGTTGCACCTGACGTTGAAAGAAGTGCCACAGGACACGCTATCACTATAAGAAACCCTCTATGGGCAAAAAAAATATATTCCAATGATGAATTCTTAGGATATGCTGTAAACGGAACACCAGCAGATTGTGTAAAATTAGGTTTAGATGCTATATTTAAAGATGTAAAAATTGATATGGTAATTAGTGGTATAAATAAAGGACCTAATCTTGGAACTGATTTACTCTATTCAGGAACAGTCTCAGGTGCTTTAGAAGGAGCTATGAATGAAATTCCTTCTATTGCAATTTCCACATCAGACTATCAAAATCCAAATTATGAAACAGCAGCTAAATTTATCCTTGACTTTCTTGACAAATGTTCTCTTGATATTCCCGAATTCACAGCACTTAACATTAATGTTCCAAGCGTAGAATATTCAGAATTAAAGGGTTTTAAAATAACGCGACAGAGTAGAAGAAGATATAAAGACTATTTTGAAGCACGAAAAGATCCTTTTGGAAATACATATTACTGGATGCTTGGAGAAATAATTGAAGATGACAATGAACCCGATTCTGATTATTATGTTTTAAAAGAAAATTATGTGTCAATCACACCTATAAAATCTTTCTTAACAGATTTTGAATTTTTAAATTCTTTAAAAGAAAAATTTGAAGGAGGAGAATAATGGATTTCAAGGTTAGATTAATTGGAGACCCTGTTTTAAGAAAAAAAGCAAAACCAGTGGAGAAAATAGATGATAAATTTAGAGAATTTCTTGAAGAAATGGCAGAAATGATGTACAGAGAAGATGGTGTTGGCCTTGCAGCACCACAAATAGGTATTAGTAGAAGATTTTTCGTGATGGATGATGGAAATAAATTAAGAAAAGTTATTAATCCTGAAATAATAAAATTTCTTGGTGAAGAAGTTTCATTTGAAGAAGGCTGTTTAAGTATTCCAAAAATATTTTTAAATGTAAAAAGACCAGAAGGTATTATTGTAAAATATACAAATGAAAATGGCGAAATAGTTGAAGAAGAATTGCATGAATATACAGCAAGAATTTTCCAGCATGAATATGATCATCTTGAAGGGAAACTGTTTATCGACAGAGTTGGGTTAGCTGCAAAAGCAAAAGTTAAGTCAAAAATAAACGAATTAATGAAAGAAGGAAGAAAAATTGCTAAAGAATTAGGGGAAGTTGATCTGCCATGAGAATAGTATTTATGGGAACACCTGATTTTGCAGCATCACATTTAGAAGGATTAATAAAAAACAATTTTAATGTTGTTGGAGTTTTTTCACAACCGGATAAACCAAAAGGACGTGGCAAAAAACTTCAGCCAACACCTGTAAAAAAAGTCGCAGAAAAATATAATATTCCTATCTTTCAACCAAAAAGTGTTAATAAAGGCAAGGGATTTGAAGCATTAAAATCATTAAAACCTGATATAATTATTACAGTTGCATTTGGCAAAATATTAAAAAGCAATGTAATTGAATTGCCAGAATATGGTTGCTGGAACGTTCATGCTTCTTTATTACCAAAATATAGAGGTGCGGCACCTATTCAAAGAGCTATAGAAAACGGAGAAACAAAAACAGGCATTACAATATTCAAAATTGTAGAAGCTTTAGATGCTGGACCAATTGCTCTAATGAGAGAAATACCTATATTACTTGAAGATAATCTTGAAAGTGTTTATGAAAAATTGGAAAAGCTTGGTATTGATGCTTTAATTGATTTTTTAAATAATTTCGAAAATTATACACAAAACCTTACACCTCAAAACGATGCAGAAGCAACATATGCACATAAAATCACCAATGAAGATACATATATAAATTGGTATGAAAATAATATGATTGTTTTCAACAAAATAAGAGCGTATGATCCCATTCCAGGAGCAAAAACTTTATTTAATGATGAAATAATAAAATTATTTAATGTATTACCACATAATAACAACAAAAATGATTTACCCGGAAAAATTCTTAACATCGACAAAAACGGTGCTGAAATTGCTACCGGTTCAGGAACAATTTATGTAAAAAAAATTCAATTTCCCGGAAAAAAACCCATAAATTTCTATGATGCATATAATGGAAGAAAAATAAATATAGGGGATACACTAAAAAATATAACAAAAGGAGAGTGATAACATGGCAGAAACATTTAACATGTACATGATAAAAGGTTTTAGAAATGAAAAAGATGCAGAAGTTATAAAGGAAATTCTCGAAAGTATTGATGGAATAAAGAAATTCAAAATTGAACCTGCATTTGGAGCAGTTGAACTCACATATGATGATGAAATTGTTACAAGAGAGCAAATCAGCCAAAAATTAAAAACAAAAGGTTTCGAACTAAAATATTAAAATAAGCTGTTAATCATGAAAAAGTATTTATATGGATTTTTATTTGCTTTCATTACATCTATTACATTATATATATTAATCTCAGGTTTTACAGGCTTTTATGAAAATATAAAAGCCTTTGCTTTTTTTAACTGGAAATTTTTATTAATCGCATTGTTAGTTATTATATTAAAATGGTTTATTGAAAGCTTTATAATAAAAATATTATTAAAAGATATTTCAATAAAACATGCTTTAAATTTTACATTGATAGGTCAATTTTATAGCTATTTAACTCCATTTTATACTGGAGGCCAACCTATTCAAATTTTATACATCTCAAGATTCGGAATAGATCCTGCAAGAGCTACAGCTATTATATTATTCAAAACATTTTTATTTCAAATTATTCTGGCCTCTTTTGGAGTTTTTTCAACCATATACTCCATACTCTATTTAAATATAGATGTTATAATTGCCTCTATAATTGGGACGTTATTAAATTTACTGGCTGTATTTTTAATAATATTTTATATAATTAACCAAAACGCTTCAATAAAAACAACACTATACTTTGCAAACCTTCTTAAAAAAATTGGTTTATTAAAAAATCCAGAAAAATATATAGATACAATAATAGAAAAGGTTAAAACATTCATACTAATATTCAAAGAAGAAGCTAAAAACTTCAAAAAAATAACTTTAATTGTATTCTTAAGTATTCTCCAATTTTCCTGTTCTTTCATGGTTTTACCAATTATACTCCAAGGATACGGAATAAACATCTCTTTAAATACAATCTCGCGTTCTATTATCACACAGATTAGTTCATCAATAATCCCAACACCGGGAACCGCTGGTGGTGCAGAAGGAATATTCTTATTATTATTCAAAGATATACTTAATATTCATAAATTAAATGCCACAATTGTATTATGGCGATTTAGTATTTATTATTTCGTTTTATTAATTGGTGGAATAGTCGTTCTATTAAATCACAAAAACAGCATAATGAAAAAAATAAAAAAACCGGCTGAGTAATCAGCCGGTTTTTTGGTGCCGAGGGCGGGACTTGAACCCGCACGGGATAAACTCCCACATGGCCCTCAACCATGCGTGTCTGCCGATTCCACCACCTCGGCAGGCGTCAGCAAAACCGTATAGATTATACAATAACTTATAGAATTTGTCAAGCACTTTTTTATTAAAATTCTTTTACCTTATTCTTTCAAACACCTATTTTTCGAAATTAATAATTTAGTATTGGTTTATTAACCTAACATTATTCTACTTATTCAAAAGTAAATTACTATTGATAAATTATGCCTGTATTATATTTTACATAGAAGCATAAAAAGAAATTTTTACATTTTGTATTTGTAAAATAAATATAACTTCAAAATAATGTATATATTTTTGTATTATTATATATATAGACCTACTAATGGGAGGTGTATATATGGACTATCAGAAGAAGAACATAAACATCTTATCTCAATACGATTTTCTTAAAACATTAAAAGATATTGAAAATGAAGAAGTTTTAAAGGATTTTACTAAAAAAAGATTCTTTAATTCCATAGAAAATGCAAATAAGGAGTCAGAATCAGATAAAATAAAATCAAAAGGGTGAAAACGTGATTTATGATATAGATACCCCATTAATAACCGCAAAAAACTTTTCATTATATATGAATAATAAAGAAGTGCTAAAAGCTATAGATATTGAATTATATCCAAATGATTCTGTTTTAATATATGGCGAGAGAAATTCTGGAAAATCCTCTCTTTTAAGAGCTTTTGTACATTTAAATGAGGAATTATTTGAAAACGTTTACGGAAAAGGTGAAATAAAATTTGGTGAAAAAGACGTTAGAGAACAGGATAAAAAATATTTAAGAAGTAATATTACATATGTTGAACCGCAATATTTACAAAATCTAAATTACATAACTTTAAAAGAACTCCTGAAGTTATCTTTAGGAGTAAGTCCACAAAATTTATCCTATGAACACATTTCTTTATTAAAAAGATTGGATCTTGTTGATAAATTCCTCGATTTAAGTAATTTAAAATATTATGATAATCTATCAAATTGGTCATCAGCGGATAAATTATCTTTGCTTTTATTTATCTCACTTGCAAGAAATCCAAATGTTTTCATGTTTGATTCAATTTTAGATCATATAGATGATTCGTTATTAAAACGTATAAAAGATGTGATTAATGAAATAAAACAAAATAGAATTCTAATATTTGCAACAAGAAATCTCTTTAGATATTTAGACATATGCAACAGAGTTATTATCTTAAATAATGGAAAAATAGTTGCAGATACCACCCCAAACGAATTAATAATAAACTTCGAAAAAAACAAATTCAAAAACTTGTAACGAAAAAAGTATTGACAAAAAGGGAAAAAGATGGTAGAATAATCATGGTTTTTCAACCAGAAAGGTTGCCGAGGTGGCGGAATTGGCAGACGCTGCGGACTTAAAATCCGTTGGGTGGAGACACCCGTGAGGGTTCAAGTCCCTCCCTCGGCACCATTTTATTTATAGAGAAGGAAATTACGTGGTGCGGGGTGGAGCAGCCTGGTAGCTCGTCGGGCTCATAACCCGAAGGTCGTAGGTTCAAATCCTACCCCCGCTACCATTTTTTATATGGCGGCGTAGCTCAGTTGGCTAGAGCATGCGGTTCATACCCGCAGTGTCAAGAGTTCGAGTCTCTTCGCCGCCACCAGAAAAAGCGCAGGATTAAAATCCTGCGCTTTTTTGTTGTATAATAGAAGTAATAAAACTAACCAGAACGAAGATTTTTTACAACAGGCATTATAGGACAGTTGTAAAAAATAAAAATAACTGGTGAAGAAAATAGTACGAATAATGTTCGCTCAAACGGTAGAAAATTCTAATCCTCAAAAATTTTCAAGTTTTCGCTCACATTATTCTAACTATTTTCTTAAATATAAATGAAAAGATGAAAGTAAAAAAATAATACGAACAAAGACTAAGAATTTCCCAAACGAAGATATTGCTTGAGCCGGAACAACAAAAATATTGTGAAAAATAAAAACGAATGAAGACTCGAAGAACGCCCGAAAAAACTGCGAATGGAGAGGGTCAAAAAAACAGGATGTTTTTTTGAGCGCAGCTTCTGCAGGGATGCAGAATCTAAGCGACCCCGCGAATATGAGCAGTTTTTGAGGATCAGCGTTCGAGTTGTCTGAAAGAGTTTTTATTTTTCACAATTATAAGAAATTTCACCGCCTGAAGGAACCTTTTTAGGAGTGTTTTTTATAGAACAAGGATCAAAAATTCTTGCCGTATGAGAGAATATTATTTTTCTACTTTCAAAGAGAATTTTTGAAGATTAGCACTCAAGTTGCTTGAACAAGCTTTTATTTTTTCCAATACAATGAAACTTCAAATTGAATATATATTTACGGGGGGATAATTATGTATGATATAGCCATTATTGGTGCAGGAGTAGTAGGTTGCGCTATTGCAAGAGAGTTATCAAAATACCACTTAAAAATCTTATTACTCGAAAAAAGCGACGATGTAAGCAATGGTGCTTCAAAAGCGAATAGCGGTATTATTCATGGAGGATATGCTGCAAAACACGGAACATTAAAAGGAAAATTATGCGTTGAAGGAAATAAATTATATGAAAAATTAAATGACGAATTAAATTTCGGTTATAAAAAAACTGGAGCTTTAGTATTAGGATTTGATGAAAACGATGAAAAAAATATTCAAAAATTATACGAAAATGGATTAAAAAACGGAGTTAATGACATGAAAATTATCTATACAGATGAAATTTTATCTTTAGAACCAAACATAAACGGAAATGCAAAAATCGCCTTATTAGCTGAAGATGTTGGTATAACCTCACCATATGAGTTTACAATAGCATTAGCTGAAAACGCAATAAAAAATGGTGTTGAATTAAAACTGGAAAACGAAGTTCTGGATATATCAGAAAGCACAGATCACTTTTACATAAAAACCTCTAAAGATTCTTATAAAGCAAAATATATTATAAATGCAGCAGGAGTGTATAGCGATAAAATCGCTTATATGGTTGGCATTCTAAATTTTTATATAAAACCTCGAAAAGGTCAATATATACTTTTTCATAAAGGATATGGAAAAATAGTAAATAGAGTTATTTTTCAAACCCCTACAGAAAAAGGAAAAGGAATTCTTGTTACACCAACATATCATGGAAATCTTCTAATTGGGCCAAATGCTGATGAAAATACCGATAAAGACGATACAGGTACAGATATTGAAACATTAAAATATATAATAAAAACCGCAAGAAAATCTGTTCCTGAAATAGATTTACGAAAAGTTTTAACTTCTTTTTCCGGAATAAGGCCTACACCTTCAACTGGAGACTTTATTATAGAAGAAACAAAAGAACGTTTTATAAACGTTGCTGGAATAGAATCACCTGGCTTGACATCCTCACCAGCTATTGCAAAAATGGTGATAAATATATTGAAAAATTCTGGTCTAAAATTATTAAAGAAAAATGATTTTGATCCATATAGACCTCCTATTATAATAAAAAAGAACCTTTCATATAAAGAAGTAAATAATATGCTTAATATTGATTCTCCTGATCAAATAATTTGTAGATGTGAAATGGTAAGCAAAAAAGAAATTATAGATGCATTAACACGGGAAATCCCTATAAAAACTGTCGATGCTGTTAAACGTCGAACAAGAGCAACTATGGGTTTTTGTCAGGGTGAATTTTGTACTCAAAGAATAAAGAAAATAATGGCAGAAGTTCTCAAAATCAACGAAGGCAAAATAGAAAAAAACGATAAAAAATCCGGATTTTTACCTAAAAAGGTAAACCTTAAATTTTTCAAAGAACTTGAAATTTAATAAAAATTTATCTTTATGTTGTATTTATGATATAATTATAATGTTATCAAGATTGAACAGGAGGAATATAAAATGTATGATGAAATAAAAGACACGCCAACTATAATATTAAATGGTTTTTCCAGCGAGGAAATAAATAAAATAATGAAAGCAATAAAAAACACTGAAGGATTACCAAGAATAATCTTTGCAACAACAACAAAGGTAAATGTTAACTGGACAATAGGTGATTTAATCAAAGAATTAAAAAACGAGGATATTGAAGTAAAAAAAGCCTTAAAAAAAGCTATGGAGGATAAAAATAATAAAACATGAAAAACAATGATTTTTATTACGACAATCCAGATTCTTCTGTAAAATTAAAAACTTCAAGAGGATATCCAAAACCTGGTGCAACAGTTGATCCAGGAGGAGTTAATTTTGCTATTTTTTCAAAAAATGGAGAATCTGTAACTTTAGAATTATATCAAAATTTTTATGATGAAAAACCTTCTCACATCTTCATTCTTGATCCACAAAAAAACAAAACAGGAAATACATGGCATATTTATATACATGGAATAAAACATGGTCAATTCTATGGTTGGAGAATTGATGGCATATATGATCCTAAAAATGGAAAACGCTTCAATAAATATAAACTTTTATCTGATCCCTATGCAAAAGCCATTTCAAGTTCATATAACTGGGATGAAGAAAGTGTATACGGATACGATAGAATTTCTCCATTACTCGATCTTTCTTTTTCCACTTTAGATTCTGCTGTAAGTCCTACAAAATCAATTGTTATAAACGATACAAAATATAATTGGGATGATGATATACGCCCAAATATACCCTTTAAAGATTTAATAATATACGAAATGAACGTTAGATTATTTACAATGAATCCAAATTCAAAAGTTAAAAACCCAGGAACATTTAAAGGTATTCTTGAAAAATTAGATCATTTAAAAGAATTGGGAGTTAATGCTATTGAATTAATGCCTGTTTTTGAATTTAATCCAGATTCCATCGCCAGAACCAATCCAATAACTGGTGAAAGATTAAAAGATGTGTGGGGATATAATCCTCTTGCTTTTTTTGCAGTAACTGGAAATTATTCCACAGGAATAAAAATAGGAGAACAGGTTTTTGAATTCAAAGATTTTGTAAAAAAACTTCATAAAGAAGGCTTTGAAATTATTCTTGATGTTGTTTATAATCACACAGGAGAAGGAAATGAACAGGGACCAACTCTTTCATTTCGTGGAATTGATAATGAAATATATTATGTTCTAAATAAAAATAATAAAAGGTATTATGAAAATTATTCCGGTTGTGGAAACACATTAAATTGCAATCATCCAGCTGTAAAAAATCTAATTATAGATAGTTTAAGATATTGGGTTACAGAAATGCATATAGACGGATTTAGATTTGACCTGGCTGCAATATTGGGAAGAGACCAAAACGGCAATTGGATTGGTGATCTCTCATTATTAAAAGATATTGCAGAAGATCCGATTATTTCAGGAACAAAACTTATTGCAGAAGGCTGGGATGCCGCAGGAGGATACTTTTTAGGCGCATTTCCTGAGGGTTGGGCTGAATGGAATGGAAAATTCAGAGATGTAGTAAGAAAATTTGTGCGAGGTGATGAAGGCCAGGTCGGAGAAATAGCCTGTAGAATTGCAGGAAGTGAGGATTTATATGGAAACAAATCCCCTGTAGTAAGTGTTAATTTCATTACATCACATGACGGTTTTACATTATGGGATCTTGTTTCTTATAATGAAAAACACAATGAAGAAAATGGCGAAAATAACAGAGATGGAGCCAACGACAATTATAGTTATAATTATGGTGTAGAAGGCGAAACAGATGATATCAATATCATAAATTTACGAAAAAAGCAAATTAAAAATTTTTTCACCATATTAATGCTCTCTCAGGGAACACCTATGATATATATGGGTGATGAATTCTGTAGAACCCAATACGGAAATAATAATGCCTATTGTCAGGATACAATAAAAAACTGGGTTGATTGGAGTAGAAAAGAAAAATTTAATGATATATATCGATTTCTAAAATTATTAATAACTTTTAGAAAAAAACATCATACACTTAGAAGAGAACATTTCTTCACAGGTAGAGATTACACAGGTGATGGAATTCCAGATATAACATGGCATGGTGTAAAATTATTTAATCCTGACTTTTCATACTTTTCCAGAACTCTTGCTTTTATGATTAGCGGTTCTGATTATAATGATCCAGATACCCCTGAAGACAATGATATATATGTAGCCATGAATTTTTACACCGATACATTAAACTTTGAACTTCCAAAACTTCAAAATAAACAGTGGTATAGAATAATCGATACAAACCTGAATAGTCCTGATGACTTTTTAGAAATACCGGAAATTTACAACGAACAGTTTTATCCAGTTTCACCAAAAAGCATAATTGTATTAATTTCACAAAAAGATTAATCTGAGTTTTTTCTTTTAAAAATTACCGATACTTTTCACATATAACAAAATCATACCTATTTACATATTCCAATTAAATTTTATTGTCAATTTTTTCGATTTTTGTGGTAAAATATAAGTAAGAATTATATGGGAGTGATATATATTAAAATAGGCTTTTTAAGTACAGGCGATGAACTAATAGAAGGTGATATTACCAATATTACCGTTAAAGAACTATCTCAAAAACTCAATCAGTTAGGATATAATATAACTTACCATATAAATGTTGCAGATAATATTGAAAATATTATAAATGGCCTTAAATTCCTTGTTCAACAAAAAAACAATATCATTATCATTACTGGTGGCTTAGGTTCCACTGAAGACGATTTAACCAGGGAAGCTGTTGCAAAATTTTTAAATAAAGATTTAAAATATGATGAAAAACTCTGTACAACAATTCAGGAAAGATATAAAAAAGCAGGGAAATCTATTAATCCTTTACTAAAAAAACAGGCCTATATAATTGATAATGCAAAAATTTTACCTAATGAATTAGGAAGTGCCCCAGGGCAATTGATTAAAGAAAAAGATATATATTATATAATATTACCAGGTCCTCCAAAAGAAGCTATTAATATATTTAACAATCATCTAATAAACTTTTTTTTACAATTTAAGACAACACCCAGAAATTTTACCAAAATCCAATTTCACGGAATTACCGAATCAAATTTAATGTCTATTCTCGAAAAAGAACTAAAAGATATAAAATATTCTACAAAACTAAATTTATCAATAGGACCTTCTGTTATAATAAAAGAAGATAATGAAGCGATTATAGATAAAATTCATAAAAACAAAAAAATTAAGGATTATATTATACCCGAAAATCCTGCTCTACATTTATATAATAAACTAAAAGAATTGAAACAGACTATATCTTTTGCTGAATCATGTACAGGTGGTCTTTTATCCAAAATAATTACCGATATTCCAGGATCATCTATGGTTTTTAAAGGTGCTATTATCGCATATTCAAATGAAATTAAAGAAAATATTCTTGATATAAATTCACTTGAAAAATATGGTGCTGTAAGTAAAGAAACAGTGGAACAAATGGCAAAAAATGTTAGCTCTAAATTTAACACCGATTACGCTATATCAATTAGCGGAATTGCAGGGCCAGGCGGCGGAACGCCAGAAAAGCCAGTAGGTACCGTGTGGTTTGGCTTTTATTCAAAGAATAAAGATCTGATCCTATCTGAAAAACATTTTTTCTCAGGAGATAGAGAAACTATCCGCGAAAAAGCTGTATACTACTCGATAATAAGATTTATTAAAATATTCCTTTAGGAGGTTTTATTATGGGAGATATGGACGTTTATTTAAGCGTATTTATTGATGAAGCGAATGAAAACTTACAACGTCTTAATGACGAATTGTTAGACTTAGAAAACAACCCTGAAGATATGGAAAAAATCAATGAAATCTTTAGAGTTATGCATACCTTTAAAGGTATGGCTGGAACTATGGGCTTTGATAAGATTGCAAAGGTTTCTCATAAAATGGAAAACCTTCTTGACGAAATAAGAAAAGGAAAAACAAAAGTATCTGAAGATTTAATTGATTTACTATTTAAAACATTAGATGCATTAACAGAAAGTATTGCCGACATATCAAATGGCGGTAAAGGTGATCTCTCTTCTCTTGACGAACTTATAAATGCATTAACAGAATATGCAGAAAAAGCAGAAATTGGTGGTGGAGAAAGCTCTGAAACAAAATCAGAAGAAGTTAGTGAAACAACTTCCACTTCTGAGGATTCTGAAGATTCAGAATCAAAATTATCTCATTTAGATGATATTACAAGAGAATCACTTAAACATCTATATGAAAATGCTAAAGAAAAAGGTTTAAAATTCTATCTCATTACTGTTGTATTTGATAAAGATGTTCAGTTAAAATCAGCAAGAGCATTTATGGTATTGCATAAAATTGATGATCTTGGTGGAGAAGTTGTCTATACACATCCTTCATCTCAGGATATTGAAGATGAAAAATTCGATCTTGAAATTCAACTTGGAATTATTGTAAATAAAACAGCTGACGAAATAAGAGAAAGCATAATGCAAATCTCTGAAATTGCCAGCGTTGCCGTAAATGAATTTGAAGACTCCGATTTTGAAAAACAGGTAAAAAGTGAGGATAAAAAAGAAGACAGCAAACAGGCAAAAAATTCAGGTTCTTCTACTCAAAAAACATCTTCAACCACACACGAAAAGAAGAAAATTCAATTACAATCAGTACGTGTTGACATAGAAAAACTTGACCAATTAATGAACTTAATGGCTGAATTGGTTATTTCAAGAAGTAGAATTACTGAAACTTTAAGAAAATACGAAATCAAAGAAGTAGATGAAAGTTTAGCTAATTTAAGCCGAATCACCCTTGATTTACAAAACATTGTTATGAAAATAAGAATGATACCTATTGCATTTGTATTCAACAGATTCCCAAGACTTGTTAGAGACACATCTAAAAAATTAGGAAAAGATGTTGAATTAATTATAGAAGGTGAAGATACAGAATTAGATAGAACAGTTGTTGATGAAATTGGCGATCCATTAGTACACTTAATAAGAAACTCAATAGACCATGGTATAGAACCTGTAGAAGAAAGAATTAAAAAAGGAAAGCCTAAAGTTGGAACTATTAAACTTTCAGCATGGCATGAAGGCGATGGTGTTGTAATAAGCGTTGAAGATGATGGTAGAGGTTTAGACAGAGACCTTATTGCAAACAAAGCCATTGAAAAAGGACTTGTTGACCCTGCAATGGTACCAACAATGAGCGATGAAGAAGTATTCTCATTTATATTCCTTCCAGGATTTTCAACCAAAAAACAGGCCACTGATTTATCAGGTCGTGGCGTTGGAATGGATGTTGTAAAAACAGTAGTAGAATCATTAAATGGTTCTGTTACAATATCATCCAAAAAAGATGTTGGAACAAAAATCACCATAAGATTACCTCTTACATTATCTATTATTCAGGTATTATTAGTTACACTTGACGATTATGTATATGCAATTCCAATTGCAAACATTGATACAACACAAAAAATTACAGATGGAGAAATAAGAATTGTTCAGGGTAACGAAGTATTTGTATTAAGAGGCGAAATAATTCCTCTTATTAGATTAAGAGAATTATTCAAAATGCCTCCAAAAGAAGAAGATTTTGTTGAAAAAATTGTTATTGTAAAAACAGCAAATAGAAAATATGGTGTTGTAGTTGATAATTTACTTGGACAGGATGACATTGTTATAAAATCACTTGGAAAATATCTTAATAGTGTAAAAGAATTCAGTGGTGGCGCTATACTTGGTGACGGTAGAATCGCTTTGATACTCGATATAACCAATTTAAACGAACAATAATGGGGTGATATAATGCAAAAGGAAATACTTTCTTTTGAAGTTGTTAATCAGGAATTTGGAATTGACGTAGATTATGTTGAAATGGTAATAGAAAAAGAAGAAATTACACCTGTTCCTAACTCAAGAGTCTTTATTGAAGGTGTGGTTAATTTAAGGGGGCGTATAGTTCCTGTATTTGACTTAACAAAAATATTAGATTTAGAAGTACCAGAAGATATTGTTTTTGATAGTATTATAATAATGAAACACGAAAAAGAAGAAATTGGTATTTTGGTAAACAAAGTAAATAATGTTATCTCTTTTGATGATGAGGAACTTGATGTTTTACCTGCAAAAAGCGGTAAATTCGTTGGGAAAGTAAATGGTGTTTTAAAAATAAACAATCGACTTATTGTATATTTAAATCTTGAAAAGTTATTTGAATCATTGGAAACAAAATAAAATTTAAACATATTGTGGAGGTGCTTTATAAATGGCTATTAAAGTTTTAATTGTAGATGATGCTGCATTTATGAGAATGTTGTTAAAAGACATCGTTACTAAAGCGGGGATGGAAGTTGTAGGAGAAGCTGCAAATGGTCAGGATGCAGTAACCAAATACATGGAATTAAAACCTGACGTAGTTACAATGGATATTACAATGCCTGTAATGGATGGAATTCAGGCAATAAAAGAAATAAAAAAACAGGACCCTGCTGCAAAAATAATTGTATGTAGTGCTATGGGACAACAGGCAATGGTTATAGAAGCTATACAGGCTGGTGCAAAGGATTTTATTGTTAAACCATTCCAGGCAAATAGGGTTATAGAAGCAATACAAAAAGTTGTTAGGGGGTGATTAAAACGCCCCTTACTTTTTCATCTACTGCAACAACAACTACTAATCTTACCAACTGGACAATCTGGGCTTTTTTATTATTATTCTTTTTTGTTATATTTATATTCCTATTAATATTCATCCAGAAAAAATTGATTAACAAAGGGGTAATCACAACACCAAAGGTTAGGGTTGTTAAAAAATTTTATATAGACCATAATATGACACTTAATATTATAAAAGTGTTGGATGATTATTATTTAGTATTATCCAATCATAATTCTATAGCTTATCTGGATAAAATAGATTATGAAAAACTTTCTGAAATACTAAAAGGAAAAAGAGATTTTCTGGATTCATTTGTTGGAGCATTAAAAAGGGAGAAAAAAGAAAATGAGAAAACTTCTTTCTAAAAAATTCATAATAGCTATATTTTTACTAATTTTTGTAACAGGTATTGCTCAAGAACCAGTTCCTATACCTGAAATAAATATTGATATTGGTGGCGGAACTCCTGGCCCTGACACATTAATTCCAACACTGGAAATTTTGTTATTATTATCAATATTAACTCTTGCTCCATCTTTAATAATGATGTTTACATCATTTATGAGAATTGTAATAGTGCTCTCATTTTTACGAACAGCCATGGGAAGTCGTCAGGCACCACCAAATCAGGTATTAATAGGGATCTCTTTAATACTTACATTTTTAATAATGACACCTGTGTTTAATGACATATATCAAAATGCTGTTATTCCATATACCGAAGAAAAAATTTCATATACAGAATTTTTTGAAAAAACCTGGGAACCAGTAAAAAAATTTATGATCAATGAAATAGTTGCTCACCATAATCAGGATAACATATTTATGTTAGCTTCAAGCGTAAATAAAAAAGTTGAAAATATAAACGATACACCACCTGAAATATTAATCCCCGCATTTACTTTAAGTGAACTGGAAATCTCCTTTAAAATGGGGGTTTTAATTTATATACCTTTCATAATAGTTGATATGGTAGTTGCAAGTATTCTTTTATCCATGGGTATGATGATGATACCTCCAATAATGATATCAATGCCATTTAAACTATTACTATTTATACTTGTAAATGGATGGGACTTATTAATTGGCGGATTAATAAGAAGCTTCCAGACATCAGGAGGTCTATAATCTTGACTATAGAAGTTTTTATTGACATTTTCAGAGATGGTATATCTGTTTTTTTAACAGTTATAACTCCAATATTATT
This sequence comes from Marinitoga piezophila KA3, assembly GCF_000255135.1. Classification (NCBI taxonomy): domain Bacteria; kingdom Thermotogati; phylum Thermotogota; class Thermotogae; order Petrotogales; family Petrotogaceae; genus Marinitoga; species Marinitoga piezophila. The sequence continues at coordinate 729,150 of NC_016751.1, forward strand.
GGTTAGTCTTGCTGTAGGGTTAATTATAAGTATATTTCAAACAATAACCTCTATAAATGAGCAAACTCTGACATTTGCTCCTAAAATTATTATTACTTTCTTAGTTGTTGGCCTCTTATTTGGATGGATCGCTCAAAAAATCATGGATTTTACATTTAGAATATTAACAACATACTTTGGGATGATTTAAAATGGATGTGGTAACCTTTTTAGAAACCCGTTTCTGGGTATGGGCTATAATATTTTTTAGAATTGCCGGAATGACAATTTCGGCTCCAGTTATAGGATCAAGAACTATACCAGCAAAGTTAAAGGTTTTCTCAGCTTTATTTCTATCCTGGATTACATTACCTTTAGTAAATGAAACAATTACAGATTTACCTGTATTCTATCTAATAACAATATTATTAATCAATATGTTACTGGGAATATTAATAGGATTAATTTCATATATTCCCATTGCGGCTTTGCAATTCGCCGGTCAATTCTTTGCATTTCAAATGGGATTTGCAATGGCTGGTATATTTGATCCAATAAGTGGAGAAGAATCTCCTATTATAGGGCAATTATCTTTTTTAATTGGAATATTTGCCTTCTTATCATTTAAAATGCATATTGTATTATTCCAGACAATAATAAATTCCTTTTCAAATATCCCTTTAGTTTTTTCTATAAATACACATTTTTTCCCTGAAATAATATCCATGTTTGGAAAAGTTTTTGAAATTGGATTACAACTATCAATTCCAATGAGTGCATTTATGTTATTTGTAAATTTAAGTCTTGGAATAGTTTCAAGAATGATTCCACAGGTAAATGTATTTATAGTTGGAATTCCTTTAAATATAATTGTAGGAACAATTCTATTAATAACAATAATAGACGTATGGGTTGAAATATTCAATAATAACATGGTGGAGATAGTAAAATGGATAAACTCCTTAATGAATATGATTTTGAAATAAATCTTCAATTATTCGCTGATCCAAGTAAAACAGAAGAGCCTACACCAAGGCGATTACAGGAAGCTCGAAAAGAAGGGAACGTCCCTGTTTCGAGGGAATTGCTTACTGCTTTTTCATTTTTAGCTGTGGCAAGCGTATTTTTTGTAATGTCGAAATCACTATATATTGGACTAAAAGCAGCTTTTCAAAGATATTTAACTCTTGATACATCATTTTTGGATGAAAATGCTTTACTTACATTAATACTTCAACAAAAAGATCTATTTTTCAAAGTTTCCACATTCCTTTTTTCTGCTGCATTAACAAGTTTGATACTCGGTATGTTGCAGACAAAATTTTTAATTGCACCTGGTGCTTTAAAATTCGATATTAACAAATTAAACCCTATTAGCGGTTTTAAACGTATTTTCTCAATGAAAACTTTATTTGAACTTTTAAAGTCTATAGTAAAGATCTCATTAGTTGCTTACGTTTCCTATAGCATTATTAAAAGTAAATGGAATGTATTAATAGGATTACCCTTTTCAGATACAACCACTGCATTAAATACACTGGTTTCCATTATACTTGAAGTATTTTTTAAACTGGGATTTCTAATGTTAATACTTGGTGGATTTGACTACTGGTACCAAAAAAGAGATTACATAAAAAATTTAAGAATGACAAAACAGGAAGTAAAAGAAGAAATGAAAGACGTCGAAGGTGATCCTTTAATCAAAGGACAGCGTATGAGAATGTTAAGACAGATTATCAACGAAAACATGATGAAAGAAGTTCCAAAAGCCACTGTAGTTGTTACAAATCCTACTCATTACGCAGTTGCATTAAAATATGATGAAGAAACTCATTCAGCTCCAGTTGTAGTTGCAAAAGGTGTTGATGAAATTGCGTTTAGAATAAAAGATATAGCTATAAAAAGTAAAGTACCTATTATCAGGAATCCTCCTGTAGCAAGACAATTATATGCAACTGTGGAGATAGGTGATGAAATCCCTGAAGAAATGTACGCAATTGTAGCAAAAATACTAACTGCTGTTCTAAAAAATGTTTAGAAGGTGAAATAAATTGGGTAATTTCCTTAAAAATATAGATTTAGCTGTTCCATTATTAATAGTTGGAATTGTTATATTAATGGTTATTCCTATACCAGCATTTATGCTGGACTTTTTGCAAATGGCTAATATCACCTTAGCCATTATCCTGTTATTAGTTACAATGTACATTAAAAATCCTCTTGAAATATCTGCTTTTCCAACTTTATTGCTTATAACAACATTATTCAGATTATCTCTAAATGTTACCTCAACAAGATTAATTCTTCTTCAAGGAAAAAATTTCGAAGGTAAAGTTATAAGAGCTTTTGGTGATTTTGTTGTTGGAGGTAATTATGTTGTTGGTATTGTTATATTCCTTATACTCGTAGTAATTCAATTTGTTGTTATTACACGTGGTGCAGAAAGAATTGCAGAAGTAGCAGCAAGATTTACACTTGATGCTATGCCTGGTAAACAAATGAGTATAGATGCTGATTTAAGCGCTGGAATCATTACCGAAGAAGAAGCAAAGCAAAAAAGGGAAGATATAAGACGTGAAGCAGATTTCTACGGTGCAATGGATGGTGCTTCAAAATTCGTTAGAGGTGATGCAGTAGCTGGCATTATTATAACCATAATAAATATCCTCGGTGGTTTAACAATAGGTGTTTTACAACAGGGATTGAGCATGGGAGAAGCCGCACAATTATATACCTTATTCACCGTAGGTGACGGACTCGTTGCACAAATTCCTGCTTTATTAATCTCTACAGCAACAGGTATAGTAGTTTCAAGAGCGGCTTCAAAAGAAAATCTTGGAAAAGATTTAATGAGAGAATTGTCTTCAGAAAAACGCGTATTATATTTAACCGGTGGAGTTATTCTGTTATTAGGAATTGCAACACCTTTACCTGTTGCGCCTTCATTAATACTTGGCGGAGGTATTTTATTACTTGCTTATTTAACAACCAAAGGCTATATCAAACAACCGGTTACCGCTGGTGGTCCATCTGGAGAAACATTTGAAAGCAGTGGTGCTACACCTTCTGGCGGAGAACCGGGTGGTGGAACATCTGGCGGTAGCGGTAGTGGCCCAAAACCATCAGGACCACCTTTAACTTCACCAGAAGAAGTGTCCGAAATAATACAAAGCGACGTGCTTGAAATAGATATTGGATATGGATTAATACCTTTGGCCGATCCATCTCAGGGTGGAGATCTATTAGAAAGAATAACAATGGTGAGAAAACAAATCGCTTACGAACTTGGTATTGTAATAAGCCCTATTAGGGTTAGAGATAGTGTATTATTAAGTGCAAATGAATATGTAATAAAACTAAAAGGCGTTGAAGTAGGAAGGTTTGAATTATTCCCTGACAAGCTTTTAGCGATAAATTCTGGTATGGCCACTGAAGAAATAGCAGGAATTCATACTAAAGAACCATCATTTAATCTCGATGCTTACTGGATAGATGAAGAACAAAAAGAAGATGCTGTTAATGCAGGTTATACCGTTGTTGATTCACCAAGTGTATTTGCAACTCATTTATCAGAAATAATCAAGAAATATGCACACGAAATTCTTGGAAACAAAGAAACAGAAATGCTCATTGAAGGTCTAAGAATAAAAGAACCTTCTCTTGTTGAAGAGCTTACACCTCTTGTATTTAAAACATTTGAAATTAGAAATGTATTAAAAGAATTACTATATGAAAGAATTTCAATAAGAAATCTTCCTATTATATTTGAAAAACTTACAGAACTTGGAAACAATGAAATAAAAGATTTAGTCTCTTTAGTTGAAGGTGTAAGAAGTGCATTAGGAAGACAGATTTGTGAAAACTTAAAATCTGGAGATGGTGTTTTACACGTATTAGTTCTCGATAAAAACCTTGAAAACAATCTAAACAATTATACAATTGAATATGGTGGAAACTATACATTGGCTCTATCTCCACAAATGTCAAATAATTTATTAAACAATATAAGTCAGCAATTAGAATCACAGATTATGCAGGGATATAATCCTGTAATATTATGTAGTTCTCCTTTAAGATTCTATTTTGCGCGATGGCTTTTGCCTAATATACCAAATGTTAGCGTTATATCATATAACGAAATCATCCAGGAAATTCCTATTTCCGCTGATGGTAATATAACAGCGTAGAGGTGGTTAAATGAAAGTAAAAAAATATGTAGTATCAACAATTACAGAAGCTATGGAAAAAATACGCCAGGAACTTGGCGATAATGCTTATATACTTGACACAAAAAGAATTAGTAAAGGCGGATTTCTGGGAATAGGAGGAAAAAAATATTTAGAAGTAACCGCTGTTCTCGACGATGAAGATGAACCACAAAATATAATAAAAACCATGAAAAAACCTGATCTACCAGGAATTGGTGGAAATACAAAAGGAAAAGTAAAAGAAATAAATGAACTGGTAGAAAGAAATAAACGATTAGAACAGCGTATAAACAAAATGAAAAAAATGGACTCAATTGATGAAATATTAACTCCTGGAAAAGACAAATTTGTTAAATCAGCGCAAAATGAAATATTAAAATTAATAGAAGAACAAAGAGAAGTATCAAGACTTATAGATGAAGATGCCGATAGATTTTATTCACAAAAAGGAATGGAACATGAAGAACCATTTGAACCTTTAAACTATAAAAAAATAACCTATTCAAACATTCCTAACCCTCAATTAAATCAACGCAATCTTAATCAAAATCCATTACAGCAAAACAGGAAACAACACATATCTCATTCCAAAACCACTTCTTCTGGTTCAACAAAAAATGAATTAGATGAAATAAAAACATTAATTGAAAAACTCTCAAAACGAGTTATCTTAAATGGTGCAAATCCTTTGATTTCCGAATTGGTTGAAACCTTAAAACATCAGGATCTATCTGATGACTTAATAGAAGACATAATTAATAACATCCCAAATGATTTAAACAAAGACAACTGGAAATTCAATCAAAAATTTAAAAATCAACTTTTCAATATATTTAAAAACAATTTCAATTTAGATATTCCAGATCTCACTGGCACAATAATGTTCATTGGACCAACAGGAGTGGGGAAAACCACTACTTTAGCTAAAATTGCTGCTTTAAATAAATTGCACAGCAATAAAAGTGTTGCAATTGCCACTATAGACCTATATAGAATCGCTGCAACAGAACAACTAAAAACATACGCAGAAATAATGGATATCCCTGCTTCTGTATGTTATACACCAACTGAATTAAAAGCTACTGTAGAAACCCTTAAAAACAATAATTTAATATTAATTGATACTGCTGGAAGAAGCCATAAAGATGACATGCAAATTGGCGAATTAAAAATGTATATAGACTCAATAAAACCGCAATACATATTCCTTGTAATCTCTGCTAACATGCGATTAAAAGATATGATTGACGTATACAATAAATTCTCTGTATGCAATCCAACTCATCTTATTATTTCAAAATTAGATGAAACATCTTCATATGGGCAAATACCCTCTATATTAAACGCATCAAAATTACCTTTAATATATATTACAACAGGTCAAACAGTTCCAAATGATATTGAAATTCCAAACGTAAATAAAATATTCTCCCTCTTCTACGAGGAGTTGATATCATGAGCGTAATAAAAGATCAGGCAGAAAACTTAAGAAAAACCTTTTCCAAAAACAAAACAAAAATAGTTCTTGTAACCGGTGGAAAAGGTGGAGTTGGAAAATCAATAGTTGCTGTTAATACCGCAGTAAATCTTGCCAAACTAAACAAAAAAGTTTTAATATTTGATACAGATGCTGGCTTTGCAAATGCATCCATACTTTTAGGAGTTACTCCAGCTGTTAGTATAAAAGACTACTTTGACAAAAAATTAACCCTTGAAGAATGTATAATAAAAACTCCCTATGGCATTAAACTATTAAGCACAGGTATGGACATAAAAGACTGGCTTTCATTCCAGAAAAATTTTACCAGAAAAGCCATAGAAGAATTTTTTCAAATTGCAAAAGAACATGATTATGTTATAATTGATGTAAGTGCTGGTTATAATGAAAACTTAAAACCATTTTACATAGCTGCAGACAATATACTATTAGTTACAACCCCTGAACCAACTGCAATTGTAAACGCATATACAGTTATAAAAGCTTTATCTCTTTTAGAAGTAGATGGTATAATTGATGTGGTAATAAACATGATCAGAAAAAAATCTGAAGCAAATACAGCAGAACAGGTTCTAAGAAAAACCATAAAAGAATATTTATATACTGACATAAGAAATGTATTTTATATAAATTTCGATCATGTAGTTCACGACAGTGTAAAATCACAGGTACCAATTTCAAGTTTTAAACCTTCCTCAAACGTTGCAAATGATCTATTCTCAATAGCTGAAAAACTTGAAAACATGAGTGATACTGAACCCTCTAAAAGTAATGATAATCTATTAAAAAAATTATTGTTACTATTTGGATTTTACAACAGGTGAAAAAAATGAATAAAAAAAACTTTATAAAAAGAATATTCCTTGTTTTTTTTCCGGGAAATGGTATAAGAATCTTTCATAAAGACAACATCCTAAAAGCAAAAATAAAATCCTTCAAGGGAAAGGAAATAACACTTATTTCTCCGAAATTTGAAGATATGAAACTCGGAGATGAAGTAATGCTCGAATCATTATTTGAAGGGGCATACTATCAGGCGGATTTTCAAATAAGTGACATACGAGATTTTAGTGAAACTGAAAACCTTATTATTCTAAATCTAAAAAGTAATTTTAGAATAAAAACCAAGCGTTCAATGGAAAGACATTATGTTTCAATACCAATACTAATAGAAGACAAATACAACGGCGTAATATGGGATTTTAATGAAATGTTTTTGGGCATAGTAACCTTAAATGAATACATATACGAAATTCAAAAAAACGTAAGCGTTAAATTATCCATACCTGATTTCAATATAACCTTTCACGGAACAATAATAAAAATAAGACAGGAATTCTTTAATCTAAGTAAATTTATCTTTGAAATAAAAATTATGCAGGATCCTACAGGACTATTTGGTCAATATTTAAATCAAATTATAGGAGAAAATGTATTTCATAATAAAGAAATAGAAGAAGAGGAAAATAGCGGAGGTGCTGAACAATGAATGAAGAAAACTTAGAATTTTTTATGTCTGCTTTTAGAGAAATTACAAATATTGGAATGGGAAATGCCGTTAGTTCACTCTCAATGATGTTAAATAAAAAGGTTGATATATCGGTCCCTAATCTTGAAGTTATAAAATTATCGGACATATTCTTAAACATGGAAGATCCAGACGAGATCTATGCATGTTCATATGTAAAAATGGAGGGTGAATTAAACTCATCACTGGTATTTTTAATTGAAAAAGACTCTGTAAAACGTCTTATAAAAGAAAGTGTTGGAATGGAAATTCCTGATATTACGGATCTCGACGAATTATCCACCTCAATGATTGGTGAATTGGGAAATATTATGTTTGGTTCATATACCAGTGCTATATCACAATTTTTACAACTTAATCTTCAGGTTACCCCTCCACAGGTTGCAGTTGACACATTTGCTGCTCTCATTGCAGAATCAATAGTAATGAGTATTACATTTGAAGATGAAGTTATACTTACAGAAACAGAAATACAGGTTGAAGATTGGGAAAATATTATTAAAGGAAAAATCGTATTCTTAATGAATGAAGAAAACAGAAACAAATTGTTTGAATTCGTAAAAAAGATTTTCTATGGAGGTTAATCATATGAAAAAAATAATCGGAATTGGAGAATATAAAGCCTCAAAAACACCTGATGTTCTTGTAACTTTAGGATTAGGTTCATGTGTGGGGGTTTGTATTTGGGATAAAACCACAAAAGTTGGTGGATTAATTCATGTTATGCTGCCTCAATCAAATTCTCCAAATGCACCTAAACCTGGAAAATATGCTGACTTAGGTATCCCACTATTATTAGAAGATATAAAAAAACTCGGCGCAAAAGGGAGTCTAACAGCAAAAATATTTGGTGGTTCTGCAATGTTCAAAGGCTCTTCAATGGACATTGGAAGCAAAAATGTTGCAGCTGTAAAAGAACATCTAAAGAAAAATGGCATTAGAATAATTGCAGAAGACACAGGCGGAAACAGAGCAAGAAGTATAGAATTTAACCTTGAAACTGGAGAAGTACTCGTTAAAAAGGTAGGTGGCGGTGAAAAAGTTGAAATTTTCAAATACTGAACTTATATTTTATACTTCTTTATTTTTCATATTCCTATTTATAAACCTTTTTATCTCAAAAAACTTTTTCATAACCTCTGTTTTACGCTCAATAATAAGCACTGCTGTCATAATAATACTCAACACCATAGTGAAGGTAGTGATTAATAAATCATGAAAAATCTCAACAGAGAAGATATAATAAAAAATTTTCTTCCTAAAATAAAATATATAGCATTAAACCTATTATCAACCCTTCCCAAAAATGTAGAACTTGATGATTTAATACAGGAAGGGATTATTGGTTTGCTTCAATCACTTGACAAATACAATCCAAATAAAGGAGTAACCTTCTATTCATTTGCAGTAAAAAGAATTAGAGGGGCTATGTTAGACTATCTAAGAAAAATAGATTGGCTTCCAAAAGATTTAAGACATAAAATAAAAAAACTCGAAGAAATTTTAGCAGAACAAAATATAGACGATTATATTAGTGATGAAGAACTGGCAGAACAACTTGAAATCTCTGTAAAAGACGTAAAAAAATTAAAAGCGGAATTACACAGAAGTCAGATTTTAAGTCTCGATTCATACTTAATAGGAAACAATGAACTAAATGTAGAATCAGATAATGAAGAAAACGACCCGGAAATTCTTGCGTATAAAGATATGTTAAAACAAGAACTAAAAAAAGCTATTTTAAGTCTAAACGAAAAAGAACAACTAATACTATCATTATACTATGAAAAAGAACTAACCTTTAAAGAAATTGGAAAAATTCTTGAAATATCTGAATCCAGGGTCTCACAAATTCATTCGGCAATAATCGCAAAATTAAAGAAAAAATTAGGTGGTGATTAAAATGCCACAGCCAATCAATTTAGGTATATCCTATATTGCAAATGTAGATGTTTCTAACAACATACAACATCTAAATAGTGCATTGGTTGCAGCAAAAAGTACAGATCTTGAAGAACAGGTAAGAAAAAATGAAGAAGCTCAATCACAGGTTAACACAGCCAACGAATATGCTCAAAGTAAAGAAATAAAAGACCAGAACAAAAACAACTTCCATCAGGAATCACAAAAAAGAGAAAAAAACAAAAAAGGAAACTCTTCAAATGAAGAGCATCATATAGTAGTTGATGAATATCGTGGTCATACCCTTGATATTAGAATTTAAACGGACTTTAAGTCCGTAATTTTTTTGTATATGGGGTGATAAAAATAAACAACAACGAACTCTTAAACATAATAAAAAAATCAAAAAAACAGACAAAAATCATAATATTTCCAGAAACATGGAACCTGGAAAATTTCCTATTTGATAAAAATATATCTATCTATCCAGATTATGATGTATTTCCATTTGAATCAATAAAACCCTCTAAAAAAATCCTATCAAGAAGAATTCAAACATTATATAATCTATTAAAAAATAAAGATATAATCATATTAACCACATTACATTCTTTAAGTAGATACACCATACCTTATTCTATACTGAAAAAAAATATATTTTCATTTAACATAGATTCAACCTTCAACATAAATCCATTCTATTATGGCTATGAAAAAAAATGGAATGTATATGAATATGGCGAATATTCCAAAAAAGGTTTTGTATTGGACATGTACATTCCAATATATGAAAATCCAATAAGAATAGAACTATTTGATGATGAAATTGTAAGAATAAATTATTTCGATATAAACACTCAAAAAAGTATAGAATCATTAAACTCATTCACATTTATACCTGGTTCAGAAATATTAATGAAATATCAGGAAAATGCAGAAAAAATACTTTCAAAATATCCAAACACAAATAATACATTAGAAATAATAGATACAATACCAGCAATATATTATGAAAAAAAAGAAACATTATTAGATTATATAGACATAAAAAACAGTGAAATATTCATAATAAATGAAAAAGAAAGTATATCCTCATCATTTACCCGAGAAAGAGAAAACCTTGAATTCATTTATTCTGATAATCTAAAAAAATTGTACAAAAATTATTCTGGAGATTCTCTTGAAAATTTTATCTCAAAAATAAATTATAAAAACATAGAAATAAATAAACAAAATTTCATAATAAAAAAAATATCCTCAAAAAAGAAAAGTAAAGAAATTCCATTATTAGAATGGGAAGACTTAGAAATTGGAGATTTAATAGTTCATGAAAACTATGGAATAGGTATATATAAAGGATTAAAAAAAATAGAAACTCAATACGGAAAAAAAGAACTAATAATGCTTGAATATGCCAACAATGCAAAAGTATATCTTCCAATAGAAAGAATAGATAAAATTTCAAAATACGTTGGAGATAAAGACATAGTAAAACTTGATAAAATCGGCTCATCATCATGGGAAAGACGAAAAAAGAAAGTAGAAGAAAATATACGTTCAAAAATCCAAGAACTAATAAAACTATATGCTTTAAGAGAACATACAACAGGTATATCATTACAGGGTGATGAAGAAATAGAAGAAAAATTCAAAAAAACATTCCCATACATAGAAACAGCAGATCAGGAAAAAGCTATTGAAGAAGTATTAAACGATTTAGCTTCAACAAAACCAATGGACCGTCTAATTGCTGGAGATGCTGGATTTGGAAAAACAGAAGTTGCATTAAGAGCTGTAGTAAGAACTGTAAGTTCTGGATATCAGGCAGCAATACTCGTTCCAACAACAATACTTGCTCAACAATACTATGATAATGTAAAATATAGATTTGATGAAATTGGAATAACAGTAGAATTAATCGACAGATTCAAAACTCAAAAAGAAAAAAACATAATAACAGAAAAAATAAACTCCGGAAAATTAGATGTAATAATAGGTACTCATGCACTATTAAACAAAAATATAAAATTCAAAAAACTTGGATTACTTGTCATAGATGAAGAACAACGATTTGGAGTATTCCAAAAAGAAAAAATAAAAGAATTATCTCATGGAATAAACGTATTAACAATGAGTGCAACCCCAATTCCAAGAACATTATACTTCTCAATCTCCGGTTTAAGAGATATGTCTGTAATATCCACACCGCCAATTGGACGATTACCAGTAGAAACCTTTGTATCAAAATACTCAAAAAAAATAATTAGAACAGCTATATTAAGGGAAAAATCAAGAGGCGGTCAGGTATTATATATTCATAATAGAGTTAATGATATTGAAGAGGTAGAAAAAGAATTATCAGAATTAATTCCCGAAGTTTCTGTAGTATCAGCACATGGTCAAATGCAAAAACGTTATCTTTCAAAAATAATAAAAATGTATTATAATGGCGAAATAGACGTATTAATTGCAACAACAATAATAGAAAATGGAATAGACATACCAAACGCGAACACATTAATAGTTGACGATGCGGAGCGGTACGGAATATCCCAATTATACCAATTACGAGGAAGGGTAGGTCGTTCCTCAAAACGTGCATTTGCATATTTCCTTTACAAAAACAAATTAAAACCAGAAACAGAAAAAAGATTAGAAGCAATAAAAAAAATAGTAGGTCCTGGAAGCGGTTTAAAACTTGCATTACAGGATTTAGAAATAAGAGGATTTGGAGATTTACTTGGAATAGAACAAAAAGGACATATAAACAACATTGGTTTAAACATGTACAAAGAAATTCTAAATAAAGCCATAATAGAAATATATTCAAAAGAGAAAATAATAAACAAAGAAAATATCAAAGAAAAAATAGACCTTGACATAAAAGGGATAACCATGCCCATTACAATTCCAGAAAATTATATAGAAAACCCAATAGAAAGAATGAGAATCTACAGAACAATTGCAAATGAAACAAAAATAGAAAACTTTGAAAAAATAAAAGAAGAAATAGAAGATAAATTTGGAAAAATACCTGAAGAACTTAACAATCTAATAAAATATAGTATATTAAGAATAAACGCATATAAAAAAGGCGCAAAAGAAATAGAAATATATGACAATACAGCTATAATAAAATACTCAAAATATTTAGATATAGATATATTAAAACTCAAAAAATACTCACACCACTTCAATCATTTTGAAAACAAAAAAGAATTAGTAATATATACAAAAAATCCAGAAGAATCGTTATTTAAAATATTTGAATAACATAAACAAAAACCCCCAGTCTATGAGACTGGGGGAAAAATAAAAAGAGGGGCGCTACCTACTCTCGCATGGACAAGCCATACTACCATCGGCCCGGATATGCTTAACGGTCGGGTTCGGGATGGGTCCGCGTGTTCCCATATCCGGTATCTGCACCCCTCAATCTCTCATTCACATGTGCATAGTTACTCAATAAGGTCAAGGCCTCGGGCTATTAGTACCGGTCGGCTCAATACATCACTGTACTTACACCTCCGGCCTATCTACGTCCTAGTCTCGAACTGCCCTTACCTCCATATGGAGTGGGAAACCTCATCTCGGGGCCCGTTTCCCGCTTAGATGCTTTCAGCGGTTATCGGTCAGGTACGTGGCTACTCAGCTCCTGCTCCTGGCGGAACAGCTGATTTACCAGTGGTACCCTCACACCGGTCCTCTCGTACTAGGTGTGACCCCCCTCAAGTTTCCTACGCCCGCAGCAGATAGGGACCGAACTGTCTCACGACGTTCTGAACCCAACTCACGTACCGCTTTAATGGGCGAACAGCCCAACCCTTGGGACCTACTTCAGCCCCAGGATGCGATGAGTCGACATCGAGGTGCCAATCCGCGCCGTCGATATGAACTCTTGAGCGCGATAAGCCTGTTATCCCCGGGGTAACTTTTATCCGTTGATCGACGGCCCTTCCACTCGGATCCGCCGGGTCACTAAGACCGTGTTTCCACCCTGCTCGACCTGTCAGTCTCGCAGTCAGGCAGGCTTTTGCCTTTACACTCTCCTGTGGATTTCCAACCCACATGAGCCTACCTTCGCGCACCTCCGTTACTCTTTAGGAGGCGACCGCCCCAGTCAAACTGCCCACCTAACACTGTCCCATCAGTGCTCTTCACACTCAATGGTTAGTAACCCATCATGCTGAGGGTGGTATCCCACCGGCGGCTCCACCTACCCTGGCGAGCAGGTTTCTCTGCCTCCCACCTATCCTGTACACAACATGACAAGTTACAATGTCAGGCTACAGTAAAACTCCACGGGGTCTTTCCGTCTAACTGCGGGTACTGGGCATCTTCACCCAGTCTGTAATTTCACCAGGCCCTCCGCTGAGACAGTGCCCAAATCGTTACGCCATTCATGCAGGTCGGAACTTACCCGACAAGGAATTTCGCTACCTTAGGACCGTTATAGTTACGGCCGCCGTTTACCGGGGCTTCGGTTCGTTGCTCTCACAACTCCCCTTAACCTTCCGGCACTGGGCAGGCGTCAGACCCTATACTTCCTCTTTCCGAGTTCGCAGAGTCCTGTGTTTTTGGTAAACAGTCGCCTGGGCCTTGTCACTGCGACTCCCCGGTGCAGTTGCCCACACCAAGGAGCACCCCTTCTCCCGAAGTTACGGGGCTATTTTGCCGAGTTCCTTAGCGGAGGTTAGCCTGCTCCCCTTAGCCTTCTCAGCTCACCCACCTGTGTCGGTTTTCGGAACGGGCATGTATATACTCAACGATAAGCGAGGCTTTTCTTGGCAGCCGGGCTACCACCTCGTTGGACTTATGTCCTCCCCTTCACGCTTCAGACTCCAGTAGCGGATTTACCTACTACCTTCTCTGTCCTTTGCGCTTGGATGAGCGTGCCACTTGCTCACGAGGCTTCGCCTTCTGCGTCCCCCCTCTTATCTCGTATATACATGGCACTGGATTCTTTACCAGTTTCCCATCGGTTACTCCTTTCGGATTCACCTTAGGTCCCGGCTTACCCTGGGCGGACGACCCTTCCCCAGGTACCCTTGGGCTTTCGGGGGGAGGGATTCTCACCCTCCTCTCGTTACTCATGCCCACATCCGCTCTTGTGCTTCGTCCAGTAATCCTCACGAATTACCTTCTCCCTACTGCACAATGCTCCCCTACCAATCCGCAGATTCCGCAGCTTCGGCGTACGGCTTCAGCCTCCTTACATTTTCGGCGCAGTCCGCCTCAACCGGTGAGCTGTTACGCACTCTTTTAATGATGGCTGCTTCTAAGCCAACATCCCGGCTGTCTCTGGCAGTCCACTACCTTTCACACTTAGCCGTCTCTTCGAGACCTTAGCTGGCGGTCTGGGCTGTTTCCCTCTCGACCATGGAGCTTTTCCCCCACAGTCTGTCTCCCGTACATCAACTAACGGTATTCGGAGTTTGACAAGTTTCGGAGGTTACCCCCCTACGCCTATCAGTGCTCTACCCCCGTTAGTCTTGTACGAGGCCGTGCCTACACACGTTTCGGGGAGATCCAGCTATCACCAGGTTCGGTTGGCTTTTCACCCCTATCCACAGGTCATCCGAATGCGTTTCACTGCATACCGGTTCGGGCCTCCATTGCGTTTCACCGCAACTTCACCCTGCCCATGGATAGCTCACCTGGCTTCGGGTCTGCATATACTGACTATCCGCCCTCTTCAGGCTCGCTTTCACTTCGGCTTCGCCTCTCCCGGCTTAACCTCGCCAGTACATGCAATTCGTGGGCACATTAATCAAAAGGCACGCGGTCACTCCTATGAGCTCCCACTTCTTGTAGGCTTACGGTTTCAGGTTCTCTTTCACTCCCCTCCCGGGGTCCTTTTCACCTTTCCCTCACGGTACTTCTACGCTATCGGTCGACGGGTAGTATTTAGCCTTGGATGGTGGTCCACCCTGATTCACGCAGGATTCCTCGTGTCCCACGCTACTTGGGATCATAATCCAGCCACTCACATGTATTTCGCCTACGGGGCTTTCACCCTCTCCGGCATACCTTCCCAGGTATTTCGGCTATACATGCTTCGTGACCGAGCCTCGTGCTGTCGGCTCCGATTATGTCCCGCTACCCCATACTGGCAACGGCAGCACCCTTTTACACCAGTATGGTTTGGGCTCCTCCCCTTTCGCTCGCCACTACTCAGGGAATCTCTCTTGATTTCTTTTCCTCCGGGTACTAAGATGTTTCCCTTCCCCGGGTTCGCCTCCCTTTCGGGATCTTTTGGGTTCCCCCATTCGGACATCCACGGATCTACGCTCGCTTGCAGCTCCCCGTGGCTTTTCGCAGCTTGCCACGTCCTTCTTCGCCTCCCGTCGCCTAGGCATCCGCCGTAAGCCCTTTTTACCTTGACCTTATCTTTCACTATGCACTTGTCAATGAGCTGGTGGAGTAGAGGGGACTTGAACCCCTAACCTTCTGCGTGCAAGGCAGACGCTCTCCCAGTTGAGCTACTACCCCTACTCCTTCACTACTGAACAGAGACACCCATTCCTTTTTTCTCCTTAGAAAGGAGGTGATCCAGGCGCACCTTCCGGTACACCTACCTTGTTACGACTTAGCCCCCCTCGCTGACTCCACCCTCGATAGCTGGCCTCCTTTCGGTTAGCCTCACCATCTTCGGGCGTTTCCAACTCGGGTGGCTTGACGGGCGGTGTGTACAAGACCCGGGAACGTATTCACCGCAGTGTGGCTGACCTGCGATTACTAGCGATTCCGGCTTCATGCAGTCGGGTTTCAGACTGCAATCTGAACTGGGGTAGGGTTTCTGGGATTCGCTCCACCTCTCGGCCTCGCTGCCCTCTGTCCCTACCATTGTAGCGCGTGTGTCGCCCAGGACATAAGGGGCACGATTACCTGACGTCATCCCCTCCTTCCTCCGCCTCGTCGGCGGCTGTCCCGTTAGCGTTCCCACCCTAAGTGCTGGCAACTAACGGCAAGGGTTGCGCTCGTTGCGGGACTTAACCCAACACCTCACGGCACGAGCTGACGACGGCCGTGCACCACCTGTATAGGCTCCCGGTACCGAAGTACCGGGTCCCCTGCATCTCTGCAGAGTACCACCTATATGTCAAGCCCTGGTAAGGTCCTTCGCTTAGCTTCGAATTAAACCACACGCTCCACCGCTTGTGCGGGTCCCCGTCAATTCCTTTGAGTTTCATCCTTGCGGACGTACTCCCCAGGCGGCCCACTTATCGCCTTAGCTTCAGCACGAACGGTACTACCGCTCACACCTAGTGGGCATCGTTTACGGCTAGGACTACCCGGGTATCTAATCCGGTTTGCTCCCCTAGCTTTCGGGCCTCAGCGTCAGGTTTGCCCCAGGAGACCGTCTTCACCACCGGCCTTCTTACCTGTATCTACGCATTTCACCGCTACACAGGTAATTCCGTCTCCCTCTAGCAACCTCAAGTCTAACAGTTTCAGACGCATTTCCCTGGTTGAGCCAGGGCCTTTTACATCTGACTTATTAGACCGCCTACACCCCCTTTACGCCCAGTGATTCCGGGCAACGCTCGCCCCCTACGTATTACCGCGGCTGCTGGCACGTAGTTAGCCGGGGCTTTTCCTTACCTACCCTCATCAGATGGCCATTCCCTACCATCCTTATTGTTCGGTAAGTTCAGGAGTTTACGTCCCGAAGGACTTCTTCCTCCACGCGGCGTCGCTGGATCAGGGTTCCCCCCATTGTCCAATATTCCCCACTGCTGCCTCCCGTAGGAGTGGGACCCGTGTCTCAGTGCCCCTGTGGCCGGCCACGCTCTCACGCCGGCTACCCGTCGTCGGCTTGGTAGGCCTTTACCCTACCAACTACCTGATGGGTCGCAGGCAGCTCCTCCAGCCAAGCCTTAGCTCGCTTTCCCCTCTCGGGCTCATCCGGTATTAGCCACCGTTTCCAGTGGTTGTCCCGGTCTGGAGGACACCTTCCTACGCGTTACTCACCCGTTCGCCACTAGTACTACAGCCCGAAGGCTGCCTCCTCGTTCGACTTGCATGTGTTAAGCACGCCGCCAGCGTTCGCCCTGAGCCAGGATCAAACCCTCCATCCAAGATTTCGAGTTCGATCTTAACTCTTTG
Organism: Marinitoga piezophila KA3; assembly: GCF_000255135.1. NCBI lineage: Bacteria > Thermotogati > Thermotogota > Thermotogae > Petrotogales > Petrotogaceae > Marinitoga > Marinitoga piezophila. The sequence continues at coordinate 746,374 of NC_016751.1, forward strand.
AATCTACTTCCGCTGGGTGTCTCTGTTCACTTGTCAAGGAGCTTCTCTTCCTTCTCTCTTTTTCTTCCAGACGCTCTCACCCGCGTCCGAGTATATATATTACCACCTTCTTCCTCTTTTGTCAACTTACAGTTTCGTTAATTTCGTTAAGCATCAGTGAATCAATACCATTTTTTAGTTTATAATAACTTATCTTATTTTCTAAAATACTTTTTTATTGCCTCTTTAATCAATTAACCATTTGATTATATTTAACATCAAAATTCTATCATTACCATAACTATATCCATCATATAATTTATCTTCTTTAGTTTCTCTACCATTGACTATAAGCAAAAAACGCATTTTACTCATAAAAAAGAAAGCCCTTAAGGGCTTTCTTTTTATTTCTTAGTTATAAATGATGCATCACCAACAAACACTTTAAACCCATAATTATATCCTATTACTCCCTTTATTTCATATTTATTACCCACCTGAACACCTGCATCATCTAATATTGAAGAACAATAACTTACTATTAGCACATCACTCTTTCCATCATCATTTAAATCAAATTCAAAATTTCCATGATCATCTTTTTTTAAATATTTACCTTCAAAAACTACTAAATTACCTATATTATTCATTCCAGGCAAATTGTTAACTGTCAAAATTTCTGCTTTATCCCACGGAATTTCAACATTATTTTTAGTAATTTTTATCTCTGCATCATCTTGCGTAGTTGTAAACCTATACTCAAAATATCCATTATCTTTATCTCTTTCTGTATAATATGGTCTTCCAGTTGCTTCAAAAGTATCTTTTAATGATATTTCTAATGCTTTATCTACTTTAAAATACATACCTGTCCCATCATTAGTAACTCCATATACATATCCATATTTTGATCCATCATATACAACTATAACATCGCTAACTTTTTTTAAAGGTACAAAATCTGGACTTCCAGTATCCCAACCTTCTGTTTTCTTCTCATAGTTTTCTTTAATTTCTTCCTTTATACTAGAAAGACTAAATACCGTGGTTGTTGCTTCATTTGAAATTTTTTCTCCTTCATCTTCAACAACCTTCTCTTTTGTCAAACAACCTGTTAATAAAAAGATTCCAAGAATACCTGCCAATAAAAATACCAATGTTTTCTTCATACCTCTACCCCCTTTGTAAGATTAATTTAAAGTTTTAAAAGATTATATTCATTAAAGATCTTTCTGTAATAATAAAATCTGTCCATGTTGTAAAACCCAATACTATTCTTTGATTTCCATCGGCTCTACCATTTATATCTTCAGCGGCAATTTTTAATGAGATGTTTTCTCCTATTAATTCCACACCATAATTTACTATGTAATCTGTAAGTATTCCTTCATCTAATGAATTTCCCTGCGCAAAGACTTCCATTTTCCATGGTTTTGGTAAATAATATCCAAATCTTACTTCATATAACCATGTTTTTCCTATAGGATTATTAGTTGCTGCATCAACATCTAAATAATATTGATTATCACCATTTTCATCCATATTGTAATATACTATTCCCTTTAAATAATATGGATAATAATTTACCTTACCACCTACAACAACTTTTGGTATTGGTAAAATTTCAATTATTTTATCAAAGTTGCTTACAATTTCTGAAAATTTTTCAACACTTGAATTTACAGCATATCCAGCACTATAAAATAATTGTGTTATTAATTTTCTATTCCATCTAATTGAGTTGTATCCAGCTAATGATACTGAAAGTTTGTCGTGCTTATTATCCTGAGAAAGATAGAACATATATTTTTTATATCTTTCATCTAACCCCAAATATGCATAAATTGATTTATCTTCTAAACTATATGCTCCTCCAAACTTCAAATCGCCTATCGGTTTTATATATCCCCCAATTGCCATTTTCATAGGATCTAAATCATATTTACTATCTCCTAAATCGTCTCTAAACCCTCCAATTCTAAAAGAATAATATCTTCTCATATCGTAAGGATAATCTTTAAATTTAAACTTTCCAAACATTAATAATGCATCATATCCAACCTTATATTGTAAATAATAATATCTTGGAAGTTTAAAATCTAATGTTTCATCTTCGTTATAATCAATGGATATAGTAGAAGAAGATAAAGTAATATAATCATTGAAACGCAAAGAAAGATTATCTGTTAATCCAATATCAAAATATGCAATTGGAAAAACATCAACAAAATTCCTGGAATCATCAAGATTCATTGTATATATCCCCAACATAGAAAACTTTGTACCACTAAACGCCCCGAAAATTGTAATAAATGAAATAACAATTAATAAAAACAATACACTTTTTTTCATTGAACAACCTCCTCTATTTTGTTGTTGCTAATTTACTTTATTTACCTTATTGACATTCATCATTTTTATGATATAATATTCAGGCAACATGAATTTAACATTACATTATACCACAAAATTTTAAAAGGAGGAATGTTAAATTGATAAAAAAGCTTCTTATATTTACTGTTATTCTGTCATTATTACTTGTAACTATCTCTTGTTCCAAACAATCCACATCTGAAATTTCTTTTGAAAAAAGTTATTACGTCTCAAGAATTATTGATGGAGATACTATAAGAGTATTTTATGAAGGTGATGAAGTATCTGTTAGATTCATAGGTATTGATACACCAGAAACACACAGTGGCGATAAACCGCTTGGCGAATTAGGTGAAAAGGCTTATTGGTTTACAAGAAATAAAATCAATACTGAAAACCTTAATAAATCACGTGTTTTTCTTGAATTTGATTCTGATAAATCTGGATATTATGGAAGATTATTAGCTTATGTGTATTATAAAGATAAAGAAGGGAATTTGCATTTTTTAAATAAGGAAATAATGGAAAATGGCTATGCAAGACCTCTTTTTTATGACGACACCTCAAAACATAAAGAAGATTTTATCAAAGCATACAAAAGTGCATTCGAAAATAGAAAAGGTATTTTTTCTTTTTACGATTCAAAAGATAGAGAGGTTTTAGACACACAATTATCAAGAGAGGATATTGGAAAAATTAGATGGGTAATATTTAATGTAAAAAATGTAAGTAGTTCAGGAAGTTTCTTAAAAATAGAATCCCAGGATAGTAGTTTTTATGTAACTATAAGAAGAAATGAATACAATGCTTTTTTTGATAGTTTAAATATTTATGATTTAAAAGATAAAAAAATAAAGGTTTATGGAGAAGTCTGGAAAGATAAATATGGAAAATTTGAAATCCTTGCACGCGCCGAATTTGAATTTGTCGTAATAAAATAACCAGTGCAATTAAGCACTGGTTATTTTATTATTATATTATATTTCTCCTAAAAGTTTAGCTCGACTATAACAGGCTATAGTTTTTGCATCGGTAATTTTATTTTCAAGTATCATTTTTTCAAACTCTTTTATCTTTATCTTTTTTATTTCAAGGAATTCATCTTCATCAGGATTTGTTTGTGTCGTTTTTAAATCTTTTACAAGATATAAGTGTATCACTTCATTTGAAAAACCCGGAGTTGTATGAATATATCCAAGATATATCCATTTTTCTGCTGTTTTTCCTATTTCTTCTTCGAGTTCTCTTTTTCCGCATTCAAGAGGTTCTTCCCCAGGTTCATCAAACTTTCCAGCTGGTACTTCAAGCAATGTCTGACTTATTGGAAATCTATATTGTTCCACAAGATATACATAATCATCTTCCACAGGAAGCATTGCCACTGCCCCTGGATGTACAACTATTTCTCTTGTTGATTCTTTACCGTTTGGAAGCTTTACTGTATATTTTCTAACATCGAGTAATCTTCCTGTAAATACTTTTTCTTCATTTATTGGTATTTCAGTTAAATCCATTTTATTGCCCTCCTATTTATTATAGCAAGATAAAATCATTATTGTTCTTCAATAAGTTTCAAAAGAGCCTTTGCTGCATATACTGGCCCATCATCCTCAAAACCTGAAACACCTAACTGTGTTTTTATTTCCCCAACCTTAACTCCTGTTTTTATCATTTGTTCTATGAATTTTTGGGCTATTTTTTCATGTACTTCTTTTCTTTGTATTGCTCCAAATGGATTGGCAAAATAACTATAGGTTAATCCTACTTCTGCTGTTGTTCCTTTTGCCATTCTTGCACCTTTTGAAAGTACCTCATACGCTGAATCGCAATCCTCAAAGAATGAAATGTATTCATCATTTTCAACTTTAGTATAATTATTTGCATATAAGAAATAGTCTATCTTTGTTGGCATAATAATTTCCTTATAATTTGAATATGGCACTATAACTCTTGCATTTGTTTCATTTGGATTCATAAATATACTTCTATCAATTGCAGAATATGCATATCCGGGCTGTAAATCATCCAATCTTACAAAAGCCCCTGTTTCAGTTCCATATGCGACCACATTTCCGTTATCATCTATTTCCAGTGATCCCATATCATCAATTAATATATTAACCTCTGAAACATATTTAGATAATCTATTTAACGCATCAAGCGTTTCAGATTTTCCAGCACCGCTATCTCCCATTAACATTACATTTGCTTTTTTACCGTTTCTCAATACAATTTCTGCAAGTGCTCCGTGAATAGGAAGATTTCCTGAATCTATTACTATTAAATTATGAATTGTAAGTATCATCTTTTTCATATATCCAAAATAATCTATATAATCATCTCGGCCAACCATTCCAACATATGTTCCATCTTCTTCTTTAAAAATAATGCCATTTCTATATTCATCTTTTTCAAAATATTTATCTTCAAGTCCATAAAAATAAATTCCATCGGGTTTTCTTCTTTGAACTATTCCATATCCAGCTAATTCAAAAAGATTTGTTAATCCTGCAGCCATAGCAAGAAATTCTTTATATACATATACAAGAATATATTTCTTACCCACATGAATTGGAAATGCAAACCAATCCTCAGGATTATCAAATTCTATATTTTTCAAAATTGGTTTATCAAAGACTTTAAATAATCCTTTACGCTTATTTGACTTAGTATAAAAAATCACAGGCGGTTCAAAGACAACTCCCCAGACAAATGGTGTTTTATATAATGATTTAGAACCGTTTAATACTTCAGATTTAAATTGCGGATAATCAACAGAAAAGGCTACCTGAGCACCACTTGGCAATTGTCTTAAAACTTTTAACCTTTCATCAGATACGTTTATCAAAATCTGTCTATAAAAGTTAGTAACAAGGCTTTTGAAATCTGTATTATTCTTCACAAGTATCATTTCTTTATATATTTTTTGAATTCCATTTGATACATAGGCAGTTTTTTGAATCATAAACCTGTGTTTATTTCTCCAGAGATTATAAATACTTTCTACAAATTTTATAATCTGATCCTTTTTATCGCTTAGTTTTGGAAAGCTATAAAATGGCGATGAATCAATTTCATCAATTTTTTCAGCGGAAAGAGCAAATAGCATTTTTATAATTTGGTCTAAATCATATCTTTCTTCAATATCTACAGCATCTTCATTTTTCAAAAAAGACATAAAAAAGGTCAATAAACTTTCGTTTCTTTCTTCAAGATCTTCGAGATATTCAATAAGCAGTTCTTTCAAAATTTTACTATGAACAATCTGAGCATTAGACGAATATGATACACTACCGTCAATTAAAACTGTTCTTGGCATAAAATCTCCCCCTTTTTCTGGATTATTATTTATATTATACCACAATTAATTATTCTGCAATAGTAATTTTAATTTTAAATACAAGAAATAGTGGTAGAATATATAATAGAAATTATTGATAGGAGGTCTTGTGAATGTTTAGAATTCTTTTAAAGGGTAAGATTCACAGAGCTACAGTTACAGAAAAAAATATTCATTACGAAGGCAGTGTAACAATCGATGAAGAATTAATGGAATTAGCAGATATTGAAGAAAACGAATTGGTTCAAATAGTTGATATAAACAACGGCGCTCGATTTGAAACATATGTTATTAAAGGAGAAAGAGGTTCAAGAATCATTGGTTTAAATGGGGCAGCTGCAAGAATGGTTGAGTTAGGGGATAAAGTAATTATAATGGCTTATGGTTTATATGAAAAAGGAGAGAATTCAAAACCAAAAATCGTTGTTGTTGATGATAATAATAATCCAAAAATTTTAAAGGATCACGAAGAACCAAAAACGGAGTGTTAATAAATAAATGAAAGTACTTGGCATAATTGTAGAATATAACCCATTCCATAATGGGCATTTTTATCATCTGGAACAGGCAAAAAAATTAATAAATCCCGATTTTACCGTTGCTGTAATGAGTGGAAATTTTGTGCAACGGGGGGAACCTGCTATTTTGAATAAATTTTCAAGAGCAGAAATAGCCTTAAAAATGGGAATAGATATTGTATTTGAACTTCCATTTTTATATTCAATTCAGGATGCTGGCGGATTTGCTCTTGGCTCCATTGGAACTCTTAATAGAACAGAGGTTGTAACAGATATTGTTTTTGGAAGTGAATCCTCTGATGTAGAAACTTTAAATGTTATAGCTGATATACTACATAATCAACCTGAAGAGTATCAAAAACTTTTAAAAATAAAATTAAAAGAAGGATATTCATTTCCAAATGCAAGAAAATACGCACTTATTGATTATTGTATAAAAAACAGTTTATTATCAGAAGAAAAAATACTTATAATAGAAAAATCCAATGATATTTTAGGTGTTGAATATTTAAGAGCTTTAAAAGAATATAATTCAAAAATCATTCCCCATACAATAAAAAGACAGGGTGCAGATTACAATGAAGATAAATTCAAAGGAAAGTTTTCAAGTGCTACAGCTATAAGAAAATTATGGAATGAAAAAAAATATGATCTTATAAAAGATGCAGTTCCAGATATTACTTTTCAAAAAATATTGGAAGAAGAGAAAAATGGAAGGGCACCTATTTTTCTTGAAGATATGGAAATCTCTTTTATTTCGCATCTTAGAACACTTGATAGGGACAAATTAAAAAAATACTATGGTATAAAAGAAGGGTTAGAGCAAAGAATCATCGAAGCAGCAAAACATAATTATACTATTAAAGGATTATTTGAAGATGTAAAAGCAAAAAGATTCACCTATACAAGAATCAAAAGAAGCATATTAAATATTTATTTTGGAATAGAAGAGAAATTAATTACAGAAGCAAATAAAAAAGGGCCACAATATCTAAGAGTTCTTGGATTTACTGAAAAAGGAAGAAAATTACTTTCAATTATGAAAAAAAAGGTAAAATACCCTATTATTACAACACCTTCAAATTATATTTCTATAATAAAAAAAATCGAAAGAGATACATCGAATAATAAAAGAATGTGGAATATAGACAAAAAATTATATTTTGAGATGATAAAATACGATTTTAAGGCTACTAACGTTTATTCTTTATACTATAAAAATAAGGAATATTCTACTTTTGAAAATGATATGAAATTTGGAGCACTATATTTGAAAGGAGATAATACGTGAAAAAATATATTCTTATAATTTTAGTTTTATTACTTTCATTAATAGTCTTTCCTATAAAAATTTCTTTTTATTATACTCAAGATGCATCAAATGTGTATATAACAGGTGATTTTACGAATTTTTCACCTGTTCCTTTAAATAAAACCCAAACAGGCTTATGGAAAACTACATTTAATTTATCAGAAGGCATTTATAAATATCTTTATATAATAGACGGAAAAGAAACTCTGGATTATAAGAATATCAATACAAAATATTTTAATGGAAAAATTTATTCATTATTGATTATAAAAAGAGAGGGTGAAAAAATAGTGGCAGTTGGTGATGGAATAATAAATCTGGCAAAACATGAATTAAAAAGGAAATATATTAATCCTGTAAAAAAAGGCGAAATATATTTAGCTGTTGAAGTTAAAAAAAATGATGTTGAAGATGTAATATTCGTTGGCAACGGAGAGATTTTAAATAAAGAAATAATAGATTTTTCAGATACATTATTATATAGATTTCACATAAAAACCCCTTCAGATATATTAAAATACCATTTTCTCATAAAAGACGGAAAAACAACCATCCAAATTCCCGAAAATAATTTTTTCTTTGATTTTGAAAATCCTGCTATTAAATATTTTGACGTGCCAGAATGGGCAAAAGGAAGAATATTCTATCAAATATTTCCTGAAAGATTTAGAAACGGCAACAAAGATAATGACCCGATATATACAAATAACTGGAATGGACCATATACTCAGGAATCACTTGGTTCACATAGTTTTTATGGCGGGGATTTACAGGGAGTTATAGATTCTATTGATTATCTTACAGAACTTGGTATCGAAGGAATATATTTCAATCCTATTTTTGAGTCAGTTTCAAGTCATAAATATGATACAAAAGATTATTTAAAAATTGATCCGCATTTTGGCGATGATAATTTATTTGCAAAACTTGTAAACAAACTTCACGAAAAAGATATTAAAATTATTCTTGACGGTGTTTTCAATCATTCGGGTGATGAATTCTTTGCCATGGAAGATATTTTCAAAAAACAGGATAATTCAAAATATCTCAATTGGTATTATATAAAGAAATTTCCTGTAATAAAATCACCTGAAAGTTATGAATGCTGGTGGGGATATCCAGATTTACCAAAATTAAACATAGACAATCCAGAAGTAAAAGCTTATTTTTCAAGAATAATTGGCAAATGGATGGAATTTGATATTGACGGTTGGAGACTTGATGCTGTAGAACAAATTAAAGACTCATTCTGGGAAGATTTTTTTAGGCCTTTAGTAAAAGGAATTAATGATAATGCACTTATAAGCGGTGAATACTGGAAAGATTCCACACATTATTTTGAAAAACCCGCATTTGATACAGTAATGAATTATCTGTTTAGAGATGCTGCTATATTATATGCAAAAGGTGGAAGCGCATCATATTTTATAAAAAATACCAATGACTATTTAAAAAAATATCCACCTCAGGTATGGCATATATTATGGAATCTTCTTGATAGCCATGATACACCAAGAATTTTGCATGAATTAAACGGCGATGTGCAACGCTTTAAAATAGCTGTAGCCTTACAAATGACATTTATTGGAGCACCTTTAATATATTATGGAGATGAAATTGGACTTGATGGTGGTGGAGACCCCTGGTGTAGAAAGCCTTTCCCATGGGATAAAAGCAAATGGAACAAAGATATTTTAAACTACTATAAATCATTAATAAAATTAAGAAAAGAAAATCCTGCTTTGCGATACGGTGATTATATTATATTAAAGAAAAAATTAGGCACTTTAATTTATAAACGAGTTTATAATAATAACGAGGTAATCGTTATTACCAATTCGAGAAAAACACCTGCAAAAATAAATCTAGAACTTAATAATGAATATATAGATTACTTTACAAAAGAAAAAATTACCAAAATCAATAAAGTAAATGGATTGGAAATAAAAATCTTAATAAGGCAGTGAAAATATGTATCACTATTATGAAATAGCCGTATTTGGAACATATACATATAACACATATACATATAAATCAACAAATCAACTAACACCCGGCCAACGGGTGTTAGTTGATTTTAGAAATCAGCAAAAAATAGGCATTATACTTTCAGAAACCTCTGAAAAACCTTATAATGTAAAAGAAATAGAATTATTACTCGATGAAAAACCTTTAATCTCGCAAAAACATATTGAATTAATAAAAGAAGCTTCTATAAAATTTTTAATGCCAATAAGCGAGATTGCAAAAATTGTTTTTCCGCCAATTTCTTCTGATAGAACTCGCATTAAAATAATACCAAAATCGCCTTTAGCTCCTATTGAAAAAACTATTTTTATAAACGAATTTTATAAAAAATTCAAAACAAAAAAGGAAGCAAACAAAAAATTAAAACAATTGCTTGAAAATCATATAGTTTCTCTTGAATTGTACTATAAAAGAAAAATCGAAAAAAAAGATAGGTATATATCCTTAAACTTAGACTTAAATCAATTACTTGAACAAAAAGTTTCTCAGGCTGGAATGAATATAATAAATTTTCTTCAGGAAAACAACGGTTGTGTAATAGAAAAAGAATTATATCAAAATAATATAATAAAACCTGGGTCTACCGCATTAAAAACATTAATAAAAAAAGGAATTATTTCTTATACAGATTATAAAAAGGAAACACCTTTTAAGGTTTCACTTACTGAAAAACAAAAGGAAATACTTGAAAAAATACTATATTCAAATAAAAATATAGAGTTATTATATGGAGTTACCGGAAGTGGTAAAACAGAAATATTCTTTGAAGCTATGGAATCATACTTTAAAAACGAAAAAAAAGTCATGATATTATTACCAGAAATTTCTTTAACCCCACAATTAATCTCAAGAATAAATAATAGATTCCCTGATAAAAAAATAGGAGTTTATCATTCTGGTATTTCTCCTGCAGAAAAAATCAAAACATGGTATGAAGCTGTAAATGGTGAAATTGATATACTTGTTGGAGCAAGAAGTGCTGTATGGATTCCCCTGAAAAATCTGGGACTTGTTATTGCCGATGAAGAACATGATCAATCATTTTATCAATTTGATCAATTATCCTATGACGCCATAGAAGTAATATATTTAAGATCAAAAATAGAAGATATAAAGGTTATATTATCTTCAGCAACTCCAACAATACGTGAAATGAAAAACGCTTTTGAAGGTAAGATAAATCTACACAAACTTCAAGAACGTGTATTTACGCAAATGCCGGACATAGAAATTATTGACATAAAAAAAGAAGAAAAGGTTAGCTGGATTTTTACAAAAAAGGTTATAAAAGAAATTAGTAAAACGCTAAGCAATAACAAAAAAGTGCTTATCTTTTCTCCCACCAAGGGATATGCAAACTATTTGATCTGCACAAATTGTGGTGAAATAATTAAATGTAAACATTGTGATATTTCACTAACCTATCATAAACATACCAAAAAGCTTAAATGTCATTATTGTGGATATGAAACAAATGTACCACCAGTATGTCCAAAATGTGGTTCTCCAACTCTTCAATCACGAGGATATGGAACAGAACGCGTGGTAAATGAAATATTGAGATTTTTCCCTTCAAGAAAAGTAGTTAGAATTGATAGAGAAATTATAAAAACTCACGAAGACTTAGAAAACGCTTTTAACGAAATAAAAAAAGAAGAACCTATGATTATAGTTGGAACAAAAATGATAACAAAAGGATTGGATATTAGTGACATAAAATTGGTAATAGTTTTAGACAGCGACAGATACTTGAGCTTTCCAGAATATACATCATTTGAACATACCGCATCATTATTAATTCAGGTTGCCGGTCGTTCTGGAAGAAGAGAAAAAGGAAAGGTTATAATTCAAACCTTTAAATCTGGAGAAGATTTTTTTGATGCTGTCAAAAATCATGATTATGATAAAATCATAGATTTAGAACTAAGCAATAGAAAAAAATTCAATTATCCACCTTTTTCTCAATTAATTATCTTTCTCTTTTCAAATGAAGATAAAAATAAAGCTTATAAAGAGGCCTTTGATTTTTATGAAGAAATAAATGACTTATTTGACAACTCAATTGAAATTCTTGAACCAACAGAACCGTTAATTCCTAAATTGAGAGGATTATATAGATATCAGGTTATTATTAAAGATAATATTAATGATCAAGAAAAATTAATGGAAATAATAAAAGAATATGGTAAGAAATGCTATATATACGTAAATCCTCCTACAACTTTATTATAAATAACAAAAAAGGGCAGAAAATCTGCCCTTTTTGCTTTACATTATATTTAAGGAGATTGCAATATGTTTAATACTGATGCTGCATTCATCTGACCTGTTTGACCTAACAACATTGTACTCATCTGTTGTAAATTTTGAGTTTTCATGTATTCTGCCATACTTCTTGCCATTTCCGTATCAGCTATTCTGCTATTAGCAGCTGTTGTATCTTCTACATTTCTTAAAACATTATTTGCAGCTGCTTCTAATCTTCTTGTATATGTTCCAACCTGAGTTCTGGTTCCATTCAACTGTTCCAGAGCCTGATCCAACGTTTTAATTGTAGTATTGATATCATCTGTTGTATCCAATTTCAAATCATTTAAATTAAGTGCTTCAGGCCTTAAATCTGCAATCTGTGCATTTAAATTATTACTTCCATTCTGATCAAGAGTAATATTAACATTAAACTCACCATTTAGCAGTTGTTTATTATTAAATTGTGTATTTCTTACGGTATCTCTAATTTGCATTTTTAACTGCTCAAATTCCTGCTGAATGGCATCCTTTTCTTCAGCAGTTAACGTCCCATTTCCTGCTCTCACAGCCAATTCTCTCATTCTTCCAACAGTTTCCTGAATCGAACCAATTCCCTGATCTGCAACATTCATTGCACCAATACCATCATAAATATTTCTTGCTGCTTGATAACCTGATCTAATCTGATTATCCATTTTCTGAGCAATAGCCATACCTGCTGGATCCACTCCAGCATTAATCAATCTATTACCGCTTGCTAATTGTTGTGACTTTTTTAATAACAAATTAGATAGTGTCGATAATTGATTTGTTTGATTTAAATAATTATTACCAATTCTCATATGGGATCCCTCCCTTTAATTTCTTCCTATACCCTTAGACTAATTATACCAAAAAAAGTTCAATATTAACATAAATTTTACTTAAAACTTTATATATTATGTTAGGTATTATAAAAAAGTGCGCATAAATGCGCACTTTTTAGTATTTAAATCTTTGAACAAAAGAATTCATTTCATCTATCATATCTTCGAGATTATCAATTAAAGCATCAAAATCTTTTATTTTAACCTTCTGTTTTTCCATCATTCCAGAAACTTCTTCAACCTCTTCAGTTATATTCTGTATTGAAACTGAAATTGCCTCTATTGCTTTTGTTATTTCAGAAGTAGAAACTTTCTGTTGATTTGAAATATTTGCAGTGTGTTCAACCATTTCAGAAATAGAATTAATCTCTGTCAAAATATTTTCCATTTGCATACCTATATTCTTTACAGATTCAACTATGGTATTTACTGTTTTAGTTATATTTGAACTTTCTTCAAGTGCTTCACTTGCATCATCAACTAACTCTTTTAAATTTTCTGTTATACTATTTGCCGAAAGGTTTGATTCATCTGCCAATTTTCTTATTTCATCAGCAACAACAGCAAAACCTTTTCCGGCTTCTCCTGCTCTTGCAGCTTCTATTGCAGCATTTAATGCTAATAAATTAGTTTGCTTTGATATCTCTGTAATCTTACCAACAATATCTTCAATTTCTTTACTCTTGTCAAATAGCTTTATAATCATAGAATTACTTTTTTCAATTAATTTTTCAATACTTACAATATCATTTATCATAACCTGTATATCTTTTTTACTGTTTAACGCATTATTTGATATTTCAAGTGTTTTATTATTTAAATCCTGAGCAGCATTTGAAACCATATCTGCTCCAGATGTAATCTCTTCAATATTTGCAGTTGTTTCTTCTGCAGATGATGCAACAACTTCGAGATTTTCTTTAATTCTATTAAACGATGTAAATGTTTCTTCTGAAATCTTGCTTAACTCACCTGCTGAAGCATCAAGATTATCCTCTACGCCTCTTAATGTTTTTGCATATTTATTAAATGATTCAAGTATATTTTTTATTGTAGCTTTTAACTGATTAAATAAGTTAGCTATAAGACCTATTTCATCCTTACGCTTAATATGCAACTCATCTCTTAAATCGCCCGTAGTAACCTTTTTAACATTAGTTTCTATTTTCTTTATTGGTTTAGTCAATGAATTTGAAACAACAATTGAAATAATAACCGCAAATACTATAGTAACTAAAATAATTGAAATTAAGATACTCTTTAATTTATTTACAATATGAAATGCCTCAGATTCGCTTTCTTCAATAATTAAATACAATTTTTCATTTTTAAGTTTAATCTCACCTTTTACACCAACCACAGATTTATTCTCAAAATTCTTATATGTAACCAATTTCTTTTCCTGGCCTGGAAGCAATTTATTATCTATAATACTTCCTGTTTTCAATCCATCAATTGAAGTTATAAGCATATTGTTTGCATTTACAATATAGATATTTAAGTCCTGAGAATTATTTAATTGTGCAAAAATATCCTTTACAACTTTTTCAAAATTCACAGCTATAACAATATAACCATACCTTGCATATCTATAAATAAATGGCTTACCAATAAATAAAATAGGCTTATTTTGTTTATACTTATAAATTTCTATATTGGAAAAATCTATATAAGTCTTTTCATCATTTTGCTTTTTTAATTCTTTATATAACTTTCCAAGAGCAGTATTTGAAAGTTCGTTATTCTTTTCGAGATTCTCTGTAAATTCTTCACCTTTTTTTAAGGAATAAATTATATCTCCTTCTTTGTTTATTAAATAAATATCTGTGATATACTGTGAAAAAGCAAATTGAACTAAATTTGGATGATATTTTCTATGCAAAAGATTATAATCAGAAATTGAAAATTCATCATCGCCATATTTTTCAAGATTATCTTCATCAACAGAAGTCAATTTATATCTTTCTTCAATTTTATATGGATTGGATGTTGCATAAACATCTTTTAAATTTTTTATATCTTCAAACCCTTTAAAATATGAATTCATACTTTTAATCATAATTGGAAGATACTGGAAATTTTCGATGCTCTTAATTGCATTTTTATATTTATCAATAAGCATGGAAATTTCAAAATTTCTCGATTCCAAAATATTAACAAAATTTGTTTCTATCTGTTGTGTCATCATATCCTGAGAATTTTTTATGGAAAAGTATCCCAGAATAAATAAAGGAACCAATATTCCCAGAAGAAAAATCAAAAGTAATTTATACTTTAAATTCAATTACATCACACCCTTCCTGAATTTTTTATTCTACATTACGCATTATACAAAAAAAACCGCCTTTCTAAGTTAACCTAATGATAACTATTTTTTAAGAGAAAATATATTTTTTCAAACAATTCGATTACCAAACTAATTTATAAAAAAGTTATATAAATGCAACAAAAATAAAACGATATAAAAATTATATTGGTATATATGAAATACAGTAAAATTATGATATAATATGAATATAGAAACTAACATGGATATAAGGAGGGAGAATTATGTCTGTTGAATTAAAAGCTGTAAGTTTTAGTGTTGATGATGAAAAATTTGCTATTGATATTAATCACATCGACACAGTTATCGAATATCAAAAAACAACAAAAATTCCTGAATCCTCAGATTTTATTGAAGGAATTGTTAATTTCAGGGATGGAGTAATTCCTATAATTAACTTAAGGGTTAAATTTAATTATCCACAATTTGAAGATAAATTGAAAGCCAAAGTTCTGGTAGTTAAAATTGAAGATAAAAAATATGGTTTAATGGTCGATGAAGTAAAAGAAGTTATGACAATAACTCAGGAACAAATTGAAGAAGCACCAGAAGTTGGAGGAACAAAAGCAAATTATATAACAGGTATTATAAAAACAAAAGACAGTATGATTTTCTTAATCGATGTTGAAAAAATACTTACAGAAGAAGAAAAAATCGAAATAGAAAAAGCAATAAAATAATTATTTTATTCTAACTGCAAAGATATCCGGTTCTCCATTTTTATAATACAGAGAAAATAAAACTATATCATTATAAATTGACGGATAAAATGCGTCATCAGAGATTCCAAGAGTTATTGGAATCTCTTTTTTGGTTTTATTGTTATATAAAATTATAGTATAGTAACCTTTATACAATCTTGAAAAAACCAGATTATCTTTATTTCCAAAAGGGTCAACTTCATTTAAATCTGTATCAATTAATGGATAAATACCTTCTTTTCTCTTTTCATATATTCCAAATTGCCCGCTTTTTGGATCTTCCATTTGAAAAATAAGTTTATTATTCAATATTCCTGGAATATATTTTGTTGTACCTTCCAGGTTTGTAATTTTTTCTAACTCATTGCTTTTTATAGAATATTTATATATTTCCGTCCAGATTTTACCATTTAATTCTTCAATTGAAAAATACACATTTCCATTTTCGTAATATGGACTATATGCATTAAAAGATTCATTTGAAATTCTTTTAATTTCTTCTGTATCCGGATTATACATAACAACATCCCATTTTCCATAAAGAGAAGTTTGAAAAATAAAAGTTCCATCTTCAGTAATATTCGGAAAATACTCTGAAGAAAAATCAAGTGAAACATTAAAATATTTCTCTTTTTCAAAATCATATCCCCAGATATTTCTATTTCCAATATATCTATCTGAAATAAAAATCAGTTTATTTCCATCTTTTGACATCTTAGGATATTCGTCTATCCCGTCCCAATAAGTTAATTGTAAAATATGCCATCGTTTATCTTTCTTATAACGTGCAAATGAAATTTTCTCTAAAACCCTTACAACAAAATTATTCAACCATTTATCGTTATCCTTTATTCTTTCAGATAAATCAATTTCTTCATCTTCAAAATTCGCAACTATTCTTATAATATTTTGAGATGCATCATCTGAAATACCTATTTTTAATGCCACATTATCCAAAGTCATATTATTTGTATCTTTTTCAATAGACTTTGTATAAACCCTATATGTATACGATAACTTATCCTTCAACAAATCAAAAACACGAGAAGCAATCCAGGAATCTGAATTGCTCTCTAAAATTGCTATTTCTTTTTTAAATGAAATCTGTGAAAATCCTAAAACTACCAGACTAAAAAATACAATTAATAAAAATTTCTTCATATATTATCCCAATAATTTTTTAACAATTTGATTAACCTTTTTACCATCAGCTTTTCCTTTTAATTCTGCCATAGCCTTTCCCATTACCTGACCAAACTTTGCTCCTTCGCCAAGTTCTTCTATAACCTTTTTAACAACCTTTTCAATTTCTTCATCTGACATTTCTGGTGGTAAATATTTTTTCAGTATCTCTATTTCATATACTTCATCATCAACTAAATCTTCTCTACCAGCATTTTTATACTGTTCAATAGAATCCTGCCTCATTTTTATTTGTTTTCTGATTAATGCAAGAATTTCTTCATCTGTTAATTCTTCTCCTTTATCAACCTCTGCCTTTTTTATTTCTGTTTTTAAAATTTTTATAGCGTTTAATGCTTTTGTATTTTTCTCTTTCATATATTTTTTTAAATCTTCATTTAATAACTTTTTCAATTCCATCAATACCAACCTCCACAAATATTATTTATATAGTTATTATATCATATTTATTGAATTTATCAACCTCATCTCCATTAACTAAACTTGACACTTTTAAAAAAACATGATATAATTTTCGAGAAAAATGACTGATGGTCAGGTGAAAATATGCCAAGAAGAAATTTAAGCGAAGAAGAAATACAAAGAAAAAAAAGAATAATAATGCATGAAGCAAAGAAACTTTTCTTTGAAAAAGGTTTTGAAAATACATCGATGTCTGAAATTGCTAAAGCTTCCAAAATGGCAAAAGGTACTATTTATTTGTATTTTTCAAATAAAAAGGACTTATACTTTTCTCTTGTATATGAAGGCCTTGAAATACTTGAAAAATTAATAATTTCATATATTCAAAAAGAAAAAAATGCACTAAATAAAATTTTATCCATGGGTAGAGCATACATTCAATTTTATAGAGAATATCCAGACTATTATAGCTTTGTAATAAAATATGAATCTGAAAAAGCAGATCTCGACCCTGAAGAACCAAAAGTTGTATCCACTTATGAAAAAAGCGAAAAAATATATGACATATTAAAACTACTTATTTTAAAAGGCCTTGAAGATGGCTCTATTAGAAAAGATATAGATAAAGATAAATTAGCTGCATTACTATGGCTACAAACAATAGGTATAGTCCAACAATATGAATTAAGAAAAAAATTATATGAAAACTGGAATGAATTTGTAGCAGAATCAATACTGGATTTTTATATTGATTTTATGAAAAAAACATTAGAACCAAGGGATTAATCCCTTTTTTCTTTAAAAAATAAATGACCACCGGTCATCAAAAAGGGGTGAGAATATTTTCAAAGGTTTAAAAATAGGAGAATTAACAACAAAATATCCGCTTGTACAGGGAGGAATGGCTGTAGGAATTTCACTGGATAATCTTGCAGGAGCAGTAGCTAAAGCTGGAGGAATAGGTGTAATAGGTACAGCAGGAATAGGATTATTTGAAAATATGAAAAATTATAAAGAAGCAAGTAAAATTGCTTTAAAGAAATTTATTAGAAGTGCTAAAGAAAAAGCTAATGGTGGAGTAGTTGGGGTTAATATTATGGTGGCACTAACTAATTATTCTGACATGGTAAAAACAGCTATAGATGAAGGAATCGACATTATATTTTCTGGAGCAGGATTACCATTATCTTTACCTTCATATTTAACAGAAAAAACAAAAACAAAATTGGTTCCTATAGTATCTTCTGTAAAAGCTGCACAGGTAATTATAAAAAGATGGGTTTCAAAGTATAATTATATTCCCGATGCAATAGTTCTTGAAGGTCCAAAGGCAGGAGGACATCTCGGTTTTAAAAACAAAGAGGAAATCTTTTCAGAAAAAAATTCGCTTGAAAATCTTGTTCCACAATTAAAAGAGTTTTTGATTTCTATTGAAAAGAAATACGGAAAAAAAATTCCATTAATTGCCGGTGGAGGTTTATTTTCAAAAGACGATGTAAAAAAAATTTTAGATCTTGGAGCAGATGGCGTTCAAATGGCTACAAGATTTATTGCAACAGAAGAATGCGATGCACATGAAAATTTCAAAAAGGCCATTATCAATGCAAAATCCGATGATATAACAATAATAAAAAGTCCTGTAGGAATGCCTGGAAGAGCTATTAAAAATAATTTTATTGTTGCTGTTGAAAATGGTGAAAAGAAACCCTTTGAATGCAGATATCATTGTATAAAAACCTGTGATTTCAAAACAACGCCTTATTGTATAGCAAAAGCTTTATATAATGCAGCAATTGGTGATCTTGAAAATGGTTTTGTATTCACAGGCGCATCGGTTGAAAAAATAACAAAAATAGAAAAAGTTGAAAATATTATTAAAGAATTATTTGAATAACTTCAAGGAGGTATAAAAAATGGACAGAAAAGAATTATTTGAAAAAGTAGCAGAAATTATATCAGAAAGTTTAAGTATTGACAGAGAAAAAATCACAGAAGATGCTGTATTAACAGATGATCTTGAACTTGATTCATTGGAATTGGTTGATTTAACAATGGACTTTGAATCTGAATTGGGGATATCAATTGATGATTCAGAATTAGAAAATATAAAAACAGTGGGAGATATTGTAGAAATATTATCAAAAAAAGCTGTTTAATAAATTAACCATTCTGGAATCCTCAAACAAAAAGCCCACTTTTTAAAAGTGGGCCTTATTTTTTTAAATATCCAAGAACGACTTCTCTAAAATCAGGAGTTCTTCCAATATCTTCATTGGTTTTTACCAGAATACCATCATCAAGTGGCATAATTATTTCCATTTCTTCTGTCATTTCGCTTTGCTTAACTATTTTATGCGCATTTAATGCCTCCTGTATATCACCCTCAAATGTAGTTTTTCCGGAGTTTATAATTGCAAATCTACTTGAAATAAGTTCCACTTCTTCTATATGATGGGTTGACATTATTACTATATTCTCGCCATTAGAAACAAATTCTTTCAGCAATTTAAGTATTTTGTCTTTTTTTACAGGGTCTATATTCTGTGTTGGCTCGTCCAATATCATTATTTTTGTATTTGATGCAAGCATGAGAATTATATAAAATAATGTTTTCATCCCAGAAGAATAGGCATTGAGCGGCTTTGTAATAGGCAAATTAAACTCCATCATCAATTCCTTATATCTTTTATCATTCCATTTAGGATAAAGGATTTTCCACAATTCTGCATAATCATAGGGGTATAACCCCTTAAACACCACTCTGTCTTCTAACAAAACAGAAATATTTCTTTTTCTAAATTTATTTAATGTCTTTCCATCAATTAAAACCTTTCCATTATCAGGTTTTAAATCACCATATATACATTTTAATGTTGTAGTTTTTCCAGCACCGTTTGGACCAACTAAAACATATATATCTCCTGAATTTACTGTTAAATTCACATCTATTAATGCCGGTTTTGGTCCATATGATTTCTCTAAATTTATAACCTCTATCATAATTTCACCTCTATTATTTTAAGGTATTAAATAAAAACCACGCTACAATTATTAATATTATCCCTATACCCAGCAGTGTAAAAATTTTATTCTTACTTCTTGTATAATTTGAAGAATCGGTAAAATGAAAAATAAACATAGACGCAAAAAACAAAAATACTGAAATTATATTTATAAAAATATTTTTTTGCATAACTACACTATAATCGCTTATAACACTATTTGATTTCAAGAAGAGATCTATAACCCATATTACAATTGGAACATATATTCCTCCCAGTCCTTTTATTGAAGATAAAACGCTTAACCCATAAAAAAAAGCAAAAAAAAGCAAAGAAAGCATCAGTGTTTTTAAATCGTTATTTTTGGTAATTCCAAAATATATTCCCTTAGATAATAAAAATATACTGGCTCCAAAAATATAATAAGAAAGGTATATCTCATACTTTGATACTGGCAAAGTTGAAATGAGAGCATAATTTTTTGTTTCTAATTCCCTGGTTAAAATTGTTGATGCGAAAATAACAGCAAACAAATTACCAAGATCTCCCGGTAGAAATAACAATGCAGAAATAATTATTATTATATATGGTTTTTGCCTTAATTCTTTTTCAAAAACAAAACGCAATGTTCTATACATTTAAATCACCTCATTTTTTTAATATTAGCATAAACTCAAATGGTGGCATAAAATTGGTAATTATTAGCAAAATCATAATAAAAAACAAAGCAAGATACAACCATTTACCTTTTTCAAAAACCATAGAAAAAGCAATAACAGCAAGAGCTTCTATGATAATTGGCAATATTGGAATTGTAGCGAAAAAAACACCTATTAACGATATTACCAAAGCAATTACAACCCATAATAACCTCATAAAATCTCCCCCTATTTTTGAATATTAAAAACTTCCTGAAGTTTTAATAACCCAAAAAGTTTTTGAATTTTATCATCCATATTTATCAATAGCAATTCCTTACCATGTTCTTCCAAACGTTTTTGATAGGAAATCAATTGTCCTATTCCAGTGCTATCAATAGTCATAAGATTTGAAAAATCTATTATAACCCTGTTTATATCTTTCTTATTCACAAATTCATTCATTTCATTATTAAAGTCATGAATATCATAAAGGGTAAATTCACCAATAAGCTTTGCTGTAACCAATTTATTCCTCTTAACTATAACTATTTGCATAATCTCCCTCCACAAATATTATTTTCTATACTTTTATTATATCACATAAACAACTTCATAACCTTTATATAAATTTAAAATCAGATAATATTAGTGGTAATAATAATAAGGTATTATTAATAGAAAATTCAAACGGAGGTGAAACAGTGAAATTCTATATTAAGACATTTGGATGCCAGATGAATGTAAATGAATCAGAAATTATGACTGGTATCCTGGAAAAAGAAGGCTTCGAATGGACAGAAAATCCACAAGAAGCCGATGTTATTATCTTAAACAGCTGTGCTGTACGTGAAAAAGCAGAAAATAAGTTATATGGCGCTATTGGAAGTTACGGAAAGTTAAAAAAGAAAAAAGAAGACCTTATTATTGCTGTAGGAGGTTGTGTTGCTGAAAAAGAAAAGGAAAACATTATTCAGAGATTTCATGAAGTAAATTTCGTCTTTGGAACAAGAAATTACATGAATATCAAAAAATTCATAGATAGAGCAAAACGCTCAAAAAAACGCTTTGTTGATTTAAGCGATGAAATTGATAAAATATCAGCTGATTTACCAAAACATCCATACAGCAAACATCATGGCTGGATTAATATAATATACGGTTGTAATAAATACTGTACATACTGTATTGTTCCATATACAAGACATCTTGAAAAAAGTAGACCCGTTGAAGATATTATAAAAGAAGTAAAATACTATAACGATAATGGATACAGAGAAATTACCTTTTTAGGTCAAAACGTTGATTCTTACGGAAAAGATTTTGGAGACGGAAAACCAAAATTAAATATATTAATAAAAGAAGCTGCAAAATACGATTCCATAGAAAGAATATGGTTTTTAACTTCATATCCATCAGACATTACAGACGATTTAATCGAAGAAGTTGCAAATAATCCAAAAGCTGCAAAAAATTTCCATTTACCTGTACAGGCTGGAAGCAACAATATCTTAAGAGCAATGAACAGAAAATACACAAGAGAATATTATCTTGAATTATTGGAAAAAATTAAAAAAACAGTTCCTAAGGTTACCATCTCAAGTGATATAATAGTTGGATTCCCTGGCGAAACAGATGAAGATTTCGAAGAAACTGTAGAACTTGTAAAAAAAGCACGTTATGAACGATTAAACCTTGCTGAATATTCACCACGCGAAGGTACAATTTCAGCAAAATACTATGAAGACAATATTCCAAAAAGGATTAAAAATAAAAGATTTCAATATCTTATGAATATTCAAAAACAAATTAACCACGAAGAAAATGAAAAATATCTCGATAAAGTTTTAACCGTTATACAGGAAAATAAAACAAAATCGGGAGCATACTTAGGAAGAACGATAAATAATAAAGTTGTAATATTCGAAAGCAATCCTGAGCTTTCCGGAAAGTTTGTAAAGGTTAAAATCAATAAAATTTCAGCTGGTCCATTATATGGAGAAGTTGTGGCTATCGAAGGAAGCTCCGAATTTAATAAAATAGAAAGTTATATATAACTTAAAGGTCCCGTTCGGGACCTTTTTCATAACTCGAATATATTGTTAAACAAAAGCGTTAGTAATAGTAACATTTATATTTTATCATTTATGTACATTATTTTTTGTGGGAGGGAAAATTATGGAAGTTAACGAATTGATAAGAGAGGCTGCTAAAAAACTTGAAACACCATTTTTGGTTCTTGATATTGAGCAGGTAAAAAAGAATTATATTAGATTAAAAAATTCCATGAAAAAGGTTGATATCTTTTACGCCGTTAAAGCAAACTCACACATTGAAATCTTAAAGGCATTAAGGGATCTTGGTTCATCATTTGATGTAGCTTCTGTGGGAGAGATAGATAAATTATTATCCATTGGAGTTAGTCCAAAAAGAATGAGTTTTGGTAATCCGATAAAAAAAGAAAAAGACATTGAATACGCCTGGAAATTAGGCATTGAATATTTCTCCGTTGATAGCGAAATGGAAGTTGAAAAGGTTGCACGTAGAGCTCCAGGAGCTAAAGTATATGCACGAATAGCAACAAGTTCAAACGACAGTGATTGGCCTTTATCTGGAAAATTTGGAACAGATATCGATCATGTAATATCAATATTAAAGTGGGCAAATAGAAATGGACTTGTTCCATATGGAATAAGCTTTCACGTTGGTTCTCAATCATATAACAAATATAAATGGCAGGAAGCTATTCTTGAAGCAAGTGTTGTATTTAATAAATTAATGAAAAATGGAATTGAATTAAAAATGCTTAATTTAGGTGGAGGCATTCCTGTAAAACATACAAAACCAATTCCAACAGTTGAGGAAATAGGAGAGGTTGTGGACGAATCAATACAGGAGTATCTATGGAAACATAAAGATTTGATGATTATTACAGAACCGGGACGTTCAATGGTTGGCGATGCAGGTATACTTGTCTCAAAAGTTATTTTAAAAAGCAGAAAAGGTGCAAAACAATGGGTATACCTTGATGTTGGCGTTTTCCACGGATTAATGGAAACAATAGAAAACTTTCAATACGAAATTCAAGTTGAAGGAAAAAGTTATGACAAAACTGGAGTATTCACTCTTGCAGGGCCAACCTGTGACAGTGTAGATACAATTTACGAAGATATTTTATTACCTGCTGATATAGATTATGAAGATATTGTTTATTTTATAAACGCTGGTGCATACACCGTTGAGTATGGTTCTTCATTCAACGGTATAGAACCACCAAAGGTTTATACAATTGATGAATTAAAAGAATTGATAAAATAATAAGACAAAATAATATGAATAGGTGAAATATATGGTTAGAAAAGACGCTTACATACTCTTGCGAGAATTTGAAAAAAAACATTATATTCCTCAAACATCATTTGAATACTTCAATAAAATATATTCAAATGAAGATATGGCATTATTAAAAAATCTCGTATGGGGAACCATTAGAAATTTAATAAAAATTGATTGGTATTTAAGCTTTTTAGTAAAAAATCTTAAAAAAACACCCCCAGCTTCAAAATGGATGTTAAGGTTGGGCGCATATCAGATTTTAAACGGTTTCAAGGAATATGTTGCTGTAAATGAAACGGTAAAAATTGCAAAAAATAAGAGAATAAGGGGATTTGTAAATGCCACTCTGAAAAATCTCATAAGAAAAAAAGCTGAATTAGCTCTTAAAGAACCAATATGGGTAAAATACTCTATTCCAGAATGGCTTTATAATTATCTAAAAAAATATTTCCCGGAAGATTATGTTATGGAATTTATGAAAAAAAGTTATTCTGTAAATCCCACTACATTACGAACCAACACATTAAAAACTAACAGAGAAGAATTAATCTCATTATTAAAAGGGATTAATATAAACAGTACAGAATCAAAACATTCACCATATGGAATAACAATAGATAAAGCGGGAATGGCCATTGAAAAAACTGACTTATATAAAAATGGATATTTTTATATACAACATGAAAGTTCTCAAATAATACCTTTAATACTTAATCCAAAATCTAATGAAAGAATTTTAGATATGTGTTCCGCACCTGGCGGAAAAACTACAGAATTAGCTCAAATTATGAATAATTCAGGAATAATAGATGCATTGGATATAGATATTGACCGTCTTGAACTTGTCGAAAAAAACGCAGAAAGATTGGGAATTAAAATAATTAATACAAAACTTATCTCAGGTGATGAATATATTGCTGAAAAATATGATAAAATCCTTTTAGATGCGCCATGTTCATCGGCTGGCACTTCGTCAATACATCCTGAAGTTTTGCACAGGATAAATATTGATGATTTTGTTAATTATTCCAATATACAGAAAAAATTACTGGAAAATGCCATTGAAAATCTTTTAAAACCTGGAGGAACATTGGTATATTCAACATGTACAATTTCAAATGAAGAAAATACACAAAACATGAAATACTTATTTGAAAAATATAATAATATAACCTTTGAAAAAATAGATTTATCGTTGTATAATATAAAGGGCTATTATGATGGCTATGGATATTATTTTTATCCTGATGAAACATTAATTCCATTCTATGTGTGTAAAATTGTAAAAACTAATTAAAAATAACCAATTTCCATTTAACTTAATTATTAAACACGGGAGAGGACTTGATATTATAAAAGAAAGGGGAATTACTATGAGCAAAGTGGCAATTATTACAACTGGCGGTACTATAGCAATGGTTCACGATCCATTACTTGGCGTGATTCCTTCAGATGAAAGAAATAAACACCTAAATGAAATCCCACAACTTAAAGAAATTGCAGAAACAGAGCTAATTGAATTTACCAACATACCAAGTCCTCACATGACTCCAACAGTAATGTTTGAATTGTCAAAATTCATAAAAGAAATAATAAAACGTGATGATATTACAGGTGTTGTTATTACACATGGAACAGATACACTTGAAGAAACTGCATATTTCTTAGACCTTGTAATGAATGAAGAAAAACCTATAGTTCTAACAGCAGCTATGAGAAACTGGAATGAACCAAGTACAGACGGACCTGCAAATTTAATCTCTTCTGTAAGAGTTGCAAAATCAAAAAATGCAAGAAACAAAGGTGTTCTTGTATGTTTAAATGATGAAATACATTCTGCAAGAGAAGTAACAAAAACATATACAAGCAATGTTGCAACATTTGATTCACCTGGATATGGTCCTTTAGGAATTGTAGATGAAGATGCTGTAATTTTTTATAGGACATCTTTATTAAGAATGCATCTTGACACAGAAAGGGTTGAAGAAAAGGTTGCACTTATAAAAACATATACAGGTGATGACGGTTCAATATTAAGGGTATTACCTGAATTGGGATATAAAGGCGTGGTAATTGAAGGCTTTGGAAGAGGAAATGTCCCACCAAAGGTGGCTGATAATATAGAATGGATAATAAAGGAAAAGAACATCCCTGTTATTGTTGTATCAAGATGTTTTAAAGGAAGGGTTTTAGGAGTTTATGGCTATCACGGCGGTGGAGCAGATTTGAAAAACAAGGGTGCAATTTTTGGAAATGAAGTATCCGGTCAAAAAGCGCGAATAAAATTAACAGTTGCTCTTGGAATTACAGATAACATAGAGGAATTAAGAAAATACTTTGAATTCAATGGAGATGATTAACATGAAACTAAGTGCCAATTTAAAAGGGGCTTTATTTTCAGCATTTTACTTTTCTCTGTTTATAAGCATAGCCTTTATTTCAAAAGATGTCTTTACAATTATTATATTCACCATAGGATTTGTTCTTGCCATAAACCTTATGGCAAAAGCTTTGCACAGGATCAAAGTCCCCATGAAATTGGCAAATATAATTTCCTTAATCGCTTCATTATTCTTTTTATATTTATTGTTGGTATTATTAATACCAACGGTAACAAGAGAAATAAGCAATTTTATCGTATTTCTAAATGACTTTTTCCAGAATGCTCAATGGAAAATACTTTTACAAAATCAACCGGAATCCATTGTGAATAATGTAGAAGAATTTATGAATTCACTTCAACCCAAAGCTATAGAAATGCTATCGAGATTTATAGAAGTTATTCCAACATACGGTCAAAAAGCGTTTACATTCCTGTTCTTTTTAACCATTGGAACCATTTATTTCACTTTCTACTTTGAATCATTTAAAGCAAAATTGCAATATCTTTATCCAAAATCATTAAGAGACACAGCCAGTAAATTTTACAATGAAACCTTTAATCAAATTGAACACTACGTTGTTGCTACTTTATTAGCATCGGCTTTTGTTGGAATATCTGCATTTTTTGCAATGTCTATACTTGGAATAAAATATCAATTACTTTTAAGTTTCTGGGCAGCAGTAACAAATTTTATTCCTGTTATTGGGGTTATTCTTGAATTTATCCCTATGATTATTGTTGGGGTATCCAGCGGACTTACTACAATGCTAATATTTTTACTAACAATGTCCATAATACACGGAATTGCATTTATTATATTTATTAGCATAATGAAAGATTATGGGAGGGTTAATCCTGTTATTACAATATTTTCATTATTAATTTTAGGTTCTATAATCAGTTTAACTGGAGCTTTAATTGCAGTTCCAACTGCAATGATAATCCGTGTATTCTGGGATGTTTATATAAAACCTGAACTCGAAAGGAGCTAAAATGCGGGGGAAATTATTTATTATTATTTATTTATTATTATTTATTATCTTATCCTTTTCAACATCGATTGAGGATATAAAAAATCTATCAAAAATGCCTTCTACATTAGATGATGCATGGGCTGAATTTGTAAAATACCTGGCAGAAAATCCAGGTGATCCTTCTATTGGAATTATTGGAGAAGTAATATCTGCAAAACAGTATTTTTATAACAAATATAAAAATGCTCCTTTTATAGAACCTTTAATTGAAGAGAGGTTTAACAAATTTTGCAGTTCTCTTGGACTTTATAACTCAACATTCTCGGAAGATGAAACAAATTTGATACTAAAAATATTTCCACAAATTCCATTGGTTGTCAAAAGAACACTGGAAACAGGAATTATGGAATCAAACGCATATAAATACCTCTACAAATTAAATGGCCTTGAAAAATATGTAATGCCATTTTCTTATACTGGTTTTTTACAACT
This sequence comes from Marinitoga piezophila KA3, assembly GCF_000255135.1. Taxonomy (NCBI): domain Bacteria; kingdom Thermotogati; phylum Thermotogota; class Thermotogae; order Petrotogales; family Petrotogaceae; genus Marinitoga; species Marinitoga piezophila. The sequence goes on from NC_016751.1 coordinate 774,497, forward strand.
TTTTGTTGATAAATCCATTACATCACCGGTATTTTTGGATAAAGATATGGAAAAATTTGTATCAAAATTTGTACCTCATTCAAAATTACAGGATATAAACAATATATTAAATAATTCCACTTATTTTCTCGATGAAAACAATTATCTTGGTGGTTTTAAACTTCTGGATTTCTTAAAAAGAGAAGGTATAATCGATTCAAAAGAATTAAAAACTTATTCTTTGCTAAAACAATATTTCGATTTAAAAAAAGAAATAGGGCAATTAGCTTCAAACATATATCTTGTAGATATCGATAAACTAAAAGATTTTACAATAAACGTACTTGATTTAACCAATAAAGTTATTAATCTCGATATAAAAAAAGAGTCTTTATACACCCTATTAAATGGTGTTATAAAGACTATTAGAATACGTATTGAAAGCTCAAATAAAATCATTTTCGATACTGTTCCAGAAAATCTCGATAAATTAATTGACAGTTCTTCTGATCCATTAAAAAGCGAATTATTAAAGTTAAAAGAAGTAATTGTTGCAGCATCAGCAAGTAGCAAGGCTAAAAGTCAAAATAATAACACAACAGAATCTACTACATCTCAAAAAGGAAATGAAAACAAATCAACCGTCGTATCCAAAAACGATAATAATACTAACTCAACAAAAAAGCATAGCTTAATAACTTATATTATTTTAATTGCAATTCTCGTTATAGTATCAATATTAACAATTCCATATTTCTTCGTATCTCATAAAAGTATAGAATTCTATATGAAATTAAAAATGTTTAAAACAGCTCTAAAACTTGCTGAAAAGCTCGTCATAAAAAATCCTGATGATTATAAAGCTTATATATTAATGGCACGCATATTGGAAGAATTAAATGAAGTTGATCAGGCAATGATGGCATATAAAATGGCTCATAAAAAAAGACAATCTCAAGATTCCTTAAAATGAGCATCTAAAAATAAATGAACAAAAAATCCAAATACTAAAGCTGTAGAAATATATACACTTTCAATATCTATGCTATAATAATTTTTGGTTATTAATGCATAAAGTATTATTCCCAAAAATATTCCGGTTATGGGGCTATGCCATTTCCCACGATGCTTTGTTATTTTATTAAACAAAATACCCATAATTCCGCCTGCTAAAATTCCCAGAATAATATATATTGTCTTCAGAACATATAATCTCATATGTAAAAAAGAGAGAAAATCATAATAATATGAGATCTTAAAAACAATTTGTATTCCTATGCCTACGAGTAAAATTCTAAAAAATTTATTTATCAAAGAAAAATTATGATCCACATCAGGAAGATCGCTCCCTAAAACAAAAATAAAAAATCCTGATAAAATAACCTTTAATGAAGAAATAAAATCAATACTAAAAAAATCAGCAATTAAAGAAAAAAGCAAGAAATATAGAGGATATAATATTATTCCTGTAATAACATGCGTTCTAAAATTTGGCAATATAAAAACTCCTTTCTATGGTGGTGATTAAAATGAATATTTTAGGAATAGATGCTTCAAACAAAGGAATAATTATAGCATTAAAAAAAGACAACAAAATTTTTGTGAAAGAATCATATGAAAAAAATTCCGGTACATATATTATAACCCTGATAAATGAAATTTTAAAAGAAAATAATTTGACAATAGATGATATAAATCTTTACGGATGCACAATAGGACCGGGTTCATTTACCGGAATACGAATCGCAATTGCCGCTATCCAGGGATTATTATTTAATAGAAACAAAAAAGTGGTGCCAATTATTTCAACTGAAATTTTATTCAAAAGCTCTTCTCATTTAACTCACCAAAAAATCGCCATATTAAAAAGAGCTCGTGTTGACGCTGCTTATATACATATTTTTAATAACGGTATCTCAGAATTTGGTCCTGAATTAGTTGAAATTTCAAAAATCCCTGAAATAACCGATGGTGCAATTCTTTTAGGTGAAGAAGCTGAATATTTCAAAGAAAAATTAAAATTGCCAAATATCTTAGAATATGCTAAATATAATCCTGAAAGCCTTATTGAACAAATAATTGAAAACAATGAAAAATCTGTTTCCCCTTCAGAACTAAAGGTTTTATACTTACAAAAACCCTTAGCTGTTGAAAACTTTGAAAAGAAACATAATATTTCCATAGATAATGAAATATATAATTAGGTTGTTCATACGAACAACCTAATTTTTTTCAAGATCTACATCAATTGAAATTGTATTATAAAAATTACAGTAAAAAAATTCCACATCAAACTGAACTTTCTTCTTTAAATTATCCTTTAAAAAAACCCTAAATCTGTTATTTTTAATATAAACCTTTTTTCCATTATAAAAAACTGATACACTCTCAGGTTGAACACTTTCAGAATTCCAGAAATATATCCTTGGATTTTTCAATAAAAACTCTGCATAATCGTTATTATAACCAAGAAACTCTATTTCTACAGATGTATTTGATATATTTTTTGGATTATCAATTACTTTAATTTTTGAACTTCCGGCAATCTCTTTTCCTTCAATCTCAGCGCTATACACAATTGTATATTCACCGGAATTTTTAAATTCATTTAAAAATACTGTATTATCAAGATAAGAATATTTTATTTCCCTATAATCTCCCAGTACCTTAAAACTTAAAAAATCTAACTCTGGCATTTCAATTAAATTACCATATTTATCATACATTTTTAAAGACTTTATGTGCAAAATTTCAGGAATTTCTGTATATATTATATCCTTATCAAATTCTATTTTTAAACTATATACTCTATCTGGAAAAACTCTTAAAATTATTTCCTTCATTCTAACTTCTTTATCTTCAGCAAATATATTAATAGTATATTCTCCTGATTTAAATACCGGAGGTATCCATATTTTTAACATTCCATTCTCATCTGTCTTACCTGAATACACCTTCTCATTATTATTAATACTATAAAATACATGAATCCCTTCAGCTGGAACCGTTTTATTATACGCTTTTACATAAAAAGATATCTTTCTTCCAGCAATTACACTTATATTATCCGGAGTATCAATATATGTGAAATTCTCATTTCCAAACTTTATCAAGGAAAATTTCAATCCAAAACCAAAGGAAACATTAATTTTATCTTCTTTATAAATATCCGAAAAAAACAATAAATTCTTATATCTTAAATTAATCCCTGTATATACCCCTTTATTAAAAATATATCTAAAATAAGGTTCAAGATATACGCTTTTTAATACCATCATACTCCCAACAGTAATTTGAGGATAAAAATTATTATCGTACAAAAATCCTCCTCCAATATTTAAAGGAATATTACCACCATCAAACCCAATATGCAATAAATGCATATTGGGATTAACAATATCTTTTGAATAAAAAGTGTAATCATATTCTGTATAAATATTACTCAATCTTCCAAAAATTACTATTCCTAATATCAAAAATGCCGCAATTGCTATTCTTTTCATTTTATCCTCCTTATTTTAACTTTTTATTCGGGAGTGCTCCAACCTAACAAATTGGAATCTGTCTTTATAATATATGAATTTCCGTTAGTCTTATCATCAAAAGACTTCGTTTTTCCAAATATAATATATCCGTCATCAGAAGATTCTATAATTCCATTAGCCACATCTTCTCCTGTTCTTCCAAAAATAACCTGTTTTTCTATATTCATTGAATCGTCTGTTTTTAGTACTTCTATATCACCATCTGTTGTATTTAACAATATAACAAAACCATTATTACTCTTTAAAAGATTTCCATTCTCAGAACCATAACTATTTTCTATAATTGGACTGTACAACTCATTTCCCCTATAACTTATCTGTTTAAGAACAATATTCGTATCCTTATACCCAAAAATCCAGAAATCTGGATCTGTATCCACAATAGATACTATTTTATCCATATCATCAAATTCTTTTTCAAATATTATCTCACTAAACGCATTATCTAACTTTGCTATATATCCTTTGCTGCTTTTACTTCCAGCTACTATATATCTTTCATTACCATCTTCATCGGTAATTTTAATAACATCATATAATGTTGTATCGCTAATTGTTGTAGCAGCAATAGATATTGAATAATCTTCGTTGAATTCCACCAATATAGAGTCAGAATTATATGTTCCTACGATATCTATTTTATTATCAGAATTAATATAAATACTCTGAACTTCTGAAATATCCACAGTTGTGGAATATGGATTAGTTGCTGGCGGATTTGTAGTTCCTGAAAGATCTGATGCAACCTCTTCAAAACTTATTTTATCATTACTATCTTTACCAACAACAACTATATGATTTGAAGTATTTTCAAATAACTTACACGGCTCTGATAAATTCACATTATAAGTATCTATACTATTACCATTAGAATCTACTTTCTTTAATTCATACGAGGAATCTATTTTCTCTAAATAAACGAAATTTCCATCGCTTAATTCAATCATATCAAGTATTTCTTCTACTTTATCTGAATCACCAGATTCTTTTGTGTATATATTTGTATCAACAGTTGGTGTATTATACTCATATGTACTTTCACTTATATCTCCTTTATCATCTATAGCTCTAACTTTGAAACTATAAGTCTTAGCTGGAGTTAATCTTTCCATAAAATATTCAGTATCGCTAATATTATATGCAACTGTGCTATAATCACTTGCTCCCTCTTCCTTTTTCAATACATCATATGTTATACTTTGATTTTCAGGATCTCTTGAAGACCATTTTAAATTAAATTCCAGTAAATCTTCATCTATATTTTCGATTTCCGGTGTTACTGGAGGACGATTTACCGTAAATTTCAAAATTTCTGATGATGTTTCTCCACCATATTTATCCTTTGCAATTATCTTCCAGTAATATGTCTTTCCGTTTTCAAGATTAGAATGATTATAATATGCTAAACTTTGATCTGCTAACTTTAATAGAGAATCTATTGCATCACCAAACCATATTTCATATGTCAATTCTCCAGAAACAGCATCACTATCACTACATTTCCATTTTAATGTTACATTTTTATTAATTCCAACCTCATTATTCTGAGGACTAAATGCTGTTTTATCAAATTGAGGCAATGCATTAGTTTTAAATGAAACAACATTAGATTCAACCTCTGCTCCTTTTGAATCTATTGCCTTAACTTTCCAATAATATGTTTTATTGGAATCAAGATTATTAACAACTAACTCATTATTTTCCGTTTCGCCAAAATACTTTAAAGAATTTGAACTTTCGCCGAGATAAATTTTATATGTTAAATCATCATCATCTGGATCAAAAGCAGTCCATGTAAATTTGCTACCATTTGTAAAATGATTAACTGTGCTATCAGGATATAATGAATCATTATAAATAACAGGACTTCTTGTAGTTTTAAATGAAATCTCCTTAGTGGTTTTTGCTGATTTATTGTCCTCTGCTGTAATTACAAATTTATATTCGGTATTCACTTCAAAATCCAGTTTTATATAATTTAACGTTCCAAGATCTTTTGTATAATAAGGCGTTCCTTCGCCATTCTTATATACCTCAATTTGATATTCAAGCAAATCCCCGTCTGGATCCTCAAAATCCCAGCTTATTTCAACATCATTAACAGCCTCATTTGTTGAACCATCTGTAATTCCTGTTATACTCTTAAATACAGGAGCATGTGTGGTGGTAAAACTTCTAATATCAGTTTCTGTTACACCATACATTTCATCTTCAAGTTTTAATTTCCAGTAATATTTTTCACCTGGATCTAAATCTTCTGTTATTGTATATTCTCCATTCATTGATTGTCTCTCTATCTTCACAGAATTATTGAGATTATTTTCATCTTTTCCATAATAAATATAAACATCAACATACGAAGAATCATTATCTTCAGCTATCCACATTATTGTTGGATTCAACTTAACATTATTATCATCCGATCGCGGAGAATAATCCATAACTTTAGGATTAGCATTTATTTTTAAATTAATACTCTTACCTTTTAATACCATTCCTTTATCATTAATTGCTTCCACATAAACTGTATATGTTTTTCCATCTTTAAACTCAACAATTGCGCTATTTGATGTTAAATTATCTGCTAATATTTCTTTTTCATCTAAATATTCACCCACTATTCTGTATTTAATAGAACCATTATATGGATCGCTACTTGGATTCCATATCAACTTTAATTTTGATGGATATTTACTTTCATTAAATGTATATTTTTTATCTGGTTCATAATAATCATAAATATCTATAATATCAGGAGAGTTTTCTGGAGCCTGAGCTGTTATAAATGTTGCTACATCAGAAACTGCTGTAGCAAATTTACTATCCTCAGCCACAACATACCAGGAATATTCTGTATCTGGTTCAAGATCCTTAACCTCTTCAAGACTATACTCTTTTTCAGTTGTGGTACCTTCCAGAGTGTCATTAAGATACACATAATATAACAAAGAATCACCATCAGGATCAGAAGCATTCCAGCTTAAATTTTCTGATGCGGCTACACCTTCAACTCCAGATGGATCAAGATTTGATACTGTTGGTTCTTGAGATGTGGTAAATGAAAACTCATCAGAAACATTTGTTGCAAATTTGCTATCCTCCACCTCAATATACCATTTATATTCACTATCAGGTTGCAATAACAAGTTTACAGATATATTTGTATCTGTAGTTTCTTCGGTTAATACAACATTTTCCTCTGAATCCTTTACAACAACCTTATAACTCATATCTTCATCATTATTATCAGGATCTTCTGCAGACCATGACAATATTGGTTTTAAAGAAATGTTATGAGCTCCATCGGCAGGAGACATTTGGGAAATATCAGGCTTTTTAGTTGTTTCAAAATACAATTCCCCTGAATCAGTAAAATCACCACATGTGTCATAGGCTATTACTTTCCATTTATATTTAGAATCAGAATCCAATAAATCTTCTATTTTATATTTTGTATCTGTAACAGTAGCTATTAATGTAAAATCTTCCGAACTTTTAGCCAGATATACCTGGTAATATGAAAGATTGGAATCTTCAAATTCCCATTCAAGCTCAGGTAATAAAGAAATATTATTTTCATTATTTACAGGAGTTGCATCCTTAAAAACAGGTTTTGCATTTGTCATAAATGTTGCTACAGAACTTATAGTAGATGCTCCTGTATTATCAACTGCTTCAACCCACCATGAATATTCCTTATTATATTCAAGAATATTCAAAACATAATAATACACACCTTTATTTTCATCATAATCCTTTGAAGATGCTGATTTCTCAAACGGATGAACAATAAAGGTTAAATTACCGTCTGGATCATATGTTTTCCAGGATAACGTTGCATTTTTAGTTGGATAATCTATTGTTCCAGATTCTGGTTTTAAATCATACGGTTCCTGCGGATCAACATTCATTCTAAATTTTATTCTCTCTTCAACCTCATTTCCTTTACCATCATTTGCTTTTAACAAAATACCATACCACATTCCTTTTTCCAGAGGAATGTTAGATGTATCCAATGATTTTTGATTTGTTGTTGTCTCATATATACATCCATTATCAAAATCAACATATTTTAAAATATCGCTTTCATTTATCTTCTTTATTTTTATATTAAACGAAAGAGAATCATTATCCACATCTGTAGCCTTCCAGGTTATTGAAAATCCTTCTGGAACACCTACTTCATTATTTTCTGGATATGTAATTTCTATTTCAGGTTTATACGATGTTGTAAATGTTGCTATTGGACTCTCAACATTTTTCACTGTATCAATAACATACCATGAAAATTCTAACCCCGGCGGAAGATTATCTATTATATAGTACGAATTTGATGTTGAAACTCTTACAACATCATTATTATCAATAGAATTATTTGGAGAATAAACAACTTCAAACTTTGAAGGCTTTGAATATTTCCACTGTAACTTTATATTGTTAATATTAACGCTTTTACTTCCTGGAGCTGGGGAAATAATTTGAAAAACATATGACTTTACAGAAAATTCATATGTTTTATATGACCAAATATCATTGGTATCATAGGCAACAAGCTTTAAATAATATGTTTTCCCATAATCGAGATTTTTTAATAAAAAACTATTAACAGATGCATTAAATTCATTAATCTGTGTTTTATCTTCTGGAAAATCTGGATCCTCTGAAAAATACAACATAATTTTTTTTATACCGTTATTATCACTAACCTTCCATTTCACTTCATACTCCGTTGTTTCAATAACATTATCTTCCATTAAAAATTCAATTTTTGGAATATCAGAAGTTTTAAGCTCATATATATCAGAATCTGTAAATTGACCTTTCTTTACCGTTCTAATCTTAAAATAATAGGTTGAATTATCCTCAAGACCTTCAATATTTATAGATGTATTCTGTGTTGAAATAGTCCCTGTAAAATTATCTTTTGATTTACCATAATAAACTTCAAATGTAAATTCATCTGATGACGCATTACCTTCAAGATGCCACGACAACAAAAAACTCGTCGGCAAATTATCCCGTTGTGAAGGATAATCCAGAATGGCTTTAGGCGGTTTAACAAAAAAACAGCCATTTAGCAAAAATAAAATTACTACTATTAAAAATATATAAAGAATTTTTTTCTTAAATATTTTACCCATATATAAATCACCCCTTATTATTATATTCGTCAATATATCATTCTACATTACATAACAAATTTCTTAAATTTCCAAAATAGTTTCTTCCTCAACAAATAATATTAAAATCAAATTACAACCAGTCGCATTTATATCCTTATCTATGTAACCGATTACATTTAATTATATTAATTTTTTCAAAATTTGTGAATGAAAAATTTTTCATTCATATTTAAATTTACATTTTTTTAACTTGAAAAGAATTTAAAATTAGTATATAATTTATTGTTGTGAAATATTATATCAAGGAGGGGTTGTGGTGAAAAAGTACATAGGGTTATTTTTGATCCTTATTTTAAGTTTGTTTATTTTCACAGGTTGTTTAACAAAGCCTGACTCTGAAAAATTAGATGAAGAAGTTTTGCCGTTATACACTATTCACTCAAACATTGAAAACGGATCAACGGTTATTCCAAATTCAGTAGTTGTATTTAAATTAACAGACAACAACAACCAAATAGTTGAAAGTACATTGAAGCTGTACAAGGACGGTAAGATTATAAAAGAAGAAAAAGCTTTTGAACACTTTATCACAGTAGTTGATGAAGGTTTTTATTCTGTTAATTTAATTTCATCTGATTCTGCAGTTACAAAAACCTTTGAATTTAAGGTCACAAATCTTGAAAAAGAAGTATATCAGGATGGCGGAACATGGCATATTGAGACTTTCTCTTCAGAATTTTTATATTACTCTACTATAGAACCAACTACAATACATTTAAGATTTTATAAATATGTCGAAGAAAAACTCGAAGGAACAAATGAAGTAATTAGTAAACAGGTAAGATTAAATCCTATTGATACCAACAATGATAAAATATATGATAATTGGAATGAAATTCCATTAGAAACTGCACCTGCAACAATAAGTTTTGTATCTTATATAGAGGATACGGAGACAAATACTACTTGGCGAGCAGATAAATTATTTTTATCCGAAGATAATGTTAAAGTTTATTATTTAGGTATAGATGGTGATTATAAAGGATATTATTTCACCCAAACATTAGTTTATAAAGGATTTGAACTAAATACATATTATAGATACTACCTCTATTTAGGAGATGACATTTATAAATCACCAACAAAAATCGATAAACAATTTATTCTAAGAGAAAGATACAATTCAGATGATAAACCTGTATTTTCATTAAAATCAGATATTAGCGAGGTTGCTACAGATTCAGAATTAAAAGTAACAATAAACGCTAAAAATGTTGCTGATTTTGCTAAATTATACGATGTTAGATATATGCAATTAGCTGTAAAATACAGCAAATACTTAACCTTAGAAAATGTTGAATTCCCTGAATTTATGGATGGTTATGCAGATTTTTCATCTTATAAGATTTCAAGTGGTGCAACATCTGTAATCCTTTATAAAGGCTTCACACTTGATACAGATGAAACAGAACCAGCAAGCGAAAACTTCGCTGTATTAACCTTTAAAGTAAGCAATGACGCAACTGGAACGCTGAAAATTAATCTTGCTTATGAAGGCTATCTTGATGATTATGATACATATATTGATGTTCCAAATCCTATATTCAAAGACAAGGATAATGCAAATGTGGATGGATTTATTGTAGATCATACAGATCTTTCCGTTGCTGTAAGCGGAGGTGATGAAGAATGAAAAAATTAATTATTCTCACAATCTCATTATTAATGATAATAAATCTTTTTGCAGGAAATATTGTAGATGAAATGAAAAGCAAAGTTCCAGAAATTAAAAACAATGTAGAAAAATTAAATCTCAAATGGACTCCAGGAACAAATGAAGACTTTTATTCATTCTTTGAAAGATTTGACGGAGTTACATTAGAAGATGTAAATAAAAAATTAGCCGCTTATAAGGAATTACCAGACGCCATTAAAGAAAAACTTTTAAACCATTTCAAATCCTTAAACAATTTCCCCGGTGGAAAAGTCTCACCAGATGAAATGGTTACAACAGATGATTTAATAATGTCTTCTTTTATAATGATTAAACCAGAAAATATTATAGATAAAACATTTTATAGATTAGAACCAATAAGAGATCAAAAATATCATGGCAGTTGTTGGGCATTTTCTACAGCAGCTATGATGGAAAGTGATTATGCAGTTCAGGTTTTAGGAGAAACAATAGACGGAAACAAGGATAATTTGATAGATTTTTCAGAAAGATGGGCAGCATATCATAACATTGATTGGGAGGTTTTAATATATTCAGGTGGTGACGTTATCCAGGATAGAAATTCTTTGGAAGGTGGAAATGTTTATTTTTCATCATATAACATGATTAGATACGGTATGATAAAAGAAGAAAATGCACCATATTCAGATATATTCTTAACCGATGAAGAACAAATCCCGCTTCCGCCACAGGCATATGGTGCTCCAAGATATAAAGCAAATAAAACTATACTAATTCCTGACGCAGCTTCTTCAAAAGAATTAGGATATACTTATGATGATTATATAAATATGATAAAAACAGCCTTAAAAAATTACGGTTCATTGTCAGTTGCATACCTTGTCCCTGGCGATTTCTATTATTACACAAAAGGAATTTATACACCAACTGTTTCACCATCTGGAGGACATGCTGTAACTTTAGTTGGTTGGGTTGCTGCTGAAGATCTTGATGATGTAGTTCTCGCAGGTAAAATTAGCGCCAATGCAACACCAATTCTTGACACAGAAGTTTCAAGTATTACATATTATGACCCAACAGTTGATGCAACATATACAGCAAATTTATTCTGGATTGTAAAGAATTCATGGGGATATGACTGGGGTGACGGAGGATACTTTGTAATTCCAGCTATAACAAAAGATGCATACGATAATGGCGTTGTACAAAAATGGAATATCAATTCAAGAAATATGTACGCTTTAGTATTTGATTCAGAAGCAAAGCATGAAGGAGTTAACCTCGATATCAATGGTGACGGAACGGTTAATTTTGACGACTTTAAGGCTTTAGTTAACAAAGTCGGCTCAACAGATGCTGAGGATATTTCAAAATGTGATATTGGATATCCAAAAGATGGTAAAATAACAGGCGACGATGTTTCAACATGGATTTATCTTTATAACAAATCTAAAGAATAATAATCATTAATTCCGGGGCCTTTCGCCCCGGAATATTCTATTGGAGGGATTTAAATGAAAAAAATTATTATTGGATTATTATTTACTCTTTTAAGTATTAATTTATTTGCCAATATACTCATTCATGAAAGCTCTTTCTTTCCAGAGAATGGTTTTAATGTTATAAATAATGACAATTTTCATATTGAAATAATTAAATTATACGAAGATAATAATTCCAAAGCTTTTTTAATAAGAGCTGATAAAATCTATTTTGATCCAGATTATAAATTTGTATTTAAATTGAAGATAATAACAGAGAATGAAACTTATGAAAAAAACTTATATCCTGACAGAACAGATAAAAAATCATTAAAATTGTCTCCACAATTGATTATAATGCCATCAAAAGCTAAAATCTATTTAAATGATATTCCTTTAGAAAAATATTATGCATTTCCAGATGCAAAAAGCTTATCAGAGATATTAAAAGATATAAAAATCCACACTTTTTATTTTTATAAAAAGGTTTCCGAAGATAAATACATACCTGTTAAAAACTTTGAAAAAAATGAGGAAGTATATTTACTTTTTGCCGGTAATCCAAAATTCACAAATAAGGCTATTATTAATATAAACAATGGAAAAATGAATATATTGACATATCCAGAATTTAAGATTTTAAGTGGAAAAAGCTATGTTTTTCAAAAAATTGGAAAATTAACAGAATCAAAGTATATAATTACTCTCAAATACGACAAAAGATCATATAGCTATGAAATAACAATAAAATAACGGACCAGCAACGGTCCGTTTTTATTGTGATTCAACTTTACTTATATTCTCCACCACGTGGCGCAATATCAACAACCAGTATAATCAATTCATCGTTATGCATACTAAAAATCACACGATAATCTCCAACTCTTAATCTCAATAATCCTTCAAATTTTCCACGGAGAGTTTTCACATCGGGCATAGCTACATTTCTTTTTCCATCATAATAATCTATCATATCTCCTATGGCATCAAATATACGATTTTTCATTCTGGTATCAAGTTTTTTGAATACTTTTTGAGCTCGTTTTGTTAATTTAACGGTGTATTTCATAACTTTCAACAACCTTTAGATCATCTTCGGTCAATGTTTCTAACATTTCAGTTAGCTCTTTATTTTCTTGATCATCACATGCTGGCACATTAGCCATCATTTTAAAATATACTTTATTGTACTTATTAGTTTCGAGAAAACTGTTAACAGCTTCACGTAAAATAGCACTTATACTTTTGTTTTGTATACGTTTCAATTCTTGAAGAATCTTCCATGTTTCCGGATCGATCATTATATTGTGACGTTCTAAACTCATATAAATCACCTCTATTGTGTATGATGTGTAATTACACATAAAGTATATCACATACAAATAAAAAAGTCAAGATAAATATAGATTCTGAAATTGTAATAAAAACGGACCGTTGCTGGTCCGTTTTTATTGTTATTCAACAAGATATATTTTAGCTTCTCCTGGATTTAATGTTATATTCAACCATGCCCCTTCATCCCATTTGAATTCACAGCGCCTATAATTTTCCAGTAAAAGGCTTATTTTATGATGTCCTCGCCATGTATGATACCCTAAATCATATGCAAAATTTACAGACTTATCAAAATTAAGGTTTACAGGTATTAATAATCCTTTATTTCCATCCCAATAGAATATTGAAAATACTTTATCCATATGATCGGTATATCTGAAGTTGGATATATTTGCAATTAAATCTGCATGTTCTTTCTTTATTTTTCCCAATGCCACAAGCAATCTTACCATATGCCTGTCTGTATCCCAGTGAAGTGCATAATAATCAAAGAACGCAAGTTTTCCATAGAATTGATCTGTAGGTTCTAAGTATTTAAATCTTTCTTCTTCTGGTTTCTCAAAGTCAAGCCCTAAATTCATTGGCTGTTTTTCAAAAATTTCGCTTCCTGAATTTATAAATGTTATTCCATTTGGCATAAATGTATTAACAACTGCAGAAAGTTTTGAGAATAATTCTCCGCCATCTCTTGTTACTGCCCTTGGAGAATCAGGTGTTTCCGCTGTTGCAAATGATGGAACAGATAATGCTGGCATTATATCTCTTGTTGTTTTTATAAACCAGCTTTCTTTATGTCTTGGCTCTGCCCACCATGTATTCCCAAGAATCGCATCATATCCGCTATTTTTTGCCTTTATATGATTATCCATTGATAATTCTTCTGCTATTATTGCAAATGAAGGATCATAATTTTTCGCATTTGATATAATCTGATGTTCTAATTCTTTTGGAAGTGCATGTCCCATATCAAGTCTTGCGCCATCTATACCAAAATTTTTCTGGAAATATGGCATTATATTGGAAATCATTTCCCATAATCCCGAATTTATTTCTTTTCCAGGAAATTTGCTGGATTTCACAACGTCATATAACACATATGGTGGTTGTTCCTGCGGATTTTCAAGATATTTTTCTGATTCTTCTGGATGACTCATAAATAATCTTAAGAATGTAACATCATCCCATGTTGGTTGTGGATCATTTATCCAGTCAGAAAAACCTGGAACTGTAATAACCTTAAATTCTCTTACTATTTCTTCAAGAAAATCTGGATTATTTTTGTTTTTCTTTACAAAATTTTCCCATTTTTGCGGGTCTGTAATATTCGGTGCCCATCTAAATTTCTTTAAATGCCTTTTTACTTCTTCATTTGAATATAATACAGGCAAATTTTCAGCTGACGGTTGTTCAAAATCCAATCCTTCGATTTTTGGTGGTCCGTATGAGGATAATTCCTTTATATCAATCCAATAGAACCAATCTGGATGTTCAAGTATTAAATCATTATCCCTCGCAGCTGTTCTTGGAATAAAGTCAAGTATAACTCTCATGCCATACATATGCGCTGCTTCAACAAAGGCTGCAAATTCCTCATCTGCATTGAATTTTTCAAGAATAGGATCATGATAATCCTTTTCAACGTGATGAAAACTCTTTACTGCATATGGAGAACCTACTTCACCTTTTTTAAATTTATTGCTTGATTGTGTAATTGGCAATAAATATATGGCATCTACATTGTATTGTTTTAAATATGGCAGCAGCGCTATCATCTTTAAAAATGTTCCACTTTCTTTAAATCCTAAATCATCAACAGGCATAAAAAATGGGGCATCTGCATTATGTTGATATGCTGTTGTCATTCTTACATGAGCACTATATACTATGGCTTTTTTTATCCATTCGCTGGATTTTTCTCCTGTTACTAAAGATAATGGTTTTGAATAATCAATATTCTCATCTGCATTTTTCATAATTTTTTCAATTACTCTTGAAAAATATTCATAAGGATTTACTACAAACTTTCTCCCCCTGATTTTCACAATTCCTTCATAATCATCAGGCATCCATCTTTTTGGTATGGCATAATTTGTCTTTCCCGAATCTATTTTTTCCTTTAAAAAAAGATAAAGATTCTTTAAATTTTTCATCATAAACCCTCCCAATAAAAATTTGAATATATAAAAAAATGGCGGAGGCGGTGGGACTCGAACCCACACGAGGATATTATCCTCACCGGTTTTCGAGACCGGCTCCTTAGCCAATTCGGAACACGCCTCCGTTACATTTATATTATATCAGAAATAAGTTATTTATATTTGAAGGTATAATTAAATTTAAAATGTTAATTGCCTTATATCATAAATAATTAGCATCGAAAACTTAAAATTGCCTTTTTTAATGTTTGAAAAAAACTTCATATTTATTATAATATAATTTGTTTAATAATTCAATAGATATGGAGGAATAAAATGGAAGAAAAAGAAATTGTTCAAAAAACCAATCTTTTAGAACCCACACTTTTTGTTATTATTTCCCTTATCATTTTTATTCCTGTAATGAATATTATGGGGGTTAGCAACTTTTTTAAAACTCTAATGTCTACAGCACATGATCTATTGTTGAATACTGTTTTCTTTATTATGGCAGTTGCTGTTTTAACAAGCGCTTTTGGTAACATCCTTTCAGAATTTGGCGTTGTATATCTATTGAATAAATTATTATCAAAATTAATGCGCCCTCTTTACAACCTTCCAGGTGCAGCTTCACTTGGAATTTTAACAACATATCTATCTGACAATCCAGCTATTTTATCCCTTGCCCAGGATAAGCAATTTGTAAAGTATTTTGAAAAATGGCAGATTCCCTTATTATGTAATTTAGGGACTTCTTTTGGAATGGGTTTAATAGTTACTACATTTATGATTGCTCAATCTTCTAATATGGGAACAAATCTTGTAGGTCCTGTATTATTAGGGAATTTGGGCGCTGTAATTGGAAGTATTATAAGTGTAAGAATTTTTTCAATTTATACTAAAAAATATTATAAAAATAGTGAAAGTTTTAGCGGAACGGAAAATGTAAATTACTGGAATGCAACAAAAGGTGGTTATGTTTCACGTTTAATAGATGCTTTGCTTGAAGGTGGAAAAGTTGGGGTTGATCTTGGACTTTCTATAATACCTGGCGTTTTAATTATAAGTACAATGGTTATGATGTTCACAAACGGTCCAAAAGATCCTTCAATTGGATATCAAGGTTTGCCTTATGAAGGTGTTCCTGTTTTACAGTGGATTGGCGAAAGATTGGAATTTATACTAAATTTCCTTTTTGGATTTAAATCACCAAAGTTAATCGCATTTCCTTTGACATCTCTTGGTTCAACAGGTGCCGCATTGGCTTTAGTGCCAAGATTTATTGAATCAAACTCCATAACCGCAAATGATATTGCGGTTTTAACCTCAATAGGAATGACATGGAGCGGCTATCTTTCAACACATATTGCAATGATGGATTCTTTAAAAGCAAGAAAACTTGCAAGTAAAGCTATTCTTTCTCATACAATCGCCGGTATACTTGCCGGGTTTATTACTCATCTTTTATATGTGCTAATTTTCTGATTTTTTATTTTCAAAAGCTTTCGTAATTACAAAAGCTATTAAAGCAAAAATAAAAAATATCAATAATGTTATGGAAATTCCTTCCAGAGAGTCAATAATAGTTCTTAAAATTTCAAGTATCCATCTCTCAGAGGTTAGGGAGATGGATTTTTTTAATTATACCTCTTTTAAATGTAAATACTTCATTGAGAATGAATTAAATTTTTCTTTCTATTATAGAAATCAAATTGTAACATTAAATTTTCCAGGTTCTCACATTTTGTTCAATAGAATTCATGAAAAAAAAGAATTTTTATAGTATACTAGACATGTATTTTTTATGTTAATTCATTAAACAAGGATTATATCTAAACTAATAAAAGATTATAGCAAAAAGGGGATGGAGCTATAATCTACGATATTTTTTTATTTTTTATAGATTTATAAGTAATCCGCCGGAGGTGTCTGTTTTGTTTGATAGCATACAAAAAAAATTATCAAAAGCTTTTAAAAACTTAAAAGGACAGGGAAAATTATCAGAAAAAAATATAAAAGATGCTGTTAGAGAAGTAAAAATGTCTCTTCTTGAGGCGGATGTTAATTATAAGGTTGTAAAGGACTTTGTTGAAAGAGTAAAAGAAAAAGCTCTTGGTAAAGAAGTTCTTGAAAGTTTAACCCCTGACCAGGAATTTATAAGAATTGTTAGAGATGAATTAATCGAATTAATGGGTGGAAATGAAAAACCAAAGTTAAATATTTCAAAAAGACCTGGTTATATAATGCTTGTAGGGCTTCAGGGAAGCGGTAAAACTACACATGCAGCAAAACTTGCTAAATATTTTAAAAAACAGGGAAAGTCCCCTTTACTTGTTGCTGCTGATACTTACAGACCCGCAGCTATTGATCAATTAGTACAGTTAGGCGAAAGCATTGGTGTTCCTGTATTTACCGGCGATAGAAAGAATGCTGTAAATATAGTTAAAGAAGCTATGGACTATGCAGAAAAATTGTTGCATGATATTGTAATACTCGATACTGCCGGTCGATTACATATAGACGAGGAAATGATGAATGAATTAGTTGAAATAAAAAAACTCGTTGAACCTGATGAAATCTTAATGGTTGTAGATGCAATGATTGGTCAGGATGCTGTTAATTCCGCAAAAGAATTCAATGATAGGCTTGAATTAGATGGATTTATTGTCACTAAACTTGACGGTGACGCAAGAGGCGGGGTTATCATTTCCATTAGACAGATAACTAACAAACCTATTAAATTTGTTGGTGTTGGTGAAAAGGTTGATGACCTTGAACTCTTCTATCCAGATAGATATGCAAGTAGAATTCTTGGAATGGGTGATGTTCTTTCATTAATTGAAAAGGTTGAAACTGAAATTGATAAAGAAAAGGCTGAAGAGGCTGCTAATAAGTTTCTTGAAGGAAAATTTGATTTAAATGATTTTCTTGAACAGATTCAACAAATAAGAAAATTAGGTCCTCTTTCAAAAATTCTTGAAATGATACCAGGAATTCCAAAAGAAGGTATAGATTTTAACAAAGGTGAAGAAGAATTGAAAAAGATTGAAGCTATAATAAATTCTATGACAAAAGAGGAAAGAAGAAAGCCAAGAATTATAAATTATTCAAGAAAACAGAGAATTGCAAAAGGTAGCGGAACTACTTTACAGGATATAAATAAGCTTCTTAAATCTTATGAACAGATGAAAAAGATGATGAAGCAGGTAAAAAAGATGAAAAATAAAAAGTCTTTATTTGGAAAAATGCCATTTGGATTTTAATTAGAAAATTAAAATAAAAAACTAAAAAACTCAGGAGGTGTATTTTTAGCATGGTAAAGATAAGATTGAACAGGATGGGAAGAAGACATAGACCTTTTTACAGAATTGTAGTAGTTGATTCAAGGGAAAAAAGAAGTGGAAAGTATATTGAATCATTAGGATTTTATGATCCACTAAGAGAAAACGACACTTTCAAAGTTGATGTTGATAAAGCTGTAGAATGGATTTTAAAAGGTGCACAACCAACAGAAACAGCAAGATCAATATTATCAAAAGCTGGAGTAATGAAAAAGGTACACGAAATAAAATTTGAAAAGAAAGCTTAATGCCACAGGAGGCATATAAATGAAAGAATTATTAGAAACCATAATTAAAGGAATAGTAAAAAATCCTGACGCTGTTAAGATTACTGAATCAAAAAACGGTGATGAAATAATATTTGAAATACATACAGATCCAGCAGATGTTGGACAAATTATAGGTAAAGACGGAAGAACTATTAAATCAATAAATACATTATTAACAGCTGCTAAAAAGGACGAAAACACTAAATTCCTTTTAAAGGTAATCAGGTGATAAGATGAAGAGGTTAGAAGACCTCTTGAAGGATAGAATAGCTATTGGTGAAATATCCAATACTCATGGATTAGATGGAAGAATGAAATTATTTCCTCTATCAAATGAGGAAAGTTTGTTTGAAAATTTAACAGATGTATTATTATACAATCCTAAAACAAGAAAATTTCTGTATGCAAAGATAACCGAAATAAAAAAAGCAAATAAACTGTATATTATCAGGATTGCTGGTGTGGAAAATATAGCCAGCGCACAAAGATATAAGGATTTTGTAATATATATAAATAAAAACGAATTACCGGAATTAAATGATGATGAATTCTATTATTTTGAACTTCTTGGCAAGAATGTTTATTATGAAGATGGAGAATATATTGGAAAAATAAAGGATATTCTCGAAACAGGTGCCAATGAGGTTTTGATCATTGAAAATCAAATAAACAAATATGAAAAAGACGAAACCTTATATCCTTTATTAAAAGAAAATCTCATTTCTTTTAATAAAGAAAAAGATGATATTACAGTAAAGAGATTGGAATGGTATGAAGATGATACCGAAGATAGAGATTGATGTTGTTACTATCTTCCCTGATATGTTTAAAGCACTAACTGACTTTGGAGTTATTTCAAGGGCTATAAGGGATGAGATAGTACATTTCAAGGCACATAATTTAAGGGACTATACAAAAGATAAACATAAAGTAACTGATTTATATGCATATGGTGGCGGTCCTGGAATGGTAATGAAACCAGAACCATTCTTTGAATTTTACGATAAATACATCGAAGAAAAAGGAACAAAACCATATATCATTTTAACTTCACCGCAAGGAAAACATTTTGATACTGGTGATGCAGAAAGATTAGCACAAAAAAAGAATTTAGTGTTTTTTTGTGGAAGATATGAAGGTATTGATGAAAGAGTTATGAATATAGTTGATGAAGAACTTTCAATAGGCGATTTCGTCGTAACTGGTGGAGAGCTTCCAGCAATGTTGATGATTGATGCATTATTGCGTTTTGTACCGGGTGTTGTTGGGGATATAGAAAGCGTTAAGAATGATTCTTTCTACAATACTTTGCTCGATCATCCCCATTATACAAAACCCCGTAATTATAGAGGCATGGAAGTTCCCGAAGTTTTATTAAGCGGAAATCACAAAAAGATTGACGAATATAGAAAAAAGGAAAGTCTATTAAGAACAATTTTAAAAAGACCGGATTTATTTATAAAACATGACCTTGATGAATTTGAAAAAAGGGTTCTTGTTAATATAATCAGGGAGCTGATTTCTAATGAGAAATAATGTTTATGTAGCTTTAATTCATTATCCTATATTAGGACGTGAAGGCCAGATCATCTCAACAGCTATTACAAACCTTGATATCCACGATATAGCAAGGTCTTCAAGAACATATAATATTAAAAATTATTATGTAGTTTCAAACCTACCAGCTCAACAACAAATAGTAAAAAATGTTCTAAAATATTGGACAGAGGGTTTTGGAAAACAATATAATCCTAACAGACATGACGCTTTATCTATTGTAAAGCTAAAAGGATATCTCGAAGATGTAATAGAAGATATAGAAAAAATAGAAGGTAAAAAGCCAAAGCTTATATTTACTTCAGCAAAGATCAGAGAAAGAACAAAGAGTTTTAAAGAAATTAGTGAGATAATATTTAATAATGATGAACCGCATTTAATACTATTTGGAACTGGTTGGGGCATGCCAGAGGAAATCAGGTTAATTTGTGACTACGAACTTGAACCTATCAGGGGAAATGCAGAATTTAATCATTTATCTGTTAGAGCAGCTGTAGCTATAACCCTTGATAGATTATTTGGTGAAAAATAAGAATAAAAATATACTCAAGGAGGGTTTAACATGGATCAGTATATCAGAGCCATTGAAAAAGAATATATAAGAGAAGACATTCCAGAATTCAGACCAGGAGATACAGTAAGAGTTTATGTTAAAGTTGTTGAAGGCGGAAGAGAAAGAGTACAGGCTTATGAAGGCATTGTTATAAAAATCAAAGGTGGCGGAATGGGAAAAACATTCACTGTTAGAAGAATAGGAGCTAACGGTATAGGTGTTGAAAGAATATTCCCAATGCACTCACCAGCAATTGAAAAGATTCAGGTTGTAAGAAAAGGTAAAGTAAGAAGAGCAAAACTTTACTACTTAAGAAATATCAGAGGTAAGATTAAGATCAAGGAGAGAAGGGACTGATCTTGCCTAACGACGATTTAAAGAAAAAAATAAAAAAGGAAACCTATGAGTGGATTAATGCACTCATATATGCGGTAATATTCGGAACAATTATACGTTTATTTGTATTTGAAACAATGATGGTTCCAACTCCTTCTATGGTGCCTACCATAAAGGAGTTGGACCGTTTATTCATTGAAAAAATTACATATGATTATAAAGAACCTCAAAAAGGAGATATAATAGTTTTCTGGACACCTTTTGTTGATAAAAGTGCAGAAAAAAAACTTGGTCCATTTGATAAATTTATGGATTCATTTGCTCCAAAGGAATTTAATGGTCATGTAAAATATGTAAAAAGGCTTGTAGGTACTCCAGGAGATACATTAGAATTAATTCCTGATACTGAAATATGGGAAAAAATAAAAAATGATAAAGATTTTCAACTCCCATATTGGCTGGAAAAGATTATAAATTATTATGGCGGTGCCGACAAAGTTCCAAAAAGTGTAAAAGATTCAGTGGCAAGATTATATGTTAATGGAAAGATTCCAGAAGGATTTGAAAACAGATATTATTATATAGACGGTATTTTTGCCTCAAAGAATTATTATAAATATATGGCATATCCTGAAAGATATAGCAGCGATATATATCGTGAGTTCACTGAATTAAGAAAGCCTATGTTTGATCTTGGTGCTTTTAGATATTACAATAAAACGTTAGATTACACTGCATATTATGAAAAATATCTTGCAAAAATAGACTATAATAAATATTTCATTGAAGAAAACGGCCATGTTAAGATTATACTTCCAGAAGGATTCTATTTCTTTATGGGAGATAATACAACAGAAAGTTTTGATAGCAGATATTTTGGTATAGTACCAGGAAAAAATATCATTGGAAGACCTTTTTTAAGAATATGGCCATTAAGCAGATTTGGCTCCGTAAAATAAACCAAAAACCGCCCATTAAGGGCGGTTTATTATTGGCGGAGACGGTGGGACTCGAACCCACACGGGGCGTCAACCCCATCGGTTTTCAAGACCGACGCCTTAGCCAATTAGGCTACGTCTCCGAGAATTATTATACCACATCAGGAGGTATTAGTCAATGAATTTTATGTTGAGAGTTCTTGAAAAATATGAAATTTTCTTGAATGAAAATTCATATAAAAAGCTGGAATCCTTTATTGAGTTAATAATAAATTACCCCGTTAATCTTACAGCAATAAAAGATAAAGAAGAGGCTTCAAAACATTTGATAATTGATAGTATTTTTCCTTTTGAAAAATATTATCAATTAAAAGATAATATGAAAATGATTGATATTGGCACAGGTGGTGGCATCCCTGGAATTCCTTTAAGCATTATATATAACAATGTTGATTTTACTTTGCTCGATAGCATTGAAAAGAAAATAAATGCCGTGAAATATTTTATAAAAACTCTCAATATCAATAATGCAAATTCTGTTAATTCTCGTGTAGAGTTATTTTCCAAAGAACATAGAGAAGAATATGATTATGCAACTGCCAAGGCTGTTTCAAGAAGCGATATACTTCTTGAGTATGCAGCGCCTCTTTTAAAGATAGGTGGAATGTTATTCCTATATAAAGGTCCAACATATATTACTGAAGAAAAAAAATATCTTGAAATTGCAGCAGAAAAAATAGGATTTAAAATAGAAAAAGAAATTAATTATCAATTGTTTGATAAGGAAAGATACTTTATCATATTGAAAAAAGAAATAGAGACGCCTAAAAAATATCCACGAAAAGTTGGTATGGCTGTAAGAAAACCTTTGGGAGGTATTTTATGATCAGGCTTATTATTGATACTTATCATATGGGTTCCTGGAATATGGCTTGTGATTTAGCTATTGCAAAACACGTTGGCAAAAAAGTACAGCCAACAACTATTAGACTATACAGCTGGAATTTAGCAACGCTTTCAATTGGAAGGTTTCAAAAAATAGAAGATATTGACATTGACTATTTAAAGAAAAAATATATCGATCTTGTTAGAAGACCCACCGGAGGACGTGCTGTTTTGCATCACAAAGAAATAACCTATCTCTTTGCGGCAAATATAGATCATCCCAAATTGCCAAAAAGCGTTGTGGGTAGTTATAAAGTAATAGCCGAGGCATTAATTAAAAGTATGGAAGAATTAGGAATAAAATGCGATATGGAAAAGAATAAGAATAATCATAACAACACGCCTGCATGTTATGATGCACCATCTATTTATGAAATTACCGTAGATAAAAAGAAATTCATTGGAAGTGCTCAATATAGAAATGAAAGTTATGTATTGCAACATGGTTCAATTCCACAAATCTTTCCTTTAAGGGATTATGTTAATCTATTTAAAATGCCTGAAGATAAAAAGGAAAAACTTTATAAACATCTTGAAAAAAGGGTTATTGATATTAATACGCTTATTGGAAGAACTGTAGATTGCGAAGAAATGGCAAATGCATTCAAAAAAGGGTTTGAAGATGTTTTTGAAGAAGAAGTTGTACTTGGAGAGTTATCTCCTTCTGAGATTGAATTAACCAAAAAACTCGTTGATAAGTTCGAAATTAATTTAGATGATTAAAGGCGCGGTGAAATTCACCGCGCCTTTAATTTTTATATTTTAAATTTCTTTATGTTTTCTTTTAATGCTTCTGAATGCTGTTTTAATTCCTGAGAGACTGAATTTAATACCTTTGCATCATCTTTTTGTTCAAGTGAGAATCTTGTTATTTCACTTATTTTATTGGATATTTCAAGTATTGTTTTCATACTTTTATCCATTGCTGCAGCCATTTCTTCTGTTGATGCACTTTGCTCTTCAGAACTTGCTGTTAAGCTTTCAACTCTTTGATTAATTATTTCGATCTTTTCAAGTATTACATCAAAGTTTTCATTAACTTTTTGAGTTCCAGATTCTATTTGATTTATTATATCTACTGTTTTTAATGTGGCTCCATTAACATCCTTTACCCCATTTTGTACATGAGATAATATCTGGGCTATCTCTTCAGTTGCTTTTTTACTTTCTTCAGCTAATTTTCTAATTTCATCAGCAACAACAGCAAAACCTTTTCCTGCTTCTCCTGCCCTTGCAGCTTCAATTGCTGCATTTAATGCCAACAGGTTTGTTTGCTCTGTTATTGTATTAATTGTTTCTACAATTTCACCTATATTCTCCGCTAATTTCAACAGTTCTTCAACCTTATTTTCTGTAACTTTTGACTGATTTACAGCTTCTTCTATAATTTCTGCTATTTCTTTTAAGCTCTTTGTGCCTTCTTCTGCATTTTGTATTGTCTCACTGGCAATTGCTGATAACTCCTGAGCATTTTCTGATACCATTTGTGCAGAAGATGCTATCTCTTCAACACCAGAGGTTATTTCTTCCATTGCTGAAGCTACATCATTTGTATTTTTTTCTATTTCTGCTGATTCATCATGGAAAAATACAGCATTTTTCTCTGTTTTTTGTGCAACTTCTATTAATTTCCCTGAAGAGCTATCAAGCTCATATCCTGTTTCAATTACTGTTTTTAGCATACTTTTAAATTTATCCATCATCTGTTCCAATCTTTTAAATACATGGCTCATTTCATCTTTACCATGATCAATTAATTCTACTGTTAAATCGCCTTCAGACATTCTTTCAAGGCCTTCAATGAGATGATGTATTCGTTTAAGCAATACCTTTGTAACTATATAAGCAAAAATTACTACAAGAATTAGAGTTATAAAAATGGTTAATAGAATTGTTCCTCTTATTTTAGAATTTAATGTATCTATTTTTCTTGTATCTACTAATACACTTAAAACACCTATTAAATTACCATTTGGTTCCCTTAAAGGTAATACTAAATATGAAATTCCTTTTTTATCGCTATGTATTAATTCATATTTTTTATCACCAATTTCATTGAATATCGGTAGAATTTTATCCTTATTAAGCGTAAATTCATCACTTGTTGTTGCATATAACCCATCTTTTGTATAAACTGCCATATCTGTTGTTAGCATCTTTTTAAATAAATCCAATGATTCTTTTGAAAATGGAATTCCAGTTTGAACAACACCTATAACATTTCCATTATCCATTATTGGTACAAAAGTTCTTAATCCAAATCCACTTTTTCCAAAATCAAATCCATAGTTTGCTTTTCCCTGTAATGCCAGTTTTACACCTACAACTTCACTTTTGTTATCTCCAAATTTTCCAGGATGATGTCCTCTATAAAATACCACTCCATTTTTATCCTCAACTTCAAGAACCTTTATTCCAATAGGTTTCAGAGTTTCAAATGCTGTTACTAGAATTTCTTTTGCCTTTTCTCTATCTTCATTTTTTAGTGCTTCTTTTAATTCAATATCCAGTGCATATTTCTTTGCAATATCCGATAATTGTTCAAATTCATTTTGAAAAAACCTTGAAACTGAACTTTCAATGAGTTCATAACGTGATTGGGAATTAAAATGCATTACTTTCTTATTTCCATTTAATACAACAAGAAAAAGCGCAAGAATAGGTAAAAGACCAATAATCAAAAAATAAAGTAGATATCTATGAAACATCTTCATGGCAACATCCTCCTTTTATTTATATAGAATATAAATATGAAATACATATAAATTATACTATTTTTTTCTCTATTTTACAAATATTCGTATATCTAACTATTTTAATTTTTAAATTCACCTCCCCTTGACTTAGTGTTAATATTTTCCTATAATTTAATTATGGAAAAATTAATCCAACTCACAAAATTAGGGGGAATTTTATGCTACCAAAAGTTATTGCTTTGATTATTTTCTTTTTTACTTACTATCTAATTATCTTTGGAAAGGGAAATAAAGCTGTTGTTGCATTTAGTATGGGATTATTAATTTCACTTGTAAAGGTTTCTGATACTCTCAGGGTTTCAAATGCCGGTGATTTTATCGATTTTAACACTCTGGGAATTTTGCTTGGAATGATGATTATTGTGGGAATTTTAAAAACAACAGGTTTGTTTCAGGCTATCGCTATATACATCGTCAAAAAATCCAACGGAAATGTTATTTCTATCTTTATTTTTACAATGCTTGCAGTTGCTATACTTTCAAGTTTTCTTGATAACGTAACGACTTTAATTCTTTTTTCTCCTGTAATTATTTATATCTGTCAGGAAATTGAAGTTAAACCAGAAACCTTTCTCTTTCCTATGATATTTTCTGCAAATATTGGCGGTACAGCCACAATGATAGGTGACCCACCAAATATCCTCGTAGGAAGCGCTTCAGGAAAAAGCTTTCTGGAATTTTTAATTGTAATGTCCATTCCTTCTTTTATTGTTCTCTTTTTATCTATAATATACTTTTTGAATATTCATAAAGAACTTAAAGATGTTGAAAAAAGCAAACTGGATAATCTTATGAAAGCAGATCCTAATAAGGCTATTGTAAATTATCCTCTTTTAAAGAAAGGTTTAATCGTTTTTGCTCTGGTAATTGTTGGATTCTTTATACATGAATATCTCGATTACGAAGCAGCCTTAATTGCTTTAACCGGCGGTGCAATTATGTTATTAATATCAAAAATGGATTTTGACGAAATATCGCATGAAATAGAATGGGATACGTTGTTTTTCTTTGTTGGATTATTTGCCATTGTAAAGGCCTTAGAAGATGTTCATGTTATAGAGGATATAACGAATCTAATATATAACTTTATTTCACATCCATATTTATTGCTCTTAATAGTATTATGGAGTTCCGGATTTTTGGCAGCATTTATGGGGGCAGTTCCTATTGTGACAATATTTATTCCTATAATCCGTTCTTTAATTGGTACATTTCCACATAGTGAATTGTTATGGTGGGCATTGGCATTAGGAGCAAGTTTTGGAGGGAATGGAACTATTAGTGGTGCAGCTTCAAATATGGTTATTGTTGGAATGATTGAAAGTAACTTTGATAGAAAGATTAAGTTTTTCGATTTTATGAAAATTGGAATGAAGGTTGCTGTCTTTGGACTTTTAATTTCCTCATTATATCTATACATTTTAATGAATTTATAGTTTTTAGATTTTATTATAATTTTTGTAAAGTTATGGTATAATATTAGTGAAACTAATTTTACATAAAGGGGGAGTTTTGATGAAAAAGTTGTTTTTGGTATTGGTATTATTAATTACTTCCGTTTTTTTAATTGCTGAAGATACTGTTGTTTTAAACTTAATTGAGGCATTTTCAAGTCCATGGAGAACTCCTACTCTAAATAAAATCATAGAAATGTTTGAAACATTAAATCCCGGTGTAAAAATTAACGTAATATCCCCACCATATGAAACTGCTTATCAGAAAATTAATTTAATGGTAAGCACAGAACAACCACTTGATATTGTTGAAATAGGCGATTGGAATTTAAGTACCCTTGCAGCAATGGGCAAATTGGAAGATTTGACACCATATATCAACGAATGGCCTGAAAAAGATGATTTAATAGATGGTGTTTTAAAAGCAGCAAGCATATATAAAAATACCCCTTATCTATTACCTCATGGTATTTATGTAAAAACTTTATTCTATAGACCAGATATACTTAAAAAATACGGTTTTAACACTTATCCAAAAACTATGCAAGAAATGTATGATATGGCAAAAAAATTGACAGAAGCTTCAAAGAATCAATATGGTTTTGATTTTAGGGGTAAAGGATACCCAACATCATTTATAGATCTTGTGGTTACATCATTCTTTGATGATATTGATCCAGATAATATGTATCTGACAAAAAGTGGAAAAATTATTTTTGAAGATCCAAGAGCTATTGAAGGTTTGAATTTCTATGTAAGTTTATATAAGGATACAGCTCCTAAAGATGCTATTAACTGGGGTTGGGATGAACAAGTTAATTCATTTGTTTCAGGTATCACTCCATTATTGTTCCAGGATCCAGATACAACAGGTATGCTCAACGAAATGTTAAAACCTGGACAATATAAAACAGCTCCACTACCTGTTGGAAAATATGGAAAAGCTTATCCTACATTTGGTTTTGTTGGTTGGGGAATTCCAACATATTCCAAACATAAGGATTTAGCTTGGAAATTTATAAAATTTGTAAGTTCCGCAGAGATGAACGGATATTGGAGTAAAAGTTATGGTGCATTACCAATATTAAAATCAGTATATAAATATGATTCTTACTTCAGTTCAGATGTATTTGAAGGCTGGACAGAAATGTTTAAAGATTCTGAACATTATCAATTTACACAATACCCACTTGATAACGAAAGCTGGGGAAAATGGAACGAATATCAGGAAAAAACTATGCAACAGGTATTACTTGGAAAATTATCAGTTGTTAGATGTTTAAAAATGTGGACAGATTTCTGGAAAAAGGCTGGTTTAAAATAATTTAAATATGACGGTGATTATATGAAAAGACATAGTAAAAGATTTATTATTCTTATGTTGTTGCCAACAATTACTTTAATTTCATTTATAATTCTTTACCCCACTATAAGTGGGGTTTTGCTTTCTTTTAAAAATTATTCTCTTTTTAATTTTGGAAATATTCAATGGGTTGGATTTGAAAATTATCGGGAAATATTTTCCGATTTCTTTTATATGGACATAGTGATAAATACCATAAAATGGATTTTCTTTTCTGTATTCTTTCAATTGATCTTTGGCTTTATACTGGCACTTTTAATGAAAGAACCATTTAAAGGTAGAGGAATATACGCCGGACTTGTATTTTACCCATGGGCTATCTCTGGATTTGCAATAGGTTTAATATGGTCATGGCTTCTTAATGGACAGTTTGGTGTAATAAACGATATTTTAATTAGAACCGGCATTCTTGAAGAAGGGCTTAATTTTCTTTCTGATCCGTCACTTGCAATGTTTTCTGTTATATTAGTAAATGTATGGTATGGAATACCCTTTTTTGCAATTATGCTACTTGCAGCTTTACAATCAATCCCACAATCTTTATATGAAGCTGCTGAAATTGATGGAGCTGGTTATTTTTCAAAACTTTTTCATATTACAATTCCATATATAAAACCAACTATTGTAAATACCGTGTTATTGAGAATAATATGGGTTATGAATTTTCCTGATATTATTTACGGTATGACAAGAGGAGGACCTGCTGGAAGTACGGAAATCCTTTCTGTAAAAATGATTAATGTAGTATTTTATGAATCAAATTACAGCAAAGCTGCTGCACATGGAGTAATTATTGTTCTCGTATTATTTATATATACAATGATGTACCTAAAATTAACCTCTAAAAAGGAGTTTAGCCTATGAAAAAGAAAAAGCAGGTTAAGATTTTACGATTTATATTGTTATTACTGTTTGCTATTTTTGCATTATTTCCACTATACTGGATTATTTTAACCTCTTTTAAACCTGTTAGTGAATTATATACATTTCCAATAAAATACTGGACAAATAATCCATCATTGTATGGATATAAAAAGTTATTTCAATTTGTTAATTTCAAACAGTATTTTTCAAATAGCATTATTGTTGCATTGGCTGCATCTTCCATTTCAACTGTTTTTGCCATGCTGAGCGGATATATACTTTCAAGAAAGGAATTTAAATTTAGAAATGCAATAACCTTATTTTTATTCTTTTCGCAAATGATACCAACATATCTGATTATGGTTCCTCAATATGTTATGTTTTCCAATCTTCATTTGATTAATAAATTAATTAGTATAACAATTGTATATAGTGGTTTTGGCGCAGCTTTTAGTACAATTATGGCAAAAGGTTTTTTTGACAGAATTCCAAAAAGCCTCGAAGAAGCTGCTTTAATTGATGGATGCAATGAAATAGAAGCTTTATTTAAAATAACAATTCCTTTGATGTTGCCAGGATTATCTGCTATTTTAAGCTTTTCTTTTGTAAATAACTGGAATGAATTATTTACTGCTGTTATGTTTTTAAATACATCGGATAAATATACTGTTCCAGTTGGTTTATATTCTATTGTTTCAAAAGCAGGCGTTCAATGGAATGTATTGGCAGCAGGGATAGTTATTGCGCTTTTGCCAACTATTATCGTTTTTGCTGTTGCTCAAAAATATATTATAGCCGGATTAACTCAGGGAGGATTAAAAGATTGAAATATTTACACCTTAAATAAAGAAGGTGATAGTTATTTTACAATTAGACGTTTTAAAAAACGCTTTAAACATATATTCAAGATCATTATTTTCTAATAATGAAATATATATTGGTTTTGCTTTAAGACTTGAAAATCATAATTATTTAAATATATTTACATACAATAATTTAAAAAAATTCTACTTTAAACAATCAGAAGATATTGTGTTTAAAATACCGGAAAAAATATTTGACTCTTTTTTTGAGAAGAAAGAGTCAAATTTCAGGATTTCTTATTCAAATGAATTTTCATTTTTAATAAATGATCAGCTTAATGAATTCTATTTGAAATTATATGGATTACCTTCAAAAGAAAAAAATTATGGATTTTTATATATTATTTCAAAAGAAAAATTTTCTTTCGATGAAGAAAAAAAGAATATTTTTAGAAAGTTTATTTCTGTTTTTGAAAATAATGTGGATACAATTTATTTTGATAAATACAGCAAATATTCTATAAATGCTTTTGTAAAGAATTATCTCACAATTTTAAGAAACCATTCCAGAATAATTTATGAACATTCTTTAAGAGTTTCTGATCTTTCAAGTATAATAGCTTCATTACTTAATCTTGATGAAGAAAGTATTTTTAAACTTCAAATTGCATCATTAATTCACGACATTGGATATATCTGGGTTTCACAAAAAGCTATTTCTGAATACATTAAAAATCCTGAATTTGATAACAATTTAATTGGAATACATTTAAATAGATTAGAAGAAATGTTTTTAGGCAATGTATTAATGACACCATATGTAAATATTGCTATAAATCATCATGAGAGACTTGATGGAAAAGGATATTTTGGAAAGAGTAACCTTTCAATAGAAGATAACATTCTTATTATTTCAAATTATATAGACGAACAGATTGTTTTAACAGAAAATGAAGACATAACTTTTGTTATTAAAGATATAGAGAAAAAAGCTGGAAAAATTTTTAATAAAGATGTTGTAAATGTTGCTGCAGAAGCAATAAAGATTTATTATACGGAATTTCATACTGAATCATTTAGTGATCTAATCTTAAAATCAAAAACTCTTAACCTCTTTTATGAGGCACCCGGTGGAGAAGTTATAGAATTTTCCGGAATAATAGAAAAAAAATTTGGAGATATTATTCATATTAATTCAAAAACATTTGACGAAATATCAAAAGATAGTATATTAAAATTAAAGATTACCACAAAGGATTTCCCGGAATATGCAAAAGCACGAGTAATTTTAAAAACTCCATATGGTTATGTTTTAAAAATTATAGAAACAAAAATAAGTAAAAAATCAAAATTAAAGGTTTTCTGGGGATTTGATTTTTATATAGGATTTAAAAACGATATAACTCCTCTTTTAAAGGAAAAGTTAACTCCTGTTATGAAAAATATTTTAAAATCAAAATTTAAAAGAGCAAAATGCAAGATTTTTGGAGCAGAAGGGATTATTTTCACTATTAATAGTGAAAATGATGTATTCAAGGTTGGAGATGTTGTGATATTTCACATAACAGAATTTGGCGAAAGTTTATATATTCCGGCAACTTTAATAGAAAAAAAGACCGGGTTACATTGCAATGAATATACTTCGAAATTTTTTGAATTACCTGAAAGAATGCAGGCTGCAATTTATAGACTTATATTCAGGAGACAAGCTTCTATACGTTCAATTGGCGGGTTTCATGAAGAATAAAAAAATCCCCGAACTAAGTTCGGGGATTTTTTGGTGGCCAGGGACAGAATCGAACTGTCGACACCTGGATTTTCAGTCCAGTGCTCTACCAACTGAGCTACCTGGCCACTATTTAAAAATGGTGGGTGCTGCAGGGATCGAACCTACGACCTTCTGCTTGTAAGGCAGACGCTCTCCCAGCTGAGCTAAGCACCCACTCATGTTTTATCTGGCGCCCCCAACGGGATTTGAACCCGTGTCTTTGGCGTGAAAGGCCAATGTCCTAGGCCGCTAGACGATGGGGGCAATCTCTTTCACAACCGAGTATATAATACCAGAAATATCAAAAAAAGTCAAGAAAACAATAAGTTAAAAAGTTTAAGAGTTCTTTTCTATTGTTGTAATATTATTCAATATCCTAAATAACTTTTCAAATGCTCTTTTTCTATGACTTATTTTATTCTTTACTTCCTGTCCCAATTCTCCAAAGGATATTGTATAACCATCTGGAATAAATATTGGATCGTATCCAAATCCTTCCTTTCCTGAAATAGAATAACCAATCTTACCTTTTACCTCTCCTTCAACAGAGAATAACAGGTTCTTTTTTGGATCATAATATGTAGCAACACAAACAAATCGTGCTGTTCTTCTTTCGTATGGAACGTTATTTAATTTTTTTAGTATATATTTCATTTTTTCATTATAGCTTTTCCCTTCCATAAACCTTGCAGAATATATGCCAGGAAATCCATTTAATATATCTATTTCCAATCCCGAATCATCAGCAATTACCGGCATTCTTAAAAGTGTTGCTGCCTCTATTGCTTTTTTTATTGAATTTTCTATAAAGGTTTTTCCGTCTTCATTAACAGAAAAACCCTTTATTATTTCAAAAATTCCTCTTAACTCAATATTTTTTGGCTTTATCTCATTTATTTCTTTTACTTTATGTTTATTTCCAGTGGCAAGATATATCGTCATTCTCCCAAACCAACCTTCTTCAATTCTTCTGCTGCTTTTGCAGAATCTTCCTGATGAAACACTCCAGCACCAACAACAAATTCTCTAACTCCTGCAAGATATAAGTCTCTTATATTTTTCAATCCAACACCACCATCAACCTCTATGGTAACATTAAGGTTCTTTTCATCTATCATAGATTTTAATTTTCTTATTTTCTCTAAAGATGAAGGAATAAACTTCTGTCCTGTAAAACCTGGATTTACACTCATTATAAGTACTCTATCTAAATATGGCAATATTTCTTCGAGGAGAAATACAGGAGTATGTGGGTTTAATGAAACACCTGCATCACAACCCAATTCTTTTATTTTTGATACTGTTCTATGTAAATGTGTTGTTGCTTCATAATGTACGGTAATACCATGAACTCCCATTTTCGCATAATCTTCAATATATCTATCTGGATCCACTATCATTAAATGTGCATCAAGATATAGATCTGTTACTTTTTTTACTGCTTTAACGATAGGGGTTCCAAAGGATATATTAGGAACAAACATTCCATCCATAACATCAATATGAATACCATCAACATTGTTTTCTACTTTTTTTATTTCCTCTCCCAATTTTAAAAAATCAGCAGCTAATATTGAAGGGTATATCTTCATTTCCATCTTTTCCTCCTTATTCTTCTGTTATATTCTTCCACTTCGTTATATATTTTCAAATAATTTTTGTATCTTATTTCAGAGATTTCTCCATTTTTAACAGCATCTTTTACACCGCAATTTGGTTCATTTATATGAACACAGTCATTAAAACCACAATACATTGAATGTTCATCAAATTCTATAAAGAATTCTTTTAGTTTTTCCGGTTCAAAATCATATACTTCAAGTGCTGCAAAACCCGGAGTATCAGCAACAAATCCTCCAAAATCAAAGCTTAACAGTTCTGTATATGTAGTTGTGTGTTTTCCGCGTTGAAGTTTTTCTGAAATCTCTCCAACTCTCAATTGTAATCCTGGATTTATAGCATTTAATAATGAGGATTTTCCAACTCCAGACATTCCTGCAAATGTAGAAACTTTATTTTTTAGATACTCTTTTATTTCATCTATACCTATATTCTTTTTTGCACTTGCAAGAACTACAGGATATAATGGTGAATATATTTTCATAAATTCATCTATTTCGTTTTGTTCAAGCAGATCTACTTTATTTAATACAATAACACAATCAAGATTATTTTTTTCAACCTGTACAAGAAACTTATCTATTATCAAATAATCAACTTTTGGGCTTTTTAAACAGGTTACCAATATTGTTTGATCAACATTTGCTATTTTAGGTCTATACAGCATATTTTTTCTTGGCAATATATTCTCTATTTTTGCACCGCCAACCCCATCAATTGAGTATTCAACATAATCCCCTACAATAGGTTTTATTTTTTGAAGTTTGAATTTTCCCCTTAAATATGCTGTTATCTTTTCATTTGTTTCAAGATCTAAAAGTTCCAATGTATTGGAATGAAATCGAGTCACTATTCCTTTTTTTATTTTCACTTATTCACCTCCGAAGATGCTACCTTTAAAATTATCGTATCGCCTTCCATTACAGGTGTATTTGGTTTCGGCGTCATATCAATTACCGTCTCAATTTTTTCGTCTGGATAATAAATTTTAATAATCTTATATTTTAATTTATATTCAGTCAAAAATTCTTCGGCAACCTCAACAGGAATTCCTATTAAATCAGGCACTTTTAATTTTTCAATACGCCCTAATTGAATAAATACATGTCTTCCTTTTTTTACTTTTGTATTGGCTGGAGGATCTGTATATAATACGCTATCCCCAACCCCTTTTACAATTGGAATAAGTCCTTTTTCTTTTAGAGCATTTATTGCTGTTTCTTTGTCTTCACCCATTAATGAAGGAATACTCACATATGTATTTGCATTAACAAAAGCAAATATTAACAGGAAAAATATTGTTCCACCTGTTATTAATCCAAGAATAAAAAGTATTAAATTTTTTATACCTTTTTTTATATATCTAAAGACATTTTTCATTTTAAATTAATACCCTTTTTTCTCATTTTTAATTGGCCACATGCAGCGTCAATATCTGTTCCTTTTTCAATTCTTAATGTTGCCTCTATACCATTTTCCTTGAGTTTTTTCACAAAATTTGTAAGGAATTTTTTTGAAGGTCTTTCAAACCCTGCCGGATTTGGATTAACTGGAATTATATTTACCATTACCTTTAATCCTTTTAATATTTCTGCAAGTTTTATCGCATCTTCTTCTGTATCGTTAAATCCTTTTATGGCTATATATTCTATAGTTACCCTATTTTTCGTCTTTTGCTGATATACCTTAGCTGCCTGTAATACCTGTTCTATAGGATATTTTGAATTAATTGGCATAATCTGATCTCTCTGATAATTTGATACTGCATGTAAAGATATTGAAAGTCTTATATCAAGCTCAAAATCTGCAAGTTCTTCTATTTTATCGGCAATTCCTGCTGTTGATATAGTGATATGTCTTGCGCCAAGATTTTTCATTTTTTTATTATTCCAATTTCTAATGGCTTTTATTACATTATCATAATTTAATAATGGTTCTCCCATGCCCATTAAAACTATATTGTTTATATTTACATTTTCCAATTTTTCTATTGCAAGTACCTGAGCTATAATTTCACCTGTGGATAAATCTCTTTCAAATCCGCTTGCTCCAGTTGAGCAGAACTTACATTTTAATGCACAACCAACCTGTGAGGATATACATGCTGACACCCTGTTAGGATAAAAAAGTAAAACAGATTCAATTGTTCTGCCATCTTCCAATTTCCATAGGAATTTTGTTGTTTTATCCTTTTTAGATCTCTGTATATCTACAGGTTCTGGAATGTATATATAAAAATAATCGTCCAATTGCTTTCTCATTTCTTTAGAAAGATTTGTCATTTCATAGAAATCAAAAACATGTTTTTTAAATATCCAATCCAATACCTGATCCACTCTAAACTTTTGCAAATTTATCTTTTTAAATTCTTCTATTAATTCCTCATAACTATAGTCTAAAATATTTTTCTTCACCATTTCATACTCCTCCTATTTTAAAATACGCAGCATTCATAGCTCCACGTAATTTCAAAGTTCTCTTCCTGGGCAATCTTTATGGTATTTTGAACTGGTTGCACTATTTTGTCTGCAATATATAGCAATTTTTCCTGTAATTCCCTCCTGTACCTTCCTTTTGGATGCATACACCCTAAGGTTAATTTAATTCCTGAAATTTTTTCTTTAGCATACTCAAAAATTTTAATTACTTCTTCTATTTCTGGCGGTTCTCTATCTTCAAAATATGATCCCGGAGTTGGTATAAAAACAAGGAATACTATATCTGAAACATTATACTTTGATAATCTGTCTATAGCTTCAATCTCATGGGTTGTTTTTCCACCGTTAAGACCTATTGTTATATGTGGTTTTACGTTAAATTTCATATTTATAAGGTTATCAAATGTATCCCACATATCTTCAAATTTATCAACGCCATATACTTCCAACATTGTTTCAGCATTTCCAACAAGATCAAAGGATATTGCATCGCTAATTTCTTTTATTTTTTTCAATTCTTTTTTATCCATAAATCCTGTATGTAAATTGTATTTAAATCCATACTTTTCTTTGTATTCTTTTAAACGTTCCACAAAATTATATACAGGCACCTTTATCTCTGAATTCATCCCTCCACTTAATAATAAAGATGTCATATTTGAAAAATTATCTATTTCGTTAATTGTTGCCATATGTTCTAAATAATGCTTATTACAATGTTTGCAATTGAGATAACAATAATTTCCAGTTAGAGATATGGATTTTGTATTCTGCATTTTTACAAAATGTATCTTTTTCATTGCTGATCTCCTTTAAATCTTTCACATGCTTCTTTTGCCGCAAGTTGTTCTGCAACTTTTTTAGATTTTCCAATCCCCTTGCCATATACTTTGCCGTTTATCTTAACCTCAACAACAAATGTTCTATTGTGGGGTGGGCCATCCTGTCTCACAAGATTGTATTCTGGCCTTATTTTTAAATCTTTCTGGGTTAATTCCTGCAATCTTGTTTTATAATCAAGAAAGAGTTTCCCCTCAATTGACTGTTGAATATATTCGTTTAGGTTCTTTAATGCAAATTCCTTTGCTTTTTCAAAACCCAATGAAAGATATATCGCAGCAATTATAGCCTCAAATAGGTCTGAAACAATGGAATGTTTTTCTCTTCCACCAAACTTTGCCTCATTTTTGCTGAGTAATATATAATCGCCAAGATTGAGTTTCTTAGCTGCTTCAAAAAGTATTAATTCACTCCCTACTGTGGCTCTAACTCTTGCCATATCTCCTTCATTGAGATTGTAATTTTTGAATAAATGCTCTGCTATTATAAGATTTAATACAGAATCCCCAAGAAATTCCATTCTTTCATTTGAATTGATATCTCTCCCTCTTGATTTATAATCATTAGCATAAGAAGAATGACAAAGAGCCTCAAATAGAAGCTCTTCGTCTATATTTTCAATACCAATTATCTTTTTTACTGCTTTTACTATCTTTTTCTCATGATCATTAATTATCATTTACTTATTTTCTCCTTTACTATTTCATAAAGGGATTCTTCATCTAATTTAAAGATCTTGAATAATAATGCATTGCTTCCTGATGGTGAATAATTGTCTACACCTAATACCTCTATACCAGCTGGTTTTATTCCATTTTCCACTACAGATTTTGAAAATTCTACAAATAATCCGTTGTATTTATTATGGTCTTCGTAGATTATTACTTCTGTATTTTCAATATATTCTTTTATTTTTGCTGCATCAAATTCAAGTGGTGCTGACACGTTTATTACTGTAATCTTTATTCCTTCTTCTTTTAATTTATCTGCTACATTAACAGCCTTATGTGCAACACTTCCATGAGTTAATATTGTTACTTTTTCACCTTTTCTTAAGATATCCATTTTACCATATTCAAATGTATAACCTTCACCAAAGAATGGTTCTCCAGCTTCATTTAAGATTACAGGAATCTTTGATCTACCCATTGCAATTACTACATTACCAGGTGTTGAAGCTGCGTATCTTACAGCTTTATCTGTCTGGTTAGGATCAGCTGGAACAATTAATTTTGTATCAAAGAAACTTCTTACTATACCTACATAATTAATTTCATGATGTGTTTTTCCATCTTCACCTATATCAATACCACAGTGAGTTACTGCTGTTTTTAAGTTTGTATGGTTTATATCGTTTAATCTTTGTTGGTTAAATGTTTCATCAAGACCAAATACACCGAAGTCTACAAAGAATGGAACTACTCCACAAACTGACATTGCACCTGCAATTGTTGCTGCGTTATGTTCCTGAATACCTATTTGAACATAGTTTTCTGGTGCAACCTTTTCAAACTTTTCAAGTT
The DNA here is from genome assembly GCF_000255135.1 of Marinitoga piezophila KA3. Taxonomy (NCBI): domain Bacteria; kingdom Thermotogati; phylum Thermotogota; class Thermotogae; order Petrotogales; family Petrotogaceae; genus Marinitoga; species Marinitoga piezophila. Next base: position 813,159 of record NC_016751.1, read on the forward strand.
TTACTGATGGTTTTAAATCACAATCTACTGCAACAACAGGTACTTTACCTTTATTTGCTTTTGCAAGATCTGCTATTGCATTACCAAAGGCTCCTCTGTTATCAATCTTATCTTTTTTTGTATAAACAATAGGTGTTTCAGGTTCTGCTACTACTGTATTATCTTCAAATTCTAATTTTTCTCTAATTAATGGTAATTTGCTTCTCATTTCTTTATATTTTTCTATATCATTTTCAACACCAAGTTCTTTTAATGCTTTTTCAAGAGCATCTTCTTTTAATGGTGCTCCATGATATTCATGTCTGTTTTCCATAAAGGAAACGCCTTTACCAATTATTGTTTTGGCAATAATTACTGTTGGACCGAGTTTATAATTTTTTGCTTCTTCAATAGCATTTAATATCTGCTCAAAATCATGCCCATCAACTTCCAATACTTTCCAACCGTCAGCTTCATATTCCTTTGCAATATCAACAAATAATACGTCTCTTGCTCTTCCAGAGATTTGTATATCGTTATAATCAACCAATACTGTAAGATTGCTTAATTTTTCCTTTACAGCCGTTCTTCTTGCTTCTGCTATCTGCCCCTTTGGTGATTCACCATCACTGTGTAATACAAATACTCTATAATCTGCACCTGTTATCTTTGATGCTAAAGCCATACCTACTCCTGCAGATAATCCCTGTCCAAGGTTTCCTGTTGTCCATTCTACTCCAGGGATACCTCTTGTTATATGGCCTTCAAATATTGAACCTGGATGTCTGAACCCTGCTAATACATCATCTGGATTAAAGAATCCAAGTCTTGCAAGTGCTGAATATACACCTGGTGATGTATGACCGTGACTGATTACAACTCTATCTCTTTTTGGATCATATGGATTTTCTGGATCTATATTTGCAACGTTAAATACGCTTAAATATAGATCTATAGAGGACATTGAACCTCCTGGATGTCCTGATTTTGCAACTGTTGTCATTTTCAAAATATCTGCTCTACATATTTTTGCAAGTTCTTTTAATTCTTTCAATGATTTTTTCATCTTATCTTCCTCCTTAACTTATTTTAATCTCCTTATCAGGATAAATATTATATTTAATACTGCACTTATAACCAACATTGTAGTTATGGGAAAATAAAATACAAAATTTTCTTTTTTTATGATAATATCCCCGGGCAAATGCCCTAATTTTATACCAGATTTTCCAATAACAATAATTATAATACCTATAACTATAAGCAATATACCCATTTCAATAAATATATTGCCAATTATTTTCATTTTATTCCTCCGTATTGCAGTTTTTCTTAAAATAATCAAATGGAAGTTTTACCATTACCGGCTGATTATTTTCAATAATCTGGAGGGTTACCTGTTTCAAGAATATATTTACTGTAATTACCCTTGCAGGAACATTGTCATATTCAATTGTTGTTCCTTCATTAGGAATACATTTTAATGATTCTTCATAAAAATCATTTTCATATGCAAGACAGCACATTAATCTTCCGCATCGTCCGGAAATTTTTGCTGTGTTTATTAACATCTGCTGGGTCTTTGCCATTTCCATTTTTATTGAATCGAATTTCCTTAAAAACCTCGAACAACATGTCATTTGACCACATAAACCCATTGATCCAACCATTTTTACTTCATCTCTTATACCTATCTGCCTTAACTCTATCCTTGCCCTAAATTCCTTTGCAAGTTCTTTTACCAATTCTCTAAAATCCACTCTCGTATCTGAACCAAAATATACAATTACTTTTGAACGGTCAAATATATATCTCGCAGATAATACCCTCATTGGGAGCTGCAATTCTTTTACCTTTATTTCAGTAACCTCTTTTACCTTTCTTGCAAGTTTTTTATTTTCTTCATATATTTCCATATCTTCATCATTTAATCTTCTTAAAATAGTGGTAACTTCATATCCAATTTCTTCAAAGGTTAATTCTTTAGGACCTAAAATTACCTTTCCAACATCAAGCCCCATTGAAGTATTTACCAATACTAAATCACCTATTTTTATATCTTCTCCGTTACTTGCATAATATAAAATAGGTGATAATTTTGTTATTTCAACCCCATATACTAAAGCCTTTAAATTTATCATTATCTATTCCTCCTTATCTGAAAAGAAAGCATGCAAAAACCTGAAAAACATCGTTGTTATAACTAAATCAAAGTTTAAATTTGATATATTTAAACGAGTAAGGTTATCACACCATTTAATGTTTTCATATATGTTTTCAAAGTTTAGTTTGAAATTTGAAAATCCAAAAAACTCATACATTTTTAACGAAGAAAATTCTTTCCAATAGCTGGAAAGTCTATATACATATGCATCATGATATAGTGAAAGAAATAATCTGGCAAATAGTTTTATTGTATCTAATTTATTTGCTATAGAATTCTTTTTTGATATTATTTTATCAATTACACTTTGAATTTCTATTAAGTCCAGATTTTCAAATCTTTTTATCAATTCAAAAAAAGCTTCGTATTTTAATAATTCCTTTTCTGTATCTTCATCTTCACTAAGAATTATTTCAACAAGTTCAAGATTTTTTAATCCCTTCAAAGAGTTTATCATTTCAATTAATTTACTTTCATTATCTATATTATCAAAAATATATTTCGCCAATTTATAATTACTATTTATAGAATAAGAAAATTCTATATATATTTTTTCATTTTTTTCTTTTATTTTTTTTCCTATATCTGAATTTGGAATGAGTATTTTATATAATCTACTTCTAATTGTTGGTAATAAATTATACCATTTTGTTGTTGTTGAAAGCATCACTGCAAATGTTGGCGGTTCTTCGAGAATTTTTAATATCGCATTTGCTGCCTGTTGATTCATTTTGTCAATTTCATGTATAACAACTAATTTATATGAAGAAAAATTTGGTTTATATTCAAGAAATTCCTGCATTTTCCTTATATCATCAATCTTTATATTTCCTTTTTCAGGAAATATTTCATATACATCGTTTATGTTAATCTCTTTTTTTACTTCATTTACTATTTTATATAAGTAATTAATATCACCATTGACAAAACACAAAGAACTTCCTGAAAATGTATTAAGTGACTTTATTTTAATGTGTATCACCTCATTTATATAAATCAAGTAATAATCCATTAATGGCATCTATTTTTTTAGCATATACAAAAGCTCCACTCTCATTTTTTAAAATTTTATCTGTTAATTCCTTTAATTCCTTATTTACCTGATCCGCAACAACATAAAAATTTTTCTCTCTAAAATTTAACTTCGATTCTAATTTATATAAATTTTTTTCTATCTTTTTCAAAAAGTCTTTGACGCTTTTTTTATATTTTTCAAGATTCCTTTCAACTGGAGACCTTTTAAACTCTGCACCATATTCTTCTATTTTTTCAAGCAATTTTTCAAGATCCTTTTTTATTATATCCGCTTCATTTAAATCAAGAATTTCAGAAAAAGTTGTCTTTCTTTTTCGAGACGCTTTACTTTTTTTAGATGATTTTTTATTTTTTACCTTGCTATTTTCGGATTTTTGAGCAGAACTTCCTGACATGGGGTTTATAAACATAACAGCCACCTCCCCCTTTACACATTATTATACCATATTAAGTTGTCTAATAAGTAAAAAGATTAATTTAAAAACTAATAATAATTCAATAAAGGGGGACAACGCCCCCTTTATTGAATTTCATAACTTTATTATGCTTTTATTTTTGACTTAACGCTTTTTATTATTACTTTTCTATATGGCTCCAATCCAATAGATTCTGTTTCTAAATGAGGATATTTACTTCTTACATATTCATGAACAATTCTTCTTTCATATGAAAACATCGGAGCTAATTCTATTTTGTCATTTGTTTCATTTAATCTTTTTACTGCATTATCAACTATTTCATATATTTTCTCTTTCTTTTTTCTCCTATATTCACCAACATCAAGATTTACATCTATCTTGGTTGAGGATAATCTATTCACAAAAATAGATAATATATGTTGCATAGCTCCTATAGTTCTTCCATACTTTCCAATTAATTTACCGAGTCCATCTCCTTCAAGCCTTACAAGAATATTTTTTCCCTGAAAGTTAATTGAATAATCAAAATCGCCGTCAAAGTTTTCGAGAATATCACCCAAAAACTCGTTTAACCTATTAATCATATACTTTTCATTCAAAAAAGCGTTAATAATAGCTGGTTTGTTTCCTATCCCAAGAAAACCTTTTTTTGGTTGTTGAATCACTTCAAAGTTAATTTCTTCAGGTGTAACACCAAAAAATTTTACCGCTTCTTCAAATGCTGCATCGATACTTTTCCCCTCAAAGTCCTTTTCTCGAATCTTAATATTCATTTTTAAAGAGCACCTCCTAATGCTAAAACTATTTTGCTTTATATGGCTTTGGCCCAAGCCCAAAAAATTCCCTTACGGTTAAGCCTTTTATATTGTTCTTTTTATTTACGTAATATGTAATGAATACCTGTAATATAGCATTTGTTACCCAGTAAATGAATATTCCTGTTGGCAATCCTATAAATAAGAATGGGAATATTATCATCATAAATGCTGTGTTCCAGGCTGTTTTTCTATCTGTAGCTGATTGCAATGCATTAAAGAAGTATGCTGCAACACTAATTAAAACAAGCAAAATATTTTGTTTGAATCCACCCTGAGAAAGATCTGACCATATTAAGAACTGTGGATTATATGCAAATGTCCCCTGATAATAATTAATTGCACCGTATAATATCCAGAATATTGGTAATTGTATAAACGCTGTTAAACAACCATCTGCTGGATTAATTTTGTGCTCTTTATACAATTCCATCAAAGCCTGTTGCTGTCTTTGAGGATCTTTATATTTTTTCTTTATCTTTTCAACTTCTGGTTGTAATCTTCTCATTTCTATCATAGATTTTGTCTGTCTATGATAAAGCGGGTATAACAATAACCTTATAACAAATGTAAAGATCATTATAGCCCAACCAAAGTTTCCTGTAAATTTGTATAGCCACCATAAGAATGTAACAAAACCATAATTTATATACCATAACCAGTTAATTGCTCCAACCTGTTTTGATAATTCCTTTATTCTATCGTATTTTTCAGGAAATACCTGTTTTATAAATACATATTTCCTTGGTCCCATATATGCTTTAAATGTTTTGGAACCAGAAATCATTATGGAATTATTTTCTATTGGTATATCCTTTGAATCAAAAATGAAAATGGATTTTATTGGTTTCGCAAGATATGAGATCAATAATTCATTATCTACAGCCACTGTATTTGGATAAGAGATAGTAGGAATTATAACCTTTCCATTTATATTTTTAAACGATACATCAAAATCATAATATGGTGAATTATAGAACTTATAACTTTTTTCTCCACCATTTTTAAATAAAAATGTAATTTCAACATATTCTTTGTCTTTTCCTTCTGTAATTTTATATGACTCCGGTAATATTTCATTACCATTTTCATCTAAAATATCAAAACTGTCATTATAATATTTATAGATATTTAAAAAAATTGTATTGCTTCTATTCTGTAAAATACTAAAATCCTTCATATGTCCGTTTAAATCAAAATTTACTTCATATAATCTCATTTGCAGTGAAATCTCTGTAGCTTTTGTTGTTATTGTATATTCTGGCATTTGTGTAAATACAAAAATACTTAGGACCAAGAGTCCTATAATTAATAATGCTTTTTTCAATTTTTTGCACCCCTTTGTTTATTTTTATTATGTGGTATAAATACAAATTTTTCAGGAACTGGATCTATCCCGCCCTGGTGAAAAGGATTACACCTCAATATTCTCAATATTCCAAGATATAATCCTTTTAATGCTCCAAACCTCTCAATTGCTTCATATGTATATGTTGAACATGTTGGGTAATATATACATTTTGCCGGTTTATAAGGCGAGATATATTTTTTATATATTTTAATCAGCCCTAAAAATATTCTTTTCATTTTAAATTCTCCGCTATATCTAATAAAATATTTTTTATCTCCTCAAATGTTAAATTATCAAATTCTTTTGAAAGTGTCTTTCGTGGAAGGAATATAATATCAAATTCTTGTGGAAAGAGACTTTTATTTCTGCGATATATCTCTCTGATATATCTTTTTAATTTATTTCTTTTATGTGCTTTTCCAAATTTCCTTTTTATCGTTATTCCAATTCTGGAATAACCCAATTCATTTTTTAAATAAACAACCACAAAATATTTGTTTACATGTCTCTTTCCACAAGAAAAAAGTTTGTCAAAGTCTCTTCTGAGATAGATTCTTTCAAATTTCTTAAATGTCTCTCCCATATTAAACAGCTAATCTTTTTCTTCCTTTAGCTCTTCTTCTTCTTAATACAGCTCTTCCACCTGGAGTTCTTGATCTTACGAGAAATCCATGTGTGTTCTTTCTTTTTCTTCTGGAAGGTTGATATGTTCTTTTCATCTTCATGCCTCCTTATATATTTTTTTGATATTATACCTTCAATTATTATACCTTTTAAATGCTTTTTATGTCAATAAACAAAGTTACAATTCCTTTTTTTTTAAGAAAAAATTCTAAATCATATAATAATTTTGTGTTTTATTTAATACTTTTTATCTGTTGCATCCTTAATTCAATTACCTGAAGTAATTTATAATATTCTTCATCGGTGATTTCTCCAACTCTAAAATCACAATGATAATATCCTGTAAAAATTTCCTGTTTATTTATAATTTCTCCTATTAAATTTACTTTTACGCTAAAAGCCTCAAAATTAATTACCATTTTTGTTTCAGCCATTGAGTCTATCTTTTCCTTTAATGCATAAAAAACTATATTTTTATTTGAAATTGTCTCTATATGGGCTTTAAAAGCTTTTTCATTATCAAGTCTCCAGACATATTTATTTACAAATATTACTTTCTTTAAAGGTATTCCAATACCTGTTAAATTCCATTTTATAGAAACATTTTCATCATCTTTAACACTTCTATCTATTTTTGCAATATAACCCAATTTATTTCTTCCAACAACCTTACACTTTGTATTTATAGGCATATTATTTACATAATACTCAAGATCAAAGTATTTGTCTATTGTTAAATATTCATTGGAGATATTTATTATATTACCGTTAACTTCTACTTCTTCTGTTGCAACATATAAAGTAATATAATCTTTTTTTGCATCTATTACCTTTGCTTCTACAAGAGTTTTTTGATTATTTACATCAAGACTTAAATAAATATCTTTATATTTTAATGTATGTGTTTGATATAATCCTCCATAAAACTCCGGTATTATCTTTATAACTATATCAACAACGTCTTTATCAAGTTTTCCTATTTTCGCCATATTACTTAATACCTTTATTGCTTCTTCCATACTTAGCGCTTTACGCCACGGCCTATTTGATAACAAAGCATCTGTAACCTCCGCCACAGCAAGAATTCTTGACAAAAATGGAATTTCATTATTCATTCTTTTATTATAACCACTTCCATCAAGAAATTCGTGGTGAAATTTGGCTATCTCAACATATTCAGAAAAATAGTCATTACCAGCAAAAAGAAAATCAAGTTTATATGTATGTTTTTTTACCTCTTCAATTTCAGATGGAGTTAATTTCCCGGATTTTTGTAATATGCTTTTAGGTATCCAGATTTCACCAAAATCATGTATTAAAGATGCATAAAATAATTTTTCAACATCTTTTTGATCAAGCTTTAAATTTTCAGCTATTAACAGGGATAATTCAGAAATCCTCAAAGAATGATAATATGTATATGCATCATGCGCTTTTAAAATATACAATAAAGAATTTATATTTTGTTCAACAGCATATTCTTTTAAATAATCATCTTTAATATCCAATAATATAGATAAAATCTGTTTTGCATTTTCATTTATTATTTTTTTTACATTCATAATGGCATTTTTGCCTTCTGCCTGATCAACTATAAAATAAATAAAGCCCAGATCTTTATTTCTAAACTTTATTAATTCTCCAATAGCAAAATAATTTTCAATTCCTTCAAAAAAGTGTTTATTAATACTCTCCTCATACTTTACTATATTAAAATGCGATTCTTTAAATTTATCCTCAACCGAAAAATACATATTTTCCATTGCAATATCATAATTCTTTAATTTAGAATCATAATATGAGATAATTTTAAATAAATTATCAGATAATTTGATTCCGAGAATAAATCTAAAATCTTTTAAGGTTATTTTGGCAATAATCTGATTTAACTCTTTTAATACATTCTCAATCATAACTATTCCCCTTTTAATTTTATATTATTGGCATTCCCCACAATTATATACATATCCTTTTTAATAAGTTCTGGTTTTTTTAGATTATTTACTTTCAACAAATAATCTACAGAAACTCCAAAAATTCTTGAAATTTTATATAACGTATCTCCTTCTTTAATTTTATAGTATATATAATCATCTTTTAAAATTGGTTTTTGATAGTATTTTTCAAAAACATTTTCATCTATAGCATAAAAATCCCTTGGATTTGTGTCTCTTATTATAAATGAAAAATCATTAAATCCTGACATATCTGTACTTTCTGAAGAAATTATTTCTCCATGTACAGAAATATTTTCATATAAAATCAATATGGAAATATTGGAATTTCTTATTTCTTTCGAATATTTTTTCAAAACGTCATCTGTTTTCTGTATTACAAAACCATCCTTTTGTATTTCACGTTCTGTATTTATTATCCCCATAACAAATACCTCATTATTATTATAGAGATATTTAGTGTATGGCATATAATATTCTTTATCTTTATATATCAAATTAGCCACTAACAATGGCATATTATAATCAAAAAGGTTTTCATTAAAGGTTATATTATAAAAATTTTTATACGACGGAAGTTCATAATACCCTTCATTACTTTTCATAAAGGTAATCGAAAAAGAGAGTATAGAAAAAATTATCATTATTATTAAAATAACATACCTTCTCATTTAATTGCCTCCCATAAACATACTATTTCGAATTATATTATATCATAATAAAATTAAATTTCATTATATACATCAATAAAAATTGTTTCTAATCCGAATTTTTTTTCTAAAATTTCTCCAATTGCTTTTACACCAAATGTTTCTGTTGTATAATGACCGGCATTTATATAGTTTATCCCTATTTCTTTTGCTATATCTCTGATATGTTCTTTTACCTCTCCTGTAATAAATGTATCAACCTCTGTGTTTTCAAGTGCATCTATAATATATGATGCTCCACCGGAAATAATAGCTATTTTTCTTACATATTCCTTATTTTTATAAATAAATAAATCTTTTCTTTGAAATACTTCCTCCATTTTTTCTTTGAATTCTGAAAATGGTATTTCTTTTTCATACTCGCCTATAACTCCATAATCAAATGGAATTATATTTTTCAAATTCAATCTTTTAGCAATTTGTCCATTATTTCCATATTCAATATGCGAATCAAGAGGTAAATGATATCCCATTAAAGTCATATCGTTTTTTATAACCCATTCAACACGTTTTTTCAAATATCCTCTTAACTTAAAAAAGTTTTTTCCAAATATACCATGATGTACAAACATCATATCCGCATTTTCTTCAATAGCTTTTTCTATAAATTCAAGATTAAACGAAACACCTATTGCAACCTTTTTTACTTCACTTTTTCCTTCAATTTGAATTCCATTAAAACAAAAATCATTAAATTTTTCAACTTCTAATAATTCATTTAAATATTTTTCTATCTCAAAAACATTTGCCATTTTTATCCCTCCATCTTTTTATTTTATCATTTTATTTTTCCATATATGTTGAAAAATCCCCCGAAAACGGGGGATTAATTTATATTATTTTTTTAAAATTGCTTTTTCTGTTTCCTTATCAAATGCGTGCATAGTATGCATTTCAAGAAGCAATTCTATTTCCTGTCCTTCTTTTGCTTTTGTTATTGGATCAACTTTTGCAACAAGTGATTGTCCTCCAACATTTACATGTAATAATGTTTCACTACCAAGAGGTTCTACAACATCAACAATACCTTTAATTATTGCATCACCTTCAATTTCACCTTTAAATAATTCTTTATCGTGAATATTTTCTGGTCTAATACCAAATACAACATCCTTATCAATATAATCAGCGAGCATATCTTCATAATCTTTTGGAACCTTAACCTTAAATCCTTCTGCAGTTACCCATAATCCTCCATCGCCTCTTATAATCTTTGATTCAATAAAGTTCATAGGTGGTGTTCCAATAAATCCTGCAACAAATTTATTTGCTGGTTTAAAGTATACTTCATGTGGTGAACCTATTTGCTGAATAACACCGTCTTTCATGATAACAATCTTATCAGCCATTGTCATAGCTTCAACCTGATCATGTGTAACATAAACTATAGTAGCATTTAATCTATGATGTAATTTTTTCAATTCACTTCTCATCTGTACCCTTAATTTAGCATCAAGGTTTGATAAAGGTTCGTCAAATAAGAATACCTTTGGATCTCTAACAATAGCTCTACCAACAGCAACCCTTTGTCTTTGACCACCTGATAATTGTTTTGGCTTTCTATCTAAAAGATGTGCAATATCCAAAATTTTTGCTGCATCTTTAACTCTTCTATCAATTTCATCTTTTGGAAATTTTCTTAATTTTAATCCAAATGCCATATTATCATATACTGTCATATGTGGATACAAAGCATAATTCTGGAAAACAAATGCAATATCTCTATCCTTAGGTTCAACATCATTAACAACCTTACCATCTATTAATAATCTTCCACCTGAAATTTCTTCAAGTCCTGCAATCATTCTCAATGTTGTTGTTTTACCACAACCTGATGGACCTAATAAAACGCAAAATTCCTTGTCTTCAATAGTAAAATTTGCCTGTTTAACAGCATGAAATCCATTAGGGTAAATCTTATCAATATTTTCCAATACAACCTGTGCCATTTAAAACACCTCCGATTTATTCAATATCTTCTATTTCTTTAAAAATATCCTTTATATCTTCATATTTCGAAGGATCTCCTATTTCAAGCAAATAAAGATCCCTTATTTCATCTATAAAATTCATAAGTTTTTTAAACTTATCAAAACCAATTACAACAAATTCAGGTTTTCCATTTTTTGTTATAACGATAAAGTTTTTTTTGGATTCTTCAGTAACTCGGGAAAATTTTGATTTTGCTTCAGCGACACTATAAAATTTTAAATTTTCTATATCCACAAAGATTCCTCCTTGACTATAATTATAGTCATTATTGTTTTAAAATAAAAACCTGTTGAAAGGTAATAAGAATTCAATATAACAAATTAAATGGAATAAAAGGTAAAATACGCCTTTTTTCATTAAATAATAAAAATTTTGTTCGTCTTTTTGGTGTTGATTGAGAAAAATAAAAACTTCCTCATACGACTTGAGTGCTAATCTTCGAAAAATCTCTTTGAAAGTAGAAAAATAATATTCACTCAGACATCACCTCCTGCGCTGCTTCGCTAAAAATCACATCCGTGTGATTTTGAGTGAAGACGAACATGGACGTGAGTCTGCAACGGCCGGCGGGAACGAGAATTTTTGAGGATTCGAATTTTCTACCGTTTGAGCGAACATTATTCGTACTATTTTCTTCACCAGTTGTTTTCATTTTTTACAACTGTCCTATAATGCCTGTTGTAAAAATTCTTCGTTCTGGTTAGTTTTATTACTTCTATTATACAACAAAAAAGCGCAGGATTTTAATCCTGCGCTTTTTCTGGTGGCGGCGAAGAGACTCGAACTCTTGACACTGCGGGTATGAACCGCATGCTCTAGCCAACTGAGCTACGCCGCCATATAAAAAATGGTAGCGGGGGTAGGATTTGAACCTACGACCTTCGGGTTATGAGCCCGACGAGCTACCAGGCTGCTCCACCCCGCACCACGTAATTTCCTTCTCTATAAATAAAATGGTGCCGAGGGAGGGACTTGAACCCTCACGGGTGTCTCCACCCAACGGATTTTAAGTCCGCAGCGTCTGCCAATTCCGCCACCTCGGCAACCTTTCTGGTTGAAAAACCATGATTATTCTACCATCTTTTTCCTTTTTTGTCAATACTTTTTTCGTTACAGTATTCTTTCTGAATTTCTCTTTTTCATTAATAATAATTTATATTTATAAGTCCCAATCTACTTCTTCTTTTCCAAAATCAAATTCAACACCAAATGTTATAAATGATATAGTACCAAAATTTAAACTTATTGTATATGGTAATTTTACATCTTCAAAATCCATTTCATCTTTATATGCAAAAATGTTTAATGATAATCCATATTTTGCAAATAATGAAAGATTATTATCATACCTGTATTTTATTTTAAGTCCTGCATCTATTATATTTATATTTATCTTTTTCAATTGTTCATTTAAACTATCTATAAAATTTGTTTCATCAGCGGAAGAAGTATTATTATCTTCAGAAGTTGTATTTCCTTCACCAATACCTATATCTCCGCTTCCCTTAATATTAAACTTTTTATAAAAAACCATATTATATCCACCATAAAGAGCTAACTCGGTTTTTGGTTCTTTAATTAAATAAAATGCTCCTCCAATTCCACCATAACCTAAATTTACTCCAATTGAAAAATTAACATCTTTTTCTGCTCCAAGTTTAGTAGTTTCCATTTTAGCATTTAAACTTCCTGAAACTCCTGATAATGTTATATATGTTTCAAACATTCCCATATTATATCCAGCAACAAAATTATTATTTAAAACTGATATAGCATTATTTCCTGGATTATATAATCCAAATTCAAAGAAAAGATTTCCTGAAAACATCATTGTAGAAACCACTAAAATTGCAATAAATAAATAGACTTTTTTCATCAACCACAACCTCCTCATTTATTATAATAATTTTTTATTATGGATTTTTCAGGTGTGTTATGTCCTTCAATTTTTATAGCATATAAATTTCCATCCCTGCTTGTAATATATAAAATTCCATCTTTTATAATTGGACTTGAAACAATACCATATCCACTATTAAATATCCAATCGATGCTATAATCTTTATTTAATGCATAAACTTTAGAATCTAAACTTGCAAAGTATATATAACCTTTATCATCAAAGGTAGGTGTCGAATAAATTTCACCATCAGTTTTAAATTTATTTATTAATTCTCCTTTTGGATTTAAAACATAAAGATAATAATCGAGACTTCCAAAATATATATTTCCATTTTCATCTATGCTAACCTTTGTTTGTATAGAACTATTGGTTCTAAATTTAAATATTAACTTTCCAAATTTTGATATTTTATACAAATAATTATCATCGCTGCCTATATAAATATTTCCTTCTTTATCTATAGCTGGAGATGATTTTACAGATCCTCCAGTTTTAAATTTCCAGTTTAATTCACCTCTTTCATTAAGAGAATAAACATATGAATCTGAACCACCAAAAATTATATTTCCATTATAAAATGCAGGCATTGATAATATATAATCATTTGTTTTAAAGGTCCATAAAATATTTCCATTTAAATCTATTGAATATAATACACCTTTTGATGTGCCAACATAAATTCTGTTATTTGCTATTAATGGAGTTGAAAGTATTTTACCTCTCAAATTCAATTTCCAGTTTAAAGTACCATCATTTGTTATTGAATACAACCTTCCTGAGCTGTCTCCAAAATATATATTTCTTCCATCATCGGTATTTGGAGACGCAATAATTTCAGAATTTGTTAAAAATCTCCATTTTAAAACACCTTCAAAAGATACTGCATAGAAATATCTATCGTAGCTACCAAAATATATTCCACTATTTAATACTAAAGGTGTATTTTCTATCCATCCTTTAGTTTTATAATTCCATTTAATCTTACCATATGGATTTACAGTTTTAAAACTCCATATAGGCCCTTCTTTTACAGCGTTTCTGGAATCTTTAACTATAACCTTCCAATAATATGTAGTTTTTGGTTTTAATTTTTCAGGAGTATAGGTTAATGTGTCAACATTTCTCAATACTACTTTTAAATTATCTTTATCTTCTCCAAAAAAGACTGTATACTCCAGTTTATCTCCATCCATATCATAAGCCATCCAGCTTAAAGTTATATCCGTAGGAACATTTACCTCTCCATTGGATGGTTCAGGATTATCCGGACCAAGAGGCAACAAATTCTTAACTATTTTTATCTTTCCAACATTATAATTATTCTTTTTAAATGCTGGCCATTGAGCCTTTTCATTTAAACCCTTATCTTCTACGATAATAGAATATAAATTTCCACTAACATCGCTAAAAATCAAATTATTATTATCTAAAAGTAGATTAGAATCTATTATATCTTCTACTTTAAATTTCCAATTTAATCTTCCTCTTGTATCGAGACAATATATATTGTGGTCATAACTGGAAATATATATATTTCCTTTATCTCCCAATACAGCTGATCCAGTTATTATATATTGAGTTTTAAACTTCCACTTCAAGGTTCCATCAGAATTTATTGCGTATAAATAATTATCCCAACCACCTATATATATTGTGCCATTTTCATCAACTACTGGAGATGATTTAATATAACTTTCTGTTTTAAAACTCCATCTTAAATTGCCGTTATAATCAAGAGAATATACATATCCATCTTCACTGCCTATATATATATTTTCATTGTTATCCAAAGCTGGAGTTTGAGAAATTCTATTTTCAGTTTTATACTTCCATCTTAACGTTCCATCTCTATTAATTGCATATAAATAGCCATCCCAACTTCCTATATACAATGTTCCGCTTCTTCCGATAACTGGACTTCCGCTAATTGAATTATTAGTCTTAAACTTCCACTTTAATGTTCCATCTGGATTAACTGCATATAGATAACCATCCCAGCTTCCTATATATATTATTCCTTTATTATCAATTACAGGTGAAGCAGTTATAATATCTTCACTTTTAAATTTCCACTTTAAATCTCCATTTTTATTTAAAGCATATAAGTATCCTTCATTATTTCCGAAATAAATAAGATTATCAGCATATAATGGCGTTGACCATATTTTATTTTCTGTTTTAAACCTCCAGATTATAGATCCTTTTGAATCCAATTTATAAAAATATCCACTATCATTTCCAATGTAAATATTACCTTCATCATCCAGTACCCCATTACCTTTAATTCTATTTCTGGTATAATATTTCCAATTTAATTTTGGTTCATATTTAATCTTTATATCATATATCTTACTTTCGACATAATTTCCTTTTCCATCTTTTACTGCTATTTTTAATTTATATCTTTTACCAGGAGAAAATTCTGAAATTCTTATTTTATTTTCACTATAATTTTCTACTACTTTCTTTAAAGAATCTATATTATTTCCAAAATAAATATCATATAACAGAGGATCATTATCAATATCTTTTGAAGCAAAAACAATTGTTGAATCTTTTGAAATAGCCTCACTTATATCTGGAAAAATAATTTCAGGCTTCTCCGGAGCATGTGATGTAACAAAATCAAAAACATCGCTTTCATTTCTATTTCCAAGCTCATCAAAAACCTCAACTTTCCAGTAATATTGCTTTCCAGGTTCAAGTTTTTGATTTAAAGAAAATTCCGGTACATCTAATCCTTCAGCTATTTTTTCCAGACTATCAATAGATTGTCCAAAATAAAGATTAAATAATAGCTTTTTACTATCTTTATCTCTCGCAATCCATTTTAATACAGGAGATAATGAGACATTGGTATAATGATTAACCGGATTTTTTTCAACAGGTTTATCCGGTGCATAATTTACCTTAAATTGAATTGTATTACTAAAAATAGAAAAATTGCTATCTTTTGCTGCTAATTTTAGGAAATATGATACATTTCCGTCTAAATTTTCTAAATAATAGCTCTTTGCTGATAAATTCCCAGCAATTAATTTTAAATTATTCTTTGATGTTCCAAAATATAAATCATATTTTAAATTCTCTCCATTTAAATCTTTAGAATCCCAGACAACTTTGATTTTATCTTTAATTAAAGTATTTGAATTATTAGCTGGATAGATAATTCGAACATTTACAGGTGGCAAATTAACATATTGCCTATTTAATAAACCATATGAATATGTCCAATACAATTCTTCTTTTCTTAGATTCTCAATATCAATAGAAACAATACTATTTTCAGATACAAAATAAATTTTTCCATCATCTAAAAAGATATTGGTATTGGTAATTTTTTTCTTAATTTCATATCTTGATAAATTCTTTTTATTAAAATCAAAAATAAAAATAGTTCCATCAATTGCTCCGGTAACAATTCCTTTATTAGTAAGAATAGATTTAGCAATTAAATTGTTTACAGATACTTTTTTAACAAGTTTAAAATTAGAATTGTACATATAAATATTGCCTGTAGTGGTAAGATAAATATTTCTATTTTTATCGACTAATATATTTAATAATATTCTATCGTTATCAAAATGCTTTTTCCAAATAGTTTTTCCATTAGTAGAAATAACATATAGCCATTTTGTACTTGTAATAACATATATATTCCCCAAATTATCTGATGCAAAATTACCAATAACACTTCCATTAACCTTAGAAGTAGCAATTTTATCACCTAAAGAATTAAAAATATAAATATTCCCCTGAATATCTCCAAAAACAACATTATTATTATAGGTAACAAGCAATTTTGAAGTAACTGAAGTATTTAAACTATTTATCCAGACCTTTTTAAAATCAACAAATTTAATAATATTACCATTCACAGTTAAAATATAATATTCATCAAATGGAGTTAAAGCAATGGATTTAATATTATCCTCAAATTTAAAATTAAAGAGATTATTATTGGAAAAATTATAAAAATAAAGTGTATTGCCGTTAGAAAAAACAAGCTCAGATTTATTGGAAATGAGAAAGTTGCTAAACAAAGAAGATTCAAATTTTTTAGAAAAAATCATCTTAAAATCTTTAAAAACATATAAAGTATCAAGATCATGAAAAGCAATATAATCTTTATATGTAATGAAAGAACCTCTAATTTTGGTATTAATATCAATAGTCTTTATATTAAAAGTCTGACTACTTAATGCAGCGTTATTGGATTTTGAAGTAGTATTCGAAGAAGACGCAATAAAAGGATTTTTAAAGATACTGGAAATATCAAAATTAAATAATCCATTAAAATAATTAGAAGAGCATGAACTTAAAACAAAGATCAAAAAAATAAAAATAATATAATTAATTATAAATTTTTTCATTTTAATCCCTCCAAATTAAATATATCAAAAATAATTATATCAAAAAATATAAAAAAATATATTTAATTTTGTATAAACTATTTATTAATAATAAATTATTAATAACATAAACAAAAACCCCCAGTCTTTTGACTGGGGGAAAAATAAAAAGAGGGGCGCTACCTACTCTCGCATGGACAAGCCATACTACCATCGGCCCGGATATGCTTAACGGTCGGGTTCGGGATGGGTCCGCGTGTTCCCATATCCGGTATCTGCACCCCTCAATCTCTCATTCACATGTGCATAGTTACTCAATAAGGTCAAGGCCTCGGGCTATTAGTACCGGTCGGCTCAATACATCACTGTACTTACACCTCCGGCCTATCTACGTCCTAGTCTCGAACTGCCCTTACCTCCATATGGAGTGGGAAACCTCATCTCGGGGCCCGTTTCCCGCTTAGATGCTTTCAGCGGTTATCGGTCAGGTACGTGGCTACTCAGCTCCTGCTCCTGGCGGAACAGCTGATTTACCAGTGGTACCCTCACACCGGTCCTCTCGTACTAGGTGTGACCCCCCTCAAGTTTCCTACGCCCGCAGCAGATAGGGACCGAACTGTCTCACGACGTTCTGAACCCAACTCACGTACCGCTTTAATGGGCGAACAGCCCAACCCTTGGGACCTACTTCAGCCCCAGGATGCGATGAGTCGACATCGAGGTGCC
Source organism: Marinitoga piezophila KA3 (assembly GCF_000255135.1). Taxonomy (NCBI): domain Bacteria; kingdom Thermotogati; phylum Thermotogota; class Thermotogae; order Petrotogales; family Petrotogaceae; genus Marinitoga; species Marinitoga piezophila. Next base: position 831,184 of record NC_016751.1, read on the forward strand.
AATCCGCGCCGTCGATATGAACTCTTGAGCGCGATAAGCCTGTTATCCCCGGGGTAACTTTTATCCGTTGATCGACGGCCCTTCCACTCGGATCCGCCGGGTCACTAAGACCGTGTTTCCACCCTGCTCGACCTGTCAGTCTCGCAGTCAGGCAGGCTTTTGCCTTTACACTCTCCTGTGGATTTCCAACCCACATGAGCCTACCTTCGCGCACCTCCGTTACTCTTTAGGAGGCGACCGCCCCAGTCAAACTGCCCACCTAACACTGTCCCATCAGTGCTCTTCACACTCAATGGTTAGTAACCCATCATGCTGAGGGTGGTATCCCACCGGCGGCTCCACCTACCCTGGCGAGCAGGTTTCTCTGCCTCCCACCTATCCTGTACACAACATGACAAGTTACAATGTCAGGCTACAGTAAAACTCCACGGGGTCTTTCCGTCTAACTGCGGGTACTGGGCATCTTCACCCAGTCTGTAATTTCACCAGGCCCTCCGCTGAGACAGTGCCCAAATCGTTACGCCATTCATGCAGGTCGGAACTTACCCGACAAGGAATTTCGCTACCTTAGGACCGTTATAGTTACGGCCGCCGTTTACCGGGGCTTCGGTTCGTTGCTCTCACAACTCCCCTTAACCTTCCGGCACTGGGCAGGCGTCAGACCCTATACTTCCTCTTTCCGAGTTCGCAGAGTCCTGTGTTTTTGGTAAACAGTCGCCTGGGCCTTGTCACTGCGACTCCCCGGTGCAGTTGCCCACACCAAGGAGCACCCCTTCTCCCGAAGTTACGGGGCTATTTTGCCGAGTTCCTTAGCGGAGGTTAGCCTGCTCCCCTTAGCCTTCTCAGCTCACCCACCTGTGTCGGTTTTCGGAACGGGCATGTATATACTCAACGATAAGCGAGGCTTTTCTTGGCAGCCGGGCTACCACCTCGTTGGACTTATGTCCTCCCCTTCACGCTTCAGACTCCAGTAGCGGATTTACCTACTACTTTCTCTGTCCTTTGCGCTTGGATGAGCGTGCCACTTGCTCACGAGGCTTCGCCTTCTGCGTCCCCCCTCTTATCTCGTATATACATGGCACTGGATTCTTTACCAGTTTCCCATCGGTTACTCCTTTCGGATTCACCTTAGGTCCCGGCTTACCCTGGGCGGACGACCCTTCCCCAGGTACCCTTGGGCTTTCGGGGGGAGGGATTCTCACCCTCCTCTCGTTACTCATGCCCACATCCGCTCTTGTGCTTCGTCCAGTAATCCTCACGAATTACCTTCTCCCTACTGCACAATGCTCCCCTACCAATCCGCAGATTCCGCAGCTTCGGCGTACGGCTTCAGCCTCCTTACATTTTCGGCGCAGTCCGCCTCAACCGGTGAGCTGTTACGCACTCTTTTAATGATGGCTGCTTCTAAGCCAACATCCCGGCTGTCTCTGGCAGTCCACTACCTTTCACACTTAGCCGTCTCTTCGAGACCTTAGCTGGCGGTCTGGGCTGTTTCCCTCTCGACCATGGAGCTTTTCCCCCACAGTCTGTCTCCCGTACATCAACTAACGGTATTCGGAGTTTGACAAGTTTCGGAGGTTACCCCCCTACGCCTATCAGTGCTCTACCCCCGTTAGTCTTGTACGAGGCCGTGCCTACACACGTTTCGGGGAGATCCAGCTATCACCAGGTTCGGTTGGCTTTTCACCCCTATCCACAGGTCATCCGAATGCGTTTCACTGCATACCGGTTCGGGCCTCCATTGCGTTTCACCGCAACTTCACCCTGCCCATGGATAGCTCACCTGGCTTCGGGTCTGCATATACTGACTATCCGCCCTCTTCAGGCTCGCTTTCACTTCGGCTTCGCCTCTCCCGGCTTAACCTCGCCAGTACATGCAATTCGTGGGCACATTAATCAAAAGGCACGCGGTCACTCCTATGAGCTCCCACTTCTTGTAGGCTTACGGTTTCAGGTTCTCTTTCACTCCCCTCCCGGGGTCCTTTTCACCTTTCCCTCACGGTACTTCTACGCTATCGGTCGACGGGTAGTATTTAGCCTTGGATGGTGGTCCACCCTGATTCACGCAGGATTCCTCGTGTCCCACGCTACTTGGGATCATAATCCAGCCACTCACATGTATTTCGCCTACGGGGCTTTCACCCTCTCCGGCATACCTTCCCAGGTATTTCGGCTATACATGCTTCGTGACCGAGCCTCGTGCTGTCGGCTCCGATTATGTCCCGCTACCCCATACTGGCAACGGCAGCACCCTTTTACACCAGTATGGTTTGGGCTCCTCCCCTTTCGCTCGCCACTACTCAGGGAATCTCTCTTGATTTCTTTTCCTCCGGGTACTAAGATGTTTCCCTTCCCCGGGTTCGCCTCCCTTTCGGGATCTTTTGGGTTCCCCCATTCGGACATCCACGGATCTACGCTCGCTTGCAGCTCCCCGTGGCTTTTCGCAGCTTGCCACGTCCTTCTTCGCCTCCCGTCGCCTAGGCATCCGCCGTAAGCCCTTTTTACCTTGACCTTATCTTTCACTATGCACTTGTCAATGAGCTGGTGGAGTAGAGGGGACTTGAACCCCTAACCTTCTGCGTGCAAGGCAGACGCTCTCCCAGTTGAGCTACTACCCCTACTCCTTCACTACTGAACAGAGACACCCATTCCTTTTTTCTCCTTAGAAAGGAGGTGATCCAGGCGCACCTTCCGGTACACCTACCTTGTTACGACTTAGCCCCCCTCGCTGACTCCACCCTCGATAGCTGGCCTCCTTTCGGTTAGCCTCACCATCTTCGGGCGTTTCCAACTCGGGTGGCTTGACGGGCGGTGTGTACAAGACCCGGGAACGTATTCACCGCAGTGTGGCTGACCTGCGATTACTAGCGATTCCGGCTTCATGCAGTCGGGTTTCAGACTGCAATCTGAACTGGGGTAGGGTTTCTGGGATTCGCTCCACCTCTCGGCCTCGCTGCCCTCTGTCCCTACCATTGTAGCGCGTGTGTCGCCCAGGACATAAGGGGCACGATTACCTGACGTCATCCCCTCCTTCCTCCGCCTCGTCGGCGGCTGTCCCGTTAGCGTTCCCACCCTAAGTGCTGGCAACTAACGGCAAGGGTTGCGCTCGTTGCGGGACTTAACCCAACACCTCACGGCACGAGCTGACGACGGCCGTGCACCACCTGTATAGGCTCCCGGTACCGAAGTACCGGGTCCCCTGCATCTCTGCAGAGTACCACCTATATGTCAAGCCCTGGTAAGGTCCTTCGCTTAGCTTCGAATTAAACCACACGCTCCACCGCTTGTGCGGGTCCCCGTCAATTCCTTTGAGTTTCATCCTTGCGGACGTACTCCCCAGGCGGCCCACTTATCGCCTTAGCTTCAGCACGAACGGTACTACCGCTCACACCTAGTGGGCATCGTTTACGGCTAGGACTACCCGGGTATCTAATCCGGTTTGCTCCCCTAGCTTTCGGGCCTCAGCGTCAGGTTTGCCCCAGGAGACCGTCTTCACCACCGGCCTTCTTACCTGTATCTACGCATTTCACCGCTACACAGGTAATTCCGTCTCCCTCTAGCAACCTCAAGTCTAACAGTTTCAGACGCATTTCCCTGGTTGAGCCAGGGCCTTTTACATCTGACTTATTAGACCGCCTACACCCCCTTTACGCCCAGTGATTCCGGGCAACGCTCGCCCCCTACGTATTACCGCGGCTGCTGGCACGTAGTTAGCCGGGGCTTTTCCTTACCTACCCTCATCAGATGGCCATTCCCTACCATCCTTATTGTTCGGTAAGTTCAGGAGTTTACGTCCCGAAGGACTTCTTCCTCCACGCGGCGTCGCTGGATCAGGGTTCCCCCCATTGTCCAATATTCCCCACTGCTGCCTCCCGTAGGAGTGGGACCCGTGTCTCAGTGCCCCTGTGGCCGGCCACGCTCTCACGCCGGCTACCCGTCGTCGGCTTGGTAGGCCTTTACCCTACCAACTACCTGATGGGTCGCAGGCAGCTCCTCCAGCCAAGCCTTAGCTCGCTTTCCCCTCTCGGGCTCATCCGGTATTAGCCACCGTTTCCAGTGGTTGTCCCGGTCTGGAGGACACCTTCCTACGCGTTACTCACCCGTTCGCCACTAGTACTACAGCCCGAAGGCTGCCTCCTCGTTCGACTTGCATGTGTTAAGCACGCCGCCAGCGTTCGCCCTGAGCCAGGATCAAACCCTCCATCCAAGATTTCGAGTTCGATCTTAACTCTTTGAATCTACTTCCGCTGGGTGTCTCTGTTCACTTGTCAAGGAGCTTCTCTTCCTTCTCTCTTTTTCTTCCAGACGCTCTCACCCGCGTCCGAGTATATATATTACCACCTTCTTCCTCTTTTGTCAACTTACAGTTTCGTTAATTTCGTTAAACGTACGTGAATTCATTCTTTTTATCTTCTATAAACCTTTATTTATAATGTTTTTAGATTTTTTATTTTTATTTATTTTTTCTGATTTTTTTGCTTGACATGGATACGATTTTTTATTTTTAAAAAATATGTTATAATTAAGTTTAAAACTTTTTAATTCGGAGGTGTTTTTATGAAAAAAATAGGTTTTTTTAGTATTTTTATTTTATCTTTATTATTTATTTTTTCTTCCTGTCTCGATAGAACTCAAATCTTGAATAATGAAAATGACACTAATACTGATGATATCGTTTTATTGGATTGGAAGGATTGGTCTGTTGCAGAAGGACATTACTTATCTCCTTTAAAGGTTTTTACCTTTGATTCCACAGCTATTTTAAATTTCAATTTTGAACTTACTCATTGGGATGGCGATTATGGCCTTGAATTTTATGTTCTTACAGAAGATGATTTCGATAATTTATATTATGATAAAAGTTTTAACTATGTACTTCATAAGATTTTTTATACTGAAAATAATTATACATTCTCCGGAGAAATTCCAGAAGGAAGTTATGTTTTTGTTATTGATAATGCACGTGGCGGTGATGAACAACCAGATAATGATGATGAAAATGATTATGCTACCTTTAATTTATATGTGACTCAGAATAAATAAAAAACCCGCTCAAATCGAGCGGGTTTTATTATTATGGATACACTCTATATAATGTTCTTGCAAATGGTATTGCTTCTCTTATATGTTTAAGGCCGCATATCCAGGCTACTGTTCTTTCAATTCCAAGACCAAATCCACTGTGAGGAACTGAACCAAATTTTCTTAAATCAAGATACCATTGATATTCTTCTACTGGTAAGTTGTTTTCTTTTAATCTTTCAATTAATACATCTTCCTGCCAGATTCTTTCAGATGCACCAATTATTTCACCATATCCTTCAGGTGCAATCATATCATCACATAATACTACATCTGGATTTTCTGGATCTGGTTGCATATAGAATGCCTTTACTGATTTTGGATATTTTTCTATAATAACAGGTTTATCAAATTCTTCAGAGATTAATGTTTCATCATCTGCTCCGAGGTCTTCACCCCATTGTATATCCGAACCCTTTTTATTTAATAATTTTATTGCTTCTGTATATGTAATTCTTGGGAATGGCGCTTCTATTTTTTCGAGTTTACTTATATCCCTTCCAAGAGCAACTAAATTTTCAGAAGCATTTTCAAGGACTTTCTTAACCACATATGATACAAGATTTTCCTGTAATCTCATATTGTCTTCATGTGTATAATAAGCAACTTCTGCCTCATTCATCCAGAATTCTATAAGATGTCTTCTCGTTTTTGACTTTTCAGCCCTGAATGTTGGACCAAGATTGTATACTTTACCTAAAGCCATAGCTGCTGCTTCAAGATATAACTGACCTGTCTGTGCAAGATATACTTTTCCATAATCAAAATAGTCTATTTCAAATGTATTTCCTGCACTTTCACCAATTGAACCTGTAAATATTGGAGTATCAATTAATACAAAACCTTCGTTGTTATAAAATTCTCTTATAGCTTTTATTATTTCATGTCTTACCTTTAATATATGGAATTGTCTTCTTGATCTTAACCATAAATGTCTGTGTTCCATTAAGAAATCAATTCCGTGTTCTTTCTTTGAAATAGGATAATCTTCTGATGGATTATGTACTATTTCAACTTCATCAATGTGTAATTCAAATCCAACTGGTGATCTTTGATCTTCAACAACTGTTCCTCTAACAATTAATGAGCTTTCCATTTTTAATTTTTTTACTTCTTTGTATTTTTCTTCACCAAGTGTTGATTTTTCAACAACTCCCTGAACAAAACCTGTTCCATCTCTTAATTGTAAAAATCCTATTTTACCACTAACTCTTTTATTCCAGAGCCAGCCTCTAAATTCAACTTTTTCACCTATATGTTTTTTCATATCTTTTATATATATCCATTCCATACTTTTCCCTCCCAAATCACAATATTTTATTTATCTCTATTTTTTATATTATAACACGCTAATACAATTGTGTCAAAATCTATGATATAATTAAAATATAAAAATCAGTCAAGGGGATGGTACAATGAAAGAAACAAAAAATAGATGTTTAGGTGCTTTAATTGGATTAGCAATTGGAAATGCATTAGGAGCACCTTTTGAATATATAGATATGGAAAAGCTTCCTGAAATAAATGATTTTCATAGCGGTGGAATATATAATTTAAATGCCGGCGAATGGACAGATGATGTTTCTATGGCTCTTTGCCTTGCAGAAAGTTTAATAGAAGACGGTTTTGATTTTGATAGTCAAATGAAAAAATATTTAAAATGGATTGATGAAGGTCTCTATTCCTGTAAAAAAACGGCTTTTGGAATTGATAACCAAACAATGGATGCATTAATTCAATATGAAAAAGACGCTTCTTTGCCAAAGATAATAGATAAAGATTCACATAAACCTTTAGCAAGACTTGCTCCAATTCCTATGTACTTTAAAAATTCTTTTAATGATGCTGTTTTTTATTCAGGACAAAGCGCATATACCACTCATAATAATATCTATTCAATTCATTCATGCAAATTCATCGGTGGATTTATACAACAGGCAATTAATGGCGCTACAAAACGCGTTTTATTAGAAGAAGTTCATAGACATATGGACTTAATTTATGATGTAAAACTTAAAATTGTTGATGTTACATATAAAGATATAAATGATTTAATAAACGACGGAAAAGCCATAAATTCACTTGAAATAGCATTATGGACTATTCATAATACTAATTCATTTAAAGATGCTGTTCTAACAGCTGTTAGATTTGGCGGAGATACAGATACATTAGGTGCTATTGTTGGACAAATGTCTGGTGCTCTTTATGGATTAGAGAATATTCCAAAGGTCTGGCTTTTAAAGCTTGCAAAGAAAGATATGATATTGGAACTTGCAGAGAAGTTGTGTAATAAATAAGAAAATGCCTGTTCAAAATCAGGCATTTTCTTAATATATCTTTTCTTTTAAGATATTGATTTTTTCTTTGATTATATTATATTTTTCTTCTTTTAATAGTGATTCTATTATATCTTCATCTATAATCCTATATCCATTTTTTACCATATTATCAACTTTTTTATATACTATTGTATCTAATTTACCCTCCTTTGTTTCTTGGTATAAAATAGACATAGCCTCTTTTATTGTATATGGATTTTTATATGGTCTTTCTTCTGTTAAAGCTGATAAAATATCTGCAAAGGTTAAAATTCTTACCTCCATAGGAATTTCATTACTCTTATATCTATGTGGATATCCAGAACCGTCAAGTTTTTCATGATGTAATAAGGATACTTCTGCAAATTCGTTTAATCCATTTATTTTCTTTAACATCAAGTATGTTCTAACTGAATGCGTATTCATTATTTTCCTTTCAAAATCATTAAAAAATCCTGGTTTTTCAAGAATTTTCAATGGAACATAGATCTTTCCTATATCATGTAATAAACCACTAATCATTAATTTAAACCCTTCATATTCACCAAGTATTTCTTTTCCAATATCTCTTGCAATATTTGACACGCGAAATGAGTGTTTTCGTGTAAATCTGGATCTATAATCCACAAGAAATGTAAGCAATTTCATTGCATTCATTAATTCTTCACCACGTAATAATGCAATCTCTCTATCAATAAACAATTCAGGATATGGATCATCAGAAAAAATTATAGACATTTCCCATGGATCCCTGAATATATCAAGTAAAGCTATTTTTACCTCGTTATCAATATTAAATTTTCTTGTGTAATCAATAATATTTTCTAAAGTCTTTTCATATGCTTCTCTTTTTAAATATTTATCAAATACATACATTTTTGATAATTCATGAGAAACAGTTAATATATTAATTGTTTCCAATTCAAAATATGATTTATTCAGATTATTCTCCTTTAATATATATAAAATTTCACTTTCATTTTCTAAGCTTTCCATTTTCATTATCGAGGTATAAAACACATGAGAAATAAACAATGCTGCTTCTTGAGTGTCTTTATTCTCAAATAGTATTAAGAAATCATTTATATCTAAAAACTTAGAAAGAAATATATATCCAAATCCTATCATTAATCCTTTTATATAGTTCTTTCCACCATCATTGAGATTTAACTTTTTTGAAAGAATTCCACTAATTTTTGCTGAAAATAAAGAGTAGTCTATAAAAAACTTCAATTCTCCATATGAAAAATCATTTAAAACAAGAATTAAATCTCGCATATCCACACTTCTAAAATTATTGGAAGAAAAACCCGGATATTCCATTGTGTCACCTCCAGCATATTATCAAATTAAAATGACTATATGCTGAAAAAACTAATTCTCTTCTGTAATTCCTGTGATAATTCAGAAAGATTATTGGAAACCGCATTCGTTTCTTCCAATGAAGCATTTACATTTTGTAATATTCCAAATATAGAATTGGTACTATTTGTTGTTTCTTCAACCAATGAATTTAATCTTGAAATTGCTGAAGCCATTTCCTGTAAAGTTGCATTTTGCTCTTCTGATGATGCTGTGATGGATTGTATCATTTCCTGTATATCAAGCATTGCCGTATTCAATTCATCAAAATCTTTTTCTATATTAAGAACATTTTCTGCTAATATATCTATAGCTTGTTCTGTTTCATCTACATTTTCAACTGAGCTTTTTACCTCAATTACAAGACTCTCAAGAATTTCACTTATCTGTTCTGTCGAAGTTTTGCTCTGTTCTGCGAGCTTTCTTATTTCATCAGCAACTACAGCAAATCCCTTTCCTGCTTCTCCTGCCCTTGCTGCCTCTATTGCTGCATTTAATGCAAGAAGATTTGTTTGTTCTGTTATATTATTAATAGTTATTATTATTTCATTTATATTTTCAGTGAAACGTGCTAATTTATCAAGAACAATTTTTGTATTATGACTTTTTTCTTTTGTCTTTTTTACTTCTTCTAATGTTTCTATTATGCTTTTTTTATTGTCATTTATTAATTTTGCTGAATTTTCACTTTTTTCAAGCAATTTCATTGCAACCCTTGAATTTTCATCTGCAGATGCAGACATCTCTTCTATACTTGCTGTTAATTCTTGTAAAGATGCTGAATTTTCCTGTGCTTCGCTATTTATCTTATCAAAAGTAATACTTAAATCATTTAAACTATTAGAAACCTCTGTTGTATTAGCCGCTAACTCCTCAGAGATTGCCGATGTCTCTGAAGATGCTGAAGAAATTGAGCTTATAATTTCCATTAATTTTTTTCTTAACTCTTCCAATGATTTAGCTGCCTTCCCGATTTCATCATTAGAATTTATTTTATCCATTTCTATATTTAATCTTCCTTTTTCAATATCTGCAATTGTTGAAGAAATTGATTTAATTGGTTTAACAAGATTTTTTGAAAGAATTATTGAAATAAATATTCCAATTATTATTGATAACGTTACCGATAAAATTAAATTAATCTTCAGTTTTGATGTTTTGGACGATATTATATTTTCCAGATCAGACAATATATTGTCAAAATCTTCAAAAATCTTTTGTGAGATTAATTTATATTGATTAAAATCTTTATCTTTCAAAACAAAAATCATATTATCAAAATCTTTTTTTAATATATCTTTATTCTTGCTATTAAAATCTAAAAGCAATTCTTCTAATTTTTTATATAAAAGTGTAAACTTCTTTGAAATCTTTTCAACTTGAATATTACCTGAACTAATACTTTTATCATATTTCATGAAATCGGTTACAACATCCGAAAAAGAGGATATCACTCCATATGATTTAGAAATAGAACTTAGGCTATAAAATGTAATTAGCGAAATCAACACAATTAAAATTATAAATACCAGGGAAAAAATCATTAATTTGTTCATCACACTATTCATATTTTCCCTCCTAACATTTTATAATGTATATATTTAGACTATATGTAATATAATTATAACTTTTTATTTTTTTTTTTGTCATTTTAGTTACAAAAAAGTAACTTATTTTATCATGTTCATCAAAGTTTTGTTTTTCATGTTGTATTTTATATATTAATAATCATTATTCAATAGAACCTAAGAAAAAAATATTATAAAATAAAATCTTATTTTCAAAAAAATATTTTTAACCTTTTATTAACATAATTTCGATTTCATTTGTTTTTATCTTTTAATATGCTATATTTTCATATCATCCTTTTTAATTGTCAATAATGGATTTTTGAAAAAAAATTTTTTATTGTATAATTAAAATGAAAATTTTCTTTTTTATTTTTGAAATAAAAAAGAAATTCTATTAAAGGGGGTATTGTGATGAAGAGATTATTGGTTTTGATAATGGTAGTTTTATTGGTATCTGCTGTATTCGCAAAGATTACTTTCTGGACAACAGAGGTTGAATCTAACAGAATGCAGAGAATTAGAGCTCTTGCAACAATTTTTAAAGCTCAAACAGGTATTGATGTTGAAGTTGTTCCTGTTGAAGAAAATGATTTATTGAAACAGATTCCTATTGCAAAAAATGCTGGAACATTACCTGATCTAATTGAAAGTGGTATTGAACCAATGTTGTTGTTAGGTTCAGAAAATTTCATGAATGTTGACCTTGCAACAAAGATTATAAATGATTTTGGTGATGTTTATAATGGTGCAGCAAGATTATTAAGTAATGGCGAAGGTAAATATTATGCAATTCCTTTCCACGCATGGGTACAGGGTATATGGTATAGAAAAGATTGGTTTAAAGCACAGGATCTTGGCGATCCAATAACATGGTATAATATCGCTTTAGCTGCAAAGGTATTGAATAATCCAAAGAAAGGTGTTTATGGTATTATTTTACCTAAAAAGGCAAATGCTTATGCAGAACAGGTATTTACAGAAATTGCTCTTGCAAATGGTGCAAGACCTATAGATGAAAATGGAAATGTAACCTTTAATACACCAGAAATGATTGAAGCTTTCAGATTCTATAAGGAATTGGGTAAATATTCAAAACCTGGTTTTACAGATGTTCTTGACGCTTTAAAGGGTTATTTAAGAGGCGAAACAGCAATGATTTTCTATTCAACTTATATTATGGACGATATTGCTGTTGAAGAGGTACAAAGAGGAAGAATTGATAACTTTAATCCTCAATTAGTTGTTAATACTGGTTTTGCAAATAAAATGATTAATGTAAGACCAACATCTTATGGACAGGTTGTAGCCCTTGGTATTACAAAGAATGCAAACGCAAGCGAAGTAGAAAAATTTGTTAAATTCCTTATGACAGATAAAAACTATGTTTACTGGGTACATATGGCACCAGGCGGAATGAATCCAACAAGAAAATCTGTAGCTGAAAGTGATGAATTCCTTGATAATCCTGTTCTTGAAAGATATGGAAAGGCTAAAATCGCAGAAATCGTTGCAGCACTTGATTCTGTAGAAAGATTTGAATTTATTAACGGTAAGGTTATTACAGATATGAGTAAATTAAGCGCTAATTTTGTTATAGGTAAGGCTATTAATTATATGTTTGCAAATGATTGGACACCACAGCAAACTGCAATGTGGGCACAAAAAGAAGCAGAAAAGATTCTTGGAAAATAATTCTTTTTCATGAAAAAGGGGGAATTCTGTCCCCCTTTTTTTAAAAAGGAGGTTTGAAATATGGCTGTGATGTCGTTAAAGGAACGTGAAGCGAGATTTGGCTGGAAATTGGTTATGCCAACTGTAATTTTAATTGCTTTGTTGATTTTATATCCTGTATTTTATAATATTTATCTTAGTTTTTTTGAGGTGTCAATTTCAGATGCCCCAAATAAGTTTGTTGGGTTGCAGAATTATAGAGAGATATTATCAGATCCTTCATTTTGGAAATCATTTGGAATTACTGTTCTGTTTACTGTTACAACTGTTGTAGGAAGTATTTTGTTGGGACTTGGAGTGGCATTATTGCTAAATAGGGAGTTTCCTGGAAGGAATATTGTTAGAGCTTTATTGTTATTGCCTTATGTAACTCCATTAATTGCAATTGTTTTTGCCTGGAAATATATATTTTTACCTATTGATGGACCTTTAATGAAATTCCTTGCTAATTTTGGCATGAATCCAGGAAATGACTTTTTAAATAATCCCAATAATGCTTTCTGGGTTGTTTCGATTTTTAATATATGGAGAAATTTCCCATTTGTTTATTTGATGATTTTATCAAGGCTTCAATCTATTCCTACAGATTATTATGAAGCAGCTGAAATAGATGGTGCAAGCGATTGGCAGAAGTTTGTTCATATTACATTACCAGAATTGTATTTTGTTATAGGTTCTGTTGCCTTGCTAAGAGGTATCTGGAATTTTTACAAGTTTGATGAAGTTTATCTTATGTCAAAATTCGCTAATACTTTACCTATTTATATTTATGAAAAAGCATTTGCTGGATTACCGGAACAGGGTGTTGCTGCCGCTATTGCAACTATATTATTCGTAATAATGATTGCATTAATCGGTATATATGTAAAGAAGGTGTTAAAATGGTAAAAAGAAAAAGCCCTTTGAAAATAATTGGTTTCTGGACTTTGATTATATTATTGGTAATATTTATTACTTATCCATTTGCATGGATGCTTTCTGTATCTTTTAGATATGATACAGATGCTTTTGATCCTGGTATAATACCTAAACGCCCTACACTTGATACTTATGCTATATTACTTGGATTTAAAAAGTCCATAAGAGAGGAATTGAGTAATGAGCAACAACAATTGTTGGATCTTATAAAAACTTTGCCTAAAGACCAGCAAGAAGCTGTTCTTGCTCAAATAAATGCACAAAGAAAAAAGGAGTCATTCCCATTTTTAAGATTTTTTAGAAATTCTTTGCTTCTTGCAGGTTTGAGTGCTCTGGTAAGTTTAATTTTATCGGTTTTCGGAGCATATGCATTTAGTAGGATTGAGTTTAAGGGGCGAGGAACTATTCAAAGAGGTGTTCTTGTAGTTTATCTCTTTGGAGGCACTATACTTGCAGTACCTCTATATCAAATTTTTGTAAAAATTGGATTGACATCATCAGGGATTTCTTCCGCTATCGCTTTATTCATTATATATATTGTTCAAACTATACCTGTTTCTTTGTATATGCTTGGTAATTATTTTAGAACAATTCCAAGATCTATTGAAGAAGCTGCTATTATTGATGGTTCTTCAAGAATGGGCGTTATCACAAAGATAATAATTCCTTTATCTTTACCTGCTATAATTACTGTATATATATATGCGTTTATGATAGCCTGGAATGAGTTCTTATTTGCTTCAATTTTTGTAAGACCATTCCCGGAATTTTATACTCTACCTCTTGGTTTAAATGAAATATTTAATTCTGAACATGCAATATGGGCAAAAATGATGGCAGCATCTGTTGTTACTGCAGTACCTGTTGTTATTATGTTTATGATGATGGAAAAATATTTAACAGGTGGATTAACTGCCGGTGGTGTAAAAGAATAAAAGAGGTGACCATTTATGATTATAAACCAAATAAAAGGTATATATAACTCTCTTACAAAAAGAGAAAAAAAAGTAGCTGATTATATTATTGAAAGGGCTGATGATGTAATTCATTATAGTATTACTGAATTGGCAAATTGGGCTGAAGTAAGTGAAACAACTGTTTATAGAGTGATTAAGAAACTGGGATTTAACGGTTATCAGGATTTTAAAATTTCTCTTGCCAAAGAATTATCCGAGCCTGTTTTTGAAACAGTTGAAACTGAGCAGGATATTTTTTCAAATCTATATAATAAGATTTGTAAAAGTTTAAGTCTTATAAACCAGAATCTCGATAAAGATTTGTTGAATAGAGTAGCTGAAAGAATTCTTGCATCTAAAAAACTTATATTTTTTGGTGTTGGAAGATCTTTTCCTGTTGCTCTTGATAGTTCACTAAAATTTGCTGCTTTAGGTTTTTCTGCAATGGCATACAGCGATCCTCATATGCAGGTTATTGTTGGCGCTGGATTAACCTCTGAAGATACTGTTATTTCAATAAGCCATTCAGGATTTATACGTGATGTGTTTAAATCAACTCAAGTTGCAAAGGACGCTGGAGCTTTTACCATTGCTATTACATCAGGTGTAAATTCACCTTTAAGTAAGATTTCAGATATTGTTATATATACTACACCAAGCGATCCTTCTGAGAATGAGTTTACCCATGATAGAATAGGCGAAATGTATATGATAGAAATACTTTATAACCTCGTGGTTTCAAAGAAATTTACAGATAAACATTTTAATAAGTTGAAAAATGTTATTGAGCCAAAAAAGTTCCAGTAAAAGAGGTGTATTTTATGCATAAGAATATATACGATAAATTAGAATTTTTATATGGCGATGAAGCAAAAGGTGTATATCAAAAACTTATGAATATTATTGAAAAATATAAAATTTCTGATAAGGATTTTGATTTTTCGGAAAAGGACGTTATTTTAATTACTTATGGTGATTCTATAAAGAAAAATAATGAAAAGCCTTTAAATACTTTACATCATTTCTTAAATGAATATGTAAAGGATAGTATTAATACTGTACATATACTTCCATTTTTCCCTTATTCATCTGATGATGGCTTTTCTGTAATTGATTATAAACAGGTTAATCCAGAATTGGGCAGTTGGGAAGATATTCAATCGCTCTCAAAAGATTACAAACTAATGTTTGATGCAGTTATAAATCATATTTCCAAAGAAAGCAAATGGTTTCAGGAATATTTAAAGGGAAATAAAAAATACAAAAATTATTTTATTGAACAGGAGCCTGTGGAGGAATTAAAGAATGTAACTCGTCCAAGGGCACTACCTTTATTACATGTATATAAAACTGCTTCAGGCGAAGAAAAACATATCTGGACTACATTTAGTGAAGATCAAATTGATTTAAATTATAAATCTACAGATTTGTTCCTTGAAATTGTTGAAATATTGCTTTTCTACGCAAAAATGGGAGCTAAATTAATAAGACTTGATGCTATTGGATATTTATGGAAAGAAATTGGAACATCATGTATCCACTTAAAACAAACACATGTAATGATTCAGTTGTTTAGAGATATTTTAAATCTCACAGCCAAAGACGTTATTCTGATTACAGAAACAAATGTCCCGCATCATGAAAATATTTCTTATTTTGGAAATGGATATAATGAAGCTCAAATGGTTTATAATTTTTCACTTCCTCCCCTTGTTTTATATTCTTTTTTATTTCATGATGCGACTGTTATATCAAAATGGGCTTATACATTAGAAACACCATCTGATAAGACTACTTTTTTCAATTTTCTCGCTTCACATGACGGCATTGGATTAATGCCAGCAAAAGGAATTTTAAAAGATGAAGATATTGATTTTCTTGTTGAACATACTTTAAGAAATAACGGACTTGTTTCTTATAAAAGCAATCCTGATGGGACAAAATCACCGTATGAGTTGAATATTAATTATTTTGATGCTTTGTACGATGAAAACGAATCAATGGAATTGAATATAAGAAAATTTATTTCCGCTTATGCAATTGCTGCTGCAATGAAAGGTATTCCAGGTATTTATATTCACAGTTTATTGGGATCACGAAATTATCTTGAAGGTGTTAAAATCACCGGAATGAACAGAACTATTAATAGAGAAAAATTGAATTATGATACCTTAATTTCAGAATTAAACGATAAAAGTTCTTTAAGGTTTAAGATATTTAATACCTTCAAACATATGCTGGATATTAGGAAGAAACACAAAGCATTTAATCCAAAAGGAAAACAAATGGTTATGTTTTATGATGATTCTGTTTTTGCATTTATGCGAGAATTTAAAGATGAAAGAGTTCTTGTTTTAACCAATGTTGCTAATAGAGAAATTACTCTTGATATTGATAATCCGCTTTCTAAAAATCCTTATGACTTTTTAAATAACACTTCTGTTGATATTTCCGATAATAAACTTCATATTATTCTTAAGCCATATGAAACCAAATGGTTGAAATAAAAGCGAGGGCAAACTCCCTCGCTTTATTATTATTTTTATTTATCTCTTCAAGTATTTTAAGAAGACTTTCTTTCACTTCAAAATTTGGATAGTCCAGTATATATTTTTTCTTTAATCCATATTTTTTTATTCCTTTAAAGGTTAAATACCCTGCCTGCGTAAAGAAGATATTTGCTTTTGCATCTTCTATTTCTCTTGTTGAGAAATCTTCTGCACTTACTGGTGTTTTTACTAAATCTTCATACTCTATCTTTTTGCCTTTTATATATTCATACAAAAAACTTGGTGAGCCACTTTCAAACCAGAAGTTTTGGAATTCTTTTTCTGAAAAAAATCTCAATATTGAATATGGATTATATACTGTATGTTCTCCGTCAAATGAAAATCCATTATAATATCTCTTCATTTCTTCAAGCAATTCTTTTTCTGTTATATATTCGTCTATTAAAATTACCACTTTTTCTTTTTTTGAAAGTTTCATTATTAATTCATCAAATGCAAATGTATAATCTGTTTCAGTTATCTCTATTCCGTTTCTTTCACCTTCCTGCTCTATCATCTTTACCAGACTTTTTTTGAATTTTTCTTCGCTCTCCGTTGATGATTTAAACAGGTTTAATCTTATTATTGGATACTCTTTGAAATCCCATTTGTCATATATATATGTCCCTTTGAATAACTCTTTTTCTCCTTTGAATAAATAATATAATTTTGAATAAATAATATAATGTTGATACTGTTAAACTTTTTCCAAATCTTCGTGGCCTTGATAAGAATGTTGGTATTCCTGAATATACCATTTCCAATATATATTTTGTTTTATCTACATATATATAATCTCCTGTTATTATTTCCTTATAATCTTCTATCCCTACTGGTAACTTCTTCACTGCTTTCCACCTCCCTATATTATGATTATATCATAATAATTCCCAATTCACTTTTATTTTTTTATTAATCCATTAATAAAATTATTTTTACATTCATTTTACTTATTTTGTTGACAATTTTTTTATTTTTATATAAAATTCTTAATAGAACAAAGTTCTTTTTTATTAAAAGTTATTATTTTCACTAATTTCGTTTTAAGTTGTTTAATATTTATGTTCATTTCTATTTGCATAGAATTTCCAAAATATATTATCAACATAATTAAAGGAGGTATTTTATGAAAATTCCTCAAATAATTAAATTACCTGAGGATATTTTACAATATAGAAAAAAAGATAAAGTTTTGCTTCTTTCTCCAGAAAAAGCTGGTGCCATTGTATTAAATGATATTGAATATAAAATTTTTTGTGAATTTTTGAACTAAAAAATATCGAGGAGGAGGTATAAAGTTGGATCTTTCTACTTTAATAGGATTGGGTTTGGCTTTTGTTGCTATATTAATTGGTGGATATTCAGGATTAGGACAATTATGGGATACAAACTCCTTCTTTATTACTGTTTTAGGTTCAGTTGGTGGTATGATGATTGCTGCGCCAAAAGATATATCTTTTAAATTTGTAACAGCAATAATGATGGGAATAAAAGAACCTAAAATTGATTCGGTCGAAATTTTAAAAACATTATATTCATTTGCAGAAAAAGCAAGAAGAGAAGGTTTAATATCCCTTGAAGCAGATCTTGAAGGCCTTGATAACGAATTTATGAAAGAAGGTTTAAGGGCTGCAGTTGATGGTACTGATCCAGAAGAAATAAGGAAAATCCTTGAAATAAAAATGGAGTTATTTGAAGCAGAACAGGGAAAATGGTCAGGTCTTTTAAATACCTGGGGCACATTAGCTCCGGCATACGGAATGATTGGAACGCTGATAGGTCTCGTTTTGATGCTTGGTAGTTTGAACGATCCATCTACTATAGGTCCTAATATGGCTATTGCTCTTATTACAACGTTATACGGTGCTCTTGTTGCAAATATATTCACCTTACCGATAGCCGAAAAAATAGGAAGAAGAACATCAATACAGGTAAATCTTTTAAGGATGATAACTGAAGGAATATTATCAATAGTTTCAGGTGAAAACCCAAGATTAATGGAAGAAAAACTAAAAGCATTTTTAAGCCCTGATGAAAAGAAAAAATATGAATCAGAAAAAGAAGGGTGATATAAATGGCAGATAAATGTAAAAAAGATGAAGGGCCACCACCACCACCTGGTTGGCTGGCAACATTCAGTGATTTAAATTCGTTGCTTATGACATTCTTTGTTATGTTGTTCTCCATGGCAACAATTTCACCCGGTAAATTCCAGCAGGCAGCAGTAAGTTTTAGAAGTCCCTTTAGCGGAACGCCACCAAGTGTTTTGACGGGTGGAAAAAGTCTATCAGAAGAAAGCTTAATTACATCAAATCCTGGAATTAGAGTTGAACTTTTCAGACTACAGGACAATCCAAAGTATAAAGGAAGAATAACAATAGAAGAAAATGACAAAGGAACAATAATAAAAATGCAGGACATGGCATTTTTCGAGCCTGGTAGCGCTCAATTAACCAAAGATGCAAAAGAGTTGTTATATAAATTGGGTATAATTCTAATAGAACATTCAAACAATGCAATAGAAATATATGGATTTACAGATGACAGACCGCCAAAAGAACAATTAATATATCCATCAAACTGGCATTTAGGAGCCGCGCGTGCAGCAAGTGTGGCAAAATTCTTTACAGAAGAAATGAAAAAGAAAAGAACACTTGAAAGATTGGCAGAAGTAAAAGCCGGGAAATTTGATCCTGATTATTACTATAATCCTGAAAGATTCTATCCAATCTCAGAAGGAGATAAAGACATATTAAAAGATATACAAAAATTAAAATCAAACACCGAAGCAGAAAAGATGAAATTAAAAGAGGAATTTGAAAAAGGTATAATAGATATTGCAACCTTGAAAACAAAAGAAAAAGAATTAGATGAAAAATACAAAAATGATCTTGATAGACTAAGACATCTATACAGAAGAATTGATTTATTGATTTTAAGACAGCGCTTGAGATGATTTTTTACAATCCAGAAAAAAAATCTTCATTTTTTTCTGGTATATTCTATTTGTTAATTTCAGGTTAATTCATTTATGTGAATATTTTAGAAAACTTTTTTACAGGAGGTATCCACAGATGAGAAGAAGAGAGATATTATCAATTTAAAAGTTAATAAAAATAAATACGACAACGGGAGAACTTTGCCTTTGTTTTTGAAAAAAGGTATGTGATTTTTTTGTCAATTTTTAACCCCGCGTTGTCGGGGTTTTTTTTGTTGCCAATTTAACTTTCGGGGGTGATAAGTTTATGAAAGAATTTTATAAGTATTTTTTTGATTTTCACAGATTATTACCAAAAAAGCTTTTTTATCAAAAAGTATTTCTTGATCTTTTATATGTTTCAAGAGAAATTATAAATCTTTTTATACCGATGATTTTTGGTAAATTGGTAAATTCTCTTGGAAGTGAAACAGTATGGATTAACCTGAAATTGTTTATAATTGTTTATATACTAAGGGATTTAATAGGTGAAGGAGAAGGATTGTTCCGAACATCTTTAAATGATGTTTCTATACCTGCTTATTTTTATCAGGTTTCTATTAAAAATGTTCTTAAGAAAAAAGATAATATTTCTCCTGCAAAAGAGATGGATAAGATTTTTGATTTTAGATATGCATATAGGTTTTTTTATGATTCATTCACTCTTTTATTTGCATTATTGCCTTTGTTGCTTGTAGCATTTACTGTTATTATTTTCGTTCAAAATATAGTTATAGGAGTTTTAACGATTATAGGCGCAATTTTTTTAACTTTCAGTGCAAATAAGAAGATGAAAGAAGCGTCAAAGGCTTCTAAATTTATGAATGATAGTGAATATAATGTTGCCGCTGTTGTGGAAGATGTTTTAAATGGATATCAGGAGATAAAGAGTTTTAGAAGTTTTGAAATACCTTTAAAATGGGTAATTGATGCTTATAAAAATTTAAAACGTTCTTATATTGCATATGGAAATGTGGAATTAAAATATGCTGTTACCTATGAAATAATAAGTGTTTTATTAAAACCCATTTCGTTATTATATTTAGGTTTTATGATTTTTTCAGGAAATATGCAGGCAGGAAATGCTTTAGCTATAATGATGTATATCGACTATTTTAATGATTATTTTTCTCTTTATTTAGATGATATGGATTATATATCCTGGATGGTTGAAAAGGCAAAAACTGCTTATAATAAATATTTAAAGGAGGTTGCATAATATGTTTATATCTTTTGAAAATGTTGAATATAAATATAATGAGACAGTGATTCTTGATAATTTTAATATTCAAATAAATAAAGGAGAAAAAATTGCTCTTGTAGGTTCAAGTGGTGAAGGAAAAACTACTATTATACGATTGTTGTTGAAATTTTTAACACCACAAAAAGGGAGAATATTAATAGAGAATAATGATTTAAAAGATATTCCAGATGAGGAATGGTATAGAAGAATTGGTGTATTGAGTCAGAATGCGCATATTTTCAACAGAACATTAAGGGAAAATCTTTTAATAGCAAAACCATCAGCAACTGATAAAGAATTATTAGAAGCACTTGAAAGATCAGGCTTAAAGAAGTTTCTTGAAAAAAGAAATGGTCTTGAAACGCAACTTGGCAGTAAAGGTGTTGCCATTTCAGGAGGAGAAAGAACAAGAATAGCGCTTACACGATTGTTATTAAAAGATCCAGAATTTCTTATTCTCGATGAACCGCTTGAAGGTGTTGATAAATTAGTGGAAAAAGAGGTTATAGAAAATATCAGGAATTTTATAAAAGATAAGACTTTGCTTTTAATTTCTCATAGATTCAGCATTTTATCCTTAACTGAAGAATTTGCTGTTTTACAGGATGGTAAGATTGTGGAAAAGGATAAATTCCATAATTTTTCTGAAAATAGTCTTTTAAAGAAATTTTTCAAGGCGGAAAATGAGCTTACTGAAAAATTCAGAAGGGGGAAGGAGAATGGGAACGCTGATAAAATGGATTATGAAGTCCAATAAAAAACGTTATGTGGAAATAACTATACTTAATATTTGCGGTATTTTATCTTCAATTGCAATTTCTTATTCTGCTGTAATCAGTAAGGATATTATAAATTTTGCCATTGAAAAGAATGATAAATTTTATTTTTATTCAATTATATTTTTCTTTCTGGTTATTATAGGACATATTACATTTGGTATAAGCAAAGCATATGTTTCGTATTTTAAGGGAGGATATATGCACGATGCAGGAATATATACGTATAAAACTATTATTAATAAGAATTTTCAGGATTTTATTAAAAAAACGCCTGCACAATATGCAGAACTTTCGTTAAGAACAGTAGAAAAGGTTGCAAATACACTTTCTAATTATGCAACTATGGGTGGCCTTGTTTATTTTTTCAAGTTGTTTATTTATATGAGCACTATTTTTGTTCTTGATTATTATTCGGGTCTGGCTTCCATTTTATTTTCTATAATATTAATTTTATTATTATTGGGTTCAAATGCCTATTATTATCCAAGAAGCAAAAAATTAAATGATCTGGAATTGGAAGTAAAGGAATATGTTTCAGATATGTTTGCAGGAAAATTTGAAAGTGCTCTTTTTAATGCTATAGATCATGAAATGGTTTCTTATAATAATTATGTAAAAGATTACTGGAAAAGATTAAGAAAGCTATATATAATCGATTTATTATATTCAAATACTTCAAGACGTTTTATTTCAACATTGTTTTATTTTTATATTGTTTATAGAGGAATTAAATTAAATGATGTAGGAAAATTGTATTCTATGACAACTATATTTATTATGATAAGAATGCAACTTTATAATGCAATGGGGGCCTGGCATGCTATAAGAGAGGGTATGATAGCTGCAAAACAATTGGAAGAATTTGTTGGATAAAAATTAAAAAACACCGGGAGAATTTAATCTCTCCCGGTGTTGATTTTTTATTAGTCAGCGTAGTTTACGAATTTTCCTCTCTTGAATTTAACAGCTGCCTGTGCTGCTGCTAATCTTGCAATTGGAACTCTGTATGGTGAACAACTTACATAGTCAAGCTGTGTTTTGTGGAAGAATTCGATTGATTCTGGATCTCCTCCGTGTTCACCACAAACACCTAATTTTAATTCTGGATTTACTGATCTACCGTAATCTTTTGCAATTTTAACCATTCTACCTACACCTGTTTGATCAACGTGTTTGAATGGATCTTTTTCGTAGATTCCTTTTTCGATGTAATCGTTGATGTATTTTCCGTAATCGTCTCTTGAGAAACCTAATGTCATCTGTGTTAAGTCGTTTGTACCAAAGCTGAAGAATTCAGCAACTTTAGCAATTTCGTCTGCTGTTACAGCTCCTCTTGGAACTTCGATCATTGTACCAACTTTGTATTCAAGATCTACTCCTGCTTCTTCGATTAATTTGTCTGCTGTTTCTCTTACGATTTTGTCAAGGTATTCTAATTCTTTTACTGTTCCTACTAATGGAATCATGATTTCTGGTTTAACTTTTTTACCTTCTTTTACCATTTCAATTGCAGCAAGGATTATAGCTTTTGTTTGCATTACTGCAATTTCAGGATATGTTATAGCTAATCTTACACCTCTGTGTCCCATCATTGGGTTGAATTCGTGTAAGTTTTCTACGATTTCTTTTAATTCTTCTACACTTACTCCTAATTGTGGAGCTAATTCTTTCATCTGTTCTTCGTCGTTTGGAAGGAATTCGTGAAGTGGTGGATCCAATAATCTGATTGTAACAGGGAATCCTTCCATAGCTTCAAATAATCCCTTGAAGTCTTCTTTCTGTAATGGTAATAATTCTTCTAATGCTGCTTCTCTTTGTTCTACTGTTTTTGATACGATCATTCTTCTCATTTTCTGGATTCTGTCGCCTTCAAAGAACATGTGTTCTGTTCTACATAATCCAATACCTTCCGCTCCGAAGTTTCTTGCAACTGTTGCATCTCTTGGAATATCAGCATTAGCTCTTACTCCTAATACTCTTATTTCATCTGCGAATTCTAATAATTCAGCAACTTCTCCTTCTAATCCTTTTGGTTTTATTGTTTTTACTTTACCGAGGTAAACTTTACCTGTTGTACCATCAATTGAGATCCAGTCTCCTTCTTTTACTTTAACTCCTCTTGCTTCAAATTCTTTTGCTTCTTCATCGATTACAATTTCTCCAGCACCAACGATAGCTGGTTTACCCATACCTCTTGCAACAACTGCTGCGTGTGATGTCATACCACCTGTTGCTGTTAAGATACCTTCAGCTGCGTTCATACCTCCAACATCTTCTGGACTTGTTTCAGGTCTTACAAGGATAACTGGTGTTCCTTCTTTTGCTAATTTTTCTGCATCATCAGCGCTGAATACAACTTTACCTGTTGCTGCTCCTGGTGATGCTGGTAATCCTTCTCCAATTTCCTGTGCTTTTTTGATTTCTTCTTCATCAAATGCAGGATGTAATAATTTGTCGATTTGATCAGGAGCTACTCTCATAACTGCTGTAGCTTTATCAATTAATCCTTCTTTTACTAAGTCAACAGCGATTTTTACTGCTGCTTTAGCTGTTCTTTTACCAGTTCTTGTCTGTAAGAAGTATAATTTTCCTTTTTCTACTGTAAATTCGATATCCTGCATGTCTTTATAGTGAAGTTCTAATTTGTCCATTATTTCTGTTAATTGTTTATATACATCAGGCATCATTTCGTTTAATTTTTCAAGTGGGTATGGTGTTCTGATACCAGCAACAACGTCTTCACCCTGTGCATTTGGCAAGTATTCACCGTATTTTACTTTTTCACCTGTGTTAGGATCTCTTGTGAAACATACTCCTGTTCCACTATCTTCACCCATGTTACCAAATACCATCATAACAACGTTAACAGCTGTTCCTAATAATTCTCCTTCTTTAATTCCATTGATAGCTCTATATTTTATTGCCCTTTCATTCATCCAGCTACCAAATACAGCTTCTATAGCAATCCATAATTGTTTTTTAGGATCTTGTGGGAATTCTTTTCCTGCTTTTCTATAGATTTCTTTGTATAATTCTACAACTTTTTTGAAGTCTTCTGCTTCTAATTCGATGTCTAATTTTACACCTTTTTCTTCTTTTACTTTGTTTAATGCTTCTTCAAAATCGTGATGTGGAATTCCTAAAGCAACATCACCAAACATTTGCATGAATCTTCTGTATGCATCATATGCAAATCTTGGGTTACCTGTATTTTTTGCTAATGCTTCTACTGTTTCATCGTTTAAACCTAAATTTAAGATTGTATCCATCATACCTGGCATTGAAACTGCAGCACCTGATCTAACAGATACTAATAATGGATTATCTTTGTCACCAAATTTCTTTCCTGAAACTTCTTCTAATTTTTTCATTGCTTTATCTACTTCTGCTTCAAGTGTTTCAGGGAATTTTCTATCGTGTTTCCAGTAATAGTCACAAACTTCTGTTGTAATTGTAAAACCTGCAGGTACTGGTAATCCTAATCTTGCCATTTCAGCAAGGTTAGCACCTTTACCTCCAAGTAAGTTTTTCATTTTTGCGCTACCTTCTGCAATTCCTCCACCGTAAAAATATACCATCTTTTCCATGTGTTTCTCCCTCCTTATCGAAAGAAAATTTACGAAAAATTCAAAATCAGAATTCTTCTCTTTTTAATTCCCTTCTCATTAATTCATGTATTGCCTTTTGTGGATTTTTGTTTAGATATAATACTTCATATGTTTTTTCCACTATTGGCATTTCTATTTGTAATTCTTTTATTTCTTCATATAACGCTTTACAGGTATATACACCTTCAGCAACCATATTCATGTTTTCAATGATTTCATTTAATTTTTTGCCTCTTCCTATCATTTCGCCGACATATCTATTTCTACTATGCTGACTATTACATGTAACTATCAAATCTCCAAGGCCAGCAAGTCCCATAAAGGTTTCTTTTTTAGCACCTTTTTTTTCACCATAACGGATTATTTCTGTAAGCCCTCTTGTTATTAATGCAGCTTTTGCATTATCCCAACCACCTATGCCATCAATAACCCCTGCTGCTATTGCTATTACGTTTTTTATAGAACCACCAAGTTCAACACCTATTACATCTGTTTGAGAATATACTCTGAATGATGCATTGCTAAATATTTCTTGAACCTTTTCAGCATATTCCAGATTTTCAGAAGCAGCTACAACGCTTGTTGGAACATCTCTTGCTACTTCTTCAGCATGACTTGGGCCACTTAAAACTACGTATTTTAAATCTGTAAGTATATCCTTTAAAATTTCGCTTATTCTTTCCTGTGTTTTTATTTCTAATCCCTTTGCAAGATTTACTATGATTTGTCCGTTATAATAACTTTTGAAGTTATTTGCTACTTCTCTTACTGCCTGCGTTGGCACTGCCATTACAATAATTTCCGAATTTTCTATAACTTCTTTTAAATCCATAGAAGGCTTTATGTTTTTTGGTATTGAAATTCCTGGAAGATAATAAGGATTTTCTCCGTTTTTTAAAGCATTAAAGACGTTTTCTTCTCTTGTCCATATTAAAACTTCATGTCCATTGTTTAATAATACTTTAGAAATAGCTGTTCCCCAACTTCCTGAACCAATTATTCCTATTTTCATTCTTTTCCTCCGTTTATATAACGTTTTCAATAAATATTATATCATAACTTTTGTAACAATCTGGTGTTAAAGTTTTTTATTTTTTTCTCTTTTTTCTGCTTCTTTTCGTTCTTTCCAGATTTTTGACGCTTCTTCTTTTGTTATTGGTTTATCCCAGAATAACCAGGGTTTTCTATTGGATATTTTATTTACTACTCCATTTATGATTTTTTCAGATGAAACATTATAATCACGTTCTGCAATTTTTAAAACGAGAAATGCATCATATATGAGATCTCCAATTTCTTCTTCAAGATTTTCAATATCTTCATTTTTTATGGCTTCTCTTATTTCATTAATTTCAGATTCCGTTTCGTTAAGCATATATTCTGTATTTATAGAACTTATCCATGGACATTTTTCTATATTTCTTTGAACAATGTCATATAATTTTTTAAATTCTTCCAGAAATTTTTTATCCATATATTTCACCTAATATATTAAATATAAGTCTTCTGGTATTTTTGATATTGCCCCATATTCAAAGAGATTTTTCATGTATAAGTCTGTTATTTCTTTTATATTTTTTGAGTAATATATTTCTGATCTTGTTGCTGCTTTTCTTAATACTGGTTCCGGCATTGTTTTCATTGTATCAAAAACGAATTTTATTGCTTCATCAAAGCTGTTTTTATAGAATACATTTGCTGAACATTCGTATTCATTTAATACTTTTTTTACCATCTTCATATCGTTATTTATTATTTTTTCGGATACAAATATTCCCGCTATTGGTAATTTTTCTTCTTTTAAATTGAATATGTCAGCATATACTTTTTGAAAGTCAAGCTGCGCCTTAACCTTGCCTTTTGTTTTTATTTCTGCAAGTGATACAAATGGTTCTGGAAGAACAGCTATCTTTTCTTTTCCAGCTGCAAGCATTTGTATTATTTCCGGACTACTTGTAACATATACAATTTCAAAGTCCATGTTTTTGCTTTTTTTTAATATTTTCAATATCACATCTGCTGTTTGGCCTGGGCCATGCAATGTAACTATTCTTTTTCCTTTTAATTCATCAACATTTGTAATCTTTTCTGAGGAAATTAGATAAAATGTTTTCCATAACGATACTCCTGCAAGTTTATATTTTGCGCCTTTATTCACCATCTCAATTCCAAGTGCAACAGGTAATATGATGAAATCTGCCTGTTGCTTTAACATTAATGTTTGAGCTTGATCTATTGTTCTCCAATAATCTGTTTTTAAACCCGGTACTCCATCTATATACAATCCTGCTGCTGGTAATAATGTTGGCCCCAATGGGTTATAAAACGTTGCTGAGAAAACTGAAATCATCAATAATAAAATCATTCCCGTTATTAAACCTTTTTTCATAAAAGAATCCCTCCTTATTTTAAAGAAATTGTGAATATATTTATAGTATTAAAATCTTTGGATTTTATGTATAATTCAATTTTTGTTGGATAATCATCAAGTATAGTATTAAAAGTATATATATTCCCTTTTAACCGCAGGTGTTTTTTTAGTTCACTACTGGAAAATTCTTTTTCTTTTATAGTATTTGAATAAAATACTTTTATTTTTTCAATTTTTATATTTTGTGCAAAATTTGAATTTCCATCGTATACAGAAAATTCCACCGAGAAATTTTTTCCTATTTTTTTATTTAATATTATAATTTTTCTCGGAAATGGTTTTACTTCTATTTTTAATTCACCGTTTAATTTGTAATTACCATTGTAAAATTCTACTTTATATATTCCAGGATATACACCACCTATTACTTCTATATAATTTTCATCGTAATTTATTTTTATTTTTGGAGTATATATATTGTCAGAAATTATTTTATATCCTAAATTTTTTATTCCAGGTATTAAATTTCCGTATCTGTCGTATAACTTATATTTTATTTTTTGTATTATAAAATCTTTTTTATTTTCTGAATATGTGGCAACTTTAACGATGCTATTGTCAAAGCTAATTTGTTTTATTATATCTGGAATTACGGAAAATTCTATGTCCTTTTTATTCCCATTAATGAACATGGAAAATATATATTTTCCTGGTCTGGTTAAATTATACAAATTTAACATATAAGATCCCTCAGAGATATGTTCAATATCGTATTTTACTACTGGATATAATTTTATTTCCTTTATTTTTTTTACTATGCTATTTCCATATTTATCTATAAAATAAATTTTTAATGGTATTTCAACTTTTTTATTGGCAATAAATATTTTTTTATCCAATTCTACTTTTAAATTTATGGGTGTTGCTGGAAGTATTTCTATATTTAAATCTGTTGATATATCACTATGATAAAAGGTTAATGTATATGTTCCAGCCTTTGTAAAATTTTTTAGATGCAATAAACTACCTTCCAATGTTGCTGTTGCATTAGTAGAATCAGAATTTATTTCAATTTTATCAACGTAATTTTCAGGATTTAAATTCTTTAAATCCTTTATTTCTAGATTTATCGGAATTTGTTTTTCTTTAAAAGCTATATATTTATTCTTTTCTATAATTATATTGAGTTTTTGTTCTTTTTCTATTATTTTTGCAATTTTATCTTGTTGCGCTTTTTCTTTATTAAAATCAAAAAGAGAACAACCTGATAACATCACAAGTATTATTATAATTAATATACTATATGTTTTTTTCATACTTTTCCTCCGTTTTTTGATATAATTAATATTGGTTTCTATTATAAAACCTTATCCTGTTTAATTATACCTTAAAATATCAACAATTTCAAAGGAGGATTTTATGTCAGATAAAAAACTACAATTTTTTATTTTTTTTAATATATTTTTTCTTGCTATTATTGTAAATTCCATACCCCCATTAATGACTACTTTGCAGGATAATTATTCTTTAACAATAGGGTTTTCTTCTTTTTTACCTCTGGCGAGAACTATAGGAAATATGAGTGTTTCTATTATAGGAGCTTTTATAATAGCAATATTAGGTTTAAGAAATAGTCTCCTTTTAGGCATTATTTTTGAAATTCTCGGTGTTTTTTTATTTATTATTTCAAAAGATATTTATACATTGATTTTTTCTATGTTTTTTATAGGTGCTTCTATGGGACAAACTATTTTATCTTTAATTTCTATGTTTGATCATTTGCCTGAAGAATTTCAAAAATATGGATTGTTACATGCTTTTTTTGGTTTCGGCGGAATAACAGGTCCTTTGATTATATCTTTTATTTTAAGAAATAATATTAATTATAAATTTCCTTTTTATATTTATGAATTTGTATTTCTATTTATTTTCTTTTTTATTATTTTGAAAAAGGTTCCAGAAAACGTAAAATATAAAGCTTTTAAATTTACTGAAGCTCTTTCAGTCTTAAAAAATAAATTTATCATATATATCCTGGTAATTTTTATTATGTATTCCGGTGTGGAAATTGGAGCTGTCACATGGGCTGGTAATCTTTTTACTGATCAATTTAATATCCCAAAGGATTCAGCTTCGATTTTTATTAGCTTATTCTGGGTATTTTTTACAATTGGAAGATTACTAACTGATACATTGTATAAGAAATTTAATTTTACTCTTACAACTATTTTTTCATTGTTTTCAGCAATTACTTTAATTATTATGATTTCAATAAAGTCTTTTTCTCCATATGCTTTTTCAATATTAGGAATTATGCTTGGACCAATTTTTCCTGTTACACAAAAATTTTTGAATTCTCACTTATCTCATAGGGAAGTCGGCCTTGTTTCCGGAATTGTTTCTTTAAGTATAGGAATTGGTGCGTCTATTATTACAACTCTTATGGGTTTCGTGGGAGATTTTTCTATTTTATATAGTTACTTAATTCCTATTACCGGTCTTCTAATAGTTTTTATCTTTTCAATAATGGTAAGAAAACTATAATTTAATAAAAAATACCGGGCAGTAACTGCCCGGTATTTTTTATATTATTCTGCTTTTTCTTCTTCTTTATTTTCAATGCTTTCTACTAATTGTAATAATGATAATTCTGCTGCATCTCCTCTTCTGTATCCAATCTTTAAGATTCTTGTGTATCCGCCATTTCTATTTTCGAATTTTGGAGCGATTTCATCAACAACTTTGTTTGTGAATCTTCTGTCGTTGAAGTATCTGTTAATCTGTCTTCTTAATGCAACACTTCTATCTTTGTTATCTGTTGTTTTTGCTTCTTTTGCTTTTGTTAAGATTTTTTCTACTAATGGTCTTACTGCCTTTGCTTTTGCTGTTGTAGTAATGATGCTACCGTGTTCAAATACTTCTCTTGCTAAGTTTTTTAATAATGCTTTCCTATGTGAAGCGTATCTGCTTAATTTATTTACCTTTACTCTATGTCTCATGGTTATTAGGCTCCTCCCTTCTGGATCTCGTCATAATCCAACTGGAATTTCTCTTTTAATTCCTTTCTAATTTCATCTAAAGATTTTTTACCGAAGTTTTTGATTTTCATTAATTCATCTGGATCCTTCTTTAATATGTCTCTTACTGTATTGATTTTTTCTCTCTTTAAACAATTTTTTGCTCTTTTGCTTAAATCGAGCTCGTCTATTCTTGTTTCAAGAACTTCAAGACTTACATTTTTAAATTCTTCTTCTACTTCCTGACCAGCAATTTCTTCTGAAACATTTGTTTCCATTGATTCTGGAATAGCTTCAGCTTCTGTTAAATCTATCTCTTCTCTCCATGATGAGTAGATTATATTAAAGTGTTCAATTAATATTTTTGTGGCTTTTACCAATGCTTCTTTCGGATCTATAGATTTTTTTGTCCATACTTCAAGTATTAATTTATCATAGTCTGTTCTTTTTCCAACACGAACTTTTTCTGTGAGATAATTAACTCTAATTACAGGACTATATACACCATCTATATAAATCATTTCAATGTCCTTTGAAAGATCCATTTCTGATGTTGATACAAATCCTTTTCCTACTGTTGCATATAATTCCATTTCAAATTTTTTGTTTGCATTCATTGTTGCAATTTTAAAATCAGGATTTGCAATTTCAATACCTGGTGGTGTAATTATGTCTCCTGCTTTAATTTCTGCTGGTCCCATTTTTTCTATTCTTAAAACTATTGGTTCTTTTAAATTTCCAATGTTATCAAAATCTACAACTTTTAATTCAACTTTTTTAAGGTTAACTGTTATTTCAAGTATATCTTCCTGTACGCCTTCAATTACATCAAATTCGTGTAATTTACCAGGAATTCTTATGCTTGTTATTGCAAGCCCTGGTATTGAGGATAATAATACTCTTCTTAATGCGTTACCTATGGTAACCGCATATCCTCTTTCAAGAGGCGACAGGACAAATCTTCCATATTTGTATTCTAATTCTTCTGATTCTTCTAATGTTTCTAATATCATCTTTTCCGGTTTTACAAATTCCATTCATTACCCCCAATTTAGCTTTCCTAAATTGGAGTGCACCCCCTTTCTTTTTGTTAGGCGCGTTGTTGCGATCATCATACAAACAACTATTATTTTGAGTAAAGCTCGATAATAGCCTGTAAGTCTACTGGTACATCCATTTCGTCTAATGTTGGTAATCTTAAGAATGTTCCTTTAAATGCATTGTAATCTACTTCTATCCAGTCTAACTTTCTGTTTGCCTTTTGAGCTAATTCGATTCCCTGTTTAATTGGTAATGCTGATCTGCTCTTTTCTTTTACTTCAATTACATCTCCTGGTCTAACTCTGTATGATGGTATATCAACTTTTTTACCATTTACAAGGAAGTGACCATGTCTTACTAATTGTCTTGCTGTTCTTCTGTTTACTGCAAAACCCATTTGATATACAACATTGTCAAGTCTTGTTTCTAAAACTCTCATTAAGTTTTCTCCTGTGTTACCTTCTTTTCTTGATGCTTCCTCAAAGTATCTTCTGAATTGTCTTTCTAATACACCATAAATTCTTTTTAAAGCCTGCTTTGATCTTAATTGCATTCCATATTGTGTTGGTTTTTTAGCCTGTTTTCCGTGCTGACCTGGTGCGTATGGTCTTTTTGCAATTGCACATTTATCTGTATAACATCTTTCGCCTTTTAAGTATAATTTAAATCCTTCTCTTCTACAAAGTTTACAAAGAGATCCTATATATCTTGCCATTACATTCCCTCCTCTTTGGCCTTACATTCTTTTTCTTTTCTTTGGTCTACAACCGTTATGAGGTATTGGAGTTTTATCTTTTATATTTTCAATTGCCAATCCTGCTGCTTGTAAGGTTCTTATTGCTGATTCTCTTCCAGCTCCTGGTCCTTTTACATATACATCAAGTCTTTTTACACCATATTTTAAAGCTTCTTTTGCAACTTTATCTGCTGCTAACTGTGATGCATATGGTGTTCCTTTCTTTGTTCCTGAAAAACCAGCTGTTCCTCCACTTGCCCAGAATAATGTATTTCCTGCTGGATCTGTTAAAGTGATAATTGTGTTATTGAATGTTGATTGAATATGCACAACTGCTTTTTCAAGAGATATCTTCTTTTTCTTTTGTGCTGATCTTCTAGCCATTGCTAAACCTCCTTATTACTTTTTCTTACCGATTTTTGAAGGTCTTGGACCTTTTCTGGTTCTTGCATTTGAATGTGTTTTTTGTCCTCTTACTGGTAATCCATTCTTATGTCTGTAACCTCTGTATGATCCGATTTCAATTAATCTTGAAATATTTTTCTGAATTTCCTGTCTTAATTCACCTTCAACAAGGTAATGTTCGTTGATGAAATGTGTAATTTTACTGATTTCATCATCTGTTAATTCTTTTGCTCTTTTGTCAGGATCAATTCCTGTTGATTCTAATATTTCCATTGCTCTGTGTCTTCCTATACCATAAATATATGTAAGAGCAATGAATAACTTCTTGTTGTTTGGTACTTCAACACCCAAAATACGTGGCATTCAACTTTCCCTCCTTTAAAAATTATCCCTGTCTTTGGTTGTGTTTAGGATTCTTTGAACAAATTACCCAAACTCTTCCTTTTCTTCTGATAACTCTACAGTGTTCACATCTTTTTTTAACTGAGGCTCTTACCTTCATTTGCTCATTCCTCCTCGCTGCTTGGATTTTTCTTTATTCTTTCTCTTCTTATTATTCTTCCTCTGTTTAAATCATATATTGATACTTCAACTATCACTCTATCTCCTGGAACTAATCTTATAAAGTTTTTTCTCATTTTTCCAGAAATATGTGCCAATATTTTATGACCATTATCCAATTCCACTCTAAAAGTAGCATTTGGTAATGACTCAACAATATGACCTTCCATTACAATAACATCATCTTTTTTTGCCACGATAATCACCTCTCGGGCCTTAATCTAATTTTGTTAATACTTCAGGACCATTTTCTGTTACTACAAGACTGTTTTCATAATGTGCAGATAATGAGCCATCTGCTGTTACTGCTGTCCAACCATCATCAAGCACTTTTACTCGCCAATCTCCCATAGAAACCATAGGTTCAATAGCAAATGTCATGTTTTTTCTAATTAATGGTCCTTTTCCTTTTACACCATAATTAGGAATTTGTGGATCTTCATGTAATTTTCGACCTACACCATGTCCTACATACTCTTTTATTATTGAAAATCCCTGAGACTCTACATATGTTTGTATCGCGTTACCTATATCGCCTATCCTGTTTCCAGGTCTTGCCTGCTCAATTCCAAGCCAGAATGATTTTTCTGTAACTTCAACGAGCTTTCTCACTTCTTCTGGAACTTCTCCGATTATAAACGTTCTTGCGGCATCTGCTATGTATCCGTCTAATGTAAGTCCCATATCAATTGAAACTATATCTCCATTTTTAAATACTTTTTCTTTTGTAGGGAATCCGTGAACGATTTCTTCATTTACAGAAATACATGTTGCATATGGAAAACCTGCATAACCTTTAAATGTAGGAATAAATCCTTTTTCTTTCATATAGCTATTTACAAATTTTTCTACCTCATATGCGCTGGATCCCTCAACAACTAAATCCTTTATTTTCTCAAAGAGGATAGCGAGCTGCCTTCCAGCTCGCCTCATTTTATCTACTTCTGAATTAGTTTTTATTAATATCATACTATCCCTTCCAATATATTAAACACTTTTTTTGTAACTATTTCTACCGTACCACTGCCGTCAATCGTAAAGAAATTGTTATTTTTCATATAAAATTGTATTACAGGATATGTTTTTTCCATATAAACTTTGTATCTATCTCTTACTACATCTTCTTTATCATCATCTCTCTGGATTAACTGCGTTCCACATTCATCACAGATATTATCAACTTTAGGTTTTAATGTGATAAGATTGTAGATTTTACCGCATTTTGGACAGATTCTTCTGTTTGTAATCCTTTTTACAACTGTTTCTACATCTACTTCGAAATATAATGATGCAGTAATTGGATTTTTTATTTCTTCAAGTAATTTTTCCAATCCTTCTGCCTGCGGTAATGTTCGCGGAAATCCATCAAGAATAAATCCCTTTTCTACATCTTTTTGCTGTAATCTGTTTTTAATTACTTCGAGCATTATTTCATCTGATACAAGCTGGCCTTTTTCAAGAATTTCTTTTACTTTATTACCAAGCTCGCTACCAGAAGCAACTTCTGCTCTTAACATATCTCCAGTGGATATGTGGGGAATTCCATATTTTTTTGAAACCTCTTTAGCTATGGTTCCTTTTCCAGCTCCCGGAGGTCCAAAGAATAAAAGGTTTAATTTAGACATTATTATCTCCTCCCGCGGAGTTTCCCCTTCTTCATAAATCCTTCATACTGTCTTGTGATCATGTG
The DNA here is from genome assembly GCF_000255135.1 of Marinitoga piezophila KA3. Lineage (NCBI taxonomy): Bacteria > Thermotogati > Thermotogota > Thermotogae > Petrotogales > Petrotogaceae > Marinitoga > Marinitoga piezophila. The sequence goes on from NC_016751.1 coordinate 866,102, forward strand.
TGCTTCAATCTGCTGCATTATATCAAGGGCAACCCCAACTGAAATAAGTGCTGAAGTTCCACCAATCCAGATATTTACACCTGCTGCACTTCTGATTAAGTATGGTAATAATGAGATAATTACAAGGAATACTGCACCAATAAATGTAACTCTCATCATTGTTTTTGTTATGTAATCTGATGTTGGTTTTCCAGGTCTAATTCCTGGTATAAATCCACCATATTTTTTGATGTTTTCTGAAATGTCGTTTGGATCAATAACAACTGAATTATAGAAATATGCAAAGAAGAATATTAAAATTGCATATAATACAAGATATAATGGTGTTCCATAACCAAACCATTTGCTTACCCAACCTGCACCTGTTGCTGTTGCAAGCATTGATGGTAATGTCATAATTGCTGAAGCAAAGATAATTGGTAAAACTCCTCCACCATTAACCTTTATTGGTATGTATGTTGATGCTCCACCATAAATCTTGTTTCCTACAACTCTTTTTGCATATTGAACGTTTATTCTTCTTTCTGATGTCTGTAAGTAAATTGTACCAATTACAACTGCAATTGCAATAATTATAAGTACTATCCATTCAAATACGCTTAATCTTCCAACAAAACCACTTGCTATGTACTGTGGATATCTTGCAACAATACCTGCAAAGATCAATACAGAAATACCATTACCTATACCTTTTTCTGTTATCATTTCACCTAACCATAATAAGAACATTGTACCTGCAACAATAGAAATTGTTGAAACAATTAAGAATACAAAATAATTTAAATTTGCTGCTCTATAAGCAGAAACACCCATAGAGAGGAATAAACCTTGAAGGATAGCAAGACCTAATGTTACCTGTCTTGTTAACTTTCCAAACTTTTTCCTTCCCTCTTCCCCTTCTTTCAACATTTCTTTCAAACTTGGTATTACAGATGACAATAACTGTAATATAATCGATGCATTAATATATGGTGTAACACTTAAAACAAATATAGAAAATTGTTTTAAAGCACCACCAGCAAATATATCAAAAAAACTTATTAATCCCTGTGATGATGTTCCAAGTCCAGCTAAAAAGCTTTCCCATCTTGCTAAATCTATTCCAGGAATAGGTATATAAATACCAACCCTGAATGCAATAAGTGCTAACAATGTAAATATAATACGATCCCGGAGTTCCGGGATCTTCCACATATTTTTAAATGCATCTTTCATTATTCGATCACCTCGACCTTACCGCCGGCTGATACTATTTTTTCCTGTGCTTTTTTACTAAATGCATGTGCTTTTACTGTTAATGGTTTTGTTAATTCTCCATTTCCGAGAATTTTTACACCATCATTTAACTTCTTTAATATTCCTTTTTCAAGTAATTTTTCTGGTGTAACTTCTTCATTTGCTTCAAATCTGTTTTCTAAAACTGATACATTTACTATTGCATATACCTTTTTGAAAGGTGCATTTGTAAATCCGTATTTTGGAATTCTTCTGAATAATGGTGTTTGACCACCTTCAAAACTTGGTCTTACTTTACCTTTACCTCTTGATTTTTGACCTTTGTGTCCTTTACCTCCAGTTTTTCCTAACCCAGAGCTCCATCCTCTTCCGGTTCTCTTTGCTACTTTTCTTGATCCTTCGGCGGGTCTTAAATCAGATATTTTAAGAGACATCTTTGCTACCCCCTCATTCTTCAATTTCTTCAACTGTTACAAGATGTTGAACTTTTCTTATCATTCCTCTTATTTCTGGTCTATCTTCTTTTACTACTACCTGATTTGTCTTTCTCAATCCTAAGGCATCTAAGGTGGCGAGTTGTCTGTAATTCTTACCCGCTCTTCCTCTTACTAATTTTATTTTTAACTTAGCCATTTATTATCCCTCCTTATGGGCACCCTGGAATACCTTTGTTACACTCAAATCTCTGAGTTCTGCATATTCTTTTGGTGATTTTAATTCTTTCAATCCGTTTAATGTAGCTTTTGCTAAATTAATTGATGTTGTTGAACCCAATGCTTTTGAAAGGATATTGTGTACTCCTGCTAATTCAACAACTGCACGAACTGCTGCAGAAGCAATAATACCTGTACCAGGTCCAGCTGGTTTTAAAAGCACTTTTGAAGCATCCTGTCTTCCAAATACTTCATGTGGGATTGTTCCATTTTTTACAGGAACTTCTATCATATTTTTCTTTGCATTTTGAATTGCTTTTCTTATTGCTTGTGGAACTTCTCTTGCATTTCCACTTCCTACTCCAACTTTACCATTTCTGTTACCTACTACAGCTACAACCCTGAATGATATATTTTTACCACCAGTTGTAACTTTTGTAACTCTTCTAATTTCTATTATTCTTTCTTCAAATTCTTCAGCAGCTGCTGAAGCCATTAAATTTTTATCTAAGGCCATTATCTGTCAACACCTCCTTAAAACTCGAGACCTGCTTCACGTGCAGCATCTGCTAATGCTTTTACTTTTCCGTGATATTTGAAGCCGCCTCTGTCAAATGCTACTTTAGCAATACCTTTTTCTTTTGCTCTTTTAGCAACTAATTTTCCTACTTCTTTTGCTGCATCAATGTTCCATGTCTTTTCAAGATTTAATTCTTTATCTAAAGTAGAAGCAGCTGCCAATGTATGTCCTTTTGTATCATCTATAATTTGAACATAAATATGTTTATTGCTTTTGAAAACTACCATTCTTGGTCTTTCAGGAGTTCCAAAAACTTTTCTTCTAACCCTTAAATGTCTTTTTCTTCTTAATTTTTTTCTTGGTGTGGGTTTAATCATCTGGTCAGCCTCCCTTAAACTTTCTTACCTTGTTTTCTAATGATTACCTCGCCAACATATTTGATACCTTTTCCAGAGTATACATTTGGTTTTCTAAATCTCTTAATTTTTGCTGCAACTTCACCAACTAAGTATTTGTCAATTCCTTTTACAATTACTTTATTTGGTGCTGGTACTTCAATTGTTATTCCTTCTGGTGGAATATATTCTATTGGATGTGAGTAACCAAGTTCTAATACTAATGTTGAACCCTGTAATTTTGCTCTGTATCCAATACCAATAATTTCTAATTCTTTTGTGAATCCTTCTGTTACACCTTTAATCATATTTTTAACAAGTGATGCATATGTACCCTGGAACATATTGATTTTCTTTGCATCACTTTTTCTTTTCATTGCTGATTCATTACCTTCTACTTTTATTTTATTATCTTCAATTACGAATTTTACATATGGTAAATATTCCTGTGTTAATTCACCTTTAGGGCCTTTTACTTTAATTTCTTTTTCGTTTACTGTCACTTCTACCCCATTTGGTATATCTATTGGATTTTTTGATATACGTGACATTTATTCAGCACCTCCTACCAAACGTAACAAATTAATTCTCCACCGACTCCGAGTTCTCTTGCTTCTTTGTCGGTAAGAACACCTTTTGAAGTTGAGATTATTGATATTCCCATTCCACCTTTTACAACTGGAATTTTATCTTTTGATACATATACTCTTCTACCTGGTTTTGATACTCTTATTATGCTCTGAATTACTCTTTGTCTGTTCTTTCTGTCACCTTTGTATTTTAACTGTATTTTTAATATACCCTGTTTTCCATCTTCGATAAATTTATAATCTGCAATATAACCTTCTCTTTTTAATATTTCAGCTATATTTCTCTTTAAGTTTGATGCTGGAACTTCTACACTTTCTTTCATAACAAGGTTTGCATTTCTTATTCTTGTAAGCATATCTGCTACGGGATCACTCCACATTAAGATTCCCTCCTTACCAACTTGCCTTTTTAACGCCTGGTAATTTTCCTTCCAAGGCTAATTTTCTGAAACATACTCTACATAAACCGAATTCTCTATATACAGCTCTTGGTCTTCCACAAACTATACATCTTGAATATTCTCTTGTCTTATATTTTTTTGGTTTTTTCCATCTTGCAACCATTGATTTTTTTGCCATTATTTACCTCCTCCTTAATCTCTCTTGAAAGGGAAGCCCATTAATTGAAGGAGTTTTCTTGCTTCCTCATCTGTCTTTGCAGTTGTAACAATAGTAATATCCATACCCTGTACTCTTTTTACCTGGTCTGGTTTTAATTCTGGGAAAACTAATTGTTCTGTTAACCCAAATGTGTAATTTCCTCTTCCATCAAAGCTATTTGGATTCATACCTCTGAAGTCCCTTAATTTTGGGAAAATTATATTAATTAATTTGTAGAGGAAGTTGTACATTTTCATGCTTCTTAATGTTACTTTTGCACCAATAGGCATTCCTTCTCTTAATTTGAAGTTAGCAACACTCTTTTTTGCTCTTGTAACTACAGCTTTTTGGCCTGTAATTATTGATAATTCCTGAGCGTGTTTTTCAACTACATCAGCGTTTCTTGAGCCCTCACCAATACCCATATTCACAACAATTTTTACGATTTTTGGTACTTCATGAATGTTTTTGTATCCAAATTCTTTCATGAGGGCTGGAACTACTTCTTTTTCATATTTATCTTTTAAAGGTATAAATTCGTATCTCATTATCTATTCCTCCCTCATTAAACCTTATCTATGATTTCGTTACATTTTCTGCAAACTCTAACCTTTTTGCCTTCTTCGAGAACCCTGTAACCAACTCTTGTTGGTTTTCCGCAGTTTGGACAAACAACCATTACTTTATTTGCATATATTGGTGCTGGTTGTTCGATAATTCCACCTTCTCTTAACTGCTGTGTTGGTCTCTGATGTTTCTTTACAATATTTACATTTTCTACAATAATTTTATTTAATTTAGGCATTACTCTTAAAACTTTACCTTCTTTACCTTTATCTTTACCAGATATTACTCTTACTAAATCGCCTTTTTTTACTTTCATGCTCTCACCTCACCATACTTCTTGTGCAAGAGATGCTATTTTTGTGTAACCTGCTTCTCTTACTTCTCTAGCAATTGGTCCAAACACACGTGTTCCAACAGGCATATTGTTTTTATCTATTAAAACAGCTGCATTTTCATCGAATCTAATATGTGAACCATCTTTTCTTCTGATTTCTTTTTTTGTTCTAACTATTACAGCTTTTACAACCTGACCTTTTTTTATGTCTGTGTGAGGAATAGCTTCTCTTACTGAACATACTACAACGTCGCCTACTGTTCCTACTGATTTATGAAATCCACCTAATACTCTTATTACTCTTAATACTTTTGCTCCAGAATTATCTGCAGCTCTTAAATATGACTCAGTCTGTATCATTATGCGTCACCCCCAACTTCTTCCACTGTTTCGGGTGTTTCATTATTTTTTTCCGCAAAAATGTTCTTTTCAACAATTCTTACAACTTTCCATGTTTTTGTTTTTGAATATGGTCTTGATTCTTCTATTTCTACTATATCTCCAATACCACATTCATTGTTTTCATCATGAGCATGGAATTTCTTTGATTTCTTAACGAACTTTTTATATATAGGATGTTTTATTCTTCTTTCAACTTTAACAACAACTGTTTTATCCATTTTGTCGCTAACAACTTCGCCTATTAATGTTTTTTTAGGCATTACTCATTACCTCCTTATACCCAATTCCCTTTGTCTGAGAATTGTTTTTATTCTTGCTATGTCTCTTCTTACCATTTTTATGGAAGCAGTATTTTTTATCTGACCTAATTCGTGTTGGAATCTCATTTCAAATAATTTTTTCTTTGCTTCTTCTAATTTTGTTTTTAATTCTTCATCTGTTAAGTTGATTAATTCAGCTACTTGTTTCTTCATTTTGCTTCCCCCCTTATATGGTACCTGGGTACTATTTTTGTCTTGATTGGTAATTTTGTTGCTGCGTATTCTAATGCTTCTTTTGCTAATTCTTCAGATGTTCCAGCAATTTCAAATAAAACCTTTCCTGGTTTTACTACTGCTACCCATCCTTCTACGTCACCTTTACCTTTTCCCATTCTTGTTCCAATTCCTTTTGATGTAATTGGTTTATCAGGGAATATTTTAATCCATATTTTACCGTTTCTTTTTAATGTTCTAACCATTGCTAACCTACATGCTTCTATTTGTTGTGAAGTAATCATTGCTGGTTCTAATGCTTTTAAACCCCATTCGCCAAAGTCAACTAATGTTCCGCCTTTGGCTTTACCTTTCATTGTACCTCTTTGTATTTTTCTATATTTATATCTTTTTGGCATTAACATTTACATCACGCCCTCCTTTAGTTCATAACTGAGTGTCGCCTTTATAAACCCAAACTTTTATTCCGATAGTTCCAGATAATGTTTGTGCTTCAGCAGTTCCGTAATCAATGTCTGATCTCAATGTTTGTAAAGGTAATCTTCCTTCCATATACCATTCAGTTCTTGCGATTTCAGCACCGTTTAATCTTCCTGAAACCATTATTTTAATTCCTTTTGCTCCTCTTTTTAATGCTGCTGAAATTGCTCTTTTCATTGCTCTCTTATATGATGCCCTTTTAACAATCTGGCCAGCAATGTTTTCTGCAATTAATACAGCGTTTGTTTGAGGATTTCTAATTTCGTCTATGTTAATTCTTACGTTTCTATCATTTACCATGCCTTCAATTTCTTTTTTCAATGCCTGAATTTCTGCACCTTTTCTTCCAATAATTATTCCAACTCTTACTGCTTTTATTGTTATGTTTATTTGTGTTGAAGAAGGTCTTTCAATTAATATATCTCCAATTCCTGCTTCATAATATTTTTGTTTTATGTAATCTCTTATTTTTAAATCTTCTTTTAAATATTCTGCATAATTATCTTCACTAAACCAGTTTGCTTTCCATGGTTTTGATATTCCTAACCTGAAACCATATGGATGTACTTTTTGACCCACGGATATTCCACCTCACTTCTGAGATTTTAACTCTTTTTCTTTTTGTCTGTCTCTAACAACAACGGTAATGTGTGACATTCTCTTTAAAAGAATATCAGCTCTTCCTCTTCCTCTTGGCCAAAGTCTTTTCATTCTTGGACCATCATTTACATATACTTCTGCAACATATAAATCGTCTGCATTTAAGCCAAAATTGTTTTCTGCATTAGCAATAGCAGATACTAATACTTTATATGTTAATCTTGCAGCTTTTTTAGGGCTGAACATTAATATCTGTAATGCTTCATCAACATTTTTTCCTCTTATTGCATTTATTACTGATCTTGCTTTTTTAGGAGATATTCTTAAGTATTTTGCTGTTGCTTTTGCTTCAATTTTTGGCTGTGCTGCTTCAGCTTCTTTTCTTAATCTATGATAAACTGACCTTTTTAACCTTTTACCATCTTGAACTCTTGATACAGCCATGATTACGTCCCTCCTCATTTCACCTTGCCTTTTTTAGCCTTTTTATCAGCGTGACCACCAAATCTTCTTGTTGGTGCAAATTCACCTAATCTATGTCCAATCATGTGTTCTGTTATATAAACAGGTATATGTTTCATTCCATTATGTACAGCAATTGTATGTCCTATCATTTCTGGTAATATCATTGAAGCTCTGCTCCAAGTCTTTATTACTTTCTTTTCTCCTTTTTCATTCATTTCTCTTATCTTTTTCAACAGACTTGGGTGTACATAAGGCCCTTTCTTTAAAGATCTACTCACTAACAGCACCCCCTAGGTTACTTTTTTCTTCTTCTTACAATAAATTTATCTGATTTTCTCTTTCCACGTCTTGTTTTGTATCCTTTTGCAGGTGTTCCCCAAGGACTTCTTGGAATATGACCTTTACTTGCACCTTCACCACCACCCATTGGGTGATCAACTGGGTTCATAGCCATACCTCTAACGTGTGGTCTTCTTCCTAACCATCTTGTTCTACCTGCTTTACCGAATACTTCGTTTATATGATCTTCATTTCCAACCATACCTATTGTTGCCATACCTTTAATGTGAACTTTTCTTAATTCACTTGAAGGCATTCTTAATAATGCGTATTTTCCTTCTTTTGCCATTAATTGTGCATATGTTCCTGCTGATCTTGCAATCTTTGCACCTTTTCCAGGTTCAAATTCTATATTATGAACTATTGTACCCACAGGAATATTTTCTAATGGCAATGCATTACCTGGCTTAATTTCTGCATCTGGTCCTGAAACTAATGTTTCTCCAACCTTAACTCCTTTTGGAGCAAGAATATATCTCTTTTCACCATCTGCATATACTAATAATGCAATTCTTGCGCTTCTGTTTGGATCGTATTCTATAGATACAACTTTTGCAGGTACCCCAAATTTATCTCTTTTGAAGTCAATAACCCTGTATCTTCTTTTGTGTCCGCCACCTCTATGTCTCATGGTAACTCTTCCATAAGAGTTTCTACCACCAGTTTTTTTGAGAGGCTTTATCAATGATTTTTCTGGGGTATCCTTTGTAATTTCTGAGAAATCTGTGATTATCATAAATCTCCTGGAAGGAGTTATTGGCTTAAACTTTTTAAGACCCATTTCAGCTCACCTCTCCTTATAAATTACCTTGAAGCTCTTTTATTACATATCCTTCAGCTAACTTAACAATAGCTTTTTTCCATGATCTTGTTTTACCTTCAAATCTTCCCAATCTCTTTGGTTTTGGTTTTACATTCATTGTATAAACCTTTTCAACCTTTACATTAAATAATTCCTCAACAGCTTTTTTTATTTCAGGCTTTGTTGCATCTTTAGCTACTTCAAATGTATATTTGCCCTCGCCCATTAATAAGTATGTTTTTTCTGTGAGGACCGGCCTTATAACAACGTCATAATTAAATTCTTTTTTAACCATCAGCCGAGCACCTCCTCGATCTTTGCTACTGTATCTTTTGTAAGGATTACTTTTTCGTTGTTTATTATGTCGAATACATTTAATCCATCTACATTCACTTTTTTACCATCTTTACCCTGATTTGGATTATCAGCAATTATAACCTTTACTGTTGGAATATTTTTTGCTGATAATTTTACATTAATATATCCATCTTTTTTCCAAGGTAATACTACTAATGTTTTTGTGTTTTCAAATCCGAAGTTCTTTAATACTTCTTTCATAGATTTTGTTCTTGGTTTTTCAAATGTCAAGTCATCTATTACAATAAGATTATTTTCTTTTACCCTTACACTTAATGCTGATTTTAATGCTAATCTTTTCATTTTCTTTGTTAATTTTTTTGACCAATCTCTTGGTTTTGGTCCAAATGTAACTCCACCGTGTCTCCATAATGGTGACCTTATTGATCCTGCCCTTGCTCTTCCTGTATGTTTCTGTGACCAAGGTTTTCTTCCGCCACCTCTAACTTCTGCTCTTGTTTTTGTTGAAGCGGTTCCTCTTCTTCTATTTGCTAACTGCATATCTACATATCTGTATAACAAGTCTGTGTTTGGTTCAATTGCAAATATTGAATCTTTTACATCAATTGTACCTATCTTTTCACCTTTAACTGAATAAAGGTCTAACTGAGCCATTTCTTCTTACCTCCTCGTTCTTCATTTTCGGGGCTTACTTTTTGATTGCTTCTCTGATTATTAACAATCCACCCCTCGCACCTGGAACTCCACCTTTAACTGCTATAAGGTTGTTTTCTTTATCTATTTTTACGACTTCTGAGTTTAATACTGTAATTCTTTCATTTCCGTAATGTCCGAACATCTTTTTACCTTTGAATACTTTTGCTGGTTCTGTGTGGTTACCTGTTGAACCTAAAGCTCTATGGAATTTAGAACCGTGTGTTTTTCTTCCTCCACCAAAATTCCATCTTTTAATTACACCAGCGTAACCTCTACCTTTTGACCAACCTGTTACATCTACTTTTTCTCCTTCTTCAAAAATTGATACATCAATTGTCTGACCAATTTCATATGCATCTACGTCATCAACTTTGAATTCTTTAAGAACTCTCATTGGTTTTACGCCTGCTTTTTTGAAGATTCCAAGCTTTGGTTTGTTTACTTTGTATTCTTTTACTTCTTCAAAACCAACCTGAATAGCTTTATAACCATCTTTTTCTTCTGTTTTTTTCTGCACTACTACACATGGTCCAGCTTTTATAACTGTGACCGGGATGGCTTTACCATCTTTATAAACTCTTGTCATACCTACTTTTCTTCCTAAAATACCTTTCATGCTAACTTCACCTCCAGAGCCCGATCATTAAAATTAAGCCTTCATATCTACTGATACACCTGATGGTAACTGAATTTTTAATAATTCTGTTACTGTTTCCTGTGTTGCATCGTAGATGTAAATAACTCTTTTATGTACTCTTTTTTCAAATTGTTCTCTTGAATAGTTGTATTTATGTGGTGATCTTATAACACTGTAAATTGTTTTTTCTGTTGGTAGTGGAATAGGTCCTGAAACCTTTGCACTGCTATTTTTAACTGCATCTATTATTTTTTGTGCTGATTCATCTAATAATCTATGATCATATGATTTTAATCTTATTTTAATCAACTTTTTTGCCATACTGACCCTCCTTTAAGCATTTAGCAAAGGGAGCGTGGAAGCTCCCCGATTTTATATTTTATAATAAAAACTTTGCAAAAAGATTTTATTATTCTACTATTTCTGTAACAACACCTGCTCCAACTGTTCTTCCACCTTCACGAACAGCAAATCTCATGTTCTTTTCTAATGCTACAGGGTAGATTAATTCTACTGTTGTTACAATGTTATCTCCTGGCATAACCATTTCTGCTCCGCCTTCGAATTCTAACAATGTACCTGTAACGTCAGCTGTTCTGATGTAGAATTGTGGTCTGTAACCTTTCTTGAATGGAGTGTGTCTTCCTCCTTCTTCTTTCTTTAATACGTAGATTTGTGCTTTGAATTTCTTATGAGGTGTGATTGAACCTGGTTTTGCTAATACCTGACCTCTCCATACTTCGTCTTTGTCAATACCTCTTAACAAACATCCTACGTTGTCACCAGCGATACCTTCGTCTAATAATTTTCTGAACATTTCAACACCAGTTACAACTGTTTTCTTAATTTCATCTGTCATACCAACGATTTCTACTTCGTCACCTGGGTGAATAGCTCCTCTTTCGATTCTTCCTGTAACAACTGTACCCCTACCTGTGATTGAGAATACGTCTTCAACAGGCATAAGGAATGGCTGATCTACTGGTCTCTGTGGTTCTGGGAAGTAGCTGTCTACTGCATCCATTAATTCGTAGATTTTCTGTACCCATGGATCGTCCTGTGAATCTGCTTCTAATGCTTTTAAAGCTGAACCTTTGATTACAGGAACTTCGTCTCCTGGGAATTCGTACTGATTTAATAATTCTCTTACTTCCATTTCAACTAATTCGATGATTTCTTCGTCATCAACCATATCTGTTTTGTTGATGAATACAACGATAGCTGGAACGTTAACCTGTCTTGATAAGAGAACGTGTTCTCTTGTTTGTGGCATAACACCGTCTGTTGCTGCTACAACTAAGATAGCACCATCCATCTGTGCAGCACCTGTGATCATATTTTTGATGTAGTCAGCGTGACCTGGACAGTCGATATGTGCATAGTGTCTGTGATCTGTTTCGTATTCAACGTGTGCAATATTGATTGTAATACCTCTCTGTTTTTCTTCTGGAGCTTTATCGATTTGTTCAAATGGTGTGAAGTCTGCGTATCCTTTTAAAGCTAATGATTTTGTAATAGCTGCTGTTAATGTTGTTTTACCGTGGTCGATATGTCCGATTGTACCAATATTCATATGTGGTTTGCTTCTGACGAACTTTTCTTTTGCCATTTTTTGTCCCTCCTCTATGTTTTGTGATGCTATTTAATAAGATTATTTATTCATTATTTTTTCAGCTACTGAAGCTGGAACTTCATCATAATGTGAGAATTGAATTGATTGTGTTGCTCTTCCCTGAGACAATGATCTCAATACTGTTGCATAACCGAATAATTCTGAAAGTGGAACTAAAGCGTGAATTAATCTTGTGCTTGTATTTCCCACATTTTCAAAACCTTCAATTCTTCCTCTTCTTGAGTTTAAGTCAGCTATAATGTCACCCATGTATTCTTCAGGTGTTGTAATATCAACTTTCATGATTGGTTCTAATAATACAGGATTTGCTTTTTTAGCAGCATCTTTTAATGCCATAGAACCTGCAATCTTAAATGCCATTTCTGAAGAGTCAACTTCGTGGTATGAACCATCGTACAATGTAGCCTTTATACCAACCATTGGGTATCCAGCTAACACACCTGATTGCATAGCTTCTTTTATACCCGCTTCAACTGCTGGAATATATTCTTTTGGAATAATACCTCCAACGATTTTATCTTCAAATTCCAATACTTTTGTATTTTCAATAGGTTCAATTTTAATTTTAACGTGACCGTATTGACCTCTACCACCAGATTGTCTGATGTATTTAGTTTCAACATCAGCTGTTCCTCTAATTGTTTCTCTATATGCAACCTGTGGTTGACCAACTTTAACTCCAACTTTAAATTCTCTCTTTAACCTATCTACTATAATTTCAAGGTGTAATTCACCCATACCTGAAAGTATTGTTTCACCTGTTTCGTGATCAAGTTTAACATTTAAACTTGGATCTTCTTCTGTTAATGCTTGTAATGCTTTAGTTAATTTAGCTTCATCATTTTTTGTTTCTGGTTCAATTGCCAATGAGATAACTGGTTCTGGGAATTCCAATTTTTCCAATACAATATCCTGTCCTTCTTCTGTTAATGTATCACCTGTAATTGTATTCTTTAAACCTATTATAGCTACAATATCACCAGCTCTGATGTAATCTACTTCTTCTCTTTGATCTGAATGCATGAACATTAATCTTGAAACTCTTTCTTTCTTACCCTTTGTTGTATTTAAAACATAGCTTCCTTTTTGTAATTTTCCTGAATATACCCTTGCAAATGTGAGCTTACCAACATATGGATCCACCATGATTTTAAATGCAAGAGCAACAAATGGTCCATTTTCATCTGGTTCAAGTTCTCTTACAAATTCACCTGTTCTTGCATCATATGCTTTTACAGGCGGTAAATCAAGCGGTGAAGGTAAGTAATCAACAATTGCATCTAATACAGGTTGAACACCTTTGTTTTTAAATGATGTTCCACATACTACTGGAACAAATGCACCTTCAATTGTTCCTTTTCTTATTGCAGCTTTTATTTTATCTTCTGGAATATCTTCTCCTTCAAAGAATAATTCCATTATTTCTTCATCATATTCTGAAATAGCTGTTATTAAATCTTCTCTGTATTGATCTGCTTTAGCAACTAAATCCTCTGGAATATCTCTGTATTCAAATTTTGATCCATCTTCACTAACCCAATATATTGCTTTCATTTTTACAAGATCAACAACACCTTCAAAATCAGATTCTGCTCCTATAGGAATCTGTAAAGGTAATGGGTTTGTTCCTAATTTGTCAATCATTGTTTGAACTGCATTATAAAAATCTGCCCCAAGTTTATCCATTTTGTTCATGTATGCAACCCTTGGAACATTATATCTATCAGCCTGTCTCCAAACTGTTTCTGACTGAGGTTCAACACCAACCTGTGCGTCAAATATAACAACAGCACCATCTAATACCCTTAATGCCCTTTCAACTTCAACTGTAAAGTCCACGTGTCCGGGTGTATCAATGATGTTAATCCTGTGATCTCTCCAGAAACATGTTGTAGCTGCTGAGGTAATTGTGATACCTCTTTCTTTTTCCTGTTCCATCCAGTCCATTGTTGCTGTACCGTCATCAACGGACCCTATTTTATGTTTTTTACCTGTATAAAACAATATTCTTTCTGTTGTTGTTGTTTTACCAGCATCAATATGTGCAATAATTCCAATATTTCTTGTTTTATTTAAGGCATATAACCGCTCTTTCAAAACAATCCCTCCTCAATAAATTACCAGCGGTAATGAGCAAATGCTTTATTAGCTTCAGCCATTTTGTGTACGTCGTCTCTCTTCTTAACTGCTGCTCCAACACCATTATAAGCATCTATTAATTCTTGAGCTAATTTTTCTTTCATTGGTCTTCCTGATTTATCTCTTGCAGCTTTAACAATCCATCTTAAAGCTAAAGAGATAGCCCTTTCCTCTGGTACTTCAAATGGAACTTGATATGTAGCTCCTCCAACCCTTCTTGGTCTTACTTCAATTAATGGTCTTACATTTTGTACTGCTTGATGATATACTTCTAAAGGATCTTTTTCCAATTTTTCTTTTATTATATCAAATGCACCGTATACTATAGACTGTGCAACTGTTTTTTTACCATCTTTCATTACCCTAACAACCAATTTTGATACCAATACATCATTATATATTGGATCTGGTGTAACCGGTCTCTTTGGTGCTCTTCTTCTTCTCATTTACTTACCTCCTTACTTCTTAGGTCTTTTTGCGCCGTATTTACTTCTGCTCTGTTTTCTTCCTTCAACACCAGCTGCATCCAATGTACCTCTGATAATCTTATATCTAACACCTGGCAAGTCTTTAACCCTTCCGCCTCTTATTAATACATTGGAGTGTTCCTGTAAGTTATGACCTTCACCTGGAATATATGCTGTAACTTCAATTCCGTTTGAAAGTCTAACCCTTGCAATTTTTCTCAAAGCTGAGTTAGGTTTCTTAGGTGTCATTGTTGAAACCCTTACACATACACCTCTTTTTTGAGGATTGCTCTGTAATGCTGGAGATTTTGACTTTTTCTTTAGTTGTTTTCTTCCATGTCTAACAAGTTGATTTATCGTTGGCATATAATTTGTATTCCTCCTTTCAGAATTTTTAAAAATACCAAGTGTATTTTACCTCAGGTCTTTTTAATTTTCAATTAAAATGTTGTGATTTTTTTGTGAAGTTACAAAAACTAAAAAGTTTTATGTATTTTGTTACAGTACTATCCACGGTTTTGTGTGTACGATAACATTATAACTTTTCTTTTATTTTTTCAATAATCTCATTGAGGATAATATTTTTTGCAACTACTGCTATTCTATTATTATAATATTTAAAGTCCTCAGTAACATCTTTTATCGTTTCAATATCAAATTTTTTTAGTACTTCTTCAAAATCTTCTTTTTTATATTTTTTTTCTTCTTTCATTTCTATTTCAAGTAAAAATTTTTCCTCTATATTATACCTTATTTTATTAAAATCAACAAATTCATCAACAACAATTTCTGGATTATCATTTATCATATATCTTATTTTTGCTACCATTTTATATTTTATCAGATTTTCCAATTCCTGTGGTTTTTCTACTCTTTCTTTTTCTATTTTTTCATGTGCAATTTTTGTATTTGCTTTATATGCGTATGTCCATTTGTAATCATAATCTTTATTATTTTTTATTATTGAAAGCCTATATCTTTCTATTTCATTAATATCATCACGAATATACCATTGAACAATACCTATTTTCTTTATAGCCTTTTTTATTAATTCTTCACTTTCATCATTAGAAATAATATATTTTCTTTCAATTTCTATTGACATATAATCACCTCAAAATTGGTTTTATTTATTATATCATATTCATATTGCTCTCATTAAACATAATTATGATTATACTGAATAAATTCTTGAAAATTAAAAAAATTAATGATATAATCAAAATGAAAAGTGAATATTTATGATCCGCAGGGGAGCTGCTGATACCGCAGCTGAGAGTGAGGTGGAAACCTCTGACCCTCATAACTTGATCCGGATAATACCGGCGAAAGGAGCGGAGCAGAGAGTATAAAAAATCAATCTCCTGCTTCGTGCAGGAGATTTTTTTATATCAGGAGGTGATTTTTTGAAGGTATTTATAAATGGAAAAGAAAAGGTCTGTAAAAGCACCAATATAAAAGATTTAGTTGAAGAATTATCCCTTCATAACAAACCAATTGTCGTAATTAAAAACGGAGCCATTGTTTCAAAAAAAAGTTATCCTGATTCTCAAATTTCGGAAAAGGATAAAATTGAAATTATTACTGTTGTAGGAGGTGGTTGATATTAAATTTTATAATGAGGAAATAAATAATCTATTTTTTATGGGCACAGGAAAATTTAAGGATTATTCTATTATGAAAAAAGCTATTGAAGAAGCAAAAATTGAGGTTGTCACTGTTGCAATGAGAAGAGCATCATACGGAAGTTTAAATGAAAGTATTCTGGATTATATTAGTGCAAAAAAAATTATGGTAAACACTTCAGGTGCAAGGAACGCTGAAGAAGCTCTTTTAATTGCACAGGCTGGTAAAGAATTAATGAATACAGACTGGATAAAGATTGAAATTATAAATGATTCAAAGTATTTAATGCCTGATAATCAGGAAACTATAAAAGCCTGTAAATTATTAACAGAAAAAGGTTTTAAGGTTTTCCCTTATATGTGTCCTGATTTATATGATGCAAGAAAAATGATTGAAAATGGCGCTGAGGTTTTAATGCCTCTTGGTTCTCCTATAGGAACAAATAAAGGCTTTACTACAAAAGAACTTGTAAAAATTCTTCTAAATGAATTTGATGCGAAAATTATTATTGACGCTGGAATTGGAAAACCATCTCATGTTTCTGAAGCAATGGAAATTGGATGTCATGCTGTACTTGCAAATACTGCTGTTTCAATTGCGGAAGATCCTGTAAAAATGGTAAAAGCCTTTTCTTTAGCAGCTCAGGCTGGAAGACTGGCTTATCTGGCCGGAATTCCAGAAGAAAAAGAAGTGGCAGAAGCATCTTCGCCATTGTTCGATTATATAGGAAGAGATTAACTATGTTTTCAGAAAACATAGAAAAAATCATTGCTTATGTTAATTCAGCCAGAAAGAACAAATATAATATTAATCTAAATAAAGAATTTTTTTCTGTAAATGACATATATGGATTGCTTCAAAATAATGATCTTCGAACAATGGCGAAGAAAGTAATAAAAAATAATAGAAAATTCTTTGGTGATGTTATATTTTTATATGCTCCACTTTACATTTCAAATTATTGTATAAATGGTTGCACATATTGTGGATTTAAGGCTTCTAATAAAATACATCGATTGAAATTATCATATAAAGAAATAGAACAGGAAGCCTTATACTTAAACCACGAGGGAATTGACCACGTTCTAATATTAACTGGAGAAGATCCTGTAAATTCTAATTTTGAGTATTTATATAATACCATAAAAATATTGAAAAACTTTTTCAAAGAAATTTCTATAGAAACATATTCTTTAACCCGGGAAAAATACGAGAAATTAGTCACAGCAGGTCTTGTAGGGGTTACATTGTATCAGGAAACCTATTCTCCGGAAAAATATAGAGAAGTTCATTTATTTGGTCCAAAAAAAGATTTCAAAAAAAGGCTTAATACTGTTGAAGAAGCCATAAAAGCTGGGGTAAGAGAAATAAATATAGGAGCTTTATTAGGGCTTTATGAACCGGAGTTTGAAATTATAATGATGGCATACCATATGGATTATCTTTTAAAGAATTATCCTAATGTAGAATATTCGATATCTTTTCCAAGAATTAGAACAGCTTTTAATGTAAAAGATAAATTTTATAGTATTTCTGATAAAAAACTTATCCATTATATTCTTGCTTTAAAATTAATTTTCCCTCGAGTACATATAAATATCTCCACTCGAGAAAGCATAAAATTTAGAAATGCAATACTGGGCATTGCCACAAAAATGTCAGCAGGATCAACAACAAATGTTGGAGGATATACATTATACAAAGATTCAACAAAACAATTTGAAATTGAAGATACCAGAACAGTAAAAGAATTTATGAATTATATCAAAACAAGAAATTATAATCCAACAACGGTAAATTGGTTTTAAGGAGGAATTTAAATGACACAATTGGAATTTGCAAAAGCTGGAATTATTACAGAAGAAATGGTTATCGCGGCAGAATATGAAGGAATTTCACCAGAAGAATTACGAAATAAAATTGAAAAAGGATATGCGGTTTTACCGGTTAATAAGAATCATAAATTTGATAATATTAGAGCTATAGGAGAAGGTTTAAAAACCAAGGTTAATATTAACCTCGGAACTTCTCAGGGATATTCAAGCGTCAAAGAAGAAATTGAAAAATTGAAAATTGCTGAGAAATTTGGCGCAGATTCTATAATGGATCTGTCTACATGGGGTAATCTTTCATATATTCGTGATGAAATAATACGTAATTCAAATATTATGGTTGGAACTGTTCCTGTTTATGACGCAGCAACAAAAGCTGTCCAGAATAAAAAACGTGTAATAGATTTTGATGCAGATGATTTTATACAGATGGTTCGAGATCACGCAAAAGCCGGTGTTGATTTTATGACTATTCATGCCGGTATTACAAGAACTACCATAGAAAAGTTGAGAAACTCCAGAAGAATAACAAAAATAGTATCGCGTGGCGGTTCAATAATAGTTGGCTGGATGATTAAAAATCACAAAGAAAATCCATTTTATGAGTATTTTGATGAAGTACTTGAGATATGTAGGGAATATGATGTTACTATTAGTCTCGGCGATGGAATGAGGCCGGGTTCTCTTCATGATGCTACTGATGATTTGCAATTTGAAGAATTATTAAGACTTGGAGAACTGGTAAAAAGAGCTCGAAATGCCGGGGTACAGGTAATGGTTGAAGGACCGGGGCATATGCCTATTGATGAAATTGAAGCAAATGTTATTCTTCAAAAAAAGATTTGTGATAGAGCACCTTTTTATGTTCTTGGCCCAATTACTACAGATATTGCACCTGGATATGATCATATAACCTCTGCAATTGGCGGCGCTATTGCTGCAGCTAAAGGCGCAGATTTTCTCTGCGCTGTAACTCCAGCTGAACATTTAAGACTCCCCACTCTTGAAGATATAAAAGAAGGTGTTATTGCAACAAAAATCGCTGCACATTCCGCTGATATAGCAAAAAATAGAAAACATATGAACATAGATAATCAAATGAGTCATGCAAGAAAAGAATTTAACTGGGAAAAGCAATTTGAAATAGCAATTGATAAGGAAAAAGCTTTGAATTTCTATAGTTCAAGAAAGGGAATGGAAAATAATATGTGTTCAATGTGTGGTCCGCTATGTGCAATGAGAATTACAGAAGAGTTTTTAGAAAAAGAAGAAAGTATTTTTATAGAATAGGAGGCGTTATAATGCTTATTTTCTCAGCTTTCGATCCATCAGGTGGTGCCGGAATAACTCAAGATATATCTATAATGAAATTATTTAAGATAAATCCTATTTCTGTTATATCCGCTTATACAATCCAAAACACAGAGATATTTAAAAAAATCGAATTTAGAAGTTCTTTTGAAGAATTTGAATTATTCAAAAATATTTCTATAATTAAAGCAGGAATGGCAAATGCAGAACAAATAAAATTACTAAGAGAAAAATATCCAGAAGCTAAAATTATATGGAATCCCATAATCAAAACCTCTACAAACTTCAACATCATTTCTCCAGAAGAAGTAAATGAAGGTTCAAAATATGTGGATTTAATAATTATGAATTCAGAAGAATTTCAATTAACAAATCCATTATGCGAAACAATTATAACAGGCGGACATAAAAATTCTGAGAAAATCGAGGTTATTTATAAAAATAAAACTTTCTTTTCAAAAAGATATGAAAAATCCTTACATGGAACAGGCTGTGTTTTCTCATCATTAATTTCCGCTCATATATATATGAAATATAGTGTTGAAGAAGCCATTATTGCTTCTTTAAATTATATGGATAAACTTGTTTTAAATTCAATCAAATTTGTTCAAACGGAAAATTTATTATACGAAGCACATAAAGGATATATAATAGAGGAATTATGGAAGATAAAACCACAAATAATAGAACTTGGAAAGTATACTATTCCAGAAGTAGGTCAAAATATTGTTTATGCACTTCCATTTGCTTCAAATGAAAATGAAGTTGGGAAATTTCCTGGAAGAATACACAAACTGGAAAATGAGATTAATTTCATTCATGAACCTGCTTTTTTTGGAAAAAGCCATATGGCAAGGGCAGTAATTGCAACAATGAAATACTTCCCATGGATAAGATCTGCCATGAATATACGCTATGAAAAAATATATATAGAAAAAGCAAAAGAACTTGGATATAAAACTTATTACCTTGATAGAAATAATGAACCTGTTGAAATACAGTCAAAAGAAGGACATTCTATACCTTATGGTTTATCAAATATATATAATGAAACTAATTCTCCTATAGATTTTGTATGGGATGATGGATTTTTCGGAAAAGAAGCTATGATAAGGGTTTTTGGTAGAACGCCAACAGAGGTTATAAAAAAAGTAAAAGATATTGTTTTGTGATATGTATTATAAGCCTCCTAATAAGTCATATTAGGAGGCTTATATTAATAAAAATTTTATTTTTGAAAAAAATAAAATAATGATATAATTAATCTGAACATAAACTTTTTGTTTGGAGGAGTTTTTATATGAAAAAATTTTTGTATTCATTATTTATTGTATTTTTTATTACTTTGCTATATATTGTGTATATTTTCACACCTTTGAAATATCCAATAAAAAATATAACTACTGCAGAGTATAAAACAGAAAAAATTGGAAATTTGAAAATTTTATATTTATCAGGAGAACCTCAAGATATTGGTTACCAACATGGTTTAGCTCTACGAAATGAAATTAATAATATGGAAAAGCTTCTTGAAAATGAATTGAAAAATAAAACGATATTTGAAAAACTTATTATACGATATACAATGAAAAATTATTTTAGAAAGATACCAAAAGAATATAAAACAGAAATGGCTGCAATTGCAAAAGGAAGTAATACTTCACTGGATTCAATATTCTTAATGAATATATATGATGAACTTTTTAATCTATATGGATGCACAAATATTGCTGTTTTTGGCAAAAAAACAAAAAATGGGGAAATATTGCATGGAAGAAACCTGGATTATTTTTTATCAGATAAACTATGGGATAAAAATGTTTTATTTGTATATCAGCCACAAAACGGATATAATTTTATTTCTCTCACGTGGCCAGGACTAATTGGTGTATTATCCGGAATGAACGAAAGAGGGATTTCACTTGGTTCAATGACATCAGAATCAAAATATCAAAGTTCCTCCGGAATACCTACTGGTATATTATATAGAATGATTATGGAAAATGCAAAAGATATCAAAGATGTTGAAGTCATATTAAAAAACAATAAACGAACTATTGGAAACAATTTGATGATAGGAAGTAAACATGACAAAGAAGCTGTAGTTTTTGAATTTGATAGCAATAACTTAAAAGTAAGAAAAAATGATAATTATATTGTTTCTACAAATCATTTTGTTTTACTAAAAAACAAAAATGGAATTTACAAAGGATCAATTTCAAGAAAAAATAAAGCAGAAAATTACATAAAATCTTATAATTATCTCACAGTAAAAAATATTATTGAAATATTAAGAGACCTTATAGCAAATAATGAAAATGATGAACCTATATGTAAATATGAAACTGTTCATAGTATAGTATTTCTTCCAATTAGTTCTGAATTTTACGTTGCAGCCAATGACGGAATATATGCTTCCGCCGGAAGATTTTTTCACTTTAAATATGATAAGAAAATCATACAATATATTGATTATATTGATTATTCTCCAGACTATTTATGGATAACAAAAAATTTATTTATTGACAAATACAAAAACAAAGAATGGTCAAACCAAAAAGCCATTTCATATATAAAATCATTTATTAAAAATAGAAAATTATCAGGTTGGGATATAATAGATCTTATAAAATTCTATAAAGAACTTGACCTTAAAAATGAAACATCTTCACTTATTGAAAAATTAAAATCAATTTTTGAAAAAGACAAAAATGCTTTATTTAATCTTCCAGCTGAAAAAATAAATTCACCGGAAACTTTTCTTTTAAGGGACCATTATAATAATTCATTATTAAATTTAATATTGGCATATGAAATCATTGATAATAAACAGAAAATGAAAGAATATAGCAAACTTGGTTTAAATGATAATGTAATTGAAGATGACAAATGGTATAGCATGAAGTTTAAAGAATATTATAATAAGTAATTCAAATATAAGGGGGTATAAATATGAAAAAAACTTTTCTTTTTTTAGTAGGATTGGTTTTAGTTGGAATATTATTTTTTTACTTTATATTCAAAACACCATTAAATAATACCTATAAAAAAATTGATGTTCAATTCCCTATTTACCCTGAAAATAAAAATATTGTTTACTTAAACAAAGGCAATTTTACCGCTGATGAAAATGGTTATTTATATTATGTCACACCAATCTTTAATTCAGAAAAAAATAAGGAACAATTGCTAGTCTCAAAATTAAATATTCTATCAAAAAATATTGATTATATATATTTAGATACTAAAACTTTTGAAACTACAGAAAACCATGGAATTATCCTTGGATCACTAACTTTTGATAATAATATTTTATACTATAAAGGTAGCAAAGGAATTTGGAAAATAGAAAATAATAAAGTTGAATTTTTACCTTTCTTAAACAAAATTGAATTTGACTATGCAAATGGTGGTTTTGTATATTTCAAAAATTCTTTCTGGATAATTAGCAAACCAATTTATCGTATAGGTAAAAAATATGGTATCTATAAATATACCAAAAAAAATGATGTTCTTATATCTGAAAAAACAATAAAAATCGAAGATGTACCTTTAAACATAATTAAAAATAATGATGAAGTTTATATTTTTTGCCATGATATATATTCAGAAAAATATAATTTATACCAAATAAAAAACGATTCTTTAAAAAAGATTTATTCAATTGATGGAAAAAGATTTAATTCTAGTGGTTGGTTCAAATCCAACGATTCTGATAAAAAATATCATTGGTTTAGTTTAAAATTCATTTCTGTTTTAGACAATAAAATGTATATTCTTGGAATTTTAAAAGATTCAAATGAATATAAACTTTTTGAAATTAATTTAAATACAAAAAAAGAAAAATCATATAACATTCTTCCACCTTTAAATTCAACATTTCCAACTACACAATATCTCTTAAAAAGATATAATAACAAATCATACTTATTTATAAAAAATCAAGATGATCCTCCTAACTCTATAAAAATTTATATAAAAAAATAACCTTTTCTGGTAATATAAAATCTTTTTAAATCTCCCGATTAAATTCGGGAGATTTTCTTATAATAAAAATATATTTTTCTCGTTTTCATTTTGCAAAGAAATACATATTTCTTTAAGAAATATCATGTTATAATCAAGATAAGAAATAATACATGGTGGTGATGGGGATGAAAAAACTTTCTACAACCTTGAAATTATCCGTATTAGAGGCTATGGCATTTAATGCCTTCTTTGTAGCAACACAAACGTTCATTATAATCTCCATAGCTCTTTATTTTAACGCTTCACCTTTTCAAATTTCGATAATATCTTCTTTCCCTGTATTTGCACAAATGTTTCAGGTTTTTACACCTTTAATCTATAAATTATTTGGAACTCGAAAAAAGAGTTTAATTATAGTTTCCATAATAGGAAGAGGATCTCTTGTATTGCTGCCTATAATAGTTTTATTAAATATAAGAAATTCTCATATATTTGTAATGATCATGATATTATATGCTTTTTTTGGAACGTTTATCAGTAATATATGGACAGCAGCTATGCGGGAGTTAGTACCTTTCGAAGATAGAGGAAAATATTTTGGAATGCGAAATGTTTTTGCCTCAGCAATAGGTATCTTAGCCACTTACCTTTATTCCCAATTTCTTGATTTTCCAAATGAAAAAATGGGAATTTTGCTGGTAACCTCTATTATGGCCTTATTTGCTGTAATAACAATAATCCTCCTTGCCTTTCATAAGATTCCAGAAATCTGCGAAACTTCACAAAATGAATTAAAAATAAAAAAAGCCTTTCAGGATAAAAAATTTCAAACGTTTCTTGTATTTGTTGGAATATGGACATTTGCAATAGAATTAACAAGACCATATTTTTCATATTTCCAGGTTGCTATATTACACATTAATACAACATTTCTCGGTAAAATGAGTGTTATAACCGGAATAATTTCATTAGTATTATATCCATTTTATGGAAAATTAAGCGATAGATATGGGAATAAGAGCATACTTATGATTGGAATTTCTCTTGCAACTATTGCACCATTATTATATTTTGTTATGACAGATTATAATTATAGAAGTTTATTATTGCTTGATAGTGTGTTTTCAGCATTTGCGTGGGCTGCTATAAACCTTACATTTTTCAATCTATTACTTGAAACCATTTCAGAACCTGCTGAAAATTATGTTGCTGCATATGCTTTAACTTCAGGAGTTACAGCAATTATAGCTTCAAATATAGGTGGTTTTTTTGGAAATATTTTAAAGGATAAAACATTTTATATACTTGGCGACAAATATCATGGAATACAATTATTAATATTTGCCGGATTTTTATTGAGAATCTATGCTTTACTGCATTTGACAAATGTTGAAGCATATGAAAAACCTATACGTTATAAAAGCTGGTTGCTATCTAACCCATCTTTATTTAAACGTAGAGAAATCTCATTACCTATATACTTAAAGATTTTTAGAGGAAAAAAGTTAAAAAAGAAATAATAAATAAAAAGTAGGCTGTAAAAATTTTTACAGCCTACTTTTTATTTATTAGCTTCTCCCCATTTCACAACAGCAGCAGCCCAGACAAATCCAAGCCCAGCTCCTACCATTACTATATTATCCCCTTCCTTTATCTTTCCTGTTTTCAATCCCAATTCTATTGATAATATCTGATCATTTTGCCCCATATGTCCATACTCTTCTAAATATGTACTCTGTTCTTCTTTTAATCCTAATTCTTCCAATACTCCTAAATGTGCTGATCTTTTAAAATGTAGTATTGCAAGGTAATTTATATCTTTTCTTGTTAATTCTGCCTTTTCAAGCGATCTGTCTATTACATAATAAAAATTTGGCATTGTTTTTTCTTTTAGTTTTTCCTTAAAATTCTCTATATCTCTCACTACAAAATGCATTCTTTTTACATCTTCTTTTTCCATTGGCCATTTTTTGCTTCCCCCGACTTCTATTACACAATCCTCTGCAAATGAACCATCACCTTTAAATGCTGTACTGAGTATTATATTGCGATTATAATCTTTCCTTAATACCATTGCTGCTCCGCCGGCTCCAAGGTCAAACATGAATGATGTCTCTTTTACTCTATAATCTATTAAATCTCCATTTCTATATCCGCTCACCAAAAGTACTGTATTTATATCCTCATTTGCTATCATCATTGATTTCGCAACTTCCATTCCTGCCATCATCGAACCACACATTGCTTCCATATCAAATGACCATGCATTAACTGCCCCTATATCATTTGCTACTTTTAGTCCTGCTAACCAATTTGGATAATCCTTATGTTGTCCTCCATTCCAGATTACCAGGTCTATTTCTTCTGGAGAAATCTCAGCATCTTTAATTGCTTTTAATGCTGCCTGTATTCCCATATAACTTGTTGTATCTTCTGGACCTGGTATTGGTTTCTTTATCACTCCAAATTTTTCTTTTATTACATCAACCGGTATTCCACTTTTTTCTGCTATTTCTTCTGCTGTCATATAATTTTCAGGAATATACGTCCCTATTCCCATTATCCCTACTTTCATATTTTCACCCCATATAACTTTAAATCACATACACTTCAATTATAACAAATAAAGGGGCTTTTGAATGAACAGCCCCTTTATTTGTTATATATTTATTCTTCCACAGAAGATTTTAAGATTTTCTTTATAGTCGTTTCCATTTCATTTACACTTGCATTCATTTCCTCGGCAGAAGCTGATACCTTTTGTATATCTTCAGATAATATATTGATTTTTTCATTTATTTTTTCAAATTGGTCTGTTGTATTTTGAACCATAGAACTTTCATCTTTTATTTGTTCAATCATATTTCCAATTCCTTGATTTACCATTTCTACAACTTCTTTCATTTCATTAATTGTTTCATTAATATTATTGGAATATTCTTTTGTAGTATTTGCAAGCTCACTTATTTCAACAGCGATAACCGAAAATCCTTTTCCAGCCTCACCTACTCTTGCAGCCTCTATTGATGCATTTAATGCCAACAAACCTGTTTGATTTGCTATTTTATTTATCATATCAAGGATTGGTACAAGCTGTTTTGTTTTATCAGTTAGTCTATTAAGTTTTTCGGTTATATCTCCTATATTATTTTCTATAATATTATTTTTCCCTTCTAATTCTGAAACAACGTCTTTTCCTTTAATACTAATTTCTGTAATTTCTTCAGCTTTTGTATTTAAGGAAACAGCTTGTTCAGTCACTTCATCAACAACTACACTTACTTCACTTAAAATAGAAGATACACTTTCCAGCATTTCATTGCTTTTTGCTCTTTGTTTTCTAATTTTATCTAATAACTCTTCGGCTTCTTCCATTATGTATATAATACATAAATCTTCTGGCATTAATCCATTATAAACTGCCTTTGCTCTTTCACGACATGTTTCATATCCACAAGCCGTACAATTTCTCTCATCATTAAGTCTATTTGTTTTTTCTAATATTTTCACAATAAATGATTCTGGCGGTTCTTTATAATTCACAGGTTTTGCTTTGAAATATCTTTTTAAATTCATTTCTTCATATATTTTCTTTGTATCTTTTAAAGAAATTGTTTTCTGAGCTACTTGCTTTCCATCTTTGGTTAAAAACTTATTTTTCACCAATCTGTCTTTTGTATATTTTATAATCTTCGCTCTTTTTTCAAATAAAGGTATATCTTTTCTTGTTGCTGGACCGTCTATACATCCTTCGCAAAAAAGTATATCGATAAATTTTGGCGTTACATCTTTTTTACCGGCTTTTATATTCTTTTCAAAATCCTTAAAAAACGGAATCGAACGTTCTTTTCCTTCAATTACAAGAACATCTTCTTCAAGCATTATATCATCAATTTTTTTGTTTTTTAAATAACTTGCAGCTGTTTTTGTCAAACCACCACTTACAGGGAATAAAGTTGCATAATTTGGTTGATATCCATCAAATAATTCTTCTTCTAACACTGAAGGTTTTATATTGTTTTTTTCAAATAATTCATTTATTTCTTCAAAAGTTAATACAATATCAACTAATCCCTTTATGCTTTCATGTTCAATTTCACTTTTTTTAGCTGTACATGGACTAATAAATACAACCTTAGCATTTGGTTTTTCTTTTTTCACAAATGCTGCGGTACTCAACATTGGACTATATGATTCTGAAAAATATTGTAATAAATCTGGTTGCCATTTCTCAAGATAATTTATTAAAGATGGACATGGGCTCATAATAACATATTCTGGTTTCTTTTCTTCCATTTCTTTTAACACTTCCAATGTTGTTAATTCTGCACCAAACGCTACTTCATGAACTTCATTAAAACCCAATTTTTTTAATGCTGCTGCATATTGATTAGGTGTGGTATTTTCCAAATCACCAACATATGCAGGTGCAATTATCGCAACAAGATATTCGTTTTTATTCTTAAAATCTTCAAATATATCAATATCCTTTCTATATCTACGTGCTTGTGATTCACAAGATAATATACATTGTCCACATTTTATACATAAATCGGAATCTGGTTCTACATAGTCATCATATACTTTATTTGCATGAACTGGACACACTCTAATGCAGTTATAACATAACGTACATTTTTCTGGTTCAGTATAGATTATATTTCCATTCATGAATTTCACCTCTCAAAAATTAACTCTAAAATTTTATTATGAACTCATTCTCATATTCGCAGATTATTATATTACATTTATATATCCATATTTATTGATAAATAATTACATCTTTGTAAAAAACACACTTTTTATTTTTAAAGTTTTAATAATTATGATATTTTATGTCTAATATATGTACAATATTAATTATTATGTTTTTTATAATTTTGTTTTTTCACAAATCACCAAATTTGTTGCAAATTTGCACAAATAGCGAATTTTGATAATTTACAAATCAAATAAAAAGTTATATACTTTTATTGCATCGAATTTTTAGATAAAGGGAGTGAGTAAAATGGGCAGTTATCATTTAAAGTATCATCCTAAAAAACCAGAAGGTATTGAAAACAAAAAAGCATATTTAGTTGGTTCAGGAATTGCAACTTTAGCAGCAGCATTTTATTTAATAAGAGATGGACATATGGATGGAAAGAATATTACTATTTTTGAAAGAAAAAATGTAAATGGTGGTGCATTAGACGGAGCTGGAAACTTCGAAGACGGTTATATTATTCGTGGCGGTAGAGAAATGGAAGAACATTACGAATGTACATGGGATTTATTTGGAGATATTCCAACACTTGAAGATCCTGAAAGAACAGTACTTGATGATATGAAAGAAATCAACGATTGGGATCCTAACGTAGCAGCTAAAAGAGTTATTCAAAATCGCGGTGAAAAAGTTGATACTTCCACACTTGGATTAAAGGAACATCATATAAAACAATTAACAAAATTATTTTTAGCAAAAGAAGAAGATTTAGGAGATTTAACTGTTGAACAATTCTTTACACCAGATTATCTTGAAACAAATATGTGGTTATTATGGCGTTCAATGTTCGCATTCCAACCATGGCACAGCGTTGTTGAAATGAAAAGATACATGGAAAGATTTATTCATTTATTACCTGGAATGACAGAATTAAGAAATATCTTATTCTCAAGATACAATCAATATGATTCATTCGTTTTACCATTGGTAAAATGGTTAAAGGATCATGGTGTAAAATTTGAAAACAATACTTTAGTTACAGACCTCGATATTGAAATCAATGAAAAGGAAAAGGTTGTTACAGGTATTCATATTGTAAAAGATGGAAAAGAACAGGTTATAAAAACAACAAGAGATGATCTTGTATTTGTAATTAACGGTTCCATGACAGAAAATTCCACTTTGGGTAGCATGGATAAAGCACCTGAACTAAACAGAGAATTAGGACCTGTTTGGAGTTTATGGAAAAATATCGCAGCAAAGGATCCTGCATTTGGAAGACCAGAAGTGTTCTATGAAAATATAGATAAAACAAAATGGGAATCATTTACAGTTACTTTCAAAGACTCAAAAATGGCTGATGTAATTAAAGAAATTACAAATAGAGATCCTTATTCAGGAAGGGTTGTAACCGGAGGAATTATTACTATAAAAGATTCAAACTGGGGTATGAGTTTCACATTTAGTAGACAACCTCATTTTGCAAATCAGCCAGACGATGTATTGGTAATGTGGGCATATGGTTTATTTGCAGATAATGAAGGAGATTATATAAAGAAAAAGATGAGTGAATGTACAGGTGAAGAATTATTAAGAGAATTGTTGTATCACATTGGTGTAGAAGGAGAATTAATGGAAGAAATTGTTGACAGCGCTATTGTTATTCCTGCAATGATGCCACATATTACAAGTCAGTTCATGCCAAGGGTAAAAGGTGACAGACCAGAAGTTGTTCCAGAAGGTAGTGTTAACCTTGCATTCCTCGGACAATTTGTTGAAATCAAAGACGACTGTGTATTTACCGTGGAATATTCAGTTCGTTCAGCTGTTATTGCAGTATATAAATTATTAAATCTTGATAAGGAAGTTCCAGAAATTTATCCAAGTAAATACGATATTAGACATGTAATAAACGCAACAAAAACTCTCTATGGAAATAAACCATTACCTGGAGAATTTTTTGTAAAGAAACTTCTTAAAGATACCTCTTTAGAAGGATTGATATAAAATAATGGCCCCTTTTAAGGGGCTTTTTTTTCAAATTTTCTTAGCGATCTTGATATATCTCCTTCAATTATCTTGCTTACTTTATCTGTTAGAATTTGTGGATCTTCTTCCATTTTGTTTTTTATCCAGTCTATAATAATACCTGTTAATGCTATTTCATAGAATTTTACTATGTCTTTTTTTAGATTTTCAGGAACATTTATATCCTTTGAAAGCTCTTCTACCACATCATATATTAATTTCGCCACATAATCATAAAGATGGTCTTCAAGGCGATTTCTATCTATAGAATTATATGCATTTAATACTATTTTCTTATTTTCCTTTAAATAGTTTAAAATACTTAAATATCCTTTTTGCCATGTTTCATAAGTTTTATTTTCTCCTATTGCTTCGCCTACTTCTGTAATAAACATCCATTCAAGTAATTCATAAATATCATGGAAATAATAATATAAAGTTCTTCTGTTTACTCCACAATCTTTTACAATATCATTGACTGTAATTTTAGATAATGGTTTTTCTTTCATTAATTTCTTTAATGATGCGGCTAATGCTCGTTTTGTTATTTCTGACATAAAACCTTCTCCTATCTTCGTTATTATTCTCAAAGAATTATATCATACTTAAGTTAAAAAACTCTTTGTTAATTGAAAAAAATCAAAGTTGTCCTGTTTTTATTTTTTTGATCAAACAGGACAACTTTCTTTTTTCATTATAATATTGAAAAAAAGCAGATTATAGTGTATAATAAAAATAACTCCCTTTTTAAAACAGGACAAAACAGAGGTGTAACATGGCAAAAGATAACTTAATTGAATTTAGAAAAAAACTTTTTTCACTTCAAGTAATTAAAATCCCAAACAATGAATGGTTATATATGCTTGGTTCTGAAACCAGAAATTCAATAATGATTGAAGGAATATTTGTAGACGAAGATGAACTTGATTCAGCAATTTCAGGAAAATACAAATCTGGTAGTGAAGTTTCAAATTATTTTAGAACAGCAAGATATTATTACAACATGGCTATTGAATTGTCTCGAACAAATGAAGAAATTCCATGTTTAACCTTCGTAAAAAACACACATAGAATGTTATTTGAAAATATTATTAAAAATTATGATAAACTGGGAAATTTTAGAAATGGTCCTATAAAAATTACCGGCGCAAAAATCAATCCTCCTATGTATGATATAGCCGATTGGATAAGGTTATGGTGTAATTACTCAAAATATGCATTTTCTAATCATCCTATTGCAGAAGCCTCTGCAAGAGTACATGTTTTTTTTGAATCTATACATCCTTTTGAAGATGGTAATGGTCGTATTGGCAGAATCCTTTTAAATTTTTTACTTATAGCAAATGGATATTTAAATATTGTTTTAAAAGGTGAAAAGGAAAAGGACAGAAATAATTATATTTTAGCTCTTGAATCTGCAGAAAAAGGAATAAGAGAAATTTTTAAAAGTTCACCCACATCTTTTACTCCTGAACAAATTGATAATCATTTTAAAAAGGAGGACACCAAAAAACTTTCAAAAATTATAAGAGATGCTATAATAGAAACATATGATAAGTTAATATGTTCTGAAAATAAAGAAAAATTGGTTACTGTTGAAGAATATTCAAATTTATCAGGAAAAACACAGGAAAATATTCGAAAAATGATTTCAAGAAAAAAACTAATTGCTTGGAAACCCCGAGGAAGATGGTTAATTTACCCATTTCAGATTAAAAATAATTAATCAAAATCCCGGAATCCTACTTTGTAAGATTCCGGGATTTTCTAGATTTTATTAATTTTCCACAACTTCAAACTGAGAGTTATAAAGATTTGCATAAAATCCATTTTTCTTTAGTAATTCTTCATGTGTTCCCTGTTCTACAACGTCACCTTCATTCATTACTATTATAAGATCTGCATTTTTTATTGTTGATAATCTATGCGCAATAACAAAACTCGTTCTTCCTTTCATTAATTTTTCCATTGCCTGCTGAACCTTTAATTCCGTTCTTGTATCAACAGAACTTGTCGCTTCATCAAGTATAAGTATTTTAGGATTTGCTAAAAAGGCTCTTGCTATGGTAATTAATTGTTTTTCACCTTGAGATATATTATTTATTTCTTCGTTTATAACCATGTTATATCCACCAGGCAATGCATGAACAAACGAATCCACATGTGCCATTTTTGCGGCTTCTATTACTTCTTCATCTGTTGCGTCAAGTCTTCCGTATCTTATATTTTCCATTATAGTTGTATTTGAAAGCCATGTGTCCTGTAATACCATTCCAAATAATGATCTTAAATCATTTCTTTTAAATTTTCTTATATCTATATCGTCTATTAATATTGCACCGTCATTTACATCATAAAATCTCATTAACAATTTTACAAGCGTTGTTTTACCTGCACCAGTTGGACCAACAATGGCTATTGTTTGTCCAGGTTGAATTATTTCGGAGAAGTTTTTAATAATTATTTTATCTGGATTATATCCAAAACGCACATTTCTAAATTCAACCTTACCTTTTATTTGTGAAACATCAACTGGATTTTCAACATCTTCTATTTCCTCTTCTTCATCTAAAAATTCAAATACACGTTCTGCAGCTGCTGCAGTTTGCTGGAAAATGTTTGATATATTTGCCAATTGTGCAATAGGTTGTGTAAATGATCTCATATATTGTATAAATGCCTGTATATCCCCAACTTCTATTAATCTTTTTGCAGCAAACCATCCACCAACCACTGCAACTACAACATATCCAAGATTTCCTATAAAATTCATTATTGGCATCATCATACTGGAGAGGAATTGGGATTTCCAATCAGAATCGTATAATTGATCGCTTAAATTTTCAAACTTTTTTATGCTTTTTTCTTCTCCATTAAACACCCTTACTATTGTATGACCGCCATACATTTCTTCAACATGTCCATTAACATGTCCAAGATATTCCTGTCTTTTTTTGAAAAATTTCTGAGAATGTTTTATTACTGTCATCATTAAAAATCCTGATAATGGAAGTATAAATAAAGCAATTAAAGTCATCATCCAGCTTATTGAAAGCATCATTACAATAACACCAATTATCATGGTGGAAGATATAATTAATTGTGAAATACTTTGATTTAATGTTCTACTTACTGTATCAACGTCATTGGTTATTCTTGAAAGCACTTCACCGTGATTTGTCCCGTCAAAGTATTTTAATGGCATTCTGTGTATTTTTTCCATTATTTCTTTTCTTAAATTGTAGCTAACCTTCATTGAAATACCGGACATTATCCAACCCTGAATATATCCAAAAATTGCACTTAAAATATACAATCCACTTAAAATTAATATTATATTTGATATATATGCAAAGTCTATTCCTTCGGTTTTTCCCATTATTTTTCCAATTATACCTTCAAATATCTTTGTTGTAGCTTTACCAAGAATTTTAGGACCAACTATTGAAAACGTTGCACTTGCCATTGCAAATACAATAACTGTTATAAATGACCATTTATATACTTTTAAATATTGCATTAATCTCTTCATTGTACCTTTAAAGTCCTTGGCTTTTTCAACAGGTCCTTTCATTCCAGGACCACCGCCCATTGGGCCTCCTCTTCGTGCGCTCATGCCAATTCCTCCTCTGATAGCTGTGAATAGGCTATTTCTCTATATGTTTCACAGCTCTTCATTAATTCATTATGAGTTCCTATTCCAACAATCTTTCCTTCATCTATAACTATAATTTGATCAGCATTTATTATTGTGGAAATTCTCTGGGCAACTATGATTATTGTACTATCCTTGGTGTATTCTCTTAATTTTCTCCTTATTGATAAATCTGTTTTAAAGTCAAGCGCTGAAAAACTATCGTCAAATATAAATATTTCAGGCTTTTTTGCAAGTGCCCTTGCAATGGATAAACGTTGTTTCTGACCGCCAGAAAAGTTTTTACCTGCCTGTGACACATCTGTTTTAAAACCTTCTGGAAGTTTTTCTATAAACTCCAATGCTTCTGCTATATCGGCAACCTTTTTCATTTCTTCATCAGTAAGGTTTTCATTTCCATATTTTATATTGGATTCTATGGTGCCGCTAAATAACGTTGTTTTTTGTGGAACATATCCTATGTGTTCTCGTAATTCTTTTTGTGTAACTTCTTTTACGTTTATTCCATCTATTAATACTTCACCCTTTGTTACATCATATATTCGTGGAATTAAATTTACCAGCGTAGATTTACCGGAACCTGTTGAACCAATTATAGCAGTTGTCTTTCCAGGTTCTGCTTTAAAAGATATATCCTTTAAAGCATAATCTTCACCACCAGGATATTTAAAGAATACATTTTTAAATTCAACAATTCCTTTAAATGGCTTTTTAAAGTGTTTTGGTTTTTCTGGATCTGTTATTGATGGTTCCATTGCAAGTACTTCTGCTATTCTATTTGCGGATACAGAAGCTCTTGGGAATAATATGAATATCATAGACATCATTATGAATGAAAAGATTATCTGCATTGAATACTGCATAAATGCCATCATATCTCCAACTTGAAGATTGAAATTGTCTATTTGATGTGCTCCTACCCAAACTATAAGTATCATTGTAATATTCATAACAAGCATCATTGCTGGCATCATTACAGCCATTAATCTATTTACAAATAATGAAGTCTTTGTAAGTTCAACATTTGCTTTATCAAATCTCTTTTTCTCATGTTCCTGTGTGTTAAATGCTCTTATAACCATAATACCTGAAAGGTTTTCTCTGGCAATTAAATTTATTTTATCAACTAATTTCTGTATTAATTTGAATTTTGGAAATGCTACGCTGAATATTGATATAATCAATGTAAGTATTCCGGCTACTGCTACACCAATTATCCATGACATGGAAGGACTTTTATCAAGTGCTCTAAATACTCCACCAATACCAAGTATAGGCGCGTAAAACACTATTCTTATTAAAATAACCATTAAATTTTGTATTTGTGTTATATCATTTGTTGTCCTTGTTATTAATGATGCAGTGGAAAACTTGTCAAATTCCTCTCCTGCAAAGTTTTCTACCTTTGAAAATATGGCTTTTCTTAAATCCCTTGCCATTCCTGCTGCCGTTTTAGATGCAAAAAAACCAACTATTACTGCACTTGTTACACTTATCAAAGCTATTAAAAGCATTATGCTTCCTGTTGTTAAAATATAGCTTTTTTGTCTCTGATATAAATCTATTCCAACTTTTTCATATTCATTTTTTATGGCCATTGCCAATGACTGACTTATCATTGAATCCCCTAATTTACTGAATTTTTCATATATATTATCAGCAAAATCTATTCTTTGTTTTTCTGGTAAAAATATAAGTAATTTAAATATATCTACTTTGCTATTTTTATTTATTTTAAGGCCTTCTGTTTCACCTTTTTCTATTGCCTGAACTGCAAAAAAAGCCCTTGAAAATATTTTTTCAAATCCTTCTGTATTTTCATTCTCCTTTAAAATATAAACTGATTCTTTTTCAAGTATTGGATATTCATCTATATAATTTTTTGCCTCTTCACTGCCTGTTTTTATATATTCATAACCATTTAATATGCTTTTTTTCTCATCTTTA
Source organism: Marinitoga piezophila KA3 (assembly GCF_000255135.1). Classification (NCBI taxonomy): domain Bacteria; kingdom Thermotogati; phylum Thermotogota; class Thermotogae; order Petrotogales; family Petrotogaceae; genus Marinitoga; species Marinitoga piezophila. Next base: position 901,542 of record NC_016751.1, read on the forward strand.
TTCATAAACAAAAATAATCTTTTCATTTCAGTAGCTCTTATAACTTCCGGTATAGTTTCTGTAATGCCGCTTTTTTGAATACCAACATTAACTATATTTGACATATAATCAGGCAATGAAAGATCGCTTGTAGCTTGAATAAAGAGCAAGCCTATAGATAATATTAATAACACAGTATATGGTTTCATAAATTTCATTAGTTTAATTATTTTCATCATCTCCTTTCAAATTTTTTGTTAAAACATCTTTTAATATTCCAAGCCCGTCTATAACCTTTTTTAATTCAGTTTCTGATACATTTTCCAAAAATTCATTGAGTTTATTATCCATACTTAGATTTAATCCTTTTTTATTTTTTTCAAATTCTTCCGTTAATTCAATATATATAACCCGCCGATCCTTTGAATCCCTCACTCTTTTGACAAAATTTCGTTTTTCCAACCTGTCTATAATACCGGTTACCGTACTATTTGATAATCCAACTTCTTTGCTCAAATCACCTATTTTCATTCTCCCGTTCTTCATTAGTATCCCTAATATCATCCATTGGGAAGATGTTATTTCCATGTTTTCAAATTGTGTAGTCATAGCTTTTCTCAGCAACTCCTTTATTTCTTTGATAAGCTTTATTACCTCTATAGCAGAGCTTCTTTCATCCATTTCATCACCTCACTATTTATAAAAAACAATTTATTTCGTACGCGAAATATTTTTGTACGAAATAATATTAACATTTATATGTTAAATAAAAAGGTTCGATATGTTAACTAAAAATTATAGATAATTTTTGGTATAATAAAATCACAAAGATTATGAAAGGGGAATTAAATTGAAAGCTGTAATTATTGACGGTTATGTTGATGAACCAGCAATTTTAGGTGTTCCGCCATATGTTTCTCCATATGTTAGATATGCAGCTGGAGCATTATATTATCACGAAATTGATGTTGATTATTACACAATTGATCAGGTAAGAGATAAAGATTTATGGCAATCTTTTAATCACTATGAATACTTAATAATAATAGGCGGTGTTACTGTTCCTGGACATTATATGGGCGGAACCCCCATTTCATTAACTGAAATAGACAAACTTTTTTCGAAAAATAGAGAACCTTTAAAGGTTTTAGGTGGCTCTATTGTAAAAGGCTATACATTAAAAGGCGGAAAAGCAGCTATCCCGGTTAATCCTGATAATGTTGACTTTATTGTAAATGGTGATATAGAAAAGTTTTTATATGTTTATCCTGTTTCCGATGATTATAATTTAAACGATAAATCAGATTATGATTTAATCTCGAAAATAGCTCCTTTAGGGGCACAAATTTTAAAACAACATCCAAGATATCCTGACATTATTGCAGAAATGGATCTTTCACGTGGTTGCGAAAGAACTAATGGTTTTTGTTCTTTTTGTACAGAACCTTTAATTAGTGGTAAATATAGGGAAAGGCCTCTTGAAGATTTATTAATTGAAATGAAGGCTATTGCAGATGTTGGTGTTAAAAACTTCAGGTTTGGAAGGGCTGCAAACTTTCTTGCATATGGTTCAAAACTTAATAATGGAAAACCAAATATACCATTATTCCAGGAATTATATAGCGAAGCTGTTAAGTTTGCTGAGATATTGCATACAGATAATGCAAATCCCGCTTATATAATAAAACACAAAAACGATATTAAAAAATTGTTGGAGATTATAGTTAAATACAATACTGCTGGTGATATTCTTTCTTTTGGCGTTGAATCTTTTGATGAAAATGTGGTAAGAAAAAATAGAGTGGATATTTTTCCAGAGGAATCTATTGAAGCCATAAGAATTGTTAACGAAGTGGGCGGAATTAGAGATGAAAACGGTATTCCTAAACTTCTCCCGGGCATTAATCTGTTATTTGGTTTAATTGGTGAGACAAAAGAAACCTTTGAAATAAATAAAAGATATCTTGAACGCATAATGAAAGAAGATTTGCTTGTACGAAGAATCAACGTTCGCCAGGCAATGGCTTTTCCAGGCACTTTACTATTTAAAGAAAAACCGAAACAACATAAAAAGGAATTTAGAAAATTCAAGGAATATATGGAATCATATAATCATGAGATGTTGAAAAAGGTTTTCCCTATGGGTAGTATTTTAAAAAATGTAATTATAGAGGAAATAAGAGGAAAGATTTCATTTGGAAGGCAAATTGGAACTTATCCTATTAAAACAGGTATTATTGGGAACTTCAATATTTTCGAAAAAACTGATGCCATTGTAATAGACCATGGTGCGCGTTCTATTACAGCATTAAAGTATCCTTTTGATATTAATAATGCAAATATAAATGAATTATCTGCAATTCCTGGAATAGGGAAAAAAACTGCAGAAAAAATCGTTCTTTCTAAACCTATTACAGATATTTCAAAATTGGAAATAGATGATACTGCAAAAAGAAAAATTTCATTCTTAATAAAAAACGGTAGTATAATAAAAAGTGTGTAAATAAAAAAATAGAAAAATAAAAAGAATGAATATGTGAAAAAAGGAAGCCCAGTAGTGTGGTGAAAGAGAAAGGGGATTTTGAAAAAAAGGTTACATGGGGGGATAGTAATGCCGAGAAAAAGAAAAGAGGAAAATGAACAGATTCTTGGCAATGTGGATAGGAATTTCATAAAACAATATATAAAAGAAAATGGAATTAAGGATTGGAATGATGTTGAGGATATAAGCAAAAAGCTTGTAAAAATAATGCTTGAAGAAATGTTGAAAGCAGAAATGGATTATGAACTTGGATATGAAAAGTATTCCAGAAAACCTGAGGATAACGATAATTATCGAAATGGTTATTCTAAAAAAACTGTAATAACTAAAAATGGTGAGATGGAATTAACAGTTCCAAGGGATAGGAATGGAGAATTTGAACCACAAATTGTTAAAAAGAGACAAAGACATATTTCTGTTATTGAGGATTTGGTATTATCGCTATATTCAAAAGGATTAAGTGTCAGGGATATTAGAGACCATATTAAAGAAATATATGATGTGGAAGTTTCTCCAGAGAAAATCAGTATGATTACTAATTCTGTAATGCCTTTAATAAATGATTGGAGAAATAGACCTTTGGAAGAGATATATGCTATTGTATATCTGGACGCTTCATTTTATTCAGTAAAAGAAGATGGTGTTGTTAAAAGAAAGGCTATATATAACGTCATAGGTATTAATCTTGATGGATATAAGGATATCCTTGGTATATACATAGAAAAAACTGAATCCTCAAGATTCTGGATGAATGTCTTGAATGATTTAAAAGCCAGAGGTGTTAAAGATATTTTAATCGCTTCTGTTGATGGGTTAAATGGTTTTGTTGATGCAATCCATACCGCTTTCCCTAATGCTGAAGTTCAAATGTGTATTGTCCATCAATTGAGAAATACATTTAAATATGTCCCTCATAAGCATAGAAAAGCTGTTGTTAAGGATTTAAAACCTATATATCAAGCTCCAAGTCTTGAAGCTGCTGAAGCTGCACTTGAAGATTTCGAAAAAAAATGGGGCGAAACTCACCCCTTGGCAGTACAAATATGGAAAAATAATTGGGATAAATTATCAGCCTATTTTAAATATTCAGAACCAATAAGAAGGCTGATATACACAACCAATCCAATAGAAAATGTTCATAGACAATTTAGAAAAATAACCAAAAACAAAAGCGTATTTCCAACAGATGACTCATTGATAAAAGCAATATATTTTGCAGCAATGAGAATAACGGAAAAATGGACTACAAGAATTAGGGATTGGGGACAAATATTAAATGAGTTAAGAATATATTTTGGAGATGATAGAGTGCCTATTTACAGAACAAACGATTAAAAAGAAAATTCAAAATTCTGTATATATTAAACTTTGAAAAGTGAATATTTCTTAAAAGATTGCACTAAATTGTGCAAAAGGAGTGAAAACTCAAAAATTAGCTTCTTAAAAAACAAAAAGATTATTAAAAAAATTATTCAAACAATTTTTAATATCTCATTAAAAATTATAACTCTAATATTTTGATTTCACAAAGTATTGAATTTTCTTGAATTATTAAGAATAAACATCATATTTATTCCTAAACACAAATAATCTCTTATAACCAACTATAATTAATTTACACAGTATTTTGGATAGTCCCTAAAAAACAAATCTGCCATTTGAGGCAGATTTGTTTTTTTATTATGTTCTTTCAAAAAAATCGTCTATTTTTTTTATTTTCAATTCCATTGCAATTGGTCTTCCGTGAGGACAGGTTAAAATGTTGTATTCTATTATTTTAGAAATTAATGTTTCCAAACCCACAGGATCATCACCCGTTTTTACTGCTGCTCTACATGACATAGTTGCTATAACATTATCAAAAATCTTTTTTTCATTTTCTATACCTTCAAGTCTTAACTCATCAAGAATTTCTATAACTGTTTTTTCTGGCTCGTTTATTTTAATGTTAGAAGGCATTCCTTTTATATAGTAATCTTCATTAATTTTTGAAATTTCAAAACCAAGCTTTCTAACCCTTTCAATATTATTTTCCAATATGTCCTTTCTCACAGCATCTAAATTCAATTTTATAGGTATCATCATAAATTGCGTTGTTATATTTCCATTTTCAATAAACTCTTTTTTTAAATCCTCATAAATAACCCTTTCATGTGCTGCATGAAAATCTATAAAATATAAGGCATCCTTAACCTCCAAAAGAATATATCTATTAGCAAGCAATCCTAATATCCTATACTGAGAAAAATCCTTTGTTTCTTCTACATAATTCCTATTTTCTGAAATATTATTTTTTGAGCTATGCTCAATTATGCTTTCTTTTTTTATCCTTTCAGGTGATATTAAATTTTTAATTGGATTAGTTCTTTCATAATTCATATTTAATCCTGGTTTTTCGGTATTTTCCCGTTTTATATTAAATGTCTTATATTCAATTGTTTCTTCTTTTAAAGCGTATTCATTTTTGTTTTCCTTCTCATAATTAATTATATTCTGATTTAAATTTATTTGATTATTTTCAATATCTGAATTTAGGTTATTTTCTTCATGCTTTTCAATAGAAATCTGCATTTTAAATTTTGTTTCATTAAGAAGTGTTTGCCTTACAAGCCGCTTAAATGCATTATATAATATCTTTGATTCTGAAATCTTTACTTCTAATTTTTGAGGATGAACATTGACATCAACTTCAGATGGATCAATCTCAAAAAACACAATTCCATATGGATGTCTTCTTGATTCGAGCATTTCGCCATATCCTGCTTCAAAAACTGCGAACAACTCTCCTGAACGTATATATCTATTATTGACAAAGAATATTTGTGCGCTTCTGTTGTTCCTTGTAACCCTTGGATGTGATATATATCCTTTTATTTTATACCAGTTTTCTTCAAAATTTAATTCAAAAAAATCTTCCTCTTTTGTTTCCGGAAAAACAGTATTTATTTTTTGTATAAGCGGTGTATCTTTCTGTATATTATAAATGTTCTTTTTGTCTTTTATAAACTTAATTCCTACATTTGTGGCAAATATAAATTTTTCTATTATTTCAGTTACCATTCTTCCTTCAACAGCAGAAGATTTTAAAAATTTTCTTCGTGCTGGAAGATTAAAAAAGAGATCTTTTACTTCTATTGTTGTACCATACGGTGCCATTACTTTTTTTACATTAATAGGCTCAGAACCAACAAATTCTACTGCTGTAGCTATTTCATCACTTTTTCTTCTTGAAGTTATTTTCATTCTGGAAACCCTTGATATTGCTGCCAGAGCTTCTCCTCTAAACCCATATGTATGTATTGAATATAAATCTTCAACATCCTTTATTTTGCTTGTGGTATGTGGTTGAACTGCCAATAATATCTCATCTTCCGACATTCCTATTCCATTATCTGAAATTTTTATATATGTTTTTCCTCCATCCTGTATTTCAACAGTAATTTCATCTGCATGTGCATCAATTGAATTTTCAAATAATTCCTTTACAACTGCAAAGGTACCTGTTACTACTTCTCCAGCAGCTATTTTCATTATTACCGATTGTGGCAATTTAATTATTGCCATATTACTCGCCCCTCTTTTGTTTATATATTTCAAACAATAATATTCCAGCACTTACTGAAACATTTAGGGAATCTACATCATTTGCCATTGGAATTGAAATTAATGCATCACATTTTGATTTTACCTTTTCCCTTATTCCACTTCCTTCATTTCCCATAACAAGAGCAACCTTTCCTGTTAAATCGGTTTTATAATATACATTATTACTCATATCTGCACCATAAACCCAATATCCCTGCTTTTTTATTTCCTCAATAAACCTTGATAAATTGGTTACTTTCAATATTGGAATCCTAAAAGCCAATCCCACAGATACTTTTATAACTGTCGGAGTAACTTCAACGGAATTATCCTTTGGAATTACTATTAAATCAGCATCTGCCGCTATTGAAGATCTAATTATTGCTCCAAAATTGTGTGGATCCTGTAATTGATCAAGTATAACTATTGTGGCATCTTCTCTTAATGTTTCAAGTATCTCCTCATCCGCATATCTAAATTCTTTTCCAATATCTATAACAACGCCCTGATGTTTTGATATTCCTGACATTTTCTGCAATACCTTATCAGGCGCAAAAGAATAAGGATACTTGTTTTTTTCTGCAAGATTAATTAAATCGTTTAGTGTTTTATCCACTTTTTTGCTATCAGTAAAAAATATATTCTTAACGGGATACTTTGCTTTTATTATTTCCTTCAATACATTTCTTCCATAAACATACATTTTATTCTCTCTCCTTTAATAATTTTTTTGATTTTTCAAGTATATCGTTTAATCTAATATAATCCTTTTTCAAGAACAGATAGCCTATTACGGTTTCAAAAGCCGTTGCTTTTCTGTATTCAGGATCATTTCCTCTCTTTTTTGCACCCTTTGAATTTAATCCTCTTTTATATATATCAAATTCTTCTTCAGTAAAAACGTCTTTTAATTGATCTACAATTTTTGATTGAGCAGAAGCGCTTATATAATTTTTAGTTTCATTATGCAAACGCCCTGCTTTTTTTCTTCCATTATCTATTATATAATTAATAAAATATAGATTTAAAACAGCATCTCCAATATATGCAAATGTATCAACAGGTACTTCTTTTAAATCTCTAATATTATTTTGAAATAAACTTTCAAGCCCTTCAAACTCTTGCATTATCAGTCTCCTCTCATAATTTTATGCATCTTCATTATATCATAATTTATAATTATATTATTCTATTTAAAAACAGAAATTATGTAAATTTAATATATAATTTATAGAAAATAAATTAAAATAGTTCTTCCAGAAATTCTGGAAGAACTATTTTAAAAATCCCTCAATAATATCATCAATCAAAACTCTTTCATCATCTTCAAAAGAGTAATATCCTAAAGCAACACGCTTATAGCCTAAACCATATTTAAGAGCAAAATCCCTAACCTTTCCTTTTGGATAAGGAGTAATGGGCCATTTAATATCGTATCGAACACAATTTCTTAAAAAACCATCAAATATTCTCATTTCCTCATCACTGAGCTTAAAATAATTAAAAACAAACTCCTTAAAGTTCTTTGTTTTCTTAAAAAGCTCAGTGATGAGTTTTTTTCTTGCTAAATAAAATGGTGAAATATTATATTCCGCATCTTCAACATCTTCAGAATTCAATAATCTTCTTTCAGCTTTCTTCAAATCAAAATCACTCATCATAACATTAAAAAAATACATCTTCTTATAATCTCTTGAAAAAAAAGTTATAATTTTATCTCTGTCTTTGCTAAATATCAGCTTTAATAAATAATTTTTTGAAAAAAACAGTTTTTCAATTAACGATGTATATGTGGAAAAAAATAATATAGGAATATTATTTTTTGCAATATTTTTGAATTTTTCAATATTACTATTGAAAGTATTTTTAATATGAATCTTATAAATTTCATTATTTATGGCAAAAGGATAATCAGAATTAAATGAAAGATTATAATCATTAATAATTTTTTTTAATTCGGAAGATTTTTTTGATGGATGATAATTTTCTTTTTGGATTTTTTTGCTATAAAATTATTTAATTTTTTTGTTAATTCGTAATTTTTTATATTATCATTAAAAAGAAAATTGTTAAATTTATTATCAATATTAAAATCAAGATATTTATTATGTAGTTTAGAAACGATCTCAGAAATTTCAAAAATTCTGGAATCATTATTCATAAAATAAACCTCAAAAATAGTATCAAATTGATTGTACATTTTTGGTAAATCTTCAAAATAATAACCAAGATAATATTCAAGTAAATTAGCGGCATATACACTTTTATTTTTATCCTTTTTTCTCATCCACCATGCAGCATTATTTAAACCTGCACAGATCATAGTTGGATGAGGAAATTTTTTTGCTAAAATATATCCTTCAATAGTTTTCTTATATGTTTCATTATATTTCTTTTCATTTAAAAACTTTCTTGCTTTGAAATATTTTAGTAAAGACATTTGAACATAACTTTCATTATATTTATTACTGGAGATATTGATATCTTCTAAATTGTCATTATAAATAGAACTCAAATGTTTTAAGCTAGGAAGGATAATCTTTCTGGCATAATCCGAAATAAGAGAAAAAATTTTTTTCAAATGAAAATACTCTTTTTTTGCACAATCCTTTTTGTCCAGAATAATAAGAATTTTTATCTTTTCAAATCTTGCAAGCTCCTTTAGAGTTGTTGTTGTTGTTGAAATAATAATATTTGCATATTCAAGAGCAAGATTGTATTTCTTTTTCCATTTAGCTTTTAACAAATTAATATACAAGTTTAAAATACTATTTTTATCTATATTTTTTTTAACATAATTAAGAATAGGAATAGAATAGCTACCAAATTCAACAACATTAATAATTTTTTTTAAAGAAATTCCATTCATTTTAATCACCACGTATAAAAATTTTAATATAAATGTTTCATAAAAATTCAAAATAAGTAGGAACTAAAAATCAAAGAAAAATAGAAAGTAAAAAATTCAAAATAAAATTACTTAAATTATTAATATAAGCCCAATACAAGAAATATTACACATTTGTAAATAAAAACAAATTAATTAAAAATAAGATTTTTGCAGTATCTCAAATATTGATAAACAACGGATTTTGGTTTCAGGATTTACTTAATAAAATCACAAAATTTTATTGCTAAAATGAAAATTGTGGAGGTGAAACAGATGAAAAAAATTATATTATTAATATTAATAATATTTTTGTTTTCTATAAGTATTTTTAGTGATGAAAATAATGATGATGTTTACTCTACTGATTCAATCAATCCTCAAATTCAAACTGAATTTTCTGAGTAATCAACTAAAATCTATTTTATATTTTATATCTACGTAGATATTATATCAAAAATTTAAATTTTTTCAGCCGGCTGATAAAAAATGAAAAAAAGAGGTGAATTTAATGTATTTTGATGAAAACAAAAATGAAGCAAAGGAAGTTGTCATTATAACTCCAGATGCATGTTATATAATGATAGAAGAACATGGAACATTCACTGCACAATGTAACAGATAAAAAAATGGGGAATGAAATATTCCCCATTTCATTTAGGAGGACATAGTATGAAGATTTTTTGGATATCTATTACTGAAAATTGTAATTTAAATTGTAGATATTGTTATCAGTCTTTTAATAAAACACGTATAAATTTAAATAAATATACTGCACAAAGGGTTATTGAAATGATAAATTTGAGTAAACCTGATGTAGTACAATTTTTTGGGGGAGAACCTTTAATAAATTTTGATAATATTAAAAAGATAGTTTCTAATACTAAAGATAGTGTTAAGAAGTATTCATTAACAACTAATTTAACAATATTAAATAGTGAAATGATAAATTTTTTGAACAAATATGAATTTAGCCTTTTGATAAGCTTAGATGGGATTAAAGAATCCCATGATATTAATAGAAAGGATAAATTTGATAATCCAACTTTTGAGATTGTAGAAAAAAATTTAAAAAATTTATTAAATAAAGTTAATAAAAATAATCTTAAAATAGCAAAAACTCTTGATATCAATAATTACATATATTTATCAAGAGATTATTTTTACTTTAAAAAATTAGGATTAGATGTTGAAGTGAATGTTGATATGAATATTGATTTCTCTATAATTAATCTTGATATATTAAAAAAAGAAATAGAGATAATAGTTGAAGATATAATTAGTGAAAAAGAAAATAATATAAATTTTTGGATTATAAAGAGTGAATATGAATTTTTAAAACATTTGAAATCAGGAAAAAAAATTGTATATGCTTCAAGAGATTCATGCTATGATAAAGAGAATATGGCTATAGCAATTTCTTCGGAAGGTAACATTACACCATGTCATTTTTTTTCAGAAACCGATGATAAACAGGATTTTAAAAAGATTAATATCTATAATTTTAATCAAATTGAAGAAATAGAGTCATTTACAAGAGATTATTTTTCAAAAAATAATGATTTTGACTATTTTTCTGAAAAAGAAATATTGAATATTAGTATGAATGAATTAGTAAAAAAAGGTTGTGATAAATGTAAGTATTATTATCTTTGTGCCAATAGGATATACTACCATAATAAAAATCAGTGTTTTTATGCTAGATATAAATATAGAAAAGGACAAAAAAATAATAAAAATAATATTTGTATAAAAAAAATTATCTATGAATCATTTGAGAAAGTAGGGATAAAAAATGAATTATAAATTACTATATAGCGGTAATCAATCTCTGGATTTAGCTATTATTAATTATTTAGCTAAAAAAAATATCGAGTTTATATATAAAAATAATTCTATATATATTTCAGAAAATATATATAGAGAAATTTCACACATGGAATGTTTTTATAAAATACCTCTTGAAATAAAGAGAATGTTTGACAATGATGTGCCAGATGAAATAAAAAATATGTATTTAATGAAAAGAGAAAGGATTATTTCCAATTTTCCATTTGAAAATTTTATTGTAAAATATTATGCAATAAAAAACAATATAAAACTAGCTTATTATTATAAAGATAATGTTTTTGATCAATACCAGGAATTAAAGAATTTATTTACAATAAATAAGTTTGAAATCAAAGAACAAAATTACTATTCTGAAAAATTTATTAGTGTGTTATTTTTTCAAGGAGATATATATAATGGAATATATAATCTTTTGGCTAATATATATAATTTAAATGAATTTAAAGAGAATTTTTCTGGAATATTTTTTGATTATAATATAGCAAATGATAAAATAATATATGAGTTTGTATTTGAATACAATGAAGAAAATAAAAAGCGTTGTCTGGAAGAAATTAATCGATTTAAAAATCGTATTATTAAATTAAAAGGTGAGAAATTAAATAATTATATAAATCAAGGAATTTATACAAATTTTGAAGAGGATTTTTTATACAAATATAAAACTATGAATAAAGCTCCATTTTTAGAATTCATTTCAGAAAAAGTATATTTACCTCCAATGGAAAAGGTGATATAATGAAAGGATTTAAAATTTTTGTAAAAAACAACAAGTGGAATATAATTATTCTAACAGTAATTACAATGTTGATGGTTTTTGTATCACTGTATGTTTCAAAATACACAAAAATCTTCTTTGATGAAGGATTTGTGAATAACAATATTTCAATAATAAAAGAAAGTATTTTTCTCCTTATGGGATTATATATAGGATTATTTTTCCTGAATTTGATACAGAACTATGAATCAGTCAAATTTCTATATAACGGAATGCTTGCAATAAGAAAGGAAATATTTAAGAAAGTTTTGAAAACCGATTATAATTATTTTGTAAATAATCCAACAGGAAAAATATGGGGAGAAATTTATACACCGCCTAATAGAGTTGGTATATTTTATACATCATTAATTTTTTTACCAGCTGACATTGTAGAAGCATTTGTATATACATATATAATCTATAAAGCAAGTATTGTCGGTGGTATAATACTTTCATTATTTATTCCTTTTTTAATTTTGATAAGTTATTATACAGGAAAGAAAATAAGAAAATACGAACAGAAGATGCTTGATTCATATAGAGCGATGATGGGAAATGCAATGGATATATTATCAATGGCTAAAATAATAAAGACCAATAATAACGACGATTATTTTTTAAATATATTTAAAAAGAATCATGAAGATATGAATAACGCAGCAATAAGCACCAATGTTTTGACTACATTATGGGAAAATATAATATTAATAGTAACCGCATTATCACCATTAATTATAATATATTATGGAAATACACATATGTCTTCGTTTAAGCTTACTCAGGGTGAATTAATTGTAATATATATTTTCTCTCCATTATTCTTTAATTCATACAAGAAAATATACAAAAAATTTCTCGATTTCTATGGCGTAAAGCCATATATAAAAACAATTGAAGAACATTTGAGTTTGGAAGATGAAAAACTCGGTGAAAATAAGTTAAATAAGGGAAATTTAGAAATTCATAACTTTGAATATAATTATGGAAATAAAAAGGTAAAAATCCCTGATATAAAAGTAAATAAAGGAGAAAAGATTTTAATTCTTGGTGAAAGTGGAAGAGGGAAAAGCACAATGTTTAATGCAATAATTGGAATATTAAAAGATTATAATGGAACGATAAAAATAGGAAATAAAGATATTAAAAACATTGATATAGAGGATTTGAGAAAAAAGGTAAAACTTGTTCATCAAGAAGGATATGTATTTAATGGAACGTTAAAAGAAAATATTTTAATGGAATTGAATAATATTTCTGAAGATGAATATAAGAAGATTTTGAAAATATTGAAATTAGAAAAATTGGAAAAAGAAAAAAATGGAATAATAAATAAGGATAAGATATCAGGTGGGGAAAAAACAAGGATAAATCTTGCCCAGGTTTTGTTAAGAAAACCAGAAATATTACTTTTAGACGAAACTCTCTCTTCCGTTGATGAAGAAATGGAAAAAGAAATACTTCAGGAAATAATAAAAGCATATCCTGATATGACAATATTAATGATAACGCACAGAAAAAGTATAGCGAATTTTTTTGATAAAATAATAGAGTTGTAAAATTTTATAGAATAATAATTTCATAAAATAATCAAATGAGGCGAAAGCCTCATTTTTTTTGATATGGTATAATTGAAGGGTAGGAGGTGGAAGTGATGAGGATGTTTTGTACATCAGGACCAGTTGATAAGAAAACATGCTATTATGTGGAAAGACCGGATATAATGGAAGAAGCGCTTAATCATATAGAAAACTGGAGATACTTTACAGTATCTGCACCAAGACAGAGTGGGAAAACCACGTTGTTGAGGGATATTGTAGAAAAGATAAAAGATAAATACCTAACGATATTTATTTCATTTGAAAGTTATGGAGAAAAAGATAAAGAAGATTTTCTTGAAACATTAGTGATGGATATAGTTGATGATATTGAATATAGATATAATGAAAAAATAGAATTACAAATCCCCAAAAATATAGATAATATAAGAATATTACTAAAAGAATTATATAAAAAATTTGGAAGAGAGATAATTTTAATGATAGATGAATTTGAAAGATTAAATGAGGAGATAATAAATGAATTTTTACATGTAATAAGAAGTGTATATCATAAAAAGGAAATATATAAACTCCGAAGTGTAGTATTAATCAGTGTAAGCTATTTAAGCGGGATATTAGAAGACAACGCAAGTCCATTTAATATAGCAGAACATATGGAAGTACCATACTTTACAAAAGAACAGGTATATGACTTACTCTCACAACACGAAAAAGAAACAGGACAATTATTCGATGAAAAAGTAAAAGAATTAATATGGCATAACGCAGCAGGGCAACCTGGACTAACCAATGGTCTTGCATATGATTTAGTAGCAAAAAAAGCAAAAGGAAAAAAGATAATAACAGAAAAGCATTTTGAAAAAACATTATATGACTATATAAAAAAATACATAGACAAAAATATGGAAAATATAATATCAAAAGCACACGAAGAAAAAGAAATAGTAATGCAGATACTATTTGAACCAGAAAGCGTTGAATTTGATATAAGTGATGAAAGAATAAAATTTCTGTATTTACATGGAGTAATAGATGATTGTGAAGGGAAATGTTGTGTAAAAGTACCGTTATACTACAAAAAATTATATAATCATTTTAAGCCAAAAATAAACGGAGAAAAAGATTACATAATAAACATATATGAAAATCTATCAAAATACTTTACAAAAGAAGGAAAATTAAAAATAAACGAATTAATGAAAAAATACATAGAATACATAAACAAAAGAGGAGCGGTAATGTTCAAAGGAAAGAAACTATATGAAGGAGTATATCAATATAATCTTGATATATTCTTGAGCACATATATGGAAGAATTGGGAGGAGAAGTATTAACGGAGGTAGAAGTAGGAGGAGGAAGAATAGACTTATTGGTAAGATATAAAGAAGAAAAATATTTAATAGAAATAAAAAGGAATCCTGGTCCGAGAAAATTTCAACTGGCAAAAAAACAATTAGTAGAATATTTAAAAAGAAGTGGCTTAAAAGAAGGCTGGCTTGTGATATATTCAGAAGCAATAGAGGATTTCAAACATGAAATAGAAGAAATAGATGGAGTAAAAATCAATGTATGGTTTATAAAAACGAACTTTGAAAGTCCATCGAAAGTGAATTAAGATAATTCTATTAAAATAGTTCTTCCAGATTTCTGAAAGGGTTATTTTAAAAACCTTTCAATAATATCATCAATCAAAACTCTTTCATCATCTTCAAAAGAGTAATAACCAAGAGCAACACATTTTTGACCGAGACCATATTTAATTGCAAAATCACGAACCTTACCTTTTGGATAAGGAGTAATGGGCCATTTAATATCGTATCGAACGCAATTTCTTAAAAACACATCAAATATTCTCATTTCCTCATCACTGAGCTTAAAATAATTAAAAACAAACTCCTTAAAGTTCTTTGTTTTCTTAAAAAGCTCAGTGATGAGTTTTTTCTTGCTAAATAAAATGGTGAAATATTATATTCCGAATCTTCAACATCTTCAGAATTCAATAATCTTCTTTCAGCTTTCTTCAAATCAAAATCACTTATCATAACATTAAAAAAAATACATCTTCTCATAATTAGCAGAGAAGAATTTAATAATCTTATCCTCCCTTGCTAATTCTCTTAACATTGTTGTTGTCGAAATAACTTTATTTGCATAAAATAAACCTTCTAAAATATTGATAAATAGCGAATTTTATTTTTAAAAAAACACTTGCAAGTCGTGTTAGAAAGGATAAAATAAAAAAATAAGGTGAAAGAATGGAATTTGAAATGAACCCCGGAAAAAAATTTATTTTCTAATAATCAGGTCATTTTTTATAAAAATCATAAAATAAATTAATGATTATTGTCCTTTGAATTAAACAAAAAAATAACAATAAAAATATATCAGATGATATAATAATTATGTAAATTTATCGAATTTATCAAAATAAAAATTAATTGTAATTTTACTCGAATTTTACATTTTATATTGACATCTTTTTTTTTTTTTGCTAAAATTATTGTGAATTAAATAAGTGAAAATAATATCTTTTAATTATACAATAATATAATATAAAAATTATCCATTTATTGGGTTTTATCTTGAATTATTAAGTTATAAAATTCACAATATTATCTCTAGTATTATTAAATAAATCACATAATACCTAAATAAATTTCAAAAATAATTTTGAATTACACTTGTGGATAGTTAGAAATATTATTTAAATATAACTGAGCAAGTTCTATAATCAAAAAATTTTCATTTCTCAGCCGGCTGAATTTTTCTCGTGCCAGATTTTATAAAAATTATAAAATCAATAAACATTGAAAAATACTTATAAGATGTTGTGAAAATCCTGTAAACAAAACATTTATATAATTGACACTATAATTTTTATTAATCTCTTCAAAAATAGAGAGAAAATAAAGTAAAGATTAAATAAAAATATTACAGGAAGTAAAACCGAAAAAAGAAGAAGAAAATAGAAAAAATGGAAAGAAAAATAAGAAAAAATCATGTAAGGAAACAAAAAAATAATAACCTTATTTGTTATTTTACTACTAATGTCAGCTAACATTGTTTTTGCTGGAAATATGATGAATATAAAATAGATTTAACCAATCTTCGTATCCAAATTGAGATTTTTAAGTGAAAAGGTTTGAGGTTAATAGTAAATCGAATGAATTGATATTACATATCTAATAAATTATGTATATCTTTTTATTTATCCCCCGGGCTAAATAATAATTTATTGGAGGAGATATAATGAAAATAGTTAATGATGAAAAAAATGAAAGTTTAAAATGTTTCGTTGTTTGTTCTGGTACATGTATTGTTATTTGCACTTTGGATACTCTTACACCGCTTTTAGATGCGATGGGTGTAGCAACATATGCTAAAGCAGAACAAACATCATTATAAAAGAGGAGTTGATTTCTATGAAAATAATTAATGATAATAACAAAGATGAAGGGTTATTATGTATTATAGGATGTGGAGTAATTTGCAGCATAGGATGCCAAACTGATTCCCCAATAATTCCTGTAATGGATGCAGCTGCGGGAATTTCTGGGAATATTGCTGCTATGGATTAAGATACTAAATTTTAATAATATTTTATATTGCCTGGGGGCTTTTTAAAAAACAATTTGATTATTCATATAATATGAAAACAATATACACGAGAGGTGAAATAATGAAAGGATTTTTTTTTAAAACAAAAAAAGGAAATGAATATTTTTATGATGATATTACAGGAAATGTTATATTTGTAAAGTCAAAAAATGATATTAAAAAATTACAAAGTAATTATCGAAAAAAGTATTTTTATGATAATAAAAAAATTAATGTTAAAAACATTAAAAATTATATCAAAAACAAAGGAAGTAAAGAATTATTTTTTATTGTTACTGAAGATTGTAATCTTAGATGTAAATATTGTGCATATTCTGGAGAATATTCTAACATGAGGACACATAATAATGTATATATGGATTATAATATTGCTAAAAAAGCTATTGATAAATATTTTTCTGATATTTCGAATACACAAAAAATAAACCCATATTTTATTCCAGCTATTGGTTTTTATGGTGGAGAACCTTTAATTAATTTTGATTTGATAAAAAAAACAATAATGTATATAAAAAATAAAAAATACAAATGTCATTTTACTATCACAACAAATGGAACTATATTAAACGATGAAATAATAAAGTTTCTTGCTGAAAATGAAGTTTCTCTTGCTTTTAGTCTTAATGGTTTTAAAGAAGAACATGATAGATTACGAGTATTTTCAAATCAAAATGGAACATTTGAAATTGTGTATAATAATTTATTAAAAATAAAAGAAAAGTATCCTTTCTATTATAAAAAATATTGTTCTATAATTGCCTGTTATGATTATGGAACAGATTTATTTAAAATGAAGGATTTTTTTGACAATAGTAATTTATCAGAAAGACTTATCAGACTTAATATGATAGGAAGTTCTTATACTAATTGGTATAACCAATACTCAAAAGAAAAAAAAGAAAAATTCTTTTCTCAAATGAGAAAACTCAAAAATTTATACTTCCATAAAATTAAAAAAAATGAAAATGATAAATTTTTATCTTTATTATTTGGGTTATCGTATTTTGCGATACTCAATAGAAATATAAATGTAAATTTATATGAAATTAGACCTTCTTTTCTTCCGTTTACAGGAACATGTGTTCCAGGAGAAAAAATAGCAATTTCACCTTCTGGAGATTTACATTGCTGTGAAAAAATTAATTATGATTTCCCTATTGGCAATGTTGAAAACTGGTTGGATTATTCAAAAATAGAAGAAATCGTGAAAAAATACAATAAAAAGTTAAAATCAGAATGTTTAATATGTCCTGTGTCAAGATTATGTCCTCTTTGTTTTGCACTATTAGCTGGAAATGGAGAATTTAAAAAAGATCCACCGGATATTTGTGAAAATGTCAAAGAAGGAATAAAAAAATCTTTCGAAGAGATTTGGAATTTACTGGAGGAAGGAGTTAATATATTTGATTTAATAAAGTTTTCAAAATATAAACAATGTGGGGTGTATATATGAAGAATAAATATTTTAAATTAAACAAAGATTATATTTTAGTTGTCGGAAAAGAAAATAAAGGTTTAATTTACGACTTAAAAGATGGAAATATGATAGAATTAGAGAAAACTTGGACTGACGTTTTAGTACAGCTAGAAAATGGCACTAAAGTTGAAAATGTAAAATCATCCTATACATATGAAGTCATAGAAAAAATCAAAGAAGAAACAATGGGAGAATTTTATGATAATTTTATATATGAAGAGAAAAATCGTAAAGGTACGATTTTACCTCCACAAGGTATGCAGAAATTACCACCTATAATTCAAAAATGCTATATCCAAATACCATCAGATTGTGATTTAAATTGCAAATTTTGTTTTTCCTTGAAAAGTTATCCGTGTTTTGTATGTACCAAAAGTTCAAATATAAATTCTATTGATTCAAAAATATATAAAACATTTCTAAATAAATTGTTAAATTTAAATGTTCATAACATAATATTTTATGGAGGGAATCCTCTTCCTTATATAAATACAGAAGACTTATTAGATATATGTTTAAATAATGAAAAAAGACCAGAAATCTGGATTTTACTTCATTGGATGCATATTAGAGATAATAAAATATTAGAATTAGAAAAAGAAATATACAAAAAAATAAATTTCTATATCATATTTTCTACAAGTGATATCTTTGATAAAGAAAACGAAAAAAATATTTCTTCATTTATGGAAACGTTAAATTATATAAAAAAATATACGAAAAATTTTGAATTAACTTTTGTACAGGATAGTGATGAAATACCCGAATTTGAAATTAAAGATACGCTGGAAATTATAATAAATAAGTATAAAACAAAAATATATATTTCAGAACTTTTAGATGAAAATAATAAGAGTTTTATGAATCATTCATTTATGAGAATAACTCCCGAAATTTTCTGGAATAATTATTATTATCATCCGTGTTTGAATGGAACCATAACCTTGAATGCAGAAGGAAAAATATTGCCCTGCCCATCAATGGAAAATGAAATAATTGGAGATATTACAGAAAATGAAAATATTCTTAAAGAAATATTTTTAGAAAACAAAATAGATAAATATTGGGAATTACATCTTGGAAAAATAGATAAATGTAAAGAATGTATATATAGATTTGGTTGTTTTGAATGTAGAGCAATAGAAACAAAAATAACTAAAAAATTAAATGGAAAAATATTATGTAAAGAAGGTGATTAAATGGAGTTAAGTGTATTTCTTATCATTATTACTGCTGTGATAATATATTATATTTTCAGAATAAAAATGGAATATGAAGAAGGGACACTGAAATATTATTTAAAAAGTCAGTTGAAACATTTTATAGTTATTATAATTATATTAACATTATTCTGGATAATACTAAAATAAGAGGAGAGGATATATATGGAAATAATAAAATTCAAAGGAGTAAAGAAGAGATATTATAGCGGGACAGAGGCATTAAAAGACATACATTTTTCAGTAAAAAGAGGAGAAATAATAGGTATAATAGGTCCCAATGGCGCCGGGAAAACCACATTAATAAAATTAATACTTGGATTATTAAAACCGACAGAAGGCGAAATAGAAATCTTTGGAAAAAACATAAAAAACATAAAAAAATTAGAAAGGAATAAAATAGGTATGGTGCTTGATACACCGGGATTATATGATGATTTAACAATAGAAGAGAACATAAAATTCTGGCAAAAAGTATATAAGAAGAACAATAATGAAATTTGGAATTTAATTGATAGATGGAAATTAACAGAAAAGAAAAAAACATTGATAAAAAATCTTTCGGCAGGAATGAGGCAAAAGGTTGCAATATTAAATTCATTATCGCATGATCCTGAATTAGTAATAATGGATGAACCCACATCAAACCTTGATCCTGAAGCCAGGAGAGATATAGTGGATTTTTTGAAAGGTTTTAAAGGAACTGATAAATCATTGATAATAACATCACATGATTTATTTGATATAGAAAGGATCTGTACGAGAATAATATTTCTCAGGAAAGGGAAAGTAATAGTTGATGGAACATTAAAAGAAATGAAAAAAGCATTAAAAATAGAAGATAAAGTAAAAATTATAGTTAGTCAAAAAATACCTGAAAGAATAATAAGAGAAAACAACATAAATCTATCTGATGAAAAAACAACAATTATACCAGAAGAAAAGCTTGATAAAATATTGGAAATATTCAGAAAAGAAGGAATTGATGTAAAAAGAATAGAAGACGAAAAAACAACACTTGAAGACATGTATATCTCAATTGTCAGGGAGGATGAAGAAAATGTGGGCTATAATTGAAAAAGAATTAAAAACATTTTTTCGTAAAAAGAAAGAAAGAAATTTATTTTTTATAGCAATGATAATATGGGCAGTAACAATACATTCAGGAAAAAAACATATATACAATCCATATTTTACTGTATGTGTATTAGTTTCTTTTTTTATTCCATATATATTTGGATGGATAGCTTTTAATGAGGAAAAAAAGAATAAGAATCTTTTATATTTATTATCTTCCCCACTTGATATAAAAGAGGTGTTTGCAGGTAAAATCATAGCTTTATTTATATTTACAATAGGTATAGAAATTTTACTTATAGCAATAGGGATGATAATAAATCCATTTGCTGCAGGGATATATCCAACAGTTTCTGATTTAATTACATTAATTCTTACAATACCTGTAGGAATGACAGTAATAAGTGCCATTATGGGAATTAGTCTTATGATTCTGGATAATCCATTTATAATAAGAATAGTACTATTTTTATTAATTTATTTTTTTGCTTTTAAAGGCGAAAAAATAAAAGAAGTACTTATAATGTCTGAATGGTATTACATACTATTGGGAATATTACTAATAATAGGAATAATATACTTAACACCACTTATTCTTAACAAAGAAAAAATTTAGAAATGAATTTGATAATCAGGAGGAAAGAAATGGAAAACATAAAATTTCTCTATAAATACACAAAAGGACATAGAGGAAGATTGACGATATCGATGATAATGATGATAATATTATCGTATGTATCAATAATGCCAGCAAAATACTACAAAGAAGCGATGGATAATGGGATACTGACAGGTGATTATGAATATTTAAAAAAGGTTTGTATGACATTAATAGTGATATACGTATTAAAAAGTATATTGAATTATATAACCTCAAAAATATTTATAATCAGCAGTCAGAGTATAATATTTGAAATAAAAAAGGATCTATTAAAAAGGGTATTAAAATTACCAATGACTTTTTTTGAAGGAAAAGAAACGGGATATATAATGGCAAGAGTTGGAGAAACTGATAAATTACAGATATTATTTTCACAACAAACATTTAAAATATTGATAAGTATAATAGAATTTATAATAGTGTTATATATATTGATGAAATATAATATAAAACTGACATTAATCGCGCTGGCAATAATGCCGTTATATTATATAGTAACAAGTAAATTTATGGGAAATATATCAAAAATTTCAATGGAATTGATGGAAAAAGGCGCAAAAATGAGTGGGAAATTAGAGGAAAGTATAAGTGGAATAGAAGAAGTTAAAAATTTAAATATAGAAGAGAAAGAAACCAAAAAGAATATAGATTATAACAAAGAATTTGTAAAAACAGCGATAAAACAGGGAATATTATACTCAATAGGAATGGAATTGTTAACATTAATAAGTGCAATAGCAGGTGTAATAGTACTATTATATGCTGGAAAAGACATAATTTTTTCAGGATTTACAATAGGAGGATATATAGCCTTTGCAAACTATATAGGAAAATTATATGCACCTGTAATACAGCTAGGAACAACAACATTAACAATACAGCCAGCAGTGAATTCATTAAAAAGAGTAAAGGAAATAATGGAGGAATTAACAGAAGAAGAAAAAAATATAAATGGTGAAGAATTGACAGAAGAGATAAAAAAAATAAAGATGGAAGATATAGAATTTTCATATGATGGAAAAACAAAAGTATTGAAAGGTATAAATCTGGAAGTAAAAAAAGGGGAAAAAATAATAATAAAAGGACCAAATGGGTCAGGAAAAACAACATTGATGAAATTGCTATTGGGGATATATGATGGATATAAAGGAAGAATAATAATAAATGAAAAAAATCAAAAAGAAATAGATATAAAATCATTGAGAGAAAGGTTTGGAATAGTATCGCAGAAAATATTCCTATTTAACGATACAATAAAGAATAACATAATGTATTCATCAAAAGAGATAAAAGAAGAAAAATACAAAGAAATATTGAAGAAAAGCAATTTGGAAAAATTAATAGAAAAATTTCCATTGAAGGATAATCATATGATAACAAATAATGGGCAAAATTTATCAGGAGGACAGAAACAATTAATTGCAATAGCTCGAGCACTGGCAAAAGGAGCAGATATATTCATATTCGATGAAGCAACAGTGCATATAGATAAAGAAACAAAAGAAACAATAAAAAGGATAATAAAAGAGGAATTAAAAGATAAAATATGTTTTATAATAACTCACGAAGATAGTTTTGATGAGATAGGAGATAAAATAATAAAATTAAAAAACATTGAAGAAGTTTCTATGTTTGAATAAGTAAAGAAAATTGCTGGAATTAATCAAATGAGGCGAAAGCCTCATTTTATTTTGATATGGTATAATTGAAGAATAGGAGGTGGAAGTGATGAGAATGTTTTGTACATCAGGACCTGTTGATAAGAAAACATGTTATTATGTGGAAAGACCGGATATAATGGAAGAAGCGCTTGATCATATAGAAAACTGGAGATATTTTACAGTGTCTGCACCGAGACAGAGCGGGAAAACCACATTATTAAGAGATATTGTAGAAAAAATAAAAGATAAGTATTTAACAATATTTATCTCATTTGAAAGTTATGGAGAAAAAGATAAAGAAGATTTTATTGAAACATTAGTGATGGATATAATTGATGATATTGAATATAGATATAATGAAAAAATAGAATTACAAATCCCCAAAAATATAGATAATATAAGAATATTACTAAAAGAATTATATAAAAAATTTGGAAGAGAGATAATTTTAATGATAGATGAATTTGAAAGATTAAATGAGGAGATAATAAATGAATTTTTACATGTAATAAGAAGTGTATATCATAAAAAGGAAATATATAAACTCCGAAGTGTAGTATTAATCAGTGTAAGCTATTTAAGCGGGATATTAGAAGACAACGCAAGTCCATTTAATATAGCAGAACATATGGAAGTACCATACTTTACAAAAGAACAGGTATATGACTTACTCTCACAACACGAAAAAGAAACAGGACAATTATTCGATGAAAAAGTAAAAGAATTAATATGGCATAACGCAGCAGGGCAACCTGGACTAACCAATGGTCTTGCATATGATTTAGTAGCAAAAAAAGCAAAAGGAAAAAAGATAATAACAGAAAAGCATTTTGAAAAAACATTATATGACTATATAAAAAAATACATAGACAAAAATATGGAAAATATAATATCAAAAGCACACGAAGAAAAAGAAATAGTAATGCAGATACTATTTGAACCAGAAAGCGTTGAATTTGATATAAGTGATGAAAGAATAAAATTTCTGTATTTACATGGAGTAATAGATGATTGTGAAGGGAAATGTTGTGTAAAAGTACCGTTATACTACAAAAAATTATATAATCATTTTAAGCCAAAAATAAACGGAGAAAAAGATTACATAATAAACATATATGAAAATCTATCAAAATACTTTACAAAAGAAGGAAAATTAAAAATAAACGAATTAATGAAAAAATACATAGAATACATAAACAAAAGAGGAGCGGTAATGTTCAAAGGAAAGAAACTATATGAAGGAGTATATCAATATAATCTTGATATATTCTTGAGCACATATATGGAAGAATTGGGAGGAGAAGTATTAACGGAGGTAGAAGTAGGAGGAGGAAGAATAGACTTATTGGTAAGATATAAAGAAGAAAAATATTTAATAGAAATAAAAAGGAATCCTGGTCCGAGAAAATTTCAACTGGCAAAAAAACAATTAGTAGAATATTTAAAAAGAAGTGGCTTAAAAGAAGGCTGGCTTGTGATATATTCAGAAGCAATAGAGGATTTCAAACATGAAATAGAAGAAATAGATGGAGTAAAAATCAATGTATGGTTTATAAAAACGAATTTTGAAAGTCCATCGAAAGTGAATTAAGATAATTCTATTAAAATAGTTCTTCCAGAAATTCTGGAAGAACTATTTTAAAAATCCCTCAATAATATCATCAATCAAAACTCTTTCATCATCTTCAAAAGAGTAATAACCAAGAGCAACACGCTTATAACCTAAACCATATTTAAGAGCAAAATCACGAACTTTACCTTTTGGATAAGGAGTAACGGGCCATTTAATATCGTATCGAACGCAATTTCTTAAAAACACATCAAAAACTTTCATTTCCTCATCTCTGAGCTTAAAATAATTAAAAACAAATTCCTTAAAGTTCTTTGGTTTCTTAAAAAGCTCAGTGATGAGTTTTTTTCTTGCTAAATAAAATGGTGAAATATTATATTCCGAATCTTCAACATCTTCAGAATTCAATAATCTTCTTTCAGCTTTCTTCAAATCAAAATCACTCATCATGACGTTAAAGAAATACATCTTTTCATAATTAGCAGAGAAGAATTTAATGATTTTATCTTTATTACCTTCAAAAATCAATTTTAAAATATGACTCTTTGTAAAAAATGGTTTTTCTATTAATGCTGTATATGTTGAAAAGAATAATATTGGAATATTTACTTCTTTTTGTTTTCTAAATTTAATAGTATTTTCTTTAAAATTCTTCTTTATTTCTTTTTCAAATTCTTTTGAATAAAAGCTTCTATTAAATTTCTTATCGAGATTTACTTCAGGAAAAATCTTTTTTAGTTCATTTACTATATTACATATTTCAGAAATACGCATATCATTATTAATCTTTTTTACTTCAAAAATAGTATCAAACCAGTTATAGGTATAATTTAAATCTTCGAAATAATAGCCAATATAATATTCAAGTAAATTAGCTGCAATCAAATCTTTCTCTTTACCTTCATTCATTATCCACCATGCAGCATTATTTAAACCAGAACATATCATAGTTGGATGTGGAAATTTCTTTGCAAGATTATATCCTTCTATAAATAATTTATATGCTTTATTATAATTTTCTTTTTTTATTTCTTTTCGCGCTTTTGAATATTTTATTATTGATTTTTCAACGTAACTTTCTTCGTAATTTTTACTCCATAATCGTATACAATCATAATTTTCTTCATATATTGAAACAAGATATTTTAATCCTGGAAAAATTATATTTCTTGCATTTTCAGAAAGATTTTTAATACCTTTTTTTAATTTCATATATTCTTTTTTTGATTCCTCAAATTTATTTTGTTTTAATAATATATCTATTTTTTCAAATCTTGCTAATTCTTTTAACATTGTTGTTGTTGTTGTTGAAATAACTTTATTTGCATAAAATAAAGCTTTGTCTAAATCTTCATTCCATATTGATTTTAATAATAGCAGATAGAATTTCAAAGATTCATCAATAATATATGGATAAATGTAATTAATAACCGTTCTTGAAAAATAACCATATTCAACTATATTCAGAATATCTTTTATAGAAAAATCCATTTTTAACCTCCAGGACACTGTGTTTTAATTATGTTGTTACTATCGAATTTTTAAAACCCGGGGACTTTGTTCTTAACATTTGTTTGTAACATAAACACATAAATAAAAAATCGCCAGAATCCTGAATATAAAAAATTTTAAAAAAATTTGGTAAGTTTGTGAGAAAATCGTGTGTTACATGAATTAATTAAACTGTAACGAAAATCAACTTCTGAAACACTGATAAATAGCGGATTTTTATTTTAAAAAAAACACTTGAAAGTCAAATGGAAACTGGTATAATTTTTCACCGGAGGTGAAATAGTGAAAAAAATCATTTTAATAATAGGCATAATGATAATTTTAAATTCAATAATCTTTTCTGGAGATGAGGTGGATAAAAAATATTCAACTCGTTCTTTAAATCCTCAAATTGAATTTTTTAAATAATAAACAATCTATTTTTCTCTTTTTATATCTGCATAGATATTATATCAAAACTTTAAATCTTTTCAGCCGGCTGGATTATTCTGGTGCCAGAAACTTAATTACTATTATAACTTATTAAATATAAAAGAGCAAGGAGGTTATAAAATGAAAACCATTAAAAAATTTAAAATTTTAGAAATAGGAACATACAATGTTGAAGAACCTAATTTTTGTGGATTTTGTTCATTTTGTAGTCCAATATGGGGTAAAAAAGTATTAACTAAATAATTTCTTTTACCTGGATCCAGGTTTAAAAGATATCCCCAAAATATATAGATTTTAATTGTTTAAAAAAGATAAAAATATTAGGAGGTGATTATAATAAAATATTACACATCATTTTATAATATATATACTCCAATAAATGATAATATAGTCATTTTTAATACATTAACAAGAAATTTGATTTCTATGGCAACAAAAAATCTCATGATAAGTTGAGATTATTAAATGATACGGGAAGTTTTGATATTGTTTTTAATAATTTTGTATTATTAACTAAATACTTTGAAGGTGAAATAACTCTTAGAATGAATATAAATGAAAATAATATAAATAATGCAAAAGAATTTTTAAAATATTTAAAAAAAGAAAAAATCAATAAAAAAATATCAAGTTTATCATTTTCACCTATATTTTCATCCCAAAAAGAAATAAGAAGGTATGGACATGAAAGAAAAATAAATTTAGAATTAGAAAGCAAAATTGCGAATTTATATCTTCAAGCGGCAAAATTCGGCTTTAAAATAGATAAAGAATTTGTTGGAGGCCCATGTTCTGTGTCTCTTGATTTATCTTTCGCTGTTGATGAAAATTTAAATATATATTCATGTCCTGGAACTTTTTACGAAGTTAAAGAAGGATATATAGATGAAAATAGTAATTTAAAAATTAATAATTCTAAGTGGTATGAAAATATAAGTTATGAACCTGAATGCATAGAAAATTGCAATTATGCACCAATTTGTTATGGAGGATGTAGATGGATGGGTGGAAATAATAAAAAAGGTGTTTGTAAAAAAGCCTATCTAGATAAAAATATTCAAACGCTGATAAAAGCTTATGTTATAAGCAATTATCCTCTGGAGGTATAACAAATGGAAGAATTATTAAAAGTAGAAAAAATAAGCAAAACATATCCAAATGGAGTAAGAGCAAATAATAATATAAATTTTAGTTTAAAAACAAATGAAATTATTGGATTAATTGGTCCAAATGGAGCAGGAAAAACAACATTAATAAGACAGATTTTAAAATTATTGAAACCAACTTCAGGAAACATTATTATAAATGATAGAGTGAAAAAAATTGCATATGTACCGCAATTACCGATTTTCTTTCCATCACTTACAGTTGAAGAAAGTATAAAAATACCTTTAAAATTAGAAGGGTTAAATTCGCATGAAGTAAGTTATAAAGTAGAAAAAATACTTTATGAAACAGGATTAGATAAAATAAAAAAAGAATACAATTATACACTTTCAGGTGGTCAAAAAAAACTAATTATGATTGCATTAGCTTTTTCACAGGAACCTGATGTGGTAATATTGGATGAACCCACTTCAATGGTTGATATAATAAACAAAGAAAAAATATGGGATTTAATAAAAAAATACAGAAAGGGAAAAGGAATATTACTAGCAAGTCATGATATGAATGAAATAAAAAATTTGGCTGATAAAGTAATTATAATCACAAATGGTGAAATTATATATAAAGGTAAGATTGAAGAAATAAATACAAAAGTAAAAACACCTGTTGAATTAAATATATCAGTTAAAAATATAGAAAAAATAGAAAATCTTATTAGAAGAGAAAATATTGTATATAATTCAAATGAACATAATTATTCTTTATTCTTTTCTGAGTTATCAGAAGCTTTGAGTTTTCTTGAAAAAATAAAAAAAGATAATTATATAAAATATTTAAAAATTGAATACCCATCCTTTGAAAAAGGAGTGTATGAACTTGTTAAAAATATTTAATCAAATAAAAACAGGAATAGAATTAGAATTTAAAGGAATGAGAATGTTTAAATTTCAAATATTTGTAAGTATGATATTAATACCTTTTTCTTATTTAATAATTGTTTTATTAAATAAGAATTCAAATATAGATTATTTAATTAGCGGATTTATGGTTTCAATGATGATAGGAACATATTTTGGAATACTTTCTTTGAGAGTTTCAAACTTAATGCAAACTGAAGTTATTGAATTATATACAATTTTTTCTGTTTCAAAGACTGTAATAGTAATATCGATGGGGATAACATATTTTTTGTTAACGCTACCAATTTTTGGAATATCTTATATTTTCATGATATCAAATAATACAGAAAAATTTTTAAGTACCTTGGTACCGTTATTAATAGGAAATATCTTTTTAATTCTAATCTCCATAACAATTGGATTAAAAGTGAGAAATTATTATACATTAATGGGGATAATGCCTCTTGTGAGTTATATTTTAATAATAATTTCCCCTATTTATTACCAAATAAAAACTCAAAATATAATAGTAAAAAGTTTACTATTTTTGAATCCAATTACTCATATATTGAATATATTAAGAGTGGGATTAAATGAAAGCTATATAATTTTCTCCTCAAAGTATTCTTATGGAATAATAATTATTATTTCATTATGGCTAATATTTTATATAAATAAAAAATTAAAAGATATATATATTTTAGAAAAAATATTTTGATAAGGAGGTGAAATTGATGAAAAATAAGAATAAAAAAATTAAAATATTAGAAATCGGTAGTTATAATATTGAAGAACCAAACTTCTGTAAGTTTTGTAAATTTTGTAGTCCAATTGGTGGAAAAATAGTTTTAGTCCCCTAAAGAAAATATATTAATTAATATCGATTGAACGCAATTTCTTAAAAACACATCAAAAAGTCTCGTTTCCTCATCACTGAGCTTAAAATAATTATAGTTGGTTATAAGCTATTAGTAGTTCATTTTTCTGTTATTCTCATTGCTGCAAAATATATTGCTTTTATTATCAATGATTCATTTGTTGGGAATACGTTTTTATTTTTTTGTTATTTTTTTATAAAAATGTGATATAATTAAGAAAAGTTAATACTCTCCGGGGCAGGGTGAAATTCCCGACCGGCGGTTAAAGCCCGCGAGTCTTCGGACTGATCCGGTGAAATTCCGGAGCCGACAGTGAAAGTCTGGATGGGAGGAGAGAACAATATAATTTATATAGACATAAATGCATAAATTTGCGTTTGTGTTTATATATGTAATATATATTAAATCAGGCCCTGGAGATATCCAGGGCTTTTATTTTTATTTATAAGGAGGTTTTCACATGGATAAGGAAATTCTTACAAAAACATTTTTTTCAAACAAACCTATAATCCTATGGGATAAAAAAAAGGAAAATGAAGCTGATTTTGTGTTTCCAGCAGAAATGGCAAACAAGGATATTATTAATTTTTTAATATCCAATGGTAAAGGATTATTATGTTTAGCATCTGAAGAAAAAAATCTTTTACAAAGAGGGTTTTTTAAACTTCCTTCTAATAATGCTGATATACTTAATACCAATTATTTTATTAGTATTGATCATAAAAAAACAATAACCGGTATTTCTTCAAAAGAACGTGCAAAAACTATAAAATCTATCTCTGAAAATACCACAATAAACGATTATAAATATCCGGGCCATATTCAATTATTAGGAAGTATCGGATTAAATAAGAGAAAAGGACATACAGAAAGTTCTATTGAATTAATGAAATTATTGGGTTTTAAACCTTTTTCTATATTAATTGAAATTTTAGATGAAAATGGAAATTCCCATAATTTTAATTATATAAAATCATTATCTCAAAAGTTTAAAATCCCCATAATTTCTGTAGAAGATATAGCTGTTGAAGTATTTAAAAGCAATCTATATGTAACTCCAATTTCTGAAGCAAATCTTCCTACACAATTTGGTTCTTTTAAAATTATAGGTTTTAAAAATAATTTTGATGAAAAAGAACATTTTGCAATATATACAGGTAATTTAAAAAACACACCTTTATTAGTCAGAATACATTCCGAATGCGTTACTGGTGATGTGTTAACTTCAAGAAAATGCGATTGCGGAAGTCAATTGCATCTTGCAATGAAAAAAATACAGGAAAACGGCTCAGGTTTAATAATTTATTTAAGACAGGAAGGTAGAGATATAGGAATTACAAATAAAATAAAAGCTTATGAATTACAGGATAAGGGTATGGATACAGTAGAAGCAAATGAAAAAATTGGTATGCCAGCAGATAATAGAGATTATGCAATAGCAGCACAAATTTTAAAATCATTAAACATTAAAAACATTATTTTAATGACAAATAATCCTGATAAAGTCAATCAATTAAAAAAATATGGTATCAATGTGATAAATACAATACAGCATATAGGCGAAGTAACGCCAGAAAATAAATTCTATTTAAAAATCAAGAAAATAAAAATGAATCATAATCTTTCAATTGAGGAGGTAATATAACTATGAAAATTTTTGAAGGTATTTTTGATGGAAAAGATTTAAAAATTGCTATTGTAATTTCAAGGTTTAACTCATTTTTTTCTGAAAGATTATTAGAGGGTGCTCTGGACGCATTAAAAAGGCATAATGTAAAAGAAAGCAATATAGATATTTTCAAAACTCCAGGTTCTTTTGAAATTCCATTTATTACAAAAAAACTAATAAATAAAAATTATGATGCTATTATAGCTTTAGGGGTTGTAATTAGAGGAGAAACATATCATTTCGAAGTTGTTGCCAATGAAGTTTCAAAAGGAATTGCTCATTTAAATTTAATATCAGATATACCAATTACCTTTGGAATAATAACTTCAGAAACTCTGGAACAGAGTATGGATAGATCAGGTGCAAAAGCTGGAAATAAAGGTTTTGAAGCTGCAATGGCTGCTTTAGAAATGGCAAATCTCAATAAGCAATTGAAGGTGTAAAAATATGAATCATGAATATTTTATGCAACTTGCTATAAATGAAGCAAAAAAAGGAATAGGAAAGGTGAATCCAAATCCCTTGGTAGGAGCTATTATAGTAAAAAACGGAAAAATTATATCGAAAGGTTATCATGAATATTATGGTGGGAGACATGCAGAAGTTGTAGCTATTGAAAATGCCAAAAAAAGAAATATAGATTTAAAAGGAGCTACAATGTATGTAACTCTTGAACCATGTTCTCATTTTGGAAAAACTCCTCCATGTGCAAACAGACTGGTAAAGGAAGGATTTAAAGAGGTTTATATAGGTATGCTTGATCCAAATCCAATGGTAAATGGAAATGGAATAAAAATATTAAAAGAACACGGCATAAAAGTAAAATACAACATTTTAGAAAGTGAAATCAAAAAATTAAATGAAATTTTTATTACATATATAACTAAAAAAAGACCTTTTATTGCTTTAAAATTTGCTATGACAATGGATGGTTTCATTGCTTCAGAAAAATTTGATTCAAAATGGATATCAAATAATATGTCAAGAAATTTTGTACATAAATTAAGAAATTACTATTCATCAATTTTAATTGGAGCTAATACTTTAATAAAGGACAATCCAAATTTAACCTGTAGAATAAAAAATGGAAGAAATCCCATAAGAATTATTCTGGATAAAGACGGGAAATTTTATAATAAAAAATTAAATATTTTTATGGAAAAAGGGCAAAATATAATATTCTCAAATTCAAAAAAAGAAATAAAATACAAAAATACAGAAATAGTAAATGAAACAAACATACATCAAATTCTAAAAATATTATTTGAAAGAAAAATTGATAGTATTTTAGTTGAAGGCGGTGCAACAATTTTATCTTTATTTCTAAAATATAATCTTGTTGATAAAATTCATGTTTTTTATGCACCCAAAATTATTGGAAAGGGTATATCTCCTTTTAATAATTTAAAAATTGATAAAATAGAAAATTCCATCAGGTTTAAACCCGTAGAAAATAAAATTTTTGAGAATAACCTTTATTGGGAGTTGATACCATGTTTACAGGAATAATACAGCATTTAGCGAAAATGAATATTATAAATAATAAACTTATTATAAATAATCCTTTCAAAAATATTCAATTAGGGGAAAGCATTTCAATTAACGGTGTATGTTTAACTGTTGAAAAAATAGAAAATAGCAAGCTTTATTTTTCAATAGGAGAAGAAACATACAGAAAGACAAATTTAAGGTATTATAATAATAAAATTGTCAATCTCGAAAGGTCTTTAAGATTATCTGATTTTGTTGGAGGACATATTGTTACCGGTCACGTTGATGGAATAACAAAATTTTTAGGTTTAAGAAAATCTTCAAATACATTTTGGATGAAATTTAAAATTCCTCAAGAAAAATGGGCCATTGCAACAAAAGGGGCTATTACAATAAATGGAATAAGTTTGACAATTGCAAAAAAAGAATTAGATACCTTTGAAATACAAATAATAGAGCATACATATCAAAATACAAACTTAAAATTTCTAAAAATAAGTGATTTTGTTAATTATGAAATAGATATAATTGCTCGTTATTTAAAAGAACAATCTGAATATATTTATTAACCAAGTAGTTGACATTGTAAAAAAAATGTAGTATAATAAGAAAAAATTTAATATATATTTTTTCAGGTGGTGTTAGGTATGAAGATAAGAACAATAATAATAAAAGTTAATAATTTCAATAATAATATCAACCAGCGTTGGTGGAACGCGAGGTAAGCTGTCGTTTACTATCAATTCACCGGCGCTGGATTTTACCAGCGCCGGTTTTTTATTTATCTATTTAAATTCAATGAGAGGGAGAGATTTTTATAAAATTATATTTGAAGGGAGAGGGTATTATGATGAAAGAAAGTATGGAAAGAAAGGTTGACACGGTACCATTGGTAAAGGAATATATGGAAAATCCTGTATTTAAAGACGCTACACTTATTCAAAGCGAAATTTTAAAAGGAATTAGACATGTATTGGATGAAAAAGGATTTGTGGAATTATTGCCTGTAACTGTTTCACCTATTACTGATCCACTAAACCATCCACATTTTGAAGCTGAATTTGAATATTATGGACAAAAGTATTCAGTTACAAAATCTATGATTTTACACAAGCAGGTTGCTGTTCTTGTTCATAAAAAGATTTATATTGTTTCACCAAACGTTAGATTGGAAACAGAGGACAAAATGCATTCAGGAAGACATTTATTTGATTTTGTTCAAATAGATATGGAAATGTTAGAATCACCAAGAGAGGTTGTATTTGATGTAATGGAAGATGCCATTATCCATACAATAAAAACAATAAAAGAAAAATATCCTGAGATTATTGAAAAGTATCATCCTTCTTTGAAAGTTCCTGAAAAACCTTTTAAATGCTATACCGTAAAGGAATTAAAGGAAAAATATGGCGAGGACTATGAGAAAAGAGCTTCTCTTGAAGCAACTGAACCATTCTGGATGATCGATATTCCACTTTTAGAAAGAGAATTCTATGATAAACAGGATCCTGAAAGACCTGATGTTTTATTGGATTTTGATTTGATTTACCCTGAAGGTTATGAAGAAGCTATATCCGGTGGGGAGAGGGAGCATGAATACGAACAGATTCTAAAAAGAATGGAGTTAAAGGGAACTCCACCAGAGGCTTTCCAGGATTATCTGGAAGTTGCAAAAGCTGGTTTGTTAAAACATTCTGCCGGATGTGGAATTGGAATAGAAAGATTTACAAGATGGATTTTAGCGCTCGATCATGTTGAAAAAACCAGACTTTTTGCAAAAACTCCTGGAAAGCACTCTATCTAAATTTAAAAAAGAAGACCGGAATTTCCGGTCTTCTTTTTTAAATTATATAATTGTTTCTCGTATAAACCTCTAAAGCTTCTTCTTTAAAGTTTTCTACTAAGTTATCAACGCTGTTTTCAGAAATCCTTTCAAACATGTTGTTTAATCTTCTGTCAATATAACCTTTTATAATTTTCATACTCTCCCTCTCCTTTAAAAAGAATGTATTAAATCTATTTTCAATTTTATTCTATTCCTAAATCTATGCAATTCGGTTTCCGAACTATTATGTTATTGTAATATTGTATTGCATTATGATAAATTAAAACCCAGGATTAAATCTCCTGGGTTTTAAAGTGTTCTATAGAGCTATTTATAAGATTTATAATTTCTTTTTTAGACAGATTATAACCTTTGTTACCATATTCTTTTAATATAAATAAATCTGTTAATCTTTTGAACTCTTCTGGTGAATCTACTTTTTTTAGTAGTTCATACGGAGTAAGATGTTGGAATTTTTTAAAAAACCTTTTTCTTATGTATATATATCCTTTGTCAATTAAATATGGTATATCCTTCCCATCAAATTCATCTTCCTTAAATTTCTCATTCTTTAATTCTTTAAATTCAAGATCCTCTTTCTTACTATCTTTATCCTTTTTAAGTATTTTATAAATAAAATATGCCAATATTAAAATATTTACTAAGTAAATATACCTCGAGAATTTTATTATTAGTTCTGCAATTTTTAATATTAAAATTTCTGCTTTCCCATTATATGTAATTTGTGTTGAATTTGCAGTCATCCCATTAGCTTCATGATTTATTGTAGTTGGTTCTTTTGAAATTTGTTTTTCAATATTTGATGTAAAGAATTCCGGTGTTTCTAATTTATATTGTAAAGGTTTAAGATGTGCTATTGTATTTAATCCCATAAATGTAATAATAAAAAATAAAGCAAGAGAAATGTATAAACGTTTTTTATCTTTTTTTGTCATATATTTATAAGAATAATATGCAATTACCAAACTTGATATTACCCCTAACACTAATACTCCTAAAAATAATTTTTCCTTTTGTGTCATGGTTTCCTGTGGTTTATATACCCTTGTGTATATTGGATTTGTTTCTGATTCTTTAAATAATCTTTTGACCCTTTCTTTTTTTTCAGTATTTTCATCTTCAACATTTATTTTATTATTTTCTATATTATTCTCATTTTCATATGTTTTATAATATTTTTTATCCATAAAGAGACTAAAATCTTTAAATGGATTTATACTTGTTTGAAAGGACACAAATGAAAATACAAAAAATATAGCAAAAAGTGTTATATATAATTTCTTGTTTTTTTCTTCTTTTAATAGTTCATATAAGAAATACAACAATACAGCTCCCACAAGAATATGATTAATTGTATTTCTTAGAATTACTGCTGCTATTATGTATACATAAATATATCTAAATAAATCCTTTCTTTCTTCTGGAAGAAAATAATTCACTATAATTATCAATGTAACATTATATGCAAAAAAAGGGCTCCTATCTAAAGCCATTTCAATGGAAAATGCAGTTCCAAATACCAGAAATAATGCGAGAAAGGCTATGTAATACGGCATATTCATCTTTTTAAACTTTTTAAATAATAATGTATAAATTTGAGTAACTATAAAAAGGGCTATAAAGTCTATTACATTAAGCGGCAAAAGAGAAATTATAACTAATTGCTCAAATAAATTGCGAACTTTTTTATCCAACCCCATCACCTCAAATACTTGAAAAGACTTCTGTTAATGAATCATCTGGCGAAACTAACCTAACAATTATATGATTTTCTTCAAGTAATACTGCTTTTTTCTCCAATTCAATAGCTTCAACCCTGAAAATCTCCTGATTATTTACATCCAGTTTCCCTTCGGTTTCAACTCTAAAACCATATGGCATAACCAGCACAATGACTTTTGAAACTTTTGAACGCATTTTTATTAAATATGGAATTATTTCATCGGTTAAATGTATTGATATTATTATTACTGTATCTTCAAATGTGAGATACGGAATTTCTGATTCAAGTACTTTTTCAAGGTTTATATCACTATTATTATCCCCATATGCTGAAGCTATTGTATCAAAATATTCAACCCAATCGTTTGAAGATATTTTTTTTATTTCTTTTCCCAATATAACAAGGTTAAGATC
The DNA here is from genome assembly GCF_000255135.1 of Marinitoga piezophila KA3. Taxonomy (NCBI): domain Bacteria; kingdom Thermotogati; phylum Thermotogota; class Thermotogae; order Petrotogales; family Petrotogaceae; genus Marinitoga; species Marinitoga piezophila. The sequence continues at coordinate 937,960 of NC_016751.1, forward strand.
CTGATATTTTTCTTTTTGATATTTTACAATACTTGCGGTCGCCTTTAACGCATATTCTTCATATACTTTTCTTTCATTTTTCCAGAAGATATTTTCTTTCGGAATACCATCTGGCAAATTTAAGTCAACAAACATATATACCTGCCCTGTTGAAGTATGTGCATATTTTTTTACCATTAACCTGTCATATTTCGCTGAAATTTTCCAATTTATTCTGTTTAATGGTTCATTATTGTATTCATCAATATTTTCAACATAAGTAACGTCTTCCAATACTCTTATATTAGATTTTTGAGCTGGCAATAACTTTTTCAAACTTTCTTTGTTAAACTCAGAATATATAAATTCCGGCAAAACTTCAACCTTTTTTTCAACGATTTTTGTTTTCCAGAATTCAAAACCCAATGAAGTATTGTATTTAATGCTAATTCTTCCTATATCTTTAATTCCTCTTGTCCCAAAGGATATATTAAAAATCAGTTTTTTTCTTTCACCTGGTTCAAGATAAACCTTTTGATTTAATGGTCGAATTCTCTGAAGTAAGTTCGATGGTGAGACAAGTAATAAAATACCATCATTAGAATTGTTTTTTAAATATATTCTGTATTCAAAGATTTCATCAATAAATGCCTTTTCATATTCTAATTTATATTCTATTTCTATATTCTCAATAATTGCTTTTTTTCTAAAAAAATCATACCAGATATATCCCAATAATGCCAATAATAGCAATGTATAATTGCTAAAATAAAATATATTTATTGTTACCCCTATAACAGAGTACCAGACGAGACCTTTTATTTTATATCTCACTTATATCACCTTATAACTCTTACTTCTTCTAATATATCGCTTATTAAGTCATATGGTGATACTTTTTTTATTTTTGCTTCTGCTTTGAGAATTATTCTATGTGCCAAAACATATTTTGCTATGTTTTTTACATCATCTGGAATAACAAAATCCCTTCCTTCTATTGCAGCAACGCTTTTTGATAATTTCATTAAAGCAATAGAACCTCTTGGACTGGCACCTACCTTTATATCTTTGTGATTTCTTGTTCTATTAACTATTTCAATAATATATTCTTTTATTTCATCGGAAACAAGTACATTATTTACTTCTTTTTTCACTTCTGATAATTCTTCAGCAGAAGATACACTTTCTATATGATTTATAGGATGTTCTTTTTCCTGCGAATTTAACATTTCAACTTCATATTGAGGATCAGGATATCCTAAGGATAATCTAATCATAAATCTATCTACCTGTGCTTCTGGTAATGGAAATGTTCCTTCGAACTCAATTGGGTTTTGCGTGGCAATTACAAAAAAATGTTTTTCAAGTTTGTGGGTTATTCCATCTATAGACACCTGATTTTCAGCAAGTGATTCAAGCAATGCTGATTGTGTTCTTGGCGTTGCTCTGTTTATTTCATCACCAAGTAATATATTGGTAAAAATAGGACCTTTTTTTAAGACAAATTCATTTTTATTTTTATCGAATATATATAAACCTATTAAATCGTTTGGAAGTAAGTCCGGTGTAAATTGAACCCTTTTAAAATCAAGATTAAATGATTTTGCAATTGCTCTTGCAAGTATTGTTTTTCCTGTTCCTGGAACATCTTCTAATAAAACATGTCCTTCACTAAAAAACGTTGCTAATACATATTTTATTTTTTCATCTTTTCCTTTTATTACTTCATTCACATTTGATATTATTTTATTAGTTAGTTTTTCTGCTAACATTTAAAATCCCCTTCCTGCTTTGATTTTATATTATTACTTGTTTTTTTCTATTCTTATGCTTTCAACATCCCAATATACAACTAACCCATCAAAATTACATTTTTTTACTTCTTCAATTATCTTTTCTATTTTATCGCTGGAATCTACTATTTCAACTACTATTGGCAAATCTTCACTTAATGTAAAAAAATCAACTCTATGTACATGATGTTTTTCTCCAAAACCCATTATCCCTTTTAAAACAGTAACTCCTTTAATTCCATGGTCATAACATAATTTTACTATATGTTTATATACAGGGGTTCCATCGCAATGATCACCTTCACCAAGATAAATTCTTAAAAATTTCATGTTCCCAACCTCCCCAATGCATAGCCAAGAAATGCAAATAAAAGACCTAAAAACACGCTTATTGATAGATACAATAATGAATATACATTAAACCCTTCTTCACTTAAAACTATTGTTTCATACATAAATGTTGAGAATGTGGTAAAAGAGCCTATAAACCCTGTGGTGAAAAATAACATAAAATTTTTAGGTAGTTCAAGTCTGTATATACTCAGCGACATTAAAAAACTCAAAACAAATGCACCTATTAAATTTACCATTAATGTTCCATAAGGCATATTTGAAAATGGAAATGCTGTATTTACATATTTTGATACAAGATACCTCGATATTGCTCCTAAAAATCCTCCAATACCAATATAAATCAAGTTCATACAATTCCTCCAGTATCTTAATTTTATAAATATGGATTATTATCATAAATTTAAACGGAGCCAGAATGGGCTCCGTTTAAATTATTTTACTTTTGCTTTTAATTCTTTACCAGCTTTGAATTTAGGTACTTTTCCACCAGGAATTTCAATAGTTTCCTTTGTTTGTGGGTTAACACCTTTTCTTGGTTTTCTTTCTACAACTTCAAAAGTACCGAACCCAACGATTTTTACGTTGTCGCCTTTTGATAAAGCTTCTGACACAACGTCTACAAATGAATCAACAAATAAAGCTGCTTCTTTCTTTGTAACGGATAATTTTTCAGCTAATGCACTAACGAGTTCCTTTTTGTTCATACATGCACCCCCTATGTATTGATATAAACGTATTTCAAGGCAATTTTACCACATTTTTTTGTTAAAATCAAGCATCTATGTTAATTTTAAACATTACAAAAGACTTTATTTTTAAAAGTTCTCTTCTTATTATATGAATATTATTTATTTTCAAGGTTTTCATCATTAAAATATTACTAAAAAACATGTCACTATTTAGAAACCAATCAGGACTGGATTTGTAATATTTCTTTCGGTATAATATATCCGGAAAGCTTGGGGACGTGGTGCAGTTGGTTAGCATGCCGGTCTGTCACACCGGTGGCCGCGGGTTCGAGTCCCGTCGTCCCCGCCAAAAAATCCGGATCTTATGATCCGGATTTTTTTTATACATATATCTTTTTTATATTCTTCTTTATAACTTCTTCTATTTGTTCTTCATATATTTTTGTTTCCTTTTTCTGTTTTTTCAATCTTATTATTTCTTTAGTAATATGAGAAATTTCATCTTGTATTGTTAAATCAAATTCAGGTATTTTTATATTTTCAAGCAATTTTTGTGTAAAAGACATTCTTCCGCCACGCTTCCCGCCATAGGATATATAATACTCTCTAAAAAATAGCGAATTTAAATATCCTAAAAGAAAATATATATCTTTTTCTAAATACGGTTGAATAAACAATACATCTCCTGAAGGGAAATAACTTTCTTCTGAAAAACTAAAACGATTATATGGTTTTCTATCTAATGCTGGAACATATATTCTTTTACCTGGATTTTCCATTAAAAATTTATAGTTTCTTGCCGCCTGCCATTGATACCATTTTGTTCTCCCTGGCAAAAACCTTTCTGACATTTCTTTTTTGTGTTTTAATAATCTTATGTATATTTCTGGATACTTTTCTTTCAAAATTTTTTCTTCAATGCTTTTATCTATAAATATATATCTATGAAAACCATTTACTATATATCTATCGCAATTTTTAGCTTTTATAAACGGTTTTATGAGTTCTTTTGATGAGTTATCCATTTTTTGATACTCATTTTCAGAAATATAGAAAGCTTTTTTATATCCAGATACAAATCCTACACCTATTTTTGCTATATCTTTTAATAATTTATATTCTTGAATATCCCATTTTCGCATTTCTGATGTTGACCATACAGTATTTTTTTTAAATGGCGGTAATTCATAATATTCAAAAAGCTCACTGCTTTTTTTTTCTTCCAGAACTTTTTCAATATCTGATCTAATTTTATTTATATCATTTATTTGCTGGTTTTTGATATTTAATACTTTTATTTTTTTTTCAAATATTCCTTTTTTATACTTAAATATAATTGTTTCAGGATTTTTTGAAAATAACCTTATTTCTCCAAGATCTATTATAATCTCAAAAGATCCGTTTTTTATCATAAAATTTCTTAAATATGCCGCATGTGTGTTAAAAAAGAAATGGTATGGAACTATATATATAAGTTCTCCTTCTTCTTTTAATAACTCTATTGATTTTATAATAAATGCATAATAAATATCCGCTTCAGCATTTTTTGCAATCTTTTTTATTTGTTTGGATAATCTCTTTGGTAAATCACTATAATGTACATAAGGTGGATTACCCATAATAAGATCAAATCTTTCTTTAAAGTTTTTTGTAAGAAAATTTTCTGCTAATATTTCATATTGTGGATATTTTTCTTTGCATAATTTATAAAATTCTTTATTCATCTCTATTCCATATACATTATTAAATCCATACTCCTGTAATTTTTTTAAAAAAACTCCCCTTCCGCATCCAGTATCCAGGGTAAGGGAGTTTTTATTTTTGCCGGTTAATTTAACCATTAATTCTGCTATTAATTCAGGTGTTTCTACAAAACCTATTGGTTTTTTATACATTTTATCATCCTTTGTTTATTTTATTTTCTGCTGCAATTACGCCTTTTTCAACCGTTGTTACCAGCTTTTTTATATCTAAATCTGGATTATTTTTCAACTGTTTGTACATATAACCTATCGCCTGCATATCAATTTTTGCATAAAACAATGGAGATCCTTCTTTTTCACTCCTATTTCTAAGAAGATAGCTTGGGTGAAATGTTGGGAATATATATATATCGCCATACCATTCTTTGAATCTTCCTCTATGTTTTGTAATGGGAACTGTTTGCTTCAAAAAATAATTTAATGCTGTAGAACCTAACGCAACTATAATTTTTGGTTTTATTGTCATAACCTGCGCAAGGAGAAAATGACTGCATTTTTCCATTTCTTCGCCTGTGGGCACTCTGTTTTTAGGCGGCCTACATTTTACCACATTGGTAATATATAAATCTTCTCTATTTATCTTTGCCACTTCTTTTAACAATTTATCAAGTAAATTCCCTGCTCTTCCTACAAATGGTCTTCCCTGTAAATCTTCATTTGCACCAGGACCTTCACCAACAAACATTATAGGTGTATCTAAACTCCCTTCACCTACTACTACATTATTTCTTGATAAACTTAAAGAACACCCTTTACATTTTTTTATTTTTTCGCTAATTATATCCATATCTTCCATTTTTCCCATTGTTTTCCCTCCAGAATTAGAACATATTTATATCTACACCTTTTTCTTCGGTATATCCAAATGATTTCTCAGGTATATCTGCAATAAAGAACTTTAATTCAAATTGTTTAAATGAAAATTCTGGCAATAATTGTAAATCTCCCTTTAAGTATATTGACCAACATATGATCTTTTTATTAATTTCAAACTGCGAAAATGTCCATTCGTTATTTTTTATATCATATGTAAACGAAATCTTCGCCCAATCATATTTAGTCGCTGTATCATAACCTATTCCAGTTTTTAAATATTGATTTTCAATATCATAATCTATTGAAGTCGTAAGACTTTTAGACGCATCTTTGGCTTTGTAGCTCAAATCGTAATGAATATTGTTATAATCATTAAATAAATTTAAATTCCCTTTATATTTTCCACCATATTTATCGTAAAAAAGATATTTTGATTTTATTTGAGGAATTGTTTCTTTCCAATCTTCTTTTTTAAAATAATAATCATAAAATATTTCTATTTTATTTTTACCAAAGGTTATTATATCGTTATTTTCTATCTTTATTATAGGTAATTCTTCATCTTTGTGATTGTATTCAAATTCATATTTATGCTTTAAAATTGCAATCTTTAAAAAACCATTGAAATTTGTCGTAATAAATTCAAAATTTTCTTTTTCCAGAGATGTTTTTGTATTATTTTCAAATTCTAAAATACTATATTTTAAATTATATTTTGTTGTAAAAAAATGCGCAATAAATCTATCTTCTCTATTTTCTTTCATAAAATCAAAAGTTCTATTATATCTTCCATCAAAAGAGTTTTTTACATCTAATATATCCCACGATGCATCGATACCAACAAAATCGGTTAATTTGTTTGTATGCGTAGCGGGAGTGGAAATCCATTTCGGTTCATTAACTAAAACTCTATAATATTGATAATCTGAAACACCATATTGAAAAACAAAAGCTCTAATTTTAAAGTTACCTTTTGTCCCATAGGTAAAATAATTGTATATTCTATCAGGATATATATGTTTAAATGACATTCTCATCTCAGGAGAAAGAGATGAGTCTATTGAAAACCAATTATTATAAAAAAAATCATTTGAATATTTTATAGGTGTAATTTTATTGTATATTGCATCTTTTAAATATAAATTCAAACTTCTTAAATTATCTCTTTCATATAGAGCTGAAAAAGATGTTTTTATTTCATTTTTTAGAGAACCATTGTATATTTTTGAATTTGTAGATGTATTTATACTTATTTTCTTTTTATCCCACGAATCCGATAATTTAGTTGCAGGTCCAGTAATATATAGACGAGTAGAATTTAACTTAAAATAACTTTTTTTATATTTTTTTTCCAGTGAAGGTGTTGTAAGTTTTAAAAAAGTTACAGAACTTAAATTTCTATTTCTCCATGAATACGCTGAATATAATGAAAACTTACCTAAATCTGTTTTTATATCCTTTAAAGACAGAGAAAATGCATCTGAATTGTTTGAAAAACTATGAATAACCTGTGCAGAATAAGTAAGGTTTTCCAATTTTTTTGTTAATGAAAATTTCAAATCTGAAATGCTTGAATTTGAAATACTATTTGAAAACGCAAGTGTTCCAAGAATCATAGGAATTGAATATGTATAACTCATTTTTTGTGAAACTGTATTTTCTTTTGTATTTCTTGAATATTCCTGTGAATAAGATAGTATAGATTTGTCTGGAAATGTGTGATTAATTTTTACTGTAATAGTAATTGAATCATTTTTAAATGCAAAAGCAGCCAAAAATGGAGCTTTCTGTTCTTCAGCTAAACTTTGAAAATAGAAAGGAAAATAAAAAACTGGAATACCAAAAAATTCAAGTGTAACGTCACGCGCAATAAGAAATTGATCAGGATAGATTGTTACATGAGAAGATTTAAAGTAATATGTAATACATTCCTTACATGTTGTCATCTTTACTCTTTCGGAAAATACAACATCATCATCTGTTTTCTTTTTTGAAATTTCAGACCATACGCGTATTTTTACATTCTTTTTTTTTTCATTTTTAAATGATTCTATTGAATATGTATGATTTAAAATTACATCTTTACTTTCAAAATTAACTTCCATTTGAGACGCTTCTATGGTTCTTTTGCCCTGAATATATGTAACATTATCCAATAAATATGCGTTTTGAATTTGATTTTTATCATTAAGAAACCCATATCCTCTTGGAGCTTTAATAATTGAATCTTTGTATTTTATAGTTGTACTTCCTTCAAATGTAATCTTTGTTCCATCTATAGTGATATTCTCGGAATCAATAAATACCTTTTCAGAATATCCGTAATTTGCAAGAAATACCACTACAATACCAACACCAATTATTCTTTTTAAAGGTTCAATTAATTTATATGCTGCTCTTGTATCAAGTAATATAAATAATACAATTCCAACTATACCAAAAAATATATTAGGCAGCCACGGTGCAAGATATGGATTTATAATCTTCTCCTTTCCCAAAGCACTTAACCATGCACCAGACCCCTGATATAATACAACAAGTATAAATGTTGAAATAACACTCCACGATTTACTTTTCAGGTTTATAAATAATGAAAGCGCTACTCCAAGAAGCGCTATAACCATTGGCGCAACTGAATTAGAAAATTTTTCCTGATAACCAACAATTAAAGCTGATGGATCTCCACCAAGTCTTTGGGTTATTTCAATTTTGTGCTTTAATTCTTTTGTTGTCATATCATTTGGACTTTTTGAAAATCTCAGATATTCTTCAACATCCTTTGATATATCCAATTTTAATTTTTTAAATGTAATATCAAGTTTTAAAAGTCCATCATCTGTTAATCTAAAAATTCTTCCATTTTCCATATACCAGGTATCTTTATCCTTAAATGCCTTTTCTGCATGAAAAACCGTTGTTTTAGAATAATCCACCTCATATAATAATATTCCATACAAAATACCCTTATCTTTATCTATTTTCCTTACGTATAAATACTTTTTATTTCTTTCAACCTCAACGAATTTATTCATCTCTATGTTTGCTTGAGCACTTTTATACACATACTTTGAAATAGCTTCTTTTGCTTTCATATTTGATTTTGGAACTATTGTATCGTATAACGCAAAAGTAAAAATTGAAAGAATAAACGATAACACCAGAAAAGGTAATATTATCTTTTTTGATGGGATACCCAAGGACTGTAAAGCTATAATTTCATTATCATTAGATAACCTTGATAAAACCCAGAATATAGAAAAAAGTATTCCCACGGGAATACCCATCACAAGAAAATATGGAATATGGAAAGAGATTAATATAAATAATTTATCAATTCCAACTTTATTTCTTACAATTATATCTGATAATTGATACAATAATTCAACACTTACAAATACGATAAATCCAACAAGTCCCATTAAAAAAGGGGATATAAACTCTTTGGATATGTATTTCAGCAATTTTGTCATTTATCTATTCCCCCATTGAATAAAATATATCAAATCCTTCTTTTGTACATTTATATCTATCCCCGGTCAATATAAATATTGTATACTCTGCAATGTTAGCACTTAAATCAGAAAACTTTTCTATATTTGAAAGTATTTCAATATGTGCCATAATAGATCTAAAATTATCTTTTGAAACTTTCAACATTAAATTTCTTTTAAACGCTTCATACAAACTATCTATTTCATTATCGGTATTACAAATTTCTTTAGCAAGTTCAAATGACTCTCCAAGAACATTCCCGTCTTCTATAACATTTGAAAATAATTTTAACGCATCACCTAACATTCCCTGAGAAATTTCAAAGAGATCTTCAAATTGATATGGATTTATAGAATTCGGTAATTTTAAAAGATCCACATTATTTTTAGCCATTGTTTCACACATATCTGCCATGCTTTCAAGGATTCCTATTATTTTATTGCCTAAAAAAACAATTTTTAATGATTTTCCATAAAGATTATTGGTTGCTATAATCTCCATAGCCTTATATTCAAGGCGTGCTTCTACAAAATCAACACGCGCATCCTGTTCTATAATTTCTTTTGATAACTTCATATTTTTTTCAAAAAAAGCATCTTTGAACTTTAAAAACATTCCCTGGACAATTCTGCCCATTTTTAAAATTTCGTTATGATATGAAATTATTATATTCTTTGTTTCTTCTGGTAATAAATCTATCATATCAATCTCCTACCAAAGCCTAATTTATTTATTAATACTTTAAAAAATGAATAATCATTTTTCTGTGCAAGAGTTACTTTCTTATCAGATGATGAAACTAATACAGCCATTCCACTTTCAATTCTATGAACTATATCGCCATCAACAGTTACATATGCATTACCCGCATCAATATGATGAATCATTATTTCAACATAATTATCAGGAGAAATTACCAACGGTCTTATATTTAAAGAATGTGAAGCTAAAGGATTTATAGTTATAAGATTTAATGAGTGCTCAATTACCGGTCCGCCCATGGACAAAGCATAACCCGTAGAACCTGTTGGAGTTGAAATAATAACTCCATCTCCAGAATAATTTAAAACGCTTTCTCCTTTTATTAATATTTCAAGATCAACTGTTCCAATAGGCTGACTTTTCTGAATGGTTATATCGTTTAAAGATAATATTTTCTTTCCTCCAACATAGCATTCAAGCAAAAATCTATCTGAATAATGCAAATTGTTAGAAGCTATGTCTTTAGCAGCCTGTTCCATTTCTGTGCTATCATATGCAGTTAAAAATCCCAATGTTCCAAGATTTATCCCAACTATAGGTACAGAATATTCAGCAGATAATTCTGCAACTCTTAAAACAGTTCCATCTCCTCCCAAGACAATAAAAACATCAGATTCCTGATAAAGAGTATTATCAGGAAGTGCAGAACCTGCTGGCATTACCTTTAAAATTTCAATATCATTTTCTTCAAAAACATGAAGATAATTGTCTATTATTTCCTGTTTTTTTGCTTTTATAGGATTAAAAAATAAAATTCCTTTCAAGATTATCACCTCAAAACTCGAGCAAGGTCAAAAAGCGTATTAACCAAAAAGCTATCGAGTAATATTAAAATTAATATTGACACAAATGGTGTAAAATCAAACATTCCAACAACCAATCTCCCACCAAATAACCTTCTTACAGGTCTATTTATAAGTTCAGAAACCTGATCGAAAAAATTTCTAATAGGATTATGATAATTAAAGGATATAAATGAAAAAATAGAAGATATAACTATAGATATTTCAAAAAAGTTTATTACTATTCTTAAAACATTTGCTATACCATAAAAAAGATTCCCTAATATGAACATTTTATCAACCTCCTGTTGTATAATTTCGTTTTCCAAATATAAGAGATCCAATTCTCACCATTGTTGTGCCACTTTCTACAGCAATTTCATAATCATTGCTCATACCCATTGATAATTCAGTAATTTTTTTATATTTTACATTTAATTTATCTCTTAATTCTCTCAATTTATCGAAGATATTTTTTATGAGCCCTTTATCATCTGTATATGGTGCCATTGTCATTAAACCCACAACTTCTAAATTTTCATAATGCATCGCCATTTTTATAAATTCTTCAACTTCTTCTGGAACAATACCACCTTTTGTTTCTTCTCCAGAAACGTTTACCTCTATCAATATCTTTTGAATTTTATTGTGTTTTTTAGCTATTTTATCAATTTCCTTTAATTCCTTCTCACGATACACAGAATGTATATATTCAGCAATTGGAACTATATATTTAACTTTATTTGTTTGAATTCTTCCTATAAAATGCCATGTTATATCATAACCCTCTAATTCCTGATGTTTTGCTCTTAATTCCTGAGCTTTGTTTTCTCCAAAATTCTTTATTCCATATTCATATGCTGCTTTAATATAATCAACTGGAAATGTTTTAGAAACTGCCACCAATCTAATTTCGTCAAATTGTCTATTTGATCTTTCAGCTGATTCTTTTATCTTTTCATTTACAAAATCAAGATTTGATTTTATAAATTCCATATTAATTCCCCCATAACGAATATAAATTTTTATTTGACTTTTCAATTCCTAAATGTTTTAAAGCTTTTTCTGTTATCATCCTGCCTCTATGTGTTCTTACCAAAAATCCTTTTTGTAATAAATATGGCTCATATACCTCACTGATACTATCAGCTTCTATTCCTAACGAGGCTGCAAGCGCCTTCAATCCAACCGGACCACCATTATAAAAATCAATAATGGTATTTAATATCTTTCTATCCATTTCGTCAAGACCTTCTTTGTCAATTTCAAGAAGTGTCATTGTTTTTTCTGCAGTATCGACATCTATTAATCCACCATTATTAATTTGAGCATAATCTCTAACACGCTTTAATAATCTATTTGCAATCCTTGGTGTTCCTCTCGAACGTTCCGCAATTAATAAGGCGGCATCATCGGTAATCTTTACATTTAATAAATTCGCACTTCTTATGATTATTTCCTTTAATTCATGCGGTGGATAAAAATTCATTTCCATAATTATTCCAAATCTACTTCTTAATGGCGCAGCAATTAATCCTGTTCGAGTTGTTGCACCAATAAGTGTGAAATGATTTAAATCTATTCTTATTGACCTGGCACCTGGTCCTTTGCCTATAACAATATCAAGCTGAAAATCTTCCATAGCAGAATATAAGATTTCTTCAACTGATCTGTTTATTCTATGAATTTCATCTATAAATAACACATCTCCATTTTGTAAATTGGTTAAAATAGCTGCTAAATCGCCAGCGCGTTCAAGAACAGGACCACTTGTTATCTGTATATTAGCTCCCATTTCATTTGCTATTACATTTGCAAGAGTTGTTTTACCAAGACCAGGTGGCCCTGCAAGTAAAATATGATCTAACGGCTCTTTTCTTTCTTTAGCCGCATCAATGGTTATTTTTAATTTTTCTTTTACTTTTTCCTGACCAATATATTCATTTAAAAATTGTGGTCTTAAATTTATTATTGTACTTTCTTCTGGCTTTTCCTGTGGGTCAAAAATTCTTTCGTCCATATATTCCCTCCAAAAAACTTCGCTTTTATTATTATATCATATTATGATATACAAAAAATATATAATTATTGACAAAAATTATAAAAAAACAATATAACATATTAGAAACAATATACCTTCATAATTTAACACATACATATGGTAAAATATTTATAAAAGGATTTATTGACGGAGGTGTTTCAATGGCAACTATTTTCTGGTTTTTAGTGGTAATAACAATTGTAGTCTTTTTTCATGAATTAGGACATTTTTTATTTGCAAAATTGTTCAAAACCAAAGTAGAAGAATTTGCAATAGGAATGGGACCAAAGTTATTTAGTATAAAAGGTAAAGAAACAGAATTTAAATTTAATCTAATTCCTCTTGGCGGATATGTAAAAATTGCCGGTGAAGAAATGGAAGATACTGATAAAATTTCTGACGATCCATCTTTATTTTATAATAAAAAACCATGGCAGAAATTTCTCATTGCTTTTGCTGGCCCGGCATTTTCAATATTACTTGGATATATAATCTTAGCCTTTTCTGGAATGATATATGGATTTAACGAAGTTAAAATTGCAGAAGTAATACCTGATTCTCCGGCATTTTATAGCGGTCTTGAAGCTGGTGATGTAATTCATAAAGTAAATGGAAATCTTGTTTTTGACAGTTCTATTTTAAGCTTTACCATAAAAGAAGGAAAACCTGTAAAACTTGAAGTTTTGAGAAATAATATACCTGTAGAAATTACTGTAAAACCTGAAAAAACAATACCTGAATATGTTATCGCATTTAAACCTGATACAAACAATATCGAATTAACTAATAAAAAAATTCTGGAATTCAATACACATTCTGCAAATGAAATAAAGGACATTTTGCCTAATCTGGAAAAAAATGACCGTTTAATTTTGAAATTAGATGATGGAAATACTATAGAAGGAAAAATAGTAACTTATTCTATTATTCCTGAAAGATATGCTATAGGTGTATACTTTGCCTCATTTTCAAATGAAATAAATAAAGATATTGAACCTTTTAGAGCAGGAGATAGAATTACAAGTATAAACGGCATTGAAATAAAAAATGGTATTAATCTTATAGATGCACTTTCTAAAATAACTCTTGAACCTGGAACTGAATTAATCAGAATAAAAAATGGGAAAATAGTAGAAAATTACACAGGAAAAGAAAATAAAGACCTGAATATAACTGTATTAAGAAACAATCAAAAAACAAATATAAAAATTTCTAAAGATGCATTTATACAGATTTTACAGGAGCCAATGGTTTTAAAATTTGATTTTGATAAATGGAGACCAAAAGGTTTTGAGGTTATTACTACTTCAATTCAATGGGCAAATACATTGTTAAAGGCTATGGTTGATATGATTGGACAATTATTTACTGGCAAGGTTAAAACCAGTGAAGTTATGGGGCCTGTCGGAATAGCTGGAGTTGTTGGTCAAGCTGCCAAAGCCGGTCCTGAAGCTTTGATTTCTCTAATTGCATTAATCACCTTGAACCTTGGTATTGTTAATTTATTGCCTATACCTGCCTTAGATGGCGGAAGGATAGTATTTTCTATATATGAAATGATTACCGGAAAAAGAACAAATCCAAAGGTGGAAGCTACAATTCACACTATTGGTTTTATACTCTTAATGATATTATTTATTTTTATTACTTTTAATGACATATCAAGATTTTTCAAATAAACTTATAAATTAATTTTTAGCCATAATATGGTGAAATTAAACAAGAATCTTTGAATACGAGAGGTGTTTTTATGTTTTCAAAAAAAGTAGTAACTGTTGGAAATGTTAAAATAGGTGGAGATAATCCCATTGTTATACAATCAATGACAAATACAGACACTTTAGATTTCGAATCCACATTAAGACAAATAATTAGATTATCAAATGCAGGAGCTGAAATAGTAAGAGTTTCTGTAAGAACACTTGATGATATACCTTCATTTAAAAAATTATGCGAAAATTCCAATGTACCTCTGGTAGCAGATATTCACTTCGATTACAAAGTAGCAATTGAAGCTATAAAAGCTGGTGCTTCAAAAGTAAGGATTAACCCGGGTAATATTGGCGCAGAATGGAAAGTAAAAGAGGTTGCAAAAGTTGCAAAAGAATATGGAATTCCTATAAGAGTTGGTGCAAATTCAGGTTCTATAAAGAAAAAATATGAAAACCTTGTCCCAAGATATAGGGCATTAGCAGAAAGTGCTCTTGAAGAAGTAAGAATACTGGAAAAAATAGGTTTTGATGATATTGTTATTTCCATCAAATCTACTGATGCAAAAGAAAATTTCTTAGCAAATAAATGTCTTGCTGAAAAGGTTCAATATCCTATTCATATAGGTATTACAGAAGCTGGAATTTATGAGGATGCTGTAATTCTTTCTTCAGCTGGACTTGGTGCTTTGTTATTAAATTATATTGGCGATACAATAAGAATTTCAATTGCAGGCGATCCGGAAAAAGAAGTCGGTGTTGCAAGAAAATTATTAACATTATTGGGATTTAAAAAAGGACCAAGAGTAATTGCATGTCCAACATGTGCAAGAACAGAAATCAACGTTGAAGAACTTGCTTTGAAAGTTAAAGAATGGACCAAAGATATAGACAAAGAAATAAATATAGCTGTAATGGGATGTGTAGTAAATGGCCCGGGAGAAGCTAAACACGCTGATATAGGAATTGCCGGAACAAAAACAGGTGGAGCAATTTTTGTGAACGGTGAAATTGTCGAAAGTGTTTCACATGAAAAATTAGAAGAAACATTCAAAAGATATATTGAAAAAATGAATCCTGCGAATTAATCGCAGGATTTTTTATTTCTTTTCATTTTATACATTAAATCATCAACCAGCTTCAAATTTTCCTCAGGACTTAATTCATGTGATACTTCAATTATTCCATACGAAAAACTTATATTTTCTTTTATTTTTAACGTTTTCATTTCGATTCTTTTCATAATTAAAGTGGCATCTTTTTTATTTGTATTTGGAAATATTATTACAAATTCATCACCACCATATCTTGCAAAAATATCAGATCCTCTAATGGTTTCATGAACAATTCTGGCAAATTCTTTTAATATTAAATCTCCAACATTATGCCCATATCTATCATTAATCAATTTAAAATCATTTATATCAATAAATGCTATAGAAAATATTTCATTATATCTTTTTGATTTTTCACAAAGTTTTTTAAAATACCCTTCAAAAAATGCTCTATTATATGCTCCTGTTAAGTAATCCCTGATAGATGCCTCATAATATTTTTTTCTCTCTTCATTTAATTGATTGTATAAATCTTTAAAGATTATAATAGCATCTATTATATTAGTTATTTCATCCATTAAACGAATTTCATTTTTTGTAAATGAATCTTCACCCACTTTTTCATACAATATAGCTCCAAAAACCTTATTTTCTTTTTTTAATGGAACCCCATATACGCTATATACCTTTGGGTCTGTTACATGATAAATTTCATATCCTTCAGGAAGTTTAAATTTCACAGAATTTGGTATGTATATCTTCTGGGCTTTATCAATTACAAAATTAGTCAAACTCTTATTATCTCGTGGAAATATTTTATTGCTATATTCAATATTTTCAATATAACCAAAATCAATATATATTTTATTATCTTTTAATGTTGCAATTACAAGAGAATCAATAATTCCTTCTTCTCTTAATGTTTCAAAAATCTTATTGTATAATTTCATACTATCAAAACTTTGTGGAGAAAAAAGCGATAAAGTTTCTCGTCTTAATTTCTCAGCAACTTCAAGATATTTTTTATTATACAAAATGATATCACGTGTAATATCAGCAACATATATAACAGAATAGGCCTCATTATTATATATAATTCCACGAAAACCTATTTCATATAAAGTATTCTCTATCTCTTCAAGATATGAAAAATCCATTTCGTTCTTATTATCCTTAAAATATGTTAAAACCTGAAAAATCGGCATAAATTTTTTGAAATTAGGAAATTTTTCTATAAACATATCAAACGCATTTTGAGAGCAAATGGGAGGGATTTGCTGCAAATCTACCTGGAATCTTTTTGCTAATTCCGTCATTTTTTCATTTACATATATGTACTTTTTATCTTTTAAAATTGCAATTCCAACATCACTTTTATTTAAAAATTTTTCAAATAATCCACCAAGTAATTCTTTGTTTATATTTTTCCCTCCTTAATTATGAGCTCACTAAGAATTATAACATAAATATTACTTTTATAAATGACAATATAATAAAAACACATTCCAAAATCCGAATAATTTTCTAAATCCAGTAATCATATTAATTATGTAATATTATTTTAACAAAAATAGTTAATCCCCTTTTTAAGTGGAATGTTTTTTGGTGCAAGTAGATAATAAAATTCGGTGTGCTAACTTCCTGATTTTTTATGATATAATTTAATTATCATATATATCCTTAAAGGAGGTTAGCATTATGAAAGAGAAAATTCTTGAACATGTAGAAAAAAATAAAGATGAAATTATTGAAACTTCAAAACGTTTTATATCTATAAATTCCGTAAATCCCCGTGCAGGTGGCCCCGGGGAAAAAGAAGTTGCTGAATGGCTTGAATCATATTTAAAAACAATGAAATTTGATGAAATAAAACGTTATGACGCACCAGATGATATTGTGGAATATGGTTTCAGACCTAATATTGTAGCTATTTATAAGGGAACTTCACCAGAAAGAACTATATGGTTTATTACACATATGGATAAAGTGCCTGAAGGGGATCTTTCATTGTGGGATCATGATCCATTTGATCCAGTAATTAAAGATGGAAAAATATACGGAAGAGGTGCAGAAGATAACGGAAGCTCACTTGTTGCAACTCTTCACGGTTTAAAAACATTAATGGATTTAAATATTAGACCTAAAAACAATATTGCTCTTGTTTTTGTTTCAGATGAAGAAACAGGTAGCGATTATGGTATAAAATATCTTGTCAAACAGGGAATTTTTGATAAAAATGACTGGTATTACGTACCCGATTCAGGTAATCCTGAAGGTTCTTTTATAGAAATTGCAGAAAAATCCATATTATGGTTAAAAATAGTTACAGAAGGAAAACAGGCTCATGCTTCTGCACCAACTGTTGCTAAAAACGCTCATAGAGCTGCAATATACTTTGCAAAAGAATTAGATGAATTTTTACATGAAAAATATGTCGCAAAAGATCCTTTATTTAATATTCCGTTTTCAACATTTGAACCTACCAAAAAAGAACATAATGTGGATAATATAAATACTATTCCAGGAACAGATATAATGTATTTTGATTGCAGAATTTTACCTCAATACGATTTAAATGAAATACTTGCAGATGTGGAAAATATAAAGAAAAAATACGAAGAAAAATTCGGTGTAAAGATTCATATTGAAACACCACAAATGGAAAAGGCTCCTGATCCAACTCCAGCGGATCATCCATCTGTATTGAAATTAAAAGAAGCTATTAAAGAATTAAGAAATATTGATGCAACAGTTGGCGGAATCGGTGGCGGAACATGTGCTGCCATTTTAAGAGAAGCAGGATTACCTGCTCTTGTATGGGGAACCATGGATCACACTGCACATCAACCAAATGAATATATAAAGATAGAACATCTAATTGCAGATACAAAAATCTATGCATATTTAATGGCAAATTTTTAAACAGGAGGGAATTACAATGGGCGTTTTAGACGGATTAAAACCTGAAAAAGTTTTTAAATTTTTTGAAGAAATAAGTATGATTCCAAGATGTTCTGGTAATGAAAAAGCCATTAGCGATTATCTTGTTAAATTTGCAAAAGAAAGAAATCTTGAATATATTCAGGATGATGCATTAAATGTAATTATAAAAAAACCTGCAACCCCTGGCTATGAAAATGTTCCTGGAGTTATTATACAGGGACATATAGATATGGTATGTGAAAAAACTTCTGATAGTAATCATGATTTCTCAAAGGATCCTTTAAAACTTCAAATAGATGGTGATTTCATAAAAGCTACAAATACCACTTTAGGTGCTGATAATGGAATTGCTGTAGCTTATGCGCTTGCAATACTTGATTCTGACGACATTGAACATCCGTATATTGAAGTGTTGATGACAACTGAAGAAGAAACAGGAATGGGCGGAGCTAATGCTTTAGATCCAGAATTATTAAAAGGAAAGGTATTATTAAATATCGATTCTGAAGAAGAAGGAATCTTTTACGTAAGCTGTGCTGGTGGTTTAAGGGATATAATTACATTACCTATTGAATTTATGGATGCACCATCAGGTTTTAAATCATATGAAATAAAAGTTTTTGGTCTTCAGGGTGGCCATTCAGGAATGGAAATAATAAAACAAAGAGGAAATGCAAATAAACTTCTTGGAAGAGTTTTATATGATTTAAATAAAAAAATAGAAGTTTATGGTATTTCAATTGATGGTGGAGATAAGAGCAATGCCATCCCAAGGGAAGCTACTGCAAAAATTCTTACTAAAGATAAAGCAAAATTAATTGAAATTATAGATTATTGGAAAAAGGTATTCAAAAATGAATTTTCTATTACAGATCCTGATGTTGAATTATCTGTAAATGAAATTGAGCATTATAATAAAGTTATGACAAAAGATTCGTTTGAGAAAGCTATAAACATTTTAATGCTTGTTCATGACGGAATTCAAACAATGAGTAAAGCAATAGAAGGTCTTGTAGAAAGCTCAAGTAATCTTGGCGTTGTTAAAACTTTCGATAATAGAATTGAATTTACAAGCGCCACAAGAAGTTCTGTTGAGACATTAAGAGATCTTATTCATAATAAAGCTGAAATTATAGCAAAGTTAAATGGCGCTAAAATTACAACAAATGCTCCATATCCTGCATGGGAATATAAAAAAGATTCTAAAATTAGAGAATTAATGAAAAAGGTTTATAAAGATATGTACGGAAAAGAACCGGAAATAACAGCTATTCATGCTGGACTTGAATGTGGTATTTTATCCGGAAAAATGAAAGATGTGGACATGATTTCATTTGGACCAAATATTTATGGTGCTCATACACCTGAAGAAAAATTGAGTATTTCTTCAACACAAAGGGTATGGGAATTTCTTCTTAACGTATTAAAAGAAATGAAAAATTATTGAAAAACCCCCGTCTAACGGGGGTTTTCTTTATCAAAGACTATTTATAACTCTTTTAGATATTTCGTTATGTTTTTCTATAATTTTCGGAAGTTCTTCATCTAATATTTCTCCATCTTTTATTCTAATTTTACCATTGATTACTGAAAGATCTACCTGTTTTCCATCGCACATTAACACTGCACCAAGTGGATCATCAAGGCCTCCTGCAAACTCAAGTCTATTAAGGTTAAAACCTATAAAGTCTGCAGCTTTTCCAATTTCAAGACTTCCTATATAATCATCCATTCTTAACACTCTTGCTCCGCCCATTGTTCCCATCTTTAACGCTTCTCTTACTGTTAAAGCATCCGCACCATATTTTACTCTTTGAAGCAACAATGCATTTCTAACCTCTGCTATCATATTATTTGTATCATTACTTGCGCTCCCGTCTACTGCAATCCCTATGCGTATTTTATCTTTCATTTCTGTAACTGGTGCAATACCTGAGCCCAATCTCATATTTGATGATGGACAATGAGCCATTCCAACATCATTTTTTGCCAATTTATCTATATCGCTTTCGTTTAACCATACAAGATGTGCAAACCATGCTCTTGGATTTAACCATCCAAGTTCTTCCATGTAATCTACTGGTCTTTTACCAAAACGTTCTATACAATAATTCTCTTCATCAAGTGTTTCTGCAACATGTGTATGGATTAATACGTCATATTCATCGGCAATTTTTACTGTTTCTCTCATTAAATCTGCTGTTACTGAAAATGGAGAACATGGAGCAAGTGCTACTCGTAACATTGAGTATTTTGATGAATCATGATATTTTTCTATTACCCTAATGCTTTCTTTTATGATTTCTTTTTCTGTTTGAACAACGCTATCTGGTGGTAATCCTCCATCTTTTTTACTCATTGACATACTTCCTCTTGTAGGATGGAACCTAATACCAGTTTTTATAGCTCCTTCTACTTCAGCGTCAAATGCCTCATTTAATCCGTATGGATAAAGATATAAATGGTCTGTAGTGGTTGTTACACCTGTTTTCATCATTTCATAATTACCAATTATTGAGCTGATGTAGAATCCTTCTCTATCTATATTTTTCCAGCGTTCATATAAAAATACAAGCCAGTCAAAAAGTTTTGCATTTTGTGCTCCTTTTACATTTCTTGTTAATGTTTGATATAAGTGATGATGTGTATTTACAAAACCTGGCATTATAAGCATGTCTTTACAATCAATAATTTCATCAACTTCCTCATCGAAGTTCCCGCTACCTATATCTTTTATCACATTATCTTCAACAAGAATATAGGCGTTTTCAATTTCAGTATCTTTATTATCAAAAGTGGCAAGATATGAAATATTTTTGAATAACTTTCTCATTCGTCAAGCCACACCTTTCTTAAAGTTGCTTTATGTTCTTCCCTATATTGTTCAAGCATTTTATCCATTTCTTTTACTTTTCTCTGATGTTCTTCCCAATATGCCTGTTCCTTTTGTGCATTTAATTCTTCAAGCGTTTTTCCCTGTTGTTCTATCCATGTATAGTATTTTAGATTATGCCATCTTTCTCTGTTATACTTGTCTCCTTCGAAGATACCTGATGTTTCCTGATAAAGGAATATTCTTTCCACTCTTGATTTTGCTTCAGCTCTATCCAATTTTCCATATGTTTTTGTCATCTGTTCCATAACTGAATGATATCTATCTATATTATCTGTTGCAACAACAAAGATATTATCATCTGATTTTAAATTATAGAATTTAGCCATTTTTATTGCACCGATAACATTAGCAACACCTGATATACCAAATTTATCTGAAATATATTCAACCATTTCTGGATCTACAAATTCCTTAAGGAATTTTTTACCTTCTTCATCTGTTAATACCTGAAGCATTTTTTTACTATCTATATCGTCAACAAGTACTACCGCATCATTATTCATTACATTATGAATCCATGTAACGTGTTTATCCCCAATTCCCTGAATATCATGTCCGCCATATCCATTTAATGAAATTGTTGGACATTGTACAGGTTCCATAGCTACAACCTTAACTTCAGGAAATTCCTGTTTTACTCTATCTCCACTGGCAATTGTTCCCGCAGAACCTACTCCCAATACAATTGCTGCAATTCTTTCATTACCTATATGATATCTTCTAACTGTTTCTATCATTGTATTACCTGTTACATAGTAATGAAATCTGTAGTTCCCAAATGCTTCAAACTGGTTCAATATTCTAATATGTTCTGGATCCTGTTCGTATAGTTCTTTGGATTTATCATATATCTCTTTAACGTTTGATTCACAACCTGGTGTTGGAATAACGTCTGAACCATACTTTCTGATAATATCAAATCTTTCCTGACTCATTTCTTCAGGCAATAATACAAGAGAATCATAGTTCATTCTTGAACTTACAAATGCTCCACCTATTCCATAATTTCCTGTTGATGGCCATACCAATTTATGTATTGATGGATCAACTTCATGTGTAATTGTTTTTTCCATCAATACAGAATATGTTGCTCCAACCTTATGACTTCCTGATGGAAAATCTTTTGCATATAGCACTATAATATTTGCTTCAACACCTGTTAATTCTTTTGGCATAACAAAATATCTAATTTCATTGTTTTCATCCTTCCAGGATATATTAAAAAGGTTAATTGGATGAAGCGGATCCTTTTCTTTCATTTCAATAGCTCTCTGTCTAATCTCTGGATCGATTTTTTCTGGATGTAGCATTTCTTCATATGTAGGTCCTACTATAGGCACTTTTTTCATACTATTACCCCCCTGAGTTTTATATTATATCTTCCATAGATATTGGAATTTTTGTTATTTTTTTACCTGTTGCATGCGCAACCGCATTTGCTATTGAAGGTGGTGCTGTCATCAATGAAGGCTCTCCTATACCTTTAGCCCCAAACGGCCCATATGGAAATTCTTCTTCTACAACATCAGCAACAATTTCAGGTATATCCTTTATTGTTGGAATTATATAATTATTAAAGTTATCTGTTATAATTTTTCCTTCTTTTTGCATTATTTCTTCCATAATAGCATGCCCCATACCCTGAACAGCTCCGCCTTGAATCTGTCCAATTACTCCGTCATAATTTATTGCTTTTCCTATATCGTGGGAAATCCACATCTTTTTTACATCAATCTTTCCTGTTAATGTATCAACTTCAACAAGGGATAATTGTGTAGAATAAGTATAAGTAACATATGCCTCGCCAACTCCATTTTCCATATCAAAATGAAGTTTAGGTGACTTAAACCAGCCCGATTCATTGAGCTTTACATTGGCATCATTGGCCATTTTAGCAATTTCATCAAAGGTAAAGTTTTTATCCTTTATTTTATAATACCCAAGATTAATTTCTA
The DNA here is from genome assembly GCF_000255135.1 of Marinitoga piezophila KA3. Classification (NCBI taxonomy): domain Bacteria; kingdom Thermotogati; phylum Thermotogota; class Thermotogae; order Petrotogales; family Petrotogaceae; genus Marinitoga; species Marinitoga piezophila. The sequence goes on from NC_016751.1 coordinate 960,989, forward strand.
TATCAGATTTTTCAACATCAAATTTATCAGATAAAAACTCAAGTATGTTGTTTTTAATCTTTTCTGCAGCATCTTTTGCTGCATTACCACTAAATATTGTTGTTCTTGAAGCAACTGTTGGACCACTATCCTGAACAATAAATGTATCTGTCTGCAATACTTTTATTTTTTCAAGTTTTTGCCCTAATATCTCAGAAACAATCATTGATATTGCCGTTTTAGAACCCTGACCAATTTCAGTACCCCCAAACATTATGTTTATTGTTCCGTCTGGAAATACATGAACTTCTGAATTTGATGCATCAAGATGTTGCCCGCCAGCACCAAGACTAACCCCGTATATAATATGAGACCATCCCAACCCACGTTTTTTTATTTTATTTGTTTTATTAAATTCTTCAACTTCCTTTTTTAGCTCTTCATAATTTGATAGTTTTTTAATATTTTCCAGTGTTTTTTTAGCTCCAACAGAAAATTCTAATTTATGACCTGTTGATGTTTCCGCACCAACTTCAAGAGCATTTTTATAACGTATTTCCCACGGATCTATATTTAATTTTTCCGCTGCTTCATCCATTACTCTTTCTATAGCAAATAATACCTGTGGTGAACCAAATCCTCTAAATGCACCACATGGAACTTTATTTGTATATACACCATAAACATCTACATGTACATTTGGAACATTGTATGCTCCAGCTGCATGTGTAAGCGTTCGATACATTACTATTGGCGATAATGTTGAATATGCTCCCATATCAAGATAAGATTCAACCTTTACTCCAAGTAAAGTTCCATCTTTCTTAAACGCTACTTTATAATGAGATTTTGATGGATGTCTTTTACTTGTTTCTTTTATATCGTGTTCTCTGGAATATATTAACTTCACAGGCCTTTTTGTTAAATATGAAAGCAAAGCTGCCTTCGAAGCAATATATGATGGAACATCTTCTTTTCCACCAAAACCGCCGCCAGTTTCCATTTGAATTACATCTACTTTATTAAATGGAATGTCGAGTATTTCAGAAACGTCTTCCTGAACATAGAAAGGACATTGCATCGAGGCATATATTTTCATTATTTCACCATCATAATATGCTACCGCTCCCTGTGTTTCAAGATATGCCTGTTCCTGATAATCTGTTCTGAATTCTCTTTCAATTACAAGATCAGCATTTTCAAATGCTTTATCTATTTCTCCACGTCTTATTTTCTTATGAAATGCTATATTGGATTCAGGATCATGTACTTTTATTTCATCTTTTATGGATTCTTCTATAGTAAGTACCGGCTGTAATTCTTCAATTTCAAACTTTACTTTTTTAATAGCTTCTTCTACAGCTTCTTTTGTCTCACCTGCAATTAATGCAATAGCATCATGTTCAAAACGTATTTTCTCCCCAACAGGAACCAAAAACCACATATCCTTTATTAAAACTCCAAATTTGTTTGTTCCCGGTACATCTTTATATGTTGCCACTTTTATTATCCCGGAAACGTTTTCAGCCTCAGATATATCAATACTTTTTAAGATACCATGAGGAACATTTGAATAAACAACACCTGCATAAATCATTCTATCTAAATATAAATCAGGTGTATATTTGGCTTCGCCATATGCTTTTTCATGAGCTTCTATTCTTTTCGCAACCTTTCCAACTATTTTCATATATTATCCCCCCGAAATACTATTGAATTATTTTTTAACTCTAGATTAAATTTTACCTTATTTTAGGCTTATTTTAATAACTCGTTTTAAAAAGAAAAAGTTTCTTTTTTAAACTTAAATAAACATAACGTCGTTAAATCCGTTTTATTCGAGAATATAGAAAAATATTCTTTTTATTATATTGATTTGTCCAGGATAAAAATATTATAATATAAAAGTTTCTAAAATATCGATTATAAAAGAAAAACAACCCCTTACAACGGGGTTGTTTTTCTTTATTGGATTCTCAATAGCTTTTTTACAAAAGTTAGATTTTCATCATTTAAAAATGGATTACCAGGAAATATCACAAAATTTTTATTTAATACAAAACCTCTTTCTTTATTTTTATATAAAATTCTCCATGCTTCATTATAATAAATATTATTAACTTTTATATTTTCTATTTTTTCATCAGTTACAGTAAAACGAGATGGAATTAATGAAAGAACATATTTATTCTTTTCATCAAGAATAATACCTATTCGTTTCTTTTTAGCGATTTCTAACAATCTTTTCAATATTTCTTCGCTATTTATACTTTTAGCGTTTATAATTATTGCTTTCGATGTATCGTTAATCTCGTTTATTACTTTATATGAATTTTCTAACTTACTTATCTCGACATTTATTACAGAAATTGTATCTTGATTTAATAAATTTACCTCCTTGCTGTACCATAATAAATTATTTATATAGATCTCCATTTTTGCATTTGATATATCAGGTGTTTTAAAAGACAATGGAATCAAAGATTTTTCATATGGTTTCAAAATTAAATCTTTTTCAAAAACTATATTATCATTAATTTTTATTTTTACCGGAGAATTTTCTACATTATTTCCTGTATTATAAAAATAAAGATTCAATGTATTTTCCGAATTTCTATATAATTTTATATCAGGAACATTGAAAATTCTAATTCTATTTTCTGGTTCGTACCATATTGGCGATGATACTATTTCATCACCATCCATCTGTTTAAAGTATACAAAAAGCCAGAAATATGGTGAGGTTACCTTTATTTTTACAACTTCATTAATCTTATTTCCATTAGGTGATAACTCATAAATTTTATCTGGAGTATATACCTTTAATTCTGAAAGAGAATTTTCATCTTCATATTCAATTTTCAAGGATATTTCCCCGGGCATTTTATCATAATAATATATATCTCCCATTTCAGCATTATCTGTTTCTACCCATATTTTTGCATTCTTATCTTCAGTTCCATATGTTTTCCTATTCCACATTGCTTTTAATAAACCGTCTTTACTTCTGGATAATACCCATACTCCTGTTCTTGAATCATTAGCAGTTCCCCAATTTGCTTTATGATTGTCCTGTCCAATTGTAGCGCCAAGATGCCAGCCTTTTTTCAAGGCTACAATATAATTTGAAAACATTTCAGGTGTAATTGTATCGTTTTTTGACCAATTTCCATTTCCAACTTCAACAAGATTTAAATAATTATCTGCTTCAGGATAATATTCAAAATTTTTAAATGTACCAAACATCGATATTGGGTGATTAAATTGGGCCAAAGCTTTTTCATTTATTAGCCACTTATAAAATTCTTCTATTGTGGTATCAATATTTCTACTTGTCCACTCTTTTGACCCATATACATTAATATGCCCACTACCAGCAGTCCACTCAAATCCAGCAAGTGCAATAAAATTTTTTGTCGTATTTTCTTCCGCCATTCTTTTCATTACTAAAAATTTATCTTCACCATTATATAATGCTTCAAAATAATAAGCATGGTCTGTAACAGCATGAAAATCAAGTTTGGCAATATCTCTTGCATATTTATATGCATCTGCTGGTGTAGTGTTTACTGCACCATCAGAAAATGCAGTATGCGAATGTGGATTACCAAAAAGTAATATATATTTTTGTGGAAAAGAAAACAAAGATACTATCATTAAAATGAAAATAAACAAAAACAGTTTTTTCAATTATCTCACCCTTTCCTTAAATTAGTTAGTTTTAATAACATTGTATTATATCATAATTTAAATACCTTTTTTAAAATAAAATACCTTTACTTTTTTAGATTAAAAAATTGTGCTATAATTATAATGTAGGGGAAGGAGGGATCTTTATGGATTTCAAAAAAGCCAGTGAAGTTTCAAAAGGAATAATTGTCGATCTTGTAAATAAAACTTTTGCAGATTATGAAGTACCTGTCAATTGGACATTAACCTCATTTGAGCTTGATATAAGAGAAAATTCAATTTCTCTTGATGACTCTTATATAGTATTTGAGGACGAAAAACCCATTGGATTTTCATTGGTTTCAATTAGAGGAGCAAGGGGAAGAATCGATGCTTTTGGTTTTTTAAAGGAATACAGATTAAAAGGCTACGGTTCTGAGCTTTTATACTATACACTTGAAAAAATGAAATGGAAAGGCATTTCTAAAGTTACACTTGAGGTTGTAGATACTGAAACAAGCGCAAAAAAGTTTTATGCTAAACATGGTTTTAAAGAAAAACGCGTTTTGGAAAGCTTCATACGTTATTTAGAAAAAACTGATGAGATTAAATTTGGATATTCTATTGTTGATCATAAATGGATTCATGATAGGGCAGTTGAAGCTTTGCATTATATTGGAAGAAAACCAAATTGGCAAAGAGAGCCTAAAACTTTAGATCTTTCCTATGATAGATACCAAATGGAAAAAATCACTTCAAAAGGCTTTTCAATTGGTTATGTGGTTTGGGGAATGACATCAAAAGGGGCGTTTATTGTAGATGTTGCACCTTTGGTTGATGAAACAAAATATGAGGATATTGTAAAAGACCTTTTAAATAGATTCGCTGATTTAAAATTCAAAGACGTAACTATGGTATCTCTTCCAGAAGATGATCCTTTAAACAAAATACTAAAAAAATTCAACTTCAATGTATTTTTAAAACAGGTAGAAATGGAAAAAAGAATACATTAAAAAAATGCTCTGGTTTTAACCAGAGCATTTTTTTATTATTATACTGGATATATACTTTCATCTTCAACAAAATCTTCTGTTTCTTCAACAAGTTCGAAATCAACCTGTATTTCTTTTTCATATTTGTCTTTTAGATATTTCTTTCCTACTTCACCAAATAGGATATATGTCAATAAATCTTCATCTGTTTCAGCTAAAACACATATTTCATTTCTTGCTTTTTCTATTTCAGGTTTTAATAAATCTGCTGGTCTGCAGTCTATTGGTTTTTCGTTTCCAAGTGCTTTCTTTAAAAGTTCTTCATCTACTGGTGCAGGTGGTCTTCCATACATTCCTTTTAGGTAATTTTTAACCTCTTTTGTAATTGACTTATATCGTTCTTTATACATAACATTTAAAACTGCCTGAACACCAACTATTTGACTTGTAGGAGTTACAAGTGGTGGATATCCAAGATCTTTTCGCACTCTTGGAACTTCTTCTAATACTTCATCTAATAAATGCAACATTTTTTGAGCTTTTAATTGGGATACAAGGTTTGAAAACATTCCGCCTGGAATTTGTGCCTTTAATATTCTTGAGTCAATTGATACCATTCGCATATCGTCTTCTATATGATTTTCCCTTACTTTCCAGAAATAATGCGCGAGATCATAAAGTTTATCGGAATCAAGCGGTTCTCCTAATGCAAAGTTAAATGGTTCAACTGCCGGTTGAGAACTTGCATTTGCAAATGGGCTTAATGCTGTATCTATTAAATCAACACCAGCATCAATTGCTGCTTGATATGCAATAGAAGCCATACCTGCCGTATTATGAGAATGCAATTCTATTGGTACATTGTATTTTCTCTTTAATTCTTTTACTAAATCATACGCCATTTTAGGAGTTAATAATCCAGCCATATCTTTTATAACTATTGAATCAACACCGTGATCTATTAATTCTTTTGCATAGTTTAAATAAAATTCAAGATTATGAACAGGACTTATTGTATAAGATATTGCACCCTGAACATGTATATTCCTCTTTTTAGCAACTTCTATACTCTTTTTTAAGTTTCTTATATCATTTAAAGCATCAAATACTCTTATTATGTCCATACCATAATCCGCTACTTTGTTTATAAATAATTCAACTACATCATCAGCATAATTTCTATATCCAACAATATTTTGTCCTCTTAATAACATCTGTATTTGCGTGTTTTTTAACTTTTTTCTTATTGTTTTTAGTCTTTCCCATGGATCTTCGTTTAGATATCTTATACATGAGTCGTATGTTGCACCGCCCCATACCTCCATTGAATGAAAACCTACTGTATCAAAATCTTTTAAAACAGGCTCAAATTCAGAGGTTTTCATTCGAGTCGCAATTATTGATTGCTGGCCGTCACGTAATGTGGTATCAACAAATTTTGTCATAGTTTCACCTCCACTATAAATTAAAACATTATTTTTTTAAAAAAGGGTTAAGAATATAAGAATTTAGTTTGGTAGGAAAATTATTATTCTAATGGAAAAATATAATGATAGAATTTTCAATAATTTAAAAAGGTGTATAATGAATATGTAGGTGATTTTATGCGTATTAATGTTAATAATTATTATTCTCCTACTGAATTTAAAGAGAAATATCTTGAGAGTAAGTTAAGAAAAATCCTTATTGAAGCTATAAACAATAAGGATAATGCTTTGTTGTTTAAACTTGGAAAAATCAGTTCAATGATAAAAATAGGTAATATTTCAGAAGCCGAAAAAGAATTGGAACGCATAGACAGAAATATCAATGAGCAGGGTATAAAATCTCAAAAAAATAAAAAGGGTATTTCCAATTCAAATGAGCATGTTGTTAATAGGAATATTAATAATAAAATATCAAAAAATAATTTTCCAGAAACTTCGGAATCTGTTGTTTATCTTCAGGATGATTCGCCTGATTCAGCTGTTTCATTTCAATACCCAACACCGGTTAGTGAAAATGCTTCTTTTTTATTTATAAAATCTCATGAATCAGAACATGCACGAGAAATTATTAAGGAAGCTATGTTTAAAGGAAAGATGGCTCAGGTGTATGTTCGCTATTTTACTTCATATGATCCAAATGGACATCTGGTTTATACAGGTGGTGTAACCTGGGGAAAAATTCTTGATTCTAAAGCATAAAATTTTTATATAGGAGGAAAAAAGTGAGAAGTGAATTTTTTCAAAATGTTTTTGGTGAAAACAGTGAGATATTAAAAAAGTACGGTCGTACTCTTAAAATCAAAAAAAATCACGTTTTACATTCACCAAATGAAAAATTAGAACAAATTAGTATTATATTATCCGGTAAATTGAAAGTTGTAAAATATGCTCCAGACGGTAATGAACAGGTTTTAAAATACTTGAAAGAGAATGAAAGTTTTGGTGAGGGACTAATTTTTTCTGATGAAAATTATCCATCATATATTGTTGCGGAAAAGGATTCTGAAGTCTTTGAAATATCAAAAGAAGGTGTTTTGAAGTTATTTAAAGAAAATGAGACTTTTCTTATATTGTATTTAAATGAAATCTCCAAGAAATTATTAAATCTTTCTAATATTGTGGATATTCTAATTATAAAATCGATAAAGGAGCGTTTAATTCGATATTTCCTATTATTACATAAACAGCAAAAATCTGATATTATTTATTTTAAATCAAAGCAGCAAATAGCAAATGATATCGGCAGTGTTCGTGAAGTGGTATCAAAAAAGATAAAAGAATTAGAAAATGAAGGTTATATTAAAATTATTGATAGAAATCATGTCAAGTTGTTGAATATTAAATCTCTAAAATAAAACCGTGTTTAAAATCACGGTTTTATTTTTTTATATTGTCTATAATAGGGTATGAAGAATAAATAAAGAATCAGGAGGTTGATACAGTGAATACCATTGTATTATATGGAATAGCCGTTTCATTTTTAGGTTGGTCTATTTTTAAGAGTAAAGATAAAACAAAGGAAAGTTTAGTATTATCAAAAAATTTGTTGGTAAAAACTTTTATTGAAATTATTGGAGTTATGGCTTTAGTAGGTTTAGTATTGGCTATATTGCCACCGGAATTAATTAAACAGTTATTGGGAAATTCAAACGAGTTTTTAAGCACAATATATGGTGCAGTTATAGGTGCTTTAACTATAATACCAGCATTTATTGCATTCCCGCTTTCTAAATCTCTCTACCAAAGTGGAGCAAATTTAACAGCAATTGCAGCATTTATCACAACATTAACTATGGTTGGATTCGCTACTATGCCAATTGAAATTAAATATTTTGGAAAGAAATTTACATTGCATAGATTATGGCTTAGTTTTGTTGCTGCTATATTAATTGCTACAGGAATGGCGGTGATATTATGAAGAAGATATTGGATTTAATTAAAAATAATAAATTAATCTTTGTAAGTATCGTTTTGTATGGAATTGCATTTTTTGTAAAACCAGAAATTTTCTTTAAAGGGTTAGAAATGACAAAAGGATTTCTAATTGAAATGGTTGAGGTTATGCCACCTATTCTTATAATCTCCTCATTGATTACTGTATGGGTACCATCAGAAGTTATAATGAGACATTTCGGTGAAGAATCTGGATTTAAAGGAAAGTTGTTATCAATGTTTACAGGTGCAATTTCAGCCGGTCCTATATATGCAGCATTTCCAGTTGCACAGGCTTTATTCTTAAAAGGAGCAAGTATTGCTAATTTAGTTATAATTATTAGTTCATGGGCAGTAGTTAAGGTTGTTATGTTCATGGTTGAATCAAGCTTCCTTGGATTGCCTTTCGCTTTAACAAGATATGCTTTAACAATTCCTGCAATATTTATTATGGGATATATAATGGAAAAACTTGTAAAACGTGAAGATATATTAAATGAAATTGAAAATACAGAAATTGTATATAGGAATGAAAAAGAAGTATTAAATGATTTACCAAATATGAATTGTGGTGCTTGTGGTTATGCAAATTGTAAGTTATTTGCAGAGGGAGTTATAAAAGGCGAAGTTACAATAGATGATTGTGTAATTAGAGCAAAAATGCGTAAATCCGCTTAATTAATAACATAAAAATAAAAGGCCCTTCGCGGGCCTCCTTTTATTTTATACCTGACATTCTGTACAAATACCATAAATCTTTAATTCAAAATCTTTGATTTCAATATCTTTTTTAGGTAAAAGATTTTTTATTGCTTCTTTACTTACTTCCATTTTTACTGCTTTCCCACAATTTTCACATATGAAAATTGCATTTACTTCATCTGTTACATCATCAATTAATTCATACCTAACAACACCATCATCAAAATCTATTTTTCTTATTATTCCAAGTTCTTCCAAAAGTTCTATTCCACGTTTTATAGTCATTTTACTGGTTTTGTGATTTTTTCTTCTTCTAATTTGCATATACACATCATCAAGACTCATTAATTTTCCATTGGATTCGAGAAAAACCTTAAGAATTAATTCCCTTTGGGCTGTCATTCTTTGTTTTTTTTCTCTGAGAACTTTTTTAAGCATTTGTTGGGACATAGTATTAAATCCGCCTCCTCATTCTTTAGTTCGACTAAATTTTACATCAGAAAGAAAAATATTTCATTTAAACACTATTAAAATTGTGTGCATTTTTAATTAAATTATACAGTATGTATATCTATTTTCCAGCCTGTTATTTTAGCGGCAGCACGAGCATTTTGCCCACCCTTACCTATAGCAAGAGATAATTGATTTTCCGGAACATGCACTAATGCAAATTTTTCTTTTTTGTCTAATTTTATTTCTACTACCTGAGCTGGTGCAAGTGCATTTCTTATTAGTTCTTCAATATCATCAGACCATTTTATTACGTCTATTTTTTCAAGATTTTTTAAATCTTCCAATATTTGCGCAATTCTCATGCCATTTTCTCCAATACATGCCCCAATAGCATCAACTTTAGGATCTTCTGAATATACTGCAACCTTACTTCTAACTCCTGGTTCTCTATATATTTTTTTTATTTTTACTATTCCATCTTCTATCTCTGGGATATTCATTTTAAATAACTCTTCTACAAATTCAGGAACACTTCTTGAAACAAGAATTTTTGGACCTTTAGTTGTTTTTTGAACACTTTTTATATAAACTTTTATTATGTCTCCATTGTACATTTTTTCTCCCGGAATCCATTCTTTTGCTGGTAACTTTGTTTCAAGTTTTCCTATTCTAATATCTGCATATTCTGGAGTTACTTTTAACACCTCAGCTGTTGTTATTTTTCCCTCTAATGTAGAATATGTCTGATATAACTTTTCTTTTTCTATTTCCCTTATACTTTGTTTAATTACCTGTTTAGCGGTTTGTGCAGCTATTCTTTTAAATTCTTTTTTAGGGTTTATTTTTTTCTTGATAATATCTCCAATTTGGGCTTTAGAAGATATCTTTTTAGCTTCTTCTAATGTAATTTCTTCTCCTTCATTTTCTACTTCTTCAACAACCTTCAACAGCTGATATATTGTGATTTCCCCATGATTTTTATCAACAATAACCTCCACGTTTTCCATTTCATAATTGTTTTTATATGCCTTTTCTATAGCCTTTTCAATTATTTCAAGTAATACTTCTTTTTTTATTCCCTTTTCTCTTTCTAATTCTGTTAATGCTTCTCTTAATGCAAGATTCATTATAATCACCTCCATTTACAAATCTATTTCTAAGTTTGCTTTTAATACTATATCATACGGGAATTCTATTATTTTACCACCATCTTTTTCTTTTATATAAATAGTTTCGTCATTTATATCTTCAATATATCCCTTTATAGCTGTTCTGTTTTGTACCCTTTCTTTTAGAATTACTTTTACTAACTTCCCTTTAAATCTAATAAAATCCTTTAAACTTCTTAAAGGTCTATCTAATCCCGGAGAACTTACTATTAAATCATATGATGTATCTATAAGATCTTTTTCGTCAAGATATGATTCTATTGTTCTTGAAAATCTTTCACAATCATCAATTCCAACATATCCATCTTCTTTATCAATAATAATTTCAAGCTTTACTTTTTTTCTAATTTTTTTAATCGATACGTCGAAAATTTCTAAATCCATATTCCTGGCAATTTCTTGCGATTCTTTTAAAATCAGGTCTTTTAAATCTTTCATTTTGCACCTCCTTTTATAATAAAACAGAATTCGAGGGCTACTGCCCTCGAACGATTATTTCTATATCTGCAATTGATTATACCATAAAATATAGGTAAAATCAAGTAGTTTAAATTAGTTGATTTTAAATCCGTATACTTCTTTTTCAAATTTAATTATATCTTCTTTATCTGTAATAACCTCTTTGTCAGTTGATATATTTTCTCCAAAAACATCACTTAATATTTTTTTTGCTTTTCTACTTGTATTATGTTCAATTTCAGAAATCATTCTCAATAATTGTCTTCGATTTTTTGTAAAAATATCAAAAACTCCACCTTTTATCATCTGTTCAATTATATTTCTTGTTATGCGTTTTTCCTTTGTTCGCTTTATAAAATCTTCAAAATCCTTATAATTCCCTTTTTCTTTTATATCTTTAGTTAAAACCTCTTCTGCAAATATACCTACTCCTTTTATAACCCTTAAAGGTAAATATAATGCATTATCTTTGCACATACCTTGTGGATAAAGAATACTTGCATTTTTAATTTGAATATTCATATACTTACTTTCTTCAAAAAGAGTTTCTGACAAACCTTTAAACTTTATATATTCCAAAAAGAATTTACATCTTTCTCTTGTTTTTATTTCAGCCAGCCAATAACTAAGATGAGCATATGCAACACTATGTGATTTATTAAACGCATATTCTGCAAATTTTTCTATTTTAGAGTAGAGCTCCTGTGATTCTTTATTTCCAATCTTTTTAGCTGCATTAAAAATAAACTTTTCTTTCAACTTTTTTAATTTTTCTATATCCTTTTTTGACATTGCTTTTCTAAAATCGTCTGACTCTTCTGGGGATAATCCTCCCAATTTTTGTGCAATATACATCACCTGTTCCTGAAAAATAATAACTCCCTTAGTCTCAGGCAAGAGTTTTTTTAGATATTCCCTGGAACTACCCTCAAGATACTCATCAAACATTCCAGAATTCAAAGGTCCCGGTCTATTCATTGCAAGTAAAATTGTTAACTCCATAAAATTTTTAGGCGCTAATTTTCTGGATAGTTTTTTACCCAATCTGGATTCAAGCTGGAATATCCCTTCTGTTAAACCAGCAGAAATTAACTTATATACTTCTTTATCTTCTAAATTTACAAATTTATCTTTAGCATATTTAAAATTAAAACGTTTTAACAGGGCAAGTGTATCTAAAGACAATATATCAAATTTTTCTATACCTGAAAGCTTTAATTCATCCATTTCCCATAATGTAATTGGAATATTGTTTTGCCTATAATCAAGAGGGATTTTTAATCCCATATCTTCTTTTGATAATATCACACCAGCCGCATGTACAGATTCAGCTATTTCCAATCCTTCAAAATAAAATGCAAGAGTATAAAACTTTTTTAATTTTTCATCCATATTAGGATATCTTTTCATATTTTCTAAAGACCTAATTGGAAATTTTAACTTTTGAGACATATCATATCCTAAAATTTCTTTTGCTTTTTTTACAGCGCTTTTTTCTTTCATTCTTACATATGTTCTAACCTGAGCAATACTAAAAATTTCATTTAATTTTTTTATGACATTATCTCTATTTTCAGAATCTATATCCAGATCTATATCTGGCAATTCTTTTCTAGACGGATTAAGAAATCTTTCAAAATATAAATTATATTTTATAGGGTCTATTAGCGTTATTCCCAACATATAAACTATTAGCGAACCAACAGCAGAACCTCTTCCTGGACCAACATATGCCCCTGTATTTCTAGCTGTTTCAACTATTTTTTTTACAGTTAATATATAATCTGAAACTTCCATATCCTTTATAACCAATAATTCTTTTTTTAATCTTTGCATATATTCATCTGGCAATTTTGCCATATAGGGCAATAGCGATTCATATAATCTTTTAAATCCTCCCATTTGAGGCAAATTTACATAAAAATCTTTTACATTATAAGAGGGAGTTGTTGAGTTTATATATTTTAATATATTACTTCCCAAATAATCTTCTATTTTAAGATTTCCTTTTAAACATCCACCAGAAATATTTTCAGAATCCAATAATTCTTTAACCGTCTGTGTGGGGAAAAGTATCTTCTCTTTTATCTCATTTTTTTCAAAATATCTTACATTTATATTTTCTTTTTTTCCGTTGTAAAATTGTATAATTTCCAACAACTCTTTTGAATTTACAGGAAAATAAATTTTTCCCTTCATTTCAAATAAAATATATGGTACTATTTTATATTTTTTAGCTAAATTAATAAATGTTGGCCAGGATTTCGGATGTGATTCGCATAAAATAATTGAATCATATCCAAATCTCTTGGCCATAGGAAAAAGGTCATTTATTTGTATTAGAGATTTACCTATACTTTTTGATGTGACTACAGGTCCTAAAAATTTTTTCAAATAGCTTCACCTCATTATATTAATTGGATACCTTTTTTAACAACTCTATCGTTTCTTCAAAAGAAAGATCTAATATATTTTCAGCAATTTCAGTTAATTCTTTTAAAGTCATATAATCAAGAGCATCAATATATGGTTCTATTTTTTCACCAAATTTTTTTCTTAATAATGAACGCGTTAATTTTCTTTCTCCAGCTAACATTCCACTTTTAAATCCCTGTTCTATTCCCTGTTCTATTCCCTGCTCTATCCCTTGTTTCATTCCTTGCTCTATAGCATCTTTATATGCACCATTTACAGCTTTTACAAAATTTTCAAACATTTCTTCCACCTCCTCCTCTTCAAATATCTCTTCATCTAAATTCAAATCTCTATTTCTTTTGACGAGAGTTTTTATCACTCCGTTCACGTAATTTCCAAATTTTTCCTTTTCTTTTTCAGGTAATTTTTCTAATTCTATTTTTATTTCCTCTATTATTCTGGTTACTGTTTTGTTTTCTGCCTTATTTAATGCCAGTAATAACCCTAATGCCTTTTTTATTTTTATTAATTGTTCTTCAGGTATTTGAGTTAAATCAATCACCTCATATTTGAACTTTGGTGTATATTCATCAAACATTTCCCAATTTTCTACTTTTTTCATAAACCAATTTTCAGCCGTCCATTTTCTTTTTCCTGTATAAAACACTATTGGCATTATTGGTATTAATTTAAATCCTTTTGTTCTCGATTCTTTTTTATGTTCATTTATATAATTTTTCCATATTCGCACCATATATTCGAGTATTCTAAATTGCATTAAATAATCTACAGTTGATTGATGTTCTATCAATAAATATAGATATACCTCATTTTCAAAATATTTTACTTTAAATAGTAAATCACTTTCCTTATCTCCATATTTTATATCTGTAAATTTTGTATGTTCTATTGTTATATCTTCTGCTGAAATCCCATAACTTTTTAATTTAGGAATAAAGATATCTATAAACTCAACGATCATTTCCTTATCGGATAATATCTCTTTAAATAGTTGATCATATATCCCCATTGTTTCACCCCTTGTTAACTTTTTCATATTTTATTATATCATAATTTTTATTTTCACATCATCAATCTCTTTAAAACTATGATATAATTGGTTTAGAAAATTTCTACATAACAATGGAGGAATGTTAATATGCCCATAGATGGACTTTTGTTAAATAAATTAATAAGGGAAGCCAAAAAATTTGAAGGTCAAAAAATCCGAAATATATATCAACCGGTAAATGATGAAGTGCTTTTGCAACTTCAAAACGGTTTTTTGTTGTTTGTATTAAAGAATCCCTCGTATATAATCTCACTTGAAACAAAACCAAATATGCCTGATACACCACAAAATTTTTCAATGTTCCTAAGAAAAAGAATTAAGAATGCTAAAATTATGAAAATAGAGCAACTTGGACTTGATAGAGTTGGATATATTGAACTTTCAGTAATAGATGAAACCTTTGAAATGAGAAATTACAAATTGTATTTTGAATTAATGGGAAGAAATTCAAATATATTATTGGTAGATGAAAATAATAAAATCTTAGATGCATTAAAAAAAGGGATTACACCTTCAAGAAGTATAATGCCTGGCGCAGAATATATTCCATTTTATAAAGAAGAATATATCAACATATTAAAACACGATAAAATTGATTTTGATATAGACAGGCAATTAATGGGTTTTTCAAAGTTAAGCAAAAAATTCTTTTTTGAGTATATTGAAAAATATGATTATATATCCTTTGTTTCTGAATTCATGGATAATTTAAATGTTTATACCTTTGATTATGAAAATAAAAAGGAGATCCTCGCTTTTAGACCTGTAAATTATGAATATAATGAATTTAAATCGCCTTCAGAAGGCTTATTAAATTTCTTTGAAAAGCAAAGTATAAATTCAAGGTTTTCTGAATTGAAGAGAAGATTGGAAAAGATAGTAATAAAAGAAATCGAAAAATATGAAAAACTTCATAAAAAGCTAAAATTAGAAGAAAAAGAAATACAAAAAATTCCCGAACTTGAAAAACAGGGACGATTATTGCAGGCTTATCTGTATATGTTTAATCAGAAAACTGATTTTGTTGAAGTAGAAGATTGGGAAACTGGTGAAAAAATGAGAATCAAGCTTAATCCATTAAAAACACCAAATGAAAATTTACAAACCATATTTAAAAAGGTTCATAAACTTAAATCAAAGGAAATTCACTTAAAAGAAAGACTAAAAATCACATCTGAAATGATTGACTATTTGTATCAACTATGGCAGAGCATAGAAATGGCAGAAGATATTGAAACATTAATGGAAATCAGGGAAGAAATGATTCAAGAAAGATTTATTAATGAAAATAATAAAAAGAAGAAAAGAAAAAAAATCATTTCAAAACCACTTGAATTTAATTATAACGGTTTTAAAATCCTCGTTGGGAAAAATAATATTCAAAATGACCAGATTACAAGAGAAGCTGATAAGGAAGACATATGGCTTCATGTACAGGGGATTCCCGGAGCTCATGTAATTATAAAAACAGAAAGAAAAAAAGATATTCCACAAGAAGTTATTGAATATGCTGCATCTCTTGCTGCATATTATTCAAAAGGGCGAATGTCTTCAAAGGTTTCTGTAGATTATACTCAAAAAAAGCATGTATGGAAACCAAAAGGGGCAAAACCAGGAATGGTCTTATATAAAAACTTCAAAACCATATACATAGAACCAAAATCCCCATCCTGAATCAGGATGGGGATTGTTTAAAAATTACAATTGTTCTGCAAGTTCTTTCGCTGAAGATATTGCATCTACTATTTGGCCAACTTTGTTTGCATCACCTATTACATATACATTATTAAATTCTTCTTTGAGTTTTTCATATAATTCATTTACAGGTTTTGTTCCTGCTGTAACTACAATATCATCAAATTCGCCTAAAGAAGTTATTCCTTCTCCTATTTTTTCAACAATAACTTCTTTACCTTTTATTTCTTTTACCATTGTTTTAGTATAAATATTTATCTTTGGAGCATAATTTTTCTGGAACAATTTACTTGCAACTACTTCCATTCCCTTTCCAACTTCTTCCATTAATTCAACAACAGTTACATTTTTACCTTCATTAACAAGTGCTTCTGCTGCTTCTAACCCAATTAATCCACCGCCAATTACCAATACATTTTTACCTTCAACCTTTTTACCGTCAAAGAAGTCAAATCCTGTAATGTAATCTGTTAAACCAGGAATTGGTGGAACAAATGGCTTTGCACCAGTAGCAACGATTATAATATCATAATTTTCTTTTTTGAGCATTTCTGGCGTTACTTCTGTATTATATTTTATTTCAACTGATTTTTCTGTTTTTCTTATAATATCTTCAAGTGTATCTTTCATATAAATCTTTCCTGGAGCTCTGTAAGCTAATACCCATTGACCACCAGCATAATCATTCTTTTCGTAAATAGTTACTTCATAACCTTTCTTAGATAAATATGTTCCTGCAAATAAACCTGCAGGTCCTGCACCAATAATAGCAACCTTTTTCTTTTCAGGAATCTTTTCAACAACAAATTCACTATGAACTTCTGGATTTGCAATACAATTAATTGGTTTTCCTGCTTTAACATTTGCAAGACAGCCCTGCAAACAACCTCCACATCTTACAAAATCATCTGAGTTAGATAAAATTTTATTAGGAAAATCTGGATCTATTATTAATTGTCTTCCAAATACAACTCCATCAATTGTTCCGTCATCTACAAGTTTCTTATATCTTTCATCAATTTGCATTCTTCCTACTGCAATAATAGGAATTTTTGTTAATTTTCTAATTTCTTTCAATCTATTATCCATTATATCTGTTGGTAATGACATGTGATTATAATACCATGGTGCTGAATCACATGCGTTACCCCAACCAACGTGAATAATTGATACACCAAACTCTTCTGCTAAAGCAAATATCTTTGTTAAATGTTCATCTGTAATTCCACCTTCAACAAATTCGCTTCCTGAGATTCTTAAAATTAAAGGTATATTTGTAACTTCCTTTACAGCTGATAAAACTTCCCTGGCAAATTTAAATTTATCTTTTCCATATTCGTCATCTCTTTTATTCAATCTTTCAGAATAGAATTGATGAACAATATAACCATGACCAAACTGGATTTCTATTCCATCAGCACCTGCTTTTTGTGCTCTTTCAGCATTTTCTTTAAATGCCTGTATTAATTCCTTTATTTCATCAAGAGTTAATTCTTCAGGAGTTACTCCTGTAGATGGGCATTTTACAGCAGAAGATGATTTTACAACTTCAGATGCTTTTGGATTTGCTACCCTTCCAGCATGATTAAGATGTACAATTAATTTGGTGTCGTATTTGTGTAATGTGTCAACAAGTTTCTTTAATCCTTCAATGTGTTCATCAGTATCCAACATTACCTGTTTTGGATGTTCTTTTCCTGATTTTAACACTGATATAGGCTCAAGAATAATTGCTCCGACTCCACCTTTTGCTTTTCTTTCATAATATTTAATCAATTCTTCTGTAATAAAACCTGTCTTTGGTGTAGCTAATGCTGTTTTTACAGGTGACATAAAAATATGGTTTTTTGCTTCAAAATCCCTGAATTTCAAAGAAATCACCCCTTTTATATTTTAATATCCCCTTCTACCTAATCCTGCACCTCTTCCCATTCCATGTCCCATGCCGCGACCCATTCCTCTTCCCATTCCAGCACCTCTACCCATACCTCTCATTGCTGGATTTTCAGAATTTGGTCTTATAGCATCTTTAGGACATTTTTCCATACAAATACCACATCTTGTACATATATCATTATGTATATATGGATATCCATCATCTTTTAATTCAATTGCGCCTTCCACAGGACATACATTTACACATATCTTACATTTTATACATTCGCTTTCTTTTACCCAGGGCATATAATATCCCCTCCTTTACTCTTCCACTTCTCCTGCAAGAATAAATCTCAATTCTTCCATAGCGTCTTCAACTGTTTCACTTTCCACTATAATAGGTTTATAACCAAGTTTATCAAGTTTTATCATTGAACCTTTTCCCATGCTTAATCCTACCCATACCTTACAGTGACCCAAAAACTCCAATATTTCTTCAACTTTTGCGTGCATATGCGTTTCTGCATATGGATTTTTTATCTCTTCTACTTTTTTAAAATTTTCTCCATCATATTCATATACTACATATAATTCTGAGTGACCAAAATGTTCATCGTTCAAGTGTACTCCGTCTTTTGTACCAAATGCTATTTTCATCATTTCACCCCTAATTAATGTGTAGCGTGTTCTACTTTTTCTAATTTTCCATTCTTATAATTTTCTATGATATTTGAAAGTTTATCCTTTTTTGTTAAATATACTTCAATACCTGCAGCATTTAACACTTCAAATGCATTTTTACCAACACTTTCAAGTATTAATACATTAACGCCTTTTTCAGCAAGCATTTGTGAAACCTTTGGTCCCATTCCATGTGCTTCGCTTGCATTATTTTCAACAACTTCTACAATTTCATCATTATCGAGGTCATAAATTACAAATAACTCTGCCCTCGCAAATCTGTCATTACTTAATGATTCTAAGTCTCTTCCCTGTGATGGTATAGCTAATTTCATCACTAACACCTCCGTTTATTTTAATTTTTCCATTACTTTTTCAAAGATTTCTTTTATTGCTTCAGCCGCTTTACTGTTTTCATAATTCACTACAGGATTAATTTCTAATACTGCTTTTAATACTGTTTCATCAAAAGGTATTTCTCCCAATACTTCTATGCCATCGCTTATACAATAATTGATTATTTCTTTACTTACATCTGGATTTAAGTCGTATTTATTAATAACTACACCAAAATCCCTTTTAAAGTATCTTACTGTTTCTACTATTCTCTTTAAATCATGAAGTCCTGATGAGGTTGGTTCTGTTACAATTACAACATAATCTGTTGCTGTAATTGAAGATGTTGCAGGACAACCTATACCAGGTGCTCCATCAATTAAAACAATATCTTTGTTATTTTCTTCTGCCTTTTTCAAAGCGAGTTTTCTAACTTCTGCTACTAAACCTCCTGATGTTTCTTCACCAGGATTTAGATTAGCATGAACAATTTCTTTTCCATCAGATACTACAGAATAATAATATTCTCCCGATAAAGCTGTTTCTAATCTTATTGCATTTTGAGGACATGCAATAACACAGGCATTACATCCTTCACATGCATATGGATCAACATCATATATTCCATTTTCAAATGTAATAGCTTCAAATCTACAAACATTTTTACAAATACCGCATTTATCGCATTTATTTTGATCTATTATAGCCTTTTTTCCACCATAATATTCATATTTTTCTTTTAAATCACCATTAAACATTAAGTTTAAATTTGCTGCATCAACATCACAATCTGCTAATACTGCATTTTTCAACAAAGCACCAAATGATGAACTCAATGTGGTTTTTCCTGTTCCACCTTTTCCACTAACTATTGCAAGTTGTCTCATTTAACCAACCCCTTTATTTCATCAAACACATTTAAGAATTTTTCTTCCCATTCTGGTAAATACTCAGAAAAGATTTTTCCTTCTGAATATAATTTAGCAATTTCTCTATCAAAAGGTATCTTCAATAATATTGGTACATTTGCTTCTCTGGCATAATCATCTATAATTGTTGTATCATCACTATCTCTATTTACAATAATACCTGACGGGATTCCCATTTCTTTCACCAGATCTACAGCAAGGCTTAAATCATGCAATCCAAATGTAGTTGGTTCAGTTACAAGAATAGCAAAATCTGCATTTCTCAAACTTTCAACAACAGGACAAGAAGTTCCTGGTTGTGAATCTATTAAAACAACATCGGCATTATCATCTATATGTTTTTTTAATTCCCTTATAATCCTTACTCCTGAAGGTTCTCCAATATTTAATAATCCCATTCCAAATTCGAGATTTTCATTGATTTTACCTAACTTGATTTTACCGAGGCTTTTTGGTTTCTCTGTAATTGCATCAACAGGACATACCATTGCACATGCCCCACAACCATGACATAAACTTTCAAAAACCAACGTTCCCGTTGGAAATACTGAAATTGCTCCGAATTGACAGGCTTTTGCACATTCACCACATCTAATACATGCATTATTATCAACTACTGGTAATAACATATCTACACTTTCTTCTTTATAAAAGTCTATATTGAAAAAAAGATGATCATTTGGTTCTTCAACATCAACATCTAATAATTGAATTTTATATTTTTTTGATAATGCATAAGCTAAATTTGTTGAAACTGTAGTTTTTCCTGTTCCACCTTTACCACTTAAAACGGTTATTCTCATTTCATAACCTCCATTCTATATATTAGGACTATATATACAATTCATATATATCATACCACTTTATTTTTAAATTTCAAAGAGGGTTGTCATTATGGCAACCCCCTTTTTAAACAATTATTTTTTACCACCAGCCTCTACCAAACCCACGACCTCTGCCAAATCCTCTTCCATATCCATAACCTGCTCCGTATGTTCCTCTACCGTAACCATATCCCCTACCGAATCCTCTTCCGTATCCTCTACCATATCCAAAGAATCCTGCAAATCCTCCAAACCAACCTCTTCTTACTGGTGTTGTATAATACCCTGGATTGCTGCATGGTCCCCTTCTTAAACCTATTGGACCTGTACCCATTGGGCCTGTACCATCAAATCCTGGCATCATCTTTCACCTCCCTGATTATATCTATCGAGTTCTCTTAATCTTTCTTCTACAAAATGCAACTCCTCTTCAAGATATCTTTTATAATCCAAAAGCATAGCTTTTTCTTCTTCTACTGAATATCCATAGTAATCATCATATGGTTCATCGTAATATCTTCCGTATCCACCAAAACCTCTTCCATAACCACGTCCAAATCCTGCTCCTCTACCGAATCCTCTTCCATATCCTCTACCCATGCCTCTTCCAAAACCATATCCACCATTTCCGTATCTCATATCCTCACCTCCGGATAAATTATATATGTTTTTTGCATATATCCATTTTTATTATATACCTAATACATATATATGTCAAGTAAACATTGTAAAAAAATTTTTGCACATCAATGAAAATTCCTCAATAAACATATAAAAAATATCACCGTCTGAATAGCATTACTTCAGACGGTGATCGGTTATTTCATTTAATTAAATATTTTTTATTAAATCATTTTTTGTGCACATTTCCTCTGTTTTAGGACCATATGAAATATGAGATATTTCTATTCCTGTTTTTTCTTCAATAAACGCCATATACTTTAAGAAATTAACATGATTTGTATCTGGCCAGCCTTTTAATGTCTCATATACAGGTTTTCCAACAAAAAAATCATATGAAGAAGATGGAATTTCTTTTATTTCACCATTTACATCATATGCAACACACACTTTAATTTCATCAAAACCATTTAAAACATCGGCTTTGGTAATAACAAATTTTGTCAAACCTGATCTCAATTTTGCATATCTCAAAGCTGGTAAATCAAGCCAGCCAACCCTTCTTGGCCTTCCAGTTGTTGCACCAAATTCATTTCCAAATTTTCTTATTTTTTCTCCAATTTCACCAAATTCCTCTGTTGGAAATGGCCCTTCACCAACCCTTGTGGTATACGCTTTCAATACTCCCAATACCTCATCTAATTCAAATGTTGAAAACCCTACAGAAGATACACCATGAGCCATTGTTGCACCAGAGGTTACAAATGGATATGTCCCAAAATCAAGGTCAAGCAATACACCCTGAGCACCTTCAAAGAGAACAGAAGTATTTCTGAATACCTGCGCCATATCTATTGCTGATGTGAATTTGACATTTAATTTTTCAAGCTTTCTTTTTTGTTCCATTAAATAATTAAAAATTTCTTCAGATGTAAAATTAAATCTTTCTTTGTATATATTTTTCTTTAAATACATTACTTCTTCTAATCGTTCTCTTAAAAGTTTTTCATCAAATAAATGATATATTTTAAATCCTTCTCTTGATACTTTATCTGTATATGCTGGACCTATTCCTTTTCTTGTTGTACCTATTGGATTTTTTCTTAATTCTTCAAGGATTCCATCCTCTTCTTTATGATACGGAAGAACAAGAAAGGCTTCTAAATCTATGTATATTTTTGATGAAACTCCTGGAAAATCTGCTTCTAATATTTCCAGTTCTTTTATTAATTGTTCAATATCTATAACCATTCCAGCACCTAAAAATGCCTTTGAATCCCCCTCAGGAATTATAGACGGAAGCAAATGATTTACATATTTTTTCCCTTTATAATATATTGTATGACCGGCATTGGCACCACCAGAAAACCTTACTATCCATTCGTAATTTCCAGAAAAATAATTTACCACCTTTCCTTTTCCTTCATCACCCCATTGAGCACCAACAATAGCAACTCTTTCCATACTTTTGCTTCCTCCTTCCAACAAAGTAAAAGAAGCCCTATAAAGGGCTTCTTTTAGTATTTTTATGTAATTGTAATATTGTATATTTCCGCATTTTCTTTTCCTCCATACAAAAATACACATGTATTATATCATAATTATCCTGTGATTTCAATAATCATTTTTTAATTTCATATAATTATTGTATAAGATTATAAATTTTTCTATAGAAATATTTTCCGGCCTTGTTTTTGGATCTATATCTGATTTTTCAAGTAATTCATCAAGCCTATCCTTTATTAATCCCTTTAAATTATTCCGTATTGTTTTTCTCCTCTGCGAAAACGCAACATGAACAAATTTGAAAAATCCTTTTTTGTTAATATCAGGAATATCTTCTTTTGGAGTTAATTTTAATACAACAGAATCAACTTTTGGATTTGGAATAAATGCATGAGGTGGAACATTTAATACTTTTTCCACCTTACAAAAAAATTGGACAAATATACTCAAAGGGCTATAATTTTTCCCGCTTTTTGCCATCATTCTTTCGCCATATTCTTTTTGAACCATTAATAACGCTAATTGAAAATCTGGCGTCTCAAAAAAAATCTTTTCTAGTATTGGTGAGGTTATATAATACGGAATATTGGCGATATACTTTGGTTTCTGAATTTCTGATATATTCGCTTTTAAAAAATCTATAAATTGAATTTCTACATTTTGATATTCTTTAAATCGTTCTAATAATAATGGTTTAAGTCGTTCATCTATTTCAAATGCATATAGTTTTGCCCCGGTTTTAGCAATTTCCTCTGTTAGTGTGCCTGCACCAGGTCCTATTTCTATAACTGTATCCTCCTCTGTTACAGAACCTTTTTTTACTATTTTTTTAGCATATTCAGATGTAGACAAAAAATTCTGTCCAAGACTTTTTTTTAGTTGTATATTATATTTTTTTAACCAGTCTGATGTCTTCATTCTTCTCGCCTCGCATGTAAATATATATACTTGACAAAGTATAGTTTTTGTTGTATAATATCAAAAAAAGAAAATAACTGCCAATAAACCCAAATAAATGCCAATATCAAAGTTAAACAACTTGTAGTAATTCCCCCTGTTTAACTCTTTAGCAGCCCGAAAATCGGGCTGCTTTTTTTTATACATTATATTTTCTTTAAATAATCAACAACATACATTTTCCAGATATTTTTAAATATTATCAGCAAAGGAATTGTTATTAATACACCAACCACACCGTATAATTGGGCAAAAATTAACATTGAAGTTAATATTAAAAACCAGTTTATATTTACCTGACCTCCTGAAATTCTTGGTGCAAGCACCCACATTTCAAGTTGATTGGCAAAGGTTATTATTATTACTCCCTTTAATAATCCCATTAAACCAAAGTTAGTAAATCCTAATAGTAATATTGGAATTGCTGTAATAAATATTCCTAAATATGGTATAAAATCTGTAATACCTGCAAGTATTCCTAAAAATAAAGCATAAGGAAAACCAAATATCAATGCCATTATCCAGGTTATCACACCAACTGATAATGCTGTTATTATCTGCCCTGAAACAAATTTTCTCAAATCACTATATGTTTTTATTAAAAAATCCTTTGTGCTATCTATTTCGGAATTTGGAAAAAACATATCAATAAGATTCCACATTCTTTTACTTGCTATTGCCATATATCCTGATGCCACTATTAATAATAATGCAATAGTTAGAAAATTGGATATATTAGAAGCTAAATAACTTGCAAATTGAACTATCATATTTCTTAAATAATCTCCTGCAGTATCCAATAATGTATTTACAACTTCACCAGTTGTCCCGGGAATCCCCTGGAAATCAAATTCAGCTATTGAATCAAAAACCTTTTTACTCTCTTCTATTGTAATAGGAATTACACTATAAAAAGCATATACTATTGCTCCATAAAATATCAATGAAGCTATAGGAACAGTAAGTTTTCTCGGTATTTTTATTTTTTCAAGATATGATGCAATTACATCTATTAAAATAGTAAAGAACATGGCTATTACTAAACTTCCAACTATTGTAGAGAAAATTTTTAATGATATCATAAACACTATTAAATACATCATTATAAACCAAAAGCTTTTTTTCATTATTCTACCTCCTTAGAATTAAATATTATATCATATGGAGGTTCAAGATCTGATTCCAGAGTTGTGGAATGAACATTTCTTTTAAAATACCACCAGAAGATATATGGGTCTGTTGCATAGACATCTGCTATCGAATATATCTTTGAATTTTTTATTATTACATTATCTATTAATATTTTTTTATCATTATATGATTCATCATATTCTATTTTATATTCTTTTTGAGATACTAATTTTATAGAATTAGCTGGATTAGCCAGATAACGTTGTAATATAATCAATGCACTATTTTCATCTTTTTTCTTTTTTGCCTTTTTAGAATTTAAAAAATCCTTTGTCATTAAATAGCTATTTTGTGTTGTAAGTCTTTCATCTACCAAATACACTTCAGAATTAAATTTATTTTTTAGTTTTATTGCAAAATCTATTGTTTTAAATGTTTGTGTGGAATATCTCCCGGACATTGATATTGGAAGACCTACTATAAATATATCTCCATCTTTAAAAATTTCATTTTCAAGCACCTTTAATAATTTATCGCTTCCAACACTGTTTTTTATTGTTGGAATTTTCAAAGCAGCCTCTGCAGTAGCTATACCTGTTTTTTTTAATCCATAGTCAAGCGCTATAAATTTCAAAACGTTAACATCTCCTCTATAATATCCTTTTGAGTTTTTATAATATTATATTCAATTTCTTCATTTTTCAATATCTTTACAACTTTTTCCTTATCTTCTTCGGAAAATGCAATTACAGGATTAGCACCAAGTGCAAATAATTTTGAAAAAACATTATTTTCTCTTAATTTATCTAAAATATGTATTATATGTTTTTGCTCTAATTTTATATACATATTTAAATCCCTTGTAGTTTTGAACATTTTTACTTAACCTCCGCAAATTGGTTATTTAACAGAGAAATAAACTGTCTTGATTTGAAATTCATAAAGAAATTTATAGAACTCTTTAATAACCATTTATCAAGAATACTTTCTTTAGCTTTTACATTTTTATGTATTAAATCAAGCTTAAAGTCGTCTACTGCTTTAAGTCCATTTGATGTATTTACAACTATACCGGAATTTATCAGTTCGTCTGTTATAGTCTTTACAAGTTCTGTGTCATTATTAAAGTATTTTTCCGATAATGCATTTATGGTAATGTTTGTATTTTCTTCTATCATTTCATATACTTTCTTTAATACTTCTGGTGAAGGATAATTTCTTGAAAAATCATACATTAATTTTGTTGAAAAATCTGTATTATATGCCATAACAAATATTATATTTTCTTTTTTATTATGTGGCCATGATGATACAAGATCCAATAATTCAATACGCGTCTTAGGAACATCATATAACATAATTATAGAATTTCTATCCTTCTGTTCTAAAGCTAACCCATCATTTGCAAATTCTGAAATTAATATTCTCGAAGGTCCTTTTTTATTAATCTCTCTAATATTTATTTTTTCAAAAAATGTATGCATGTGCGAATAATACAATATATAATCTTCGGAATATTCATATGTTTGAGAAATATAATTCTTTAAATTTTTATATGGTGTGACATTATCAACTATAATATTGAGATTTTTGGAATTATATAAATAATCCTTTATAAGTTTTAACTTGTTGGAATTTATTTCCTTTACAACTTCAAAAGAAGGAACATTGGAGTTAACATTTGCAACTCTATATCCACTAAGTTTCAAAAATTCTTTTATGGTTTCATCATAAAATGTCCCTAAAATGTTTATATTATATATTTTAGTTCTAACTACTTTTCTAAACTGAATATACTCTGGAATATTTGCTATAGCCTGATGCGAGAATGAATAGATTGGTTCATCAATTAAAAGGTTTTTAGAAAACTCATTGAGCTTGTGTATATTTTGCATATACGCCGGTACTGTTAAAAGAATAACTCTTTTACTTTTTAATACACTATTTTCTATATGAGATTTTTTATTATAATAAATTTTATCGGAAGAAATATATTGATTAATAATTTTATAAGTATACTCAAGCAACAAGTGCGATGCACCTATGATAATGAGTTTTTCTCCCTTTGATACAGTATTTTTAATCTTTTCAATTAATAATGTATTTTTTATCTTAAGAGGTGCAAATATTGCAGTTCTATTTTGTTCTATAATATCGAGCAATATTTTATACTTATAATTTGTAAGATGATGAACATTATCTTTAGCATGTAATGATATTAATAAATTTCCATGATTTTCTTTTTCAGTTAAAGAATCACCGACAAATTCTATATCTTTTACATAAAATTTCAATACCTTTTGATTGTTATAAAATGTTCTCTCAACTCTGAAATTACCAACTATATTACATTTTATATTCCCCGTAATATTTTCCCTTTTATTTGCTAATACACCATAACCAACAATTTCAAATATCATACCCTTAGGTGTTTTTGCTATTGCTGCTATATTCTCTTCTTCAGCACCAAAAAGTTTTACTTTTTCAAGTACTACATCCTTTATTAAAAATGTCGGCTCTGGATTTTGATAACCAAATGGTTCTAAAAGAGATATATCGTCAAAGAAATTACCCCATAAATTCTCAATTTCCATGTCTATTTCTATTTCAGATTCCGGTTCTTTATCGCCATAAATATTTGAGTATACTTCATTAATCTTTTCTCTAAGCATTTCTATTTTTTCAGAATCAATTGTAAATCCGGCAGCCAATTCATGACCACCATATTCCTTAAAGAAATCTTCATTTTCTTTAGTAATATTTTTCATTAATTCAATAAGACTAACTCCCTGCGGACTTCGGGCAGACCCTTTTCCAAGATTATCTTCAGAAGTAGTTGAGACAAGAAGAACAGGCTTGTTAAATTTATTTGAAAGCTTAGAAGCCACAATTCCAAGAACCCCTAGATGCCAATCCTGGCCGCTTAAAACAAGAACCTTTTTATCATGAAAATCCGGATTAATATCCATTAAACTTAATGCTGATTTATATATACGCCTTTCATGTTTTTGCCTTTCGGTATTTAAGTCTAATAATTGTTTAACTTTCTTTTCTATATTTTTTTCTTCTTCCGTAAGCAATAACTCAAATGCTTTCATGGCATCAGCCATTCTTCCAGCTGCATTTATTTTAGGTGCAATTTTATATGCTATAACATAAGATTTTACATCTTCTGGCATCACACCAATTTCCCTCATCAAATGCCTTAATGCAGGACTGGGATCAGTTCTTAACTTTTCAAGCCCTCTCTTTACAAAATACCTATTCTCGGATCTTAAAGGAACTATATCAGCAATAGTTCCAAGAGCAACAAGATCCACAAGAGAAAACGGATCAAATTTTATATCATTTATTTTCTCATAAACTGCAAGTAACACCTTAAAAGCAACACCTACTCCCGATAATCCTTTAAACGGATATTCATCATCATGCCTTTTAGGGTTTACAATAGCATCTGCTTCCGGTAAAACCTCCTGCATTTCATGATGATCAGTAATTATAATTCTCATTCCTTTTTCTTTTGCATGAGCTATTTCTTTAAGTGACGTTGTTCCACAATCTACAGTAATAATATTTTTATATCCCTTATTATATAGCTCATCTATAGCTTCAATATTTAAACTATATCCTTCATCTATTCTATTTGGAATATATGCTTCTATATCCCATCCCAATGCTTTAAATCCCTGGTAAATTACAGCAGCCGCTGTAACCCCATCAGCATCATAATCTCCATATACAACTAATTTTTCTCCTTTATCCCTTATATCAAATAAAATATCAACAGTTTTATCCATATCCTTCAAAAGATATGGATCTATAACCGTTGATTCATCGGGATATAAAAATTCTTTTATCTGCTCTATATCGGTAATTCCACGTGCAATAAGCAGTTTAACCAGAAATTCGGATAATCCTAATTCTGAGGAGATATGCCTTGCAAGCTTTAAATTCTCCTCAAATAAAGGATTAGCCGAGTCCCAAAAGACCCTCCAATTCTTTTTCAAAATATTCTCTCCTCTCTTATTTATTTTTTTTATTTTGTTATAATTATACAAAATTTATAGTACCAAAATCATTAGAGATATATTCCATTAATTTTAATTTAACGTTAATTCATTTCTTATTTCATATTTATTTCAAATTTTGTATATTGTGATATAATAAAAAAGAAATCTTATTGGAGGTGAATTTATATGAATAATAAAAAGATTCTATTAATTTTATTAATGTTTTCTTTATTTATTTCTATTTTCGCTGTAAACAACAAAGATTCAAGAAAAACCCTTTTAATTTATTCAAGAGGTTATTCATTTTTATCAACAAAAGTAGAACACAAACTTAAAGAAGCATTAATTAACCAGGGAAAGTATAGACTTGTAGAAAGAGATATAAACGTAATGAATGAAATAGAAAGAATTTTACACGGTCTC
Source organism: Marinitoga piezophila KA3 (assembly GCF_000255135.1). Classification (NCBI taxonomy): domain Bacteria; kingdom Thermotogati; phylum Thermotogota; class Thermotogae; order Petrotogales; family Petrotogaceae; genus Marinitoga; species Marinitoga piezophila. The sequence continues at coordinate 990,309 of NC_016751.1, forward strand.
ACATCAAAAGATAATTTTAATTTAAATCAATTAGCAGCAGATTATATTGTTTATATAGAAGTTATAGATGCAGAATCATATAGAAAAACCGATGAATATGATAATATCTGGTATGAATACCACATTGAAGGGGCATATAGATTAATAGATATTGAAACAAGTCAGATTCTGGAAATAAAAACTATAGATGCTGTTGGAACTCATTACGTTTCACAATATGTTTCAGAATACGAAGCAAAAGAAATGGCAAGAGAGGAAGCCATATCAAGTCTGGTAAATACCCTTGTATATAGAATGAATAAATTATTTTTAATTAGCGGTAAAATTATAGGTATTGAAGCAAATTCACGTGTTTTAGTAAATATTGGAAGAAATAATGGAGTATATAAAGGAATGATGTTCTCATTCGCAAAAAATTACGAAATAAATGGTGATGTATATAGAAAAACAAGCGGAAAATTAGTCACAAAAGAAGTTTCCTCCAATTCCGCAATCTTAGAGATTTTAGAAGAACCTGAATTCGCTCTAGATAATACAGTCAGTGTAATAGAAAATCCGGATATTTCTCCATTTAGAGCACATTTTTCTTTATCAATGACAACAAAACTCCCGGATATTTATTCATTAAGAATGGATTTTCTTATTGACAATTATAAAAACTTCACATATGGTGTTTTTGTAGAATTTTCAGATGATATAAATACATTTTACACTTCTACAGGATTAAATATAAGATACACACCTGAATATACATTTGGAAATTTAAATCTGGGGGCCGATTTGTATATCTCAAGTTATTACAATACCGAAATTGATTACAATGAAGACTATATTGCTGATGTTGGTATTGGTATAACTCCTATAATAGGATTAGAACTAAAACCACATAAGAATTTTGGAATTATCATAGAAAGTGGTTATACTTTTGAAAGCTCAATAGGTGGTAATTATCCAGCTAACAATGCACCTTATATAAAAGCTGGGATTGATTTAATATTCTAAATTAATTCAAACCCGGGATGCAATAAAATCCCGGGTTTATTTAATTTTAATTATTATGTTACCAAAAAGAAATTATTTTTTTGAACATTCTATTCAAAAAACAGTCTAATATGTCGGATAGCAAATCTATCCTTTATTTTTTGAAATATTCTTAGCAAATAATTATTACGATTGCTAAAAATAAAAATTAAAAATAGATACCTCAGGAGGTGATGGGTATGCTAAACCCAAAAAACTTTACAGAAAAATCGCTGGAAATAATAGAAAACGCCAGAACAATTGCCAATGGATATGGCACCAATGTGTTAACACCTGAACATATTACACTTGCCATTCTTGATAGCGATGATGAACATGTAAAAAAATTATTTGAAACAATAAACGTAGACGCTATAAAGGATAATATAGAAAGTGAATTGGCAGAAAACGCACAATATTCATACGGAAACCTTACTGATAATAGGGTATATATTTCCAGCACATTAGAAAGAATCTTTGAAATTGCAAAAACAGAAGCAAGAAAAACCAAACATAAACTTATTACAACATTGCATTTATTACTTGGAATAATGCTCGATGGAACATCTTATTCAGCAAAATTATTCTCAAAATACGGATTAACAACCACAGAAGTTTATGAAGAATTAAAAAACATAAAAGTAACCAAAGAAGGAACAGAAGAAAAAGTTGGAGATGTTTTAGAACAGTTTACCATTGATTTGACAAAAATGGCAGAAGAAAAGAAATTAATGCCTGTTATTGGAAGAGATATTGAAATCCAAAGAACTATTGAGATATTAAGCAGAAAAACAAAAAACAATCCTGTTCTCGTTGGTGATCCAGGTGTAGGTAAAACAGCTATAGTAGAAGGATTAGCACAGAGAATAGTAAAAGGTGCTGTTCCAGATGCATTAATAGACAAAAGAATTTTACAGCTAGATATGGGTAGATTACTGGCAGGCGCAAAATTCAGAGGAGAATTTGAAGAACGTCTAAAAAATGTAATCGATGAAGTAAAAAAACAGGGTGATAAAATTATATTATTCATTGATGAATTGCATACAATTATCGGCGCAGGAAAAGCAGAAGGAAATTCGATGGATGCTGCAAATATGTTAAAACCTGATCTTGCACGAGGAGAATTAAGAGTTATAGGTGCAACAACACTTGATGAATATAGACAGTATATTGAAAAAGATAAAGCTCTTGCAAGAAGATTCCAACCTGTTCAGGTTGATGAACCTTCATTAGAAGACGCAATAGAAATCTTGAGAGGTATAAAAGAAACATTTGAAAAACATCACAATGTTAAAATTTCAGATGAAGCAGTAGTTGCAGCAGTGAAGTTATCACATAGATATATAACAGATAGATTCTTACCAGATAAAGCTATAGATTTAATCGACGAAGCTGCAGCAAAAGCAAGACTTGAAAAGAGCTCTAAATTATCCAATATTAAGAAATTGGAATACGAAGCAAAGGAATTAGAAGAAGAAATTAACGACTTAACAGTAAAAGGAAAATATGAAGAAGCTGCTTTAAAGAAACAAAAATTATTTGAATTGGAAAAAGAAATTGAGAGACTAAAAGAAGAATACGAAAAGGAAAAAGACAAAGAAGAGGAAGAAGTAATTGTAGATGAAGACAAAATTGCAGAAATTATTGAAAAATGGACAGGAATTCCAGCTAAAAAAATGCTCGAAGAAGAAAGAGAAAAATTACTTAACCTTGAAAAAGAAATACACAAAAGAGTTGTAGGGCAGGAAGATGCTATTGTTAAAGTTGCTCAACATATAAGAAAAGCAAGGGCTGGTTTAAAAGATCCAACAAGACCTATAGGTTCATTCTTATTCCTTGGTCCAACTGGAGTTGGTAAAACAGAATTAGCAAAAGCATTAGCTGAAGTATTATTTGATACAGAAGACGCACTAATCAGAATTGACATGTCTGAATACATGGAAAAGCATGCAGTTTCAAGATTAATTGGTTCACCTCCAGGATATGTAGGATATGAAAGAGGAGGTCAATTAACAGAAGCTGTTAGAAGAAAACCGTATTCAGTAATACTAATCGATGAAGTAGAAAAAGCACATCCAGATGTATTCAATGTATTATTACAGGTATTAGACGACGGAAGATTAACCGACGGAAAAGGTAATACCGTAGACTTCAGAAATACCATTATTATAATGACAAGCAACATCGGTTCTGAAGGGATTTTAAAAACATTAGAACACAAAGGGCACCTTGGATTTGTAAGCGAAGAAGAAAAGGCTTCTACAGAAGAAGAACTGGAAAAATTGATAAAAGAAGAATTAAAGAAATTCTTTAGACCGGAATTCCTTAACCGTTTAGATGAAATAGTGGTATTTAAACCATTAACCATAGAAGAAGTAAAAGAAATTGTTGGAATATTATTAAAACGCACAGAAGAAAGATTAAAAGAAAAAGATATAGAATTAATGATTACAGAAGACGCAAAAGAATATATTGCTAAAAAAGGTTATGATAGAATCTTTGGTGCTCGTCCATTAAGAAGAGTTATAGAAAGAGAAATCGAAATGGAATTGGCAAATAAAATAATTGCTGGCGAAATTCCTCCAAAAAGTAAAGTAATTATTGACTTAAAAGATGATAAATTATTAATCAGAACCAGCAACGGCGAAATAAAACCAAAAGAAGAAAAGAAAAATTAAATAATTCATATTTAAAGGCAGGTGCAAAACCTGCCTTTTTATTATTTATTCTTTAAGGATTTTCCTATCCGTCTATTGAAAAATTAATTAGATTAAAAAGCGTGGTGATTAGATGAAACATCTAAAATTTCTTTCAATAGTATTTTTAATATATTTATCTACTTTCATATTTGCAAATAACCAGATTACATTACCAGCAAGCATAATTTCTATTGATAATATCTTTTCTTTAAAAGATATTTTTCCTGAAATAAAAAATGACAGAACACTTGCTTTCTTTACAGGCGAAACTATAACTTATGACGCTTCAAAACTTAAAAATATGATTGAGTCTCTTACAAATTATGAAAATATAACCTTTGAGTCAACCATAATAACAATATTTTATATGCCAACTAAAACAAAAAATAATTCTAATTTAAACAAAAATGATACAAAATATATATTGGAAGATTATTTTAAAAATATATTCCTTGAAGATTCAAAAACAGCAACTATCAATTCCTTTGAAATAAGCAAGTTTTATACAGACACAAAAGTCTCAACTGTACTTGATATAAATTATCGAAGAACTATGAACAATGTATTTGGTAATTTTTTAATACTTGATGATTTTAATAATAAAAAATATATATCCTTCAAAGCAAATGTTTCAAATTATAAAAATGTATTTATAGCAAAAAACAATATAGATTATAAAACTCCTTTAAATGATTCACTTTTAGCAACAAAAACCGTTGATATATATTCTCTTAATTTTTCACCACTTATAGTTGAAAAAAAAGATTTAATAAAATTTCAAGCTAATAGAAAAATAAGAAAAAATGAAATTATTTACGAAAATTCAGTAAAAAAGATACCTGATGTAAAAGCCGGCCAGATAATTCCTGTCGAAGTTTATGCTTATGGTGTAAAAATATTATCGTGGATGCGCGTTTTAAATGATGCAATAATTGGTGAAATTGTTTCAGGAAGAAATGAAAAAACAGGAGTATTAATAACAGGAAAGTTATACAAAGGACCAAAAGTAATTATTGACATAGGAGGTAACTAAGATGAAAAGGATTTCGTTTATTATCATGATAATCTTATTATCAACATTTTCATTTTCGGATTCATTATGGAAAAAAGCCCATACAAAAAATTTATACTCAAATCCAGAAAAGGTATATTCCCTGGGAGATATTATAACAGTAGCTGTTTCTGAAGCACCATCTTTAAGTTTATCAGATAACAACCCTGATCCTTTTTCTGGTGTAATGGGAACAGTTGGCGCAATATTTAATACAATAGGAAATCTTGATCTAACTAAATTTTTACCTCTTGGCGCAAATTCTCCAGATAAGGTTAGCGTTTCAAATAAAAAAACCTCTTCTCAAAGTCAGGCAAAGGTTAGTTTATATGTTTCTGCAAAAGTAGTTGAGGTCTTAGATAATGGCATTGTAAAAATATACGGAGAAAAGGAATTTAAGGTAGATTCACAGAAAAAGATAATGATAATAGAAGGTTATGTTGATCCGCAATATATTAAAGATGGCGTTATAGACTCTAAAAATCTTGCTGAAGCAAAAATATGGTATCAGGGAGATACTGATTTACAAAAAAATCCCAACAAAAAAACATGGTTGGCATGGATGCTTTCTGGAATATCAAATCTATTCTTTTAAGGGGTGACTATGGTGAAAAAAACTTTTATTATATTTAGCTTAATTATAATGCTTTATTCTATATCTTTTTCAGCTGTAAGATTAAAAGATATTGCCTATTTTAGAGGTGCAAGAGATAATCAGTTATTTGGAATTGGTGTGGTAACAGGATTAAATGGCACAGGAGATTCAGGGAAGGTTACATCAGAATTACTATCAAATATGATGAAAAATCTTAACATCAATATTCAAAATTCATTCACAACAAAAAATTCGGCTATTGTTTTTGTTTTTGCTGATATACCGGCTTTTTATAAAGAAGGTATGAAACTGGATGTTGTTGTAACAGCTGCAGGAGATTCAAAAAGCCTTGAAGGAGGATATTTAATACAAACTCCTTTATACGGTGCAGACGGTCAGGTGTATGCTGTTGCTCAGGGAAGTGTAATTACAGGTGGTGTAGAAGTTAGCAATACTGCAAACCTTCAAAAGAGAAACAAGGTAAACGGTACAATTCCCCAGGGAGCAATAGTAGAAAATGAAATACCTGCAAATATCGTTTCAAATGATACTGTAACAGTGCTACTCAGAAACCCCGATATAACAACAGCAGCAAGAACAGCATTATCAATTAATGCTCAATTTGGTCAAAAATTAGCTAAGGCTATGGATCCTTCTGCTATACGTGTAAAAATACCTGATGTTTTCTCAGACGATTTAATTTCATTCCTCGCATTAATAGAAGATGTTGAAATTGATCCAGATTCAAAAGCAAAAATTGTTATAAACGAAAAAACAGGAACTATAGTATTTGGCGGAAATGTAAAAATAGCAGATTTTACTATAAGTTATGGTAATTTTGTTATTACTGTTAATAATGGAAAAGTGGGAGATAGTGATGCAACTATATATAATTTGGTCAATGCATTAAAAGCAGCAGGTGCAACTCCCCAAGATATAATCGCTATTATACAAAATCTTTCATCTGCCGGATATTTATATGCTGAACTGGTGGTGATATAATGAATATTTCATCAATAACATTAAATGGCGCTCCAAAGGATTATCATAATCTAAAAAAAGAAGAAGTTGCTGCAGAATTGGTAAGTTCAGTATTCTCAAAAGTATTTAAAGATATGTATAACTCAAAGGCATTTGAAAACACCTTACTTCCAAAATCTAATACAGAGAAATGGTTTAATGATATGATTATCGATCAATATTCAGTACTAATAGCAAAAAACAACATGAAACCTCTTATAAACGACATCCTAAAAGCTTATCAAAAACCTTGAGGAAACCATAATGGTTTCCTCATTTATATTATAAATTTATTTTTCAAAAATTTAATTTATATGTTAATTTTTTCATAATCATCACTTTAAATTTTTATTTTATGATATAATTAAATTGATTTTATTAATTATTAAAATTATGGAGGTGGAGCATGAAAAAGGTTTTACTTGTATTTACCATTCTTATCATTTCATTGAGTATTTTTGCTGATATTTATCAATTAATTCCGGAAAATTCCAAAACAGTTTTTGTTTTTCACAATGCACAAAAAGTATATGAAGACTTAAAAACAGTTAATTCATTTGGAACTGTATTGGACGATCCGCTATATGCAGAAACATATGCTGTCGCATATATCGATGCTATAGCTCAATCTCTGGAAATGGAAAGCTCTGATATATACGATGCATTTAAAAATAACATTGCTTTTTTTGTAGTTGAACCTGAAGATAACAATTACGATTTCGGTATTATACTCGGTCCTTTAAACGATGGCGAAAAGTTTGTTGAAGTATTCAAAAAATTAGCAGATACATTAATCCCTACAGACGATGTAAATCTTAACCTCAGCTATATAGTTAAAAAAAGCGATTTACAGGATTATTTAATCATTACATCAAATGGTGATTTTTACAACAATACAAAAATTGGTTATACGCCTAAAAAACGATTTAATGATACAGGTATTTATGAAGAAATTCAAACAAGCAGCTTAAACGGTTATGGATTCTCATATATAAAAGATTCTATCTTATATGGAAAATTCTATATCCTGGATAATATACCTGAAAATATAAAAGACTCATTTAATTACGAAACAGATAATTTCTATGGATTATATTATTCAAAAACAAATTATATTCCAAAAGATTTTGATACAAATATCCCAGGTTTAAATATCTCCGGCGATACAATAAAAGATATATTAAACAAATCAAATTGGGTTGAGCAAAACATGAATATGAATATAAATAGCGATGAAGAAACTGGAGAAATAAATATAGATCTTATCTTCTCTTTGGTCGCCAACACTGGATTAACAATTAAAGAAGTTGAAGATATTCTTTCAAAAAATGATACCACATACAAAGTAATATCAGATAATTATATAAAAATCGAAGAAAATGTAGAAGACAAAGAATTAAGCATATATATATGGAAGGATGGAGATTTATTATACGTTTCAAACAAAGAAAAAGAAGAAGTTTATAAATTCCAGAAATCAAAAGAAAAATTATCTCAAAACAAAGTATACAATGAATTAAAAAACAAGGTTCCAAATCCACAATTTAGCATAATGTTCTTTGATTTAAAAAATATAATAAAATTTGCAGAAGATTATCTTGGGATTTCAGGATTAACAGAAAAAAATTATGGCGGATTGGCATCTGCTATATTAACAAAGGATGTTGAAGGAAATCCTGTAGTTGAAATTAATTTTGTTATGAAATAATACTCCTATAAATAAAAAAGCTGGTTCATTTTCGAACCAGCTTTTTATTATTTAAGCTTCTTCAACAGTATCTACAATTTTAACGATTTTATCGAGCTTTGTCATTTCAAAAATCTTTCTAACCTGTGATTGTAATCCTGCTAAAACAAGTTCTTTATTAAGATTTCTTGCTTCTTTTAATAAACTTACAACTGCCCCTAATCCAGCACTGTCAATATATGAAACCGCTGACATATCAATCACAAACTTAGTAAATTTAGGTTCAGCAAATTTCTCTTTTACCTTTTGTTTAAACGTTGCGGAATGATAAGCATCAATTTCACCTTCAACCTTTATTAAATAATAGGAGTCCTTTTCTGAGAAATCAACTGTGAAATCCATTATTCCACCTCCATAATCATGTACTATTAAGATATCTCAACGATATTATACCATATTTTTTTTCAGATTCAAAAACATTTAAAAAAAGATAATTTTATTCGAATAAATAAATTTAAATAGATAACTTGATTTTTATAAAAAAATAGTATATAATATTAATGATTATAAATCAAATACTTAATATTTTTAAGGAGGGGTTTTATGAAATTTATTCCTGTATTTTTTATGGCTTTAGGATTATTTATTATTACTTCAATTACAATAAGCTGGCCTACATCTTTTTTGATAATCTTTGAAATACTCTTTGGAATTTTTGCATTAATATTTCCATTTCTTGGAAACAAAAATACTGTACTTGAACTTTCAACAGATGGCGAAAAGGTAACATTAAGGGGTGAAGAAGCCGAAGAAATAATAGATGATATAACAGAAAATCTATGGAATAAACGTTTTTTAACCTCAAAAAATCGAAAAATAAAGTTTGTATCAGATTTGATTTTTGGTTTATTAACAGGACCTATATTACTACTCGATGCATTTGATATATATAACTTTAATTTTGGATATAAAGATATTTTTTTTGTGATAGTCGGCGCATGGTTAATATCCTATGGAATAACAAAAATCTTAAAACGATAAGCGGGGTGGGACAATGATATACGGCATATTATTTATAATTTTAGGAGCTTTAATATTATTATCTCTTTCAGGAAATATTATAACAATAGGAATTATTATAAAAGGTTTTTTAGCCGCAGCAAGTATTGTATTTGGTATTTCAAATTTTAAGAAAAAAACAGAAGAAGCCCTTGCTTCAGTTATATTTGGCCTCTTACTTGTAATTGATATCACAATCGGATTTAAAAATCCTCTTTCCTTTGGTGATGTATTTATGCTCTATATTGGAAGTTTATTATTTTCCGCCGGATTAATTGGAATCTTTTCATTTAAAGTTTCTATATCCATGAAAAAAAACGATAAAACACAGGAAGAAAAAGTTTTTACGCCTGAAAAAAATTCTGAATTAAAAGTTTATATTGATACCAGCTGGAGTGATAATAGCGTAACACTAAACGAAGACGAAAAAAATAAAATTAAAGTTATCGAATCCTATAAAAATTCCTTATTTAAAAATTATATTCTTTTTGAAAATAACGAATTAAAGCTTAAAAACAAATTACGTTTTGACTCAATAAAATCCATGGAAAAGATGGCAAATATAATAAAAATCCCGGAAAATTATGAAACACATATTGAAATAAATTCAAACACAGGAAATCTATTACTGGATTTATTTGGAATAAACAACAAAATAACAAAAATTGACGCAAAAGCTTCAAAAATCCATATAATCCCATCTTCAAAGAACGACAGTGAAATTTATATAAAATCATATCTAAGTAACATTATATTTGAAATACCAAATGAAGTTTTTGTAATTCTAAAACACAATGGAGAATTTTCCATGAAAGATTTAAATAACTTCATCAAAAAAGATGACAACACATATGTTTCAAATAATTTCGAAAACTCCAAATACACATGTACTATCAATTTAGTATCAGAGATGTCAAAGATATCGTCCTTTTAAGGCTTTCCAATATGGAAAGCCTTAATTTTTTAGGGAATATTACCTCAATAATAGAAATATATTAATGAGTATATTCGCAGGAGGCGATTTTATATATGACAAGAGGTTTATATTTCTCAACAATGGGAATGCTTGCCAACATGGCTCAACTGGATAATATTTCAAATAATCTTGCAAATGCTGATACTGCAGGATATAAAAAAGATGAAATAATGTTTAAAGCCTATCTTGAAAAAGAATTTAGAAATTATGATTCTACCGATATAAACCGCGGAAAACATGTTGGTTATATGGAAACTGCTTTAATTGCCGATGAAACAAAACCCATATTGGAGCAAGGACAGATAACAACAACAAATAATCCTTTAGATTTTGCAATTTTTGGAGATGGCTTTTTTAAAGTTATGAGAAATAACAACATTTATTATTCAAGAAATGGAGAATTCAATAGAAATGATAAAGGATTTTTAGTTACTTCTGAAGGCGATTATGTTTTAGACGAAAATAATAAACCTATACAAATTCCACAAAATTTCAATGTTGATGAAAAAGGAAATATTTACAATGGTAATCAATTAACAGGTCAAAAAATAGCAATAGTAAATCTTGAAAACCCTTCAAAATTTGGAATAAATCTCTTTACAGGAAATGAAATAAAAGCTGATAATTTCAGGATTATTCAGGGAAGTATAGAAAAATCAAATGTGAATACCTTAAAAGAAATGATAAATCTTATAAATGCTAATAGAGCATTTAATATTTTAGAAAAATCTGTAACTACCCAGGACACAATGACAGGTAAGGTAATAGAAAGCGCTCAAAGAATTTAAAATAATATAAAATAACCTATTTAAGATAATTCAAGGAGGAAGATATTATGTTAGTATCATTATATTCTGCATCAACAGGAATGATTGCTCAACAGAGAAGACTTGATACTGTATCAAACAATCTTGCTAACGTTGACACAACAGGTTATAAAGCTCAAAGGATTGAGTTTCAGGACTTGTTATACACACCTATAAAAGAAGCTGGAACACCTACAGCACAAAACTCAATGCTACCAACTGGAGAATATGTTGGTCATGGTGTTAGAATAGCAGCAACAAATAGAATATTCACACAGGGAAACATTGAACAAACTGGTGGAACATTTGATTTAGCCATTTTCGGAGACGGTTTCTTTCAGGTACAAATGCAGGACGGAAGAATTGCATATACAAGAGACGGTGCATTTAAAATCGATGCAAATGGAAGGCTTGTTAATTCAAACGGTCTTTTGATGGTTCCAAATATTACAATACCAGCAAACGCAACAGGTGTAAATATATCACCTGATGGAATTGTAAGTGCAAAATTACCAGATGGAACAACTCAAAACGTTGGTAATATAACATTGGTAAAATTTGTAAATCCAGCTGGATTAAAGGCTATTGGAAATAATCTTTATCTTGCAACAGATGCTTCAGGTGTAGCAACTGAAGGTATACCAAACCAGGACGGCTACGGTTCAATTGAACAGGGTTCTCTTGAAAAATCAAATGTGGATGTAGTAAAAGAAATGGTAAATATGATTGTTGCTCAAAGAACATATGATTTAAATGCCAGAGCTGTTCAAACGGCAGATGATTTCTTAAGAACGGTGGGAACACTTAAGAGATAATAATTAATTGGGGGATATAATATGAATATCGATGTTAATCTAATAGTAGATTATGCAATACGTATAGGAATAAGTATTATAGTCTTATTTCTTTCAAAATACTTTTCCAAAATTGCATATAAAACTATTGTTACCGTAACAGAAAAAACGGGAAAAGAACTTGAATATAAAAATACGTTAAAAGTATTAACAAATATAGTATCTTATACCCTTGGTGGTTTTATTATATTATCCCTCATATTTAAAGATTTTATGCCGTTTCTTACAGGACTTGGAGTTTCAGGTGTTATTGTGGCATTTGCAATTCAAGAACCTTTATCTAATTTTATTTGTGGAATATTATTAATGTTTTCAAAAACAATAAAAGAAAAAGATATTGTTGAAGTTAATGGAATATCTGGAATAATAGATCAAATAGACTTGAATCATACAATACTAAAAACCTTTGATGGAAAACTTATAAGAATTCCAAACAAAACAATCTGGAACAGTTCAATAACAAATTTCTGGCCTGAAGACATACGAAGAAACGAGATAAATATTGGAGTTTCTTATGATACAGACCTGAATAAATTCCTTAATATTATAGATGAATATTTAAATTCTTCCTCTTTAATATATAGAGATGAAAATCATAAACCATGGGTTTTATTTTCTGGATTTAATTCATCATCAATTGACTTTTCTTTAAAATTCTGGCTTAAAAAAGAAGTTTATTTCGAAAATCCAAATAAAATTGCAGCAGAAATACATAAATTACTTAATGAACATAATATAGAAATTCCATTTACTCAAATAGACGTTAACTTAAAAAACAACGCCAACCTTTAATCGGTTGGCGTTGTTTTATTATTTCCAACTATTTAAGTATTCAATTTGTTCAGGAGTTAATTCGTCTATATCTATTCCCATAGTCTTTAATTTTATCTTCGCAATATTTAAATCCACTTCATAAGGAACAGGTCTTACAGAAACTTCTATTTCGCCTTTATGTTCTTTAATATATTTTGCACCTTCTAATTGTAAAGAGAAAGATAAGTCCATTATTTCTACTGGATGTCCATCGCCATTTACAAGATTTACAAGTCTCCCCATTCCAAGTAAATACAATTTATTTCCATTTGGCATTGTATATTGAGTTACACCCGGTCTTACCTCTTTCTTTTCTGTATTTATTCTTTCAAGATCTGCAACCTTTACTTCAATATCGAAATGTCCTGCATTAGCTAAAACAACTCCATCTTTCATCATCATAAAGTGTTTTTCAGTTATTACATCAATATCTCCTGTTACAGTAACAAAGAAATCTCCAATTTTTGCTGCTTCATCCATTGGCATTACAGAAAATCCATCCATTACAGCTTCTATTGCCTTTATTGGATCAACTTCTGTTACTATTACCCTTGCTCCTAACCCTTTGGCTCTCATTGCAACACCTTTACCACACCAGCCATATCCAGCTACAACAACATTTTTACCCGCTACTGTAAGATTGGTTGATCTTATTATTCCATCCCATGTTGATTGCCCTGTTCCATACCTATTATCAAAAAGATATTTCATATATGAATCATTTATATCTATTACAGGAACTGGCAATTTCCCATCATTTAAAAGCGCCTTATATCGCTTTATCCCTGTAGTCGTTTCTTCATTAATCCCCCAAATATTCTCAAGCAATTCTGGAAATTTTTCAACTATTCTAATTCCAAGATCTGCACCATCATCTATAACAATATTAGGTTTAATTTCAAGAACTTTATCTATATTTTTCCAATATAATTCTTCATCTGTTGATCTTTTTGCATATACATTTACACCATATGTCTTCAACGCTTCAGCAACATCATCTTGCGTGGACAAAGGATTACTACTTGTAATAGCAACATTTGCACCAAGCTCATGTAAAACAACAGCTGTATATGCTGTTTTTGCCTCTAAATGAATACTCATTGCCACATTAATTCCTTTAAAAGGTTGTTCATCCATATACATTTCTTTTAAAGTATTTAAAACCTTCATGTGCTGTTTAACCCATTCAATCTTCTTTCTTCCTGATTCTACTAAATCCATATTCTTCCCCTCCTGTTTTTCATCTTATCCCTTACTAAAATTATACACTATTTTTACAATAAACAAAAATCTTTTTGTGGTGTTGATTGAGAAAAATAAAAACTCCCTCAAGTAGAAAAATAATATTCACTCAGACGGCAAGAATTTCTAATCCTTGTTCTATAAAAAACACTCCTAAAAAGGTTTCTTCAGGCGGTGAAATTTCTTATAATTGTGAAAAATAAAAACTCTTTCAGACAACTCGAACGCTGATCCTCAAAAACTGCTCATATTCGCGGGGTCGCTTAGATTCTGCATCCCTGCAGAAGCTGCGCTCAAAAAAACATCCTGTTTTTTTGTCCCTCTTCATTCGCAGTTTTTTCGGGCGTTCTTCGAGTCTTCATTCGTTTTTATTTTTCACAATACTTTTGCTGTTCCGGCTCACACAATATTTCCGTTAGGGAAATTTCAAGCCTTCATTCACCTTTTTATTCATGTTTTCTTTTATGTTTTACTTATATAATAAAATCCCCGGTTATAAAAAATAACCGGGGATTTTATTATGGTTGTGGATTTTCAACAACGAATTCTTCAACAAGTTCCTTATAATCATCAAGCCAATATGCATTTGGATTTCTTTTATATACCATAAACTTACCTGCATTATTAGGATCATGTGCCCTTTGATATCTAAAGATAATATGCTCTTTTGTAAGTCCTGCAACTTCAATCTTACCTGTTTCATGAGACATAGCAAATTTAGCTCTCTTAGCAAGTCCAGAAACATTCATAATAGCCTTTAAGAAAATTTGATATCCTTCTTCAACAGGCACTGCAAATGGTTTATTACCAGCAACAGGTCTTCCCTGAAATACATAATATGGTGGAACACCTATAAATGAAAGCTTTTTAAACAATGCTTCCAATGTCTTATAATCAGCATTTACACCTTTAATTAACGGTGTCTGGTTGGCTAAAATTGCTCCTGCTTTTAATAACATATTTACAGCTTTAATTGCTACATCAGTTATTTCATTTGGATGATTAAACTGTGTCATAATATATATCTTCTTTTCATCAGTTGAATATTTTTTAATCATTTCAATTAATTTTGGATCGTCAATAATTCTATGTGGATTAAATGCAACCATCTTTGATCCAATTCTTATAATCTGAACATGTTCAATTTCTCTAATCTGTTTTATAATATTTTCCAGCTTTTCAGTTGCAAGCAATAATGGATCTCCACCTGTTAATAATACATTTGTTATTTCCTTATGTTGTCTTATATATTCAAGGTCTTCACTTACATCTCTAACAACCTCTGCACCAACATTTATAAACAATCTTTTTCTAAAACAGAATCTACAAAAACCTCCACATACATCATTTACCAAAAGCAAAGCTGTATCTCTATATTTATGCTGCAATCCTTTGCTTATGGTATATGACTTCTCATTGGATGCATCTAATCTTCCCCATTCTTCCAATTCACCCATTTGCGGAATTATCAAATTCCTTATAGGATCATTGGGATCCTCCCAATTAATTAATCCAAGATAATAATCATTTGCTCTAAATTTGTATTTTTCAGTTACTTTTTTTAACTGTTCTTTCTCTTCCTGTGATAATTGTTCCACCTGATCAATTTTTACTAAATACTTTACCTTACTCAATTCATCCTCCTCCTTTCGTTCTTTTTGTATAAATATAACTCAATTCTATTATATCAAATTTCACAATTTTTATCAAATTAATACTCAAAAATCACCTGTGGCTTATTTTTGAAAGGATGCTCCACAATAAAACATTCTATATCAAAAATTTCTTTCATTATTTTCCTGGTAATTACTTTTTCAGGCGTTCCTGAATACTTTATTTCACCATTTTTTAAAATATATATTCTATCAGAATACAATGATGCAATATTAATATCGTGGAATATTGCCAGTATTCCTTTATTATTTTCTACAACTTCATTTTTCACCATTCTTATTAATTGCTGGGTAAATCCTGGATCTATTTGAGAAACAAATTCATCAAGTAATAAAATATCGGTCTGTTGAACCAGAGCACGCGTTAACATCACGCGTTGCTTTTCACCACCACTTAAATAATTATATACTCTATTCTTAAAAACATATGTATTTGTTTTTTTCATTGTTTCTTCCATTACTTTGTTATTTTCCTCAACTGATACTAAACCCGCATATGGAATTCTTCCAGAAGAAATAATATCTTCCACTTTAAAATCAAATGATGTAAAGAATTCCTGTGGAACAACAGCAATCTTTTTAAACAATTCTTTTTTGGAATATTCATAAATAGATTTATTTTCAACATATATATTCCCTTTCATTGGTTTTTCTAAACCAGTTAAAAGTTTTAATATAGTTGTTTTCCCTGAACCATTTGGCCCTATTATAGAAACAAATTCACCTTTTTCAAGATACATTTCAGAAATATTCAATTTAAAATGATTGTTATATGAAAAGATAAGATCTTTTATCTTTAAAATACTCATATCTTTCTTCCTCTTTTCATGATAATTATGAATATAGGAGCCCCTACTATAGAAGTAGTTACACCAATTGGAAGCTCTGTAGGTCTAAAAAGGTATCTTGAAAACAAATCGGCAAACCCGAGAAATATTCCTCCATAAATAATAGATCCCAATGTTGAATATCTAATTCCAGGACCTGTTAATTTCCTCACCAGATGTGGAATTATCAAACCTACAAAACCTATAATCCCTGCTTTGGAAACAACAACAGCAACTGCAAAAACATTAATTAAAAGTACTAAAATTTTTATTTTCTCGGGATTAACTCCAGAATAAACCGAAATATCGTCTCCCATTGCTACCACTTCAATTTTTTTATGAAATACAAAATTCACAGTAATTTGTAAAATCAAAAAAAACAATAGAAGATATAAATCTCCCCAGACTATATTTCCTGTACTTCCCATTAGCCAGAAGTTTATATGCAATAAATTTTGCCAGAATAAAACTGTCAATAATGTCGAAACTGAATTAAATGTAAATCCAACAATCACACCACTTAAAATTAAAGATATAACAGGAATTTTTTTCCCTTCTTTTGCTAATAAAAAGGTAATAAATGTTGCTATAATCGCTGAAATAAACGAAAACATCTCTATTCCAAAAGGTAATTCAAGACCATATACACTTTTTAAAGCGGTGTATAATATAGCTCCAAAACTTGCCCCTGAAGAAATACCAATAATAAACGGATCTGCAAGTGGATTTTTTATTATCATTTGAAAATCATTCCCTGCAACGGCAAGTATTGCCCCTATAAGCAATGTTCCTAAAACACGAGGCAATCTTAAATTAAATATTATTCTATTGTACAATGTATTTTCAGATAAATTAAAAAATCCTTTTATTACCTCAACAAATGGAATATTTATAGTTCCAAGTGAAACAAAAAGAATTATAGAAAAAAACACTAAAACAATTCCAGAAATCAGGTAAAAAATCGGGGAAGTTTTCCCCGATTTAATTAATTTCATCTATTTTCACTGAAGAGTTTATTTAGCTCTCCCAATAAGTCTATTAATCCTGTATTTGGTAAAGAAGCCTTATTTCCGTCTATGATAAATACTTTCTTGTTTTTTACAGCTTTTATATCTTTAAATTGTTCAGCATTCATAATTAAATCATATGCTCCTTTATCCCCAGGATAATATGAAGGAACAAGAATTATATCAGGATCTTCCTTAATTACAAATTCCGGACCCACTGCAAACCATCCATTATTTCCTGTATATGGAGCAGTTACATTAATACCACCAGCATATGCAATTAATTCATTTAAATATGCTCCAGTTCCACATGTCCACATCTGTGAAACACTACCATATGCAGAAAGATATATAACTCTTGGTTTCTCTTTCCATGTAAATGTATTTTTGGCTATATTCAACATTCTCTGTCTTAACTTAAATGAATAATCCTGTGCAGTTTTTTCCTTCCCAAGAATTACACCTACAAGAGATAAATCCCTGAACATTTCATTTAAAGTAGTTGGATTTATAACAAAAGCCTTTATTCCAAATTTTTCAAGCTTTGAAACTTCCCCTTCCTGAAATCCCCCGGTTAATAATACAACATCAGGATTTAAAGATACAATTTTTTCAACATTTAGCGGAACCATATTTCCTATTTTCTCAACATCTGTAATATAGGAATCAAAATCAGTAACTCCAACAACTTTATCCTTAGCACCAAGCTTTACAATAAAATCAGAAATAGCTGGTGCAGCTACAACAATCCTTTCTACCTCTTTATCAAATACAACAACCCTTCCAAGATCATCTACAAGTGTCACAGATTGAAAAGCAAATGCCATAAAAGATAATAACAACAGCGTTGCCAAAAATACCTTCTTCATCTATAATCCCTCCTATATAAAATCTATTTTCCATCTTCTTTTCGCGAGAAGATGGAACAAATCCCTTTAAAGCAGGTCTCCCGGCTTGTGGATCTTCCTACTCCTGGCGCCTTCCCGGAATATAAACAATTCCAGTGGCGTTACTTTGCCAGTTTCGTCCCCACTCACGGTGGCGCGCCCGCAGCGGATTTTCACCGCTTTCCCTTACACTTTAAAGGAATTTTTATTTACTTTTTATTTTTCGAGTATATTATATCATATAATTTCATGAATATAAAGAACCATAAAAAAACCCCGGGAAAATTCCCGGGGGTATAACAGATCAATTTGCAGCTAAACCTTCAAAGTTTAACCAGTTATAATCCTTTTCTAAATCAAGATTGCTATCTAATATTACAAGGCCGTTTTCGCCATCAGATACAACATAATGATCATTAGTTCCATCATTTACCTTTTCCACAAACGTTGTATTTCCCTGAGTATCATAAGAATTTTCTACGTAATTTCCATCACTGTCTGAATCATTGCTTGCACCTATATTTCTTGCATCTGCATCACCAAGTTCTGTTGGATCAGAAACCTTCATAATTATTACACCTTTATTTCCTGCAGATAATATAAGCGTATCTGTGCCATCTAAGGTTATATCTGTAATAAATGCATCATCAAATCTTGAACTTCCTAATTTAGTTAACGTTGCGCTACTGGTATCTCCTTCATATTTCAAAATTATTACACCTTCGGATCCAGCTGCTGCATATATATACGTTTTTGTTGCACCAATTGTTGCTGTTTCAATATCAAAAATACTACCATTACTTAAATTATATCCACTATAATCTGAACTTGTTGTTGGGGCACCAAGATTTGAAATATCATATATTTCAATAGAATCAGTTGTAGAAACTATTAATCTATTATCATCAGTTGTTGCTGAATCAGTTACTATTTTTCCAGAAAGCTGAACTCTGTTTACAAAATCATAATTTCCGCTATTTTCATAAACATTTAATCCTCCACTACCGGAACTTACATAAACAACTGTTGAAACTATAGTTACATTATAAGCTTCTCCTAAAATAGGTAAACTCTTTAATTTAGTAAGATTTCCATTTGAAGTATCAAATTTTAATACATCTACTCCATAACTCCCTTTGGATACAAAAATATTTGTTAATTGTGTAGCTTCAACACTCTTTGCAATTCCATCAAGCTGTATTGATGCTGTTGATTTTGCAGTTGTAAAGGATAATGTTGTTGCGTCTAAAATATTTACTCCATTTTCTGAATCAGCTACAATAATATAATTTTCCAATGTTTTTGTGGCTTTTGCTACAGCCCCATTATCCAATGTATTAATTTTTTCCATAGTATCAATATTTAAGATTAATAATCCATATCTCTTATTTCCAGCAAATAAAGTTCCACCATCGATAAGTATATTACCTACATAATAAATACCGCTATCATATTTTGAATCTTCGCTTAATGTATTTCCATCTAATTTTATAACTCCATTTGTTCCTGCAGCTATATATACATAACCGTCTTTGTAACTAACATCATATGCTTCCATACTTGCATTTGCAACCTCTGAAGGATTTGCTGGATCTGAAATATCTATCTTATATACTCCTCCGCTTCCCGCTGCAACATATGCATAATTTCCGTCAACATATACATTTAATGCACCACTTATTTCATAACTACCAATTTCTGTTGGGCTATTAATATTGCTAATATCTACAATATGCAATCCATCATTTGCAGCAACATATACATAATCTCCAGATTGGTACAATCCTCTTACATCTGAAGAACCTAAAATACTTGAAACGTAAGATAATTCTCCTGCACTATTATCAAAATGCAATATCTGTAATCCTTCTGTTGATGCTGCAACCAGAATATATGCCTTTGTAGATGGACTTGTTACAGTTGTTTCAAGAACATCATATGCAGTACTTCCAAAATAATAAGAATCTGTTTTCTTTGTTAAAGCTGAACTTGATGGTGTATATTCATAAACTGCTACTCCGTTATTTCCATCTGAAACAGCTATATATTCTTTACTATCAAATTCAAATTTAGATAAATTATATACATAACCTTCTGTATTTACTGAATTTGCAACAGTTGCTGGGGTTGAAGCAGAAGTATCAGAAATATCAATTACAAATATTCCTTCATATCCTCCTGCTACAAACAATGTATCCAGACCTGAAGTGGTAAATTCATAGAAATCATCTTTAGAAGGTATCCAATCTTCTCCACCTTTTCCGTCTGATACCTTTACTCTCCAATAATAGGTTCTACCTCTATCTAATTTATCCACTCCTAAGATTTTAAGAATATTCACCGTTGTCGATGATGAAGTATCACTCTTAAGATTATTTTTATCAACTCCTATGTATACAGTGTATTTTAGCTCATCACCATTTTCATCACTGGCATCTGGGAAAGTTACATTTTCCGTACCAATATTCACATTTTGCGCTTCATCTGAAGGTGTTACATTTGAATCAGCATCTGATGGAAATTCTGGAATTGAATTTTCAACAGGAACACTCTTTTTATAATTTCTTGCAAAGATAATAAAATCTTCTATTCCTATTTTCCCATCTTTAAAAGCCACACTATAAATATTTTCATCAACCCAATCCTTAACAGGTGCAATTTCTGCAGGATATATATCACATTGTGTTGAGTACAATGTATCTCCCTGCTGTGTTCCATAATGTTTTACAAAAATAAGGAAGTCATTTAAATCAACTTTATTATCTCTCTCATCATTACTCGTATCTTCATTATCAAAATCACCTAAAAGAACAGGATTATAAACAACTATATCTCCAGCATATACACTATAACTAATATCTGCATTGTTTAAATCCTTTGCACTTAAATTTGTTATTGTAATCTGTCCTGGAGTCTTTGGAGAATCTCCCTGACCCACTAATTTTAATTCCAACACATCTTCATCTTCAAAATTCATTCCATCTGTTTTTACAAGTGAAATTCTTAATCCATTTGGAATTTCTTTAACTATCATTTGAGGAGCACTTTCACTGCCTATATATTCCACTGTTGCATTTGTTGTATCATCGAATTTTACAATATTATTTGAAGGTAACATAACATCAAATTCCAGAGCAAGAGTATCGGAAACTCCTTTCATGTGAATAGCAACAGTTGCTGGATCACCTGATTTTATTGCAAGGTTATCTGTAACCGATATGCCATCTTCAAATGGATCTGAAGCTTTTGTGATAACGCGTTTACTTTTTTCATCATAAAATGCAGCTTCTGTTTCCAACTTGTCTGTTTCAAGGTTTAGATATTTTCTTTTTAATGTAAATAGCTTTTCACCTTTGGTTATATCTCTTTGAGCTTTAGAAAATAATACAATTGTTTTATTATCCATTGGTTTAATTATAGCTATTGAATTATCTTTATCATATAAAAATGCATCTTCTGGTATTTTTTTATTGATCACTATTTCAATAGCTGAAGCATTTACATTAGAATAAAAATTGTAATTTGATGCCAGAGTTACGCTGACTTCATCGGTATTCAACGATGAAACAGGAATTCTTTTAAAACAACTACTCAACAGGATAATTATCATTATCCCCAACAGGATTACAAATCCTTTCCGTTTAATATTCATAATTTCACCTCCATGTGGTTTATATTCCATCCAATCTGATTATCGTCCTTTTTTTGAATATCTTTAATGTTATTTTTTATTAATATGATATTATATTAGACTTAAAATTATCTTTTTTGGTTCAATAAAAAAAATAACAACGCCTCTTTAAGGCGCTGTTATTGTATTAAAACCTTACCTACATCAGATATATCAATATCCAGATAGTTATCTATTCCCGATGCAAACTTTGTGTTATCTGTAAATCTAAGTTCTGTTTCTCCAGGAGTTCCAATTGCTTTAAAGGTAAGTTGTAATATATCACTATTATTTATACTAAAGGTTCCTCCTAAGGATAAAATAGATATGCTTATTTTTCCATTTGAAATGCTTATAAGTAATCCTTTACCAGTTAATTCTCCTATACCTTTTATATCGTTTTCTGTAATGGATAGTTTAGCCGGATCATATGTAATTTCTATATCACATGCCTGAATATTTTCTATAACCTGCCCGTGTATTATCACATTACCTTTAGACCCTGATTGTATCGTTGTATCTTTAAAATAAAGTTTTGGAACTAATGGTCCTGTATCTTCTTTTATTGTGAATGAATAGGTATCGCTTGATGTTTCTCCACCCTTTCCATCCTTCGCAACTACTTTCCAGTAATATGTTGCTCCAGTTTGAAGATTGGATACACTTAATGATGTATTGGCCAAATTTGTTTTATATGGTGTTGAAAGATTTGGATCTGTTGATAAATATACATCATATGTTAGTGAATCGCCATCAGGATCACTACAACTCCACTGTAAGGTTATATCCGGTTCAATATCTGTTGCATTGTTCTGTGGCGAAAGCAATACAGGCTTATCAGGCGGCGTATTTTGTTGTAAAGCAGTTGTAAATGAATATGTTTTACTTGATGTCTCTCCACCTTTTCCGTCTTTTGCAACTACTTTCCAGTAATATGTTTTACCTGAATCAAGAGTTACTGTATAATCGGTATTTGTATAGTCGCTTTCTTTTGGTGTTGTAAATTGCTGCGAATCTGAGATGTATATATCATATTTTAACGTATCTCCATCCGGATCGTTTCCCTGCCATTTTAATGTTACTGTTGTAGGAATATTTTCTGCTTTATCTGCTGGTTCAAGCAACTCTGGTTCTAATGGTGGATTATTTTCATTGGATGATTCTGTTATTGTAAATACCCACAATGGCCCTGAGGTTATATTTCCTTCGCTATCTTTTGCTATTACTTTCCAATAATATGTTCCTGGAACCAAATTTGTAATTTCATAATTTTTAGCAGTTATATTTTTTGCTTTTAATCCAGGCTCCTGTACATTTCCAAAATACAAGTCATAAGTTACGCTGTCTCCATCTGGATCATATGATTCCCATTTCAAAGTAAGTGTCTTTAAACTTAATGTACTTTTATCTGCCGGGTATGGATTATATGGCTTTATTGGAGGTCTATTATCCGGCATTGTGATTAAGTTTGCATGAATATTTCCGGTATGTTTTCTATCTCCAAGATATATTGGCCATCCTGAATCTTTCAGCTCTATTGAATCGCCATATACTCCATAAATGAACCCATTTAACGTTCCAAAAACTATAACACCATTTTCATCTATATTTGGTGATGATTTTAATTTTAACTGCGTTTCCTCCGTATCCTGATACGTCCACTCTTCAGTAGAGTTTATTACCCTAAAACTTTTTTTACCGCCTAAATATTTATATTCTCCTGTAAGAGTAACATTATATAATTGTTCATTATATAAATCTTTTTCCAGAATATCAGTTATATAGTAATATTTATAAAGATATCCACTTTCGCCTACAAATACTATTGAATTATCTGTATCAACTACTATACTTCCTGTAATTACTTCATCTAATTCTTTTTCAAATATTTTATTTCCATACAAATCATATCCATATATTTTTTTCTCTTTTGTTCCAAAATATATGTTTCCATTTTTATCCATGGATAAATCTGTTGAAATCTGTTGAGCAAAGGATATTTTAAACAATTCTTCTCCTGTATTGCTGGATAATCCATACAGGAATTGTCCAATACCTAAATACAGGTTATTTCCATTAACTACTATATTTGTAGTTGCATTACCAAATAATTCTTTTTTCCATATTTCGTTGCCAAACGCTCCAAATTTATACAATATACCTGTATCCGTTACTACGAATATTTCTCCATTCACTCCAATAGACACAGGCTTTGATATAGGACCTTCCAACTCTGTTTTTTCATATAACGTGCCATCTGGATTTATTATATATAACTCACCTAATTCATCACCTATAATTATTTGATTAATTGGATTTAACACCACAGGAGCTTTTATAAAGCCTTCTGTATTATATTTCCATATTATATTCCCATAGGTATCCAATGCATATATTGCTCCGTCTGATGTTGAAAAATAAATTGTATTATCTTCAGAAATTGCAGGCGATTGAATTGCACTACCTATATATTTTTTAAATTTTAAATCTGCGGGCTTTAAAATTGTTTTAAAAGAATATATATCGCTTTCTGTTTCAAATTCTCCATCAGAAGCTATAATTTTCCAATAATATCTTTTATTATTTTCAAGTGTAATGTTAAAATATGTAGCTTCGGTTGTACCAATAGCCTGTAATTCTTCATTTTCCTGAGCAAGATATATAGTATATTTCAAAGGATCATCTTCTGGATCTTCGCCTTTCCAGGAGAGTGTTACTTTTATAGGAACCTCTGTTCTTTGATTCTCAGGATAAATTAACACAGGTTTCTCAGGTTGATGATTATTTCTACTATATAGATTTCTATTATGCTCTGAATTTTTTCCGTCTTGACACCATATATTATCTGTAGCCTCTTCTGAGGGAATTATAGATAATGCATATAAATTATTCTGAGAAATTCCCAATAGCAATCCATCATTAAAAGATGAGGATAATATTTCTCCAAATTCATCTTTATTATTTGTAGATTCAAAGTTTTTGTATATTCCGTTTTTCGTAAAAATATATATATTATTTCCATGAATTATTTTGCTCTTATTGTACAAATTAGCAATAGAATAACTTGCTTTAAGTTTTCCGGATTTTGAAATTTTAAATATTTTAGAATTTCCGAAAACATAAACATACTCTCCATCATAAATTCCTTCACCATATATATTATCACTTAAAGTTATTTCCCAATTTTCATCTCCTTCCTGTGTATAACTATATAATTTCTCACCTGTTGCAAAATACAAATTATAATTTTCATCAGAAATAATAGAACCTGTCAATTTATTTGATAAATTAATTTCACAAAGTACCTTGCCAAGTGGTTTTGTAATTATAATTTTCCCACTATTTTCATAATTACCCGAAATCACCATTTTACCATTTTCAATTATCGTTAATGGAGCTATTGGTTCAATTTCATATATTTTATTAAATTTTACTGTATCTCTAGAAAGATCATAAGCTACTATATTACCATTTTTAACTGTAATATAAAGTGTATTTTGACCTGCTGTTAAACCTATAATAGTATCTGATATTTCCAGAGATATTGTTTTTTGAATAATGAATTTACTTAAATCAATTACCTTTATTTCACCATTTTCAGAAGGAATATATAAAATTCCATTATAAATAATACCACCAGGTAAAAGGCCTTCAACTTCTATGATATTATTTTCTGAAGAATCTGTATTTAATTTATATATTTTATCATTTGTTATAACATAAATTTTTTCATCATAGATAAACATATCTTTTATATCTTCTATTTCTTTTTGCCATTCAAGGGAAACGGGCTCTTTTGTTGTTTTTATTTTATACACTTCACTCCAGCTTTTCTCACCATAAGGATCTTCTGACATTACTTTTAGATAATATACCTTATTCTTTTCAAGAGATATATCATAGTATGTATCTTCAAGATTTGTGGCAATTGGAGATAAGTACATTGGATTATTACCCATATAAAGTGAGAATTTCAATTTATCATTATCTTTATCCACTCCATTCCAATTTAATCTGATATTATCCGGAATTATTGAATTGTTTTTTGGATATATAAATTCCGGATTTTCAGGTGTTTGATTTACATCCTGAACTATTATATTTAAAACTCCCAGTGAATTTTCTTTTGTATCCGATACCACTATCTGTTCCTGAATTTGTTTTGTTAAATCTGGATGTTTTACAAAATCATAATCTGGTTTGAATATATACTTACTTCTTTCAATCATTGCACCTTTATTATTTGTTAATATATGGTATTCTATTGGATCGTTTTCTCTATCGTATACAAAATTTTTCAAATCCAATTCAAATTTTTCATTTTCTTTTATCACAAATGTTTTAGCGGGAAAGTCAACAACAGGAGGTGTATTGTCATCTGTTTTGAATGTCCATATATCTGATGTTTCACTTGCACCCATTGAATCAAAAACTACTACTTTCCAATAATATTTTGTATTTAACTTTAAATCTTTTACGGTATATTCTGTTTTTGTAAGATATGTTGCAATCGGTGTTATAAGCGATGTAGATTCATCAAGATAAAGATTGTAATAAACATTATCTCCATCAAAATCCACACTTTTAATCCATTGAAACTTTATTTCATATGGAAAAACTTCTTCTGCACCATCTCTTGGATTTATTAAAAAAGTTTTAGTTGGAGGATTTTTATTGATTTTTTCAATTCTAAATTCAATAATTTTTCTATCTAAATTCCCTTTTTTATCTACTGCTTCAAGTTTCCATGAATATGTTTTATCTTCATCAAGGGATAAATTAATTTCTGTTTCTGTATATTCCTTAATATCTTTTATTACCTTTTTATCAGTATTGGAAAATAAATAAAAATTATAATACAGAAGATCATTATCAGTATCTTCTGCCTTCCAGGAAAATTTAACTTCTTTATCAGTTAAAGATTCGCCATTTTGTGGAGTCATCTCCAATATTTTCGGGGGATTGTTTTTAAATATACATCCCTGAAAGAGAAAAAGCATCAGTAATATAATTATAAGATTTAAAATTTTCTTCATTTCAATTCCTCCAATTTTCTATACTATCTCTAAATTATTATTCTATATTATATATCGATTATCCCCCAAAAATAATAACAAATAAAAAAGGCAACCATTTAAGGTTGCCTAAAATACTTTATAACATTAAATTTCTTCTTCTACTTCTTCCAGATCTTTTTTACCTGCACGGGCGATAGCTATAAATCCTTCTACAAAAATCCAGAGAGCTATAATGAGAGTAGCAACTGTAATGAATATTAATAAGCTATTATTACTTGCTATAAATTTCTTTAAGTTTAATACTGTTGCATATAATGTCATAACCATCATAAATAACATTGGTAATCCTGTAATCCATATTGGCTTTTTCTTCTGTGCAAGATATACAGTACCAATAAGCAATGCTAAACTGGCAAGTAACTGATTTAAAGCACCAAATACTGGCCAGAGAATTAAAGCACCTTTACCGTCTCCAGTTGACAATGCTAATCCCATTGCTGCAAGAATCACTATTGCTGTTGCAACATATCTATTTTCAAGAGGTTTAACTATGATTTTTCCTTCTTTATTTGAGAATAATTCCTGCAATGCAAATCTTTGAATTCTTGTTGATGAATCCATTGTTGTACCAGCAAATGAAACAATAAATACAGCCATTATTGTTTTTGCAAGGTCAAGAGGAATGCCATAAGAGTTCATAAGATTTGCTGAACCATTGATAACTGCTGATAATTTTGCACCAAGACCGCTTGCTGCTGCCCATGATGAATAATGTGATGTAAATGCTTCAACGCCTCCACCATTCATACCAAGACCTGCAGTTACTGCAATAATAACAATTGTTGCAAGAACTCCTTCTAAAATCATTCCGCCGTAACCAATCATCTGAGCATCTGTTTCTTTTTCCAATTGTTTAACTGTAGTTCCTGAAGCAGCTAAACTATGGAACCCTGATATTGCACCACAGGCTATTGTTATGAAAAGAATTGGGAATATAGGTGGTGCATCTGGAACTGTTTGAAATGCAGGAGCAACGATTTTTGGATGTCCAATAATTACTCCAAGAACCAATAATCCCATAGCAATTAATAATTCATGTGAATTTATATAATCCCTTGGCTGCAATAACTTATGAACAGGCATAGTTGAAGCGATGAAAACATATGCCATCAATATATAAATCCATGTAATTATTGCATTTCCACCAAGTTTTATAGGCATAACAACACCTATGCCAATAGTTACATACATTAAAATAACAGCAATTATTGAATAAAGTGTATCGTTTTTACCTTTGTTATAAATCATATAACTTAACCACATGGCAATAGGTATTTCCATCCATACTGGAAATACTGACTGTGGATACATATTAAACAACAATGCAACAATAAGTCCAAATACTGCCAGAACTATCCATAATAAGAACTGGATTAAAATCAAGAATATCTTTGCTGTTCTTTCGTTAATTAAATTACCTGTTAATTCACCTATAGTTTTACCCTGATTTCTTGCTGAAACTACAAGTGATGTAAAATCATGTACTGCACCCATAAATATAGAACCAAAGAATACCCAGATAAATGCAGGTACCCAACCCCAGATAACACCTATTGCTGGACCAACTATTGGACCTGTTCCTGCAATAGTTGTAAAGTGGTGTCCCAATAAAATATGCTTTTTAGTAGGAACATAGTCAACACCATCTTCAAATTCCTTTGAAGGTACCGGGTTGTTGTCGTTAAGACCGAAAATCTTTTTTGCTATCCATTTGCCATATGTGTTATAGGCCAACCAATAACCTACAAATGCTAAAATAGCCAACAATAACGAATTCACTAAAAATACCCCCTTTCAATTTTTAAACTATACCATTATAAAAATATCATACAATATTCATCTTTTTCGACAAAAGTAAAAAAAAATGCCCCAAACGGGCAAATTTCTAAACTCAAAGATTTAAAATTTTCTTGACATGCCTTAAATATGTTTTACCTATTGGTAATATTTTTTTATTTTTCAATTCCAGAGAAGATAGTTCTTTTATATATTTTTCTATATAATCAAGATTCACAATATACGATTTATGAATCCTTACAAAATTTTTTGGCAAATTTTTTGATAGTTCTGAAAATTTTCTAAAATGCTTAAGTATATATTCATTATCAAATGTAAATACATGTATGGTTTTGTCAAAAAATTCAAAATAATATATATCTTTAAAATCAAGAAATATTATTTCTTTTTCATCTTCAACAGCCAATTTTGTAGTTTTGTTTTCTGTGTTGGTAAATAATTGTTTTATTCTATTTATTGTCTCAATAAAACGTTCTTCTGAGACAGGCTTTGTTATATAGTCAAGAGCATTAACCTCAAATGCATCTACAGCATATTCCGAATATGCTGTTACAAAAACTATTTTATGCTGATTTAAGTATTTCGCTGCCTTTATTCCGTTCATTTTTGGAAGTTCTATGTCTAAAAATATAACGTGAATTTCATTATTCTTTGATTTTTTCATAAACTCTTCAATGCTTTCATAACAACCAACAATATTAAAATCACTCATTTCATGTATTAAATCCTTTAATGATTCCCTTGCGTAATATTCATCATCTATTATAGCCACATTAATCAATTGTCTCACCTACTTTTTTAGGTATCTTTATTTCCACAGTAGTCCCACCAAACAATCCACTTTTTATTGAGAAATTATAATCATCATTATACAGGGATTTTAGTCTATTTTCTATTAATGTCAACCCCTTACCCTTTTTTCTCGAATTCAACATTCCCTTTCCATCATCTTCCACATAAATATAAAAACTATTTTCTTTTTCTAAAAATCGTATATTTATGTTTAGAATAGTATCCTTCATTCCATGTTTTATTGAGTTTTCTACAATAGGTTGAAGTATAAAAGGTGGAACAAGTATTTCACTGTATTTTTCATAATCTTCAACATTATAATTTATTTTATCCTTAAATCTTAATTTCATTAATGAAAGATAATTTTTAGTAAATGTCAATTCCTTATTAAGAGTAACATACGTGCTATTTTCATATAAAGTATATCTCAAAAGTTCTGACAAATCGTCTATAAATTTATTTACCTTTTCAGGTTCTTTCTTTGAAATATATTTTATAGCATTTAATGTGTTAAATAAGAAATGTGGACTTAAATTCGCCATTAATTCTCGCAATTTCTCCTCTGTTGCCATTTTTAATTCTTCATTGATTTTGGCAGTTGATATTATTAATGAAAGTGTCTGTGCCAGTTTTTTACCAAAGACTATATCTGAATTTTTTATTGTATTATTTCTGGAATAATACAGCTTCAATGTCCCTATTAGTTTCCCTTCTACATTTTCAAGAGGAACTATAATCGCCGAATATAACGGACAATTAGGATATGGGCAATTAATTCCCTTTTTCCCAACTATCTTTAATCCCTGACCGCTTTTTATTACTTTTTTTGTAGCCTCTGTCTTTATTGGTATTCCAGAATAATGATGGTCATCACCTATCCCAACATGAGCTAATATTTTCTTTTTATCTGTTAATGCAACAGCTTCAAAAGAAGTATTATCAAGTATTGTCTTTGCAATCTCTCTTGCGCTTCGTTCAGTGAATCCGTCTTTTATTGTATTCAAAGACCTTTCCATTATTACAAAAATTGAGTTTATAGCATTTTCCGTTGTATATTCCAGCTTTTCTTCCATATTAATTATCATGAAATTAAGGAATGAAACACCTAAAGCATTTGTGATAACCATTGGGAATAATATATTAAAGGTTATATTATAAGCTACCTCGAAAGGTTTTACCATTAATAACACATAGGTTAAATGTATAATCTCTATTACCGCTGTATAAAACAAAGTTCTAAAAAAGGTAAAATGTTTTCTTCCATAATATTGAGATATAAAACCACTAATTAAACCTGCTGATATTGTTCCAAAAAAACATGGAACAGCGGTAATTCCGCCTAAAAACAATCTAAACGTCGCTGCAATTATGCCAGCTACCAATCCTCCTGGCATTCCACCAATCATTCCAGAAAGAATAACGCCTATATCTCTATAATTTACAATTGCACCATTATACGGAATTCCAAAAATTGTTCCAAGAATCCCTAAAAATCCTCCAATTATTCCAAGAATAAGCTTATTTTTGACAACAAGAGTATTGCCAAAAATCTTTTTTATAAAATATGTCTGCATTATAATATAGGTAATAACAAGAATAAGTGAAACCCTTTCAAGCAATAAAAAACTTATGCTATCCTTCAACATGGATCCCTCATCATTGCTCTATCTCCAAAATCTCCAAGATCTTTAATTTCTGAATCAGTAAGTTCTTTGTTTTTTCTTTTAGCTTCTTTATAAAAATTCAATGTTTCAATGATTTCTACAAAATCCATTTCATCAAGCATTTCTTTTGCCTTCCCCTGAGGCGCCTTTGATACAAATACATAAATTTTTTCATACTTATCTTTTATCTTATTTATACTTCTAACGTCTATAACTCCTATACCAAAACCATATAACACTAAGCTCTTCAATGTTATCCCCCCTCAAAATCTTTTTATTAATTTCATCTATATTATTATACCACTTACAAAACTTTTTATGTAATTTTCAATTAACATTAAAAGAGTATAATAATATTGAACAATTTTAAAAATATAATCAATACAAAAATTATCAGAGGTGATTTTTATGAAAAAAGTATTATTATTTATTTTTGCTTTAAGCATTCTGTTTTCAGGATGTATTTTTAATAAAGAAGAAGTTTCACTAAAACCTGTTGCTGAAACACTCGCACCGTTAAGGGAATATATTTCAACTGCTGAAACAATAATTGGTCTTGCTCAGGGGAAAAAAGAGGATGTTATTCCAGAAAAAACAGTAAATATAGAACATATCCCCGATTTAATTGGCAAAACTCCTGAACAGGTTTATATTGAATACGGAGGTACAGGTTCTAACACCGTAAGAGTTCCTAATACAGGGTATTTTGATAACTTTTACGGTAAAGATTCTCATATTAGAGCTGCATTTTATATGACTCCTACAACATTAACAGATGAAAGTACAGGATATATCTTAGAAGTATATATGGATCCTTATCTTGATCTTTCTGTAAAATATGATTATGAAAAATATAAGGTTGCATTTAATTCCTGGGAATTCAAATTGAAAAATCTCTTAGAATATAAAACAGTATTATCAGATGGTAGCGTTGTTAATAGAAATATTATTGAACAAAAAGAAGATTGGGATTCTACTGTAGGATATGCAATGTTTGAAGCACCTGATATTTTGCAAAATCTAAATGAATATCTATATCCGGATAATATCCCACAACCTGCCACAACAACAGGTATAGATTGGTATTCACATACTATTTCTGAAATTGATTCTTTCTGGAATAGAATTACAGCAGAAGAATTTTATACCGAATCTTCAACAGAAATTAATGGAGAAGATATATTTATGAATTCAGGTATCACATATATCAAAACAGAAAAGGATTTTCTCTGGGATACCGACACAAAAACTGTTGTTAGGTTCAAAACGGTTGGAAAGGATCAAACAACAAAATCCTTTACAGCAACTGGAAATATAGGCGTAATCTGGTATTCTGCAAGTGATGATGTAACTATAGATGCCACTGGTTCAGAAAATAATCTTACGCATTATAAGAAAGTATTTATGGAATGGTGGGATTCACCAGAAAATATAAGCGAAAATAATTTCTCATATAAGGAAATTATTGAATTAGAAGAAACAGGAGAAAATACTGCAGAATATGAAGGAACTATTAAAAAGTTCTGGAATGGTAATGATACTGGAAATGGATATTATGTCTCTTTGAAAAAGGATTCAAATGATAATTATGTCTTTAGTATAGGCTGGCAATGGTTTGAAGCTACAGATAAATCAATTACTAAAGGAGATGCTTCAAGCGAAGATTCCAATATAGAAAGTTTCCAGATTGTGGATAATGAACTTGTAATAAAACTTAAAAACGGTGGCACATTTAAAGGTCATTTTGCCAATGGCGCATTTGTTGGAACATATGAATATAATGGAGAAACTTATAATAATGTAATAATAAGTTCTATTGGAATTGCTTTAAATGATCAAAAATTTAAATTTAACAAAGACGGAAATTTAATCGAATAAACATTATATAAAAATCCCCGATTGATAAATATCAATCGGGGATTTTATTAATTTCTGGCAACATAATGAGTATGAAGGAGATGATGGGCTATTTCACTATTTGGTTCACCTAAAAATTCTTTATACAATTCTTTTACAGCAGGATTTTCGTGTGATTTTCTTAATTTTGAACCATAATCAATTTCATAAATTGCTTCCATTCTCTTTAATAAAATTTCTTCTGTTGTAGGAATTGGTTGTCCGCCACCACCTATACATCCACCCGGACATGCCATAAATTCTACAAAATGATATTCCACTTCGCCATTTTTCATTCTTTCAAGCAATTTTCTTGCTGCACCCAAGGTATTTACAACAGCTACTTTTATAATCTTTCCATTTATTTCAACCTCGGCTTCTTTTACCATATCCAAACCTCTAACAGCAGTAAAATCAAGCTTTTCAAGCTCTCTTCCTGTTAATATTTCATACGCTGTTCTCAAAGCGGCTTCCATAACACCACCTGATGCGCCGAATATTGCTCCAGCACCTGTTGATATGCCAAATGGATTATCATATTCCTCTTCAGGTAGATTTTTAAAGTCTATTCCTGACTCTTTTATCATCTTGGCTAATTCTCTTGTCGTCAATACAAAATCTACATCTCCAGCATGTTCTGGTCTGTTCATTTCATATTTTTTCGCTGTACATGGCATTATCGATACCACTACTAATTTTTCCTTCGGAATACCCAATTTTTTTGCATAATAATGTTTGGCAACAGCACCAAACATCTGTTGTGGAGATTTTGCTGAAGACAGATGAGGAAGATATTCAGGATAATTGTGTTCTATAAACTTAATCCAGCCAGGACTACATGAAGTAAATAACGGAAGCTTTCCCCCTTCTTTAAATCTATGTATAAATTCAGTTCCTTCCTCAACAATAGTCAAATCTGCAGTAAAATTAGTATCAAATACCTTATCAAATCCCAACAATCTTAAAGCTGCTACGAGTTTACCTGTTGAAATTGTTCCAGGCTCCATACCAAATGGTTCTCCTATAGCTACTCTAACTGCGGGTGCAGTTTGAACTATGGTTACTTTTTCCGGATCATTTAATGCATTCCAAACACCATCTATATGATAAACCTCATGTAATGCACCCGTAGGACAATTCATTACACATTGACCACAATTTGTACAATCTACATTTCCCATACCTTCATCCATAAATGTAGTTACTATTGTATTTGGACCTCTATCAGCGAATGTGAAAATATTAACACTTTGTATATTAGAGCAAGCTCTTATACATCTTCCGCAAACTATACATTTTGTGGGTTCTCTAACAATTGCATAACTGGAATAATCAGAAACAAGGTTTTTCTCAACTGGTGGAATATTAACCTTTGTAACTCCTATTTCTTCAGCAATTTCCTTTAATTCACATGATGTAGCTTTTGAACATGTCAAACAATTCAATTCACAACTAATACCATGAGAAGCTATTATCAACTGCATTATCGTTCTTCTAACTCTTCTTACCTTTTCAGAATGTGTTTTTATCTTCATCCCTTCAGAAATCTTCACGGCACATGATGGAACTAATGTTTTTGAACCCTCAACCTCAACAACGCACAATCTACATCCGCCATATGGCTCCATACCTTCTATATAGCACAATGTTGGTATTTTTATATTTGCTTTTTTTACAGCTTCAAGAATAGTAATTCCTTCTGGCATATCATATTCTCTATTATTTATAGTGATTCTCATTTAAATCACCTCTTCTTTAAAAAATTTATCAAGAACAGAATAGATAAAATTAACTGAAGATTGTCCAAATCCACATCTCGCAGCGAGCATAATAGATTCTTTTAATTCACCTATTATCTTTTTATATTCATCATTATAGCCATTTCTTTTTAATTTCAATAATATCTCTTTGATATTCCTATTTCCTTCACGGCAGGGGAAACAAGTTCCACATGTCTCTTTTACAAAAAATTCCGATACATTCAGCAATATTTCAATTAAATCATGATTTTTGGATACTACTATCATTCCGCCAGAGCCAATAGAACTTCCAGCTGCTTCGAGATCTTCATAGGTATATCTAACATTAATCTCATTATCCTTTAATATTGAAGTAGCTATACCTCCTGGAACTACAAAGTTTAATTCTTCAATAGGTCCTCCTGCTAATTCCACTATTTCCCTTATTGTACAACTACCAAATTCAATTTCATACACATCTGGAACTTTAACATCTCCATTTATTGATATAAGTTTTGTTCCTCTACTTTTTTCAGTTCCTAATCTGGCATATACATTATCTTCATATTTCATAATCTCCGCAACTGTTGCTAATGTTTCAACATTATTTACCACAGTTGGTTTTCCAAATAACCCTTCTTGAACTGGATATGGAGGTTTAATTCTTGAAAATCCTCTTTTACCCTCTATTGAATTTATTAATGATGTTTCGTCACCACAAACATATGCACCTGCACCCTTTACCAGTTTCAATTCAAAGTCAAATCCGCTTCCCAAAATATCTTTTCCTAATAACCCACTATGATATGCATCTTTAATAGTTTTTTCAAATATTTCTATAGCCTTTGAATACTCACCTCTAATATAAATATATCCGTAATTTGCTTTTACAGCATAAGCAGCTATAATGATTCCTTCAAGTACCTTAAATGGCATATTTTCCAATAAAAATCTGTCTTTAAATGTACCTGGTTCTCCCTCATCAGCATTACAAATTAAAAATTTCACATCATTTTCCTGAGCAAGGGCGTATTGCCATTTTCTTCCTGTTGGAAATCCTGCTCCACCTCTTCCACGCAACCCAGATTCGGTTATTTTTTTCACAATTTCTTCTGGCATTAATTTCAAAGAGTTTTTCAACCCTAAGTATTCATATTCTTCTGGTGTTTTTTTCAAGTCAGTTTTTAAAAAAATCTTTTCTTCTATCATATATTCTCACCACCTTTATATACAGTTTTTTAATAATGAAACTGCCTGTTGTGGTGTAACTTTGGTATATATTTTGTTGTTTATCATCATTACAGGTCCCTCACCACAATGTCCCAAGCATTCAACAATTTCAAGTGTAAATTTTCTATCCTTTGTTGTTTCTCCCGAGTCAATCCCTAAATATTCTTTAATCATTTCAACTACATTTTTACTGTTATTTAAATGGCAGGATAGACTATTACATACACGAATTATATAACGACCACGTGGTTTAGTGTGAAACATTGAATAAAAAGTTATTACACCATATAATTCAGATTTTGGCATACCTCTTTTTTTTGCAATTCTGATAATCTGTTCTTCTGGAATATACCCATATGTGTTTTGAATTTCATGCAACTCATCAAGAAGCGGTTTTTCATAGAATTTTTCCATGTTTTTTCACCCCCTTAATTCAATATTAGCACTTTATTAAAAAAAATACTATTGTGATTATATTCATTTATTTGCATTGAGAAGTAATAAAAAATAATAAAAGTTTAATATTGTGCATTTTTCCACTTATTCTGATTATATTGATGGCAGAAGTTATATGTTATAATAAAAGTAATTTCATATTATAAAGAAAGAGGTGTATTATGGATAGAAAATTATTGGAAAAATATGCTGAACTTGCTGTGAGGGTTGGCGTAAATATTCAAAAAGGACAGAGATTATTGTTAAGAACCTCTGTAGACGCTGTTGAATTTTCAAGATTAATCGCTGAAAAGGCTTATGAAGCCGGGGCAAAAGAGGTATATGTTAGATATAGTGATGAATATATAACCTTTTTAAAATTAAAAAATGCACCTGAAGAAATTATTGAGGAGGTTCACAGTTGGGAAGTTGAAGCAGCAAAATTTTTCTGTGACGAAAAAGGGGCTTTCCTCAGTGTAATTAGCTCAGATCCAGATCTTTTTAAGGAAATACCTCCAGAAATTATAGGAAAATTCTCCAAAGCAAATCAAATGGCAATGAAAGAGGTATCAAAAGAAATTATGTCAGGAAAGGTAAGTTGGT
The DNA here is from genome assembly GCF_000255135.1 of Marinitoga piezophila KA3. NCBI lineage: Bacteria > Thermotogati > Thermotogota > Thermotogae > Petrotogales > Petrotogaceae > Marinitoga > Marinitoga piezophila. Next base: position 1,027,429 of record NC_016751.1, read on the forward strand.
CTGTTGTGGCAGTCCCTAATGAAAAATGGGCTAAAAAGGTTTTCCCTGAATCCACAAATCCCGTTGAAGATTTATGGAATGCTATATTAAAAACTATAAGGGTTAATGAAAATGATGATCCTGTGGAATTATGGAATAAACACATAGAAAATCTTAATAAAAGAACGGAATTTTTAAATAAAAGACAGTATGAATATTTAAGATACAAAGGGCCAGGAACAGATTTAATGGTTGGAATGCCGGAAAATCATATTTGGGTTGCAGGAACACAAAAAAATGTAGATGGAACCGTATTTTTACCAAACATTCCAACGGAAGAGGTTTTTAGTGCTCCACATAAAGATAAGATAAATGGATATGTTAGAAACAGCAAACCTTTAGTTTATGGCGGAAATATTATAGATGGGTTTACAATGGAATTTAAGGACGGAAAAATCGTAAAGGTAACTGCTGAAAAAGGTGAAGACGTATTAAAACAGGCAATTTCACTTGATGAAGGCGCAAGCTACCTTGGCGAAGTGGCTCTTGTCCCTGTAGATTCACCAATTTATCAACTCAATACTATTTTCTATAATACGCTTTTTGATGAAAATGCCGCTTCACACTTTGCATTTGGAAAGGCTTATCCAATATGTATTAAAGATGGAACAAAAATGTCTGAGGAAGAATTAAAAGAACATGGTTTAAATACCAGTATTACACATGTAGACTTTATGATTGGAAATGAAGAATTAGATGTTTATGGAATAAAAGACGGAAAAGAAGAATTAATTATGAAAAATGGAAAATGGGCAATATAATAAAAATACCCGGAGGTTTTCTCCGGGTATTTTTATTCTAAAATAACAGATTTGCTGAGATTTCTTGGTTTATCTGGATTATGACCTTCTGTTAAAGCTTTTTTGTATCCAAGATATTGCGGAAGTATCATTTTGAGGGGACTTTCAAATCCATTCTTATATGGTATCTTTAAATCACCATTTTCTCCTACAAAAATCACTTCGGCTTCCATTACCCTTAATTCTTCTGCAAGTATTCTTTCTTCTTTTGTATCCTTTGAATTTATTATAACAAGCGTTTTATCCGTAACCAATGATTTTGGTCCATGTCTATATTCCAATGGCTCATGAAATTCCACATTTTGTATAGCCATTTCTTGAATCTTTAAAGCGCCTTCTTTAGAAATTCCATATTGTTCTTCAAAACCTAAAAATACAAAATGGCTGAATTTTTTTAAGTCTATTTTGTCTATTATGCTTTCCACATTCTTTACCACTTCAATTGATTCATTTGAAAGCTCATGCTTTTCTATACCATTTAATAAAAAGTTTAATATAAACACAAAAGAACCTGTCATTACCACGCTTTCTTCATTGGCAAAATCAAAAACAAAACTTTCATCGCATACCTTTGTAAGTGTTGAATTCTTTTCACATGTAATACCTATGGTCTTTATCTTTCTTTTTTTAAAATGCTCTACAGCCTTCACTGTTTCTGTTGATTCTCCTGTTCTTGATAGGAATATTGCAACATCGCTTTCTGGAACCTTATCAAATACTATTACATTTCCACCTGAAATTATTTCGGCATTATATCCATTTTTTCTTAGCATTTCTGTTGTAATGTATCCAAGATTATATGAAGAACCGCATCCTACAAAGGTATATTTTTTATCTTTTTCAAATGAAAAATCAAATTCCTTTGTATGTTTTAATAATTCCGGTATTCTTTCTATTTCCCTTAAAGTTTTTTCACCTTTCATCCTTTCACCGCCCCTTGTGTTATTCCGGCTATAATGTGTTTCTGGAAAATCAAAAATGCAATTATAACCGGTATTCCTATAATCGATGATGCTGCCATTAATGTTGGCCATTCAACCTGATTGAACTTCTGGAATAATGCAAGACCAACCTGAACAGTTCTCATTTCCTTTGAAGTAGTCATTACCAATGGATAAAACAGCATATTCCATGAACTGATAAAGGTATTTATTCCCATAACCGCAAGCGCTGGTTTTGACAATGGGAATATTACATGGAACAATACCTGAAAGGTATTTGCGCCATCCACATATGCTGCCTGTTCAAGCTCTATAGGGAGTTGTTCTATGTACTGTTTTAATAAGAATATTCCAAATGGGGTTACAAGAAACGGGACGATTAGGGAATAATAGGTATCAATCCATCCAAAGTTTTTCATAAGGATAAATATTGGTATTATGGTAACCTGAGGGGGAATCATCATAGTTGCCAATACTATTAAAAATAACACATTTTTTCCAAAAAATTCTCTTCGAGCAAATGCATATGCCACCATTGTAGAGAATATTATATTTCCAACAACTGCAAAAATAGCTATTATAAAACTATTAAACATATATCGCCCAAACATATTTTCTTTCCAGACGTTTACAAAATTTAGCATCGTTGGGAATTTGTATTTTATCTTAAAATCATCAAGATAAACAGTGGCATTTTTAGTGTTAAATAAAAATGCTATTTTGGTTATGTGTTTCAAGTTTACACCATTTTTGCTAATATTTTTTGAACTAATTGAAACTTTCTGCCATTTATTTGAATCATTATTAATTTCAACCTTAATATCAGAATAATTGCCATCAATATCATAAAACTGCATATCAAAAGCTTTTACATTATCTGATTTTATATAAAAATCCAGTGTTTTCATAACTCTTAAATCCATATCATTTGTAAGAAGAGCTATTTTTTGGTTTTCACCTGTGATTAAAACCTTTAAACTCTGTGTGCTTTCTGGAGAATCCTTTACTAATCCTATTTTAGCGCCATTATATGTTTTTACTTTTCTTTTTACATAACGAATATACTTAATCTCAAAATCATTAAGATATTTCTCAGTAATCACATGTGTTAAATTTCCCTGCGGAATTATTGCAGTAAAAAACATTGTTAATAATGGAAATAGGGAGATTCCAAGTAAAACAAACATAATCAAAAGAAATGTAAATCTCTTCATTATATATCACTCCTAAGCAGGCGCTTCTGTATAATGGTGAATATAAGAATTATCGTCATTAAGATATATGCTATTGCAGAAGCATAACCCATATCAAATTGCCTAAACGAAGTTTGATAGAGATAATGTACCACTGTCTGTGTGGCATTTGATGGTCCTCCACCTGTCATGGTGAAGATTTCTGCAAATATCTGAAATGATCTAATTGTATTCAAGGATATAATGAAAAACATAGTTGGTTTTAATAAAGGTAATGTTATAGAAAAAAATGTCTGTATTTTTGAAGCACCGTCTATTGATGCAGCTTCATAAACCTCACCAGGAATACTTTGCAATCCTGCAAGGAATAATATGGTATAATAACCTATAGCTGCCCATATATCCATAATCATTATTGCGAGCAATGCTGTTTTTGTAGATGCAAGCCAGCTTGTCCCAAGAGGTTTTATTCCTATTAACGGCAACATTTGATTGAAAAATCCATTTGCGCTGTATAGATATATCCATATTGTTGATATAACAACCATGGATATTACTGAAGGCAGAAAAAATCCAGCCTTAAATAAATCTTTTAAAGGCAATGACTTACTGTTGATTAATACAGCAAGTATAAGAGAAAATGTTGTGGTAAATGGAATAGTTCCAATTACAAATATAAACGTGTTTTTTAAAGCCTTTAAAAAGACTTCATCGCTAAATGCACGTGTATAATTTGAAAATCCAACAAAATCAAAATGTGGATTTAATCCTGTATAATTGGTAAAACTCATAAAAAAGGAATATCCTATTGGAAATATTCCAAAAACCATAAATATTATTAAAAATGGCGAAAGCAATATAAGAGTTTCTAAATTATATCGTGTTTTCTTTTTCATTTTTTCAACTCCTTAAAAGGCCTGCGTAGGTGGCTCTACGCAGGCAATTTTCTTAATGATTCAATACTTGCTGTATCTTGAGGTTATAATATCTTAATGTGCTTTCTACATCCTGATCTTCTAAAATCATTTTTTCTATAGCTTCTGTTAAATATTGCTGAATCTTGAACCATTGTGGATGTGAAGGTGCTGGTCTTGCATATTTGTTTTGTTCATAGAATACCTGATGCATTGGATGGTCTTCAAACCATGGATCCTTATCTGCTCCAACTACTGAAGGGAATACTGAAGGTACTAATTTTGTAATCTGCATTGCAACGTCTGACTTTAATAAGTATTTTACTAATTTCATAGCTGCTTCTTTATGCTTTGACTGTTCTGTAATTGCCAATACTTCTGCTCCGGCAAATGATGCATGATAACCGCTCCATTTGTTTGGTTTTGGTATTAATGTTACATCAAATAATATATTTGGATAATTGTTTTCAATTCCTGAAATATCCCATGCTCCACTTACATACATACCTAATTTTCCTTCTCCAAATGCTTTTGCTAAATCTGCCTGTTTTGTCTTTAATGAATATTTTGATAATGCTTTATAGAATTTTGCAGTTTCTATAACCTTTGTTGAATATAATAATGATTTTTTCATATCCTTTGAGAGAATTGATGCTTCATTTCCCCATACTGCTGGTAAGAACCATTGCTGCCATGGACTGAAATTTTCACCAGCTGGCATACCAAATCCATAAATATCATCACCTAAAGCATCGATTTTCTGTGCTGCAACATATAATTCTTCCCATGTTTCTGGTGGATTATTTGGATCAAGTCCTGCTCTTTCAAATAAGTCTAAATTAAAGAATAAAGCTCTTGTTCCCAATAACCATGGCATTGCCCAATAATGGCCATCATATTCAACTGAAGTCCAGCCAAAATAATGATCCTTTTCTTTTGCTGCATAATCGTCCATATTCATAATAGTTTTTTGACTTGCAAAGTTTGCAACCCATGTGTTTCCAAGTTCAACAACATCTGGTGCATTATTTGCTGCAATAGCTGTAACAATTTTATCAAAACCATTTGACCATGATAACTGTACATACTCCACTTCAATATCAGGATTTTCCTTCATAAATTGACCAAGAATCTTTGCTGATGATTCATCATCAAGCATAAACCCCCAGAATGTTATCTTGGTTTTACCAAATGAGAAAACTACCAATAAACTCAATACCAATACCAAAAACAACTTTTTCATACAAATACCTCCCCTTTAAATTTGGTGATTTTATATTTGATGTTCCTTAATTACGCGTATTGCCTGATAAATGGATATTAATTTCGTTGAATAGGTAACTATATGATTATCGCTTTCATATAATTCTTCATCCTGATCATTTCTGATAATTACATAAATAACCTTTTTAAATTGTCTCTTCAATCTTTTTTGCAATCGCAATTGTTCTGAAAATCTAAATGAATCAAGCACAAAAGAAATTGCAATATTACCTTCAAATTTTTCTTCTTCCGTTTCACCTGTAACAGGATCATATGAATATACATTTGCATCTTTAAATTCAAATTTTACCAGTTCTTCAAGAATCTTTAAGTCATTTGCCGTTGTATCTGCCTGACTGAGATTTTTTGGTTTTGGAATAAAAATCGCAGGATTTTTTAACTCAAACTTCTCGTTTAAACTTACCTTTAATGCCTTTCTTGCTATTTTATTCAAAAAACTTCCCTTATACTCCGATGTATAATACTTTTTTTGCAATTTCTCAATCTTTTCTATTTTGTTTTTAAGAAGTTTTTTATCAATTTCTCCATTCTCAACTGCATTTATAAAGGCATTATATATAGGTTTAAAGTTTTCCCTTGCTTCTGCTATTAATAAGATATCTCCGCCATTATTAAAGAACATCTTTACGCCTTTTTCAGGAAAATAATTATTATAATACGCTTTCATTTCAATGGCATCGCTAATTACAAGACCATTATATTTAAGCTTTTCACGCAATAAATCCGTCAATATTTTTTTTGAAACTGTAGCCAGCTCTTTGTCCAGGGATTTATAGATAATATGGGCTGTCATAATCATTTCAATTCCAGTATTTATTGCTTCTTCAAATGGAAAAATATCTTCATCTTCAAATGAAAAATCATCGATTACAGGAGTTTCTTCATGTGAATCCTGAATGGCCTTTCCATGACCGGGAAAATGCTTTGCTGTTGGTAAAATACCTGAATCTAACAATCCCCTGATATATTCTTTACCAAATTCTGCAACCTTTCTCGGATCATCGGAAAAAATTCTAAAGCCAGTAACCGCACTTGAATCTCTGTGCAAAACATCTAAAACTGGAGAAAAAACCATATTAAAACCATATTCTTTTAATTTATCCCCGGAATATTTTCCATACTCATATGCATATTCCGGGGCGTTAACCTTTCCAATAGAATAATTTCCAGGGGAAGAAAGTATTCCCGGAACTGTCTCAAGCTGGCCGCCTTCATGGTCGGAGGTAATTAATAACGGAAAATCAAGTGAATATAATTTGTCCATGGAAATCTGCAATTCTTCTATACTTCTCATATTTCCTGGATATAATATTACTCCAGCAGGTTTATATTCTTTTATAATCTCAATTGCTTCGTCATCCAATCCATCTGGAAAACCTAAAAAGAACAATTTCCCATAATTCATTCCTATCGCCTCTTTTTCATGTTATAGTATATTTCAAGGAACTTTTCTGCACCATTTTTAGTGGAAAACATCTTGTGTAATATCAAAGAAGCCGCTCCACGCGAAGTTAAAAAGTCTTTAGAAGATGTATGATTAAGATAAATATTTCTATTTTCAAACATAAATACTTTTTCTTTTATTTGACTTATAAACACATCAAGAAATTCATTATCAAGCAAAACGATATTTCCACCTATTAATACAGTATCTGGATCAAATACACTGATAAAATTGGAAATCTTTTCTGAATAATAATCAAGAAATTCTCTGGAATTATCCAATAATTTTTCAATTGGATAGTTTCTTAACTCTTCAAAAGATATTCTCTTTTCATCATTAATCATGGCCTTTTTTATTTCAACTTCACCGGCATAATTATTACTTCCATGATATAATCTGTTTTTAATGATTATTCCAACACCTATACCGGTTCCGTCGTTAACATAATATGGAATTGAAATATGAAAATATAAAATGTTTTTCGATTTTTCCCTGTTACATAAATTAAAGTATAAGGCCCCACAATTACTGTCATTTTCAATATAAACAGGGATATTATCCTTTCTCTCAATCTTTGAAACAAGATTAAAGTTTCTAATATTCAAAGCCTTGGAATATATAATCTTTCCATTTTTAGAATCAATAATACCCGGAAGAGATATTCCAATGCCATATATATCCAGTTCGCTGTAACTTTCAATAACGTTATTTAATTGAGAAATGATATTTTCTTCATTAATCATTACGCTTATCCTTTTTGAAGAAATAACCTTTCCTGCAAGATCAGTCAAAGCAACTTCAATACCATCCTGTTCAACAGATATTCCAAGGATATGCCCTATTGAATAAGCAAATTGAAATACAGTTGTTTTTCTTCCTCCTTGAGGTGTAGAAGATAATTCATCAACCTTTTTTATTAAATTCAAATCTTTTAATTTATTCAAAGAACGAGAAACTGTGGATTTTTCCAAACCTGTTTCTTTTGAAATTTCCATTAAATATGTCTTTTCCTTTTTCCATATAAAATTCAATGTTTTTATTAATGAATCGGTAATTCTTATCATCTAAATCACTCCATGTATTTTATAATTTTCTAATCGAATTTCAATTCTTTTTTAGTTGTTTTATTTTTAGTTAGTTGCTTGATGCAACCAACCAACTTAAATATAACATAATTATAAAAAAAATTCAAATAACATTAATAATAGCATTTTTCCAATATTTCAAAATAAATGGATTTTTTTAAGAACCATTGACTTTTTTTAATATTTTTTATTATAATAAATATAGTTTCATCTTTAATTTAAATTAATGAAAGGAGTGGAAAAATGAAAAAAACTTTTTTTGTTATTATTTTGATAGTTCTAACTTTTCAGGTATTATTGGCAAAAGGCTACATATATAAATTTGATAAATTTTCTAACTTTCATAATATAATAGTAGATGATTTTAATAATATATATCTTGGAAATCTTCAAAATGAAATTATAAAAATCAACATGAAAAGCGAGATTGAATGGATTTATAATTCCACGAACCAAATTTTACAGATATATCCTGTAAACAACAAAATTGCATTTACAACAATGGATAACAAATTAATATTTCTCAATGCTGATGGAACGCTTTATACTATGAAAAAATTTAATTTAAAAACTCCACCTATTTTGTTTTCAAAATTAAATAATGGCACTCTATTAATGCTTATGAATAATTTAATATACTCAGTAAGACTGGAAAAAAGGCAAATTATATTAAATGTTCTGTCTAAAAATTTCTTATCCAAATTGCCGTATAATACCTCTTCCAAAATCATAGATGATAATTTATATTTGGCAATTAAAGATAATTTTGGAATTCATAAAGCTATTTATAAAAATAATGCACTTTCTCATGAATTAATGGAAAGTGCCAGTATAAAAAACGAACATTTAAGTTTCGGATTCCCTGCTTTCTATGAAAATAATGTTATATTTGCTATTGATGAAAAACTGTATTCAAAAAAACTTGGAAACAATCATACCAATTTCATATTCAATATTTTCGATGTTTATAATAACTTTAAAGATTTCAAGCCATATATAAATTCAAATATTATTGTGTATAATAAAGAAATATTTTTCACTACAAGTTATAATGATTTAATTATTCTCAACATAAATGGAAAATTAAAAAAGACAATTAATTTAAATTATTCCGCTTATCAATACAAAATGAAGATAAGAAATGATAAGATTTACATTCTTTCTCAAAATAAATATAATGGAAAACTACTAACTTTTGATATTAATAATAACAAAATAGAGGATCTTCTTGAATTAAATGACGGTGCTCTTGATTTCAATATTATCAATGACAATATCTATATTTTGACTTATTATGGTCTTTATAAAATTGCCAGGTAAAATTATATTTCGAATATCAATTAAAATAACCCTTCCAGAAATTCTGGAAGGGTTATTTTAATTCACTTTCGATGGACTTTCAAAATTCGTTTTTATAAACCATACATTGATTTTTACTCCTTCTATTTCTTCTATTTCATGTTTGAAATCCTCTATTGCTTCTGAATATATCACAAGCCAGCCTTCTTTTAAACCACTTCTTTTTAAATATTCTACTAATTGTTTTTTTGCTATTTCATATTCGTATTTTATTATATTTGCCTTTACTTCTATTAGATATTCTTTTTCTTTATACATTACCATTAAATCTATTCTTCCTCCACCTATCTGTGTTTCTGGATATACTTTCCCATCAAGCAATCCCATGTATGTACTTAAAAATTGATCCAAATTGTATTGATATACTCCTTCATAATAATTTCTGCCTTTGAACATTACAGCTCCTCTGCTTTTTATATACTCTATATATCTTTTGAATAACTCATTGAGTTTTAAGTTTCCGTCTTTATCTATATATTTTTTCAGATTATCTTCATATTCTAATATTTTTTTTCTTTCTCCATTTATTTTTGGTTTGAAATGATTATATAATTTTTTGTAGTATAACGGTACTTTTACACAACATTTCCCTTCACAATCATCTATTACTCCATGTAAATACAGAAATTTTATTCTTTCATCACTTATATCAAATTCAACGCTTTCTGGTTCAAATAGTATCTGCATTACTATTTCTTTTTCTTCGTGTGCTTTTGATATTATATTTTCCATATTTTTGTCTATGTATTTTTTTATATAGTCATATAATGTTTTTTCAAAATGCTTTTCTGTTATTATCTTTTCTCCTTTTGCTTTTTTTACCACTAAATCATATGCAAGACCATTGGTTAGTCCAGGTTGCCCTGCTGCATTATGCCATATTAATTCTTTTACCTTTTCATCGAATAATTGTCCTGTTTCCTTTTCATGTTGTGAAAGTAAGTCATATACCTGTTCTTTTGTAAAGTATGGTACTTCCATATGTTCTGCTATATTAAATGGACTGGCGTTGTCTTCTAATACTCCGCTTAAATAACTTACACTGATTAATATTACACTTCGAAGTTTGTACATCTCTTTTTTATGATATATTTTTCTTATTACATGCAATAATGTATTCATTATTTCCTCATTATTTAATTTTTCAAATTCATCTATCATTAATACTACTTCTTTTCCGGTTTTTTTATATATCTCCTCAAATATATTTTTTATCATTCTTATTTTTTGAGGTTTTGTTTCAAGAGTTATATTGTATTTTTCTGCTTCTTCTATTATTTCTTCATAAAAGGTTTCTATAAACTCTTCTTCCGTTTTCATATTTTTATAATCTTCAAAGGATAAAAAAATGGTTATATATTTATCCTTTATCTTCTCAACTATATCATTTAATAACGTGGTTTTCCCGCTCTGTCTCGGTGCAGATACTGTAAAGTATCTCCAGTTTTCTATATGATTAAGTGATTCTGCCATTATATCCGGTCTTTCAACATAATAACATGTTTTCTTATCAACAGGTCCTGATGTACAAAACGTCCTCATCATTTCCACCTCCACACAGTAAATAGGCATAAATATTATATCACAATATGCTTATTCTAATTTAAATAAATATTTTAAAAATTTCAAAGAAACACATTTAAGTTTTTTTATTGTCTTTTTTCTATATGAAATGGAAAATTTTTTCATTTTTTCTTGTTTGGAATGTAAATATTTTCATGAGAGAATGAAAACGTTGAAATTTTATAAGGGGGGAATCTTATGAAAAAAGTTATGGTAACCTTGGGAATATTGGTATTGTTAGTAAGTACTTTTTTTGGTGCAAGATATGCAAGAAATGAAACTTTGTACGTTGGGGGAGGATTATGGGAACCACCAAGTAACTGGAATCCATTCCTTCCATGGGGTTCAGTCTCAGGGACGATAGGGTTAGTTTATGAAACACTTTTCAACTATGATCCAATTACAGGTCAAATGGAACCATGGCTTGTAAAAGATGGAAAATGGGTAGATAAAAACACATATGAAATAACATTAAGAGATAATTTAAAATGGAGCGATGGGAAAAAATTTACAACTCAGGATGTGAAATTTACATTTGAGCTTGGTAAGAAATATGAAGATGTTTATTATCACAATCTCTGGGAAAGTCTTGACAGAATTGAGCTCGGAAGCAACAATAAAGTAAGATTCATTTTTAAAGAACCATCTTATCATTCATGGGAAGTAAATTTATACAGTATTCCTATTTTGCCAGAACACATATGGAAAAACAAATCAAAAAATGAAATCATAGAAGGTGCAAATGAATATCCTGTTGGTTCTGGTATGTATAAGGTCGAAGGCTGGAGTCAGGATAGATGTATCTTTGTTAGAAATGACGATTGGTGGGGTAATGAAGTATTTGGAAAACCCGTTCCAAAAAGGGTAATTGAAATTGTTATTTCAAGTAACAACGTTGCACTTGGTATGTTATTACAGGGAACTCTTGATTGGAGTAACTTCTTCCTTCCTGGAATACCAAGACTTGCAAAAATTTATGAAAATATTAAAACATGGTATAAAGAATCTCCATATATGTTATCTTCAAGTACAGCATATTTATTCATGAACACAAAGAAACCACCTATGGACAATGCACAATTCAGAAAAGCCGTAGCTTATGCAATTGATAAGCAGAATATAGTTAATAAAGTTTATGAAAATCAGGTTATTGCAGCAGATTCACTTGGTTTCTTGCCAACACCTGCATGGAAAAAATACGAAGACAAAAAGGTTTTAGAAAAATATGGATTTAATTATTCACCAGCAACAGCAAAGAAATTATTGGATGAAGCAGGATATGTAGATAGAAACGGTGATGGCTGGAGAGATTTGCCAGATGGTAGCACAATTGATTTATTAATAGTTGTTCCATATGGCTGGACAGACTGGATGGAATCAGTAAAATCAATTGCTGAAGATTTAAGAAAGGTTGGAATTAAAGCTGAAGCAAAATTCCCTGATCAGGGTAAATATGAAGAAGATATGTCAACAGGAAACTTTGATATGCTCATTAATGATTACGGTTCAACAAGTTCTGTTTCACCATGGACATTATTAAATTTTGTAGCAAATCCATTGATTATGGATGAAATGTGGGATGGAAACTTTGGAAGATATGAAAATGAAAAATTGTTCTCACTTATAAAAGAAATAAACAAAACACCTTTCTCAGAAGAAGCAAAATTAAAGGAACTATTCTCAGAAGCAGAAAAAATCTTATTAAAAGAAATGCCAGCAATTCCTGTATGGCACAACGGATTGTGGTTCCAGGCAAGTACTTATGCATGGGAAAATTGGCCAGATGAAAATAATCCTTATGGTTATCCATGTAGCTGGCCAGGACAATGGCAGTTTGGAGCAGTAAAAATCTTATTAAACTTAAAAGCTAAGTAATTATAAGTTTCTTCATATACTTTGTCCTCAATATTTCGGCTGTCAGGCCACCTGGCAGCCTTTCCTGATTACCCTGTTTTTTTACTTCGTTTGGAGGTGCCGTTAATGAATAGTTATTTAAAGAAAAAGTTTTCAATATACTTTTTAACCTTTTTTGTAGCAATAACAATTGACTGGGCAATACCCAGATTTATGCCAGGTAATCCTGTTGCACTGCTTATGGGCAGATTTGCAGCAATGCCAGGTTCAAGGCAATTAATGATGTCTTACTTCACTGAAGCATTTGGGTTAAATAAACCGCTTTTAACTCAATATATAGATTTCTGGAAAGCCTTTTTCCATGGTGATCTTGGCGTAAGTTTATATCTTTATCCAAAACCTGTTATGGAAGTAATAAAAGAGGCTATTCCATATGATTTAATGTTATTATTGCCATCAATATTATTAAGCTGGATTGTTGGGAATAAACTCGGTGCTTATGCAATAAAGAATAAATTCGTGGAAAAGGTTATTATTCCTCTTTCTTACTTTTTTACAGCAATGCCATACTTCTGGTTTGCTATTATTTTAGCCTGGTTTTTAGGTGTTGTAAATCCTATATTTCCAATTTCAGGTGCTTATAGTTATTCAATAAATCCTGAATGGTCTGTAGATTTTATCCTTGACTTTCTTTCACACTGGATATTGCCTTTTTTATCATTATTTATGGTAATGCTTGGCGGTTGGGCTATAGGTATGAGAAATATGATTATTTATGAAGTTGAATCAAATTACTCAAGATATATGAGAAGTTTAGGATTATCTCAGCGTTTGAGATTAAATTATGCATACAAAAATGCTTTGCTTCCACAAATTACAGGTCTTGCTTTACAATTGGGAACAATAGTTGCAGGAGCCTTAACAACAGAGGTTGTTTTTTCATATCCTGGAATTGGTTATTTATTATTACAGGCAATTTTACATCAGGATTATTTCCTTATCCAGGGTTGTTTCTTATTTATAGTTCTTGGTGTATTAATAGCTAATTTTATTGTTGATATAGTTTATGTATTAATCGATCCACGTGTAAAAGCTTCATTTGTAGAAGGGGCGTGAGGAAATGAAAGAATGGTTGAAAAATCATGAAGGGTTATATTATACCTTTACAAATAGACGTGTAATTTTTGGGAGCATTGTATTGATATTTTTTGTTTTGCTTGCAATAATTGGACCAATGATTGCAAAATTTGATCCGCTTGATACCTCAAGCATGCCATATTCTCCGCCAAATTCCACCAACTGGCTTGGAACAACAACCTTTGGTCATGATATATTTTCACAACTTGTCTATGGTTTAAGAAGTTCATTATACCTTGGAATAATAGGCGGTGGAATTGCTACAATAGTAGGACTTATAATTGGATTTATATCCGGCTATTTAGGGGGATTTTCAGATGAGTTCTTAATGATGATTACAAATATCATGATGGTAATTCCTACTATGGCATTACTGATTATAATTGCAGCTTATTTACCATATAGAGGCGTTACAATAGAAAGTATAATAATTGGTTTAACCAGCTGGCCGTGGACAGCCCGTGCTGTAAGATCACAAACACTTTCATTAAAATCAAGGGAATTTGTACAGCTGGCTAAAATTACAGCGGTAAAACCCATGAAAATAGTTTTTAAGGAAATAGCACCAAATATGATGTCTTATGTGTTTATGGTATTTATCCTTCAATTTGGAGGAGCAATATTATCGGCAATTGGACTTGATTTTATAGGTCTTGGTCCAACAAGGGGCGTTTCACTTGGAACCATGCTTCAACAGGCTGTATTATGGAGTGCTATTCAATTAAAAATGTGGTGGTGGGTTGTTCCACCAGGATTGGTAATAACAATCTTTGTAGGAACATTGTTCTATGTAAATACAGGATTAGACGAAGCATTTAACCCTCGTCTCAGGAAACAGTGAGGTGGTATGATGAACCCATTATTAGAGGTAAATAATCTAAAAGTTTATTATAGTACATTAAAAGGTGAAGTTAAGGCTATAGACGGTGTTTCATTTAATCTACATGAAGGTGAAGTTTTGGGAATAGCTGGAGAATCAGGTTGTGGAAAATCCACACTTGTTAATTTCTTTGTATTCCCATATGAGCCAATGCATTACGCCGGAGGCAGTGTAAAATTACGGGGAATGGAATTAACAAATCTGGCAGATAAGGATATGAATAAGATTCTCTATAAAAAGATTTCCATAATTCCTCAATATGCTTTAGATGCACTATCACCAACAAAAAAGATTAAACGTATAATCACGGATTTCCTTGCTGAACATGGTTATCAATATGATGCAAAAAAAGTAGAAGAACGTCTTGAAATGGTGAATCTTGACAAAAGTGTTTTAAACAGATATCCTGTAGAGTTATCCGGTGGGATGAAACAAAGAGTGGTTATGGTTATTTCAACTTTACTCGATCCAGATATTTTAATTGCAGATGAAGTAACCTCGGCTCTGGATGTTAGCTCGCAAAAGTTTGTAATTCAAATGCTTGAAAAGTTTATGCATGAGGGAATTGTAAAATCAATAATGTTTATAACCCATGATATTTCAGTATTATATCAAATTGCCAACAGAATTATGATTCTATACGCAGGGCATGTCGCTGAAATAGGGCCCACAGATGAAATAATAAAAAATCCAAAACATCCATATACAAAAGCACTTATAGATTCATTACCAAAGATGAATATAAAATTTGAAGAACAAAGACTTAAGAGCATTCCTGGACATCCACCAATGTTATTGAATCCACCTTCAGGATGCCGATTTGCAGATAGATGTCCAGTTGCAATTGATAAATGTAGAAAGGCTGTACCTCAGGAAAAAAGAATTGGAGAAAATCATTCTATATATTGCTGGAATGCTGGAGATGATTTAAATGATTAAAATTAAAAATTTATCTAAAACCTTTTCAAGTGGATTTATAAAAAAAGAATATGTAAAAGCGGTGGATAATGCTACATTTGAAATAGAAGATGGAAAAATTGTTTCACTTATAGGAGAATCAGGAAGCGGAAAAACTACAATTGGAAAGTTAATATTAAAATTGGTAAAACCTACTGAAGGCGAGATATTATATAAAGATAGAAATATATATGATTATAATCCCATTGAATATTATAGAAATGTTCAGGGCGTTTTTCAGGATCCATTTGCATCATTCAATCCCATTTATAAAATAGATAATATATTCGATATGCTCTTTAATAGCTTATACAATGAAATTCCAAAAAGCGAAAGGCTTGGAAGAATTGAAAAATCACTTAAAGATGTGGGATTAAATCCAAAACATATTATTGGAAAGTATCCTCATCAATTATCTGGAGGACAATTACAAAGATTATTAATAGCAAGGGCTTTAATACTTGAAAGCAAATTCCTCGTTGCCGATGAGATTATCAGTATGCTCGATGCATCAACAAGGGTTGACGTTTTAAATATTCTTGGAGATTTAAAATATAAAAATAAAATGAGTATTTTATTTATTACACATGATTTATCCCTTGGATATTACATAAGCGATTGGATGCTTATTATGTATAGGGGAACTATCGTAGAAATGGGAGATACAAAGGAAATATTTTCCAATCCTTTGCATCCATATACACAAATGCTTTTTGATTCAGTACCAACTCTGGATAAAAAATGGGATGATTCAGAAACAAGCACAGAAACTGGTGAAGAACCACCGAAAACAGGTTGTAAATTCGCACACAGATGTCCTTTTGCAACAGATAAATGTAAAACATATAATATGGAAAGCTATACAGTTAATAAAAATCATCAGGTAAGTTGTATAAAATTTGCCAACAAAAATAATTGAGAGGTGATAAGATGTTTAAAAATGATTTTTTATTTGGTGTTTCATTATCAGGAATGCAATTTGAAATGGGCTCAATAAAGGATTTAGACGATAGAACAGATTGGTATAAATGGACTACAGATAAGATGAATATAATAGCGGGAATTGTTAGTGGAGATAGAGCTGAAAATGGCTCCAATTACTGGAATCAATATGAAGAAGATCATTCAAATATGGTGAAATACGGAATGAATGCTATTAGAATTGGCGTTGAATGGTCAAGAATATTCCCTGAAAGCACAGAAAATATATTTGCAAAGATTGAGCGCGATGGTGATAAAATATATAATGTAGAGGTTACAGAAGAAACAATTTCTGAATTAGAAAAAGTTGCTAATATGGAAGCCGTTGAACATTATAAAAAGATATTAAAGGATTTGAAAAATAAAGGAATTCATGTTATACTGGATTTAACCCATTTCAGTTTACCTGTATGGCTTCATGATCCTATAAAAGTTCAAAGAAAAGGTTTATGGAATGTCAAGGAACAGGGGTGGGTATCAACATTATCTGTAACAGAACTTGCTAAGTTTGCAGGTTTCTGTGTAAAACACTTTGATGAATTTGTAGATGAATGGAGCAGCATGAATGAACCACAAATTGTCTCCTCTCTTGGATATCTTCTGGTAAAATCAGGATTCCCACCAGCATATCCAGATGAAAAAGCATATAAATTAAGCATGATAAATCAGGCTCAGGCACATGCAAGAGCATATGACGTTATAAAAAAATACACAGATAAACCTATGGGACTTGTATACTCATTTACACCTGTTTATCCAGAAAGTGATGAAGCTGGAGACTGTGTGGCAAAAGCTCTTGATTTCTATAACTTCTGGTTTATGGACATGATTACATATGGAAATGTAGATGGTGAAACAAGGGAAGATATGAAGAACAAAATCGACTTTATAGGTGTCAACTATTATACAAGAGCTGTTATTGCAAAAGATGAAAACTCAGAAGAAGGATGGACTGTATTAAGCGACTATGGCTACGATTGCGAACCATATTCAAAATCAAAAGCTGGATTCCCAACAAGCGAAATGGGCTGGGAAATATATCCAGAAGGAATATATGAAGTTTTAAAATTCCTCAATGAAAGATATAATTTAAGAATGATAGTTACGGAAAATGGAACAGCGGATTCAGAAGATAGGGTAAGACCTTTCTTTGTATTATCTCATTTAAATCAAATTGAAAAAGCTGCTGAAGAAGGAATAAAAATAGAAGGATATCTTCACTGGTCATTAATAGATAATTTCGAATGGGCTGAAGGATTCTCAAAGAGATTTGGACTTATGAAGGTTGATTATGAAACTAAAAAACGAACACCAAGACCAAGTTTATTGGTATATGCAGATATTATAAAAAATAAAACTACAAAGCATTTAATTGACAGTGTTTTCTATATGAAATGATTTAAGTTAGGAGGCGTTTTGCCTTGAAAATAACCATAAAAGATGTTGCAAGAGAAGCCAATGTTTCCATTGCAACGGTATCCAGAGTATTAAATGGAACAGGTAAGGTTAATAAAAAAACAAAAGAACAGGTATTAAAAGCTGTTAAAAAGCTTGGTTATAAAACTTCCACAATTCCACTGGCACAGGATCTCAAGATTATAGGGATCCTCGTGCCGGATCTTTTTGCATATCATTATAGTGAAATTATAGAAGGAGCTACAGAAACATTAAGAAAAAATGGTTATGGTTCTATAATTGCCACATTTAATGGTCGTATTCTCGAAGAAGAGGTTGCAATTGAATACTTTTTTACAAGAAGGGTATATGGAGTAATAGTCTGCACATCAGAAGAAGATGATGAAAAATTAAGAAGATTACTCGATATAGCCATTCCAGTGGTTACTGTAGACAGAGAAAATACTGATTTCAGGTTTGACTCTGTAAACATAGACAATTATCTTGGTGGAAAAATGGTTGCAAAATATTTACTGTCAAAAGGACATAAAAAATTCTTACACATTACCGGAGATATTGATTTATACTCAATTAGATATAGAAGAGACGGCTTCAAATATCAAATAGAAAAATCTGGTGGAAGAGTAAATGTTCTTGAATCAAGCTTTACAACAGGAACAACTTATAAAAAGCTAAAAGAATATATAAGAAAAAATGGTGTTGATTTTACAGCAATATTCACATCAGACGATTTAATTGCTCTTGAAACATTAAAGGTATTATACGATGAAGGAATTAAAGTACCCGATGATGTTTCAGTAATGGGATTTGATGATGGTTATATGGCACAATTTAGCATTCCACCATTAACAACAGTAAAGCAGCCAAGAAAAGAAATGGGAAAAATGGCTGCAAGATTGTTAATTGATAGGCTAAATCCCGAAAAAAGAAATAGCGTTGTTAGAAAAATGATGATGTCCCTTGAAATAGTTGAAAGGGAATCTGTAAAAAATATTGAGAGGTGATTATATGGAAAAAATAGGTGTTGTTATTGATTCAGGTTGTGACCTTCCAAAAGATATAGCTGAAAAACATAATGTAAGAATTCTTCCTTTACGAACATTTATAAATGGTGAAGAATATGAAGACGGGACATTTAGTGAAGAATTTCTCTTCGAACATTTAGATGAAGATGTTAAAACATCACTGCCAAAACCAGAAAAAATTAAAGAAACTATGGAAAATATGATTAATGAAGGTTATAAAAAAATTCTTACATTTAACATTTCACATGGTTTAAGCGGCTCTTATAATATATTTACAATGGTATCAAGGGAATTAAGGGAAAAATATCCAGATGTAAGAATAGAAAATATCGATACACTAAATATTTCTATTGGTTCAGGTATTATAGTATATAGAGCTTTAGAATATATAGAACATGGTTTTTCATATGATGAAATACTGGAAAAAGTGAAAAAAGACATTAATAACGCTACCGTATTTTATGTTATCCCAACATTAAAATACCTTGCAAGAGGAGGAAGGATAGGAAAGGTTTCTGCTGCTATTGGAAACTTTCTCGATGTTAAGCCTATAATTTCTGTTAACGAAGAGGGAATCTATTATACAGTGGCTAAAGTAAGAAACATTAGAAGGGCTGTTAATGCCATGTATGAAGAATTCTTAAAATTCGTTGGGGAGAGGGATTTTTATGCTGTTGTTAGTATTACAGGAAAATCAGAAAAGGCTGTATCTTTGCAGAACATGTTATTTTCAAAAATGAGAGCACTTGAAAATTCTTTAAAGGTTTTTATGTGGGATGTTTCTGCAACATTGGCTGTTCATACAGGACCGGATCTTGTTGGAATTGGAATTTTAAGGATATAAAATTTTTATCATAGGTGATACAGATGAAAAAAGGATTTTATTTCCTATTGATAATTATTATCATCTTAATTCTAATATCCTGCGAAAAAGGAGAAAAAGATATGCAAAACAACTATATATTACATAAGGATATCACCGTTACAATATTCTGGGTTGGAGAAGATGCCAGCGAAGAAAATGGCTATATCACCAACACTCCAAGCGCCTGGGACGAAAAATGGACAGAACATTATGGCGGCATAGACGATCCAGATAACAGAAACGGTTATTATCCTGCAGGATTTATCCCAAAAGAAAATCCATTCTATTTTGCTTTACCATATAATGATTTCGATGAAAACGGAAATAGAAAAAAAGAAGCATATGAAATTATTCCATGGGCCAAAGAAAAGAAATGGGGAAATCTGGAATCTATGTGCAAAAACAGATGGATAAAGATAATAAAAGGCGATAAAGTCGCTTATGCACAATGGGAAGATGTTGGTCCATTTAATGAAGACGATAAAGAATATGTTTTTGGAAATTCAAAACCTAAAAATACCATAAACAATTATGCAGGATTGGATGTTTCACCTGCTGTAAGGGATTATCTTAACTTAAAAGACATTGATAAAATAGACTGGCAATTTGTTGATGAAAAAGACGTTCCAGATGGTCCGTGGAAAGAAATAATTACAACAAGTCAAATATACTGGGAATAAAGAAAAAGGTCCGGATAAAACCGGACCTTTTATTATTAGCTATTTATTATATTATGCATTACCTGCTATATCAATTTCAGAAATAATTACTGATGGTGCTATTGTACTGCTAAATGAAATCCACATATCGTTTCCTGCTTCTTCAATCTTTGATAATACATCAAGGAAATTACCGGAAATTGTAATCTGTTCCACACCACTTACTATCTTACCGTTTTCTACCTTTAATCCCTGTGCTCCAAGTGAAAATTCACCGGAAATAGGATTTGCACCTGAATGTAATCCTTCAAGAGAAGTAATTATAATACCGTCTCCCAGAGTTTCAACAAGTTCATCAAAATTTTTCTTTCCAGGTTCAAAATACATATTAACAGGTGCAATACCTCTTCCAAGGGCATTACCTGTAGATTCCTTTCCCTCTTTTTTAGCTGTTTTTAAGTTATATAAAAATGTTTTAAATACACCATTTTCAAGTATTGTTTTTTCCTGTGTAGGAACACCTTCACTGTCAAATGGTGCATTGTTTAAAGAACCTTCATAATATGGAATATCTTTAATATTTACAATATCGCTTCCAATTTTTTCACCAAGTTTTTCCTTCAATGGTGACATATTTTTCTGTGCGTTTTCAGCTGAAATCATAGGAATAAGCATAGTTGCCAATAAACTGGTAAATTCGTCACTTCTAATAATAACCCTATATTTCCCGCTTTTCACTGATTTTGAACCTATTTTGGCTATAGCCTCTTCAGCTGCTCTTTTTCCAATTGCTTCAAGGTCTAATTTTTCAGGTTTTGGGGCAATTCCAAACCAGAATCCTGATCTTGGTGATTCGTCTTTTGCCACAACTGAAGCATATGCATATCCGCCATCACCTTTATAACTTTTCTCCAATCCCAATGTATTTGCAATAATAATTTCAGATGTTTGGTGAGCAAACATTGCCATTGGAACCATCACAATTCTTTCATCTTTACCTGCTGTTTCTGACATTTTATATAATCTATCCAATTTTTCCTTTACGCTTAACTTTTCAAATTCACCATAATATGATTCAAATTCAGGATACTTCCCAGAACCGTCATAAAAAAGATTTTCTTCTTCTGAATCTATTATTTCATAATTTGTAATTGCTTCTTCCACTAACTTTTCAGGAGTATCAAATATCGTTGTTGAAGCTGTTCCTATCTTTCCATCCTTTAATACCGTTAAAGAAATTGAATTGCTATTTGCATCTTTATACTCATCCAATTCTCCATTGCCCAATCTTAAAGAAAATTCATATGTTCCATTATATGAAATCTGTGCTTCAAAACCTTTTTCTTTTGCTAATTTAAATGCTTTATCTTTAAATTCATTGAATGTCATTTATTTCGCCCCCCAACGATAATTTCAGAAACCCTTATTGTTGGCTGTCCTACATCAGCAGGAATGCTTCCTGAAATGGAACCACACATTCCCTGACCACGTTTTATATCGTTTCCAACCATATCTATCTTTTGAATTATTTCATAACCTTTTCCTATTAATGTTGCTCCCCTAACTGGTTTTGTTATTTTACCGTTTTCTATTAAATATCCTTCATTAACTGCAAAATTAAATTCTCCTGTTGATGGATTTACAGAACCTCCACCAAGTCTTTTTGCATATAATCCATATTCTGTATTTGCTATTATTTCTTCTGGGTGATAATCACCTGGCAAAATAAATGTATTTGTCATTCTTGAAGTTGGTGCAAATGTATAATCCTGCCTTCTTGCGCTACCAGTGGATTTCATACCCATTTTTCTTGCACCAAGCTTATCTATCATATATCCTTTTAAAATACCATTTTCAATTAATACATTCCTCTGTGTTGGCGTTCCTTCATCATCTACATTTAAAGAACCCCATGCATTTGGAATTGTTCCATCATCAACTGCAGAAACGCATTCTGCTGCAACCTTTTCTCCCAATTTACCTGCAAATACAGATGCGCCTTTTGCTACAGCTGTTGCCTCTAAAGCATGTCCAACAGCTTCATGGAAAATAACACCACCAAATTCATTTGAAATAACAACAGGATATTTCCCAGCTGGTGCTGGTTCTGCCTTAACCATTCTTGCAGCTGTTCTCGCAGCTACCTTTCCAGCTTCTTCTACATCTATAACATTAAAAAATTCAAATCCCATTCCTGCTCCAGGGCCATAAAATCCTGATTCCATAACGCCATTATGTTCTGCAACAGCATTTATCATTAATCTTGTTCTTACCCTATTATCTTCAACAAAAACACCTTCTGAGTTTGCTATTAATACATTTTGATCATATTCCCAATAATATACAACTACCTGAGATATTAAGTCTGAGTAATTTTTTGCTGCATTATATGCTCTCTTCATTACAGCAACCTTTTTTCTTTTTGAAATATCTTCAGGATACAAAAATACAGGATGTTTATTTTCATATTCTGTTTTGTTTAAATTTAAAACAAGGTCTTCTACCTTTATTTCACCAAGAGCTTCTCCAACTCTTTTGGCTACACTTAATAATGACTCTCTTGAAAGATCATTGGTATATGCATATACTGCCTTTGTTCCTAAAAATCCTCTAACCCCAACTCCAAATCGATTCCCTGTTGTTGCACTTTCAAGACTTCCATTCTTCATAGTAAAGTTATTTGTATATCTTTTCTCAACAAATACTTCGGCAAAATCGCCGCCGTGTTTGAGAACGGTTCCTATAATATCCTGTACAAGCTCTTTACTTAACACCATTTCACCCCCGAATATTTTGTTATGATATCATTATAACATAAGAACCCATAATTCGCAAAGCGAATTATGGGTTCTTATTTTTGATTATAATCACATAACTCTTTTATTGGACAAATATCGCACTTCGGATTCCTCGCCTTACAAATATTTCTTCCATGATAAATTAACCAGTGATGCGCCTGTCCCCACAAATTCTTTGGAATTACCTTCATTAAATCCTCTTCGGTTTTTTTAACATCCTTTGCATTTGCCAGTCCAATTCTATTTGCAACTCTAAAGACATGTGTATCAACCGCAATTGCATCTTTTCCAAAAGCTACGCTTAAAATCACATTTGCTGTTTTCCTTCCAACTCCCGGCAATTCCATTAACTCTTCTCTCGTTTGTGGAATTTCTCCATTGTACTTTTCAACCAAAATCTGACATGTTTTTATAATATTCTTGCTTTTTGTTTTGTATAATCCAACACCTTTAATGTATTCCTCAAGCTCCTCAGGATTTAATTTAGCAAAATCATACGGTGTTTTAAACCTTTTAAACAACTCTGGTGTAACTTTATTTACCTGATTATCTGTAGTTTGTGCTGAAAGCATTACAGCAATTAACAATTCGAAATTATTACTATATTTCAACGCTGTTTTCGATTCGGGATAGGTTTCTGATAGTATTTTTAATATCTTTTTTATTTCCGATTTTGATTTTTTCATTTATTTTATCACCTCGATACTATTATATCATATTATTTTACCAATATTTTGTACGATTATATTTATGATATAATATAGAAAAGAGTACTTTTAATACAAAAATTTAATACTTAGGAGGAAGTCCATGGCATTAAAAAAATTTTTTGAAAAAAATGAATTTAGTAAAGTAATTGATCTGTTTAATTCAAAAAATCATAAAACTGAAGAAGACTATATTATCACTGCTTTATCTTATTTTAATTTAAATCAAACAAATAAAGCTATTTCTCTTTTAAAAGAAATTTTAAGAGAAAATCCAGACAATTTGGATGCTCTTTTTAATCTAACAACTATATATTATAAAATAAAAAACTGGAATAAAGTAAAAGAATTTGGTTTAAAATATTATGAAAAGGATAATAATGATTGGGCCATTAATGATATGCTGGCAGAATTATGGCTATTTGAAGGTGATTTTGACAAAAGTTTATTCCATTTAGAAAATGCATTTAATGCTGCGCCATCTGAAATGTCAGCGTATTTTAAAAATAGAATTTCCATTTTTAAAGAAAAAATTAATAAAGTAAAAAAATTACCAAAATTGGCTTTTATATGCGCTAAAGGTTTAGATAATTTTATCAATGATATTATAGATGGTTTATCAGAAAATTATTGGGTAAGAAAATTTGTTGTAACCACAGATAAAGAAATATACTCTGCTATTGATTGGGCTGACATCATATGGTTTGAATGGGCTAACGAAGTAGCTATAATTGGAAGTAATTATCAAAATACTTCAACAAAACCCGCAATAGTGAGATTACACAGTTATGAATCTTTAGCATATTATCCTCAAAAAATAAACTGGAATAACATAGATAAATTGATATTAGTTGCTGAACATATTAAAGATATTATTAAAATGTATATGCCAAATATAGAAAATCTGGTTGATATAGAAGTTATAAATAATGGTATAGATATTGAAAAAATAAAATTTACCCCACATAAAAAAGGCTTTAATATTGCCTGGGTTGCCCATATTTCATATAAAAAAAATCCTCCCATGATGCTTCAAATTATAAAAAAATTAGTTGAGAAAGATAATAGATATAAGCTTCATATTGCTGGAGATTTTCAAGATTTGAGATATGAAATATACTTAAAACATATGGTGAGGGAAATGAATCTTGAAAATAACGTCATTTTTTATGGTTGGGTTGATGATATGGATGAATGGTGGGAAGATAAAAACTATTTACTTTCAACAAGTATTCATGAAAGTTTTGGATATAACATTGCTGAAGCTTTAGCAAAAGGAATTAAACCAATAATACATAATTTCTATGGTTCAAAAAATTTATGGCCAGAAAATTTTATTTTCAATACTATAAATGAAGCTGTGGATATGATTTTATCTAATGATTATGATTCAGAAAAATATAGAAAATTTATAGAAAAATATTCGTTAGATAAACAAATTGATGAAATAAAAAAAATCATAAAAATTCAAACAGCAAAACAATCATCAAATAATTATTATTTAAAAAAGGAAATATTGACGTTATATTATAAATCATTTAGTGGCTCAAATACAATATCGTTGTATAAATTAAATTCATGGAAAATAAAAGAAAAATATGATATCAAATTATACAAATTAACTGCTAATTTTTTTAAGAAAAAAGAAATATTGAAAAGTAAAATGATAATTACAACACATGGACCGATATTTAAAAATAATAATATTATAAATTTGGAGTTATGGCATGGCTTTCCATTAAAGGCTATGGGATTAATGGATAACAACGAAAAAAATAAAATTAAGGTTAAAAAAATATTTAGCAATACAGATTATATTATTTCTTATTCTAATATGTATAGTATGTTAATGTCTGCTTGTACAGGAATTCCAAAGGAGAAATTTTTTATCACAGGAATGCCGCGAAATGATTTCTTATTTTTATCAAGTGGAAAAAATAATATATCAAAATTTTATAATGTTCTTGATAAAAAGATAATATTTTTTATGCCGACTTTTAGATTTGGATTTAACAGAGTGGAAGGAAAGAAAAATTTTAATAATATATTTGGATTTGAACATTTTGATTATGAAGTTTTTTTTGAATTTTTAAAACAAAATAATATATTATTTATTGCCAAACTTCATCCAAATGAAGAAAATAAAATTAATATAAATATAAATAATGAAAATTTTAAATTATTAAGAGATAGAGACCTAGAAAAAAATAATATGGATTTATATGAATTAATAAATGGAGTTGATTTATTAATTACTGACTATTCTTCTATATATTTTGATTATTTATTATTGAATAAACCTATAATTTTTACACCAGTTGATCTTGAGGAATATAAAAAAACAAGAGGTCTTCTATTAGACCCGTATGACTACTGGACCCCAGGTGAAAAAGCATTGACTCAAAAAGAATTACAGAAATATATTTTAAAAGCTTTCAATAATGATGAATATAGTGAAAAAAGAAATGAAATAAAGAATATTATTCATTATTATCAAGATGAAAAATCATCTCAAAGAGTATGGAATCTGATAGATGAATTAATAGGTAGAAAAAAAATTTTTTAATAAAAATTTTAATCACTTCTTGCAAGATTTATAAAAAATAAGAAAATGATATTCTAAGAATCATAACATAAATGGTATGAATTTACTGATATTGTAAAAAATAATTCCAATAATTCTAATTTTTTAAAAAAACTTGAATATTATAAATGTCTTTTTCTTCTCGAAAAAGAGTTTTTTTAATTAATCAGATTTTAGTAATACTTAATTAATTTTGATGATTTTTATTATACTATTTTTTCTCCAATATCCAAAACCCATGTTAAAAAAATACAAAATTTTAACTACTAAAATAATAAAGAATTTAATTTTGAGGTGAAAAAATGAAAACAGTAATAACCTATGGGACATTTGATTTATTTCATATAGGACATCTTAAATTATTGCAAAGAGCAAAAGAACTAGGAGATAGATTAATAGTAGCAGTTTCAACTGATGAATTTAATGCAATAAAAGGAAAAAAATCTATAATCCCCTACGATCAAAGAGCAGAAATCGTTAAAAATATTAAATGTGTTGATATGGTTATTCCAGAAAAAAATTGGGAACAAAAAATTGAAGATATTAAAAAATATAATGTAGATATTTTTGTAATGGGAGAAGATTGGAAAGGAAAATTTGATTTTTTAAAAGAATATTGTGAAGTTGTATATTTACCAAGAACAGAGGGAATATCCTCTACAGAAATAAAACAAATTCTACAACATATCTCTAAACTATCTACCACCGAATTAAAAAAAGCTTTAGATATATTGACAAAAATAGATTTTGAAGAATTGAAAGAAGCTTTTCAAATTTTAGAACAACTAAAAAAGAATTTATGGTAAATAATTTATTAGTAATAAATATTTAAGAAAAATAAGTATTGTATTTTACTTAGAAAAGCGGACACTGAAAAATTATCAAAAAATATTATAATAGAAAAAGAAAAAAATGACCACGTGAGTGAAAATAGAAAAAGATATAGATTGAATTCAAAGAATAAATAATAAAATTATGTGAAGTGTGTAAAAAAGTATATGATTTGAGTCACGATATAGCATAAGTAATATAATTATTTATAAAAGAATCATACCTTTTAAAATCTTCTGGAATTTTTATGAGATTCCAGAAGTTTTTTTATTTAATTAATTTGCTTATAATAGAATTTTATGCTATAATAAAAATACAAAGATATGTTTGCTAAATATATCTTTTGCAAATATACTTTTGTATTTTTTAATAGGAGAAGATACTATGAAAATGATAAATCGTGAAAAAGAAAAAGATTTTTTAGAAAAAAAAATTTATTCAAATAAAAGTGAATTAATAATTCTATATGGCCGAAGAAGGGTTGGAAAAACCTTCTTACTGGAAAAAACCTTTGAAGAAAAGGCTGTATTTTTCACTGCTGATCTTTCTAATACTTCATATCTAATCAATAGATTTTCCAGGGAAATAATATCCAAACTTCCAAATTTTCCCGGAAATATCCAGGTTAATCAATGGGATGATTTTTTTGGTTTATTGAAAATGTATTTACTACAAAATAGAGATAAAATAATAATATTCGATGAATTTCAATATATTCCATTTCAGGATTCTTCATTTATGTCTATATTCCAAAGATGGTGGGATACAGAATTCAGTAAGATGAATGTCAATTTTATTTTATGTGGTTCATATTCCGGAATGATAGAAAAAATCGCACTTGAACACAATAGCCCATTATATGGTCGAAGAACCGGACAATACAAAATATTACCCATGGATTTCTTTGATTCTTCAAAGTTTCTTCCTAATTTCAATATTGAAGATAAAATATATATATATAGTATAACTGATGGTATTCCACTATACTTAAAAGAATTTTCTGAATTTTCTAATTTTGAAGAGGCACTTTTTAATAGAGTGTTTTCACCAGGGGAATTTCTCGTTGAAGAAGGAAAATTCTTAACTATGGAAGAATTTAAAAAGGATCCTTCAAATTATTTTTCCATTATGCGAGTAATTGCCGATGGAAAAACTACACCTGTAGAAATTTCAAATTTCAGTGGTGTAGAAAATAGAAAGATTTCCACATACCTTTCAAAGTTGCTGGATGTTGAACTAATAAAAAAGGAATTTCCCGTTTCATTAAAAAAACCAAAAAGAAAACCGTTGTATTATATAAATGATGAGTATATAAAATTTTATTTTAAATATATTTTTCCAAATATAGATATAATTTATAGGGGACACGGAGAGCAACTTGTTAAAAGTATCCTTCTGGAAATAAATAATTATACATCATTTACTTTTGAAAAAATAGCAAGGCAATACATAGAAAGAGTTGAATCACCACAAAAGATTGGAAAATGGTGGAATAAAGATATAGAAATTGATATTGCAGCTATAAAAGAAAACAAAGTAATTGTTGGAGAATGTAAATGGACAAATAAAAAGGTTGATAATAGAGTTTTGCAAAAGTTACAGCTGAAAACTCAAAAAATGATAGAAGAATGGAATTTTGAACCTGATGAAATTATTTATTATCTATTCTCAAAATCAGGATTTACAAACATTTTAGAAGCAGAAAATATAAAACTTATTGATTTAGAAAGCTTATCAGAACTTATATAAAATTTACTTTTAAAGTTTCATATAATATCAGCAAAAAACTTCTGGAATTATCCTTTTAAATTCCAGAAGTTTTTTATATTAATCTGTTATGATATAATCAATATAGAGAATTATTAAACCGATTTATACAACCAAGAGGTGAAGTAAATGAAAAAGAAAATACCATATGGAAAGCAAAATTTTGAGGTAATAAGAAAACAAAATTATTATTATGTTGATAGAACAGAATATATAGAAAAATTGGAAAAATTAGATGAAACATATATAGTATTTTTAAGACCAAGAAAATTTGGAAAAACATTGTTTTTAGATACACTTGGAAAATATTATGATATTAATTATAAAAACAAATTTGAAGAATTATTTGGAGATTTATATATCGGCGAAAATCCAACACCATTAAAAAATGAATATTACATATTATATATGGATTTTTCAGGAATACAAACAGAAAACAAGGATATATTAATAAAAAGTTTTAAAAACAATGTAATTGTATATCTTGAGAATTTTAATAGTAGATATAATTTAAAAATAAAAATAGAAAAGGAATTCAGTGAACCAGCAGATATAATAAGAGCATTCTTAAACAATGCAATTGAAGTATTAGACAAACCAATATACTTATTGATAGACGAATATGATCATTTTGCAAATGAATTATTGAGTTTCAATCTTGATCTGTTCAGAAATAGCGTAACAAAACATGGATTTGTAAGAAAATTCTACGAAGAAATAAAAAAAGGAACCAAGACAATTATAGAAAGAATATTCATGACAGGAGTAAGTCCAATAATGCTGGATTCATTAACCAGTGGATTCAATATTACAAAGAACAAGACTACAGATATAAACTTCAATAAAATGCTTGGATTTACAAAAGAAGAAGTAATTCAATTACTTGAATATTATGAAATATACTCTGATAAATTATTAAAGGAAATGGAAGAGAATTATAATGGCTATCGATTCAATATAGAAGCAAAAGAAAAATTATATAATCCTGATATGGTATTTTATTTCATAACAGAATATCAATCACAACAAAAACCTCCACAAAAAATAATAGACGACAATATATTAAGCGATTACAAAAAGGTTCAGAATCTATTTAATTTAGGAGAATTACTCGGAGTGTCAATAGAAAAAGAGAACGGAAAGGAGTTAACAAAAGAAGAAAAAGAAAAAGAAAGCTCAAAAAGGATAATAGGGAATCTATTAAATGAAATACTATTAACAGGAAGAACGGAATTAACAGAATTAACCACCATATTCAATCCTGGAAAAAGGATAGACATAAAAGACATAAAATCATTATTATTCTATCTTGGATTTATGACATTTGAAAAAGAAGGGATAATAACATATTTAAAAATACCCAATTATTCAATGAGAAAGATATTCTCAGATTATTTCACAGAATATATAGAAGAAAAATTAACAGAATATATCGATTCAGAACCAATAGAAATAGCAGTAAGAAAAATACTAACAGATGGAGAAATAAATACATTTGCAAAAGAAATAGAAAATCTATTAAGCAAACTGGATAATAGAATGTTCATGGGATTTGATGAAAAATATATAAAAATTTTGATGTATAGCTACTTAATATTAACACCATTTGCAATGGTAAAGATGGAGTATCCAGTAGAAGGCGGATATGTGGATATAGCAATGTTCAAAAGATATGAAGAAGTGCCATATGAAGCGATAATAGAAGTAAAATACATAAAACAGAATGAATATACCGAAAGTAAATTCAAAGAAAAAATCGCTCAGGCAAGGGAACAGATAGAAAGATACAAAAAATCATACGAATTAAATTCAAAAAATGAGAGAATGAAAAAATACATAATAGTCTTTGTTGGAAAAGAGGCTAAATTTGTTGAGGAAGTGAAATGATGAAATACAAATATCTATTTTTTGATATGGATGGAACTTTGTTTGAAACATCAAGAGGAATTATATACTCACTACAAAAGGCTTATAAAATTAATAATCTAACGCCTTTACCTGAAGACAAAATAAAAAAATTAATAGGTCCTACACTTGATGAAATAATGAACATATTATTTGGTGAAGAAAATACAGAATTAAAAATGAAAGTACGAGAAGATTTTAGAATGACATATGCAAAAGAAGGCGTTTTTATGCTGGATTTATATCCTGAAGTAATGGATACACTGGAAAAATTATATTCCAAAAATAGAATAATGTACATAGTTACATCAAAACCAGAAATCTTTGCATCTCAAATTCTTGAAAAATTTAATATGTCAAGATTTTTCAAAAAAATCTGTGGAGTGCCTTTAGATGGTAAAATCCCTCCAAAATCAGAACGTTTAAAAAATCTCATAATAGAAGAAAATATTCCTTTAAAAGAAGGATTAATGATCGGAGACACTTTAAGTGACGCAAAGGCTGCATGGGAAAACAATGTGGATTTTGCATGGATAAGTTTTGGTTTTGGCCATGAAAATGAAATTAAAAAATATGATTATAAAATAAATAATTTCTCTCAATTACTTAATCTAAAATAAACAAATATAGCTCTTTTGGGAATCCAAAAGAGCTATATTTGTTTTACCGAACTTCTTTTTATTAATTCAGTAGGAAGTATTATTCTGCGTTTCACTTTACTTCCTTTTCTTTCAATCCGTTCTATTATAAGTTTTGCTGCCATTTCACCCATTTCAAATCTTGGTTGCTTAATCGTTGTTAAAGGCGGATAGAGAAATTTAGAGTATCTGTCATCATCAAATCCTATTACAGAAACATCGTCAGGAATACTTAAACCGCTTTCATATAATGCTCTCATTCCACCTAACGCATTTTGATCATTGGAAAAGAATATTGCTGTAAAGTTTTTTCCATGTTTTTCAAGATACTCTTTTATAGGATAATATCCCCCTTCAAATTCAAAGTTACCTTCTAAAACTGTTAACTCTAAGTTTTTCCGTTTTGCAAAATCCTTTACAGCCTGTTCTCTTTCATATGTTGAATATGTATTTCTACTCGCCTGAACAAATAGTATCTTTCTATGACCCATTTTATACAAATATTTTATTCCATTATAAGCAGATTGGTAATTATCAATTCCAACGGAATCCACTTTTATATTTGAATCTTTTCTATCAACGGCTACAACAGGAATAGCTGTCTTTATTAACTTTTCTATATGTTCATCATCATTTTTAGTTGTACAAATTATTATTCCATCTACTCTCCTTGAAAAAAACTGTTCAAGGATTTCCTTTTCTTTATTTATTAATTGAGAAGTTGAACTAAGAAAGCTATCATAACCATTTGCCGTTAATTCAGTTTCTATTCCTTCTGCAATTAGATTATAATGATTTCCCCATAATGTTGGAACGAGAATTCCAATAAGATGATGCAACTTTCTTTTGGCAACTTGAGGTGGTTGATAATCATATTCTTTAAGTGCTTTAAGCACTTTTTTTCGTGTTTCTTCAGAAACATTATCAGCTCCATTTAAGACACGGGAAATTGTAGCAATTGAAATACCTATTTTCTTTGAAATTTCCCTCAAAGTTGCCATATTATCACCTCTTTTTTATCACAATAATTTATACGGATATTTTACATAATTCTCCATATAATCTGGAATTCCATTTTCCTGAATTATTTTCTGATACACAAGAAATCCCGGTTTTATTGTCCTCTTTTTACTTTCAAAATCAACATGCACAAGACCAAATCTTTTTGAAAATCCATGTGGCCATTCATAGTTGTCCATAAAAGACCAATACATATATCCTCTTACATTTGCACCTTTTTTAATAGCATTATACACGCTATTAAGATGAGAAACAAGATAATATGGTATATATCTTCCTGTACTTTCTCCAATTCCATTTTCTGTAATAAATATTTCAGGAGAATTATAACGTTCATTTAATTTCAGAATTATTTTCTCAAGACCTTCAGGATATATCTCCCATCCCATATCTGAAACAGGTCTTCCTGATTTTGCTATACTTCCAGGGACACATGCATATCCATAACCTGGAACAACATTCCAGCCATATTTTCCTTCTTTTCTTACCACAATTCTTGTATAATAATTAATTCCAAGAAAATCTGTTTTCCCATCCATATCTTTTCTATATACATGATTATTGTTTATATTAAAATCCACCATTCCCTTAAATATCATATCTGTATATTGAAAATTAGAAAAATACATGGCTTTTTCTGCTGCTTCTTTATCGATCTCTGTTTCTGGATCAGCCCATGAGAATGAATAAATAAATCCCACTGGTTTGTTGCTAATTCTTTTTATAGCGTCATATGCCCTACAATGTGCTTCAGCCTGGTGTTTTTGGCTTTTTTTGTAAAATTCTTCATTAATAATTGCAGGGGGGAATCCGGCCTTTGGCTGGGTATAGCCTAATGAAGATACTATTTGCGGTTCATTCATAGTAGACCAAAAATCTACATAATCATCAAGTTCGGAGGCTATAAACGCGGCGTATTTTGTAAATTCAACAACAGAGCGTTTTTCTACCCAGCCAAGAGGACCGTTATGTTCAAGATTCACCTTTACCGGGTCATGAATCCAAAGTGGCAATGTAAAATGGTTAAGATTTACCATTACTTTTATGCCTCTATCTTTTAAATCGCGTATCATTTCTTTATAATGTTCGAGGTTTTCCAAGTTCGCAATATTTCTTAATTGTTTAAGCGTATCTTCTGTAATCTCAACATCAATAATATCGTTATTATATTCATTCACCTTAACTCGAATGCTTTCTGTTGAATCTGGAAATATTCTTGACCACTCAATACCCACTCTTACTATTTTTACACCTAATTCTTTCATTAAATTATGATCATTCTTATATAATTCCCAATAATTAGGACCATTCTCAGGAAAATCACCGCTTACAAGTCCAGCTGAAATTATTCTCTTATCGTGTACCCATTCATACCAATCGCTATTTTCATCGATTCCTGTTTTTCCACCCATTTCAAATTGAAAACCTGACATTGATATTCCAAAAAGAAAATCTTCATTGAATTTTAGCATAATTGCACCTCCAGGTTATTTTTTCACTTTAACATAATGATTTTTGCTAATAGCTTCATATATAGTTGATTTTTCTTTGTTTGCCTGATAATACAATTCTATTTCTTTTATTATTGTTTCCGGTATAAACTTTTCATTTTTATCCCATTTCCTGTCTATTTCTGGAACAGAATTAAGAAGCATTTTTGTATACGGATGTTGAGGATTGTTATATACTTCTACCGTATCCCCTTTTTCCACAATTTCGCCTTTGTACATTATTAATGTTGTATCACTGAGATAATATCCAAGCGAAAGATCATGAGTTATAAATATTATTGACATACCTGTTTTTTCACTAATTTCAGCAAGAAGATTAAGTACATCTATTCTTGTTGAAGCATCGAGCATACTGATTAATTCATCGGCAACAAGCACCTTTACATTCATCAACAAAGCCCTGGCTATTAACAATCTTTGCAATTGACCACCGCTCAATTGATGCGGATATTTGCCAAGGATATTTGTTGGATTCATTCCTACTTGTGAGATAACCTTTTCTATTTTTTCCTTTCTGTTTTTCTCCTCTGGAAAAAAGTTATCAAATATCATATTAAATACTCTATTTATTTTAAATAAAGTATTAAATGATGAAAATGGATCTTGAAATATAGCCTGAACATTTCTATAATATTCCTTCACTTCATTCTTTTTTAAATCCCATATATCTTTATTTTCAAATAATATCTTTCCAGATGTTGGTTTTAATAATCTGAGAATCATCTTTCCAACAGTGGTTTTTCCGCTTCCACTTTCACCAATAAGGGATATAATTTCACCTTTATTTATTTCAAAAGAAACATTGTTTACAGCTTTAAATCTCTTTTTTGAAAAAAAATCAAGATCAAATTCTTTCGTAAGATTTTCTATTTTCATTATTATTTCATTCATTGTTTTCACCTTCAATTTTTTTCCAGTTCCAGCAAGCTATTTGATGATCTGAAGATAATTCCTCTATTTTAGGCGTTTTTGTTTTACATATTTCTGTTGCATATGGACATCTAAATCTAAACCTACAACCTTCACCGATATTTAAAAGATTTGGTGGTGTCCCTTCTATACTGGTTAATTTCTTTTCCTTATATCTTATATTGCTTTTTGGTATGGAATTTACCAGTGCTTGTGTATATGGATGTTTTGGATTGTGCAATATTGTTTCTGTATCCCCAATTTCTGCAACCTGCCCTGCATACATAATCATTATTCTATCTGCAATTTGATTTAGCACAGCAACATCGTGTGTAATAAATATCATAGATTTTATTATTCCCAAATCTCGAAATTTAACAAGCATATCACAGACATATCTCTGGGAACTTACATCTAATGCTGAGGTTACTTCATCTGCTATTAAAAGATCTGGATCAAGTAATGTTGATATAACCATTATCATTCTTTGTTTCATTCCACCTGATAACTCAACAGAATATTTGTTTAATACACTTTCATCCAGATTAACAAGTCTAAGTCTCTCTTTCACCTTTTCAAAAAATTTATTATCTGGATTAATCCCATGTTCTTTTACAAGATCTGA
Source organism: Marinitoga piezophila KA3 (assembly GCF_000255135.1). Classification (NCBI taxonomy): domain Bacteria; kingdom Thermotogati; phylum Thermotogota; class Thermotogae; order Petrotogales; family Petrotogaceae; genus Marinitoga; species Marinitoga piezophila. Next base: position 1,063,120 of record NC_016751.1, read on the forward strand.
AATAAATTTTTTTATTTTCTTAGTAGGGCTAAATGCATCCATTGCATATTGTGGAATTATAGAAATATCTTTAAACCTTATCCTTCTCATTTCTTTTTTTGATAATGTCATGAGATTTATCCCATTTAATTTTGCTTCACCAGAAATATAGTTCATAGGCGGTTTTAAAAGAATTAACCCATTTCCCAACGTACTTTTTCCACACCCAGACTCACCAGCTATTCCAAGAATTTCACCGGATTTTATATAAAAACTTACATTATCTATAGCTTTTACATAACCTTTTAAGGTTTTATAGTATATTTTAAGATTATTTACTTCAAGTACTTTTTCCATTATTATCACATCTCCCGTAATTTTGGATTAAATACTTCATCTAATCCTGTGTTTATAAAGTATAGTGACGATACGAGTAATGTAATTACAAGTCCTGGAATAATAGCCCACCACCACATTCCAAGTTGAACTGCATTCCAATCTCTGGCAATTTGCATCATTAAACCAAGTGAAATGCCTTTTGTCGGACCAAGACCTATAAAGTCCAATGTAACTGCTGATAATACTGCGCCAGCAAATTGAAGTATAAATACCATAAATATATATGAAAACATATTTGAGGCAATATCTTCAATTATGATTTTCCCTGTTGGTAATGAAGAAATTCTTGATAGATTGACAAATTCCTTGTTTTTTATTGACATAGTAAGTGATCTTATGGCTCTTGCTGTCCATGGCCAATTTGTAATACCAATAATGATACTTTCAAACACCATTCCTCTAAATGAAAGGTATGAAGAAATTATTATTAATATTGCAAGTGTCGGAATTACAAGCATTACATTTGTAAGCATCATAAGTAATTCATCTACCCATTTACCTTTATAGCCCGAAAGAAATCCAACAAATAATCCAATTATTGTAGCAAGTGTTCCACCAAAAAATCCAACAAAATATGAGCTCCTTAAACCATATACCAATTGTGTATATACATCATGACCAAAAATATCTGTACCAAGCCAATATTCCTTACCTGGCGGCATATATCCAGGACCTGCATATTCTAAAGGTCCATATTTTGACAAATGAGGGCCTACTAACCCCAACAGAAGAAAAAATAAAAATACAAAAAAACCAAATAAAACCTTTTTATTTCTAAGCATAAAATATAAGTAGTCATTATTCTTAATTTTTTCTTTTAATGTCATATCAAACCTCCTCGGTATATGAAAACCTTATTCTTGGATCTATAAATACATATATTAAATCAACTATAAAGTTTCCTAATAATACCATTATGACTATAAATAAGAAACAACCTTGAATAAGGAAATAATCCTGATTTTGTATAGCCTGCAATAATAAAAATCCTAATCCCGGATATGAAAAAACTGCTTCTGTTGTTAATGATCCCAGAATAATCGTTCCAAGTTGCAACGCCAACCCTGTAACCTGAGGGAGTATTGCATTTCTGTATGCATATTTTCTTATTAATTTATCGGAAGCGCCTAATGCTTCCATATATTTTGAATAATTTGATCCCATTTCATATATAATCATATTTCTCATACCAATAGCCCAACCGCCTAGCATAACAAGAAATAGCGATAAAAACGGCAATGCAAGATGATATAAGAAATCAAGAATAAATTCAGATGAAAAACTTGGTGTCATTGTATAACTATATGCTCCTGACAATGGAAATATTGGTATTACAAATCCCAAAAACCATGCCATTAACATTGCCATCCAAAAATATGGTGATGATGTAAGAAAAAAGAATATAGGGATTATACTATTGTCAGTCTTTTTATTAATAGCTGCCAGAGCACCAAGTTTATTACCTGCTATCCAGCTTAAAACTATGGCAGGAACTAATAAAAAGAAGTCATATATTATAGATCCCTGTATTATATCCATTACTTTTCTTGGATAAAGAAAAACGCTAATACCCAGATCACCCTTAAATAATGCAACCCAGAAATTTATATATTGCTTCCATAATGGTTGATCTAAACCAAATGCTTTTGTAAAATATGAATTTAATCTTTCTGTTGCTTCAGGCAATCCAGCAAATCTTGACATTAATAGGGATATAGGGTCACCAGGCATAAACCTTGGAATAGCCCAATCTATGGAAACAGCAACAAAGAATGTTATTAAATATATGAAAACCTTTTTTCGTAAATATTTCCACATTATATTTCCTCCTGATTTTAATATTATGCCCCAACTCCATTAAAGAGTTGGAGCATAGTATAGAATTTTATTTTGCAGGTTTAAGTTTTAATATCATCATGCTTCCGCCTATTTGCCATCTTCCACTCCATAATGATGGCCATGCATATGGTTGATTTTCATCTGGATAATTTGTCCAGTATTTTTCACTTGCCTGGAACCACATACCGTTATACCAAACAGGAATTATTGGCATTTCTTCAAGCATTATTTTCTCTATTTCAGATGCAATTTTTTTGCCTTTTTCAAGATCCTTTGTTTTGTTAAATTCTGCTACTAAACTAAATAATTTTTCATTTTCATATCTTCCCCAGTTTCCACCATAGGCTTTTTCGTTCTTTATCTGCTGAGATTCAAATAACCAGTTGAAATATGTCCATGGTGTTGATGTTACATTACTTCCAAAGTTGTTTAATAATATATCGAATCCATCTGAATACATATCTTCTGCATATTTACTGTAATCAGGAAATTTTGGTTCTGTCTTTATTCCAATCTTTTCAAAATCAGCTGCAATTAATTTTATAGATTCCATCCAGTCTGTCCAACCAAAAGGAACTATAATTGTTAAACTGATTTTATCTCCGTTTGGCATTTCTCTGAAACCATCACCATCTATATCTTTGTATCCTGCTTCATCGAGTAATTTTTTAGCTTCTGCAGGGCTGTATTTAAATCCATATTTTTCAACAACATCTTTATCATAATACTTCATCCATGAATCAACAGGTAAAAATCCAACTGGATTTGCAGGTTCAACCTGATATTCAAAAACTCTTCTAATTATAGGAGCTACATTAATTGAATAAGCAAGAGCTTTCCTGAATTTTGGATCGTCCATAGGTTTTTTCTTTGTGTTTAAGAACAACAATGCTGTATTGTCTGATAACATATAAGGAGCATCTTTAAACCATGTTTTTATTCCATATATTCTTTTTATGGATGGAATACCTGGTAAGAAGAAATTACTTACATCAAGTTCGCCTTTCATTAGCATACCAAGAGCAACATTATTTGAGAATATCTTCAATTCAACCAATCTCTTTGGTGCAGGAAGTCCAAATACATCTTTACCCCACCAATTATCGTTTCTGACAAAAATCATTCTGTCATCTGTATGACTTTCTGCCATATACATACCTGAACCAATAGGATTTTCATTTGCCAATGACATTAAACTATCAACAGGATATTTACTCCATATATGTTCTGGGATTATTGCAATCTGATATAACTGATAATCCCATTCATGATATCTTGGTTCTGAAAATGTAAATAATACTTCGTAATCGCTAAGTTTTTCAACCTTATCTAACCAATTCCAGATTGATGCATATGGAATTCCTTTATTCTTTTTTGTGATTTCAAATGTAAATACAACATCATCAGCTGTCAATGCTTCACCATCTGTCCATTTTACGTTTTCTCTTAATTTTACATAATACTGATTATCGTTTTTCCAATACCCTTTTTCTGCTAACCATGGAACAAGTTCATTGCTTATAGGATCATAATTGAATAATGTTTCGTAAATTCCACCAATTGTTCCTGGAACAGCTGCCCATGGAACTAAAGGATTCCAGTTTGAAGGTGCGCTCCATAATCCTCCACCAAAGAAGAATGTTTCTTCTCTTTTAAATGTTTCACCAAACATACTTACTGCAAATACCAGAAGAATTGCAATAATACCCATTCTTTTAAGCCAGTTCTTCATAGATAATACCCCCTTTTAGATTGTCGTAATGTTACTATATCATGAAACCTGTTTCATGAAAAATATGCATCTTGTTTCACATTTTGTTTCATGAGCGATTAAATGGAAATATTAAAAAAAATCTTATGAGTTTAGATATTTTTTAAAAAACATTCAAGTTTTTAACATTGCAATGTATGATATAATTAATATATACTGTGATGGGGGTGTGAAAATGTTATTAAAGTATGATGATTTCAAAATTAAGATGCCTCAATTAAACTTTGAAAATACAGAAAATATCCAATCAATTACAGAATATATTGGACAAAAAAGAGCATATGATTCAATGGTTCTTGGAATTGAAATAGAGGAAAAAACGCATAATATATTTATTACAGGTCCTGTAAATACGGGAAGAAGAACATTTGCAAGAAATGTGCTTACAAAATATTCCTTGAATAAGAAAACACCAAATGATTATATATATGTATATAATTTTAAAGATCCTATGAAACCAAAGGCTATTTCTCTTAAATCTGGTGAGGCCATAATCTTTAAAAAGATACTTAAAGAGACCATAGAAATATCCTTCGAAGCTCTAAAAAAGGGAATAGAAGGTGAGGATTTTTCTGAAAAAAGAACCCAACTTGAGGATGAATATTTGAAAGCAAGAAAAAGTGTATGGGATGACTTGAAAAAAGAGGTTGAAAAGTTAGGATTTAAACTACAATTTACAACTAATGGAGCCATGACTATACCTGTTTATGATGGGAAAGAAGTTACAGACGAAGAATATGACAAACTTCCAGAAGATGTAAGAAATAGTTTTGAGGAAAAGACACCTATATTAAGGCAATTAATGGAAAAAGCTATGATTAAGATTACCGAATACGATAAGAAATATAGGGAACAATTAAGGAATCTGGAAAAGTATTGGGCATTATTTACCATTTCAGGTATTTTTGAAGATCTCATTAATGAATACTCAACAAACTCGGATGTTATAGAATTCCTTAATGAGATAAAAAACGATATTGCAGAGAATTTTCAAGATATTTTATCAAGCGATGAGTCTATAACAAATTATTATAAGAAAAAATATTCAGTAAATGTCATAATAGATAATTCATCAATTAAAGGGGCTCCCGTAATTGAAGCCAATGATCCAGCATATTCTTCTTTAATTGGAAAAATAGAGTATTTTTCTCATATGGGAATGTTAAAGACGGATTTTACAATGATAAAACCTGGATTATTACATAAGGCAAATGGAGGTTATCTTATTTTAGATGCAGAAAAGGTAATGAGAAGTCCATACGTTTGGGAAGCTTTAAAAAATGCTTTGATGAATAATGAAATAAAAATAGAAAATCTTGAAGGTAAAATGGGATTAAGTGTTGTTCATACTTTAGAACCAGATCCTATTCCTCTTAATGTAAAAGTTATTCTCGTTGGAGAAGAATGGATGTATGAAGTGTTATACCAGTATGATCCAGATTTCAAGAAACTTTTTAATGTAAAGGTTGCATTTGACACAGAAATCGAATTAAATAAAGAAAATGCAGAATATTTTGCAGGTTTTGTAAAAAATATTGTGAAGCAACATGAATTAAAGGATTTTACAAAAGGCGCTGTTGAAGAATTACTAAAATATTCATGCAGGATAAATGAAAGAAACGATAGATTTTCCGCAAAGTTTGGTGTTTTAAAGAATATTATACTTGAAGCAAATTATATTTCTGATAGATATAGCGATACAATTCCGTATGTTGATAAAAATGCAGTAATTAAAGCTATACAAAAACATGAAAATATGTTTTCATTGTATAGAGACAAGATTTTTGATTCAATAAAAGATGGACAGCTTATTATTGACACAGAAGGTGAAAAGATTGGTCAAATAAATGGATTAACTGTTGTTGATTTTGATACGTATTCTTTTGGTGTTCCTGTAAAGATTACAGGAAATGTTTCTTCTGCAAAACAGGTAGGTGTTATTGATATTCATAGAGATGCAGATTTAAGTGGTAAGATACATAGAAAATCAACTTTTATTATAGAAAATTATTTTTATTCTAAATATAATCTTGATGAACATATGGTGTTTTCTGGTTCTATTAGTTTTGAACAGACATATTCCATGCTCGAAGGAGATAGTGCGTCACTTGCTGAAATACTCGTTTTACTTTCAGCGATTTCCAAAATCCCGTTGAAACAGTATATTGCAGTAACAGGTTCCATAGATCAACATGGGAATATACAACCTGTAGGTGGAATAATAGAAAAGGTGGAAGGATTTTATTACACCTGTAAACTAAAGGGTTTAAAAGGTAATGAAGGGGTTATTATTCCTCATCAAAATATTAAAAATCTTGTTTTAAACAATGAAATAGAAGAAGATATTAAAAAGGGTAAATTTAGAATATATGCAGTAAAAAATGTTGATGAAGCTATTGAAATAATGACAGAATATACCGCAGGAAAATTAAATGAAAATGGTGAATTTGAGGAAAATTCATTTAATTGGCATATTATAAAAAGGATAAAGGAATTGAGAAAGATAGAAGATGAAAAATCACATAAGAAGAGGTTCTGGCTATGGGGGAAATAGAGAGAAAGGAAATAAATAAATTTGACGAGATATTGCTTGAATTCCTAGAAGAACTCGATGATGTTACCGAGGATACAAAAAAGCAATATACAAAATCAATAAAATATTTTCTGGATTATTTGAGAAAACACAATATTCCAAAGCCTACACCCAGGACTGTAAAGTCCTGGAAGGCTTATTTATTAAGGGAAAAAAGTCCTTATACTGTAAATTTGTATCTTTCTGGTATACGCCGTTTTTTTGCATTTCTCGAAGATAAAGGGTTATATAAAAATATTGCTAAAAATGTAAAAGGGGCTAAAAGACCTTTTGGGCATCAAAAGGATATCTTAACCGATGAAGAGATACGAGAAATCTTTGATGCTATAGATACGTCAACGCTTAAAGGAAAACGCGATATGGCTATTATAAAAATGATGGCATACACAGGGTTGAGGGTTTATTCTCTTACGCAAATTCGAATTAAAGATATGGTTAAGAGAAATAATAAAGTATTATTGCATTATAAATCCAAAGGACACGTTAGCAGAGACTCTGTTATTGCATTGCATAAGGAAGTATATGAAAGTATAAATGACTATTTAAAAGAAAGAAAGAAGGTCAAGAAGTATAGACCTTCTGACCCTCTTTTTATTTCATTATCAAGAAACTCCTTTGGTAAAGCTCTTACAGAAAGAGCTATACAACTGATTATAGATGGATATTTTGATGAATTGGGATTAAAGGAATTTAGAGGAAACAAAAAACTTTCTGCCCATTCCTTTAGACATACTGTTATTACAAAGGTTGCTCTTAACTATGGAATAGAAGCAGCAAGACAAATCGCCGGTCATAAAAATATTTCTACTACACAAATCTATTATCACGAAGCTACATCTGTAGCTCTTGATGCAGATGAAATGATAGATTTTGAATAATTAAATTTCTCCTTCTTTCCATAATTGTATAAATACCTTTACTATTTCTGGCGAAAATTGTTTTCCTGCATTTTCTTCAATTTCTTTTATAGCTATTTCAATATCAAGCGGATTTCTATAAGACCTTCTTGAACGCATGGCATCCCATGCATCTGCAACAGATATTATCTGAGACATTATTGGTATTGCTTCACCCTTTAATCCATCAGGATATCCCTTACCATCCCATCTTTCATGATGATGTCTAATTGCTATTGCAATTTCGCTAAGGCTTTCTGATTTTATTAAAGCATTATATCCATATTCTGGATGTTTCTTTATATATTCATACTCTTCTTCTGTTAATCGGGATTTTTTATTTAATATTTCAATAGGTATTAAAAGTTTCCCAATATCATGCAGCAATCCTGCCCAATAAATCTTTTTTATAAACGGTTTCCCAAATCCCATTTTTTCTGCAATTTTTTTGGATAATTCTGCTACGTTTTTTGAATGATTTTTCGTATATTCATCATGCAATTCAAGGAAAGAAATAAGAGATTTAATAATATCTTCTCTAAATCTTTCTTCAATATCAGCTTCATTTTTTATCTTAAAGAATGTAGTTGCAAGAATTTTAAATGATTCTATTAACTCATCGAGACTTTCTGTATTAATTTCATCTTTTTTGAAATAAAGGGTTATTATATATGAAAGATTGATATTTAAATTAATTGGTATATCCAACGAATAAACTTCATTTTTGTTAATATTGTTTATCTGTAATCCTTTTTCAAATATTGTTTTTTCTTCATCATTTTCTATTTTTAATATTCTTCCATGGACTATTCCTGGAAAAACAAAATCGAGTATCTTAAAAAGTTCTTTGAGATAATTATCCTCCGATGTATATTCTTCTCTTCCAAGATCTGATATAGCTTTGATAATTAATTTTAAAGAGTTTTGTAGCTTTTCGTTATGAAGATAAAGTTCTTCCAGCTCTTCATTTTGCGATGAGATCTCCTCATTTAATGATTGTAATTCTTCATTTTTTTTCTGTAATTCAAGATTTAACTTCCTCAGTAACATTGTACGTCTTTCTACCAGTTTTAAAAGAACTAAATGGTTTATTATTAAAAATACTATAATCAACATTGAAAATAAAATAAATATTTTTAGCCATCTTGGAACAACCGGTTCATCTTGCACATATAGATATTTATTTATTACTTCATAATATTTAGAATCTGTATCTTCCTTTAATTTTTTTAATTCTGTATCAATGAGATTGGCTATATATTCTTTTTCCGGATAATCCTTTCTAAAAGCTATCATTACCTTTACAGGGAAAAATATTATATCTGTTGGCGAAAGATTGTATTTTTCCGCATTTGTTAATCCAAAAGCTCTGTTAACCACTCCGGCATCTATCTGAGATTTTGATAACGCCTTAAAAATATCCTCATATGTATTAAATTCAACATATGATACATCTATATCAAAATTTTTAAGCAACTCTTTTAATCCCTTTTCTTTATCTTCGTAAAAGATATCACCTTTTAAAACGCCTATTTTTTTATTTTTTAAATCAAACATATTATGTATATTAGAATTATGATTTGTATAAACTACAGCCCAATCCGAAATAAAGGATTCCTTATTAAAATAAAAATGCTTAGCCCGTTCTGCCGAATAGGCAATACAGGCTATAGCATCTATTTCACCATTATTCAATTTTTTTAAAAGATTTGAAAACGTATCCATTTCATAATTATGTTTAACATTATTTTGAGTAAGGATATAATCAATTAGCTCTGGAAATATCCCCGTTTCTTTATCTATTATTTTTGGCGGATTATGATAAATCCCTATGGTTAATCCAAAAGATATTAGATTTATTAATAGGAATATATACAATAAAAGCCTCTTCATTCTTCACCATCCAATTCATTGTAATTTTATCAATTCAATTTAAATTGATTCACTATGTCCATTAACCTATCAGCAAGCTTTGTCATACTATTTGCTTCTGAGGTAACATTTTCTATGTTTGCCATTTGTTCTTCAATTGAGGCATTTATTTCCTGAGTAGAAGCATTTATATTTGTTGTCATTTCTGACAATTCTGTCATTGCTGTAGCTATTTCATCAACAGCAGCTGTTTGTTCCTGAACACCTGCTGCAATACCTTCAAGTTTTTCTGTTATTTCTTTTATAGCACTTAATATCTCTTTTAGATTTTCTCCTGCTTCATTTGATAATTGAGAACCTTCTGCAACCTTTTCATTTACAGTTTTTGAAACATCTAACGCATCATTTGAAACATTGATTATTCCATTTACAACCTCTTTTATTTCATCTGCAGCCTTTCTACTTTCTTCTGCCAATACTCTAATTTCATCAGCAACAACTGCAAAACCCTTTCCTGCTTCTCCAGCTCTTGCAGCTTCAATTGCGGCATTTAATGCAAGAAGATTTGTTTGTTCTGCAATATTTGAAACGGTGTCTACAAAATCATTAATCATCGTAGCGCTGTCATTAAATTCTCTTACTACTTTATCAATTTCTTTAGATATCTCTGTTATTTCAGCCATTTTATCTATAGCTTGTTTAACAGTTTTTCCCGCATTTTCTGCGCGTTCTGTTGATACATGACCAAATTTTGCTGCTTCTGTGGCACTATCTGCAATTAACTTAGTAGCAGAAGAAATTTCTTCAACTGAAGCTGTTGTTTCCTGAATTGACGCTGTAGAATTTTCCATCTCTGTAGCTATATTATTTACAGCAATTGTGATTTCCTGCAATGCTTCACTTGATAAATTCATAGCATTTACTATCTCTTTCATTGATTCTGTAAGTGATGTACTTTCCTGTTTTAACTGTATCATGTCTTTTTTCAATTGATCATGCATAGATCTAAATATTTCAATTAATCTTCCAAATTCACCTTTATCTTTAATTTTTGGAATTTCAACTGTATAATCCTTTCTGGATAATTTTTCGGCATAATTCATTAATATTTTCAATGGTGTCAATATTGATTGTATTATAATGAATGCCAATCCTGCTCCAAAAATCAAAGACAATACAACTAAAGTTATTCCTATTTGCTTGGCTTTGCTAAGAGAGTTAGCATTCTCTGATGTTATCTTATCTACATCACTTTCTATAGCTTTTTGAAAATTGGAAAAGCTTTCAATTACTTTATTACCAATCTCTTTAAATTCAGAAATTCTTGAAAGTAATTCTTCTTTAGAATTAATAGAATTCAAAAATGATGCATATTCATTTAGTTCTTTTAATAAACTTTCCTTTAATGTTGAATCTGTTTTAATGTTTTTTAATTGCGAAATTAATGAATTTATTTCTTTTTTAGCTGTATTAAAAGCTGTTTCGTCATTAAACGCCAGATATTCTGCAAGTAATTTTCTTACTTCCATAAACTGTGTAGAATAATGCCCGATTTCCTTCATTGACTTTACATAATTTTCTGCAAGATTCTTTTCGTTACTATCAATTACTGAAAATGAATAATTGCTCACCATAAATAATACAAATTGAGAGAATAACAATATTAATACCAGTAACCATATTTTTGAACGCAACTTCATAATTCATCCCCTCCTTTGAGCATATATACATTTTATATTTATATTATATCATACTTTTAGTTATAAAAAGGACAGGATTAAAACCTGTCCTTTTCTTTAAGCTGTTTTACTATATCTCTAATTTTATTTATTTCAGTTTCTTTAGATATTAACAAACCATTTTCTGTATCAATTACTATTATATTTTCCAGACCTACAATACCTACATTTTTATTGGATTTTACAAATACATTTTTGCTATTTACAAGATATACATTATCCTTATTATCTGAATATCCTTCCATTTCACGAACTGAAACCCAATTCCCCACATCTGACCATTCAAATTCTGCTTTTACTGTATATACATTTTTTGATTTTTCCATTAGAGCATAATCTATACTTATCTTTTCAAGTTTCGGATATTTTTCTTTTATCTCATCTATATTATACGGATTTACATCCTTTAAGACTTCAAAGGTTTTGTGATGGTTCAACTCCATTTCTTTTATAAACACACTCTTCTTCCAGATAAACATTCCACTATTCCAGAAATAATTTCCTTTTTTGAGATATTCTACAGCTGTATTGAAATCAGGTTTTTCTTTAAAAGATGAAACCTTCATTACTTTATCTTCCAGCAATTCTCCTGACTCTATATATCCGTATCCTGTTTCTGGTCTTGTTGGCATTATTCCAAGGGTTATTAGACCATTATATTCTTCAGCTGCTTTCACTGCTAAACCCACTGTTTTCCAGAACTTTTCTTTATCCGGAATATAATGATCTGCTGGAAGTATAAAAACAACTTCATTTTCATCTGCAACAAGTGTTCCTAAAAAACATGCTGGTGCTGTATTTTTAGCAATTGGTTCAAGTATAACATTTTTTTCTGGAATTTCAGGTAATTCTTTTATTGTCTGTTCTTTATACTTTTCACCTGTTACAACAAATATATCTTCTGGGGATAATTTAAATTGTAATCTTTCAAATGTTTCTCTAATTAAGGATTTTTCAGAAAATATTTTTAAAAATTGCTTTGGTTTTTTAGACGTACTTAATGGCCAGAATCTTTCTCCTGAACCACCTGCAAGAATTATTGCTTTCACTGATTTGCCTCCTTCTCCATTATTACTTTTCCCCTCTGGAATATTTTTCCTCTTTCATCTATCCAACTTTTTTCTTTATTCCCATCAAATACATTTTTTATTTCTGTATTTTTTAAATATATATTATTTATCCCTTCAATATATATATCATATTCATTTTGCAAAAATGTTGAATTTAATATGAAGAATTTTTCTTCTAATGTATTGTCAAATACAAAAACTGCTCTTTTTGAATTTCTAAATTCTGAATTTTCAATATTTAAAGGCGTTTTATATATGTCCAATGAAACTATATTGTTTATAAAATCTGTATTTATCACAGAGATTTTCATATCTTTATATGATTTTATTGATTTAAAATTATCCTTAAACATAGATTGTATAATACTTATATTTGAATTAAATGATTTTATTGCATATTTGCTATTAATAAAATCTGTAAACTTAATCAATAATTGAGAATCATGAATTTCTATATCTGCTTTTTTGGAATCAGCAATAGATAAGTTATAAAGATATACATTTGAATTGTATATATTAAAACCAACTTCATTATCAAAAAGCAGCGAATTTTTAAATTCTATTTTTGTGTTAATTATATCAAGACCCTTTTTATTTTCTGAAATTAATATATTATATAATAACCCTGTTGAAAGACCTTTTGAATATATTCCTGTAATACAATTTTTTATTGAAATATTATATAATTCAAATTTATCTGTTGTTGGAAAAATACCAATATTTGCATTATATATATCTACATTTTTTAATTCTGAGCTTTTCAGTATCACTCCTTCAAATTTACTGGATAATGCGTTAAATATCACCTTACTTTTTATGGTTTTGAAATTAAGATTTTTTATAGTGACTTTTTTATCTGGAAATAAATATATTTTTACAATGCCATCTATTATTGTATTATTTAATTCAATATCATTTCTAAATATATATGGAGATTGACTTTCTAAAAGTGTTTGTGGAACGGTTGTATATATTTTTTTGTGATACATAAACTTATCTTTTAATTTTATAGAAATTTCTTTTGTTTTGATGTTTTTAAATTCCCTCCATATAATCATTGTCGCAGAATTAGTTAATTCTTGAGGTGATATATTTACAATATATTTATATCCTTCAAATTTTCCGGTATATATATTGTTTTGAGTAATTATTTTATAATTATTATCTTTTGAATAATTTTTAAGAGTTATTTCAAATTGTCCTATTCCAATATTTTTTATTGATTTTATTATAGGCGTTGATGGTGGAATTGTTTTTGAATATATTGTTTTTTGATGTTGTTTATCTATATATACAACAAAATGATATTCTTTTTCAGGAGAAAAATTAGAAAAGGTTATATTGCTTATTTTATTTAAATTAAAAAGAGAGATTATATTATTCTCATTATCCTTTATCACTAATTTTGGATTTTCTGATATTCCAATTTTTTCAACCTTTATCTGGATAAAATTATTTTCATCTATAACCTTATATTCCGGGTACAAATCCAGATTAATACTTAATGGTTTTGATTTATTATTAAATTTATCTATAGCTATTAGTGTTGCAACTGTTGATTCTGTTTCAAATTCAAAATTATTTGTGTTAAATGTATATGTACTTTCATCTGTAAACAACATATAATGAGCATCTTCATTAGTTACAAGATTAAGTTCATATATATTATTTGCATACTTTATCTTATAATCTGAAATTTTCGGAGGTACAGTATCGACATAAACCTCTACCATCCAGAATACATTTTCTAAAAGCTCTATTTTTAGTTTATTTTTCCCTTCCTTCAATAAATCTGGCGAAAATTCCTTGCCATTTATATATATTTTCTTATACGGAAAATCAAAAGATAATTTTTTTGTATTTATATAATTATTTATTTCTGGTAATTCGGGCTTTACTATATTATATTGCTCACCTTTATATCCACCAGAAAATACAGGAATTATTGTATATTTTATACTTTTAGATGTAGTAATATCTTTAAATGTTGTATTTTCAATAGTTTCAAAAAAATCTCCATTTTTGTATATTTCAAATTTAATAGGTTTTAATTCATTATATTCAAGATTAAATGAAACTATTGTAAAATTATCGATATTTATTTCATGAGAAATTATCTTTGAAATTGGCGCAGAAATCTTAAAATTTTTGGAATATGCTGAATTCCCTGAAAAAATCGCCTCAGCATTCAATATTCCACTTGCATATGGTGAAATATATAATGAAAAATTTGATAATGTAGTTGTATATTCCTTATTATCAAATGAAATCTTCCAGAAATCCGGTTGATAATATTTATATGAAAATTCCAGGGATAATCTGTCAACATCGCTTCGATATAATTCTATATGAAAATCCGATTTCGGTAATACAATATTTTTTTCAATACGCTTGAAGTTAAAATAAGGAATTTCTATATAAAAATTTTTAATAATCTTTCCCTTAAAATATATCTCCCCATTATACTTTCCTGGCAATAAATTCATCTCCATCTTCTTTGACGAAGTTAAATATTTATCATTAACTTTTACCTTTAAATCTTCCACATTAATAAATCCAGGAAATTCAAGGGATATAATAACTTTTGAAGGCTTAAATAAAAGCCCTATTATTAAAATTAATACCAAAAAAACTATAATGATAGTTTTTTTCATATTTTACCTCCAGGAAAAAAAGGAGCCGAAGCTCCTTTAATTTAAATTTAAAAGTTATATTTCTTCGGCAATTATATATACAATTTCAAGTTGTTTTTCACCTTTTTTATCCTTCTTTACAGAAACCTGGAACCATAACAATAAGTCTCTTAAATATTCTTTTGAATCATTTAAGAATAAGTCTTTACCCTTGCCATTTATCTTTCCGCTTTTAATTGTTCCGTCTTTATATTTAACATATACAATTGCATCATCTGCATATTTAAATGGTTCTACAAATTTCTGGGTAAATAATCTATGTGTTGCCGGTTCAAACGAAACTAACTTTCCACCATAAAATGTCCAGAAGAAAATATTCATATCTTCAGGTCTTTGGATAAATTTTTCTTCTACAATGTCAAGAGTTATTCTTGCATCTGGAACAAAATAGGCTTTATCGGAAATTTTCATATCATTTAATTTATCTTTCACTTCATTCCAATAATCCAGAAAATCTGTATTTTCTGTATAATCAACCTTTTCATAACCATATTGATAGTATTCAAGAAAGTCTTTAAGTGATTTAAATGTTGCATAATCGCGTTTAACGTTTAATCTATCTTTAGTAAAGTAATATGCTATATTTCCATTTATATAATCATTTTTAATTACTTTATTTCTATAAATATAATCAACTTCTGTATTAAACATTACACCTATTCCAGCTGGAACCTTTGAAGCATTAACCTCTTTGAACAATACTTTATATTTTTCAGGAATACCTTCAAACCCATATTCTGCCAATTTTTTCATCATTTCTATTGTATCAACATTTACTGTATACCATTTAATTTTGAAGGAATCTGGATTGGCAATTTTAAATTTATTTGTCAATTTTAAAGTCACAGGAAGCTTTTCATTTTTTCTGGTTGGTTTAAAAACATGAGAGATATTTTTAATCCATATTTCATTTCCATTTTTTTCAATTGTACCAAAACTTGAAAACTCAAATTTTTTACTATTATTATCAACAGTAGCAAGAGACTTATATCTTAGCGCAAAGTCTTTTCCATCAAATATTTCTTTCTTATCCCATTTTAGCCTTTTGCTTACATATGTATTTTCTGCAATATTTTCAACATAGAATTTTTTATGCAAATAAATCTTTGAATTATCCAATGTAATTATTTCATTGCCATTATCTATATTAAACTTTATTATATCATTTGAAAGATTATATGGCTCAAGTATTTTAATTTTTCCGCTATTTGGTTTTAATGGTTCAAATAATGCATATTCCCCTTCTAATGATTTTTTAGGAAGATAAGAAATCATGTTATTATACGTTCTTACAGGTATTTTTGCATTATCCGGTATTTTAACTGGAGCCTGTGTAAATAAATATGAAACCATTGTATAAAAATATGCTCTTGAAACAAGGGTATATGCATCTATCTTAGTTGTTTGATCAAAATATTTTATTAAAGGAACTATTTTTCCTTTATCATTTGTTAAGAAGTATTTTTCAAAAACTGTTAAATATCCTGCTTCAGCCGGTGATTGTATTCCTGTATATACACTTAATCTTCTATTTAACTCTTCTGCGTATGTCACGAGATTTTTAGATGAAGTCATGGGAATATACGGACCAAAGCTCCAATTATTTTCAAGGGCTTTTAACGTAAATATCTTAACAAAATATTTTATCATATCCAACTTTGTTATAGTATTTAATGGGTTTATAGAATCAAATAATGGTACTCCAAGCTTTTTTATAAAATAATTATTCATATATTCCATATATCCAAAATCTCTTGAAAAATCGTATCCATCATTAACATATAATTTCTCCAATTTTGATTTTACATCTTCAAAGGTTGGAGAGGATAATGGAAAATCCTTTAAAATTTCATCTTCAACGCCAAAAATTCTTGCTGCTACCACTGCAACTTCAACTTCTCTAACGGCATCTTCAGGATAAAAATTATATGAAAATCTTGAATCAAGCATTTTAAAATTAGTTTCAGAATCTATATTTTCGTATATAACCGTTTTTAAAGCATCTCTTACAAAATTTTGATAATCTTTTATTGAATCATCAATATTAAAAAACAAAAGTGGTTGTTTTGGTGAATTCACAGCTAAAACCAACACACTTAACATAAGCAATGCTAAAACAAAAATCTTCTTCATACAGGTCCCTCCTTGAATATTTTTATGTCAGAAATAATATCGTCTAAATTATATCATAATATTACAATTCGAACAAATTTTTTTCAAATTTTATATAAAATACGAATAATTTATCACTTGATATATTAATTTAAAGTTAAATGAAGGTGTCTTTTTTTACAAAAAAGCGATTGTTATATGTTTTTTTTTATGATATAATACTACTATAATATTTTCATTCAGGAGGCGTATATGAAGAAGTATGTAGCTTTTTTTGATCTCGATAAAACCATTCTTGATACTTACAGTCCAAAACTATATTATAAATATGAAATAAAGCATGGAAAATTCCCATTATGGAAATACTATAAAATGGGAATTTATACTATATTCTATAAAATGGGAATTGAAATAAAAGATATGGAAACAATGGTTAAGGAAATGGCTATGAAATATAAAGGACAAAATGCCGAAGAAGCTTTTAGTTTCGCAAGACAATGGTTTGAAGAAGATGGCAAATATCACATAAGAGAAAGCATAAAAGAAGAAATAGAATTTCATAGATCAAATGGCGCTTATCTTTCTTTAATTTCTGCTTCACCAGACTCTCTTGTGGCACCTTTTGCAGAATATTTGAAATTTGACGATATGATCTGTACAAAAACTATTGTTGAAAATGGTATTATTACCGGAGAAATAGGAACATATATGTATGAAAAAAATAAGGTTATAGAAGCTAAAAAATTATGCGAAAAAAACGGCTTTGATATTAAAGATGCATATTTCTACAGTGATTCCATTTCCGATTTACCGCTTTTGGAAACAGTGGGAAATCCTATATGTGTTAATCCTGATCTTAGATTAAAATGGATTGCTAAAAAACGAGGTTGGAGAATTATATATAAATAAAAAAAAATCGGGCATTTTTATTGCCCGATTTTTTTACCAGATATTCAATCTAAATCCCTGAATATCTTCGTCTGTACTTTCAAATTCCTCATCTTCTATTCTTTTATATTCCCAGTCAAATAAGGTAAAGTAAATTTTCCCTTCTTTACATTCTGTAAATACAGAAGGTAAAGTATCTTCTTCATCTTCTTCACTCATTGCCTCAACGATGAATGAATATGCGTTTGCATCTGTAATTTCTGCTATATCTTTCAATAATTTCACAGCATTATCAAATTCCAGATCACTTTCAAATGAAAACGGAAATGGGATTGGAACATCCATTGCATTAATATCATAATCTTCAAGCATTTCCTTTAAATCTTCTGCATAATCATAATCATATTCTCCAACCTTCTCAATAACCTTTTTAGTTGTTTCTTCATTTAATGATGTCCATAACATCACTGTAGGATGAATATGATCTCCATGAAATATTCCATCTTTTGCACCTTCTATTGCTGCTTCATGATAATTTTTACATTCTGCCATAATAACACCTCATATCTCCTGAATTTTCTACGTTTTGATTATAACACTCTTTTTTTAATTTTTTATAAAATTAATAATAGGTTTATGATATAATAAAATCGAATTTTTATAGCGAGGTGATTGAAATTTACTATTCAATATTAAAACCTGTTGAAGTATCCATTAAAATAAAACGTTCTGAATTTATTGGAAATATTAAAAAAGTTAATTCCGAAGAAGAAGCAAAAGCATTTATAAAAGAAATATCTTCAAAATATAAAAATGCCACACACAATTGCTGGGCATACAAAATTTCTGAAAATAAATTCAATTATTCCGATGATGGAGAACCATCTGGAACAGCAGGAAAACCAATATTTGGAAAAATAGAAAAATTTAACCTTTCAAATGTTGCTATTGTTGTGACCAGATATTTTGGTGGAGTAAAATTAGGAGTTCGTGGTTTAATTGATGCATATTCTGAAACAGCTGAGAAGGTTATAATTGAATCAAAAATAGCAAAATATATAGATTTAAAAATATATAATGTAATCACTGATTATTCTAAATACGCAGAAATAGAAAGATTATTAAAAAGATTAAATGGCTGGAAAATAATAAATAATACATTTACAGATAAAGTATCTTTTGAAATAGCCATTGAAGAAGAATATGAAAAAGATATTGTTTCTATATTATCCCAAAAAGGTGAGATCAATTATTTAAGAATAGAAGAAGTTGGTAAAGAAGTATGATATAATTCAATTTGAAAGGCAATTCATATTATACAAAATATATATATAAGATTGGGGGAATATTATGTTTGATAGAGGCACATACACAGAGATTAATATTTCCAATTATTTGTACAACATAGATTTAATTGAAAAAAAAGCTGGAACAAAAGCAATACCGGTATTAAAAGCTAACGCTTACGGACACGGGGCTATTCCTCTTGCAAAGGCATTGGTTAAAAGAGGAGTTGATATGATAGCTGTAGCCTTTTTAGGAGAAGGAATAGAAATTAGAAAAAGTGGTGTTAATATACCAACACTTGTATTCAATTATGTTAAACCTGAATATATAAAAGAAAATATGGAAAATTTCATCTATACACTTGGCTCCATTGAACAGCTCAATGGACTTATTGAATATTTTGGAAGCGATATTAAAAAAATTGATTTTCATATAAATATAAATACAGGCATGAACAGAATGGGTTTTAAAAGAGAAGAAATAGACTTTCTCATTAAACAAATTAAAAAATATGATTTGAATATAAAGGGGATTTATTCCCATTTTGCAACAGCAGATGCGCTTGATGAATTTGTAAAAGAACAATATTATAATTTTATTTCCGCTGTAGATTATATTGAAGATAATGGAATAGAATTGCCAATAAAACATATATGTAATTCAGCCGCAGCTCTATTCTTTCCGGAATTTGCACATGACTATGTAAGACCAGGAATTGCAACATACGGATTACAACCTTCAGATATAGAAAAAGAGGAGGGATTAAAACCTGTATTATCCTGGAAAAGTGTTGTTGCAAAAAGAGGTGTTTTAAAAGCTGGAGAAAGTGTAAGTTATGGCAGAACATATTTTGCAAAACAGGATATACCAATAGCCACAATACCTGTTGGATATGCTGACGGATATTTTAGGCAACTTTCAAACAAGGGATATGTATTGATTCATGGAAAAAAATGTAATATAATAGGGAGAGTCTGTATGGATCAATTTGTTGTAGAAACAACAAAGGTAGAAAACGTAAATCTTGGCGACGAAGTTATCTTAATAGGCGAACAAAATGGAAATAGAATCACTGCCGAAGAATTGGGAACCTTAGCTGAAACTATAAATTACGACATAACTTCAAAGATTACCTGGAGAGTACCAAGGGTATATATAGACTAGGAGGAAAAATATGAAAAACACTGGCGGTATAAGTTTAGGAGATATGTTAAAAGAAAAAGGGCAATTATCAGACGATATTATAAACACTTCATATATTTCAGATTTAAAGGTTAATGATGTAAAAGATGTTGAAGGAAAGGTTTTAAGCAAACGCCTTCAAACAACAAAGGATGGAAAGGAATTTTTGCTTTTTACTCTGGGAGATAAAACAGGAACATTAAGAGCTATTGATTGGTTCAATGCCTCAAAAAACAATGAAAAAATAAATATTGGAGACATTATCAGATTAAGAGGTAAAATAGTTGTATTTGATAGTAGATTGCAATTAAATGTTGATAAAGACAGTGAAATAAAAATCTTAAAAGAAGACGAAATAGACCCTGAAAAGTTTATCAAGAGCAGCTCTAAAGATGTGGAATACCTAAAAAATGAATTATATGCAATTATTGATTCCATTAAGGATATAGATATCAAAAACCTGCTGACATATATGTTTATCAAGGATAAAAAATTCATTAAGCAATTTTTTGATTCACCTGCAGCTATTAGCGTTCATCATGCGTATAAACACGGATTACTTGAACACACAGTAGATGTCGCAAAATTATGTATTTCAATCTCTGAAAATTATATAGATATTGTCCAGAAGGACATTCTTATTGCAGGAGCGTTATTACATGATATTGGAAAAATAAGAGAATACAAAATAACCCCTGCTGGTATAGAGAAAACAGATGAAGGCGAGTTAATAGGACATATTGCACTGGGAACAAATATGGTTATAGAAGCTGCAAAAAAAGTTAACAATATGCCTTCTGAAAAACTTGAACAGATACTACATATGATTGTTTCACATCATGGAGAACTCGAATGGGGTAGTCCAATAGTTCCCAAAACAATAGAAGCATTTATATTACATTTTGCTGATAATTTAAGTTCTAAAGTAGAGCAGGTTAGAAATCATATTGAAGAATCCAATAACAAAGATTGGACAGATTATAACAAAAATCTTGGCCGAAAGATAAAAATAACAAAATTGGAGGACAAATAAATGCCTAAAACTGCAAAAAAAATAGTAATAGTGGAATCACCAGCCAAAGCAAAAACAATAGAAAAATATCTTGGCTCAGAATACAAAGTAGTGGCATCCAAAGGACATATTAGAGATTTGCCACAGAAAAAATTTGGTGTTGATATTGAAAAGGATTTCGAACCGGAATTTGAACTCATGCCTGGTAAAGAAAAGGTTGTAGAGGATCTTAAAAAAATAGCAAAAGGTAAAACAGTCTATCTTGCACCTGATATGGATAGAGAAGGAGAAGCTATTGCCTGGCATTTGAGTTATTTACTCGGACTTGATGAAAATGAAGAAAATAGAATAATCTTTTCAGAAATTACCAAAAACACCATTCAGGAAGCCATAAAATCACCAAGAAAAATAGATAAAAATAAAGTTGGTGCTCAATTAGCAAGGAGAATTCTTGATAGGATAGTTGGTTATAAAATAAGTCCTATTTTATGGAGAATTTTAAAGGATTATAATACCAGTGCCGGTAGAGTACAATCTGCCGCTTTAAAGATACTTGTTGACAGAGAAAGACAGATATTTAAGTTTAAACCAAAAGAATTTTATAAGATATTTTTAAAGTATATGGAACAGGATATACCACTGGTAAAAATAGATGGAAAAAAATTTAAAAAAGAAAGTATTTCAGAAAAGAAAAAAGAAGAAATATTCAAAGAACTGGAAAACGCTATTTACTCTGTTACTGCGGTTACAGAAAAGGAAACAAAGAAAAATCCCCCTCAACCATTTATAACCAGTACATTACAACAAAGCGCAATTTCAAAATATGGCTGGTCATCACAAAAAACAATGCAAATAGCTCAAAAACTATACGAAGGTATTGAAACAAAAGAAGGCCCTATTGCCTTTATCACATATATGAGAACAGATTCAACAAGAATCTCAGAAGACGCTATGAAAAAAGCTCACGAATATCTCGAATCAAATTTTGGAAAAGAGTATACAGGTCATTTTAAGGTTAAAAAGTCAAAGAAAAAGATTCAGGATGCTCACGAAGCTATAAGACCAACAGATGTATTTATGGATCCTAAAAAAGCAAAAGAACTTATCTCTGGCGATGCTTTAAAATTATATACATTAATCTGGAATAGGTTTATGGCTTCACAATCAGCTCCTTCAAAATATATTGAAAAAACATATACAATAAGCGATAACAATAAAAAATATGAATTTGAAGCTGTTGGAAGAAAAAGAATATTTGATGGATTTGAAAAATTCTGGAGTTCAAGCACAACTGAAAAAGAATATGAAATACCGGAAAAGGGTATATTAGAAAATATTGAATTAAAGGCAGAAAGAGATGAAACCAAGCCACCTTCAAGATATACAGAAGCTTCATTGGTAAAAGAAATGGAAAGTAAGGGAATTGGAAGGCCTTCTACATATGCAACTATAATCACTACATTATTAAATAGAAAATATGTAATA
Organism: Marinitoga piezophila KA3; assembly: GCF_000255135.1. NCBI lineage: Bacteria > Thermotogati > Thermotogota > Thermotogae > Petrotogales > Petrotogaceae > Marinitoga > Marinitoga piezophila. The sequence continues at coordinate 1,085,937 of NC_016751.1, forward strand.
AAAGAAAAAAATTCATTAATACCAACACTTGTTGGATTTGTAGTTTCAGATATACTCGAAATGAACTTTCCGGAAATTGTTGACGTTAAATTTACCGCCCATATGGAAGAGAACCTGGATAAAGTTGAATCTGGAGAAATGGATTGGAAAACCCTTTTAAAGGAATTTTATGCAGAATTTGAAAAATTCCTTAATGATACAGATAAAAAATTAAAAGAGCGTTCTATGGACTTTACATATAATACAGATATTTCATGTGAAAAATGCGGTGAAAAGATGCAACTCCAATTTGGACGTTACGGATTATACTTAAAATGTCCAAAATGCGGTGAAAACAAAGGCATTCAAAAAGGCGCCTTAGGTGTTACCATTGATAAAAAGGTATATTTAGATGAATCATTTTTAAAAACAGAAAAAGGAAAAGAGGAAGGAATAGGCAGACAATGTCCAAAATGTGGCGGTGAATTGGTAATAAAAAGCGGAAGATTTGGAAAGTTTATAGCCTGTTCAAATTATCCAGAATGCAAATATACTGAACCATTACCGGCAAGAGGTAAATGTCCAAAATGTGGCGGTACCGTTCATAAAATGAAAAGCAAAAAGGGGAAAGTATATTATAAATGTTCAGAATGTGGTGAAATGTTCTGGGATGAACCTTCCGATTATAGATGTCCTTCATGTAACGGACCTTTATTCTATAAAAGAAAAAACAGAGAAGAAATGCTCTATTGTCCAGAAGAAAAGAAATACTTTAAAGAAAGTGAGATAAATGAACTATAAAATAGCCCTTATTTATGGCGGTAATTCAAATGAACGTGAAGTTTCAATAAGAAGTGCAAAAAATATAGCTATGGCCATTGTAAAAAATGGCTATAGCTTATGTAAGTATGATTTAAAAACAGATTGGGAAAGGTTTGTTAATGAATATAAAATTGCAGATCTGGTTTTTAACATTGTTCATGGCTATGAAGGTGAAGATGGAACTTTACAGAGAAAACTTGAAAAACTTGGAATTGAATATATTGGATCAGATTCCAGCACTTCTGAAAAGACCTTTGATAAATGGGCGTTTATTCAAAGTATAAAAAAAGATTTCTCTGTTCCAAAATCCTTTTTAACAGACAAATATATAGAACCGCCTTTAGATTTTCCTTTAATTATTAAACCAAGGAAAAGCGGCTCTAGCTTGGGGATTCATATATGCCATAATTTAGATGAATATAATAAATTTCTTAAAGAAGAACTCCAAAATTTTGGCGAAATAATAATACAGGAATATATAAAAGGTCGTGAAATCTCTGTAAGTATCATTCAGAAAAATGATGAAACCTTAGTTCTACCTATTCTTGAAATAAAACCTAAAAATGAATTTTATGATTATGAAGCAAAATATACAGAAGGATATACTGATTTTGAAGTGCCTGCAAAACTCGAAAAAGATTTAGAAGAAAAGATTATAAAAGATTTTAAAAAGCTTTTTTTAATGATGAATATACGGGATTTTTGTAGAATTGATGCAATAATAAAAAATGATAAATATTATATTCTGGAAATAAATACAATTCCTGGAATGACTGAATTAAGCGATTTACCTCAATCAGCAGCAGCATATGGCCTTTCTTTTGAAGAATTGGTGGATATACTAATAAAAAATCATTTAAAAGATTAAACAATCGGGCTTTTAGCCCGATTTTAATATATTTAATATAATCGTACAGAGGTGATTTTAATGTCAAGAGAATATATAATTCCTGTTTTTATACCACACGCGGGTTGTAAAAAAATATGTGTATTTTGCAATGAATATTCTGCAACAGGAATAAGAAAAAAACCTGATGAAAATAATTTAAATGATATATTCAATAGATATATTGAATATTTCCCTGAAAACGTAAATCCTTATATAGCCTTTTATGGAGCAACATTTACAGGAATGGACATAGAATTAATGAAATTTTACCTTAACTGGGCAGAAGAAAAAATTAAAAATGGCTTGGCATATGGCATTAGATTTTCCACATCACCAGAAGAAATTACAGAGAAAAAAATGAATGTTCTAAAAAATTATACAATTAATTTTATAGAAATTGGTATTCAATCATTTTATGAAGATATAATAAAAGCAGCAAACAGGCCACACGATTTAAATAACGTCTGGAATGCAATTGAATTATTGGAAAAATATGACTTTGACTATGGCATTCATTTAATGACAGGTTTGCCAAAAAGCTCTTATTATAAAGACTTAAATTCTGCAGTAATTGCAACATTTATAGGTGCTAAAAGTGTGAGGATACATCCAACAGTTATTTTAAAAAATTCAACACTTGAAAAAATGTATAAAAACAAGGAATATACTCCAGAAACGCTTGATGAGGCTGTTGAAAAAGTAGCTAAAATGACAGAAATTATAGAAGCTAATGATAAAAAGGTAATAAGACTTGGTATATGTTTATACGGTAAAGAAAGAGAAAATGTTGTAGCTGGTCCTTATCATGATTCTTTTGGTGATCTTGTAAGAAGTAAAATAGCTCGAGATATTATTGAAACTTTTGCTAAAGATAAATTGATTGTTCCTATGCAATATAAAGCAAATTTTATTGGCTTTAAAAAGAGCAATAAAGAGCTTTTGGAACACAGCAATATAGAATTTCATAATGGCAGTAAATTTTTATTAAACAATATTGAACTTAAATATGCTGATATTCTAAAAATCTTATTAAATCAAAATTTCATCTTATAGTAAAAAAGATAATTTCAATTTTTCTATTTTAAAATTGCAATTTGCTATTTCCTCTTTTTTTTATTATAATAATAGATAAGAAGATTTTAAAAAAGGGGTGATTGAGATGCTATACCATATGCCTACAAAATTGTATTACGGAAAAGATATTATTTCTAAACATAAAGATGAAATGATTTTAGGAGAAAAGGCTCTTATTGTTACAGGAAAACATTCTGCAAAACTTACAGGAGCACTTGATGATGTGATTTCTGTTCTTAATGAATTTAAAATCCCATATGTGCATTATGATGAAATAGGTGAAAATCCCACATATGATATGGTTATAAAAGGAAAAGAACTCGGTATAAAGGAAAATTGTGATTTTGTTATTGCCATAGGCGGTGGAAGCCCTATGGATGCAGGTAAGGCTATTTCTGTCTTAATTGCGAATCCAGAGTTAACACCAGATGATTTATTTGATTCTTCAAAATATGAAGTTTCAGTACCAATTATAACAGTTCCAACAACTGCAGGAACGGGAAGCGAAGTTACAGAATACGCTGTTTTAACAAAACCAAACGGAAGAAAATCCGGTTTTAAAGATGTTCTAATATTCCCTGATGTTTCTTACTTAGATCCTAAATACATGACAAAAATGAGCAGGGAGTTAACTCTTACCACTGCTGTTGATGCGCTTTCACATTCCATTGAAGGTGTTCTTTCAAAAAAGGCTACATTTATGTCTGATATCCTTGCAAAAGAATCTATCTCATTAATAAAAGAATATCTTCCAAAAGTATTAAATGATCTTGAAAACGTTGAATATAGAGAAAAACTGGCTTTAGCTTCAACATTAGCTGGAATAGTTATAGCCCAAACTGGAACAATATTACCACATTCTCTTGGATATAGAATTACCATTCACAAAGGAATAAGGCATGGACAGGCTACAGCTATATTCCTTCCATTTGTACTTGAAGAAGTAAAAAAAGCAGAACCGGAAAAAGTAAAAATAATTGAAGATATATTTGGTTCAATTGATGAGTTCACAACCTTCTTAAAAGAACTTGGTATTTATAACTTTAAATTTGAATATAAAGACGATGAACTTGATTTATTTATAAATGAAGTTTTAAATTCATCACATGTAAAAAACACACCGGGTGAATATAATTACAACAAGATTAAAGATATGTATAATAAAATATTGGAAATGTGATAAAATAATATTGGAGTGATAAATTTTGAAAATATTTCTTATAAGGCATGGAATGACAGATTGGAATCTAAAAAGAAAATGGCAGGGCACTGTGGATATAGAATTAAACGATATAGGCAAAGAACAGGCAAGAAACCTTGGAAAAAGATTTAAACGCGAGAAATATTCAAAGGTTTATGCTTCACCTTTATCTCGAGCTTATAATACTGCTCTTGAAATATCTAAAAATATAAATAAAAAACCTATAATTCATGAAGGTTTAAAAGAAGCTCACGTTGAATTGTGGAATGGATATCATATTGATGAAGTAAAAGAAAATTTCCCGGAAGAATTTAAATTATGGGGAAATGATCCGTGGGCATATATTAAGGGCGTTGAATCTATGGCAGAAGTTCAGGCAAGAGGAGTAAAAGCCTTAAAAGAAATTGTTAATAATACCTATAATGAAAATGTTGTAATTGTTTCACATGCACTTCTGATCAGAAGCTTAATTTGTTGGGTATTAAATCTTCCTTTAAACCAGCATAGAAATTTTATGCTCGATAATGCGTCAGTAACAACTATAGAATTTGAAAATAATAGATATAGATTAATAAATCTCAACGAAACATGGCATCTTGATATTGAAAGAATTATACATCCAAAAACAGTGGAGGAAGAAATATGAGATTATATACTTATTTTCTACCAGATGTAAAATTGGAAAATCATAAATATTATTTTGTGGTTGATACTTTAAGAGCATCAACTACAATGGCCACTCTTATTTCTGTTGGAGCAGAAAGCGTTTCAATAACCGATGATCCTGATACAGCAATACAAATAAAAAATATGGATAATAATGTAGTATTAGTTGGAGAAAGAGGCGGATTAAAAATTACAGGCTTTGACTTTTCAAATTCTCCAACAGAAATTTTAAGAAATGCTAATCAGGTAAAGGATAAAAAGGTTATTTTATGTACTACAAATGGCTCAAAAGCTTTTTTAAAAGCAAACGATATGGGAATTACCATTTCATTGTCTTTAATTAATCTTAAATCAGCTATTCAATATGTTTTAAGCAAAAAAATTGATGATATTGGAATTGTATGTTCTGGAACAGATGGATATGTTTCTCTTGAAGATGTATTTACAGCAGGTAGATTTTTATCTATATTATCAAAACAGGATATATGCTATTTCAACGATGAAGCATATATAGCATTAAATATGGCTAACATTCCACATACCAGAATATTCCAGTATTCTTTACATGCTCAAAAACTCAAAAAACTTGGCCTTGAAAAAGACCTGAAAATGAGCTTTAATGAAGGATTGCTAAATGTAGTTCCTATCTCAAAGGCAAAAACAAATGAGTTTAAGCCAAAAATAGAAATTTAGTCGGAGGTGTCCAATGAAAAAGGTATTAGTTTTATTGTCATTAGTAGTATTTGTATTAGCAGGTTTTTCTGAAGAAATTGTTGGTTATTTAATGAAAGACGGAAAGATTTTAAGTAATTATTATCTTACAGAAAAGGCTTTTAAAATTGAATATTTAAATTCCCTTCAACAAATGCAACAAAACGGTCAGCAATTTGATCCTATGAAAGAACCTTTTTACATGGTTTCTACAATAAAAACAGCTTTAAGTTATAAAATTCTTGAATACTACGCAAACGAAAACAATTATAAACCCAATATGGAAGAAATAGACAGGAAAGTTGAAGAACTCGCTTCACAATACTTATCAAATGAAGATACAAAAAAACAGATTATTTCTTACTTTGGCTCTGAAGATAGTTTCAAAGATTATATAAAAAACAATTTATTAGCTTCATATTACTATAAATATATTGACTCAAAAATAGGAACAGTTACAGAAAATGAAGTTAATGAATATATAGAAAAAAACTTTGAAAAATTAAAAGAAGATAATGATAAAGTACTTACACAACATATTCTCGTTACAGATGAAGCTACCGCAAATAAAATATTAAACGAAATAAAAAGCGGTAAGATTTCATTTGAAGATGCTGCAAAAAAGTACTCTATTGATAAAAATTCTGCTGTTAACGGTGGAGAAATTAACTGGGTTACAAAAAAACAGGTTGTTGAACCTTATTTCTTAGCAGCCTGGAATGCGAAAATCGGTAGTATTGTAGGACCTGTAAAAACAGATTATGGTTATCATTTAATAAAGGTTAAAGATAAAAAGATTTATAATTCTCCAGAAGATATGGAAAACAATTCAGAAATTGTGGAAAAAATTAAATCCGACTTAAAAAACGAGAAATTATACAAATGGTATATGGACTATTCAAAACAATTTGATTTTGCGATAGTTTATAAACCTCTAATCTATGAGGATAGAATCCAAAAAGCTAAAACAATTGACGATTTAATGGATATAGAAAAAAAATTATTCGACGCAATAAAAACAGATCAGGATGTACCAGAAGAATGGAAACTCAGTTATGTTACTTTAGCAAAAAAAATAAAAGAACAAATCCCTGAAATTATAGAACTTGAAAAATCCTTATTAGTTCTTGATAACAAATACAAAAACCTTGATGAAAAAGCTTTAGACGAAGAATTAAATAAAATAGAAGAGGAAATCTCTAAATTAAAGGACTCACCTGAAAAGAAAGAAAAAGATCAGCTAAAAACAAACCTTGAAAATTTATACTACATAAAAATAATGTATCCTTACTTAATAAACAAAACAAATACAGAATTAAAAGAAGATATAAAAGAAAAAGAAGATTATTCCAGAGAACTCAATAACAGAAATTTCATTATTTTAAAAGAAATTTATATGAAAAACAAAGATATGAATACACTTGTAGAATTATATCAGCTTAATCCAGAAGATCCCGAAATTGCATTTGATTATAATTATTCATATTACAACTATATCAAGCAATATATTCAATCACAACCAAAAGATGTAATTCAACCAGAGCTTGAAAAGCTTTTAAAAGCTTTTGAAGGAATTGTGGAAAAAACAGATAACCCGGAAATAAAGTCTCAGTCAGAAAAGATTATAGAAGAAATAAAAACAACTTTAAAAAACATGATGCAATGAAAATATTTTCTCAAAATGTAAAAAAAGATTTAAATTTATCAGTTTCTTGTAACTGTTAATTAATATATCTAAGATATAATAATTTTGAAATCCCCATCCCCCGATTCCATATACATATATGGTTTCGTAAAAGCCCCGATTGTCGGGGCTTTTGTTTTTTTATTATTATTTAATCAATAAAAATTTATTCATCAAATTCTCCTAAAAACATTCCCCAATATTCCCATGCTTCCCAATCAGGATATATTACTACTTTATCCTCTTCTTTTTCATAATACACAACTCCTATATACCATCTGTCTTTTATATAATAAGCGCTTCTTGTAATATCATAATGTTTTGATGTTGTTTCACCTACTGCAGTGAGATCAAAAGATAAATCTGCTGTTAATACCTTTTCTACATCAGGACAGATATTTTTTAAATCAGCCGGTGGTTCTGATTCTTTTTCATTTGTTATCTCAAGATTTTCAATCTTTCCTGTAACTTTTCCTGTACTACCATCATAAATTGGACAATGATAAATAAGCTCTTCTATAGCCCACTCCCATGCATCTTCGTCAAAATCTGTCATTCCTGTAACATTAACATTGTAAAAGTACTTTTCTAATACGGTTATAGAAGAATTTTCTGTAATGTTTTTCAAATCATCAAAGTAACTTTGGAATACGTCTGAATTATCCTGTTGTAAAAGATCTACACACCCTACAAAAAGAAAAGCAATGCTTAATAAAACAAGTATAAGAGTTACCTTTTTCATATAAACACCTCCCTGAAAATTTGTATTTAATATCCTTAAATTATAATTCTACTATAATTCCATTATTGATTCAAGTTTTAAAAGATATTAAAAAAAAATAAAAATTCTTAGTTTTAATTAGATTTTAAAATTTTATCAGGCATAATTCTACAAAATTAGAAAATATATACTATCTTTTCAGGTTTGTATGTAAAGATCTAATATGGTAGAATCATATAGAAAATTAAAAAAGTAAATACCTCCGGAATTAAAGGTGAGAAATCTTAAAAGGGAAGATGGTGAGAATCCATCACGGCCCCGCCACCGTAACCGGGTACGAAACCAACAAAAGGCCACTGGGAATTGTCCTGGGAAGGCGTTGGGAGTAGGATGATCCGGAAGTCGGGAGACCTGCCTTTAATTCCAGAGCGATCCTGATCTCGCGGGAGATTAGGATGGAATTTTTATTTTATAGGAGGGATTTAAGTGAAAGTACATGAATTTATTGGTAAGGGTTTTTTGCAAGATTATGGAATAAAAGTGCCTCAATCGTATCTAATTACTTCTGAAAAAGACATTAAAGTAACATTCCTGCCTGCAGTATTAAAGTCTCAGGTGTTAGTGGGCGGAAGAATGAAAGCAGGCGGTGTATTATTTGCACATACAGAAGAAGAATTTTCTGAAAAAGCAAAATATCTGCTAAAAAAAGAAATAAAAGGCGAAAAACCTTATGGGGTTCTCGCTGAAGAAATGATTCCCATAAAAAAAGAATACTATATATCTCTACTACTTAATAGAGAAGAAAAAGAAATAAGTATACTATTTTCCGAAAGTGGTGGTATTGATATAGAAGAAAACAAAGATTCAATTATAAAAACAAATTTTGAAAAATTTCATGAAGTAATTCCGGAAAAAATCCAGAAAATATTGCCTAATTTAAGAAAATTATTTAGAGAAAAGGATTTAACCCTTCTTGAAATAAATCCATTAATCGAATCAGAAGGAGGAGAAATAATCGCTCTTGATGCTGTAATGCATCTTGATGATAACGCTATATTCAGACAAACCTGGGCAGAGGAATTTGTTGATGAAAAGTATCCTTTTCACTTTGTAAAACTTGAAGGAGATATTGGAATTATCGGCTGTGGCGCAGGAATAGTTATGGCTACAATGGATGCTGTTAAATTACATGGTGGAGAACCAGCAGATTTTCTTGATCTTGGTGGAGGAGCTGAAAAGGATATTACTCTTGAAGCTTTAAATTTATTAAAGAATTCTGGAATAAAAAAAGTAATTCTAAATATTTTTGGTGGAATTACAAAATGCGATGAAATAGCCAGAGGACTCGTTGAATTTAATAAGGAAAATCCTGATATACAATTATTTATAAGATTAACGGGAACAAATGAAAACGAAGCAAAGGAAATTCTAAAAAAACACAATTTAAATTATTATGAAGATATGTATTCCATGATTCTTGATGCAGTGAAAGTGGGTGAGTATAAATGATTTACGGAAATGAAAGAGTTTGTGTCCAGGGTATTACCGGAAAATCTGGACGATTGCATACAAAGAAGATGCTCGATTATGGAACAAATATTGTATGTGGTGTTTCAAAAAACAATAAAATAAAGGATTTATATAATATTCCTGTATTAACCAATATGAAAAATGCTGTAGAAAAATATAATGCAGATACATCTGTTGTATTTGTACCTGCTCCATTTGCAAAAGATGCTATTTTTGAAGCTATTAATGCCGGCATAAAAAAAATTATAATTATCACAGAACATATTCCTCAACAGGATATGCTGGATGTATATCATATTGCAAAGGATAATAATGTAAGGGTAATAGGACCTAATTGTCCTGGCGTAATATTACCTGGAATTTCAAAAATCGGGATTATGCCTGAAAAAGCTTTTAAGCCTGGAGAAATTGCTGTAATATCAAGAAGCGGAACTTTAATGTATGAAATATCAAATTATCTTTCTTTATATTCAAAAGGCATAAAAATCGGAATTGGTCTGGGTGGTGATCCAATTATCGGAACATCTGTTGAAGAAGCTTTTGACTATTTAATTGAAAATAATATAAAAGAGGCTGTTATAATAGGTGAAGTTGGGGGGAATGATGAAGTTACAGGTATCAAAAATGCTCTTAAAAAAGGTTATAAAGGGAATATAAAGGTATTTTTTGCTGGAAGAACAGCTCCAAAAGGAAAAAGAATGGGACATGCCGGAGCTATTGTAGAAGGTTATGAAGGTAGTATTGAATATAAAGAAAAGCAACTTCTTGAAATGGGAATAAATGTGGTTAAAAATATACCAGATCTTTTATAAGAAAAGTAAATATAAAGATAATAAATTTTGATATGATATAAATAACTATATTATTATAACAAAGGAGTTGAAGAAGTTGCTTTCAAATCCATATTTTCTTTTATTTTCATCAATTTTTTTAGGTATCTTTATAGGTAAGTTTAAAATAGGTAGATTTAAATTAGGGAGTTCGGGAACCCTTTTTAGCGGATTATTTTTGGGGTGGTTGGCTACCACCCTCCTTTTAAAAGATAATAATCTTTCTTCAATCCAATTATTAAAGGCTTCATTTCACCAATTTTTTCTTTTTTCTTTGATTTTATTTATTTCAGCTGTTGGATTAATAGCTTCCAGAGATATTAAATTTATCATAAAAAAATTTGGAAGTAGATTTATAGCCATGGCATTTGTTATAACTCTTTCTGGTTTCATTCTATCCTATTTTTTTGGAAAAATATCAGGATATAATATTTATAATTTTATTGGAGTATATTCTGGTGCCCTTACCAGTTCCCCAGGACTTGCAACAGCACTTGAAACTGTTCCTGATTTCCAGGATGAAATAACCTTTGGATATTCTGTTGGATATATCCCTGGTGTTCTTGCGGTAATTCTTTCTATGTACTTAATTCCTGTAATATTTAAAATAGATATTTCAAAAGAAAAAGAAAAACTGGCATCTGAAATAACTTTTGAAGAAGATAAAATTAACAATTTTGACTTCATGGCATTTTCTTTTGTAATAATTGTAGGTATTCTATTAGGTAAGATAAATATCAATCTTGGAATTATACAATTTTCACTTGGCATGACCGGTGGAATATTGATTTCGGCTTTATTTTTAGGTTCATTAGGTAAAGTTGGACCTATTAATTTTAAAATGAACAAAAAAATCTTAAAAAGTATTCAAGAATTAGGATTGCTTATGTTTTTGTCATCTGTTGGATTGAAATCTGGATATAACACCTTTAACAATCTTAACGAAAAAACGCTTATTTTAATGTTTTTCGCACTAATTATTGCTCTTTTTTCTATTCTAATAGGTTATATTATAGGAAGATATATTTTTAAACTTAACTGGATAATTTTATCTGGCGCCATTTGTGGAGGAATGACAAGTACTCCGGGACTTGGTGCCGCAATTGATGCAAATGAATCTGAAGAGGTTGCTTCTGGATATGGGGCAACATATCCATTTGCATTACTGGGAATGGTAATATTTACAAAGATTTTTTCTTTATTAAATTAACACATAAAAAATAACCCTGAAATTTGATTTTCAGGGTTATTTTTTACTTGAAACTTCAAATATTATCTCCAATTTTAATTCTTTGTCCATAAAAGTAGGTGGATTTTCAGCCCATAATTCTTTCTTTGAAATATCCTCTGAAGAGTATTTTTCAAAACATAATTCGCAACTTCCCATATGATAGAATTTTATATAATTTATTTTATCATTTTCCTCGAATAAAATAAATTCCTCATTGCTTTCTTCATCTAATACCTTTCTCACTGGAATTAATGCATTTTCAGATATATTATCCATAGAACTTAAAAATTTATATACATCTTCATATGTTTTCATCCTCTTAAATATTCTCTGATGCACACTTTCACCTTCTTAATAATGATATTTTTCGTTATTATTTATTTTAAATGCTCTATATATTTGTTCCAGTAAAAATAGCAGTATCATTTCATGCGTAAAGGTCATCTTAGACATAGAAAGCAAAAAATCTGCATTGTTTCTTATATATTCATGATGTCCCAACGGTCCTCCAATAAAAAAAGATATGTTTTTTTTACCTATTCTCCATGTATCTATTTTTTTTGCAAAATCTATTGAGGATAATTCCTTTCCTCTTTCATCAAGAACAACCTTGAAAACATCTCCTGTAAAATATTTTAAAATCCTCTCCATGTCCTTTTTTTTATACTCTTCTGCTGATATTTTATTTAAATCATCTGATAATGGCAAAGTAATTAATTCCACTCTATCATATTTAGAAGTCCATTTCAAATATTGTTCAAGACCTGTTTTTATAAATTTCGTCTTTGGTTTTCCAATAACATAAACCTTTATCATATTAATTCATTTCTCCTTTAAAATTCGTTTCATCATCTATATAATTTTCTTCTGCATATGATTCTGTTGTTGCAATACCTTTAGTTACCAAACCCAGCAAAAATGAAAAAATAATTATCTGACTCCCTCCATATGAAATCAAAGGCAACGGAACTCCTGTAACCGGCATTATTCCCAAATTCATCCCTATATTTTCAAAGACATGAAAAAATATAATCAAACTTGTTCCAAAATATATGTATTTCCAGAATCTTCTGGAAGTTTTTTGTGCATAAATATACATTCTATAAATTAATATTCCATAAAGCAATATGATTACAGTTATTCCCAAAAATCCAAATTCTTCACCTATTACAGAAATAATAAAATCATTATGGTCTTCCGGTACAAAATCAGAAAGATTCATAAAACCATTTAAATATCCTTTTCCAAAAAAACCACCAGAACCTATTGCTCTCATTGCCTGTAAAGTATTATATGCAACTCCAGCGGCATTTTTTTCAGGAAATAAAAAACCTATAATTCTGGCTTTTTGATAATCTTTCATAAAATAAAAGGCAAAAGGTGAGGAAAATAACATTAAAAACATTGAAGTTTTCCATGTTTTTTCATGTTCACCAGAAACATAGGTTAACATAAACCATAGACCAAATGTAAATAACGTCATACCCAGATCCGGCTGTTTAAAGATTAATCCAAGCCCTAACAACGTTGTTAGAGATAATATATAATATGCTTTTTTGTTTTTTTCTGCAAGGTATTTTGCAAAAATAATAAGTGTAAAGATCAAAAACAAATGAGAGGGCTGTATTCCAACAGGACCAACTCTTATCCATCGTCTTGCACCATAGCGTGCTCGTTCAAATACCAAAACATATATTAAAAGAAAAATAGTAAAAGAATATAAATAGCCGATAATTCTTTTTAAAAAACTTTCTTTTAAAAAATATGCGGTAAAAAATACTATTATTCCTAACGTTGAAAATATTATTTGTTTATAATAATTATCTTCTATATACTCTCCATATGTAGCTGTTCTTACTGCAAAAACTCCTATTATCAAAAGTAAAAAATATATTAAAGGAATTATATACTCAAATTTTCTCATTCTTTCAAAAGGTTCTGTATAAATTCCTGACAAAGGATTATTTCTTATCATTGTAATTTTTCCTCCAACTTTCTTCTTTTAAGAAAGCTACAAATTTTATTGCTAAATCAGGATCAAATTGTGTTCCGGCATTTTTTTCAATTTCCTTTATGCTTTCTTCAAATGAAAGTGCCTTTTTGTAAGGTCTGTCTGTTGTCATTGCATCAAAACTATCAGCAAGAGATATTATTCTTGAAATAAATGGTATTTCTTCGCCTTTTAATCCTTCTGGATATCCTCTGCCATCCCATCTTTCATGATGATACTTTGCAATAATTGCATATTCATCCATATAACCACTTTGTTTAAGCAATTCATAACTTTTAGTGGAATGTGTTTTTACTATTTCATATTCTTCATCTGTTAATCTTGTCTCCTTATTTAAAACTGTTTGGGGAATAAAGAATTTTCCTATATCATGCAATAAACTGGACCAATAAACCTTTCTTATCATATCTTTATCCAGTTTAAGATATTCTGCAAATTCTGTTGCATAATATGCAACTCTTTCTGAATGACCTTTTGTATATTTATCATAATACTCAAGAGCTTTTACAAGAGTTAATACAACATTTTTATGGAACCTTCCTTCTTCTTTTGAAATTTGCTTTAATCTAACAAATGCAGAAGCAAGATGCGAAAGAGCCTCTACAAGTCTCATAGATTCATTTGAAAAAGTCTTTCTGCCATTTTTTACACTTATATCCAGAGCAATTTGCCCAATAACATAATTGTTTATCTTTAAAGGCGCTAATAACGATTTTGAAATTGGTTTTGTCGCATCGGCTAATTCCTGAAGTTTTGTATCATCAAGCAATCCTTTATTTTTTTCAACAATATTTTCAACAACAGATACCTGTTTCGCATATATAAATGTTTTGTTATCAAACACAACATGTTTCAGCCGTTTTTCATCATGCCCAATTGCACTGATAACCTTCCATATATTTTTATCTTTATTAAACAGAAAAATACTTCCATAATCGGCTTCAGGAACTATTTTTATAGCACTTTCAAGTAATTTGTCAAAAAAGACCTTTTCATCCATATCGGAAAGACTAAGACGGGCAATTACCGTTATTAATTCTTCTAATTTTTCAAAATATGTCTCTAATCGCTTATTTAAATCACTTAATTCTTCATTCATTGCCGTAGTTTCCTGCAAATAACCTTCTAATTCCAATTTATGCGCATAAATTCGTTTAATCAGTGAATTAAATGAATTTTTTAGAGATTCAAATTCTTCTATTTCAAAATTCTGATCAAACTCTTCCAGTAATTCATTTCTCATATGTTCTGTCAATGATTCAATGGGATTAATAATTTGATTATTTAAATGCTTTATTTCCAATTTTCTCATAATTATTGATATTAATACAACAACAATCATACTTAATAATGTTACTAAAAAGAAGTTATATATATATTTACTATAATCTATTATTAAATAAACCTTTCTTCCATAAAGTTCAAATGTTTTAAAAATTGCAAACGGCTTATTTTCTTTAGTCAAAGAAATTTTCTCATTTTTTGCAAGAAAAACCTTTAATTCATCAATTACCGCTTTGACATCTAATTTAACAACTAAAATCCCTTCGAAAAAACGACTTTCTCCGTAAAAATCATAAAAATACGGAAATAAATAACATATATTTTCATTGTCAACAATAACTTTAAACTCTGTTTTTTTCAATTCATCTATATGTTTATCAATATCAAATTGTTGAAACCCGGCTTTTTCTGGATATACAAAGGTAAATGTTTTTAACGACGGCTTATAGTCTCCTATACATGAGATAACAGAGTTGCTATTAACAACATTTTTTAGGATCTTTTCAGCATCAACAGATAAAGAATAAACATTTGCAATAACTTCCATATTCGTAATAATTCTCTTCTTTTGAGTATCAATAATCTTTAATATCCTATTGTACTGGATTTCAACTTCATTGTTCATATAAAAATATGTATTTAAAGCAAAAAAGATTGCCATTATTAAATATATGGCAGTGGTTGCAGCTATTAACTTTTTTCTTGTGTTTCTTCTAAACCATTGTTCTAATTTTATTTTATTATTTTCCATATTTTTTCAGTATAATATTTATTTTCTGTTTATTCTTCAAAATTATATAATTTATCTTTTCCAGTAAAATCTTATCTTTTGTTGCAATACCAACATCTGATTTTTCAAATGGCTCTCCAACAATTTCTACAGGATATTTTTTTGAAAAATATAAAGCATTTACCAGATCAAAGAAAGCAGCATCTACATTTCCATCTAAAACCCCTTCAAGACACTCTTCATTTGAAGAATATACATGTAAATGTACTATTTTGCCGCTATTAATTAATTCAAGCGTTTTTTTATACCCCGTTGAATCTTTTTTTGCGCCAATAGCTATATTATCAA
The DNA here is from genome assembly GCF_000255135.1 of Marinitoga piezophila KA3. Lineage (NCBI taxonomy): Bacteria > Thermotogati > Thermotogota > Thermotogae > Petrotogales > Petrotogaceae > Marinitoga > Marinitoga piezophila. The sequence goes on from NC_016751.1 coordinate 1,101,648, forward strand.
AACTTGTTATTTTTTTCTTATTATCTTTTAATTTTATTAAAACCAACCCTGTAGTTAAATACGGTATTGAAAAATAATATTTTTTTCGTCTTTCGGGAGTAATATGTATTCCGCCTATTATCATATCCACATTTCCTTCATTTAGCGCATTGTCGACCAGATATGGAAACGAAAAAATATAAATTTCTACATTTTCATGCAGCTCTTGAGATATCATTTTTACAATTTCTACATCAATTCCTTTTAAAATATACCCATCTTCTACTTCTTCCATATATGCATATGGCTCTGTAAGTGAAATCCCAACCTTTAACACTGCATAAAATTGCACAGCTACTATCAAAAAAAAGATTATAAATAACTTGCTCTTCATAATAACTCCCTTTCAATTTATGTTATAATATAAGTAAATTTAGATTATATCATCATAAACAGCAAATCCAAAATAAATCCCGTATAAATATTATATCATAAAAAATATGCATTATGAAATATTCGTTATACTAAATATATTTAACTTTGCGGAGGTTTTTTATACATGAAAATTTATATAATTGGACCTGGAAAAGTGGGAAAAACTTTATATAATTGCTTAATAAAAAAATATTCTGATATAATATTAATAGGGAAGAATATTGATATATCAAATTACAGATTTGATGGCATTATAATAATTACAACACCCGATGATATTATTGAAAAAATATGGAATAAATTAAAAAATAATAACCTCGAAAATGTTCTCGCAATTGGTCATTGTAGTGGAGTATTGGACTCTTCTTTTATACAATCTGTGCCACATTTTTCCATGCACCCTAACTTTCCATTTAACTCAGAAAAAAAATGTGAAGAAATACAAAATATAGTCTGGGGAATTGAAGGCAATGAAAAGGGATTGGAATATGCAAAAAAATTAGTTACAGACTTAAAAGGAAAATATATCATTATTCCCCAAAACAAAAAAATCCAATATCATCTTGCAGCTGTTATACTTTCAAATTTTTCATATGCTCTGGCGAAATTATCCATGGATTTATATAAAGATATGAATCTTAACAACATAGAGCATTTAATAGACCTTGCAATCTATTCATTAAATAATATAAAAAAAGTAGGTTTAAAAGAAGCTTTAACTGGCCCTGTTGCAAGAAATGATATTAAAACCATTCAAAAAGAAAAAAAAATATTCAAAAGCTATTTTAACGATGAAAATATTTATGATTTTTTTATAGATACGCTATACAGGATAAAGGAGGAAAATTGACATGAGCATAAGAAAATTTCTAAAAATGAAAAAAAAGCAGGAGAAAATAGTAATGATTACTGCATATGATTATTTCTCCGCCAAAATCGCTGAAGCCGCAAATGTCGATATGATACTTGTTGGTGATTCAGCTTCAAATGTAATGCTTGGAAATAATGATACTATAAAAATAGGCATGGAAGAAATGATAATCTTTGTCAAAGCTGTAAAAAAAGGCGCTCCTAACACATTTATTATAGGAGACATGCCATTTTTAAGCTATCAGGTTTCCGATAGCGAAGCTATCAAAAATGCTGGTTTATTACTAAAAGCTGGTGCTGATGCTATAAAACTCGAAGGTGGATTAAACGTCGTACCATTAATAAAAAAAATGGTGGATTTTGGAATACCGGTAATGGGACATATAGGTTTTACTCCCCAATCATATAAACAAATAGGTATAACTTCAAAAGGCAAAACTCAAACTGAAGAAGAAGTTTTATTAAACAGTGCAAAAGCTTTAGAAAATTCCGGAGCATTTTCAATTGTGTTGGAAATGGTTACAGAACCTGTGGCAAAAAAAATCTCAGAAGAATTGGCAATACCCACAATAGGTATAGGTTCTGGAAGATTTTGTGATGGCCAGGTTCTGGTATGGCATGATTTATTGGGTTTAAACAACGAATTTGAACCTAAATTTTTAAAAAAATACTTAAATGGTTTCGAACTATTTAAAGAAGCTATTGAAAATTATTCATCAGAAGTAAAAAATGGAAAATTTCCAGAAGCTAAACATGCATATAAACCTATAGAGGAAGGCAGTGACCAAAAATTATAGGAGATAAAATTATACATTTTGATACTATTAACTCAACAAACATTTTTTTAAAAGAACATTGGAAGGATTTGCCATCTGAAACAGTAGTATGGGCTGACAAACAAACAGGCGGATATGGAAGAATGAAAAGGCAGTGGATTGCAGATAGAGGAGGATTATGGTTCTCCGTATTATTTAAACCAACAAATATAAGACCCTATAATCCCTGGCACTATGTTCGATTATACAGTTTAGCCATACACGATATTTTAAAAGATAAATATAAATTAGAAACAGTAATAAAATGGCCAAATGATTTGCTTGTAAATGAGAAAAAAATATGTGGTATTCTTGGCGAAGCTGTATTCACTGGTGTAACACCTTCAGCTATAATAGTTGGCGTTGGATTAAATGTAAATAATAAAATTCCTGAAGAATTAAAAGATATAGCCACAAGTTATATTGAAGAAAAAAACAAAAAACTACATCTTGAGAAACTTCTAAAGCAAATTAATTCCCATGCATATTATAAATATTATTTAAAATATTTTAAAAGAGATAAAATATCCGCTTTCACAAAACAATGGATAAAAAAACTTAACATTCGAAATGGAGATTTTATAAAAATAATATTCCAAAATGAAGAAAAACGTGGTAAAATTATTTCAATACATGGTGATTATCTTGAAGTTGAATTTGAAAGTGGTATAGAAAAGGTATATGCTGGTGAGGTCTCATTAAGAAAGGAGCGTGTGGTATGAATATATCCCCTGAAAATTTAAAGGTATTATTAACAGAAGAACAGATTTTAAACAAAGCAAAAGAACTTGGTAAAGAAATTACAGAATATTATAAGGATATAGATGAAGAAATAGTTGCTGTTTGTGCTTTAAAAGGTTCTGTTCATTTTTTTGCTGATCTTGTAAAAAACATTGAACATGATATGGTATATCAGTTTGTAAGCATATCCAGTTATCACGGCGGAACACAATCAACAGGAAAAATCACAGTAAACAGCTGGTTAAATTATAGCTTAAAAGGAAAACACGTTCTGCTCATTGAAGATATAGTCGATACAGGAAATACCATAAAATTTTTAATGTCTGAAATATTAAAAGAGGAACCTGCTTCTTTAAAATTAACATCCCTTCTTATAAAAAATGCTCATGATCACGGTATAAAAGTAGACTTCCCTGGATTCTATATAGATAATTACTTCGTAATAGGTTATGGTCTTGACTATGATGAAAAATACAGAAACCTGCCATTTATTGGATATGTAGAATAATGTGATATAATAATAAATGAAAAATAAATATATTATATTTTGGAGGTGTTTTATATGAATTTTGACATTGAAGCATATGTAAAAAACGTAAAAGAAGCAGCTGAATATATAAAAAGTAAAGTATCTGAAAAAACTGAAGTGGCAATTGTTTTAGGTTCAGGGCTTCATGGAATCGCAAATAAACTTGAAGATGCCCTTGAAATAAGCTACTCAGAAATTCCAAATTTCCCTGTATCAACAGCACCTGGACACAAAGGTTCATTAATGTTTGGAAAAATTTCTGGAAAAAATGTGATGTTAATGAATGGAAGATTCCATTATTATGAAGGTTATACAATGAAAGAAGTAACATTCCCTATTAGAGTAATGCAGGAATTGGGTATTAAAATTCTTATTGTGACAAATGCTGCTGGTGGAATGAATCCAAATTTTGAAGTTGGAAACCCATGTATCATTACAGATCAAATTAACTTCTTTGGAGATAATCCATTAATAGGTCCAAATTATGATGAATGGGGACCAAGATTCCCTGATATGAGTGAAGCTTACGATAAAGAATTAACAGAAAAAGCTATCAGCGTTGCTAAAAAATTGGGAATTCCTGTTTATACAGGCGTATATCTTGGAATCACAGGACCAACATTTGAAACACCTGCTGAATTAAAAATGATGAGAAATTTTGGTGCAGACTTAGTTGGAATGTCAACAGTTCCAGAAGTTATTGTTGCTAATCACGCTGGAATAAGAGTTTTAGGTTTCTCTGCAGTAACAGACAAAGCAGTTCCAGATGAATTAAAACCTGTAACAGCCGAAGAAGTAATTGAAATCGCTAATAAAACTGGAGAAAAAATTGCCAATATAATTTTAGAATTATTGGGTGAATTATAAGGTGAAAAGGGTTATACTTTTCCTCTTTACTATATTAATTACTATATCTGGTTTTTCAGAAAAAACAGACATATATAATAAAATATTCTATAAACCAGGATTACACATGGAGTTGTATACCGACTCCATGTTTTTGACATTTGAATATACATATATTGGAAAATATTCTTATATGGATTCCAATGAATTACTAAGATATGTATGGACACAGGATAAAACATTAATAGGCGGTCAGATGTATGTTGAATCAAACTATTATACGCATGCAATTTCTTCAAGTCATGCAATAGGGCTTTTACAACTAAAACCTATAGTAGCTGAAGATTTTGGCGCTCATAATCTATTTAACCCTATTGATAATATAACAACAGCCTCTTTATATCATGATTATCTAAACAAAACTCTTGGTACTGAAAAAAAGCAAATTGCAGGATATTATCAGGGACCAACGTCAGTATTGAAAAATGGCATAAATTCAGCGGGAAGCTATTATTATAATAAAGTAAAAAAAGCACAAAAAAAATATAAAAACACTTCTGTCTATTCACCTTATTTAATAAGCATTAGCGGAAATGTGAAAAAAAATTATATGAATCTAATTGCAAATGAAGGTTTTGCATACAAAAATTGGGAATTTTATTCAAACCAACATTTCGAAGTTACAACTGAAAATAAATTTGAATTCAATAATCTTGAAGTTAAATTTGGTGGTTTTTACTTTCCAAAAACAAATTTCTCAATAGGTGCATTTTCAGATTATAATTTAAACATGGATACAATTGCAAGAATTGGCTATCCATGGGCTCAAAATGTAGTATCATTTAACAATAATAATAAAATTTTAAAACAAATTTATATGTCATATGATTTTAAAAACAATATGTGGATGAAATTTTATATAGATAAAGATTTTCTTTTTATAACAGGTATATCCATATACGACATAAAACTTGGAATTTTATTTAATTCCTCCTATAGAATAGGTATATTTATGAGTTTATGAGGTGGCTTTATGAACTTTTTAGAAAAGATAAAGGATTATTGGGATAATTTCCCTACAAATCAAAAGATATTGCTATCTATATTAGCCGCAGTTTTTTTAATAATAATAATATTTTTCATAATATTAAACTTAAGACCTAATTATCAGGTCTTAATAAGTGGTGTTGACGAACAACAGGGTGGAAAAATCATTTCAAAACTTGAGGAAATGAATATCCCATATAAAGTTGGTGCTGGCGGTTCTATAATGGTTCCAGAAAAATACAATAAATACGAATTATGGATGAAATTAGCTTTAGGTGGTGTTCTTGGAAATCAGGTTACAGGATATGAATTGCTTCAAAAACAGAGTTTCGGCGCTACAAGTTATGATAAACAGGTAAATTATCAAATAGCAATAGAAGGAGAGCTTGCACGTTCAATTTCCACAATGAAAGGAATACAATATGCAAGAGTTCATATTGTAATGCCTGCAAGGACATATTATACACCTGCAGAACAATCTAAACCAAAAGCTTCTGTTTTACTATTTCTTGAACCAGGTGCATCTATAGATTCAAATCAGGTAAGAGCTATTATGGAATTTGTTGCAGGAGCTGTTCAAAATCTTGATCCAAAAGATGTAAAGGTTGTAGACAATTATTCTCATAATCTCAGCGCGCAGGTTTTAGCTGAAGGAAATATAGCAGATGCAGCTACAAAGTTTGATTTAAAGAGAAAAATAGAAGAGTATTATACACAAAAAATAGAAGACAAGCTTCAGGTAGTGTTTGGAATGGGCGCAATTGTTGTATTGCCAGAAGTAGATTTAAACTGGCAAAAAATAGAACAGGAAGCACGAAATGTTCAACCTGTAAATAAAACTTCAGGTATAGTTGTTAGTGAGCAAAAAGAAACGGAGGAAAAAACCTCCTATTCTGGAACATCAAATGTTCCAGGCGTTGATTCAAATGTCCCTCCATATACAACACAAACGCCTGATAATCAGGGATCCGATACATATAAAAATTCAAAAAGTATAATAAATTACGATTTTAATGAAATATATAAAAAGGTTACCGAAGACAAAAATGGTGAAATTGCCAATAAATCTATTACTATATTTATAGACGAGGACAAATCTCCTATTCCAAAAAACGAAACAACAATAGCTCAAATAAAAACAGCCATTTCAACAGCAACAGGAGCAACTCCTTCTAATATTACTGTTTTATTTACCAAATTTAATAAAGATTTAGAAGCAGAATACCAGAAAATGGTTGAACAGTCAAAAAGAGCAAAAACACTTACCATTATCATGGTTGCTTCTATAATATTCATGATATTTATTGCATTATTTGTAATAGCAATAATCAATGTTAGAAAGAAACAGAAAGCAAGGAAAACCATTCTTGAAAGAAAGAAAAAGCTTGAAGAAGCAGCAACAAGAATTATTGAAGAAATTGAACCGGAAGAAGTGGAACTTACCGAAGAACAAAAATCATTTGAAAAACTTGCAAAAATCGTTGATCAAAGTCTCGATGATGTTGTAGAAATTGTAAAATACTGGATTAATCAATAAGAGGTGATTTTATGGCTGCCAAACAAGATGTAAATGGCTTAAGGAAAGCAGCTATTTTGATAGTTTTAATGGGACCTGACAGAGCTTCAAAATTATTAAAAGAATTAAATGAAGAAGAGGTTGAAATGCTAACTTTAGAGGTTGCAAACCTCGGAAAAATATCAGATGAAGAAAAAGACGCTGTAATGTCAGAATTCTTCGAACTGATGAAAGTAAAAGAGTTCATAAAAGAAGGCGGTGTAGACTACGCCAAGAAATTGCTTGAAGAAGCATTTGGTCCTGAACAGGCTATCAAAATTATAGAAAACCTTGTTACAAACTTACAGGTTAAACCTTTCGATTTCTTAAAGAGAATCGATATTGCACAAATTACCAATGTATTGCAAAATGAACATCCTCAAACAGTAGCATTGGTATTATGTTATCTTCCACCAGGAGCTGCTGCTCAGGTTATTGCAGGATTACCGGAAGACTTACAGGTTGATGTTATTAAAAGAATTTCTATTATGGATAGGGCAACTCCTGATGTTGTTAAGGAGGTGGAGTCCCGTATGAAAGACAGATTATCTTCATTTGCCGCTCAACCATTCAGTCAGGTTGGTGGAATAGAAACAACAGCTGAAATTATGAATAATATCGACAGAACTGTATCCAAAAACATATTTGACAGATTATCCGAAACAGATCCAAAACTTTCAGAAGAAATCAGAAAGAAAATGTTCGTATTTGAAGATATACTTAAACTCGATGATAGAACTATTCAGAGAATACTCAGAGAAGTTGATACCCGTGATCTTACTCTTTCACTTAAAGGTGCATCAGAAGAACTCAAAGATAAATTACTTGGAAATATGTCACAAAGAGCTCGTCAGATGATAGAAGAAGAATTGGAATTTATGGGTCCTGTAAGATTAAAAGATGTTGATGAAGCACAGCAAAGAATTGTTGCAATTATAAGAAAACTCGAGGAATCTGGAGAAATCATAATTGCCGGTGGAGGAGGAGAAGAATTAATTGTATAATAAACGCATAATAAAGGGTCAATATGTAATATTTGAACCACCGGAAGAGGAATTAGAACACGAAAAAGAAAGCGCAGAAGAAATTGCCAGAAGAATAATAGAAGACGCCGAAAAAAAAGCAAGCGAAATAATTGAAAATGCAAAACAGGAAGCGGAGAGCATCATAAATGATGCTCACCTTGCTTATGCTGAAGAAGTTGAAAAAGGACGAAAAGAAGGGCAACAAAAAGCCCAGGAAGAAATAAATGCTTTAATAGAGCAATATTCTACCGAGTTAAACAAAATGTTAGAAGAATTTAACAATTCTCTCAACTTAGAAATATATAATGCAAGGATACTGATGTTTAATATTTTGAAATCTCTGGTTCATAAATTTCTTGATATTGAAATATTTTCTACTCCAAAATGGGTTGAAAATGCTTTAAATAAAATACTGGAATATTACATAGAAATGGAATTTATAAAAATACATGTAAGTTCAAATATTTTAAAAGACTATCCAGAATTAATAGAAAAAATAGAAAAAGTCGAAAAGGTTGAGATAATAGAAGATATTACTCTGCCAGATTTTTCAATAGCAGTACATACAAATATGGGTAAAGTTGTAATTAACAGGAACGAATTAATAAAAACTGTAAGTAAAATTATAGAGGAAGAATTAAATGAAAACTCATAACGATATACTGGAAAACATAAATCAACGTTTAAACGAACTGGATATATTTTCCCTTGAAGGAATAGTGGATAGAATAACCGGTGTGGTTATAGAATCCAGAGGACCTGATGTTTCTCTGGGAGATTTGTGTTCTATAACCTTAAAAGATGGAAGTACTGCTCTGTGTGAAGTTGTTGGTTTCGTTGGAAACAAGGTTTTGCTCATGCCATTTGAAGATGTTCACGGATTATATGTTGGTGCCAGAGTAAAAAAATTAAATAGAAAGGTGTCCATTGGCGTTTCTAATAATCTTCTTGGTCGTGTTCTTGATGGATTGGGAAGGCCTATGGATGGTAAACCTCTATATGCAGAAAAATATCGTTCCATTTACTCACCACCACCAAATCCTTTAATAAGAAATAAAATAGAGGAACCTCTTCCTGTTGGAATTAGAGCTATAGATGGTTTAATTACACTTGGCAAAGGGCAAAGGATTGGTATATTTGCTGGAAGTGGTGTTGGAAAGAGTACATTACTTGGTATGATAGCAAGAAATACCTCTGCTGATATAAACGTTATTTCTTTAATCGGTGAACGAGGTCGTGAAGTAAGAGAGTTTATAGAGCGCGATCTTGGCGAAGAAGGTTTAAAACGTTCGGTAGTTGTTGTTTCAACTTCAGATCAACCAGCCTTAATGAGAACAAAGGCTCTATTAAGCGCTACAACAATTGCTGAATATTTTAGAGATCAGGGATATAATGTAATGCTTATGGTTGACTCACTTACCCGTTGGGCTATGGCACAAAGGGAAATAGGATTGTCCATAGGTGAACCACCAGCAACACGCGGATATACACCAAGTGTATTTGCTGAATTACCAAAAATTTTAGAGAGAGCGGGTAATTCTGATAAAGGAAGTATTACAGCAATATATACTGTACTTGTTGAAGGTGATGATTTTAATGAACCCATTTCAGATACAGTTAGAGGTATTGTTGACGGTCATATCCTTCTTTCAAGACGATTGGCTGAATCTTCGCATTATCCGGCTATAGATGTACTTGCAAGTATTAGTAGGTTAATGTCTACCGTTGCAAAAGAAGAACATCTTGAAGCTGCGTATAGGGTAAGAGACATAATGGCAACATATAATGATGCAAAGGATTTAATAGAGGTTGGTGCTTATAAAGAAGGAACAAACCCTAAGATAGATATAGCAAAAAGGGAAATAGATAATATAAATCAATTTCTCAGACAAAGAACAAATGAAAATCCAGATTTCAATCAAATTGTAAATCAACTTATTGACTTAGCAAAAAAATTAAAATAATTAAATAGAGATAGGAGGAAGTTTTATGCCAGCTGAGATTCTTATTCCCGTAATTGGCGTCAGTATAGCTGTAGTATTATTCGTGATTATGAAAGTTTCTAAATACTTCTTATCTCCACATGCCTGGAGAAGAACCAGAGAAAGTATAACTGCATACCTTTATCTTTTACCTTCAATGATTGTTTTATCAATCTTTGTATTCTGGCCTATTATTTATTCATTTGTTTTGAGTTTCTTTAAATGGGATTTTAAAAATCAGGCTAATCCACAATTTATAGGCTTTGATAATTACATTCAATTATTTAAATTAAAACACCCAGTTTCAATGACTTTTAACGTGGCTTTTTTAGGAACATTTTTCCTCATATTTGCTACAATATATTTCTTAACAGTATTGCTTGATTTGAAAAGGATTTCAGATAAAAAAGTGAAAAATATTATTATTTTAAATGCTGTTATAAGTGCTATAACCTTTATTTTATGGAATGTTATATCTTATCAACTTCAATGGATAATATTTTTATGGTTAGCCTTTTCCTATACAGCCATCGCTGCTATGAAAAAAATAGAAGGAACTCCTGATAAATTATTATTAAGAATGATTATATTGATTACAGTATATGTTGCAGGAATCAAATTAATTCATATACCAGAAATTGTTACTTATCTTAGTATGGCAAAAGAAGAAGCGGATTTTCTTAAAGCTATATGGAATACAAGCTATTACGTTTTATTGTCAATGCCAATAACAATATTCCTTTCATTGGTAATAGCCATGTTATTCTATCAGGAAGTAAAAGGAAAGGTTGTATTTAGAACAATATACTTTATTCCTTTTGTTACCAGTGTTGTTGCTGTATCTCTTGTATGGCAATGGATATTTAACGATAACGGGCTTTTGAATTATATCCTTTCATTCTTTGGTGTGGAAAAGATTTTATGGTTAAAAGATGAAAAATGGACAATACCAACAATTGCTATAATCTCAATCTGGAAACTTGTTGGATATTATTCAATAATCTTCCTCGCTGGATTACAGAATATCGATAAAAGTTATTATGAAGCAGCAGAAGTTGATGGTGCAAGCTCATGGCAGAAATTTGTTCATATAACATGGCCTTTATTATCACCAACAACATTCTTTATATTAATAGTTTCAATGATTGGTGCATTTAAGGTCTTCTCTGAAATATTCGTATTGTATTCAGGGCTTCCTGGACCATATAATAATAGTGGTTTAACCGTAGTTTATTATGTATTTGAAAAGTTCTATGGTGAACAGCGTATGGGTCAGGCAAGTGCTGCGGCATATGTATTATTTGGTATAATACTCATATTTACATTTATACAATTTGTTGCCGGTAAAAAACGTGTACATTACGATTCATAATAAAGGAGGCCTTTAAAAATGTCATGGAATAAATTCTTTAATACAATGGGAATTACAATAGTTTATCTTTTAATTATAGGTGGAGCAATAATAATGGCAATGCCATTTGCATGGATGGTTGTTACATCATTTAAAAGCAGCAGTGAAATTGCTCAATGGCCACCAAGGTGGACATCTAAAAACTTCAAATCAGAAATTATGGTTAATGTAAAAGGAACCTCATCTTCTGGAAGTTCTAAAAGCGGACTCAGTCTCGCAGAATTCAGAGCAGCACAAAGTGAAGATACATATAATCCATATAAAAAATTATTAATTATCGAAGATGACCCTGTAAGAAGAGGGTTAATAACCTTAACTTTTTCTAAACTTGATTATGCTGATAATCAGGAACTTAATAGTTTAGTAGAAAAAATAAAAGAGTATAATGCTAATTATCCATTAGTTCCTGATCTTTCTGCAGAAATCAACACATTGGATAATAGCCCTGAATCCTTTGAAAAATTCTATTTTAGCTTATATTCAACAGCAAATGGATTATTTAAAAAATCTCAATTATTAAAATATTTAGACAAAGAAATAAAAGATTCCATAAATTATATAGATAAATTTACAAAGGTATCCTTAGATAGACTTCCATATTTAAAAGTGAAAAGCACAGATTCCTCAGTGGTCAAAGAAGAAAAAGCAAGAAAAAAAGAAGAATTAAAAGAGTATCTTTTTTCTCTAAAAACAGAATTATCAAATGTTTCATCAGTAGTTGTTGAAATGTCCAAAGGAACAGGAATTGTAAGTGATAATGAAATAAATAAGGTTTTAGCCCTTTTAACAAATCTCGAAAGTAAATTTGTTTCATTTAATGACATGTATTTAAGAAGGGTGAATAGGCTTCTTGAAAAAAATATTTATTCCTCAATAATTAACAGTAAAAATTCTCTGGAATTTAAAGTATTCTTTGAAAAGAATTATTCTGATATTCAGAAAAAAGCAGCAAAGATTAATATAATCCAATTTAACGTTCCAACTAAAGAAGATATGAAAGAAAACTTCTTAAAAGCTTTTCATAATTCCAATATTCCTGAAGAATTTAAAAAAGCTTTAAATGAAAATGATGATATATTTGAAATAAAAGATGAATTTGTTCTTGCACTTGAACATAAATTCAATGAACATACATTAAATATATTAAAAATAAAATCTGAAGACCTTTCAAGAACTTTAATGGTCATAAGAAATCTTACAAAATACATTGATAAACTTCAACCTGATAATGTTGAACAATATTTAAATCCTTTTGATAAAGAATTTGTAAAAAATCAAAACTTTAAAGCTGAAGACCTCATAAAACTCGCAAAAATGAGAAAAGATTACAACAATATTCTTGAAACATTTAATAAATTGTATTCTGATTCTATCTCAGAAGTAAAATTAATTCAAAAACCGGAAAATGTTGAAAAAGTATATTACAGAAATTACTCAAATATAGAAATATACTTTAAGGATACTTATGCAATATGGTTCCTTGAAGATAATCCTACTATGAAAGCTAAATTTACACCTTCACAGGTATTTGCAAATGTCTTCCAGAATTATGTTGATGCATGGCATGCTGCACCATTTTCAAAATACTATATAAATACTGTATTTATGGCAACTACTACTACAATATTTGAAATCTTAATTGCAGCAATGGCAGCTTTTGCATTTGCCAAACTGGAATTCTGGGGTAAAAATGCATTATTCACGCTCTTCCTTGCAACTATGATGGTTCCAGGAGAAGTAATGCTCGTTCCTAACTTTATCACAATAAGTAAATTTAGATGGCTTGATACATACTATGCGCTGATAATTCCATGGATAGTAAGCGTATTTGCTATATTCCTTTTAAGACAACAATTCTTAACCATACCAAATGATTTATGGGACGCTGCAAAAATTGATGGAAGCAGTAGCTGGAGATTCTTATGGACTGTAATGGTTCCATTAAGTAAACCTGCAATTATAACAGGTGCATTGTTAAAATTTGTTGGTAGCTGGAATGCATTCTTATGGGTATTAATAGTTACAAAGTCACCTGAAATGAGAACATTGGCTGTAGGATTGCAAACATTTACCACAGAATCTGGTACCATGTATAACCTGTTAATGGCTGCATCTACATTCTCAGTAATACCAATTATTATACTATTTATATTCATGCAAAAATACTTTGTTGCAGGAATTGCACGTTCCGGATTAAAGGGATAATTATGGCTCAACGAAAAAAGTTTGTTGTTGGAAAAAAGAAAAAAGAAAAAAAGAAATTAAATATAGGCTTTATAATAATATACATAGCTGTAATATTTGTTATACTTTATTTTAGTATTCAAATGGTAAGAATGTTTATAGTGTATTCCAGTTTAACCGAGGAATACAAAAAAACTCAATCGGAATTCGAAAATCTAAAGGAACAATTGAAAGAGCTTGAAAAAGAAAGGGATATGATAAAAGAATTCCTTGAAAAGAAAGGTGTGACCCTTGAAAATGGAAAAATTAATTATAACAACATCCCACAAACCATCGAAGGAACAAATACAACGGGCGAAGCAACTCGCTGAACAATATAATGGAGTATATAAAAACAGAAGGCATTTAAAAGCAAAAGATATATACTTTGTAGTTGAAAAGAACCTCACTTTAAAATTAAAAAAAGGTGATTTTGAATTTTTCTTTCATCCTTCTATTGTAAAAATAAGAATGAAAAATTATGTTGCCGACAAAAAGGATTATTTATTAAATAATCTTGAATTAAAAGGTAATGAAACAGTTCTGGATTTAACCTTTGGTCTTGGTAGTGAAGCATTATTAATAGCTTCTCAATTAACAGATGGAAAATTAATAGGTGTAGAAGGATCTTTCCCTATATATCTTGTTGTAAAAGAAAGTATGCCATATTATCCTTTTAAAATAAAATGGATAAAAGAGGCTTCAAAAAGAATAGAAATAATACACGCAAATTATAAATCATTCTTAAAAAAACAAAAAGATAAAAGTTATGATATAATTTATTGTGATCCAATGTTTGAAAATCCTGTTTTTGAATCATCAGCTCTAAATCCTTTAAGAAAATTCGCAGTATATGACCCACTTGAAATTGAAGATATTGAGGAAATGAAACGAGTAGCAAAAGATAAGGTAGTAATAAAAGCCCACATTAAAGATTCTATATGGGATAAATATAAATTTGATAAAGTAGATGGAAGCAAAAATTCAGGGGTATATTATGGAGTGATATACTTAAAATGAAACTAACGGCAATATTAGGTCCTACTGCAGTTGGAAAAACAAATATACTCACTAACCTCGGCGAAAAGTTCGAGGTTATTTCTTGTGATTCAAGGCAAATTTATAAATATATGAATATAGGTACAGCAAAGCCAACACCAGAAGAAAGAGAAAAAATTCCACATCACTTAATTGATTTCGTTTCACCTGATGAACATTATAATGCATACATGTATAGAGTAGATGCATTAAAAAAAATAAAAGAAGTCCTTAATAAAGGAAAGATTCCTATAATTTCAGGCGGAACTGGATTATATTTTGATGCAGTATCACGAGGTTTTTTTGAAGCACCATCTTCTTTAAGTTTAAGAAGCTATTTAAAAAAATTAGAATATTCTCAGCATGGTATAATAAGAGAAATATTAAAAGATGTGGATCCAGAAAGTTATGTAAGAATACATCCCAATGATTTAAAAAGAAGCATTAGAGCGTTGGAAATATATATACTTTCCGGCAAAAGAATGTCAGACTTAATAAAAAGCCAGAAAACAGAAAATCCTTACGAATTTCAAATTATAATTTTAGACAGAGATAGAAAAGAATTACATGAAAGGATAAATACACGTGTTGAAAAAATGATAGAAATGGGTTTAATTGACGAAGTAAAAAATCTATTAAGAATGGGTTATAACAAAAACTTAAATTCAATGAATACTATTGGATATAAAGAAGTATTAGAATATATTGAGGGAAAAGTTGATTATGATAAAATGATACATTTAATAAAAAGAAATACAAGAAGGTATGCACGACGCCAGATTATTTATTTTAGAGGATATAAAAACGCTATATGGATAAATCTTTCAGAAGAAAAAAATCCTGTTGAAAAAATCAAAAAAATCATTAAGAATGGTTTTAATGAATAAAAAAACTTATATTACTTTTTTCAATATTATTTAAGGGGGGTATGACCATGGCAGAAAAATTTAATTTGCAAGAACGTTTTTTAAATTTATTGAGAACAAATAAAATTGAATGTAAAATCTATTTTGAAGGTGGATTTCAGACATCAGGATACATAAAATCATTTGATAATTTCACCATTCTTTTAGAGAAAAAAGGACAACAATCATTAGTTTATAAACATGCAGTAAAAATGATTGTTCCTATGAAATACGTAAAGCTTTTCCAGCAGCAACATCAGGAAAATCAATCAGGAGGTAATGAGAATTAAGAAAGGTGTATTAGTTCTCATAAACAGCAAAAACTTAAGAGAAGATGTTGAGGAGATAATAGAATTATCCAAAAATATAAATATAGAAATCGTTGAATACATACATCAAAATTTAAATAAACCAGACCCTCTCACTTTTATTGGAAAAGGAAAGTTTGAAGATTTGAAAGAACTTATTGCGTTTGTTGATGCAGAAGTGCTCGTTATAAATTCTGAATTATCTCCGAGACAATATATTCATATTTCAAAAGAGCTTAATATTGAAGTATACGATAGAACAGATGTAATATTAAAGATTTTTTCGGAGCATGCCGAAACTCAGGAAAGCAAGTTACAAATAAAACTTGCTACTCTCAAGCACATACTTCCAAGGATATATGGTCTTGGAAGCGAAATGTCCAGAACCGGCGGGGGTATTGGAACAAGAGGTCCAGGTGAACAGGAAAAAGAATACAAAAAAAGAACCATAAAAAATGAAATATCTAAAATTCAAAATAAACTAAAAAAGATTAAATCCCAAAGAGAACTTACAAGAAAAAACAAAAAAGACATAATAAAAGTTTCCATTGTGGGATACGCAAGTGCTGGAAAATCAACTTTATTAAAAGAATTAAGCCATGAAAACAAGATAAAAATTTCTGAAAAAATGTTTTCAACTCTGTCTCCAAAGTCCAGGAGAGTAATGCTTCCTTCTGGACTCTTTGTTATATTATCTGACACGGTAGGATTTATTAGAAATCTTCCTCATGAATTAATAGAAGCATTTAAATCCACGCTGGAAGAAATAAAATATTCCGATCTAATCATACATCTCGTAGATATTTCATCTCAAAATATTGAAGAAAGAATAAGTACCGCATATGATGTTTTAGAGAATATTAAAGCTTTAGATATTCCACGTATACTGGTTTTTAATAAAATAGATAAAATTAATGATGAACAACTTTCAATTTTAAAAAACATATATAAAAACGCTATTTTCATTTCATGTAAAACCGGCGAGAACATTGAAAATTTAAAAAAAGCTATACAGGATAAATTAATTGAAGAAGAGATAATAAAAACTTTTGAAATTGAAGAAGAATATAAAAATGTTCAAAATTGGTTTAAAAAACGTGGTAAAATTGGTATAGAGGAAATTGCATTCAATAATACAGATATAAAATTAAAGATATATGCGCGCAATGGAGGTGCTTTATGAAAAAATTTTTAGTATTTACCGTAATTTTATTAAGTGTTTTAACGGTATTTTCTCAAAGGTTTTTACCGCCGGTTAAGGATTCATATCTTACATCTTCATTTGGAGAATATAGAGATACTGGAGATAAACCACATTTCCATCTGGGAATAGATTTTTCATCTTTTTCAAGAATTGGTTATCCTGTAAATGCCGCAGCTGATGGATATGTGTGCAAATTATGGGTAAATCATAAGGTTTATGGAAATACTATATTTATATATCATCCAGACTATGATTTAATAAGCGTATACGCCCATTTAAATTCTTTCAAAGGACTAATGGCAGAAATCGCAAATTCTGTGGTAAGCGAATTTGGAAATACATTTGCAGAAATAAAATTTCCTGATGATGAAATAAGGGTATCAAAAGGTGAAGAAATTGGATATTCTGGAAAAAGTGGTGAAGCTGAAGTTCCACATGTTCACTTTGAAATTAGAGAAGTTAAAAAATCGGGAAATAATGAAATAGAAATAGTAAGAGATGCACTTGAATTTGTTGATTATGTTGAAATGAGACCAAGAAAATTACAGGCATTTGAAATTAGATCAAATAATAGAACATATAAATTATTAGATGATCAGGTAACTGAAGTTCCATTTACCACTTTACCAAAACTCGAAGTAAAAGTTTCAGAAAAAGTTGGTGATAATACAACAATAATTCCAAGAAAGATTTCATTAAGGGTTAATGATGAATTAGTATATGAAATAGAATTCGATGCAATAAGAGAAGACGAAATGTATTCACCAAATGCTATTTATGGTTATGGTTCAAATTTATTTACGTATTGGATTAAATTATATTCTTCATCATTTATTACACCAATAAAGGTAAATAGATGGAATGAAATAGCCTTTACTTTAAAAGATAAAAATCCTGCAGAACTAATACTTGAAGATATCTGGGGAAGTATAAAGGTATATAAATTAATACTGGTAAAAGAAATGTAACTCAAAATACAACAGATTTTATTTTAACGTTAATTTTTTATACGCCTATTGATTCATATTTTTGGTATAATAATAATTCGGATATTAATAAATTTTCATAAAGGAGGAAGAGAATTGAAAAAAAGACTTTTCACAAGCGAAAGTGTAACAGAAGGACATCCAGATAAAGTAGCAGACCAAATTTCCGACGCAATCTTAGATGCTTTATTGGAAAAAGACCCATTCTCAAGGGTTGCAGTTGAAACATTGGTGACAACAGGTGTTGCTGTAATAGCTGGAGAAATTTCAACAAAAGCTTATGTAGATATACCAAAAATCGTAAGACAGACAATATTAGACATTGGATATACAAGAGCAAAATTTGGTTTTGATGGAGAAACTTCAGCAGTTTTAGTGTCAATAGACGAACAATCACCTGATATTGCAATGGGTGTTGATAAAGCTTTAGAAGTAAAAGAAGGAAAAATCAAAGAAGAGGATCCTTACGAAAAGCTTGGCGCTGGTGACCAGGGTATTATGTTTGGTTACGCAACAAATGAAACACCTGAAATGATGCCTTTACCAATAGTTCTTGCTCACAAATTAGCATACAGACTTGCAGAAGTTAGAAAAAATGGCACATTAAAATTCTTAAGACCTGATGGAAAAACACAGGTTACTGTTGAATATGATGAAAACAATAAACCAATAGAAGTTGAAACAGTATTAATTTCCACTCAACACGAACCAGACGTAACAATTGAAGAAATTAGAGAAGCTTTAATTGAACACGTAATTAAACCAATAATTCCAGAACATTTATTAACAAAGAATACAAAAATATTGGTAAATCCAACAGGAAGATTTGTTCTTGGAGGGCCACACGCTGATACAGGATTAACAGGAAGAAAAATTATAGTTGATACATACGGTGGTTGGGTTCCACACGGTGGAGGAGCATTCAGTGGAAAGGATCCAACAAAGGTTGACAGATCAGCACACTACATGGCACGTTACGTTGCTAAGAACATAGTAGCTGCTGGATTAGCCGATGAAGTAATGATTCAATTAGGATATGCTATTGGTGTAGCTGAACCAGTATCAATATTAATTGATACAAAAGGTACAGCAAAGGTTGACGAAGAAAAATTATATGAAGTAGTAACAACAATGTTTGATTTCAGACCTGGTGCAATAATTAAAAACTTAGACCTATTAAAACCTATTTACAGAAAAACAGCAGCATATGGACATTTTGGAAGAACAGATGTTGAATTCCCATGGGAAAGAACAGATAAGGTTAATGAATTAAAAGCTGCATTTGGATTATAATTAATAAAATAATATAAAAGGAGGAAAATCAAAGTGCCAAACGTAAAATCAGCTAAAAAAAGAGTTAGACAAACAGCAAAAAGAAGATTAAGAAACAAATCATACAAAACAAGAGTTAAAAACTCAATTAAAAAAGTATTAGCAGCAGTAGAAGCTAAAAAAGAAAGAGAAGAAGTATTAGAATTATTAAACAATGCATTTTCTGTAATTGATAAAGCAGCTAAAAAAGGTGTTATTCACAAGAATAACGCTGCAAGAAAGAAAGCAAGAATCCACAGAAAAGTAAAAGAACTTCTTGGCGAAGTGCAATAATAAAAATGGTTCGGCAAAAGCCGAACCATTTTTATTTATTATAGACTAAGTATATTATCTTCAAATTTTCTTAATTCCAATAAATCATTATCTGGAAGTTTCCTATTTACAAGATAAAACATATTTGAAATAAGCCTGTGCAATGTCATATCATTAATACGATTTCCTTTTTTAACAAGATTCCATTTAGGTGAAATCTTATATACTTTATCAAATATAGAAGGATACTCAAAATTTCCTTCAAAAGAAATATCAAATACTATAGAATTTTGAGGCACCTTTTCTGTTGGAATAATAAATTTTGACGATGGAACTGCAGAAACTATTATATCTGAAATAGAAACAAACTTTAAAATATCCTCATAATCTGTATATTTCTGACAAACCCTTACACTGGCATTTTCATTTAACAACATTAAAGCCAGGGATCTTCCAACAGCAAGTGAATCATTAATTACAACTATTTTTTTGCCTTCTAAAGAAAATGGATTTCTATCAAAATTATCTGGATAATTTCCTGTTTTTCTTTTTATATTCTCAAATATTAATCTATATCGTTTTAATACATATAATATTCCTTTTGCTGTTGGTGGTATTACTAATTTTCTTAAATGCTTTGGATCTTCATAACCTTCATGTTGAACAAGATATCCCATATATGAATGATGCAGCCCTTCTATATCCTTTTCAGGGGAAATCATATTCATAAAATGCGTATCTTTAACCTCAAAGGGTGTAGGGTACATAACAATAATACCATGTGTTTGAACATCTTTATTATAGTATTCTATCTTTTCTTCCAGCTCTTCTCTGCTGTGTACCACAACGCTTTCAAATTCTATATTATATCTTTTACATATACCCTTAATACCCCTGGAATAAGAAACACTTCCAGGATCATCAGAAGTTAGAATACATACCAATTTTGGATGTATATTATTCTTCTCTAACAATTCAAGATTTTTATTAAAAATAGGCTTATCAAAACGATCCAGAATAAACTTTATATCAAATAGTTTCGCCGCATTTTCCATCATTCTTTCACCTGTCTATAATTAATTATTATCTTTTGAATCGTCATCCTCTATCAAAAAAAATTCTTCATTTTCATCAATATCGACATCTTCCATTACCTTTTTCCATTCTTCTTCAACTAATTCAAGTTCTTCATCATCTTCAACAGCATCTAAGAACAATTCACCCTTTTCTGAATTTACCTTAAATGCAACTGTATCTCCTAACACTATATCTTCACTATCTTCTTCCTTAAAAGCTTCATAACAAATCCAATACCTTTGATTATTAATCTTTAATTCTTCCAAAAACATAAAATTATATTCATTTCCGTCTTCGCCTGTAATTGTGAAAAATTCTAATCTTTCCATTTTTTATCCCTCCGATAAATAAAATACCTCTATATTGATATTATATCATACTTATTATCATTTGATATACCAAGAGCCGATAACTTACCGCCATATACACAACCGGTATCTATATCTATGCTGAGAATTTTATCATCTAACTTTCTAAAATATACCTCGTATTCACCGGTAATATATTTTGTTGGTGTATGACCATGTATAACAATGTAATCTTCATAAGGCTGATCACTCATATAAAAATCATCTCTTATCCACAACAAATCACGCTCCGCTTGATCAGAAAGAGAAATTCCTGGTCTAATACCTCCATGTACAAACAAATATTTTTGAGTTCCAATTTTTTCAATATGATAAAGCTTTAAATTTCTAATAAAATCAAGATATTTTTCTTCAATATCATTATTAAAACTATCAAGTGTTGCCTGGGCACCATTTCTAAACCATGCACCCTCTTTATATTTACCCGTATTTTCAAAATAATCAAGCATCATATCTTCATGATTTCCTTTTAAAAACACCGCTCTATTTTTTAATTTAAATAAAAGATCAAGGACCTGTCTTGAACCAGGCCCTCGATCCACATAATCTCCAAGAAATATTATTTTATCATTTTCCGGTATTTGATTTAAAACCTTTATCAAATTATCATACATTCCATGAATATCAGATATTGCCCATATCATTTATAACACCACATTCATAAATAATATCCATATCGAAGATACTATAACACCATAAATTGGAGAAAAAATCCATTCCTTTGATTTTTCTTTTACAAAGAAAAAACGATATAAAAGTCCTGCAAAAATCGATACCAGTACAAGTTCCGCTTTAAATTTACTTAAGAATATATATATAGCCAATCGTTCTGAAGCACCTGCTGTATCCTTCATTTGTGGATCTATTATATTAAATGTCCTTTCAATAAAAGAGCCAAAACTCGTTGCAAACATCATCCCTATTAAATAATACACAAACTCCTTTGATATATAGGAATGTATATATACTTCAAAAAATACTACATTTATCAAAAAAGCCCCGGCTAAATATGCTAATTCTTTCTTAAAATCAGTCCCTTTCTTTGATCTGTAAATATCTACACCTACATGATAAGATACAAGCACAAAAAATGCTATTATTCCCGCAACGCTTTTTAAGGATTCAAATGTAAATGTCAATATTACAAAGAAACTCCACAATATATGGGTCATTAATTTATTTTTATCCTTTAATGTATCAGAATATACATTTGTAAATGCATGATCTGCAATAAAATGTGCAAGAAATCCATTTAATGGAATCATTAAACAATTCACCTTCTTTTATTTTGACTTTTTAACCATCTCTTCCACAAAGTATTCATGAACAGATGGATCATCTTCTATTTCAGGGTGAAATGAAGCTGCTAAGATATTATTTTGCCTTACAAGTACAGGTGCATCTTTATATTCTATTAATTTTTCAACATTTTCACCGTATTCAACAATTTTTGGTGCTCTTATAAATGTTACCTTTATATCATTACCTCTAAATTTTAATATTTCTTCAAATGAAAATACCTGTCTTCCGTAAGCATTTCTTTCAACAATTATATCAATAAGCTTCATTGTATCCTGTTTTTCATACTTTTTTATTCCATTTGAAAGCACTATCATCCCGGCGCATGTGCCAAAAATAGGAAATCCTTCTTTTGCTTTCTTTATAATTTCATCCCATAATCCTGTTTTCTTGAGTAACTTTGTGATAGTGGTACTTTCACCGCCAGGAATAATAAGCCCTTCTACTTCATTTAATTTTTCTATTGACTTAACTCTTATAGGTGTATGACCTATCTTTTCAATCATATTTGCATGTTCACGGATATCTCCCTGAACTGCCAATACACCTATTTTCACATTACCATCCTCTTTCCTGTAAGTGTACATCTAATTTATCAATTTCCAATCCTTCCATAGCTTCTCCAACGTCTTCACTGATCTTTACTAATTTTTCTGGATCGTCATAATGCAATACAGCTTCAACTATAGCCTTTGCCATTCTCTTTGGATCTTTTGATTTGAAAATACCTGAACCAACAAATACACCATCTGAACCGAGCATCATCATTAATGCTGCATCAGCAGGTGTTGCTACTCCACCAGCTGCAAAGTTAACTACAGGTAATCTTCCTAATTTTTTAACTTCTGCAACTAAATCTACAGGAGCTCCTATCTGTTTTGCATATGTTACCAATTCTTCTTCTGGCATATTTTGAACTAATCTTATTTCATCCATAACCTGTCTCATGTGTTTTACTGCTTCAACAATATTACCTGTTCCAGCTTCACCTTTTGTTCTAATCATTGCAGCACCTTCTGCAATTCTTCTTAATGCTTCACCAAGGTTTCTTGCACCACAAACAAAAGGAACTTTGTAATCGTGTTTATTTATATGATATTTATCATCAGCAGGAGTTAAAACTTCTGATTCATCTATAAAATCAACACCTAAAGCTTCCAACACTCTTGCTTCAGCAATATGTCCAATTCTAACCTTTGCCATTACAGGAATAGAAACTGCTTCCATGATTTCTTTTATCTTTGAAATACTTGCCATTCTTGCAACTCCACCAGCTTTTCTAATATCTGCTGGAACTCTTTCAAGAGCCATAACTGCAACTGCACCAGCTTCTTCAGCAATCTTTGCCTGTTCTGCAGTTGTAACATCCATTATAACTCCATTTTTGAACATTTCAGCAAAACCCTTTTTAACAACCCATGTACCTTTTTCCATTTTATAATCCTCCTTTAATAATTTAATTTTATATTTTAATTTATTCTTCCCAATATTTTTTTGAAACCACTGATAATCTTGATAAATCTCCTTTTTTTCTTCCCACCTTGGCACAATGTTTTCCATTTACTTCAACAATATCTGCAGTAAAATCTATCTTTTCTTTTAACAATTTTGAACCCACACCATAGCTATCAACGGGTACATCTAAAGTTTCAAATAATTTTATTTTCTCAGCATCAAAACCGCCTGAAACTAAAATCTTTAAATCCTTTAAACCATTTTCATCAAAAACCTGTCTTGCACGCCATACGAGCTCAGGATTAACCCCAAGAGAAGATTTGTCCTTTGGAATAACGCTCTTATCCCTTAAACTTCCAGATGTATCAAAACGCACACCCCATATTTTGTTTTTTCCCGGTCCTATTATAACAGAAGGATCTGTTTTACCTAGAATAAATTTTTCACCTGTTACATATTCATAAAACCTTGATACAAGCTTCATCGTCGTTCCAATTACATCATTATCCCAATCTACAAGAACTATTCTATTTACATTTCCTTCAATATGTTTATCAAAGGCTATTGCAGCTGCTGTTGTATCACCATCATATGAAGCAATTAATGCGTGCGGAATTGTACCCAATGATTCTATTCCCCAATAATCTGCATTAGCGTCTGTTGATACACCAAAAGCACCTGCTTTTAACGCCGCATAACCATCGGTTGCCTGTACCCAGAAATGGTCAAATCTTGCACTAAAAAATAATATAGGCTTTCCATTGGCAACATCTACAACCTTTTTAACAGCAGTGGCAGTTGAGGTAGCCCTTGCCAATACTCCCAATAAAATTGTTTCAAGATATCCAAAATATGACGGATCTCCTTCAATAGTCAAAACCGGTTCCATATCCTTTGCTTCGTCACCATCAAATAGTGCTTTAACTTCTATTTCATTCCATTTATCAACCCATAAATCATTTAACATCATCCTTAAATCCCATTTTTTTGACGTTATTTCAAGCAATTCCTCTTTATCCATCTTATGAGCTGCATTTTGTAAAGCTTTCTCCAATTCTAAAATACTGTTAAACAATTCATTAGCTTTTTCTTCATCCCTATAATAACCAGTTCCAAATCTTAAAATAGCAAGTGCTTCATCAATTCCTACAACAACACAATCCTTTCTGGGAAAATACTGATAAAGCACGTTAACATGCTTATTGTCTTTTTTTAACACCTCAACATATCTTGTAAAATACTTATCCGAATAATAACCCATTCTAATCCTGTCAATAGGGACTTTAAAAACTTTTGGATGTAAGCGTTTTGACATTATTATCACCTCAAAGATATTATATATTCCAATTTATTCTTGAATGTTTTATAAAGGTTAAAGTTTGTTACACAATATATTTTTCAATTTTTAACAAAAACTCTTTCCAGTGTTGCCCGGGTCCAAAATTTCCAATCCTTCCATCGCTTTTAATAACCCTATGACACGGAAATATCAATGGAAGATTATTATGTGCCATAACAGTTCCAACAGCTCTTGCTGCGCGCGGATACCCTGCCATAACTGCTAGCTCTCCATAAGATACAACATGTCCAAATAATACTTTATTTTTTAAAGTCTTCATTACTCTTTCCTCAAAAACAGTTTTAAAATACTTTTCATAAGGCAATTCATCAAGAACATCGTATCCTTTAAAATACTTTTTTATAGTTTTATAAAACAAAGCCGTATGATTATCATAATATTCTTCAAGATAATCATTATAAAATTTTATTTCTATAATCTTATTATTTTTCACAAATCCTTTAATACTTCCAGCTTCGGTTGTAATTACAAAAATCTCCATAATAATAACCCCGTAAATAATATTTCACAAATGTAGTATACCAGAAAAAATGAAATATTCATATACTTAAATTAATTAAATATACCTGATTATGGTATAATAGATTTAAAAAAGATTAAAAAACATTATTATTAATAACAATGAAAAATTTTTCATAGGAGGTGGTATAAGTGACAACAGGTTTAGGTTCTTTATTGTGGCTCATATTTATGTTCTATATTTTACTCGGGCCACAGTTTAAATTTGCACAGTTAATTGCTTCAAGGAAAGGTCTTTTGTCCTCGTTATCTAAAAAGAGGAATTCAACAGTTATTACTCTTATACACAGACAGGAAAGTATGGGATTTTTAGGAATGCCATTCTATAAATTCATTAATATAGAAGATAGCGAAGAAATATTAAGAGCTATAAGAAAAGCACCTAAAGATAAGCCTATAGATTTAATTATACACACACCAGGAGGCCTTGTATTAGCTGCTACACAAATTGCCAAGGCTTTACACGATCATCCAGCAGAAACACGGGTAATTGTTCCTCATTATGCAATGAGCGGCGGAACATTAATCTCATTATCAGCAGACAAAATAATAATGGATCCCCATGCCGTTTTAGGTCCTGTTGATCCACAATTAGGCCAAAATCCCGCTCCAAGTATCGTTAGAGCAGTTGAACAAAAAGGTGTGGATAAAGTCGATGATCAAACATTAATACTTGCAGACGTTGCAAAAAAATCCATTCATCAGGTTCAGAAATTTATATATGAATTATTAAAGGACAGATTCGGAGAAGAAAAAGCTAAAAAATTATCAGAAACCTTAACAGAAGGAAGATGGACTCATGATTACCCAATAACAGTTGAAGAAGCAAAAGAATTGGGATTAAATGTAGAAACAGATGTTCCAGATGAAGTTTATATGTTAATGGATTTATATACACAACCTGTAAGACAAAGAGGAACTGTTGAATTCGTGTCATTTACCGACAAAAAATAAATAAAATAATAAAAACCGGGACTTTTTAAAGACCCGGTTTTTTTATCCTTTAAGCCCTGAACTAACAAGACTCTTAACAAATAGGTTCTGGATGGCAAAGAATATAATCAATGTTGGAACAAGCGCTATCATTGTACCAGCCATTATTATTCCCCAATTATTAGCAGCATCAGAACTAATTAACATCTTTATACCAATTTGAACAGTTTTCATTTTATCGTCCATTGTTACTATCAATGGCCATAAATAGAGATTCCATGCATAAACAAAGTTGATTAACGCTGCACCACCAAGCATTGATTTGGATAATGGCAATAAAATCTTCCAGAAATATTGCATTGACGTTGCGCCATCTATCTTAGCAGCATCGCTTAATTCTTTTGGTATTGTCATAAAATGCTGTCTCATTAAAAATGCATTTGTGGCACTTGCAGTAAAAGGTATAATAAGCGCATAATATGTATTGATCCAGCCAAATTGCTTCATTATAAGGAATAATGGCAAAATCATAACTGTTTCTGCCGGCAAAAATAAGGTTATAAATAATAACATAAATGACAAATTCTTTCCTCTAAATTGAAAGTTTGCAAAGGCATAACCTGCAAGCGTTCCTGTAATCAACTTACCAAATGTAATAAAAAATGCTATAATTGACGAATTAATAAGCATTCTTCCTAAATCAACTAATTTTAAAGCCTCTGCATAATTCTGCCAGTGAAATGTACTTGGAAATAATTTAGGTGGAAATGTATAAACCTCTGTATAAGTCATAAAACTCATACTAAACGCCAATAATATTGGAGCCATAACTATTAATGAAATAAGTATTAATATTATTTCAGATAAAATTAAATTAACTTTTTTTCTCCTTGAAATACTTGAAGCCATTAAGATCACCTCACTGATAGTGGACGGATTTTTCGACGCCTTTGAAATAGATTACTGTGATAACTCCCATAATGGCAAACATTATAACAGATTGAGCTGCGGCAGAACCATTATTTGTATAGGTAAATGCATCTAAGTATAATTTATATATCAAAGTTGTTGTAGTTCCTGAAGGTCCACCCTTTGTCATAATATCAATAATACCAAATGAAGTAAACATAGTTGTTGTAAAATTCATTATAAACAAATAAAAACTTATAGGTGATAACAATGGAAATTTAATTTTCCACATACGTTGCCAGAGATTTGCACCATCTATCATAGAAGATTCCAACAAAGAATCAGGAATCGATTGTAGTCCAGCTATATAAAAAATCAAATCAAAAGGTAACATCTTCCATATTGTTGCAAGCATTACAGCAATAAATGCATACGGCGTAGTTGTAAGCCAATCTGTATCTATACCAAAAAACTTCATAAATATATAGTTTAAATATCCAACAGTTGGAGTTAATAAAAATGACCATAATATACCAGCAATTGCTGGAGAGATTGCATACGGGGCAAAGATAAATAACCTAAAAAATCGTGTTCCAGGAATATTTTGAACTAATAATTGTGAAATTAAAAATGCTAAAAACATCGTTAAAAAAACAGTGGAAAACGAATAAATCGCAGAAGTCAACAGAGCCTTATAATACGCAGGATCTGTAAATAACTCTGTATAATTTTCCAGACCAACAAAAATACTTCGATTTCCAAAAAAAGATTCCTGATAAAAACTTAATTTAAAAGAATATGTTGCTGGCCAATAAATAAATAAAATAATTATAACAAAGGTTGGTACAAGTAATAAATATGGAGTTAATTTACTTTTCCACGACATATGAAGATTCCTCCTTCTTTAAAAAAAGGGCGGAAAACCGCCCTGGTATAATTATAACTTAAAAATTATTTATAAAGTCTGTTGTATCTCTTCAATTCTAATGTAACCTGTCTTGCGGCATCATTAAGAGCTTGTTCTACAGATTTCTTTCCATTAATTACATTTTCATATTCTGTTTCGATAACTTCTCTTGTTTTTGGGAATACACCCATAACTGCTCCATTTGTATTAACTGTCTGTTTTGATAAGAGTAATTCCATTATAGCTGTTAAGTAATTTGGATGTTCTGAATAGAATCCGCTGAACAATAATTGTTCTATAGCATCTTTTCTAACTGGGAAGTATCCTGTTTCAAGGTGCCATCTAATCTGCTGTGCTGGTTCTGTCATCCATTTTACAAATTCCCAAGCTGCATCAATTTCTTCTTTTGGATGATTCTTAAGAATCCATAATGATCCTCCACCTATAACTGATCCACCCTGTACTGATTCATCTGGTTTTGGTAAGAATGCAGTTCCAACTTCAAAACCATTTTCTTTTGCTGATTCATCAAAGAATTTAACATCTGATGTTGAGTATAATAACATACCAGCTTTTTTAGCTAAGAAAATCTGACTTGCACCATTCCAGTCTTCTCTCTTTGTATTTAATAACAAACCTTCGTCTGTCATCTTTTTGAATAAATTGAATATGTTTTTACCAGCTTGACTATTGAAAACTGCTTGTGTAGGTCTTACTCCTGCTCTACCATTTCCATTATTTACTAATGGAGCATTCTGTACAGCCATTAATTGTTCAAAGAACCATGAATGTGTTGGCCATGTTAAACCGTATCTAATAACCTTACCATTTGCATCTTTCTTCTGTAATTTTCTTGCATATTCTATTAATTCATCATATGTTCTTGGTGGTTTATCAGGATCTAATCCAACTTCCTTGAACATTGTTTTATTATAGAATAAAATAGCTGTTGATGAGTTAAATGGCATTGAATATAATTTTCCATTAACTGTATAGTAATTAGCTACCTGTTCTAAAAATGCTCCTTTATCTATAGTTGGATCTTGTTCTATTAAATCACCAATTGGAATAGCGATTCCACCATCAATCATTGCCTGTGTTCCAATATCGTATATTTGTACAATATGTGGAGCTTTTCCTGCTTTTACAGCTGCAATTGTTTTGTTGAAAGTATCAAGATATGAACCTGTGTATTGTACATTAACCTTGATATCTGGATGAGTTTTCATGAAATCGTTTGCCATGTCCTGTAATAATTCAATTCTCCACCCACTCATAGCATGCCAGAATTCGATAGTAACCTGTGCAAACATAGAAACACTTAAAATAACAACCAATAATACTGCCAGTTTTTTCATATACTTTCCCCCCTTGATAAGATGATTTCTTAATAGAAAATATCATATATACAATAAACGAATAAAAAGAAATATTAAGAAATATTAATTTGTGTTAAAGTTTTTTTACCGTATCTTTATTATACTACTTTTTTTTAAAAGAATCAAATGTTATGTGAAAAAGAAAAAATGAAAATTAATACTGTTTTTCGCACTCTTTGCGTTTTAATGTCTTTTATTATAAATTGAGAAAATACATCGGTATTATTTATTTAAATTTTTATAATACTTATAATATGGTTTTATATAAAATACCTCCTGCAAATCCATTAGATGTTCTATTATCTCATTTAATCTTTTGGTATTTTCTGTATTGTATATGTACTTTGAAGCTATTGGAAGATTTTTTTCATGAATATCTTCCTCTTTTAATATGCTTTTTAAATAGAAAGCTTCAACAGCTGTTTTAAAATCTTCATAATCAGCATTTAGATACACAGGTGTTTTCATACTTACATAGTCACTTCCATCTTTACCAAGAAATTTACCGGAAAACTTTAATGCTATACCAAATGAACCAACTACTTTATTGGTAAGATTTAATTCCTTTTTTGCAGTATGTATAGCTTCAATTATAGAATTTGCTTTTCCAGCTTTAAACAAGTTATACACAAATTCAACAAACTTATCCCTGTGCTCAGGATAAGGAAGTATCTTTTCATGTTTTATTTCCCATCTTCTTGGAATAGGAACTATTATATATCCACGAGAATTCTTCCATAATCTCTTTTCCTCTATCATTTTTTGAATTAATTCCTTTAATGAATATTTTGAATTTTTGGTAATCCACGGATTCTTTTCCTGTGCTTTTTTTACAAGATCATCCAATCTCAATGGCATAACACTGGTAGCAAGAAACCGTTCTATATATCGCATATAATTTTCTTCATATTCGCTATATTCACCATTATTAGAATAAAATTCATCACGAACCTTTTTTATTAAATTATCAACAAAATCGCTAAAAGATAAAAACCCAAAATCCCTATAATCGATCTTCATACCGGTTACTATTCTTTTTATAATATGCTCATTTACATCTTCATAATTATGTTCTTCAATAATCCTTATAACCTCTTCAACAATATCTTCAATAGAATCCTTATCCTCAATCTTTTCAGATTTTACTATATCCTCATAAGGAATAAACATATCTGCAGATAATTCCATTTCTTTTGAAGTATTTTTACTTCTACTTACAACAATAACCTCTTTTCCATATATTCGAAGTTTTTTTACAAGTGGAACAAAATCAGCATCTCCCGTTACCAGAACAAACATATCAATATGAGGCAAAGAAAACATTGTTTCAATTGCATCTATTGCAAGTTTTATATCATTGCCTTTTTTATTTTCAAAACCGTCTTCTGGCATTTCTATTAATTCAATACCATGTCTTGAAAATGAAAACATTGTTGCGGGATATTTTGACCAATGTGCATAAGCCTTTCCCCCAACAATTTTCCCCAATTCCTTTATTTTTTCAATAATCAACTCCGGATCAACCGGTTGATTTTGATAGTCCATAAAAATAAATATGCTTTTGATATTATCACCATCCCTTTTTATATCTTTTTATAATACTTTCTGCAACTCGAATGCCATCTACTGCAGAAGATGTAATTCCTCCTGCATATCCGGCACCTTCTCCTATAGGATATAACCCTTCAGTTGAAATACTTTCATAATTTTCATTTCTTTCAATTCTTACAGGAGATGAACTTCTTGTTTCAACACCTGTCAACAATGAATCATATGAAGAAAACCCTCTTAGTTTTTTTCCCATTGCTAAAATACCTTCTTTTAAAGCGTCGGTAATATATTCTGGATATATATTATTAATATCATAAAATATCGTTCCCGGCTTATATGAAGGCTTAACTGCTTTAAATTTTACAGATTTTTTGTTTCTTAAAAAATCACCAAATAATTGAACAGGTGCATAATAAGAATTAGAAATGGCATATGCTTTTTTTTCAAAATTCCTTTGAAATTCAACACCTGCTAATGGATGATTTGAAGGATAATCTGAAGGTTCGACACTTACTAATATAGCACTGTTAGAATTGACATTATCTCTTGCAAATTCACTCATTCCATTTGTAACAACCATATTCTCTTCTGAAGCCGATGCAACAACATATCCCCCCGGACACATACAAAAAGTATAGACAGCTCTTCCATTTTTCGCCCTATGAGAAAGCTTATAATCTGCAGCCTTTAATCTCGGATGATTATAAAATTTACCATACTGACTTTTATCAATTAATTCCTTTAAATGTTCAATCCTTACACCAATAGAAAATGGTTTTTGTTTGATTGTTATTCCTTTGTTGAATAACAATTCAAAAGTATCTCTTGCACTGTGACCAATAGCTAAAATTATTACATCAGAATATATTTTTTCATTACCGTTTACAACAACACCTTTTACCTTTCCATTTTTGATAATAATATCGGTAACCTTGCTTTCAAATAAAACACTCCCACCAAGAGAAATTATTTTTTTTCTTATATTCTTCACAGCTATTTCCAGTTTATCAGTACCAATATGCGGTTTGTTGACATATAGTATCTCTTCTGGAGCACCGGCCTTTACAAATTCTTCAAGCATCTTCCTAATTCTATTATTCTTATCCTTTATAAGCGT
Source organism: Marinitoga piezophila KA3 (assembly GCF_000255135.1). Lineage (NCBI taxonomy): Bacteria > Thermotogati > Thermotogota > Thermotogae > Petrotogales > Petrotogaceae > Marinitoga > Marinitoga piezophila. Next base: position 1,134,005 of record NC_016751.1, read on the forward strand.
ATTTAACTTGCCATCAGAAAATGTTCCAGCTCCACCTTCACCAAATTGAACATTACTTTCTATATTTAAAACACCCTTTTTCCAGAAAAGATTTACGTCTTTTTTTCTTTCTTCAACCGCCTTTCCTCTTTCCAATATTATAGGCTCAAACCCTGCTTCGGCAAGTATTAATCCAGCAAATAACCCGGAAGGTCCGGAGCCTATTATTATCGGTCTCGTAGTCAAAAGTTCCTCTCCCTGAGCTGGTAATATATACTCTTTCTCTGGAGATATCATAACAAGGGAATTATTTTTTAATTTATCTTCATCTTCCACTTTAAAATCCACATTATACACAAAATAAATCATATCATTCTTTTTACGCGCATCAATAGAGCGTTTTATAATTCTAACTTCTTGAATTTCTTTTGATGAAATATTCAACTTTTTTGCAATTTCTTTTTTTATATCTTCATCTTGATGATCAATAGGTAATTTTATATTATTTATTCTCAACATAATTTTTTAATCTCCTTCTATAATCTTCAAATGTATTATATCATAAAATAAAACGACCTTTGCAGGCCGCTTATTATATCTTGCACTCATCAAATAACTTTCTCAAAATTATTTCATCATTAACTTCCAAGTTATTATCTTTCATCCATTCATCATTAAAAAATTTTGTTAAATAGCTTCTTCCACTATCAGGAAAAATTACAACAGCTTTTTTATTCTTTATATTATTTTCTTTTAAATACTTTATCATTCCAAATAATGCTGCCCCAGAAGAGCCACCGACCAATATCCCTTCTCTTTTTGATAAAAATCTCGCCATTGAAAATGCTTCCTGATCATTAATCACAACTATATCATCTATAATGTCTAAATTTATGGTTTTTGGGATAATATTTTTTCCTATTCCTTCAACTAAATATGGATGAGAATGTTTCAATGCTTCCTCAACTGTAAGACCAGCTTTTACGTGATGATATATTGACCCCTCTGGATCTACTCCTATTAATTTTATATCCTTTCTTTCTTTAAAATATTTACCAATTCCAGAAATTGTTCCGCCTGTACCCAATCCAGCAAAAATATAGTCAAGCTCTCCATTAAATTGTTTCCATAATTCTGGTGCAGTTGTTCTATAATGAGCTTTTGGATTATTTTTATTAAAATATTGATTGGGGATAAACGCATAATTGTTTGGATCTACAGCCTTTTCAAAAATCTTTTTTAATTCTTTTTCATTATTTTGATTTATTAAAATCTGGATATAGCTTACTATTCCTTCTATTTCTGATTTTGATAAAGGCTTTCTCTTTTCCCAGATTATATTTCTAATAATTTCAGCGATTTTATATTGCGACATTACAGAAAATGGGGAAACATTACCTGGGACTCTTATTATATATGCTCCATATGCTCTTAGCAATAATTCCTTTTCCATGCTTATTTTTTGGGGCATTATGAATATTACAGAATTTCCTTTTTTTACAGCATATAAAGCTAGCCCTATTCCTGTATTTCCAGATGTTGGTTCAATAATAACTGTATTAGTTGTTATTAAATTTTCTTTTTCAGCCATTTGAAGCATATATGCTCCAACTCTATCCTTTATGCTACCTCCAGGATTAAAATACTCCACTTTTGCATATAATTCATTTTTTACATTAAAATACTCTTCTATATTCTTCAAACGAATAACAGGTGTTTCACCCATTAATTCCAATATTTCATTGTATATTTCCTTATTCTTTTTCATATAATCACCTCTTGTGAATATTTTCTTTTTTATATTGGCAATATTTTTTCCTTAGTATATCAAATTGGATTAAAAATGTCAATATTTAATTATTTATATTTATATAATATTTACATTTTGTTTATGTATTCTAACCCGGCAACATTTAGAAAATTCCAAGGTTTTCCATAATGTGGTTGGAAAAAAAAGTCTATAAAAGCCAATTCATTCATTTTCATATTATTTTGTATAATTACAGACATTGTGTTAATTGCTTGAGTTAAATTTGCTTTAGAAATTATTTGAGCACCTAATATTTTTCCATCATCTTTTTCAAAAACAACCTTGAGTTTTAAATTTTCATATGACGGCATAAATTCTGGTCTATTATTTTCTGTTATGGTTATAGAATCAACATTTATTCCCTGAATTTTTGCTGCAAATTCAGTTAAACCTGTAGAAGCAATATTATTTTCATATATTTTTATTCCTGATGTACCTTGCGTTCCTAAATGTTTTAATCGTTTTTCTTTTAAATTATGAGCGGCTATAGTTCCCATTCTAATTGCATTTGTTGCAAGTGGAATATATCTATATTCTTTAGTAGGATTATAATAAACCGCACAACAATCTCCTGCAGCAAAAACATCTGTTTCACTTGTTTCCATATATTCATTTACTATAATAGCTCCATTTTCCAGCATTTTCAATTGATTTGAAAATAGTTCTGTACTTGGCTTAAATCCTATTGATAATATAACAAGATCTGTTTCATACTCATTTTTAGTAGTTATAACCTTTTTTACTTTATTATCTTCACCTTCAAATTTTATAACCTTTTCACCTAATGCGAGTTTTATGCCATGTTCTTTTAAGGATTTTTCTGCAATATCAGTAAATTCTTTATCTAAATATTTACTTAAAATCCTATCTTCTACATCTATTAAAACTACATCTTTTCCATTTTTTCTAAAGGCTTCTACAAGTTCTATTCCTATATATCCAGCACCAACTACTACTATTTTTTTTACATTTCTCATTTTATTTATAATATTTTGTGCGTGATAATAATTTTTAGATAATAATATATTTTCCAAATTAATACCTTCAATATTCGGTATAATAGGCCATGAACCTGTTGTAATTATTAATTTATCATAATTATCTTCAAATTCTTTTCCAGTTTTCAAATCTTTTACAATTAACTTTTTATTTTTTATATCTACTTTCTCTACCGAATGTTTCATTTTTGTAGTAACTCCAATATTTTCTAATTCTTCTGGCGAAGAATAAAATAGCCCTTTTGGATCTTTTACTACTCCTTCTACATGCAATGCAATTCCACAAGATAAAAATGAAACATTATCATTTCTTTCATATATTGTAATTTCTGCATCTTTATACAACTTTGCCGAATTTATTGCTGCTGCAGTTCCTGCGTGAGTACACCCAATAATAACAATTTTCATACAAATCATCTCCTTATTGTGATTTTTTGAACTTTATACCTTTCAAGTTAATACCGACATTTTTTATCATATTTATGATATCACATTTTATACTCAATACAATTAAAATTTTTTTACAATTTTATTATAAATAAATTGTTAAAAAAATAGCCAGCAAAAGCTGGCTAAGACTAAAAATCTTAAAATATTTTTCTAACTAATTTTATTGCATCTTGAGGGCATACTTCATGACAAACATAACATCTTATACACTTTGAATAATCTATATACTTATCGTTATCAATATTTATAGCCTCAGCAGGGCATCTGCTTTCACAAATTTTACATTCAACACATTTATCTTTATTGATTTTTGGAACTCTTTCAAAAACTCTTGTTATATTGGTTACAGTTTCAAAAATAGGTGTTGTAAGAGGAAGTTTTATTCCTGGCGCATTCCAATTAGATATAAGGTTATAGTCAGGTATTAAATTTCTTCTTGCAGCTTCTTTTATAATATAAACATATTTTTCTTTTATTTTTAATGATTTTATAATTGCATGATCAAGTGCATAAGCACTTTCTGAAATGCCTATCACATTAAATTTCTTCTTTTTACCATTTGCCGGTCCGTTACCTTCCATTCCTTCTATACCATCTATTATATTTAATGTTGGATTAACTATATTATGTATATCTATTAAAACATTGGCAAAATTGGTATTTGTTTTTGCCCTGAAATGCCATGCAGACTTTTCCTTGCCAACAATACAGCCAAATGTATTTTTTACTGCTAATGTCATTATCATTTGAACGTGTGTCTTTAATTTAGCAATATTTACTATTTTATCTGCCTCTAAAACCTTTCTCGAAACCTTAAATCCCCTGAAATTTTCTCCATCTACCTCCACAGGATCATCTAATTCTACAATAGGAATATCAAGTTCTTTACAAATTTCGTAGACGCCATTAGCCTTTGCAACAGATATTGCATTTCCTGTAGCAGGGCTATCACCAACAAAAGGCTTTGTTCCAAGAGATAATAAAAACTTTAAAACAATTTCTACAATTTTCGGATTAGTTGTAATACCGCTTCCAACATGATTAGGAGACAACATATTTGGTTTAACAAGAACTCTGTCATTCTTTGAAAATAAGTCTTTATATTTTTCCAACAATGGAAGCAAAACTTCTTCAGCATTTGTATAATCGGTACATTGCTTTAAATAGACATCCATAAGCCTTTTCTCCTTTTTTTAATATATAAATATTATATTATATCATATTCTTAATAACAAAATCCCCGGAGTTAAATTGACAACTCCGGGGATTGGATTTATTTTATATACTTGGATGTGTTAATTTTTCAAGTTGAGGTATTCGTTTATACAAAATTACCATAATTGCTGGATATAAGAAAAACTTAATTGAAAGCGAAACTATTCTTGGAGGCATCAAAACTCCATATGGAACACCAAAAAGAGTATGTATAAAATACGGTGTTAATGTAACTCCAACCAAAGCGCCTGCTAAATATGAAAATGCAAAACTCCAGAAATTTGTTTCTTTCTTAAATACATACCAGAACACAAGACCAGGCAATAACCCATGCAATCCAGAAGTAAGAGTGAAATGTGGCATAAATGGTCCCATTGGGTTTATCCAATATCCAAAGAAATCAGCCAGAGCCCCTACCATAAAACCATACCATGGTCCAAGAATCAATGCTGAGAGGAATATTGGCAATGTTCCAAACCCAATTCTGATACTTTCAACACCAAATAGACTGAATCTAAAGGATAATAATCTTGTTAAAATAATACTTAAAACAATGAATAAAGCGCTTAAAATCATTTTCTTGGTTTTTGTCACTTTATTCCCTCCCAAAATTAAATTTCAGAGTGATTATATCAAAATTTGAAACTTTTTTCAATACTTTTCTCTAAAATTCATATTCACTTTTAATAAAAGGCACCGGTATAATTCCCATTCCTTTTTCCCATGCACGTTTTCCAGCACTTAAAGGAAGTATAAATTCACCATACACACCCAGATTAAATGATTGATTATTAATTGGAATTTTATACTTTATTCCTCCTCCCATTAAATACAACTGTTCAAAATGATATGGAACAACCACTAATGCTTTTAAATTAGCCTCAATAGTAAAATTATATGGCAAAGAATATCCTGCTTCTATTGTAGGAGCAAAAATATAATCTAATTGTTCAGGATTTTTTTCATCTGGACCAAAAATAAATCCCAGAGTTGCACCAACATTATATGATTCATTATTATAACTAACCCCCACAAATGGCAATATCGCCCCGGATAACTCTATTCCCAACGAGTAAGAAAAACTTCCTGCAAATATTACAAGATTGAAGACCAAAAAGGTTATTAATAACATTCTTTTCATTTTAATCACCCTCCTTTCTTAATGATTGAAGAGATAAAAACAATAAAGGAATACCAATAAATGAATAAACGACTATTTTCATATCATTAATACTTCCTCTGATGAAATAATAGCTTACAACAACAAATGCAACAAAAAACATAAAACTTCCTATTTTTCTGTATCGAGTTGCTACAAACGTTGAAATTATTAAGTAAATCCATGGCATCGCCTCTATTAACCCCGCAAATGAAAATCCTTCAGATAAAATAGTAAAAATCAGCAACAACAAACTCAATGAATACCCAACACGTTTAATTACAGTTTCTCTTTCAAAAATATATCCTGCATATAGCATACTCTTCAGAACCAATGGAAACGCCATATAAAAAAGCAGCACATTATAAACGGAAAGCATTTTTATATTAAAAGAATAAAGAATTATTGAAAATACAACTGTTGAATACAAAACTACATTTGAAATTTTAAACCGCAAATATCTTTCCATTTCGTCAATTTCTTTCGAAAAAATATCCTTGTATATTTCAATAACAACAGCTAAAATTAAAAATAAACCATAAACTCTATTTTCACCAGTAGCTAAAAGAACAGCATATATAAATAAAAGCTCAAAAAGATAAAAATATTTGTTAAAGAATAAACTCTTCATATTATTCACTCCCCTTTGAAATTGAAATTACTTCCTTCAATTCATCTTCTTCCAGGAAAAAAATGTCTTCAACAGAGCATTCAAACACCTTTGAAAGTTTTAATGCGAGTACAACTGAAGGCGTATATTTACCTTTTTCTATATAATTAATTGTCTGTCTTGACACTCCTACAAGATTTGCAAGTTTTTCCTGACTTAAATCATACATTGCTCTATAAACCTTTAATTTATTTTTCATATAATCCCTCCCATTATTATTGTATAATATTTTTGATATAATGTCAAGTATACTTGACATTATATATGATAAAAAGATAAATTTTGTGCAACCATACTATAAAGATATGGTTAAATTTATGATATAATAATGATAGTCTACAATACTCAAGGGGGGGAAGTTATGGATTTAAGTACAGAATTTGCCGGAATAAAACTTAAAAATCCTTTAATGCCAGCTTCAGGACCTTTAGTTGGCGATGATGAAAAGATGTTATATCTTGCAAGACTTGGTGTTGGCGGAATGGTTACGAAAACGATTTCAACAAAAGATGCAGAAGTTCCAAGACCCTGTATTTATGGAACAAACAATTATATTGTTAATGCAGAACTATGGTCAGAATTACCACCAGAAAAATGGATAAATGAAATCCTGCCAAATCTAAAAAAAGAATTGGATTTACCTTTAATAGTAAGTGCAGGATACACCAAAGAAGATATGGAAGTATTAATACCTCAACTCGATAAATTTGCAGATGCATTTGAAATTTCAACACATTATGTTGGAAAGAATCTTGATACAATAGCTGAAACTGTGAGAACCATAAGAAAACATACAGATAAACCTATATTTATGAAAATGAGTCCACATATTCCTGATCCTGTAGAATTTGCAAAAATGGTTCTCAAAAACGGCGGAACAGGTGTGGTAGCAATAAATTCATTAGGACCTACAATGCTTATTGATCTGGAAAATAGAACAAATTTAATAGGTAATGATAAAGGACAGGTATGGATTTCAGGACCGGTAATTAAAAATCTTGGCCTTGCCCTGGTAAATACAATAAAAGAAGCAGTTCCTGAAATCACAGTTATAGGTGTCGGTGGAGTGGCTTCAGCAGATGATGTATTGGAATACTTATTAGCAGGTGCTGATGCTGTTCAAATGCTATCTGCAGCATTAATCAGAGGAAAACAATTATATAAAACCATAGTTGATCAGCTTCCAAAAGCACTTGAAAAGTATGGTTTTTCTTCTATTGAAGAAGTTAAAAAAGTTGGATTAAAAAAGAAAGAGGTTGTTTTTGAACCAAAATATCCACAAATTGATCTTAACAAATGTACTTTCTGTAAATTATGTGAAATGGTATGTCCATATTGGGCAATTACTGTTGATAAAGAAAATAAACAGGTAATAGTCGATGAAAGCAAATGTTTTGGTTGTAGCCTGTGTCAGAGCAGATGTCCTGTAAAGGCTATTAGCGGAGTAATATAATTTAAAATCAAAAAAATGGCAAGAATTTTTTATTCTTGCCATTTTTATTGATTATATAAGTAACAATTGAGTAACAATTCACTAAAAATAACTTATAAAGAAATATTTCACTTTATTAGACTTGTTTCTAGAATTAGCTAATAAACCGAAAGATGATTCACCATAATATTAATATTATTAAAAATAGCAGTAAATCAAGGAATGCAAGCATTTATTACTTAGCAGAAAAAATAAAATACAATTATAGTCAAATATCTTTCATTTATTAATAATAATAATGTGTAATATAGATTAAAGAATTTTGACAATAATGTCTAAAATGTGTTATAATAATTAAAAATCTATTAAGGGGAGGTAGAGTTATGAGGAAAAGACGGTTGGTAGCGTTATTTATCATGGCAGCATTTATAATGTTAGCTACCATGGCCTTTGCAGCAGGGGGAGATGCAGAAGCTGTAAATTATGGTTTCTGGTCAATTATTCCACCTCTATTAGCCATTGTTTTGGCATTTGTGACAAAAGAAGTTATTTTATCATTATTGTTGGGAGTATTTTCGGGAGCTCTTATTAGTGTTTTTGCAACATCTAACTCAGGATTCTTTATGAAACTCATAGAAAGTTATACAAAAACATTTGAGTATCCTGTAAATGCATTAGCAGACAGCTGGCATGCAGGTATTATTGTATTTACACTTACAATTGGTGGTATGGTTGGCGTTATAGCAAAAATGGGCGGAACAAGAGCTATAGCAAATGCACTTGCTAAAAAAGCTCAAACAGCAAGAAGTGCACAGCTTGCAACAGCATTAATGGGTGTTGTAGTATTCTTTGATGATTATGCAAATACATTGATAGTTGGACCTACAATGAGACCTTTAACAGATAAATTAAGAGTTTCAAGGGAAAAATTATCATATATTGTTGACTCAACAGCAGCACCAGTAGCAACAATGGCTGCAATATCAACATGGATAGGTTATGAATTGGGATTAATAGGAGACGCATTTAAATCATTAGGCGTAGAAGTTAATCCATATTCAGTATTCTTCCAATCAATTCCTTACAGAATGTATGGTATATTTGCTCTTGTAATGGTATTCATGGTTGGTGCAATGATGAGAGATTTTGGACCAATGTATGAAGCAGAAAAAAGAGCAAGATTAACAGGAAAAGTATTGGCAGACGGAGCAGAACCAATGCTTTCAACAGATTTTGAAAAAGATCTTGAAAGCAAAAACATTCCTTTAAGAGTTTCCAATGCTTTAGTACCTATTTTAACACTTGTTATTTTTGCATTTATCGGATTATGGTATTCAGGTGGAGGATTAGAACAACCATTTACATGGGATGGAATAAGGGATGCATTTGGTAATGCTGACGCATCAGCTGCATTAATCTGGGCTTCTGCATTAGCAAGTATCGTTGCAGTAGTAATGGCTATTTCTCAAAATATAATGACATTAAAAGAAGCTTTAGAAGCATGGGTAGAAGGAGCAAAATCATTGGTAATAACAACAATAATCCTTATACTCGCATGGTCAATTGGATCAATAGCTTCTGACTTAGGAACAGCTGAATACTTAGTTCAGGTAATTTCAAGCTCATTACCATCATGGACAATTCCAGTATTGGTATTTGTAATTTCTGCAATAGTTGCATTTGCAACAGGAACATCTTGGGGAACAATGGCTATTATGTTACCTTTAGCAGTACCTCTTGCAGCAGCATATACAGGCGGAGAACCTTCAACATTAGTATATGCAACACTTGGTGCTGTATTAACAGGTTCAACATTTGGAGACCACTGTTCACCTATTTCAGATACAACAATTATGTCATCAATGGCATCATCAGCTGACCATATAGATCACGTTAAAACACAGTTACCATATGCATTAACAGCAGCAGGTCTTGCAGCAGTAGTTGGATACATACCAGTTGGACTTGGAATGCCTGTATGGCTTTCATTAATCCTTGGTGTTGCCGGTATCTGGGCTATCCTTAAATTCTACGGTAAGAGTACAGATCCTAAAGACCTTAAAGCTTAATAATATTAATAATAAAGGGTTCTCCATTTGGAGAACCCTTTTTATAAAATAATTACCAAAATTCCTACTGTTATATATGATAATGTAAAAAGTGTATCTTTAAACTTCCAGTTAAACTGTTTATATCGTGTTCTTCCTTCCCATCCATTATAACATCTCGATTCCATAGCTATACTCAACTCATCAGCTCTTCTCAGTGCAGATACAAGCAATGGAATTATAATTGCCACCATACCTTTTAATCTTCCAGAAAACTTCCTTGAATCAAAATCTGCACCTCTGCTCATTTGAGCTTTAAAAATCCTTTCAGCTTCACTTGCCATTACCGGAATAAATCTAATTGCTATAGTCATAACCATGGATAATTCATGTGCAAATGATTTTTTTACCCTGAACCAGATTAAAACATCTTCCATTGCATTTGCCAGCGATGTTGGAGAAGTGGTAAGGGTCAAAACAGAAGATAGCATTATGGCAAAAAATAATCTAAATGTAATAATAGCCGCATTTGATAAACCAACATCTGTAATTTTTATAAACCACAATTGATAAATCACATTACCTTCATAATTAAAAAGTTGAATAACAAAAGCAAAAACAATAAGCATCCACATTGATTTTAAGGATTTACCATACATTTTAAGACCTATTCGAGAGAGCAACATCAAAAGAAAGGTATAAAAAGACATTATTGCAACATCATAAAAACTATTTATGGTAAAAGCAAATCCTGCAAGAAAAAACAAACCTATTAATTTTGAACGCGGATCAAGACTATGCATCAAAGATTCTTTTTCCACATAACGTCCTATAGCTATATTTTCAGAAAACATTATTTACACCACCTGTTATAACATTTACTACATTCTATTTTACTATTTTATTTTATCCTTTGAAGTATTTTTTGTTAAGATTCTATAAAGGAAAAAAATAAAGGCATGAGTTCAACTCATGCCTTTTTTAACTCTTCAATCTTCTTTTCAATTTCTTCTAATTCTTTGTTGATTTCTTCCCATTTTTTATCAAGGTTTTCATCATGTTCATGAGGCCCCATATACTTTTTAATAGCTTCTTTTTCTGATTCTAAAAATTTCTTTCTTTCAAGTAACTTTTCTAATTCACCCATATAAGTCCCCCCTGTTTTTAGTTGTGAAAAAATTCTTTTATCACTTACTAATTTACTCCCCATATTCATTATAACATAATTTTCAAAAAATTACAAATCAATTAATATATCAAAACAAAAACATTTCACCAATTTTTTAAATTTCTTTTTGCGTCCATATATCCCATTTTTATCAATCTTTTTGCATCTTCAGGAGAAAAATTCATAGGTGAGGGAACATTTCCTGAAGGTGTTATAATAACCATATTCTCAGATTTTTTCATATCAAGCATTATTTTAAAAACCAAATCTGCCGGACTATTAATAACAGGAAATACAGCTATCATTCTATCATATCCATATTTTTCTGCTAATAATGCCGGATATACGTTTGAAAAAACGCCTCCATCTGTATATTTTTTACCATCAATTTCAATTGCTCCAAATAGCGGATAACTTGCACTTGCAAAGATATAATCCACCATATGCTCTTTCATATCCTCTTTTTTTAAAAAAACAACCTTAAATTTATCAAGGTTAAAGGTTAAAATCCCATAGTCTATAGGGGATTTGAGAATTTCTTCTTCTGATATATATCCCTTTAAAAATGTATATAACGGTGTTGGATCCAGAATAAATGGTTTAAGATTTGGCGCATGGTTAAATGGATCAAAATCAAATATATCCTCTTTTTTCATAGAAGTCCATAGTTCCTCTATTTCATCTAATCTTCCCATTACAAATCCTGCTCCATTTAAAGCACCAGCTGATACGCCATATACACCATCTATTTTAATATTTTTTTCGACAATATATCTTAAAACACCTATTTCATACGCTCCAGCAGCACCACCACCGCCTAAAACAAGAAGGGTTTTTGAGTATGATATTATCCCTATAATTACAAAAATAAATAATATTATCTTTTTAATAATTTCACCTCGCTTTCAAAAGATATTTTTATTATAATATTCTAAAATTACCATAAAAATCCCAATAACCATAAAGGTATCTTATTCTTTAATGGCAAATCTATATCATCACGAATAACAAAATCCGAATTTTTAATCTTTTTATTTTTCCCACCAACCTCTATTTTTATTCCATTCCACACAAAATCTCCGTCCTGCTCATTCTTTGATGAAAATATTTTTCCTTTTTCTTTTAAAGCAAAAACAGTAAATGCTTCTCTGAACTTACCAATTTCGCCATTATATATATAATAATACGAAGGATCAGCCAGAAATATCTTTTCTCCTTTTGAATTTATTTTAAAATCCTTTTCCTTTAATACTATATTTATTAATTCGGCCTCTTCCATCACATTTAACAACTCATACAGTTTATTTTTGCTTAATTGCCATTCTTTTCCCATTCTTTCCACATTTATTGTAGGAATTTTAGAATATATTAAATATCCTATTATCGCTTTCATTAATTTTAAATGATTTTCTTTTATAGTATTTAAGAAAAAAGGAATATCGCTATATAATGTCTTTTCAAGAATATTTTCCATTTTTTCAACATAATTATTTTCGAGAAAAAACGGACGTGTTCCAGAAGAAGCATAATCCTTAAACAATTTTAAAATATCCATATCTCTTATTTGATTCATAAATCTGTCTTTTTCAATATTAAATGGATTTTCAATCTCCATAATCTCTTTATTTGTTAAAAAATGTATATACTCCCTAAAAGATAATAACGGTATTCTAACCTTTACAAATCTCCTTGAAAGGTCAGCTATTCCTGTTCTAAGAATAATAGAACTACTATCGCTTATCCATATTTTCTTATCAGGATACGAATCATACAATGCCTTTATATGTATACTCCATTTATTTAAATAATGCACTTCATCTATTATTATTCCATTATATCCCTGCAGAAAAACCTTTTCTCCAAGATCAAACAATGGAATAGCCGCTACTTTCGGATCATCACCAGATAGATAAAAAAAATTATTTTCCGCAGCCTTCATAAGCAAATATGTTGTCTTTCCAACACCACGCGGCCCATATAATAACATCCCTCTTGTATCATCATATTTTTCTATTTTTTGAAAATACAACCTTTTTTTTTCAGGCAATGCATTTAAAAGCCTTTCTTTTTTCAATTCAAGCTGTTCAATAACATCTTCAATTTCCATTTTCTCACCTCCGTTCTCTTCCAATACTTATTATATCACAATTCGTATTATTTTAATACTATTTTTGATATTATTTTTATTTATCGTATTAATATAGAACGATTTTTATGATAAATCGTTCTGTTTTGATACGTGGCAAAACTACAAATCATTGAAAAAAAATTTAAAGTTCTTTTTTATTTTAAATTAGATATAAAAAATAGAAATAATAATATGAGAGAAGGCTTGAAAATTCCCGAAGAGAAACAATTATGATTGAGAAAAATAAAAACGAACGAAAACTCGCAGGTTGCCCGAGAAAATCACGAATGGAGGCTGTCAAAAAAACAGGATGTTTTTTTGAGCGCAGCTTCTGCAGGGATGCAGAATCTAAGCGACAGCCGGGAATGAGTGATTTTCGAGGATCAGCAACCAAGTCGTTTGAGGGAGTTTTTATTTTTCTCAATCAACAACAAAAAAGACGAACATGGATGTGAGTCTGCAACGACCCCTGAGAACGAGCAATTTTCGAAGATTAGCACTCAAGTCGCATGAAAGAGCTTTTATTTTTTCCAACACAAAGAAACTTCAAAGGTAAATTATAAATGCTCCCAATATCAAAAATACCGTTCCAACAATTCTAATAGCAATCCTCTCCCCAAAAACAAACCTCGCCATTATCGCCGTAACCAACGCCGACAACATAGAAACAGGTTCTGCAATACTTACATCAATATATCTAAACATATTCAACAATGCCACATAAGAATATGCATTAGAAATTCCGCCGTTTATAAGTGGAAATATCTTTCTTTTCACAATAGAAATATGCGGTTTTATTGATTTAAACTTTATCAATGTAAAAATTAAAAAATACGTGCTAACAATTAAATATATGCTTATAGAATAACTCATAGAATCTATACCTTTTGCAAAATAACCATCAAAAGTCCTTCCAATTGCCATAAGCATGGAAGAAATCAACATGGCAACAGCGCCTTTACTCTTTAGCAGATTTTTATAGGATTCCTTCATATTTACATCCTTTTTTAAATAAGAAACACCATAGAGCATAAATAAGCTTCCAAAAATCTTTTGAATAGTTATTGGCTCTCCTAAAAATATAAATGTTGTAATTATTAAAAAAATAACGTTCATATTATAAAGTGGCGCTATAACAGAAGCGTCCTCATTAGCCAATGCATAAACGTATAAATAAAAAGAAATTGCATAAATACTTCCACTTATCAGCGCAGCAATTATAGAATCTATTGTTAATTTATAAAAAAACGGAAAAAAGGATAAAAATGAAAAAAAGAAAAACGCCCATGAAGAAATGAGCGCATCATCATCTGTTGTTATCTGCTTTCCTGCTATTCTCTCATATCCCAATAATATAATCCTTATTGCAGTCCATAAATACACCATATTTATCTCCTTTTCTTATCCTAAAGCATTATCTAAAATCATCATTACAAGAAATCCAAATATAAGAGAAAAGGTTGCAGCTCTTTCATTATTGTGAGCATGTGTTTCAGGAATAATTTCATCGCTAATAACATAAAGCATAGCTCCTGCAGCCAATGCCAAAAAGAACGGTAAAGCTGGTTTCATTAAAACAATAAATGTTGCTCCAATTATTCCACCTATTGGTTCTACAAAGCCAGAAAAAGCTGAATACCAGAATGCCTGTTTCTTAGTATAGCCTGCTTTTATAAACGAAACAGCTGTTGCTGTTCCTTCGGGAATATTCTGAATTCCAATGGCTGTTGCAACTACAATACCATTTTTTATCATCTCTGTGGTTCCACCACCAAAACTCACACCAACAGCCATTCCTTCCGGAAAATTATGTAATGTAATAGCAATTACAAATAACCATACCTTTTTTACCACAGCAAGATTTGGACCTTCATGACCTTTTAAAAAGTGTTCATGTGGAGCATATGTATCCATTAATTCAAGAATTATTGCACCTATAATAATTCCAATTACTGTTATTGTAATACCTCCAAACTCTATAGCCGGAACAATCAAGGAAAACATAGTAGCTGCAAGCATAACACCAGCAGCAAACCCCAAAGCCATGTCCAGCTGCTTTTCTGTTAGCGTTTTTTTCATAAAAAATATTGGCAATGCTCCCAGAGAAGTTGCCGCTCCCGCAATTAAACTTGCAATTGTACCATAACTCCAGACTTGAAATCCTGTTAATTCCATTTTCTCACCTCTCTTTTCATTTTTATTATATACTAAAATATTATTTTTATCAACAGAAATATTATGATATAATATATTGAACATATTAGCGATTTTTATGTCTAAATTATCTGGAAAAAATAACGGAGGTGGTTTATAGATGTTCTATCCATTTTGGCTTGATCCTACTTTTATAATTTTATTGCCAGGACTAATTTTATCTATTATAGCTCAAATGGCTGTTCAAAGTACTTTTTCAAAATATTCGAGAGTAATATCTTCAACAGGAGAAACTGGCGCTGAATTTGCAACGAGAATGTTAAACAACCTTGGATTATATGATGTTCGTGTTGAAGCTGTTTCTGGATTTTTAACCGATCATTATGATCCAAGAAACAAGGTTCTAAGATTATCTTCTGCAACATATTCAAGTCGTTCTGTTGCAGCATTGGGAGTTGTAGCCCACGAAGTTGGTCACGCAATACAACATCAGGAAAATTATTTACCTTTAGTATTAAGAAATTATTCTGTTCCATTTGCCTCTATTGGTTCTAACTTATCATGGATTATATTTATAATTGGATTTTTATTTTCAAGTCCTGCATTAGTTCAAACTGGTATAATTTTATTTTCATTTGCTGTATTGTTTACAATAATTACATTACCTGTAGAGTTCAATGCAAGTGCAAGAGCAATAAAGATTTTACCTATGATGGGAATGCCAACATCTGAAGTTGTTCACGTAAAAAAGGTTCTTGGTGCAGCAGCTATGACATATGTTGCTTCAGCAGCAATGGCAATTTTGCAATTATTAAGAATGCTAATGCTCGCAGGTTTAATGGGAGATAGAGATTAAAATAAAATTAGAATAAAAATACCGCCATTTAAAAATGGCGGTATTTTTTATGATATAATTATTATATATTATTAATCGAGGTGATAGCATGGGAATGCTTGACGTAGTTGGACCTGTAATGGTTGGCCCTTCCAGCTCACATACACTTGGTGCATTAAAAATAGCAAGATTTGCTCACAAATTATTTGGTGAAAAACCAGATAAGGTTATTTTTTATCTTCACGGGTCATTTGCCCAGACATATTTAGGACATGGTACAGACAGAGCTTTAATCGCAGGAATTTTAGGATTAAGAGAATATGATTACAGAATCAAAGATGCTTATAATCTCGCTAAAAAAGAAAATCTTAATTATTCTTTCGTAAAAACAGACCTTGGAGATGTTCATCCAAATACCGTTTTAATAAGAATGGAAAAAGAAGGAAAGGTAAATGAAGTCCAGGGTGCCTCAATTGGTGGTGGTGCAATTTTAATCACAAAAATTAATGGCGTTGAATGTGAATTAACAGGAGATTATAATACATTAATCATTGTAAATAAAGATAAAAAAGGAGCTCTTGAAAATATTTTGGGCGTGCTGGAAGTAAATATAGCTAATTTATACTTAAAACGAACAAATATTATAGAAGGAAAGGCTTTAACCATTCTGGAATTAGATGAAATTCCTTCAAACCTTGAAAAACTAAATAATCTCGATTGTGTTTTAAGATACTTTTATATTGGAAGTGATAAGGAATGACATTTAAACAAATACTTGAAATGTGGAAAGAAACAAATATCCCTTTTGATGAAATTGTTCTCACAGAAGAAATGGTTGAAACTGGAATTGATCCTGTTGATTTAAAAAATAACATGAGAAAAATAGTTCAGGTGATGATTACAGAAGCAGAAAAGAATTATGGTAAAAAACACGAAAGTTTAACGGGATTAACAGGCGAAAATGCTCCAAAACTGTTAAATCACACGCCAAAAATGCTAAGCGAATTTAATTATGTCGCAACTATTACGGCAATTTCCACAGCAGAAAATAATGCAGCAATGGGAAGAATTGTAGCCTGTCCAACAGCTGGTGCATGTGGTGTAGTTCCCGCCTCATTATATGCATTAAAAAAGGTTTATAATGCCACAGAGGATGAACTGTTATCCTCTTTTATAGTTGCCGGAGCTATTGGCAGTATCATCGCTAAAAAAGCCACTATTTCCGGTGCTGCCGGTGGCTGTCAGGCCGAAATTGGAACCGCTGCAGCTATGGCATCAGCAGCTTTGACTTATTACTTTTCAAAAGATGCAGAAAAGTGCGGCAATGCAGCAGCATTAGCTCTAAAATCATTAATGGGACTTGTTTGTGATCCAGTAGGTGGATTTGTTGAAGTGCCATGTGTAAAAAGAAATGGCTCTGCTACAAATGTCGCTATTGTTGCTGCAGAAATGGCATTAGCAGGTATTGAAAGCGTTATTCCATTTGATGAAGTTGTCGATGCAATGTATAAGGTAGGAAAGATGATGCATGAAGATTTAAGAGAAACAGGAAATGGCGGAATTGCCGCAACACCAACTGCACAAAAATTAGTTCTTGAAATAAAGAAAAATTGGAAATAGCTACTCAAAAACGCGAATACATCTATGTAATTTTTAAGTTACTTAGATGTATTCTTTTTTTTACCTGAAATCATTGACAAATCTAAAAAATAAATGTATAATAAAAATGTAATCATTACAAAATTAAAAAACTAACACGGAGGTGTTTAAAATGGCAAATATACCATTAATAGGAGAAAAGTTTCCAGAATTAGAAGTTGTTACAACACACGGAGTAATGAAATTACCTGAAGCATTTAAAGGCAAATGGTTTGTATTATTCAGTCACCCTGCAGATTTCACACCAGTATGTACAACAGAATTTGTAGGTTTTCAAAAAAGATATGATGAATTCAAAAAATTAAACACAGAATTAATAGGATTAAGTATTGACCAGGTATTCTCACACATTAGCTGGATTAACTGGATTAAAGAAAAATTAGGTGTTGAAATTAAATATCCTGTTATTGCAGACGACAGAGGAATTGTAGCTGAACAGTTAGGATTAATTCATGCTGTAGGTAGTCACACAGTAAGAGCTGTTTTCATTGTTGATCCTAACGGAATTGTAAGAGCAATTATTTATTATCCACCAGAATTAGGAAGAAATCTTGACGAAATTATTAGAGCAGTTAAAGCTTTACAAATTTCAGATAAATCAAAAGCAGCAATGCCAGCAAATTGGCCAGAAAATGAATTAATAGGCGATAAAGTTATTATTCCACCAGCAGCTGATGTAAAAACAGCTGAAGAAAGATTGAAGAATTACGAAGGATACGATTGGTGGTTTGTTTATAAAAAACTTGAAGATTAATCAAATAGCGTTTTACAGTAATTCATCCCCTAAATAGAATGAAACATTGGGCTTCCTGTAACAGGAAGCCTTTTTTTGTGTTATAATTAAATAAAGAAAAATTACGAGGTGGATATAATGAAAACACTTGAAAGATCCTTTATAAAACTTGTAACCATATACTATTTAATACCTTTTTTATTAATAGCTTTGTATTTATCAATTAATACATATAACAAAGATATATCCTTCAAAACAACAGTGATAGAAACAAAGATAAACAATTTAAAAGGTGTAATAGAACTTGTTTTAGAAAGCAAGATGACCATCATTGACAATCTTGCCGAAAATATAAAAGAAGGAGCTTCTGATATAAAAACCATTTTAAATGGAACGTATATAATTAATTCACCAGATTTACGATTAATATATTTTGTAGATAACAAAGGTAATCTCACAGTGGCTCCACAGATTGAAATACCAGAAAATTTTGATTTTAAAAAAACAAAATGGTATCAGACAGCTTTAAAAGAAGGTTTTTCTCTCACAACCTCCTTTGAAGATCCTGAAAAAACAAAAATGGTTGTAACTCTCTCAAAAGCTATTTATGATGATAATAACAATTTTTTAGGCATTATATCTCTTGATATGACTTCTGAAAAAATGAAGAAAATTCTTCAAAAATTTGATCTATACAAAGATGAAAATCTTTATATTATAAATACAACTGGAGATGTAATATTTAATAACGTTGATAAAAAACTTAAATTCGATATAGATTTTAAAACACTTCCAGATGATACAAAAATAATAAATTCAAATGGAAAAAAAATGTACTATACAAATATTAAAAACAGACTTTTTGTAATATATGTATTTGATAACGTTGCAATCATTAAAAATGCTTTAATAAAATCTGTTGCGTATTTTATAGTTTTCCTTTCTTTTGTACTAATTGGTTCTTATTTTATCCAGAAGCATTTAAAGAAAAATATTGTTATACCTTTAGAATCGCTTTCAAATACAATGCAGGGATTTGTTAAAGATATTAATAAGAAAAAATTTGGTGGTTTTAGACTACCAAAAACAGATATACAGGAAATTAATGATATAATCGTTTCTTTTAGAACACTTTCCAGCACAATTATAGCAACAACTACAAATATGAATCTATTAAATGATCAACTTAAACGAATTTATAAGGTTACACAGGATGTAAATAGATTCTTCTTTAAATTTATCGATATAATTATTTCACTGGATAAGAAAGATTTAACAATTGAAGAGTTCTTTGAATCAACTCTGGAAATATTAATATCTCAAATAAAAGAAGCAAAATATGGAAGCATCTCTATTTTACAGGGAAATAAATGGAAATATATTGCTGCAGTTGGGCATGATATTGAAAAATTAAATGAATTAAATCTCGAAAATTCTATTGATTTGCATTTTGAGGAAAAAGTAAATATTATAAGATATAATGAAATGTTTGAATATAACAAAAAAATATTAAACGAAGAAGAATTTAAAAAATTAAAAGAAGCTACCAAACCATTTAAAGAAGCTATGACATATATAGGCAATCTTGAATGTTGTAAATTAATGATTTCCGTAGAAATCCCTGAAGAAGAAAAGATCAGATTTTCAGCAGAAAGCAGAGAAATATTTACAGCATTTATTGTATTATCAAAAATATTTATAGAGCAAAAATTTGAAATTGAAAAAATCGAAAAAATTTACTTTAAATTTGCTCAAAAACTTGCTTCTATCGCAGAAGGGCATGACGACGTTACCGGAAAACATATATTTAGAGTTGGTAAAATTTCCGCATTTATTGCTAAAAAAATGGGCTTTGACGATAAAACCGTTGAATTATTTGAAAAGTATGCTCCTTTACACGATATTGGTAAAATATACGTTCCACATGAAATATTAAATAAAGAAGGAAAATTAACTGACGAAGAATTTGAAGAAATGAAAAAACACACCATTTATGCCAAAAAACTTTTAGATGATGATAAACAATTTAAATTTGCACTTAATATAGCTCTTTATCATCATGAAAATTGCGACGGAAGCGGATATCCATATGGATTAAAATGTGAGGAGATTCCTATAGAAGCCGCAATAGTAAAGGTTGTAGATGTATATGATGCCCTTCGTGCCAAAAGACCATATAAACGTGCATTTTCACATAAAGAAGTTATGAAGATAATTACTCAAGGTGATAATAGAACCAATCCAACTGACTTTCATAAAGAAGTATTAAAAGTATTTATCGAAAATGAAAAGGAAATAGAAAAATTATGGGATGAAATAAATAACAGCGGAGGTGAAGAGGTTTGAGCATTAATATTGAAGCAGTTGATATTAAATTTCCAGAAGATTGTAATGTTATTGTTGGGCAATCTCATTTTATAAAAACCGTTGAAGATATTTATGAAAAAATAGTAACAACAAACCCGGGAATGAAATTTGGTATTGCTTTTAATGAAGCAAGCGGTCCAAGATTAATTAGATTTGACGGCAACGATGAAGAATTAATCAATGTTGCCATTGAAAACGCTAAAAAGGTTGGCGCTGGACACTTTTTCATTATAGTATTAAGAGATGGATATCCTATAAACATACTTCCTGGATTAAAACAGGTTCAGGAAATAGTAAATATCTTTGCAGCAACAGCTAACCCTTTACAGGTATTAGTTGCTGAAACAAATTCAGGAAGAGGAGTAATAGGTGTTGTAGATGGTCAGCCTCCTCTGGGAGTTGAAGGAGAAGAAGACAAGAAAAAAAGATGGGAATTCTTAAGAAATATAACAAAATATAAAAGGTGAGGCCTTAAGGCTTCACCTTTTATATTTAATCTGGTCGGGGCGACCGGAGTCGAACCGGCGACCTTCAAATCCCGAATTTGACACGCTACCATCTGCGCTACGCCCCGAACTATAATAAAATTTTAGCATATAAATTATATCATAAAAAGCAAAAAATGTGATATAATTATTAAGAGAAAGTGAATTTAAAAAGATAAATATGAATGGAGGAAAAGTCATGAAAAGATTGTTGGTTTTCACATGGATTGAAACATGGGAAAAGCTTTTTGGAGAAGATACTGTAAAAAAAATTCTCGAAAGAAATAATGTTAATATCAATGAAAAAGGATCCCCGCTTGAAGATTTTGATGAAAACTTACTGGAAAAAATCATCAGGGAAATTGCAGACTCTGCCGGCATTAGTCGATTTGAAATGATGAAAAGAACCGGAAAGGCCAATATACAAACATTCTCAAAATGGTATCCTTTATTCTTTAAAAAACCAAATGCTTTATCTTTTTTAGCAGCCATGGACACAGTTCATTTATTACTTACACGAAGGCTTAAAGGTCTTGTCCCACCAAGAATTATATTTGAACCAATAAAAGAAAATAGTGCATATCTTACATATAAATCCAGAAGAAACTTTCAACCATATTTTCTTGGTTTAATCGATGGCGTCTCAGAATATTTCAACGAACGAGTTGAAGTTGAAAAAATCGAAGAAAAACAGGAAGATGGTATGAATGTTTTAAAGGTGAAAATCACAGGTGAAAAACCTTATGTTCGAATTGAAAAAATGTCTATTTTTAACACTATCTCTTTAGGATTAATAAAAACATTTGAAAATTTATTTGTAATACTAATACCATTATTTGCATTTATTGTTTCTTATCTTTCTTTTAAGTTTATAAGCAACGATATTATAGCCGGTATTGTAACAGCAGTTATTTTAGGAGCACTTTCCTATATAGGGGTCTTTGATTATAAAAAAGGAAGAAAGATTATAAAAGACATATTTGAAAATTACAAAAAAAGGAATTTCGATTATCCTGTTGTTGTAAAAGGTGCAAAAGAAATATCAGAAATTACCGATGAATTTTATGAATTAACCGATGAACTCAGAAAAATTTTACTTGGTGTTACCGGTGATGTGCAGGAAATCGAAGGCTCTGTAGATAACGTTACTAACTCAGCACAAAATCTAAAAGATTTAATAGATACCATGCGTGACCTTGCACAACAGGTAGCAGATACATCCGTCCAAATTAGTTCTGATACAGAATATGTTTCAGAAGCTATTAATTCAAACGTTGACACATTATCAGAAATAGTTGTAAAAGAAAGCGATATGGTTGGTTCATTAAATGAAGCAGTAAATTCTATTATGGACTCAGCTAAAAACGTTGAAGAATCTTCCATAGGTATTTTTGAAATGAGCAAAAGATTTAAAGAGCTTGTTGATTTAGGCGATACACTTCAAAATGAAGCAGAACAAATCAAAGAAATTGCAGCAACAGTTATGAATATTGCAGAACAAACAAACTTACTGGCGTTAAACGCTGCTATAGAGGCTGCAAGGGCAGGAGAAGCTGGAAAAGGCTTTGCAGTTGTTGCAGATGAAATTAGAAAACTTGCAGAAGAATCTAAAAAATCCGCAAATAATATATCCGAATTCCTCGGTTCAGTTTCAAATGGTATTAACGATTTAACGACAAAACTCACAAGTGAGTTTGAAGAAATGAAATCACAATCAGAACAGTTAAAGAAAAATTCTGATGAAAATAAAGCAGCAAGTGAAGAGATATCTCAAATTGCCGAAGAAATTTCCGTTCTCATTACACGTTTAAAACAGGAAGAAGAAAAACTGGAAAATACCACTCAAAATATAGAAAGTTTATTGGCTATTTCAGAAGAAAGTGCAGCCACAGCACAGGAAATCAGCGCATCTATACAAAACTTCTTATTTAATACCAAAGAGATACTTGAAGAAGTTGATAAAATCGGCGGTTACATAAAGATACTTTATGACAACTTTGAAGGTATTAATATATAGGAATTAAGGGGGAAATTATATGGAATACAACAAAAATTTAATTTATCAATTAGCAATTTATTTAGGAACACCATCATTCTATAATCTTCTTGGCGATTTATTAAAGGATGAATCAAAAAGCGAAAAGGTTGTTATTGTAAGAGCAGAAAGAGACAAATGGATAATTCTTGACGCAAAAGGTTTTGCACCAGAAAAGCTAGCATATGATTCATTAGAAGAACTATTGATAAAATTAGAAGATGTAAACATGCATAAATTCCCATTTAACACATATGTACTATTTGACGGACAATTTGAAGATAAGGCTATATTAAGAATTCTTATGATGCTATTTGAAAAAGAAGCTGAACTATACGAAAAGTATAGACTTGAAACAATTATTGATAGATTATCCTATCAGCTGGCAGGTCTTGAAAATCTAATTAAATACCTTTCAAAACAAATAAAGGAAGAGGATTTTGTTGAAGCTATACTTGGAAGTCTTTCTGAAATGTTCTTCTCTACAGTTGCTGTATATAGTCCAGAAAAACAATTAATAAAAAAAGTTGGAAAATTAACTGTTCCTGATGAATTAGAACTCTTTGAAGGTATGAATCTCGAAAAAGGTGACGGATACTATACCTTTAATTTCACCGAAGAACAAAAACTATATTATGATGTATTCAACATAAAATGCCTTTTACCATATTTAAAACATGGAGAATTAAAATATATTTATGTAATTTCAAGAGACACACCTTTTGAAAAGGAAGAAACAGAAATTCTTGAAACAATAAAAAGAATTACACAGTTTTTCTTTGAAGAAAATGCTATATAACATAAAAAGAGGATTCCTGAATTGGAATCCTCTTTTTATTTATGACACTGCGTTTTCATATTTTTTTTCAAATATTTTGCTTATCTTTTTTGCAACGTTGGTAATATCCCCTGCACCCAGGAATAAAAATACACCGTTTTCAATATCAAGTATCCTATCAATCATTTCATTTTCAGAATCTACAAATTCAGAGTCAGTTATTAACTTCGCCATTTTCCTTTCATCTACACCATCAATAGGATCTTCAAAAGCTGAATAAATCCTATATACAAAAACTTTATCCGCATTTTCAAGAACCTGACTGAATTTCTTATAATTCCTGAATAATCTTGTATATCTATGGGGCTGAAAAATAGCTATTATTGGAAAATCTGGAAAATACTCCTTTGCCGCTTTTATAGTATATTCAACCTCTTCTGGTGTATGTGCATAATCATCAACTACAAATATATGGCTATTTTTAAATAATACATTAAACCTTCTATTTACTGAATTAAATGTTTCAAGCGCCTTTTGAATCTTTTCAAATGAAATTCCATGTTCTAAGGCATATGCAACTGCAGCTATTGCATCATATGCATAATGTATTCCTGGAAGATTTATTTTTATCATTCCAACATATTTATTTTTATAATTAACCTCAAATGTTTGATAATACCCATGTGGTTGTCTATTAAAGAAATAATAATCAGATTTATCGTCCGAACCAAAAGATACCACTAAATTATCATTAAAAACATTCAAAATGGAATCATCGCCATTTAATAATACAAAGTCCTTTGCATGTGAAGCGTGGGTATATATAGAATCAATAAGATTTTCAAATGAATTATTATAATGTTCAAGATGATCAGGTCTGAGATTGGTAATTATAGAAACATCTGTAATGGTATTTCTTATAAAACCATCGCTTTCGTCAACTTCACTGATAATAGGACCTGTTCCCATTCTAAAATTTCCATCTTCAAGATTATCATGTATTCCACCAAGAAATACCGTAGGATTACATCCAGATTCCTTTAAAATATGGGAAATCATCGCCGTAGTTGTTGTCTTTCCATCAGTTCCAGTAATACCAATACTATAATTGGTTTTTAATATATAATTCAAATATTCCATTCTATTTAGAATAGTTATATTATTTTTTTGCGCATATAAAATTTCAGGGTTATCAGATTTTATAGCGGTGCTTTTTATTACTAAATCTGCATCTTTTACATTTTCTTCAGAATGTCCTATAGAAATATCTATATCTTTATTCTTTAAATATTGTGTCCTTTCGCTATTTGCATTATTGGAACCAGCTACATCATAACCCTTATATTTTGTATAAAGAGCTAATGAACTCATCCCTATACCGCCAATTCCAGAAAAGAAGTATTTCATTTCAGGTTCCTCCTATTGAATTTCATTCAAAATTTTTTTAGCTATAATTGAACCGGGGTTTTCCTTATTTATTGTATAATCATTTCTTTTTTTAAATAAACGTATTATATTTTTTATTTTATCAAGTTCAACCTCATCCTCTTTAAAAACATGGATATCATTTTTGAGATTTTCAAGGTTTTTCGCATTTAAATATTGCTGATTCTCTGCAGACTGCCCCCAGGGTATAATTATAGCAGATAATTCAAAAAAATCAATCTCTGATAATGAAGTTGCTCCTCCTCTACATATGACAAAATCACTTATAGCTAAGTATTCATGCAATTTATCTACATATTCAAAAATTCTCACATTTGAAAATTTTTCTTTAATATTTTTTGAAACATGTAGGAAATTTATATCCTTTATTTCATTATAAACCTTAATCATCATATTGTCAATAAATTCAGACCCCAAACTTCCACCAAAAACAACTCCAAACTTTTCTTCCGGATTAAAACCCAGGTTTTCCAAAAGTCTTTTTCTATCCACATTTTCTGGAATTCGAATAGGATTTCCGCTATATATACTTTTCTCAGGGTATTTATTCCCTATAGTCTTTTCATAAGATAAAAATATCTTTGACGCATACTTACTTAAAACTTTATTAGCAATCCCCATTATACTATTCTGTTCAAGTAAAAAAATGGGAATATTCAAATCTTTAGCTGCCATCCCAACTGGAACTGTAACATACCCTCCAGTTAAAACAACAAAATGTGGTCTTATTCTCTTCAAATATCTTTTAACTTTAAGATAATTAATAAAAGTATTGCTTAATACATAAATATTTTTTAAGGAATATAAAGGCCTTTTTAACCCATAAACCTTTAAAGGTATCATATTAGCCTCTGGCAAATCTTCTGGAACTTTATAATAATCAAGTCTATTATATATAGTAAAATATGTTAAATCTAAATCAACAATCTTTTTGAATTCATTTATTAAAGATAATGCCGGATAATAATGACCACCAGTACCGCCACCAGAGAAGACAACTCTATACTTCATCTATTTTTTCCACCTTTTCAAGATTAGTTTGTGTTTCATTCTGTTTTTCAGGATTATTTCTAATAATTTCATAAAAAACCATTCCCATAATATATCCAATGGAAACAATAGTAATCAACAATGAAGAATTACCATAGCTCATAAGCGGCAAGGTTATTCCAGTAGTTGGCAACAAACCAACTGAAACACCAACATTTACAAAACTCTGAATAAATATCCAGAATGCAAAAACAACCATAAAACTCTTTGCAGCCTGATTCTTTATATGATATGACATTAAAATCAATTCCCTTGAAATTAAGAAATAAAGGGTTATTATCATAATAATTCCAAATTTTCCCCACTCTTCGCCAATAACAGCAATAATAAAATCACTATAAGAATATGGCACGGTATATTTTTCCTCTCCAATAAATGTTCCTGAGCCAAAAAAACCACCATTGCTAATTGCATCAAGAGATTGTTGTAACTGATAATTTTCCTCTTTATTCTTAAACTTTTCTATACGCTCCTGCTGATATCCATGTAAAATATCAGTATTTAAAAAAATCAAAACCCCTATAACCAAAAGCAAAAATATAGTTAAATAAAAATGTATATTTCTAACTCCATTTATATAAATAGTTAATAAAGCAAGAAAGAATATCAATAATGACGTACTTAAATCAGGTTCAAGAAAAATTAAACCCACAGTTAATATGGTTATAGCCATTGGAATAACAATTCCATATAAAAATGTATTCTTCTTCTCTTTTATCTTATAAAAATACCATGAAAGATATAAAGGCAAATATAATTTCATAAATTCTGACGGTTGAAGCTGAAAACCTGCAATAGTTATCCATCTTCGAGTTCCATTAATTGGAGTTTGAGTTAATGCAAGAACCAGTAATGCAACAAAAAACAAAAACAACGCATTCATTAGATGTTTTCCTCTGGTAACAAAACTGGAAAACAGAAATGCAAATATTCCTAACACAGCAGAAATACCTATTGTCATAACATGTTTTTGAAACATTCTATCTATCTGTGCAGATGAAAAAGTGTATTCCATTGCATTTAAAGAACTATATACAAAAAATGTTCCCAATATTAATGCCATTCCAATATATAATATAAACAACAAAGCCCTGCTTTTTAATACATTTATTTTCACATTATCATCTCCATTTTAAACTCTTTACAGCCTCTTTGAAAATTCTTCCACGTTCCTTATAATTTTCAAAAAGGTCAAAACTTGCCCCTGCAGGGGATAAAATTACGCTATCTCCTCTTTCCGCCCATTCTAATGCAAGTTCAAAAGCCTTTTCAAAAGTATCTGTAATAATATAATTATTAAAAAATTCATACTTTTTAATCTCATCAACCATCTTTCCAAAAACTATGGTTTTTTTTGCATATTTCTGCAATTCCTGCAATAACATAGTCATATCCTCATTTTTTGGAATACCAGAAAGCATAGCAATATAACCTTTATTTCTAAATGACTTATATGCAGAATATGCTGCATGTGCATTTGTCGCTTTTGAATCATTAAAAAATCTAATTCCGTTATACTCTTCTATAAATTCCAGTCTATGTTCAAGTGTCTTAAAAGTTGAAATAAACTCTTCTATAACATTCTTTGAAATATCCAGGTTCAACGCAACTCCAACAGCAGCCATAACATCTTCCTGATATAGCTCAAATTGCAAACTTAAATTGTTTATATTAATTACAATATTCCCTGCTTCTATCATGTTATTTTTCCATACAATATTACCATTTTCCCCAAATAGAACAATTCTTTGTAAATTATCAAAATAACCTCTTAAATTGGCATTTACAAATGCCATTCCATTACCCATAACCGTTCGCTTTACCATATTGATTTTTGTATTATAGTACTCTTCCAAAGAAGAATGCCAGTTTAAATGATCAGGCATAAGATTTAGCAAAACAGATATCTCTGGAGTAAAGGTTGAACCCCAGAAAAGCTGAAAGCTTGAAACCTCTACAACATAAATTTCTTTATCCAGCGGCGCGGAACTTAACGGTGTCCCTATATTCCCACAAACAAATGTATTATATGTACTGCTAAGAATATGACCGGTTAATTGAGTTGTTGTTGATTTTCCATTTGTTCCTGTAACCCCAACAAAAACAGCCTCAGGATTATGTTTCTTTATATAATTCCATGCAAATTCTATTTCAGTAGAGATTTTAATATTTGAGGTTTTTAAAATGTTTACAACTTCACCATCTGGTTTTACACCAGGACTTAAAATAGCAAGATCGCAATTTCTTAGCAATTTTCCATGCGTTTCTTCATACTGTATATTATGTAAATCCAAAAATTCCTTATCCTCTTCTTTCAAAGGTTTATTATTACTAATAAAAACTTCATAGTTCTCTTTTAATAATATATTTTCAAGCAACGCTTTATTGCTAACACCGTATCCTACAAGGCATATCCTCATTTCAATCCCTCCGATAAATATAAGTCAATTAAATATTATACATTAAAAAGGATATTAATATATTAATTTTTTTTGAAATTAGAAAAATATATTTCTCTATATCCACTTGACACTGCAACAAATACCATGCTATAATTCACTCAGTGAATAAAAAAATCGCGAGGTGAAAAAATGATATCAGAATATGCAAAGATACACGATACTGTAAAACTCGGTCATAATATAGAAATTGAAGAAAATGTCGTCATAGAAGAAGGAGCTATAATAGGTAATAACGTAGTTATAAAAAAGGACACAATAATAAAAAAAGGATGTGTAATAGCAGACAATACAGTTCTTGGAAAAAAGCCCTTTAAAGCCTCTGCGTCAGCTGTAACCATAGAAAAAGAACTACCTCCACTTGAACTTGGAGAATATGTAACTATTGGTGCAAATTGTGTGATATACAGAGGGGCAAAATTATCCAATTTTGTTTTTGTAGGTGATCTTGCAAGTATTAGAGAAGATGTTGAAATCGGTGAATATACCATTATAGGAAGGGGCGTTGCAGTCGAAAACCAAACAAAAATAGGAAAACGAGTAAAAATAGAGACAAACGCTTATATAACAGCATTATCAACTATAGAAGATTATTGTTTTGTGGCTCCAGAAGTAACCTTTACAAACGACAACTTCCTCGGTAGAACCGAAGAAAGAAAAAAATACTTTAAAGGAGCTACATTGAAAAAAGGTGCAAGAATCGGTGCAAACTCAACAATATTACCAGGAATTACAATTGGTGAAGATGCCCTTGTAGCAGCAGGTTCAGTAGTTACAAAAGATGTTCCTTCTAAAAAAATTGTTCTTGGAAGTCCTGTTAAAGTATATAAAGACGTTCCTGAAGAACAATTATTAGAAAATCAAAGTTATTATAATGAATAATCAAAAAAGGCTGTTCAAATGAACAGCCTTTTTAATTATAATTATTTAAAATTTAAATTCAGCAAGTGCATTATTTAAAAGGTCTACACTCATCTGTAAATCCTCTGCGATTTCTGCAAGATTATCTGCCATATTCTGAATTTCATTGCTTGATTCCTTCATATTCTGAACATTTTCAAAGTATCTGTTCAATGAATCATTTACATTTGAGAAAGATTCTGCAATTGTCTGTGAAGAAGCATTCTGTTCTTCTGCTGATGCTGCCAATGATTGTGAACGTTCAGAAACTATAGCAGTTTGACTTAAAATATTATCCAATTCTCCAGTTAATACCTTTGAATTTTCAGTAACCTTTTCAACTGTTTCTTTTACCGTATATATTTGTTTTGTAGATTTGTCAACATTAGCCTTAATTGACCCCAATATACCAGCAATTTCATCTGTAGCTTTTCTTGTTTCTTCTGCAAGCTTTCTAATTTCATCAGCAACAACAGCAAAACCTTTTCCTGCTTCTCCTGCTCTTGCAGCTTCAATTGCCGCATTTAATGCCAATAAGTTTGTCTGTTCTGCAATATTAGAAACCTGTTCAATAACTTCTGTTATATTACTTGCGTAATTTTCAAGTTCTTTAATTTCATTTATTGTTTTCATTGTTTCTTCTGTTGCAGCATTTACAGCTTCTTCAAGTGATTTCATTACCTCTTTACTTGTATTTGTAGCTGTTTCAAGAACACCTGCAACATCAGCCAGTTCAATTGCTGCATTTGCAACTTCATCTGTAGAACGTGAAATTTCAGCAATTGCATCATTGGTATTATCTGTTTCTCTTCTCATTATCTCAGCTTCTTCTGCCATCATATCAAATGAAGCTTTGAATTCTTCAATAATTGCATTTGATTCCTGAGCACTTGAAGAAACATTATCCGCTGATATCTTAATTCCTTCCATTGATTTCTTTATAAATTCAAATGTTGGTCTTAATTTTTCACCAACAAGAGCATACATCTTTTTGGCAATAACCCCTATTTCATCATCTGAATGAATCTTAGCAGATACTGTTAAATCACCTTCTGCAATCTTTTCAAGTTCTTTTAATGGTGACAATGATTTTCTAAGCATATAAAATGCAAAAAGGCCTACCAACAAATTAATAGCAAAAACAACAAATTGAATTCTTCTCATTAAAAGAACCTTTTTTTCAGATTCCTTCTGGAATAATGTAACTGCAGTATTCATTTCAACCAAGAGTGGAACATTGTGTTCTACAATATACTTCATTGATTCTTCACTATGTGTGGTTCTAAAATCTTCAATATGCTTATAAAATTCATCCCACATTGACTTTACCTTTTCCAATTGCTTTTTTACTGTAGGAGGAGCTTCAGGAACATCAACCATTTTTTGCCAGGCAAGATCAAATGGGGCTTTTCCTCCGTCTTTTAACGCATTAAGCGTTGTATCAAACACCTTTATAGTATTATCCAAACTCTTATTCAAAGCTTCATCTTTTAAAATATGATAAGCCAATGCTTCTTTGGTCATTCTTTGTGTAAGCATTCTCTGCCTTCCAGCAAGATTAATTACAAGTCCATCATAAGCCTGGGCTTTCGTAATCGTTCTCGTTGAAAAGTAAGTAAACAATGATAACAGAATAAATAGAACTATAGGTACTCCGAGTTTAACATATAAGCTGCTCTTTTTCATATTTTCTCCTCCCTGAATATTTAAAATTATATTAAATTTAAAATCTTTATCGCATATATTATACCATCTCCCAACAAAAAATCAACAATATTTTTAATTATATATATGAAGATTATAATCATAATAAAAATCCATTATCTATGAAATTATACAATATTTTTAAGAAAAAGTAAAGATTGAAAATAATTTCAGTATAGTATATAAATAATAAAATAAAAATTAATTGACAAAATTCAGAAATAATGTGGTAAAATATATATAGAACATATATAGACAAAATACCCCTTCCGAGCCTTTTCTCCTAAAACGCAAGCTGCGTCATGGAAAAAGGCCAATGGGTATAACTGGAAACGGTTATGCCTCCCGTGTTTGGAAAGGAAGGAAAATTCTAAAGGGGGGGTAAAAGTGTCATTTAACGGAAAAGTATTAAGAGTAAATCTTACCGAAAAAAGCGTAAAGGTTGAGAAACTGCCAGAGGATTATGAGCTCTATCTTGGTGGAAGAGGCCTTGCAACAAAGATGTTCTACGACGAAGTAGGCCCTCAAGTGGATCCCTTCTCACCTGAAAACAAATTATTCTTTGCAACAGGTCCTTTAACAGGAACTGCCGCACCAACAGGTGGAAGATATATGGTAGTAACCAAAGGTCCGTTGACAGGCACCATAGCTTCAAGTAACTCAGGTGGTTATTTTGGTGCAGAATTGAAATTTGCAGGTTATGACATGATTATTATTGAAGGAAAAGCTGAAAAACCTGTATACCTTATGATTAAAGATGATCATGTAGAACTTAAAGATGCTTCTCATCTCTGGGGAAAAGACGTATTTGAAACCACTGATATAATGATGGAAGAAATTGGAGATCCAAGAGCAAGAGTTGCATGTATTGGACCAGCAGGAGAAAAATTGGTAAAATTTGCAGCTATTATGAACGATAAACATAGAGCTGCAGGTAGAACCGGTGTTGGTGCAGTAATGGGGAGCAAAAACTTCAAAGGTATCGTTGTAAGAGGAACAAAGAGACCTGAGGTAAAAGATCCAGCAAAATTCATGGAAGTTGTAAAAGAAAAAATCAAAAAATTAAGAGAAAATGGAATTACCGGTGAAGGTTTGCCTAAACTGGGAACCAAGGTTCTCGATAATATTATTAATCAAAACGGATTATATCCAACAAGAAACTTCCAGGATTCAGTATTTGAATTTACAGATGAAGTTTCCGGCGAAGCGCTTGTTGAAAAAGGAT
The DNA here is from genome assembly GCF_000255135.1 of Marinitoga piezophila KA3. Lineage (NCBI taxonomy): Bacteria > Thermotogati > Thermotogota > Thermotogae > Petrotogales > Petrotogaceae > Marinitoga > Marinitoga piezophila. Next base: position 1,166,892 of record NC_016751.1, read on the forward strand.
ATCTCGTTAAAAATATGCCATGTTTTGGCTGTCCTATAGCCTGTGGAAGAAGAGTAACACTTCCTAACGGCATTGAAACAGAAGGTCCAGAATATGAAACTGGTTGGGCATTTGGGCCAGATTGTGGCGTTTCAGACTTAATTGCTATAGTTGAAGCAAACCATCTATGTAATAAATATGGTTTAGACACAATTTCAGCAGGTTCAACAATTGCATGTGCAATGGAAATGTATGAAAAGGGCATTGTAAAGAAAGAAGAATTAGGAAATGGTCCTGAATTGAAATTTGGAAGTTCAGAAGCTGTAGTATTCTATACAAAACAAATTGGATTAAGAGAAGGAATTGGCGACAAATTAGCAGAAGGTTCTTATAGATTTGCAGAAAGTTATGGACATCCTGAATTTGCCATGGTTGTTAAAAAACAGGAAATTCCTGCATACGATCCAAGGGGTGCTCAGGGACATGGTCTTGAATACGCAACAAGTAACAGAGGCGGATGTCACGTTAGAGGTTATATGATTTCTCCTGAAATTCTCGGTGCTCCTGAAAAAATAGATCCACAAGCACTTGAAGGAAAAGCAGAATGGGTTAAAGCATTCCAGGATTTAACAGCAGTTATAGATGCTGGAGGATTATGTTTATTCACCTCATTCGCATTAGGTGCTGACGATTATGCTGATTTAATAAACGCTGCATTGGGATGGAATAAATCAACAGAAGAAATATTAAAAATTGGCGAAAGAATATGGAATCTTGAAAGAAAATTCAATTTAGAAGCAGGAATCGATCCTTCACAGGATACACTTCCAAAGAGATTGCTCGAAGAACCTGTAAAAGAAGGTCCAAACAAAGGTCAGGTTGTTCATCTTGATCAATTGCTTCCAAAATATTACGAAGTAAGAGGATGGAGCAAAGAAGGTATTCCTACAGAAGAAAAACTCAAGGAGTTAGGAATTCTATGAAGGTTGAAATAAAATTTTTCGCTACCCTGAGATTACATCTCAGGGTAGCTTCATTATCTTTAGATTTAAATGAAAATACAACTGTAAATGAATTAATAGACATACTTGTAAAACATTTCAACGATGAAAAGGTGCGAGAATACCTTATTGATGAAAATGGTATTAGAAAAGGAACAATGATATTAATAAACGGAAAAAACATATTACATCTAAATGGTTTAGATACAAAAATCGAAGAAGGCGTTATTTCAATTTTTCCACCAGCAGGTGGGGGGTAATTTTTATTCCTTTATAAAATTCCCTGTATCTTTTAAGAGATATCCACCCAGCTTCTCTGCATCTCTTTTAAACTCCTCAGAACCTATTATTTCCTGAATCAACTTAAATCTCGGATCATCTATAAAAGAAGGATGTATTAAAAGATCATATCTCTCATGTGCCACTGGCACAAAATCAAGATCATAAATATTGGCAGCTGCTTTTATTCCAAGACCCACATCTGCCATATCTTTTTTTATTTTCAATGCAAGATTAACATGTGAATACTCTTCATCAGAATAACCATGAATCCTATCCGGAGAAATACCTTCCTTCTCAAGATGATAATCCAATAAAATCCTTGTTCCTGCAGTTTTTTGCCTGTTAATATATCTAACTCCGTCCTTTGTAAGATCTGAAAAAGTCTTTATACCTTTAGGATTTCCTTTTTGAACAATAAATCCCTGTTCCCTATACGAAAGATTCATCAATGTATACTCATCAATATACTCTTCAATATAACTGATATTATACTCACCACTTTCAGGATCAAGAAGGTGCATTCCAGCCATATGAGCATACCCTTTTGCTATAGCCATTATTCCACCAATACTTCCAACATTAGCAGAAACAATATTTATATTCTTATCATATCTCTTTATATAATCAGCAAGTAAATCTATCAACAAATCATGACTTCCAATAACAAGAATATTATTATCCACTATTTCTTTAGAACGCTTAAGATGTATATTTATCTCTTCGCCATCTTCCAATACCTCTATACCCTTTTCTATATACACAACACCATCCTGTTTCGATACTGCTGAAATATTAGCGGCACCTCTCTTTAAAGGAATAGCTACATATCTATCTTCAACCTTACCAACACCAACCCTTAAATATTCCTTTTCTGTAATGGAAGAATGAATTCTCTTTCCAGATACACCTTCAATAATTTCATTGTCATAATATACTTCTTCCTTTGTTTTATTCAATATCAAAGGTTTCACTATATCCTCAAGTATTATATTGCACGAAACAGGAAATCCCGGCAACCCAATAACAGGTTTATCCTTAACAATACCTAAAATAGCAGGTTTTCCCGGTTTTATATTCAATCCATGAACAATAACCTTACCCAGCTCATTTACCGCATGAAAGGTAAAATCCTTTGAACCAGCTGAAGAACCAGCATTTAAAAGAATTAGATCATATTTTTCTATATTCTCTTCTATTGTTTTTTTCAAAACTTCCAGATCATCCGGCAATATACTATGCACATCAACACTTGCATTGTATTTCTCAATAAAATTCTTAATCATAGCAGAATTGGTTTCTGGAATCTGAAATTCTTCTGTTTTCTCTTCTGGTTTAACAATTTCATTTCCTGTTGGAATTAACAACACATTTAATTCTCTTAAAACAGGAATCTTAAATACGCCAGCCATCAATAAAAAGGATATATCATTTTCTGTAAGGGTATGATATCTTGGGAATAACATTTCGCCTTTACATATATCCTCTCCAACCTTTCGAACATCCTTATACGGAAAAACGCTATTTCTAATTTTAATCTTCGTATCATCAATAATCTCTATATTCTCTATCATTATTACCGCATCATATGGCTTATTAATAGGATAACCAGTATTTATATATTCAAAATCCTTCTCTAATTCCAGAATCTTTGGACTGCTTTCTGTTGCACCATATGTATGTTTGCTGATAACCGCCACACCATCCATAGCGCTACTATTATAAGACGGAACATTCTCATTGGCAAAAATTGGTTCAGCAGTAACCCTACCAGAACTTTCTCTTACATCGATAACTTCTTTTTCATCATTCCTAAAATACTCTTCCAGCTTACTAAAAAAGAGTTCAACCCCCGCTTCAATATCCATCTTATTCAAATAAAATCTCCTTTTCAAAACTATCCCCCCTATTTTTTATGTGTTAATAAAATTATATCACAATAAAAAAGATTAGGAATTTCCTTCAGCAGATATCAATATAGTTGAAAAAAGAAAAATGATGTAAATGAAAACTAAGAATTTCCCGCAGCGGGGATTACAGGATAGTTGGAAAAAATAAAAGCGAGTGAAGGCTCGCAGAGTGTCCAAGGTAAAATTACAAACGATTGAAAAAATAAAAGTGAATGAATACTCGCAGAGTGTCCAAGGTAAAATTACAAATGATTGAAAAAATAAAAGTGAATGAATACTCGCAGAGCACCCGAAAAAAACTGCGAATGGAGAGGGTCAAAAAAACAGGATGTTTTTTTGAGCGCAGCTTCTGCAGGGATGCAGAATCTAAGCGACCCCGCGAATATGAGCAGTTTTTGAGGATTAGTGCTCAAATCGTATGAATGAACTTTTATTTTTCTTCTTTTGAAATTAACAATCAATGTTTAAGCGTTTTTAATTGTTAGATATCATAGACTTTTAAGAATAAAAGAATTATAAAACAATAATCACCTTTTATTGACACTAATTAATTACCACAACCTTTAAGCAACATTTAATTAAACTATAAAATAATGTAAAATTTAATATAGTTGAAAAGAGAAAAAAACAGGAGGTTGAGAAATGAACAAGTATAAACTTCGTTGTATAAGTTGTGGAAAAGTATATGAACCTGATGAAGTTGAATATACATGTCCAGTTTGCGGAGATAGGTTAGGAACACTTGAAGTAATATATGATTATGATGAAATAAAGGTTAAAAAGGAAGACTTTGGAAAATTCGATAATATATGGCAGTTTGAGAAAATTTTACCAATAAGCGACAAAGCTTACAAAACGCCTTTGCATGTTGGCGGAACACCGTATTACGAACATAAAAAACTCGCTGAAGAATTAGGAATTAAAAATCTTTTTATAAAATACGACGGAACAAATCCAACTGCATCTTACAAAGATAGAGCATCAGCCCTGGCTATAGCCAAGGCATATGAAAAAGGATATGAAACAATATATTGTGCTTCAACAGGCAATGCAGCCAGTTCTTTAGCAGGATTATCAGCACCAACAAAATTAAAAACATATATATTTTTACCCGCTTCAGCACCAATTGCAAAAATATCACAACTTTTCATATACGGTGCAAACGTTATCCCAATAGACGGTACATATGATGAAGCATTTGATATTTCACTAAAAATTGGTGAAGAAAATGGATGGTATTGCAGAAACTCGGCAATTAATCCATATTTACTTGAAGGCAAAAAAACCGGAGCTCTTGAAATAGCTGTTCAAAGCAATTGGGATGTTCCAGATTACGTACTTGTAAGCGTTGGCGATGGTACAGTTATCAGTTCATTCTACAAAGGATTTTACGATTTCTATAAACTTGGATTAATAGATAAAATCCCAAGAATTATTGGTGTTCAGGCTGAAGGTGCCGCTGCAATAAAAAGAGTATTTGATAAAGGTGAACCATTTATGCCTGACGACATAGAAACACATACAATTGCAGATAGCATAAGCGTTGGAAAACCGCGCGATGTAGTAAAAGCCTGCAAATACGTAAAAGCAAGTGGCGGATATTTCGTAAGTGTAAGTGATGAAGAAATATTAAATGCTATATATGAATTATCAATAAAGACCGGTATATTTGCCGAACCCGCCGGAGCTACTTCATACGCTGGTCTGAAAAGGATTTCAGAAAAAATTGGAAAAGATTCAACTGTTGCAATTGTAGTAACAGGAAATGGATTAAAAGATGTAAAAGCAATAGAAAGCTTTGTAAATCTAAAAAAAGTAAAACCAGACTTAAATGCTGTTAGAGAGGTGATTAAGGAATATGAAAATAAAATTTAAGTTAAACGGTAAAGATGTTGAATACGATGTTGCTGAACATAAAAGGGCTCTTGATTTTTTGAGAGATGATATGAGAATGACCTCCGTAAAAGAAGGTTGCGGCGAAGGGGAATGTGGTGCATGTACAATTATCTTAAATGGCAAAAACGTCAATTCCTGTATGGTTTTAGCAGTTGAACTCGATGGTCAGGAAGTATGGACCCTTGAAGGGTTAAATGAAAAGGGCGACACCATAATTCAGGAATCATATATTGAAAAGGGAGCTATACAATGTGGATTCTGTACTCCTGGATTCATAATGTCCACAAAAGTATTGCTTGATAACAATCCTTCACCAAAAGAAGAAGAAATAAAAGAAGCTCTTGAAGGTAATCTATGTAGATGCACAGGATACACCAAGATAATAGAAGCGGTAAAACTCGCTGCAGAGAAACGAGGTGAGTCCAGATGAAAAACATAAAATACTTCAAACCAAAAACAATAGAGGAAATTTCAAAAATAAAATCTGAAAACGATGCCAGACTTTTATCAGGCGGAACAGATTTAATGGTAAAAATGCGAGCAGAAATATTTAATCCAGAAGTAATTATAGACACCAAAGGTCTCGAGAAGGAAGAAGTAAAATTCTATAATGGAAGAGTAAGAATTCCTATAAACACAACATATGATGAATTAATAAAAAATGAAGAATTCAACAAACGATTTCCTATGATAGTGGAAATAATTAAAAAAATAGGTTCTCCACAAATTAGAAACAGAGCTACTCCAATAGGCAATATAGCAAACGCTTCACCAGCAGGCGATTTCCTATTAAGCATGTACCTCTTTGATGGAAATGTGGAAATTAAACCTTCAAACAAAATTATGAAAATATCCCATTTTGTTACCGGTCCGGGAAAAATAAAACTTAAAAACGATGAGTTTATATATTCAATAGAATTAAAGGAAATGGAAGGATACAAATACTACTATGAAAAAGTTGGAAAAAGAAATGCAATGAACATATCCATTATCAGCATAGGCGTTCTTTTAAAAACAGATAATGATGGAAAAATAGAAGATATAAAAGTTGCATATGGCTCTGTTGGACCAACAGTTGAAAGATTCGAAGAAATAGAAGAAAAAATGAAAGGCAAAAAAGTATCAAAAGAATTATTTGAAGAAATGGGAGAAGAATATATGAAAGTTATAAACCCTATAACCGATGTTAGAGCTACAGCGGAATACAGGAAAAAAATGGTTAAAAACCTGCTTATAAAAGCATATTATGAATTAATAAAATAAACTTATTTCAAGGGAAGGGTGATAAGGGTGATTGAGATTAAGGATTATATCAGGCCAAAAAGTATCGAAGAAGCCTATGAAAAATTGGTTTCAGTGGACGGTGCCGAAATAATAGGAAGCGGTGCCTTTATGCGATTATCTTCGAGAAAGATAGAACTTGCCATTGATTTACAGGATGCAGGTGTAAATTATATAAAAGAAGAAAATGGCGAAATAAAAATTGGAAGCGCTACGCCTCTTGGCGAAATAGAAAAAAGCGAAATAATAAAAAACGCTTTTGACGGAAAATTAGCCGAAATTATGAAATACATCTGGTCCGTTCAATTGAGAAACATTGCCACTCTTGGTGGAACGGTATTTCCAAAACTTGGATTCTCTGATTTGCTTACAGTATTACTTGTTTTAGATACAGATATTGTATTGCACAAAAACGGCAGAATGCCACTTGAAAAATTCCTCGAAGAAAAAATCAGAAAAGACATTATGGTTGAATTGATAATAAAAAACAACGGAAGAAAATTATCATTCCAGAATATGAGAAATTCATTCTATGATTTTTCAATATTAAATGCTGCTGCATCTAAATTGGACAATGACATTAAAATTGCTATAGGTGCCAGACCTGGCGTTGCAAGATTAACCAGGAAAACAATGGAAGAACTCAAAACACTTGAAAATATAGAAGAAAAATTACAGGAAATATCAGAAAAAGCCGCTTCAGAAGTTGAATATGGTTCAAATATAAAAGGTTCAAAGGAATACAGAGAAATGATTGCGCCAGTACTTGTTAGAAGGGCTTTAGAGGAGGTAATAAAATGAAAATAACCTTAACAGTTAATAATACAAAACATGAAGTTGAAATAAACCCTTCTGAGTTTCTTCTCGATGTATTAAGAAGACTTAATTATATGAGTGTCAAAAAAGGTTGTGACACAGGAACATGTGGCGTATGTACAGTACTCATGGACGGAAAACCTGTCCTTTCCTGTTCTGTACTCGCAGCATCTGCTGACGGACATGAAATTACCACAGTAGAAGGGCTAAAAGATGATCCGGAATACAAGAAATTTACAGAGGCATTACTTGCCCAGGGAGCTGATCAATGTGGTTTCTGTAGCCCTGGATTAATTTTAAGCGTATATGCAATGAAAAAAGAATTAAAAAATCCAACAGAAGAGGAAATGAAAGAATACCTTGTTGGAAACTTATGTAGATGTACAGGATACGCAAGTCAAATGAGAGCAATAAAACAATTTTTTGAGGTGAAAGCATGAAAGAAGTAAAAAGAACTATCAAAAAAATAGACGGTTATGGACTTGTTAGTGGAAAACCTGTATATACAGATGATTTAGCGCCAAAAGACGCTTTAATAGTAAAAATTCTTAGAAGCCCTCATGCATTTGCAAAAATTAAAAACATAGATACGTCAGAAGCAGAAAAAATGGACGGCGTTGAATGTGTATTAACATATAAAAACGTTCCAAGAAATATCATTACCCGTGCAGGTCAGGGATATCCTGAACCTTCACCATATGACAAATTTGTGCTTGACGAATATGTAAGATATGTTGGCGATGAAGTTGCAGTTGTAGCAGCAAGAGATGAAATAACTGCAGAAAAAGCTTTAAAATTAATAAAAGTTGAATATGAAGTGCTTGAACCTGTGTTGGATTTTGAAAAAAGCAAGGGGTCAAAAAGTATAATACACCCTGAAGCAGATTATAAAAGTGAAGGATTTATTAGTTCTGACCCCAAAAATAATATTGCAGCCTCATACGAAATGAGTGTAGGTGATGTGGAAGAAGAAATTGAAAAATCGGAAATTGTAGTAAAAGAAAGATTCTACACACAGGCACAGGCACATGTAATGATGGAACCACATGCAGCATATACATATCTTGATATGCAGGGAAGGCTTGTAGTTGTTTCTTCAACGCAGGTCCCATTCCACGTCAGAAGAATTCTGGCAAGAGCATTAGGCATGGAAATTAGCAAAATCAGAGTAATAAAACCACGTGTAGGTGGCGGTTTTGGTGGAAAACAGGGAATACACGGCGAACCATATGCAGCACTGGTTACCTTAAAAACCGGAAAACCTGCAAAAGTTTATTATACAAGAAAAGAAGTATTTGAATCAACATATACAAGACATCCTATGAGATTTGACGTAACTATCGGTGCAGATAAAGATGGAAAAATAAGAGTAATAGACGTAAGGGGACTTTCAGACACAGGTGCATATGGTGAACATGCATTAACCACATTTATGGTTGCAGGTTCAAAAGTATTGCCTATGTATAATAAAGTAAAAGCTGTAAGATTTGGTGGAGATGTAGTTTACACAAACCATCCACCAGCAGGTGCATACAGGGGATATGGTGCTATACAGGCAAACTTTGCAATAGAATCTGCCATGGATATGCTTGCAGAAAAATTAGGCATGGATCCTGTAAAATTAAGAGAAATAAATATGATTCGCGAAGGCGAAACATCACCTATATTCAAAATAATGGGTGAAGGCCGCGAAGGCGTTGAAATGATTGTTAATAGCTGTAAATTAGATGAATGTATAGAAAAAGGCGTAAAGAAAATCAACTGGGAAGAAAAATTCAAAGCAGAAAAGAAGGGCACAAAAGTAAAAGGTGTGGGTATGGCAATAGCCATGCAGGGATCAGGAATTGCAAAAATAGATATGGCAGCCGCCACATTAAAATTAAATGATGATGGTTCATTTAATTTGCTTATAGGCGCAACAGATATAGGAACAGGTAGTGACACAATATTATCTCAAATAGCAGCAGAAGCATTAAATGTTCCAACTGAAATGATAATACCATATTCATCAGATACAGATACCACACCATTTGACACAGGTGCATACGCATCAAGTACAACATATGTTTCAGGTAATGCCGTAAGACTTGCAGCAGAAAAAATGAAAAATGAAATCATAAAAGCCGGTGCAGAATATTTTGAAGTACCTGAAGAAGAGGTTGAATTTGACGGTAAAGAAATAAAAACAAAAGATAAAAAAATAAGCCTTAAAAAACTTGCTGAAATACTATATTACAACGAAAACCAAAAACAATTAAGCGTAACAGCGTCTTACGTTGGTGAAGAGTCTCCACCACCATTTATGGCTGGTTTTGCAGAAGTTGAAGTTGATACAGAAACAGGTAAAGTAGATCTGCTAAATTATGTAGCTGTTGTGGATTGTGGGACACCAATAAATCCAAACCTCGCCAAGGTCCAGGTAGAAGGCGGTCTTGCCCAGGGAATTGGAATGGCAATGTACGAAGAGGTTATTTACGATAAAAACGGAAGATTGTTAACAAACAATCTTATGAATTACAAAATTCCTTCAAGACCGGACATTAAAAATTTAGATGTGGAACTTGTGGATAGTTATGAACCAACAGGACCTTATGGTGCAAAAAGTGTAGGTGAAATCGGAATTGACACACCTCCAGCAGCAATTGCAAACGCTGTGTATAATGCAGTTGGTGTAAGAATAAAAGATCTGCCAATTACACCAGAAAAAGTATTAAAAGCATTAAAAGAAAAGAAATAATTTATTTAAAAAATCCCCTTTCGCTTTTTCGAAAGGGGATTTTATTATTTATACAAATTCAAGAATATTTTATCTTTTTTTATAGGTCTAAATAATTCTATTAAGAAATAAAGAGAAATTATATAAAACACCGAACTCACAAGAAATAGATATGTATATCCATTACTCAATGAAGTTATAAATCCAAAAACAACAGCTGCAAGAGAACGTGAAATAAAATTCAAAAAATTTCTTATACTGCTAATAGTAGTAACCTTTTTTTGTGGAATATAACTCATTACAATAGTGGTCGATACCGGATTAGTCATATTCATAAACGAAAACCTCAAAGCATATAATACCGTAAATGCATAAGGATCTCTAACAAAAGCAAAGGAGATAATCAACGGTATAACAAGGATATTCATAATAAGCGAAAATTGATAAGCACCGATTTTTCTCGATATTTTCGATGAAAATATCGATCCTACCGCTGCGCCAAACTGCGCAAAAGCAAGAGCTGCTCCTATCATAGTAGGTTGTAAATTAAACAGGTCCTTAAATATAATATTCCCAAAATTCACAAATAATCCCGCACCAAATCCTATTAAAAAGGTTCTTATTAAATGTATCTTTACTATATGATATTGCAACTTATCAAAATCTTTTAAATTAAATAAATCCTTTAAACGCAAAGTCTGTCTGTGTTCGCTTTCATGAATAAAAATCAAAAATATATTTGAAGAAAGATGAAGCATCGCTGTAAAAACTAATGCATTTCCAAGCCCTAAAAACTCGCCCATTGTCCGCCAATTAAATTACCAACAAGACCACTTCCCATTACAAGACCAAAGTTATAACCAAAATACTTCCCTCTATTTTCATGTGTGGTAATATCAACTATTAATGAATTTAATAAAATCATCCTTGAAGTTAAAAAGCCACCATTTAAAAAGGCCGTAAGCAGTAATATATTTTCAGAGGGATGAAATACTCTGAATAATAAAATTGTTGTAAATACCAATGAGGAAATTAACAACATAATCTTTTTTCCAAATTTATCTCCGGCAATTCCTATGAACAATCCAAGAATTGCTGAACCAATCATTTCAAGTGAAGTAATATGGCTTATAAATGAATTGGTATAACCAATATCCCTTAAAAAAAGATTAAAAACTACCCTATATATAGATTCAGCAAGTCCTGTTAAAACTGTATAAAACAATAGCTTTTTCATTTTATACCTCCAAATTAATTCGTAAAACTAACAAAGTTTATTATAGTATACTACAAAAAATCCCTCTTAATGTTAAACCGAAATTAAAATCTTCCTAAAAATTATAGTTTGCTTTACTAAGAATATATGTTATAATAAAAGCGTGAAAAATTTTTCTTAGAAGGGGGAATTAAAATGGAATTATTAAATCCAGAAAATGCACCAAAAGCAGTAGGACCATATTCAATAGCAGTAAAAAGCAATGGTTTCATCTTCGTTTCAGGACAGCTTCCTGTAGACGTTGAAACAGGAGAATTTATAAAAGGCGATATTGCAAAAGCAACAACAACAATCTTAAACAACATCAAAAACATTCTCGAAAGCGCTGGAAGCAGTGTAAATAAAATTGTGAAGGTTAATGTATTTATGACAGACCTTTCAAAATTCGATGAATTTAATAAAGCTTATGGCGACTTCTTCAACGGCCATAAACCAGCAAGAGCAGCTATACAGGTTGCAGCATTACCAAAGGGCGCAGATATAGAAATAGAAGCTATTGCTGAAGCATAATTTTTAATTAAAATAAATACCCGGAATTTCAATTAATTCCGGGTATTTTATTATGCAAGTATTTTGTTTAATATTTCCCTATACTTTCCGTTTAAATATATCTTTCCTTTCTCACCATATATAATCTTCTCCTTATTATGAGGCGAATTTCTCGAAATAGCGCTCGTAAATGCAGAAATGGAACGCGAATCCTTCAAGTTTAACTCTTTTATAATCTCATCTTTCGAAGAACTTCCAACTTTAACCATATATCTTAAAAATTCTCTGGTAGAATCAGTCAACGAATTCACAAGACCTTTTAATTCATTCTCTGACCATTTCTCTTCCATAACCTTTGACCCTTTTATCAATTCCTTAAAATATTTAATCCGTATTGCAAGGTCATTTGACAAAATCCCAAATAATATTTCTGTTGGTAAATTTTCATATTCTATCAATTCTATCATCTCATACAAAAACGGTTCTATTTCCACAATACTCTTATCAAGATTTAAGTTTTTCATGTTAATTTTCTCATTTCCATATATTAAAACTTCATTTTCCATATCAGCTGCTATTCTTAATCGCTCAAATAATGATATAATAAATAATGAGAGGAATTTTCTTTCCACTTCCTCAGGAAAGGTTTCGCTCTTTAAATATTCAAGAATCTCATAAAAATCATCTTTTGTTGTTAATTTATCAAAAATCTCGCTCTTTACCTTTTTTTCTTCTTCTACTATATTTTTTCCAAGAAATGTATATAACGTAGAAAGTATTTCTTTATACAAAATCATCACCCCGTTTATAATTTTATAACTTAATATATATTATACCAAAAAGGAGAGTAAAATATGCAAAAATCTATAATTGTAAAAGAAGGAAATTATTATAAAAGATTGGATAAATTCTTAAGAAATAACTATGAAAATCTAAAACTCGGGTTTATATACAAATTACTCAGAAAAGGTTTTGTATATGTAAACGGAAAAAGGGTAAAAAAACAGGATTTCGTTTTGAATATAGGTGACAAAGTTGAAATTAGATATAACGGTCCTCTTGAAGAAAGAAAAAAGGAAAAAAGCATATTGCCAAGACCTTTAGACCTGGAAATAATATTTGAAGATAAAAATATCCTTGCAATAAACAAACCAAATGGAGTTTCAGTGCATCCTGGAACAGGAGAAGAAAAGGTTACAATAATAGAAGGTGTTTTACATTATGCAAATGGCGAATTTGAACCACATCTTGTTCATAGACTTGACAAACATACATCTGGCGTTCTTGTAATAGCTAAAAACAAACAAATTGCACGAGAATTAACAGAAATAATCAGAGGAAGAAATATATTGAAGAAATATCAGGCATTGGTATTGGGAAAATTAAAAGGAGAAAAAAATAAATTAGAGGACATACTTGACGATAAAAAAGCTGTATTATATTATGATGTCTTAAATACATACAGAATAAAAAACATACCGTTATCCCTTGTTGACATTGAATTAAAAACAGGAAGAAAACATCAAATAAGAAGGCAATTTGCAAATATCGGCTCGCCTGTTGCAGGTGATAATATATATGGTGATTTTGAAAAAAATAAGATATTAAAAAGATTTGTAGGACTAAAAAGATACTTCCTGCACTCATATTACCTTGAATTTGATTACAAAAACAAACGTTATACATTAATGGCAGAACTAACTAACGATTTAAAAAAGGTTTTAAACAGATTGGAGCGATAAGCTTTTGAAAAATCTTAAAACGCTTATATTCTATATAACCATATTCTATGCAGTTTTTAGCTTTATCTATATCTCATATAATGATTATAAATTCTTATCCAGAGGATATCATATCATTGATAACTCCAGATTAAAAACCCAATCAATAAAGATTGGGGAAAAGGTTGTGGAATATTACAAATATCAGGATTATATCCTAATAAGCGAAAATTCCACCAATATAACTTTGGATGACTTTAAAAATATAGTCCATAGATTCAATAATATAATAGTTGCCGAGTTTTCAGACTTCGGCTTCATCTTTGACAGATATAAAATCTATCTATCAAATAACGAATTAAAAAAAATAAGATATGCTCATTATATAAAACCAAAGGAAATGGATAAATACGATACAGAACAGGTTGTTCAACGGTATTGGAGAGCGCTCAATGAAAGAAGAATAAACCTTTTCTATATTCCAGAACATAAAAAAAGATCTGAAATAATAAATGCCATAGAAAAAAGAATGAAAAACCATAAAGATTATATATTGCCATTGGAAAATATTCCTGAATACTTTGATATTATCTCAGCTGCAGTTCTTTTAGCTTTTGGAGCAATATATATACCGTTGTTTTCAATAATATATGCTATATTATATTTTTACTTTAACCCCTGGTCGTATGTATTTGCAGCGATATTTTTTTCCTTTATTTCATGGATAAAATGGAAAAATCATTTTGAAAAAGACAAAGCATATATAAAAGCTGTTTTGTTTAATATACTAATTGGTATATTAATCTACTCTTCAGGATACAGTTATTTATACATCTATAAAATTTCTGTTATTAGAGGTATTAAATTATTACTCATTACCCTTCCATTTATACTATTTATAGTCCAGATAAAAAACTTTAAATTAAAGAAAAAAGACATAATTCTCTCTTCAATAATCCTTGGGATAGTATTTATCTATTATATCCTCAGAAGCGGAAATTTTGGCATTTCCACAATGACAGAAAGAAAAATAAGGGATTTACTTGAAAAATATCTAATTGCCAGACCGAGATTTAAAGAATTACTGGGATACACTTTCATCTTCACAAAACCACCAACAGAATTCTTTAAAATATTCTGGAACATAGGACAGGCTATTGTTTTTGTTTCAATAATAGATACATTTTTGCACTTTCAAACACCACTATACCTTGGTGTATTGAGAACAATAAATGCTTTTGTTATTGCAGGAATTATTATAGTTTTACTTAGAATTATCGTGTATAAACTAATATATAATCGGGGTGAATAAAATGGGAAATGAAATAAGAATAAAGGCTATTGATGCTGGAAAAAATATAGACATTGCACTTATAGCTGCAAAATTGCAATTGCCAGTCATCACAAAATGGGAAATGCCATTAATATTAAACTATAATCAAAAAAACGTACATGTTTATCAATTTGGAACCTTTGTATTTTTTGATTTCACCGACAAGGAAATAAAGGATTTTATAGTCTATCTGGAAAAATTAATAGAAGAAGAATATAAAACGGTTTTAGAAGATGAATTAATCATAAAAATCGATAATAATATAAAGGGAAACTTTTATATTGACTACAACATAGAAACATTATTCATAAAAGAAGAATTCATTACTCAGGAAGTTCTTTCATTAATATCATTGACCATATCCCAAAGTGTGGCATTAGAACGATATGAACAACTTTCGGACGAGCTTGAAGATGAAATAGAAAAAACTATATATAGATACAAAAAATTCAAAGCATTTTTGCCAATAATAAGGAATATTGTAATAGGAAAAACATTAAATCTTGTAAAAACAAGACATGAAATAATATCTGATATTATGATTCTTGATAAACCGTCCATTACCTGGGAATGGAATCTATACGATGAATTATATGAATCACTTGCAAGATTCTTTGAGTTAAAAAGAAGATATAAAAACCTTTCGCATAAATTAGATTATGCACTGGAAACTTACACTGTATTAAACGAAATAAGCGAAGGCTCAAGAGCCAATTTTCTCGAATTTCTCATTGTTGTCCTAATTGTCCTGGAAATCGTCATGGCATTCTTGCACATCTAATAAAATCCAAGCATTTATTTTTCTCAATCAACAATAAAAACCATCATTGAAAGGAGAACAAAAATGCTAAAAGCCAATCTTTTAAATTTTACAACATTATATAGATTCGGAACACCATTTGAAACAGACGCTGTAACACTCGACAAAAAATCGCTTAATTTCACCGAAACAGAACAACTCCCCTTCTTTTCTTTTGAAAAAAACGACACAATTTTCACATTAAAATTCCAGCTCAATGAAGAAGACCGTATATACGGTTTAGGACAAACACTTGGAGGATTAAACAAAAGGGGAAAACGCTATAAACTATATGCAACAGATGACCCTTTACACACACCGGAAAAAGAGTCATTATATGGTTCTCACCCTTTCTTAATAGTCAACAACAAATTTGGACTCTTTATTGATTATCCATCAGAAATAATATTTGACATAGGATTTACAAAACACGACATAATGGAAATCACAATCCCATCAAACAATTTTGATTTATACATATTCAACTCACAAAACAATATTGAAATTATCAAAGAATATTTAAAGCTAACGGGAACACCATATATTCCTCCAAAATGGGCTTTTGGATATCAACAATGCCGATGGAGTTACCCTGATGCTAAAACAATAAAAGAAGTCGCTGAAAACTTTAGAAAAAAAGAAATTCCATGTGATGCAATATATATGGATATTGATTATATGAAAGACTTTAAAGTCTTTACCATCGATGAAAACAAATTTCCAGACTTCGATAAATTTATGAAAGAAATGAAAGAAAAAGGATTTAAACTCGTTCCCATAGTTGACCCAGGTGTAAAAATCGAAAAAGGATATGACGTCTATGAAGAAGGAAAAGAAAAAGGATATTTTTGTAAAGACAAAGATGGAAAAGACTTTGTAGCAACAGTATGGCCTGGATTCACACATTTTCCAGACTTTTTAAATCCAGAAGTTAGAAAATGGTGGGGAAGAAAATATAAATTATTCACAGATCTTGGAATATACTCATTCTGGAATGATATGAATGAACCATCAATTTTCTTCGTTCCAGACGCTTTAAAAAAATATCTTAAAGAAATAAATGAAATGCTAAACAAAGAAATAGGTCTGGAGTTCTTTGGAATAAAAGACGGAATAAACGCTCTTTCAAACAAAAGGGAATATTACAGCGAATTCTATCATAATACCCCTTATGGAAAATTCTCAAATGAAGAATTACATAATCTATATGGTTATTATATGGCAAAAGCTACAGTTGAAGGATTTAATGAACTTATTCCAGATAAAAGATATTTATTATTATCAAGAAGCAGCTATGCCGGACATCATAGAATAGCCACCATATGGATGGGCGATAATATGTCCTGGTGGGAACATATGCTCGTAAATATAAGAATGCTCCTCTCATTAAACATGGCAGGATTCTTCTATACCGGCGCTGATATAGGCGGATTTGGCAGCAATGCGTCACCGGAATTAGTTATTAGATGGATGCAACTTGGAGTTTTCTCACCATTATACAGAAATCACTCAGCTCTTGGAACCCGTCACCAGGAACCATGGGCTTTTGACGAAAATATTGAAAATATAATGAAAAAAATCATAGAGTTTAGATATGCCTTAATCCCATATCTTTATTCTGAATTCTTCAATTCAATTGAAGAATTAACACCTTTTATTTCACCTCTATTCTTGCATTATAACGACGATGAAACTTCCTTTGAAATAGAAGATCAATTCATGGTTGGAAAATCCTTAATGGCTGCACCAATAATACAGCCTAATGCAAAAGGTCGTTTTGTATATTTACCTGAAAATAAATGGTTATACTGGAAAGTTTCTGATTTTAAAGAAAGAAATGTAGAAGTTTTAAACCCAGGAACACATTACATAAAAGCGGGATTAAATGAAATACCTGTGTTTATAAAAGAAAATTCATTAATCGTATTAAACGAAGAAAAATTAAATTATGTTGATGAAAAAGCAACGGAAGAAATTATCGTTATAGGTTTTGTAACTGACAAAGCGGAATTCATCTATTTTGAAGATGATGGAGAAAGCTTTGCATTTAAAGAAGGCAATTATGCAAAAATAAAGATTACTGTAATCAAGAATAAAAATGGATATGACTTTGAAGTTGAAAAAGATGAAAGTGAAAAATTCGAAACTTCCTTAAAAAGAATAAAATTTGAGATTTATAATGAAAATAATGAGAAAGTAGTTTTTACTCTTTCTTTATAGTTTGCTACCATAATTAAATATTTGAACTTTTTTTAGAGTTGAACATTCTAAATAGCTTGAAAAATATTTGTATTTACTGTATAATTAATATAAGGTTTCATTTGTGAAGCGAGGTGAATAATATGGCAACATCATCCTTTAATAAAGATTTTATATTAAAAAGCAAAAAGGAAGTAGAAAGTTTTATTAAAATATTAGAAAAAACTTCTAAACCTATAAAAATTGATAAAAATTTAGTCTCACCTGAAAAAGAGAAAGAGGGTGTAGAAAAATTAAAAAAAATATTCTCTCATTAAAAAAATTAATTGAGATAAGCGGTGGGCAGGAAAATGCCCAAAAGCTTATCTCAAATTTTTTTTGTAGAAAAGATTCAGATATTGAAAGATTTTTAAAGGAAAAAGCTATTAAATTTGAAAAATTAGGTAAAAGTAGAACATTTTTTATATATAATGAAGATGCAATCAAAAACAATAAATTTGAAATTTTGGCTTATTTTACACTGGCTATCCAAGTTTTAAAAATTCCAGATGAATTTTCGGGAAATAAAATAAAAAAATTAGATGGTTTTAGTTCAAAAATAAATGGAAAACGAATTACAGAAATCCCAGCAATTTTAATTGGACAATTAGGAAAAAATGATTTATATTCTTCTAAAATAACAGGCGATGAAATAATGCAGTTTTGTTTTAGTAAAATATTAGAAGGTCAAGAAAGATTAGGTGGAAGAATCATAATGCTTGAATGTAAAAATATAGAATATTTAAAAAATTTCTATAGAAAATACGGATTTGATTTAATCGATAAAGATTATGATAACGATGAATTACTTCAATTCATAAAAATTTTAACTGAAGAAGATTTAATTTAAAATTCCCCCATCTGGGGGAATTTTTTTAGTTAAGGTTCTCCATAAATTTAAAATCTACTGGAACAACATGAGTAACGCCATCTCTCATAGTAATTCCATGGAAAATATCGGCAATTTCCATCATCAATTTATTATGTGTAATAACCAAAAACTGTGTCTTATCAGCATGTTTCCTTATTAACTTCGCCAGTTTTCCTGCATTTATATCATCAAGCGGCGCATCAATTTCATCAAGCACATAAAATGGGCTAGGATTCACATTCATAAGTGCAAAAAGGAAAGCTGAAGTTATCAAAGCTTTCTCTCCACCAGAAAACAATTGCAATTTCTGGAAATTCCTTCCTGGCTTTTTAACGGAAATTTCCACACCTTTTTCAAAAGCCTTTCCTTCACCAAACATCTTCAACAATCCATCGCCGCCAACAAATAATTCTTTAATAAACTCACCAAACTTTTCATTTACAAAATTAAATGTCTTTAAATATTTCTCCTCTGCTTCCTGATCTATCTTATCAATACCTTCCTGTAATGTCTTAATAGACTTTAAAATATCCTCTTTTTGCTTATATCTATCATCAAGATCCTTTTTCACCATTTCATATTCATCTAAAACAGCAAGATCAACACTTCCAATATGTTTTAAAGCCTTTTTAATATCCTCAATACGCCTTTCAAGTGCCATAATTTCCATATCGTTTAAATTTTCAAAAACAAATTCTTCTGTATCAATTCCCATATTCTTTGCCTTTTCAAATAAAAAGTCCTTTTCATGAATAAGATTTTGTTTCTCTAAATCCAGCTCATGCGCAGCATTCTTCAAATCATCTATCTTATCCTTTATTTCATTTCTAAGCTTTTCATATTGTTCCAATTCCTCAAACTTCTCTTTCTTACCTTCTCTACTCTTTTTAAGCATTTGAAATGCCTCATTCATTTCCTCATTAATTCTTTTAATTTCCTCTTCATAATCTTCTAACTCTTTGCTTTTTTGTTCCATCTCATTCTTTAACTGCTTAAACTTATTCTCAAGTGATTCAAGATGATTTTCTATGCTTCTCAAATTATTCTTTACTTCATTTCTTTCCTTTTCATATTCTGAAATCTTTGACAATACAGAATTCTTATGCAAATTCAATTCATCCAATCTTGCAATCTTCTTCCTGAGTTCATTATCTATTGTCTTATTGCTCTTTTCTATTTCCTCTATTTCAATTTCTATTTTCTTTTGCAAATCAACATTATCGTTTATTTTTATTTCCAGTTCCTTCAATTCTTCCTCTATTTCATTTATCCTATCTTCAAATGTATCTATTCTGCTCAACACCTCTTCATACCCATGTTTTGCATTGGAATATTCCTTTTTAAAATCCTTATATGAATTCTTTCCATTTAAATGATTATATCTTATCTCATTTAACTTCTCTTCCAATTTTTTAAGCTCCACAGTTGAACGCTTATAATTATATTCCACCTTTTCCAAATTTTTTTCATTTAAAGAAATTTCTTCTTCTATTTCCTTCAATGACTCTTCAAGCTCAGCTAATTCTCTCTTTCTTGAAAGAAGAAGTGTTTGATTATTGTTTTTTGAAGCACCACCTGTAATTGCACCAGATGTGTTTATTATCTCTCCAGAAACAGTTGCAATTGTAAGCGACACATTCTTCATTCGATTTTTAATTTCCAGTGCTGTTTCAAGCCTATCAACAATTATTGAATTACCAAACACATATTTTATAACCTTTTCATATTCTGGATCATAACTTACCAGATCTACCGCATAGCCATAAAATCCTGGTTCATATTCCAGCTCTTTTACCCTTCTTAAATTTGAATTAATCAAATCAAGAGGCAAAAATGTAACTCTTCCAGCTCTTTCTGCTTTTAAATATTTTATATATGAAGACACCTGTGAAGAGCGTTTTATAACCACATTCTGAAGTCTAAAACCTGCAATTGTGGTAATAGCCGTTTCCAACTCTTCAGGTACCTCTATTAAATTCAAAACCACATCCACAATATTTTCATCATTATGAAACGCCTCAAACAGTTTTTTTATTGCATATGAAAACCCTTCATAATCCGAAATCTGCAGTTTTAAATTCTCTATCTTTCTTTTTGTTAAATCCTCTTCACGTCTTAACTTTTGAAGATATTCATATGTTTCCGAAACGCTCCTATGCAGCTCTTCTGTTTCACTTTTCTTTTCTTCAATCTGATCCATTAATTCCTTTTCTTTTTTAGAATAATGCTCAAGATCCTTTTCAAGAACTTTTAATTTTTCCTCTAATTCCTCTATCTTCTTTGCATAATTTTCCTTTTCAGTCTTCAAAAACTTCAATCGCTCATCCTTACTCCCCTGTTCGCTTATTAACTCATTTTTAGTTTTTTCATATTCTTTTCTTTCTTCAATTAATCGCTTTAATTTCTCTTTCAAAGAAGTTAGCTTATTCATCTCTTTAGAAATAGAAGCCTCTATCTCTTTCTTTTCATTTTCAACCTCTGTAATCTCTTCATTTAATTTACTCAATTCATTTTCATACTTTTCTATTAAATTCCTAATTTCTTCAAATCTCTTTTTATTTCTGGCATAATCCTCTTCAAACTTCGTCTTTTCCCAGCTATTTTCAACAATGGCTGAATTTAATTGTTTCAATTCATCCTCAAGATGTGTTTTCATCTTTTCATATGAATCAAGACGTTGCTTGAAGTTTTCCAGTTTTTCTCCATATGCAGAAAGCTTTTCATCCTTCTCTTCTATCTCCGCCTTTAATTCCCTGTATAACCTCTCAACCTCAAAACTCTTAGCAAGCAATTCCTTAACCTCTGACTTATTCTCAAGAATCTTATTCTCAATCTCCTGTATTTTCTCGCTTATCTTTATATTCTTGGCACCAAAATACTTAACCCCTATTTCCTTTAATTCCTTATTATACTCAACATATTTCTTAGCTCTCGATGCTCTGTTTGACAATGATCTAACCCTTTTCTCAACCTCATACAATATATCGTTTAATCTTTCAAGATTCTCCTTTGTCTGTTCAAGCATTCTCAAAGCTATTTCCTTTTTATCAAGATAAACCTTTATTCCAGCAGCATCCTCAATAAGCGCTCTTAACAATTCAGAAGGAGCTGCTATTAATTCCTTAACCTGGTCCTGACCGATAATAGAATAAAAGGACTTACCAACACCTGCACCACCCATTACCTCAATTAAATCCTTCAATCGGACATTTCTATTATCAATCTTATATTGTATCTTCCCATCAGCAGAAAGAATCTTACCAAGAGTTCTTATCCTTCCCTCATCATCCTCTATCTTTATAAACACCTCAGCCTTTTTGGCAGGAGGCAACTTTTCAGTCCCACTAAAAATAACATCAAACTTCTCCTCTATACGCATTTGCTTTGAGGATTGTTCGCCCAATAGCCATCTTATGGCATCCACAATATTCGATTTTCCTGAACCATTTGGTCCAACAATACTAACAACATTTGCATCAAGATTTAATGTTGTATTTTTTACAAAACTCTTAAACCCTTTTATCCTCAACTCAAGTAACTTCAACCACTTCGCCCCCTAACTTATTACTAAAACTATTATATCATAAAAATTTTGTGCAATAATAACAAATAAAAATTAAATCAAAAATCAAGAAAACATTCATAAAAAGGTTCGTTCATGCGACTCAATTGCTGATCCTTGAAAATTCCCAACTTAGTTTTCTTTTCGAACTTTTTTTGATATAATAATATAAAAAGACTATATATCGGAGGTATCTATATGCAAAACGTCAAACGAAACTTCTACGCATTCATCTGGCACGCAATATTCCTCGCAATAGCAAGCTCATTCATCGAAGTAAACACCGTAGTCTCCTCATTAATCCTTCAAGCAGGAGGCGGTGAATTCCTGCTCGGTCTTGTCACAGCAATCTCTGTTGGAATTCCACTCTTAGCACAATTATTCTTTGCAGGGTTTCTCGTTTCAAAACCTCTAAAAAAACCATATCTATTAACAGGAATATACCTTAGAATCTTTTCATTATTAGCAATAGGTTTATTATTAATCTCTCCATTATCAGAAAAAACACTGTTAACCCTGATTATTATTATAATTTCTATATTCTCATTTAGCGGTGTATTTGCAGGTGTAAGTTACACCGATTTACTTGGAAAATCTATACCAAAGGACTTGCAAAGAAAATTCATGAGCTTCAGGCAAATATCCAGAAGTTCCTTTGCACTATTAAGCGCATTCTTAGCAAAGTATATATTAAATAAATTCGAATATCCACACAATTACTCAAACATGTTTCTCATAGCTTCATTTTCACTGTTCATAGCCTCACTTGGATTCTGGCTAATCAAAGAAGAAAAATTTGAAGTAAAAAGGGAATTCCCTTCTTTCATGGAAATAATAAAAAATATTCCTACAATACTTTCAAGGGATAAAAATCTCCTAAATTACGTTATCTTTAGCAATTTAACAGGGTTTGGTTTAATAATAATACCATTTTATGTATTACTTGCCAAAAACACATTTACCCTTTCAGACAAAATGGTTGGAAACTTCCTGTTATTACAAATGATAGGAATAGTTTTATCAAGTTTCGTCTGGGGACCATTATTACATAAAAAAGGCTACAAAAAAATATTGAAATACTGTATAGCAATTGGAGGTTTAATCCCAATACTTGCATTAATATTAAGCAAAACATCACCATTATTATACTCAACATTATTCCTGCTAACGGGAATTGCAATAAGTGCCCGTCAAATGACATTTGAAGGTGTTTTAATAGAAATCAGCGATCATCATAACAGAGCATTATACGTTGGAATCTCAGGAGCTTTAAACTTTGTAACAGCATTACTCCCATTAATAATTGGCGCAATTATAAAACACGTTGGTTTTATTAACGTATTCATCTTTGTAGCTATAATGATATACTCAAGCTTATATTTCTTAAATCAGATGAAATTAGAACATTAGAACTTTCTAATGTTCTAATTTTTTAATTTTCTAATTCTCTAATTCTCTTTTAATCTAAATTTAAAAGAAAATACATATATATTTTTTCAATAGATATATGATTTGTGATATAATTAATAATGTAAAGGATAAAAATGCCAAAAATAAAGTGAAAATTATAACTTTTTTAGGAGGGATATTATGAAATACGACATTATTGTTATTGGTGGAAGTGCAGCTGGACTCGTTGCAGCAATGACTTCAAAAAAAATCTACAAAGACAAAAAGGTACTTGTTATCAAAAAATTAGACAAAGAATTAGTTCCATGTGGAATACCATATATCTTTCACACACTTGGTGGTGTAGAAAAAGACTATATGGGAATTGAAGAAAAATTCAAAGCTATGGGAATTGACTTATTAATTGATGAAGTTATAGACGGTGATGCAGAAAAGAAAACAATATCAACAAAAAGCGGAAAAACATTTGAATATGAAAAATTAATTATCGCAACAGGTTCAACTCCATTTAGAGCTCCAATTCCTGGAAATGAACTTGAAAATGTACTAACAATTCCAAAGGATCATTTTTATCTCGAAACAGTTCACGAAAAACTCAAAGATGCTAAAAATGTGGTAATTATCGGCGGTGGATTTATCGGTGTTGAAGTTGCAGATGAAATCAAAAAAGCCGGTAAAAACGTTACATTAATAGAAGCAAGAGATTATTTATTACCAGCATCATTTGACAAAGATTTTGGAGAAATTGCACGTGAAGAAATTGAAAGCGATAATGTAAAAGTATTATTGAATTCTAAAGTAAAAGAAATCGCAGGAAACGGAAAAGTTGAAAAGGTTGTTCTTGATGGTGGAGAAGAAATACCTGCAGATGTTGTAATACTCGCTACAGGTTATAAGCCAAATGTTGAAATTGGAAAGAAAATGGGTTTAAAAATTACAGATCTTGGATACATTGAAACAGATGATTACATGAGAACATCAGTAGCTGACATTTATGCAGCAGGAGACTGTGTACAACACAAAGATTACTTCACAGGAAAACCATCAAGACTTATGCTCGCATCAGCAGCTGTTTTTGATGCAAGAATTGCAGCATCCAACCTTTACAAATTAAGAGTATTAAGAACAAACAAAGGCTCATTAAACGCATATTCAACAGTAATTGGAGGCAAAGCATTTGCTGCAGCAGGAATTACAGAAGCAGTTGCAAAACAGGAAGGTTTCGATATAGTTGTAGGAAAAGCGGAAGTTATGGACAGACATCCTGGTAAATTTGCAGATGCTTCAAAAATCGTATTAAAATTAATATTCTCAAAAGAAAGTGGATTATTATTAGGAGCTCAAATGGCTGGCGGAAAGAGTATCGGTGAAATGATAAATATTATCAGTTTAGCAATTCAAAAAGAAGTTACTGTTCAGGACATTATGACAATGCAAATAGGTACACACCCATTATTAACAGCAGCTCCAACTGTATATCCACTCTCAGTAGCAGCAGAACAGGCTTTTTCACAAATGTAAATACAATAATAAATACAGCCCCTTAAAGGGGCTGTATTTTATTGTAACTTCCTTTTCATCCTCAACAAAAAACCAGGGCAAAAATTTGACCCTGGTGGTTTGGAAAATGAATTATATAAAAATATATACCGTGGACCACATTCTAATCTTTGTTAGAAGGATCTACGGTATTTTTTTATAACTTCTCTATTATATATTCCTCAATATTCCTTTTTTCTGAATTTATATTTATTCCTATGAGATATATTTCTTTTCCGCTGTATTTTTCATAGTATTTCATTTCTTTTATTTGTTTTAATGCTTCGTCGCTACTTTGATCCAGTTTTATCTCAAATAAATATATCCTGTCGTCAAAATCTATTACTAAATCACTTCTTCCAAGATTTGTCAATTCTTCTGCTTTTACATCTATTCCTGCCGAGGCTATTATTGTAAATATCAATGAGTGATAATATTTTTCTTCTTTTTTGTGTAGATTATACGGAACAGCGCTTATTATCTTTTTTATTTCTTCTATTAATCCTTTTATGTCATTTTCTTCTATTTTTAAATATATCTCACTTACCCTGTTTATTTCTTCATCATTAAATCCATAATTGGCTTCTAATATTAGTGTTGAAAAACTGTTTTTTACTTCAAAATTTGGATAGTCCAGTATATATTTTTTCTTTAATCCATATTTTTTTATTCCCTTAAAGGTTAAATATCCTGCCTGCGTAAAGAAGATATTTGCTTTTGCATCTTCTATTTCTCTTGTTGAGAAATCTTCTGCACTTACTGGTGTTTTTACTAAATCCTCATACTCTATCTTTTTGCCTTTTATGTATTCATACAAAAAACTTGGTGAGCCACTTTCAAACCAGTAGTTTCTAAGTTCTTTTTTCTGGAAAAATTGTAATATCGAAAATGGATTATATACTGTATGTTCTCCATCAAATGAGAATCCATTATAATATCTTTTCATTTCCTCTAATAATTCTTTTTTTGTTATTCCAAACTTTTTTGCCGTTTTTTCTATATGTTCTTTAAAATAATATTCTAACTCTTCCTGGGTATATCCAAACATTTGTGAATATGCTGTATCTAATGATATATCGTTTAAATTGTTTAATGCTGAGAATACTCCTGTTTTGGTAAATTTTGTTATTCCGGTTATGAAGACAAATCTTATATGTTCATCATTCGCTTTTATTGTTGTATAAAAATCTCTCAATATTTCTCTATTGCTTTCCGCTTTTTCTTTTTTATTTATATTGTCCAATATTGGTTTTTCGTATTCATCAACTAATATTACTACTTTTCCTTTTTCTGATAGCTTCATTATTAATTCATCGAATGCAAACGCATAGTCTGTTTCTTCTATCTTTATTCCGTTCCTTTTTCCTTCTTGTATTATTATCTTTGTTAAACTTTCTTTGAGTTTTTCTGTATTTTCTGATTTCGCCTTTAATAGATTTAATCTTATTATTGGATATTCCTTAAAATCCCATTTGTCATATATATATGTATCCTTAAATAATTCCTTCTCTCCTTTGAATAAGTAATAAAATGTTGATACTGTTAAACTCTTCCCAAATCTTCGTGGCCTAGACATAAAATAAAATTTTCCACTATTTATTAAATCATATAAATACTTTGTTTTATCCACATATATATAATTTTCTTCTATTATTTCCTTATAATCCTGTATCCCTACCGGCAGTTTTTTCATCACTCCCACCTCCACAATTGAATTATATCACAATTCAATTACGACCTCTCTTTCATTCTCAACAACAAAACCAGGGCAAAAATTTGACCCCTGGTAGTTTGAAAAATGAATTATATAAAAATATATACCGTGGACCACATTCTAATCTCTCTTAGAAGGATCCACGGTGATCATATAGTTTCTATTTTTACTAATAATTTATTACTCTTCAAAAAAAAGTTCGATGTTTTTTATAATCTTTTTCCATTCACCTATTTCTATCACAAACCCCACCCCAAATTTTACATTATAACCTCTCCAAATTTCCCATTTTTTACTTTGTCCATTGCATATACTTCTTTTAATATTTCATCTAAATCTTTTCTGGAATATCTATTAACTACATTTTTTATAAACGCTTTTTCTTCATCTGTTAATAATTTATTCTCTTTAAATTCTTTTGAAATAGAAATAAGATAATATCGTTTTCCTTCATAACTCAACCTTTCTTCAAAATTTATATAATCAAAAGCTTTAAGATATCCTAATATTTTTTCTATTTCCGCTGGATATGGGCCATAAAAATATAACGTATAATCTAAAGTACTTAATTTTTTCCCTCTCATCTTATTATAGTATAAATCTATCAAAAAAAGGATTTTTACTAATTTAGTCTTTGTTAAAGTCTTTGCCTCATTTAAGACTTCAAGTATAATTGCATAATTTTTATTTTCTATTTTTTGCATATAATCACCCTCTCACTTAATTCTTCACTTTTATTATACCATATAAAAATAAATAGAAATACTTATATCTACTTCTATAATCACTTTTTATACTATTTCTTTATTAATTCTCTGAATTCCATTTCGGTAGTTAAATCGTATCCATTTATAAAAATCTTTTTCAATATTCCACTTCTCATTTTTAGAATATTTTACAAACACAAAAGTTCAATTTCATCTTTGGTTTACTTTTAGTATACAATATACAGATCATATAATTTTATTTTCTTTCATATTTTCTTAATTCTTCTACTAACTTATAAACATTTGTATATGGATTTTTTTTAGAATAACTATTTATATCTTTCTTTTGTTCTTCCAATTTTTTTGCATTTTTTATAGCAACCTCTATTTTATCTTTTAATCTTTCATACATATCTTCAATATTTTTTTCATATTTAGGAATTTTAGATTTTAATTTTTTTAAGCACTCTTCCTTACTTAAAGTTGATTGCTGAAAACTAAAGTGCAACAAATACCATAATTCAAAACACGGATTAGAATAAATAGCGTTATACCCCTTACTTTCAATTTTGTTTATAGCATTATTAAAATCCTGATCTTTTACTTCATCTTTATCAAATACTAACCAAATTTGATCATATTCATCATTTTTTAAGTATTTTCTTGCTGCTTCTAGCAAAACATTTGCTCCTCTTCCTTCGCCTTCTACTCTAACATGTGCATTTGGAACTTCAAATGCTTCAAAATAAAGTTTTTCGGTTTTTTCTCCTTCACAAACTATCAGTATTGAAGGTAATATTTCTCTTATATCCTTTTTTCTTTTACCTTTATTTTTAAAATATCCCTTCCTACTCATTTTAAATCAAACCCTTTTAATATCTTTTTTAAATATGGGATTGCTCCATATTTTCCCTTTAAATAGTCTTTTTCAAAATTGGCATTTTTTCTTACTCCTTTTATTTCAAGAAGTGAGTATAATTCTGATTTTCCATATTTATCTTTACTTACAAACCAAATTTGATCTCTACTAAATAACTCTGGATTTAAAATAAGTGTATTATGCGTCGTAAAAATTAATTGTGCGTTCTTTTCATTTTTTTCTGAATTAAAAAGTTCTATTATTGTCCTTAGCAACAATGGATGAATTCTAGTATCAAGTTCATCTATAAACAAAATAGAGCCATTTTTTAATGTTGCTAATACAGGACCTAAAATTCCAAAATATTTTTTTGTTCCATCAGATTCTTCTTTTAAAAAGTCAAATTCAATATTTTCTATATAATTATTTTTTTCATCAAAAACTGGATGATATGTTATAAGCTTATTTGAATATAATTTTTCATTATTTACAGATATAATCCCAATGTTCTGTGGAGTTAAAGCAACCTTTTCATCTGTTCTTATTTCTATTCTCTCATTTCTAAAATCATTTATTCCCATATCTGCATTTTTCAACATATTCAAAATTTCGTCTTTATTAACAACTCCTTTTTCCATTAAATCTAACGTAATTACAACTGGAAAATCTGTGGAAATAAAATTAATTTTTTGAAAAAATTCTACTATTTTAATTGCAGTTTTGCTATTCCATTGTGCCAAAGACGAAAGAAAAAGAGTATTTGCTTTCGTCTTTTCCTCAACACCTTTTCCTTCTGAAAACTTCCCTCGTTTAAATTCTTGCCAATCTCTTTCAAAAATCCTGGCCTCACGACCTTTTGGCCTATAATAAAGCCATTCGCTTTCAATCTTTCTATCTTTTATAGAAAATCCATATCTATAATAAATTTTATCTATTATAAACCTTCCTTCAAAAATCATAGGTTCATCTATATATTTTTTGTTCAATTTAAATTTCTCATCTGGAATTTCAAATCCAAAATTCGCAGAATTTAAAATAAGATATATATAAAATTTAAAGGCTTTAAATAAATTACTTTTTCCTCCTGCATTTGGTCCATATATTGCAGCTGTTTTTAAAAGTTTAAATTTTTCAGCATTAAAATAACTCTTTGCTTCTTTATCATCTGCTACCATTGAAAATTCTGTTCTTTCTGCAAATGATTTAAAATTATAAAAACTAAAATCTATTAACATATTACAACACCTCACAAAATGGAATTTATAACAATTCATTATATTAAAATTATACATTATATAATTTTAAAAGTCAAATTTGAAATTTTTATTCAATTTAGATATCTAAAATATATATCATGTACACTTTATACTCTCAAACAACCTCACCAATTATAACAAAACCAGCAGAGTCAATTTTTGGCTCTGCTGGTTTATTATAGATTATTCCATCACTTTCAAAAATTATTTTTTATAACCATTAAAATTGAATTTTTTTTTGTACATTTTTATTTCCCCTTTATGGACCATTTTTCAATTTCATCTTTGTCTTGCTTTTAGTATACAATATACATTGCAGGCTGAAAAAGAGTATGTAGAGATTTAGGAGATTATAATGGGTTGGTAGATTAGGAGAGGGACTTTAAATAACTACAACTTCTAATTATGAAAATTCTAATGACTAAAGAATATTTTCACAATTTTGATTTCAAATAACCCCACAGCAGAAGCTGTGGGAGGATTGATGGGGCAATTGGTTTTAATTCAAATTATGTTTGAGTTTTTGGTAGAGATTGATTGCGATGATAACTTCTATTTTTTTTTACAACTTCTCAATTATATAATTCTCAATATTCCTCTTTTCAGAATTTATATTCATTCCTATGAGATATATTTCTTTTCCTGCATACTTTTCATAATACTTCATTTCTTTTATCTGCTTTAATGCTTCTTCTGCACTTTGATCCAGTTTTATTTCAAATAAATATATTCTGTCTTCAAAGTCTATTACTAAATCGCTTCTTCCTAAATTTGTCAATTCTTCTGCTTTTACATCTATTCCTGCTGAGGCTATTATTGTAAATATCAATGAGTGATAATATTTTTCTTCTTTTTTGTGTAGATTATACGGAACAGCGCTTATTATCTTTTTTATTTCTTCTATTAATCCTTTTATGTCATTTTCTTCTATTTTTAAATATATCTCACTTACCCTGTTTATTTCTTCATCATTAAATCCATAATTGGCTTCTAATATTAGTGTTGAAAAACTGTTTTTTACTTCAAAATTTGGATAGTCCAGTATATATTTTTTCTTTAATCCATATTTTTTTATTCCCTTAAAGGTTAAATATCCTGCCTGCGTAAAGAAGATATTTGCTTTTGCATCTTCTATTTCTCTTGTTGAGAAATCTTCTGCACTTACTGGTGTTTTTACTAAATCCTCATATTCTATCTTTTTGCCTTTTATATACTCATACAAAAAACTCGGTGAGCCACTTTCAAACCAGAAGTTTTGGAATTCTTTTTCTGAAAAAAATCTCAATATTGAATATGGATTATATACTGTATGTTCTCCGTCAAATGAAAAACCATTATAATATCTCTTCATTTCTTCAAGCAATTCTTTTTCTGTTATTCCCATTTCTTCTGATAATTCTTTTATGTAATCTTTGAAATAATATTCCAATTCTTCCTGCGTATATCCAAACATCTGTCCATATTTCCTGTTTAAAGATATATCGCTTAAATTATTTAATGCTGAGAATACTCCTGTTTTTGTGAATTTTGTTATTCCGGTTATGAATACAAATTTTACATATGCATCCTTTGTTTTTATCTTTTTATAGAATTCCCTTAAAAATCCTCTAAACTTTTCAGCTTTTTTCTTATCGTTTATATGCTCTAATATTGGTGATTCATATTCATCTATTAAGATTACCACTTTTTCTTCATATTTTTTATTTAATACCCTTATTAAATTTCCAAATTTCGTTGGTAAATTATTTTCTATCTTTGGTATTTCATAATCTTCATATATATCCTCTATCATTTTATTTAATGATTCTATAAACTCTTCATATGTTGTAAGCGTATTATCAGACATATCCAGTTTTATTATTGGATATTCCTTAAAATCCCATTTGTCATATATATATGTTCCCTTAAATAATTCCTTCTCTCCTTTGAATAAGTAATAAAATGTTGATACTGTTAAACTTTTTCCGAATCTCCTAGGCCTTGACATAAAATAAAATTTTCCACTATTTATTAAATCATATAAATACTTTGTTTTATCCACATATATATAATTTTCTTCTATTATTTCCTTATAATCCGCTATCCCTACCGGCAGTTTTTTCATCACTTCCACCTCCACAATTGAATTATATCACAATTCAATTATGGTTTCCCTTCATTTCCAACAAAAAAACCAGGGCAAAAATTTGACCCTGGTGGTTCCATTTATATTATCTCATTTATCTAATTCTTGCATAATTTCATCTATAAAAACATCTATTTTTCTTTGTAATTTTGTATCATTTAAATATGTTTTTTCTTTGAGTCTTTCTAAGACACCTTTAATTTTTCCTTTTGCATATGATGAAGAATATTCATCTAGTACTGATTTTATTTCTTTTTTTACCTCAAACCCATAAGCATATTTATACAAAAATCTATATATTTTCAATTCAATATTTTTACTTACAGCATCTGACCAAACTGTATCTTTTTCCTTTTCAATTATAAATTTTACAAAACACTCATATCTCTGGTTATCTGATAATTTAGCTACAATTATTTCTTCTAAAATAGGATACAGTATCTTTTCTTTTAATATCTTCTCACTTGAAAGTTTATATCCAAAAAAATCCAAAATTCGTATATATAGAACTTCTTTTATTTCTTTATCTTTGAAATCATAAGATATTAAATACAATAAATATGACTTTATAAATTCAAATTGCCAAACATGTATAATTTTAATTTCTTTATATACATTTAATAAATACTCCGTATATAACTTTATGAATTCAAAAACCCTAATTGCATCAAATTTATTTGTAATAAATTGAAGATTTTTACTTAAGATTTTCCATGAATTCCAGTATTTCTCCATAATAAATGTAATTAAAGGAAAATACATATAATCTTCTCTTAAAATAACTTCTGTAATAAAATTATCGTTTAATTTATATATTTGTCCCTTTTCATACTTATTTTTTTCCCTATCTATATAATTTAATATATTATAATATATATAAAGTTCTGGAAAAGCATATACATCTACAACTATTGAAAGCGCTATAATTACTATTTCTACCAAAACAAAAGATATTACAAAAAAATTTAATTTAGAAAATTCCATTGAAAGAAATACAATTAATAATAAAGATAACCATACATATATTCCTAAATCTAATAATATCTTGATTTTTAATTTACTAGAATATTCTTTTTTATACTCAAAAAAAGACATAAAAAGAGCTATTAAAGTAAACGATCCTACAACAAAGCTGACAATAAATCCTTTAAAAATCTCCCAATTAAAATTCTTTATTATA
Organism: Marinitoga piezophila KA3; assembly: GCF_000255135.1. Lineage (NCBI taxonomy): Bacteria > Thermotogati > Thermotogota > Thermotogae > Petrotogales > Petrotogaceae > Marinitoga > Marinitoga piezophila. The sequence goes on from NC_016751.1 coordinate 1,199,849, forward strand.
TTCAATTCTAAAATATACAAGCTAAAAAAGGCTATAATAATTGCTATAATTGCTCTAAATACTATATTATTAACAATTTCTACAAATAATATTTCTCTCCCCAATTTTTTAAAATCTTTGGTTAAATATGAGTTCAAATATTCATATTTATC